>CAZOVM010000004.1:179222-252436 GCA_964583395.1 uncultured Pedobacter sp. | reverse complement strand
AACCTTATTTACTTAACTCTATGATCCACAATAAGAAAAAATGAAAACCGGAAGCGAAAAGCGGAAAGCGGAAAGCGGAAAGCTGAAAGCTGAAAGCTGAAAGACGGAAAGCTGAAAGCTGAAAGCTGAAAGGAAAAAGCGGGAAAAAGGAACGTTACCATATATAATAAGATGCTTTTTCAACAGAAATAAATTTCCGATACGTTAAGCCTCGAGGATAACAGCACAGAAAACCTTCTTAAGATTACTTCGTACCTCGCAATGACGATAACTATTAAGTACTATTCCGCCGCGAAGAGCGAAGGCATGCCATTGCGTAAGCAAAACCCTCTTAAGATTCTTAGACTACTACGCTAAGCCTCGAAAATGCCTATACCCTATTTTCACCTTTTACGAAAACGAACACATCCCTGCTAGATCTTTTATTCAAACAAGTACGTTTCAAAAATCCAGCCTATAAAAAAACCTATACCTTATATATACTATACTTCAATTCTCTCCTACAACCCATCCGTAAAATGCCTCTTACCCTTCGTTTGTCCAAATTTCTGAGAATTGTAATCGGACGATTTATTTCTCGCAATAGATAAAGTCTTCCAATCTTCATTCCTCAACATTTTAGCCACAAACACAATCTGACCTATATGATAAGGATAATGAGCCAACTGCCTGTTAATAGCTTCTACCACTGTATGTCCTTCATTCCTTATATATACTATTTTTTCTAGATCATTCGCTTGAAGCTGTTCTATTGCTTCAAACAAACATGCCCACCCCTGATCCCATACATCCAACAGATGTTGTTTGGTAACAAGTTTATTTACAAACTCCTCATCCCTATTTCTCCAGGGCTTTTCGCCGTCACTTATTAAGAAATCTGTAAAACGCGATTTCATATTTCCAGAAACATGACAAATAATCATAGCAATACTATTACTTTCTGCATTATATTGCCAAAGCATTTCATCTTCAGACAATCGATCAAAAGATTGATCTGCCAACTTCTTGTAATATTTAAACTGCTTTAGTACACTTAATAAATAGCTATTCATTTATATATATCATTTAGACTGACAAATTATAAGCTTAACTGGATATTTTACCATACAACCTTAACAAAGATACAGCTACTTGAATTACAACACATTAAAATGATAATATATATTTTGACCTGTTACCAAAAGAAAATAGAAAAGATAAAAGTATCGTTAAGATTGTTAAATTTTGTTAAGTGTAGCATCTAAATGCTTTCCAATACATAGCTTAGTAGGATATTTTATTGACCTTATCGTAATAATCCTTATCTTTGCAAAATGTTTAAATTTAAACGCCTATTTATTATATGCTTGTCCCTATCTATTCTAACTATTTGGGGATGTAAAAGTCGTTTCGAAACGATAAGACTTAGTAATGATGTTACTAAGAAATATCAGGAAGCTATGAGCTTATATAATAAAAAAAGCTATTCTAAAGCTCTAATTCTATTCGAAGACTTAGCACAAAAGTATCGCGGTCAGCAACAAGCTGAGGACCTAAATTATTATTATGCTTATACATTATATCGTTTAAAGGATTATACAACCGCAAGATTTCAGTTCAAATATTTTGCAGACAATTATCCAACAAGTGCTAATGCAGAAGAATGTAGATATATGAGTGCTTATTGCTATTATCTAGACTCTCCGGAGCCTGCATTAGACCAAGAAAACACCTATAAGGCAATTGATGCGCTTCAGTTATTTGTTAACTTATACCCTACAAGTACCAGAGCAGCACAAGCTTCTGATTATATTAGCAATCTACGTGATAAATTAGAGTTAAAAGCATTTAACAACGCTAAAATGTATTATTTATTAGGCGCATACGATGTTTACAACTATAAATCGGCAGTTATTGCTTTAAAAAATGCACAAATTGATTATCCGGATATTAAATATGCTGAAGAAATCAATTTCTTAATATTCAAATCTCAACATCTATTTGCTAAAAATAGTTTAGTTGTTAGACAAGAAGAGCGTTATGATGAAGCTCTGGGTTATTACAACGAGTTTATCGAAGAGTTCCCACAAAGCAAATTCAAAAAAGAAGCAGATCAGTTAAAAGTAGAAACTGAAAAAAATATTGCAGCAGCACAGAAACAACTTGCAGAAATTGCATTAGAGCAAGCAAAATATAAAGAACTATTACAGAAAACTGCAGAGCAGGATAGCGTAATTAACAGCAAAACGATCAAAACATCAAAAAATAATGGATAAAAATACTAAAGCAGCGGTTCCTAATACAACCGTTACACGCAACGTACATGATCTAGATCAATCTACAGATAACCTGTATGAATCTTTAGTGATCATTTCCAAAAGAGCTAATCAAATTTCAAACAACATGAAAGAAGAGCTTCATGGTAAATTAGCTGAATTTGCTTCTAGTAACGATAACTTAGAGGAAATCTTTGAAAACCGTGAGCAAATTGAAATCAGTAAGCATTACGAGCGTATGCCTAAACCTTCACTTATTGCAATTGATGAGTTTTTAAATGGTAAAGTTTACCATAGAAATCCTTCAAAAGAGCAATAACAATACTTTGCAATGGAATTTTTGCATACCTTGCAATTAACCCATGCTAAATAACAAAAATATACTCCTAGGCGTTTGCGGCAGTATTGCAGCTTATAAATCGGCTTCTTTAGTTAGATTGCTTGTTAAAGCTGGCGCAAACGTTAAAGTGGTGCTCACGCACGATGCAGCCCATTTCATTACCCCACTAACCCTTGCTACGCTTTCTAAAAATCCTGTCGAGATAAACTATTTCGATGAGGAAACAGGAGTTTGGGCCAATCATGTAGAACTAGGTTTGTGGGCAGATTTAATGATTATTGCCCCAGCCAGCGCCAATACAATTTCTAAATGTGCGAATGGCATCTGCAATAATTTACTAACCGCCGTTTACCTCTCAGCCAAATGTCCGGTTTATTTTGCTCCAGCCATGGATCTCGATATGTGGAAACATGGTTCTACAACCGACAATATTAATCAATTAAAAGCTTACGGAAATACCATAATAACCCCCGGAGTTGGCGAACTGGCTAGTGGTTTATTTGGCGAGGGCCGAATGGAAGAGCCCGAAGAAATTATTTCTTTCATAGAAAACCATCTTAAAGCCGCACAACCCTTATTTGGATTAAAAGCCGTTGTAACCGCTGGCCCAACTTATGAAGCAATAGACCCTGTCCGATTTATAGGTAACCATTCTTCAGGAAAAATGGGATTTGAAATTGCCAATACTCTCAATAACTTGGGAGCAAATGTTACTTTAATTACAGGCCCCACTTACGAAAAATCTTTATCTGTTAAAGATAGAATAGATGTAGTAAGCGCTGCAGATATGTTAAACGCCTGCCTTCAACACGCAGACGCAGATATTATTGTAATGAGTGCCGCAGTGGCTGATTATACGCCGATAAATCCCGAAGACCTTAAAATTAAAAAAGAAGAAGGAACTCTTACCCTAGAGCTAAAAAAAACGACAGATATATTAGCCACATTAGGGAAATCTAAACCTGCTCATCAATTGTTAATCGGCTTTGCCCTCGAAACTAATAATGAAGAAGCATTTGCTATTAAAAAGCTAACACAAAAAAACTTAGACTTAATAGTGCTCAACTCTATGAATGATCCAGAAGCCGGATTTAAAAAAGACACCAATAAAATCACTATATTTAATAAAAATAAAGAGAAAGTTGTTTTTAATGCTAAGAGTAAACAGGAAGTAGCATCTGATATATGCAACGAAATTTGTAAGCTAATCCCTTCCAAATGAAAAAAATCTGGTTAATATTCATACTATTCGCTATACCTTATACGTCATTTACTCAAGAATTGATGGCAAATGTACAGGTAATAGCTCCGCAAGTCCCAAATATAAATAAAAGGAATACCGACTTATTGCAGAATATCATTCGAGAATTTCTGAATAACACTAAATGGACTACCGAAAATTACCAGCCCCAAGAAAGAATAAACTGCAATTTAATTATCACCATAACTGCCTGGGATGGAAATGCAGGTTACAAAGCAGAAGCCCAAATTCAATCTACAAGACCCGTGTATGGATCTGATTATAGTAGTATTTTACTAAATTATATTGATAAAGATTTTGATTTCTCTTTTATAGAAGGTCAACCTTTAGATTTTTCAGAACAAAACTACATTTCTAATCTAAGCTCATTATTAGGTTTTTATGCGAATACCATCATCGGACTAGATAAAGATAGCTTCTCGAAATTAGGTGGTACCCCCTACTACAGTAAAGCGCTAACTATCATTAATTACTCGCAAAACTCTGGCACCAAAGGATGGCGCGCAGGCGATGGATTAAGAAATAGATTTTGGCTAAACCAAAATTTACAGGATTTTACTTTTAATAACTTGCGTGCCTTTATATACGATTACCATAGAAACGGATTAGATTTACTGCAAGAAAGAAAAAATCAGGCTGCTAATTCAATTCTAAATATGTTGTCTACACTTCAACAATTAGATAAACAAAAAATGGGATCCATATTCCCTAATATTTATTTGGCAGCAAAAGCTGATGAAGTAATCAATGTTCTAAAACTTACTGAACTAAATGAGCGCGTAAAGGCTTTTAATATCTTAACTGAGATAGATCCTGCTAATCAGACTAAATACCAATCGATGATACAACAATAAGCTTTTTTTACTGAATATCCTACCATCTTTTCAATTGTGTTAAATATTTGTTAAATATTTTGGGTCATACGAATCTTATCGTACATTTGATTACGAACCAATTCGTATATGCATGGATAAGATTAATTTAAAACCTACTGAAAGCGAGTTAGAGATTCTCCAAATTCTTTGGATACAAGGTAGCTGTACTGTTCGTACCGTACACGAAGAGCTTTTAAAATCTAAAGATGTGGGCTATACTTCAACATTGAAACTGATGCAAATTATGCACGAAAAAGGTTTAGTATCTAGAAATACGGACTCTAAAACGCATATATACACATCAGCAGTAAATCAACAGGCCACTCAACAGCATTTATTAAATAAACTCATCGACAATGCTTTTAACGGTTCTGCAGCTAGATTGGTAATGCAGGCTTTAGGTAATCATAAAGCCACTACTCAAGAACTAGATCAAATAAAAAAGTATTTGGACAATTTAGACAGAAAATAATATGGGCACTATTTTTCAAGATATCGTTTATGCGTTTGGTTGGAGCATATTAAACTCTATTTGGCAAAGTGGCATTTTATATGCCATTCTATTAATTATATTGCTTTTAACACCTAAGATGAAATCGTCTTACCGACATAATTTATCATATGGAACGCTCATAGCAATGTTTGTATGGTTTGCCGTTACCTTTGTTAACCAGCTAACTCAGGTAAATAAAGCTTTAAAATCTGGGGTAGATTTAAATATGTATGAACTGGGCGCATTTGCAAATAAAATACCGGAAACATTTGCTCAAAAAGCCGAATCACTTTTCCCTATTGTGGTTACCATGTATTTAATCGGAATTATTATTCAATTAATTGTGGTTATAAAAGGATATTTATTCCTTCAAAAGATTAAAAAAACAGCCTTATCTAACATTCCTCAAAGTTGGGTAGATTCTTTCGAAAAAGTAAAAGCTTCCTTGAATTTAGACAAGCAAATTAGCTTTCATCTTTCCAGTTTGGTAACTGTTCCGGTAGTAGCGGGATATTTAAAACCTATAGTGTTATTTCCTGTTGCACTTATAAATCAACTGGATGAAGAGCAGGTAGAAGCAATTCTAATTCATGAACTATCGCATATTCGACGCAATGATTACCTATTAAATATAGTTAAAACCTGTATCGAAACGCTGCTTTTCTTTAACCCTTTTATTTGGTTAACCGGTAAATTTATTCAAATTGAAAGAGAGCATGCTTGCGACGATTTAGTGGTGAATATATCAGGGAAGCCATTATCCTATGCTCACACACTGTTGCAATTGGAAGTTTTTCAACACGAAAATGCACCCCAACCAGCCATGGCAGCAACTGGTAATACTCAACATTTGTATCAAAGAATTAAGAGAATTACCAACATGAAAACGAATTATTTAAACATCAAACAACAATTAGCTGCTTTAACACTTGCAGTAGCGGGGCTGTTGTCTGTAGCATGGACCAACCCTACCGTAAAAGAAAAAGCTACAGAAATAACTAAAAATATTCGAGAAATAGAAATATTCCCAACTTCTCCATCTTCAAAACAGGCTTTTGTATTAGTTTCTGATACTATCAAAAATAAACAAAAAATAAAAATATCTGTTACGGATCACAACGGAAAAACAACAGACTATATTAGTCTTGCCGAGCTTCCGGATAGTTTAAAGATTACTAATTTTTATAAAAGATCGGGAGTAACAAATCCGGGTAAACACTTTTTTTATAAAGGGCCTATTACATTTAATACAGATTCTTTTCAGGTTGTTGGATTTAAATCTAGAAAGTCTTCTTCACATCCGGATAGCATAGAGAGCATAAGTATTGTAAAAAGAGGAAATCCTTTAAATGGTGAAGCAATTGCTGCATTTAAAAGAACAGGAATAGATTTATCAACTCAGTTTACAAATCCTGAAGAAAGAGAAAAATGGAAAGAACTTTATCAACAAAATAACTCAAATATAAATTTTCGTGTTAAAGGAGTGGAAATAGATGGTAAAGCAGTTCAGGTCAGCTATAAATTTGCAGATTCTATTAAGCTACTTTTAAATGCTCTGCCTACAATTTCTGTTACGGGCGATAGTATTCTTTATAAAGACGTAGCAGTTACCAATAAATTGGCAACAGTTTCTGTTTCAGGAGATCCTGTTAGAGCACAAGGATACGCTACACCTGTAACACCTTCACCCAACGCAATAAAATCAGTTGTAATAAATAGAAGTCTGAACAAAATAGACTTAGAACTTTTAAGTGAAAAAGATTTACAGCTTAAACAAAAATTCAACAATAATGTAGAGGAGTTAAAAAAGAAAAATTCAAAAAGTAAGTCTAAAGCTAAACCCGTTTCAAGCAATTCTACAATTACCATTAAAACAGTCAACGTAAAATAAAAACTTTATTTTATCACATGAGCGTCTTTGTTAAAAACAAAGACGCTTTTTTATTTTCTTACAGATGTAATTTGTAATTTAGCATCTATATGCTTCAAAGATTATCGATTAAGAATTATGCGCTTATAGATTCTATTGATATAGAATTTGACAAAGGATTAAATATTATTACAGGTGAAACAGGTGCAGGAAAATCAATAATTTTAGGTGCACTATCTCTTATTCTTGGCCAAAGAGCAGAAAGTAAATACTTTTTTAATCAAGAAAAAAAATGTGTTATTGAAGGTCAGTTCTCTGTTTCTAAAGAACGATTTAAAATTTTATATGACGCACTGGAAGTAGATACCTTAGAAGAAACAATTATAAGGAGAGAAATAACTGCCGATGGAAGATCACGTTCATTTATTAATGATACACCAGTAAATTTAACGCAACTAAAATTTTTTGGAGAACAACTTATCGATATTCATTCACAGCATGCAATATTGGAGTTAAATGATGAAAAATTCCAATTAGCTATTGTAGACAGTATCGCAGCTCATTCAAAAGCGTTAAGCGATTATCGATCTAAATTTAAAAGCTTACAACAAGATAAGCGTATTTTGAAGGAAAAAATAGACCTTCAATTTGCTGCCTTAAAAGAACTCGATTTAAATAAATTCTTATTTAATGAGTTAGAGCAAGCTAATTTAGATGAGCACGAGCAAACCAATTTAGAGCATGAGTTAGCACAGTTAAACCACGCAGAACTCATAAAAGTTAACTTAAACGAAGCCTGTGATCTCTTATCAGAAAATGAACAATCGGCCTTAAGTGCAATAAAATTGTCTGTAAACAGACTAAATCAGATAGATCAGTATAATGAAGATATAGCTAGTTTAAATATAAGGCTCCAAAGTGCTGTTATCGAATTAAAAGACATCAGTTCAGAACTAATTTTTTTAGAACAAAAAATCGTTTATAATCCAATTAGAGTTGAAACAATAAATGAGCGCCTAGATTTAATTTATGGCCTACAGCAAAAACATAGAGTAAATACGAATGCCGATTTATTAAAAATTCAAAATGATTTATCTCTATCTCTTTTAAATTTTAGCACGGCTGATGAGGAAATAGATGTTTTACAAAAGAACGTTAACAGAATAGACCAGGAACTTCAAGCAGCAGCAGTTACTTTATCTAAAAACAGGCAATTGGTGTTTAAAAAAGTTGAAGCAGAGATTTTGGAGATACTTATAAAAGTTGGAATGCCCAATGCTGTTTTAGAAATTCGGAATCAGCAGCTCCCTGTTGAAGAATATCAGATTAATGGAATTGACAAACTCAGTTTTTTATTTTCGGCCAATGCTGGTCAAACTCCGGCACCATTAAATAAAATTGCTTCTGGAGGAGAACTTTCCCGATTTATGTTGGCCGTTAAATCCCTAATTTCTAAAAATACTGCTCTACCAACTTTAATTTTTGATGAAATAGACACTGGAATTTCGGGTGATGTAGCTAGAAAAGTTGGTGATGTAATGGAAAACCTTACAAAACAAATGCAAATTGTAACCATCACACATCTACCGCAAATTGCTTCTAAAGGGAGTTGCCATTTTCATGTATATAAAGACGAAAACGCCGGTCAAACAAATACAAAAATTGAGAAACTACTTCCTGAAGAAAGAGTAAATAAAATTGCAGAAATGCTGAGTGGCCACGAAGCAACTGCCTCTGCGAGAGATAACGCCAGAGAATTATTGGGTTAAATAAAAAATTGTACCTTCGTTTAAGTAGATTTAAAATATATTTACGAACGATATATTAAAAATACCATAAATAGAACATAGCTCAAAAGAGCTTTAAATATCACACACATTATGTATAACTTATTAAAAGGAAAACGCGGAATTATTACTGGTGCTTTAGATCAAAATTCTATTGCATGGAAGGTTGCAGAAAAAGCACACGAAGAAGGTGCTACTTTTGTTCTTACAAATGCTCCAATTGCGATGAGAATGGGAGAAATTAATAATTTAGCAGAAAAAACCGGCTCACAAATTATTCCTGCCGATGCAACAAATGTAGACGACTTAACCAATCTATACACACAATCTCAGGAAATTTTAGGTGGTAAAATAGATTTCGTTTTACATTCAATTGGGATGAGTGTAAACATTCGTAAAAAAATTCCTTATACAGAAAGCAATTATGACTATTTCATGAAAGGAATTGATGTTTCTGCTATGACTTTACATAAGATGTTAGCAGTAGCAAAAAAATTAGATGCTATTGCAGAAGGAGGAAGCGTAGTGGCGTTAACCTACATGGCTGCGCAAAGAACATATCCTTTTTATACAGACATGGCCGACATTAAAGCTATGCTAGAATCAATTGCCAGAAGTTTCGGTTATCATTATGGAGTTGAGAAAAAAGTGAGAATTAATACGGTGTCTCAATCGCCAACCAAAACAACCGCAGGAACTGGAATTAAAGGTTTTGGTGATTTCTATGACTATGCTCAGGCTATTTCTCCCCTAGGAAATGCCGATGCAGAATCATGTGCCGATTATTGTATTACCCTATTCTCTGATTTAACCAGAATGGTTACCATGCAGAACTTATTCCATGACGGAGGTTATTCATCAACAGGTGTTAGTGACATCGTTATGCAGAAAATGGGCCTAGAAGGATAATTTCTAATACATATTCTATAAAAAAGTGCCTCTAAATATTTAGAGGCACTTTTTCTTTATTTAGATATTTCCTTAATCATTAATTTTTAAAACCTCATTGGTTTTAAAATCTCCCTTTAAAGCTCTATTCAAAAAGTCGACATGCTGTGCAGAGTATAAATATCTGCTAATGGTGTTGTAAGAAACTGAGTGCCCGCCCTGAGGATAGACTTTTAACTCAATATCTTTACCTGCATTAATCAACGCAGTAACCAACTGCATTGAATTTTGAAAGTGCACATTGTCATCCATAGCAGAATGACCTAGATACATATATCCTTTTAAGTTAGCGGCCAAACCAACCGGCGATGTAGCTTCGTAACCATTTTTATTATCTTCTATCAGATCCATAAACCTTTCTGAATAAGTTGCGTCATATAGCTTCCAATCTGTAATTGGTGCCCCTACAACTGCTGCTTTAAATACACCAGGATGCTTTAACATGGTAAAACTTGAAGCGAATCCGCCAAAACTGGTCCCTTTTATGGCAATATTGTCTTTATCTATCCATGATTTTGCTCCAAAATATTTAGCCGTTTCTACAAAATCTAGCGCTTGGTGTTTTCCATTTTCTCTATATACTATTTTTTGGAAATCTCTACCGTAGCCTCCAGAGCCACGGTTGTTTACATTAACAATTACATAACCAATTTGAGACATATATGTTGCCCATCCACTAGAAGTCCAGGAGTTGGTAACAAATTTTGCTCCTGGTCCGCCGTACACATCCATTACCATTGGATATTTTTTGTTTTCATCAAAATCTTTAGGTTTAATAATATGACCTTCTAATTTTACTCCCTCTGATGTGATAAATGAGAATAACTCTTTTGGAGCGTAATAATTTTTAGAAATAAAATCAAGCACCTGCTTATTTTCCTGAAAAACATGCACCAAATTGCCTTTCCCAGATTTTAATTTAACTTGTCTGGGTGTAGTAACATTAGAATAAGAGTCCATAAAATAATGGCCATTAGGCGATACATTTACCTGATGTGTACCTTCTTCTGAAGTTAACCTTTGTTTGTTTTTCCCATCTACATTTATACTATATAACTGGCGTTCCAATGAGGAAGCTTCTGTGCTGGTATAATAAATGGTGTTAGATTTTACATCCACATACTTTAATTCAGAAATTTCCCAATTGCCCTTCGTAACTTGGTTAATGAGCTTACCATTGTAATCATATCTATAAATGTGGCTCCATCCATCGCGGTCAGAAAGCCAATAAAACTCTTCCTTATTATCTGGAAAGAAGAAGTAATGCATACTTCCATTGAAATCCAATAAGTCTATCCATGCTTTAGATTGCTCTTCCATTATGAGTCTGCCATGTCCCGTTGCCGAGTCGAAGAAAGATAATTTCAAATGATTTTGTTTCCTGTTTAAATGCACCACTCCTAAAGTACCTGAATTTGCGGTCCAATACAATCTGGGAATATAACCTTTGTTGCTTGCCACATCCATCATCTTTATCCCTTTTGTTCCAACGTTTACCACTCCAACTTTCACCTCTGGTATAGGATCTCCTACTTTTGGATAAGGAATTTCAGAATATTGCGCATGCTGGCCGGAGAAATCTGTCATCTTGAAGATAGGCACCATGCTCTCATCAGTTTGCCAAAAAGCGATGTATTTACTATCAGGCGACCATTCCCAAGCCTGCCCCAACCCAAACTCTTCTTCATATACCCATCCAAAGCGCCCATTATAAAAGAATGGCTTATTGTCAAAAGTAAGCTGTGTATTTTTAAAGTCTGCTAAATCGTAAAGAAACATATTACCGTCACGCTCATATCCTACTTTAGTTCCATCTGGAGAAAGTTGAGCAGTTCGAGCATCTTTCGCTACTAATTGAAGCTTTTTAGAATCTAAAGAATAGAGATAATAATCTGAAGTTCCCGATCTTCTCCAAACTCTTCTGAAGTTAGTTTGAAAAACAATAAATTTTGAATCTTTAGACCATTGGAAAGATGAGTACACAAAAGCCTTAGATTCTCCCGGAAAAGTTAATCCTTTAGTTGTAAAGATTAATTCGTCTTTTAAGGTCTTGGGGTTAAATTTTCTAATTTCACTATCTGTTCCAGAAGAAGTAGTATAAGAAAACTGAGTTCCTTCATCTATCCAGTTTAAGTTTGCCGGCCCAGAATTTCCCGAGAAATTTCTTTCTGCAATCAGCGCTTCTTTTACACTGGCGTAGGTTTTAAGATTACCATTCCCTTCATTTTGAGCGAATGCCGCACCTATTCCAATACAAAAGATTACCAAAAAAGAGCGTTTTTTCATTTTAAATTTAGTTTTGTAATTTTCGTATTTAAGTATTCTATAAATATTTCAACTTTATTAACTCATACATCTGCTTTTATCTCAAAAAAATGAGTCGTTTATCAATTAAAGAAATTATTCAGGTATCAAATTCGATACGTATCAGCTTTGATAGAAAATTAATATTCTAAACAGTATCAATATGTTATCGACATAAAGCAACGAAATTAACTCTAGAGTTAGCAGCCTAATTAAAATTATTACGATCATATTTATTAATGAATTTAATGAACCCCTTAATTAACATATCCTATAAGCTTTAGTTAAATATCCACGTAACATTACAATTTAGAAATACAATAGATTGTATTTAAACTGAATATATTTTTCGGCTGATTATTTGGTTTTAAAAAAAAACAATTATATTTAACTACATTGTTAGTTGTTATGAAATTAAAAATCTTCATTACCATCTTACTATTCCCAATTATTGGATTTGCACAAACTTTTGAATTGACTGGGGTAGTTAAAGATCAAAAAGGTGAAACCATTCCGGGTGCGGCAGTTTACGTTGCTGGCACCAAATTAGCAAAAGTTACAGATGTGAATGGTCGGTTTAATTTTTCATTAGAAAATGGAAATTACGACATTTTAGTTCAAATGATCGGCATGACTGCTACTCGTATGCCAATTATTGTTGAGAATAAATCGTTATTCTTAAATATAATTTTAAAAGAAAATATTGTTGGTATAAATGAGGTTGTAATTAGACCTGACGCAAATAGAAACAGATATATTGATTTATTTAGAGAGCAATTTTTAGGAAAAACCGTTAACTCTCTGAAATCTAAAATACTGAATCCTGAAGTTTTAGAAGTAGATTTTAATGACGAAACGCGCACTTTAGTTGTAAAATCTGATCAATTAATTCAAATAGAAAATCGTGGGTTAGGCTATAAGATTAATTACCTTTTACAACATTTTGAATATAATTTTCGAACCGGTATTGTGTATTATGAAGGTTATCCAGCATTTGAGGAGTTGCCTGGCACTAAAAACCAGCAAAACCAATGGCTTAAAGCACGAATAATTGCTTACAATGGATCTCCTTTGCATTTCTTCAGATCTCTAGCCAACAAATCTACGTACAAAGACGGATTTATATTACACAAAATTTCCAGCTCTCCAACACCGAATCGGAACACTTCAATAATCAGCTTTGAATCTCCTAAACTTGACGTTTTAAGTAATGAAATCATAAAGTTAGACACCTTGGTAAAGGAGAATATAAACGGAGTATTTGAAATTAACTTTTCTGACGATTTATACATCGTATACACTAAAGAACGTGAACCGGCTAACTTCGTAAGAAGTGGGTATCAACAATCCCGACCTTTAGATTATAGAAGCCGTCAGGTATCTCGAATAACGGTTTACAGCCTACCTCTTCGCTTTTATAGAAATGGTAATACGGCCGAACCTGCAAACTCATTATTTGCCGGATATTTTGCTTACGAAAAAATTGGCGATCAACTACCGATGGAATATGAGTTACCATGATAAAGAAAGCATTAATTAAAAATCATACAAAACTAGCTAAGAGACATTATCCTTATCAAAATAAACAGTATCTAAATTTTTTAAATCTGCTCCCCTTCTTAACGCTTCATAAACTTCAAGTTTATTAAAATCATTGAATTGATCATAACTTAAGTCAAAAATACCTTGTAAATACACTTTCTGTAAGGCCTCCTCATTGCTTATTTTGTCATCATTGCGATACATCCATTGAATCTGCTTAAAAATAATCTCTTTAATAGGAAAACTCTTATGTCTATAAAACATATCTCCTTTTATTTTAAAAAACATTTTTAGCCTCTTTACATTATCAACTTCATCGGAGGTAATCTCGTGGTCTTCTAAAATATAGAAAATATAATGAAGTACTAAATCTAATAACTCTATTTTAACGGCTTCCTCTGAGCTATAATTATGGGCTAGAGCAAGCTCTTTAATTAAATTAAGATGAACTTTACTATTTGAAATAGCAATAGCTACCTCTCTATTAATTGGTGAAAGATTTGAAATTTGCGCTATTTTTAAGAATGCTAGTGACAGATCTGTATTAATAATTAGACTCATAACTATAAATTAACACAACAATATAATGATTTTAAAACAAATAAAAGAAACAATAAAGTTATTTAATAACTAAAACGACAAAATTTTCAACTTATAATTCTTTTCCATTGTCAATTTCTAATTCCCTAGCTATCTAAAATAATTTTATTTTACTAATATTTTTAGTATTTTTACTAAATGAATGATGTTGCAGTAAATGACTGTTCTTATTTTAAAGGACGTGGAGCCCAGTTAAACGTACACAATAAATTTCTTCAGGATAAATACTTGAAAGAACATTCTGAAGGAATAGATGATTGGGAAGAAGAGCATTCGAAAACAAAATTCATAACAGGTAAGAATAAAACAATCGTTAACAAGGTTACCAGTCCCGACGTCGGGATGACTTACTCATTAAACGCCTATCAGGGATGTGAACATGGTTGCACTTATTGCTACGCTCGTAATTCGCACGAGTACTGGGGGTTTAGTGCTGGGTTAGACTTTGAAAGAAAAATTATTATAAAAGAGGATGCACCATCTTTATTCAAGAAGTTTCTGGAGAAAAAAGGATGGAACGCAGAAACTATATCTATTTCTGGAAATACAGATTGTTACCAACCCGCAGAACGAAAGTATAAACTTACTAGACAAATACTAGAAATAGCATTAGCCTACAAGCAACCCGTTGGTATCATCACCAAAAACTCGCTGATTTTACGCGATGTTGATATTTTACAGGAATTGGCGAAACAAAATTTATGTTCAGTTTTCCTATCCATAAATAGCCTGAACGAAAAATTAAGAGCAGTAATGGAGCCCAGAACTGCCACTGCTAAACAAAGACTTAAAACCTTAGATGCATTAAGCAGCAAAGGTATTCAGACAGGTGCAATGGTGGCTCCTCTTATTCCCGGCCTGAGCGACCATGAGATCCCAAACATTTTAAAGGCAATAGCTCAGGCAGGAGCCACACAAGCAGGATATACAATTGTAAGATTAAACGGGGCTATCGAACAAATTTTTGAAGATTGGCTAAAGAAAAATTTTCCGGATAGATTTAATAAAATATGGCATGCCATTCAAAGTTGTCATAATGGCAATGTAAACGACAGCAGATTTGGACAAAGAATGCACGGAGAAGGGAATATAGCCCAACTTATAAGAGATCAGTTTAAGTTACATTGTAAATTAAACAACCTAAATATTAAATCAATCGTATTAAATTCCGGATCTTTTAAAATACCTAATGTGCAATACAGCTTGTTTTAGACTTAACTGCAATATATATTCTGTTCAGAAAAAAACCTCATAATATTATTTTATATCCTTTAATACTTCTTCTGCTTCTTTAGATCCTTTTTCCGCAGCTTTCTTAAACCATTTTATTGCTTCATTGGTATTTTGATCCGTACCGTAACCTTTATAGTACATAATCCCCAAATTATACATTGCGGTTGGATGTCCCTTATCTGATGCCTTCGTTAACCAATTAAACGATTCTGTATAATTTTTAGTTGTTCCTACCCCTTGAGCATACATAGTTCCCAAACCAAACATGGCTTCTGTATATCCCTGCTCTGCCGATTTCGTAAACCATTTTATTGCTTCTTCAGAATTTTTAAGTACACCTTGTCCATTAAAATAACAAGCACCAATATAATATGCATCTTCCTTAGAAGTATTTCCGTTTTTATCGATTTGAAATTCTTTATAATTGAGCACTACCTTCTTAATTGAACTTGAATAAGACGAACTTACTTTATCAAAAATAATTGGGATAACCTCCTTACCGGTTTTATCGATATAACCCCATTTACCATTTAGTTTTACCGGAGCAGTCCCGTCATCATAAAAGCTAAGAATATCATCATACTTAAATGGAATAACCAAATTATCATTTTTATCAATAAACCCCCATTTACCATTTAAGTTTACACCACTAAAACCTTCACTGAAGATCTTCGTATTGCTATATTTAAGAGGGATAACTTCCCTGCCATTTTTATCGACATGTCCCCACTTATTATTAAGCATTACTAGGGCAAACTCTCCTCCAATAAACCCTATTACTCTATCATATTTAATGGGAACTACTACGCTTCCGCTTTTATTAATAAAACCGAATTTTCCATTGAGCTCTACAATAGACACACCACTTTCTGCAAAACTTAAAACCAAGTCATATTTAAGCGGAATTACCTCTCTGCCGGTTTTGTCGATAAACCCCCACCTTTCGTTTAATTCTACTGCAGCCAATCCTTCTGAAAAAGGTTCGGCATTCGTATACTTAAACGGAATAACCATTTTCTTATTTTCATTAACATAACCTGCTAACCTGTTATCTTCACCTCTTTTTTTATTCCAGGCTACAACCATCCCTTCTGAAAAATCAGACGGACTATAGTAATAACTCTGTGCATTTGCTTGTGAAAAACTAAAGAAAGCTATCACTAAAAATGCTATAACACATTTTTTTCGGAATATTATTGTCTTTATATTCATAATGTATATTTAATTATTAATTCTTGACCTTTAATTCCGGATCCCACTCATCTCCGCCTAGCAGCATTTTTCTTTGCCAATTCTAATTCGGGTATCCCTTCCTTAAACCCGCCATTCACAGCTTTTTGCAACCACTCAACTGCTAAAGGATAATTCAATTGCACTCCTTCCCCTCTGTTATACATATATCCGATACTATACATAGAATAGATATTTTTCTTGGCCGCAGCTTTTTCATAATATTTAAGTGCGTTTTTATAATCACCTCTATTATAATATATCTGCCCCATGTTTTTTAAAGCTAAATCTTTGTGAATTACTAATTTATTATACCAGTATAGCGCTTCGGTGTACTCTCCACGCTTATAGGCATCATTACCAAAATTCTCAATCCGGCCAGGCCATGCCAAAATGGACCTTGGATATTCCTTATAGAACATATCTTTGGGCAGGTTTACCCAATCTACCCATTCTGTCCGCACTACTTTTTCTGAAATTAAACCTCTATCAATCTTTATTAAATTAATTAAATTATAAATAGTAGATAGTAAGATTTTTCCATCGCTTATGGATTCGTAATAAAAATTTACTTGATGTGTACTCTCTCCAAAATTAAAGGTCGTGCCATCCTCCTTATAACTTTGATAGCTAATGGATCTAAAAGGAAAAAAGAGGGTTATAACTCCGTCATTTTGATTAATATAATCTACCTTGGTTAAATCAATATTATCATGTACTCTTAACACACCATTTTTATAATAAGCTACTGTAGCCTGCTGGTTATAGTTATATATTTTAAAGTTACCTTCCGGAATCCCCACTTTTACATCTCGGTTATCTTCTTTAACAGTTTTATTATTCATCTTTACTTGAATATTCGAGATAATTCTTGACAAAGAATCTAACCGCTCATAAGGAATAGGTGCTTTTTGAGCAGCAGCATTAAATATATTCATTGCCAGTATAAATAGCATAATCATAGACCTTATAGAATTCATAACTTAATCTGTTTAATAATTCAAAACCCTTTATTCGTTTTATACTTATAAAATTTAGTCGAATGCCGTATACTGAAAATAACCTGTTTTTTTATTTATTACCGTAAAATCGGCTTCAGTTATCATAACCGTTCCCGGAGCTATTCTAAGGTCAAATGTCATAACTATTACACTGCCACTGTTCGGATTTCTGGCTCTATATTCTTCCCATTGCTTTCTATTTATCTTGTATCTTTCGCCCCATAGCTCATAAAATGTGGCTTTGGTAGGATAAAAATCTTTAATTTCAATATTTGGCGATCTCGCTCCAGATGGAGTAGAAGTTATTTTATCAGGATGTACTTCCGTTTTTCCAGATCTTCTTTTAACTGTGTATGTATTACTTTCCGGATCAAAATTAATCTGACTAACCCAATCTTCACCATCCAGTATTTTAGGTGCACCGTACATATCAACAATTCGATATTTATTTAAGGACTGGGTTTTATCGTAAATCTGGAAAAAATTATTTCCCGCTTTGCTAATCTGTATTTGATTTTTAAGATGGTTTTTTTTCCATAAAATCTCCCCTCTGTATTGAACTCCATAGAAATTTTCATCCACAAAAACATCTAAATCAGTTAACTCCACAATTGTTTTGCTGCCTTGAATCTTTGCAAGATTTGGATGGCGATTGTTTATTTCTATTGCTCTTTGTCTTGCCTGATCTATTTCAGTCCTAGCTCTAGCTAATGACTCTTCTTTCTTCTTCTTTTCTGCAAGTATGGCAGCTTGACGTTCTCTTTCCTTACGGTCTCTCTCTGCTGCCTCAGCTTTTTGCTTCGCAACGAGTATATCATTTCTTCGCTTATCTTCTGCTGCTTTTGCCTCTGCCTCTTTCTTTATTTTTTCTCTACAAGCTTCACACACACAAAAATCATTTACAATGCCTTTTACATCCGGCGGTCGTTGCCATAATTTACAATTCACACACTTTATGTTGTGCGATTGTGCCTGAACTTCAAGTCCAAATACTACTAAAAAAAATATAAATGTAATTTTTATGAAATCCGGAAAGTTGCTTTTCATAACGTTTATTGCTTGTAAACTAATCACAAAAATACCCCGAATAAAACCTTAAAAAAATAGCTATATATAGCTATTTTTTTGGCCGAAATATAAAAACAATGGTCGAGTAATAACAACCAAAGACTTAAAAAAGATCAACCTATTTTATATAACTACGTCTACCTCTCTATATGCCTGAATAACTCGCAACTCTCCTTCTTTGCCAGGTTTTGAGTTACCATGCTCCATTCCCATTACACCTTTATACCCTTTGCTATGTATATGCGCAAACAGATTTTTATAATTTATCTCTCCTGTTGTAGGCTCTTTTCTACCCGGATTATCCCCAATTTGAATGTAGGCTATTTCGTCCCAACAACGATCTATATTAACCATAAGCTGTCCTTCGGTTTTCTGCATGTGATAGATATCGTATAATATTTTACACGACGGACTATTTACTGCTTTACAAACAGCATAAGTTTCATGCGTTTGCTGCAAAAACAACTCAGGTGTATCACTTAAAGTTTCTAGTACCATTATTAATCCATGCGGCTCTAAAATTTCGGCTCCGGCACGCAAAGCATCTACAACATTTGCAAATTGATTTCCATAAGGAAGTCTTCTTTCATAAAATCCGGGGACAACAGTTAACCATTTAGCATTACATCTTTTTGCAGCGTCTACCGATTTACGGCAAGCATCTAAAAACCTGTCTTTAAATTCCTTTTTCCCTGTTGTTAAAGAAGTTTTCCAATTATCTCCAGCATCTACCACAAATACTCCCATACGCATTTTTAATTTCGATAAAAGTGCTCCAATTTGTTCCTGCTGTTCAACAGACCTATTTAAAAAACCATTATCTTCAATAGATCTAAAACCTTGGTCGTACATATACTGAATCTGATCCAAAAAAGACTCGCCGGCATGATTTTTAAACATCCCCGCATGTGGTGCAAAATCCATATTAAAAACTTTTCCAGTTTTTTCATCCATATTTTCGGCCTGTACTCCAAGTGCAGTTCCAAAAGTTAAAGCTCCGGTAGCCAAAACGCTATTTTTAATAAAATCAGATCTTTTCATATTTGTTTGATTTTTTGGTTTTGTTAAATTAATTGATTATCTTTAATTTGAACCCTTTGGTCATTGTATCGACAACTTTCCCTTCTAAATTTTTATAAATTATATAAGCTTCTAAGTTTCTCTTTTTGTTAACAAAGTTGATGGCTTGATTTAAATCCATTAACAAAATAGAATTGTCGTACCCATCTGCAGAAATTGCATTTTTTCCTATTAAAGTAACACTCATTATATTATTTTGAGCCGGATATCCAGTTTTCGGATTTATAATATGATTTATTTTCATACGCTCGTTGTCAATGTACGATTTATAACTGCCAGATGTAGTAACGGCTCCTTTTTTTAAAGAAATTATTTTTGTTATAGTTCTTCCATTTTCTGCTTCGCTAACCCCCTCTATACCAATCGTATAGTTATTACCATCCGGCTTTGTTCCATTTACCACTATTTCTCCTCCCAACTCAACCATAAATGATTTTATTTTATTTTTCTTTAAAAAATCAGCTATAAGATCTACAGTATAACCTTGCGCTATTCCATTTAAATCTATTTGTACGCATTCTTTGCTTTTCAGCAACTGCTTTTTCTTTAAAAACAGGTTATTCATACCTATGCAGGATAAAGCTGCGGCTACTTGACTACTATCAGGCAACCCTACATTTTTTACTGGGCCAAAGCCCCACATCTGTACTAAAGGAGCAACAGTTATGTCAAAAAAACCATCTGTTTCTTTATTAATTTTAAATGATTTTGTCACCACAGCACTTAAATGTTGGTCCATCAATACAATATGTTCTTGCTTATTAAACTTATTAATTAATGAGTTTTCCAGATACAACGACATAGAATGATCTATTACACCAACAATGCTATCTATAGAAGATTTCTTAATTAACGGATCATTTGCAAAATATTTAATAGAATAAGTAGTGCCTTGTGCATACCCATTTATAACAAATTCTTTTTTAATTTTTTGTCCATTAAAAAACAATAATGGCATTATTAATACCAGAAAATATTTAGGAAAGCTCAATATTAAATAACTTTTGTTTTTCCTGGAATAGCAATCGGATACAAACCATTGGCATCAGGCATTAACGGCGGATTAGCTTTCCAATTAAGCTCGGCCGGAAATAAACTATTATCAGCATTTAATGCTTCATCCCAAGTTATAACTTTCCCTGAATAGGTAGCATAACGTCCAATTATAGAAGTCATACAGCTATTGGCTGCACGCTCGGCATCTTCAAATTTATACTCTCCTTTCTTCACCGCGTCAAATAACTCATCGTGCTCTGTTTGATAAGGATTTCTATTTCCTTTTCCATCGTGGTTATAAATCACATTACCTTTAGCATCCCAAAGCGTAGCTTTATTATTTCCCGCAGCTAAATAAGTCCTTCCTTTCGTACCTTGAAAAGTTTCATCTACCCGGTTAGAAGTTCCCTCAAAATGTCTACATTGACTATAAATAACGGAACCGTCGGCATAAGTTAGCTCTACAGCATGGTTATCATATATCTCTCCGTAATCTACTCCAGTGCGCCATGCGCGACTACCAGTCCCTTGTACAGATACAGGAACGGCATTTTTTACCCAGTTGGCCACATCAATGTTGTGTACATGTTGTTCTACAATATGATCGCCGCATAACCAATTAAAGTAATACCAATTTCTCATCTGATATTCCATTTCTGTTTGACTAGGCTCACGCTTTTTTACCCACACACCACCACTATTCCAATATACCTGACCACCAACAATATCGCCAATAGCACCATCCTGAATACGTTTTAACGTTTCTCTGTAATTATCCTGATAACGACGTTGTAAGCCAACCACCACATTTAACTTTTTCTGTTTTGCGATGGCCGCTGATGCTAGTACCTGCCTAATTCCCGGAGCATCTACCGCTACAGGTTTTTCCATAAACACGTGTTTCCCTTGCTTAACAGCTTCGGCAAAATGCATAGGTCGAAAACCCGGAGGAGTTACCAATAATACAACATCAGCCAATGCTATTGCTTTTTGATAACCATCAAATCCAACAAAGCGTCTTTCGTCCGGCACATCTACTTTATCTTTATATCTCTCTATCAAAAGCTTGTAGCTATTCTCCAAACGATCTGAAAAAGCATCTGCCATTGCAACTAATTTTATATTAGCATTGGTGTTTAGCGCCTGAAAAGCAGCGCCCGTACCTCTATCGCCACAACCTATTAATGCTATTTTAATAGTATCATCCACAGAATTATGCATTCCTGCAAAAGCAAATTGATTTAACATCACCCCACCTGCAATTAATGCGGATGCCTTTAAAAATTCGCGTCGGTTATTACGCATTTCATCAGAATTCATATAGTTTAGTTTTGAAGTTTAGTTTATTAAAAATCGTTTATTGGTTGTATATTATAATAATTTTCTATCTCTTGTTTAGAAGGTGTTTTGACCGGCCTTACCAATCTTATACCAATAAAAGGAGCCTCCGGAAACCACCATCTGCTTTTAGGAATTTGTGGATCAATCTGTTTCCATGCCGGATCTGAAGCAGAACGGGCGGAAGACCTTAAATTAAGCGCTTCATCTTCATAAGAACCGCCTCGAATTACATGTGCATATAATTTTTCTGGTTTAGCTACCGGATTAATCGATACAGTTTTTCCGGTACCATCTTCAGCATAAAAATTTTCCTGATACTGATCGAAAGTCCACTCAGCAACATTGCCGTACATATCATACAATCCCCATTGGTTGGGTTTCTTTTTCCCTACTTCATGTGTCTTACCGTTGCCGTTACTTTTATACCAAGCATAATCGCCCAGAATTTCGGTACTTTCTCCAAAAAAATAATCAGAATTAGTACCTGCTCTACTCGCATATTCCCATTCTGCTTCTGTAGGTAAACGGTAAAACACTCCTGTGCGCGCATAAAGCCATTTACAAAATTGTATTGCATTATAATGCGTCATAGCCAAAGCTGGATAATTTTCCTTCCCCATACCAAAAGTCATATCCAAATAAGGCTTTGTAGGTCTGGTAACTGCGTCTACATGAGATGGAATATCGCCCTCATTATTACTCAATTCATAATCTTTGTAGACAAAAAGCTCATAAACATCCCATGTAATTTCGTAAGTACTCATCCAGAAAGGATCTAATTGAACTTTACGGGTAGGTGTTTCATCTTTTTTTCCCTTATCGCTCCCCATTATGAACGTACCTGCGGGAATAGGTTTCATCTCAAAGGAAACTTTTGTTCCGTCTATTTTTTGAACATACGCATTAGAAGAAACTTGCGCTGAAACTTCTGAAAAAAAGAACATAGTTGATATTCCAAGAATTAGTTTCAGTTTCATATTTCTAATTGTTTTTTAACTAAAGTAATATCTATTATTAAAAATGCAAAATATTGGAAATGATATTTGCATTAAATCCGCTTAAACAACATACTGGTTACAATTATTTACGCAAGAGACAGTAAAAAATTAATAAATTCGTCTCCTTCTGAAAGAAGACCTTAAAAAATTACAACACATGAATATAGCTTATATATGCTACAAAAACATAGGCACTTTTGATTCGCCGGTAGAAGACGAAGAAAGTGTTTTATTTGACTTTTTAACCAACAAAGGCCTCCATATTCATAAGGTAATCTGGAATGAACCAAATGTAGACTGGAAAAGCTATGATTTAGCGTTGTTAAAATCGCCATGGGATTATTTCGAATATATAGATGATTTCTATGTGTGGTTAACTTATTTACAAAGCATTAACCTTCCACTTCTAAATCCAGCGTCTGTAGTAAAATGGAATTCAGATAAACACTATCTGGCCGAAATTGAAGCTGCCGGATTACCAGTTATACCAACACAATACATCTCAAAAGGAAGCAAACTTTCTATTCAAGATTATTTTGAATATTACAATACAGATCAAGTTATTATTAAACCATGTGTAAGTGGCGGCTCCTTCCATACTTTTAAGGTTAACAAAGAAAATGTAATAGAAATTGAAAATAAGCTGATTAACTTATTGCCGATTATGGATTTTATGATCCAGCCATTTATTCCTGAAATACAGACAGAAGGAGAATGGTCTTTCTTATTTTTTGATGGTAAATTTAGCCATAGCTTAATAAAAAAAGCTAAATCGGGCGACTTCAGAGTTCAACATTACTTAGGTGGGGCTATTTATCCGACCATTCCGAGCCCGGAGTTACTAAGTGAAGCGACAAAATATGTGGAACAATTTGCAGATGGATGCTTATACGCTCGTGTTGACGGGGTAATTGTAAATGGTGAGTTCAAATTAATGGAGTTAGAATTAATAGAACCGTTTCTTTTCCTATTCACTAACGCGGATGCTTATGAAAATTATTACCAAGCATTGATAAAGCGAATTGAGATAGGGTGAGTTAGAGAAGGATAAAAAATTTACGGGCTTTCGGGCTAACAGTACGCTCACGGATTACGCAGATTCTCTCAGATATTAAGTGGTCAATTATTCTGTGCAAGCCTGTGTGTTCTGGGAGGAATATATGTGAAGACTTTTCAGACTCTCTGACTTTGGACTTCTGACTAACATTATACTCGCAGATTACGCAGATTCTCTCAGATATTAAGTGGTCAACTACCCTGTGCAAATCTGTGTGTTCTGGGAGGAATATATGTGAAGGCTTCTCAAATTCGCGGACTCTCTGACTTTCGACTTTGGACTTCGGACTTCGGACTTCGGACTAACGGAAATCAATCATAAAAAAACCCTCAAAGGCTAATACCAATGAGGGTTTAACTTTATATAAAGAAGTTTAATTACTCTACACTTCCTTCTTCTTTTTTCTTACGTTTTGTTCCTTTTTTATGAGCAACCGTCATTTGGTCATTTTCCTTGTTGTAATCAATCTCTAAAACATCGCCTTCTGCAACTTCTCCTTTAAGGATTTCTTCTGCAATTGTATCTTCTAAATATTTTTGAATAGCACGTTTTAAAGGTCTTGCGCCAAAAGCAGAATCAAAGCCTTTTTCAGCGATGAAATCTTTCGCTACATCGGTTAATTTAATTTCATAACCCAATCCGCGGATGCGGTTAAACAAACCTTTTAATTCAATATCAATAATTTTGAAGATATCGGCTTTTTGAAGGCTATTAAATACAACCACATCATCCACTCTGTTTAAGAACTCTGGGGCGAAAGCACGTTTTAAAGCATTTTCTATAACACCTTTTGCATGCGCATCAAACTGATTAGCTTTTGCAGCCGTTGTAAACCCTACCCCTTGACCAAAATCTTTTAATTGTCTTGCTCCAATATTTGAAGTCATGATAATAATTGTATTTCTAAAGTCTACCTTTCTGCCCAACGAATCAGTTAACTGACCTTCGTCTAATACTTGTAATAAAATATTAAATACATCAGGATGCGCTTTCTCGATCTCATCTAACAAAATTACAGCATAAGGCTTACGACGCACTTTTTCGGTTAGCTGACCACCCTCTTCATATCCAACATATCCCGGAGGCGCTCCTACCAATCGCGACACAGCAAATTTTTCCATGTACTCACTCATGTCTATCTGAATTAATGCGTCATCAGAATCGAACATGAAACGAGCTAATTCTTTTGCAAGTTCCGTCTTTCCAACACCTGTTGGACCTAAAAATATAAATGATCCGATTGGCTTTTTAGGATCTTTTAACCCCGCACGAGTTCGTTGAATTGCTTTTGTTAATTTTTTTATTGCATCGTCCTGACCAATAATTTTTGTAGCAACCGTTTCGTACATTCCCAATAGTTTAGCACTATCGGTTTGTCCTACACGTTGAACCGGAATACCAGTCATCATAGCAACTACTTCAGCAACATTGTCTTCACTAACCGTGTATCGGTTGTTTTTGGTTTCGGCTTCCCAAGCAGCTTTGGCTTTGTCTAAATCTTCTAAAAGATTCTTCTCCGTATCTCTTAATTTTGCTGCCTCTTCATACTTCTGACTCTTAACAACCTGAGTTTTTTCTACCTTAATTGCTTCGATTTTATTTTCTATCTCAATAATATTTTCAGGAACATGAATATTGGTAAGATGTACTCTTGAACCAGATTCATCTAAAGCATCAATAGCTTTATCGGGCAAGAAACGATCCGTAATATATCTAGCTGTTAGAGAAACACAAGCTTTAATTGCCTCATCAGAGTAAGTTACTCCATGATGGTCTTCATATTTTTCCTTAATTCTATTCAATATTTCAATCGTCTCGTCTGGTGTAGCAGGCTCAATCATCACTTTTTGAAAACGTCTATCAAGCGCACCATCTTTCTCTATAAATTGTCTGTACTCATCTAACGTAGTTGCACCAATACATTGCACTTCTCCCCTTGCCAACGCCGGTTTAAACATATTGCTCGCATCTAAAGAACCCGATGCGCCACCTGCTCCTACTATTGTATGAATTTCATCAATAAAAAGAATAACATCCGTAGATTTCTCCAATTCATTCATTACAGCTTTCATTCGTTCTTCAAACTGACCTCTGTATTTTGTTCCTGCAACTAGCGACGCTAAATCTAGCGTCACAACACGTTTGTTAAATAAAACGCGGCTTACTTTTCGCTGTACAATGCGCAACGCCAATCCTTCAGCAATAGCCGATTTACCAACACCTGGCTCACCAATTAAAATCGGATTATTTTTTTTACGTCTAGATAAAATCTGACTTACTCGCTCAATTTCTTTTTCACGTCCTACAATTGGATCTAATCTACCTTCTTCTGCCGCTTTAGTTAAATCTCTTCCAAAGTTATCTAATACAGGAGTTTTAGATTTAATATCCGATACCTTTTTGGGGGTTGTAAAACTTTCTTCTTCACGATAATCATCATCGCCACCTGTGGATGCGCTATTTTGCGGTTCGTCTTTAAATCCGTTTCTATTTAATTCTACTTCTTGTTTAAACAAGTCGTAAGTAATATTAAACTGCAATAATATTTGAGAAGCAATGTGATCTTCCTCTCTTAAGATAGACAACAATAAATGCTCAGTACCAATTAAGTCACTCTTAAACATTTTTGCTTCCAGATAGGTTATTTTAAGAACTTTTTCAGCTCCTTTAGTTAAAGGAATATTTCCCAAATTAACGGTAACGCTAGAAGTTCCACGAACTGCCTCTTCTATAGAACGACGCAATTTTGCAGTATCTACATTTAAAGCGCGTAAAATCTTAATGGCCATTCCATCGCCTTCTCTAATTAAACCAAGCAATAAATGCTCAGTTCCTATATAATCGTGTCCCAAACGCAGCGCTTCTTCCCTGCTGAATGAAATCACATCTTTTACTTGTGGTGAAAATTTAGCTTCCATATGTGTCTCCTTAAACGGAATGCTCTAAACTATAAATTACTTTCAGAAATAGGCACTCTTGTTTTATCAATTTTATCAACAATTACGCCATTTTGGTGGAAAACCACTTTTTTTGACTTTCTAAACATTCAGAAATCATAAAAAACCCATCTCCGCAATTTTCTTGAAATTTAAATAAACTTGATAATCGACTCAATTTATGTAATTGGCTCCACAATTTTGGCATTTGTTGCTTTTTTGTAAGTTTTTTATTGATATTAATTTACTGACAATTTGTAATTAGTTTATTTAAAAGGAGAAATATTGACAGGAAAAAACACACACTAGGAATACTTTTTATCATTAAAGATTAAAATCAGACATAAATCCCCAAAGTATTCAACTTTTGCTTCTAACTATCTAGAGATTTTGGCATCTTTGTTATTATTCAAATAAGAATTATGTCGGACGAAAAAATAATATTCTCAATGGCTGGGGTAAGTAAGATTTACCCACCACAGAAGCAAGTACTTAAAAACATTTATCTATCATTTTTCTATGGCGCTAAAATTGGCGTAATAGGTTTAAACGGTTCAGGTAAATCTTCTTTATTAAAAATTATCGCGGGTTTAGACAAAGCTATTCAAGGTGAAGTTGTTTTCTCTCCAGGTTATACCGTGGGCTATTTGGCACAAGAGCCAGAACTAGATCCTGAAAAAACGGTTCGCGAAGTAGTAGAAGAAGGTGTTGCAGAAATAACTGCTATCTTAAAAGAATATGAAGAAATAAACGAGAAATTTGGCTTACCAGAAGTGTATGAAGATGCCGACGCAATGGACAAACTCATGCAAAAACAAGGTGAACTACAAGATAAGATAGACGCTTTAAATGCATGGGAACTGGACAATAAATTAGAAAGAGCCATGGATGCTTTACGCTGTCCAGATCCTGAAGCTAAAATAGCGGTACTTTCAGGTGGAGAGCGCAGAAGAGTTGCCATGTGTCGTCTGTTGTTACAAGAACCAGATGTATTATTATTGGATGAACCTACCAACCACTTAGATGCAGAAAGTATAGATTGGTTAGAACAGTTTTTAAAAGAATACAAAGGAACTGTTATTGCAGTTACTCACGATAGATATTTCTTAGACAATGTTGCAGGCTGGATTTTAGAATTAGACCGTGGTGAAGGTATTCCGTGGAAAGGAAATTATTCTTCATGGCTAGATCAAAAAGCCAAGCGTTTAGCTCAGGAAGAAAAGACGGAAAGCAAACGCCAGAAAACATTAGAACGTGAATTAGAATGGGTAAGAATGGCCCCTAAAGCGCGCCACGCAAAATCTAAAGCCCGATTAAGCAACTACGATAAACTGGCTTCAGAAGAAGGTAAAGAAAGAGAAGATAAATTAGAACTATTTATTCCCCCAGGTCCGCGATTGGGTAATGTGGTTATAGAAGCAACCAATGTTTCTAAAACATATGGTGATAAATTGTTATTCGATAACTTAAGTTTTGCACTTCCGCCAGCAGGAATTGTAGGCATTATTGGTCCAAACGGAGCAGGTAAAACCACATTATTCAGACTAATTACCGGCCAGGAGCAACCTGATAGTGGCACATTTAAAGTTGGTGAAACAGTATCATTAGGTTATGTAGATCAAATGCACGATGATTTGGATGCAAATAAAACTGTATTCGAGAATATTACAGATGGTTTAGATAACATCCTGCTAGGCACCAAACAAATGAATGGTCGTGCATATGTCTCTAAATTTAATTTTAACGGAGGCGACCAGCAGAAAAAAGTTGGTGTTCTTTCGGGTGGTGAACGCAATAGAGTTCATTTAGCTATTACTCTAAAAAAAGGAGCCAATGTGTTACTACTCGATGAGCCAACCAATGATATAGATGTAAATACGCTTCGCTCATTAGAAGAAGCATTGGAAAATTTTGGAGGATGCGCTGTCGTAATTAGCCACGACAGATGGTTCTTAGATAGAATTTGTACACATATATTGGCTTTCGAAGGAAATTCTGAAGTCTATTTCTTTGAAGGGAATTACTCTGATTATGAAGAAAACAGAAAGAAACGTTTAGGGGATGTTGCTCCAAAACGAATTAAATACAGAAAATTAGCTTAATAAAAAAAGCGCCCTTAGAGGCGCTTTTTTTATTATTTTACTAATCCGTATGCCTATCTCTCAGCCAACTGTTGTATATTTTCAGCTCAGTAGCTGTCGGGTTTTCTTTCTTCGTAATATTAAACGTTCTATCCTTTTTATCAGCTAACACCAATTTGGTTTCAATTTTGTTAGTACCTCTTAAATAAGTAATAGTTAAAGCTGTTCCGGCTGGTAAATTCTTTTCTGCCGCTTCTAAAGAAGTTTGCGTTGCTTTCTCATTATTGATCGTTAATAAAATATCACGTGCTCTAACTCCTGCTTTCCAGGCTGGCGAATCATAATCAACTGAATTTACCAATAAGCTATCATTTCTAGTTCTATTTTTCAGCCCGCTATATCTGTTAGGCATTAATTTATATGCCGTATCTATCTTTAACCCGGCATAACCCAAATACTTCTGATAATCTAACTCCTTAGTGGTAGTGGTGTATTCAAATAATTCGGTCATATCTCCACCCGCAATTTTCTCAGCCTCTGCTCTGAACTCTTGCTCGGTATAACCTCTGTTCTGCTTAATATTATAATCGTAATATAAAACACGCATTAAATCGTCTAAAGATTTTTTATTATCCGTTACCTTACGGATGTGTAAATCCATGAGCATTCCTACAACCGGACCTTTATCATAATATGAGATAGTACGATTTACTTCGTCTTCTGTTCTTCCAAAAGGGCCGTCAGACCACGTATTATAACTTGCCTGTACGAGCGACTGATACAAACGTCCAGGTTTGGTTTCATAGGCCAATAATTTACTTTTGAGGAAATTTAACATTTCATCGGGGCTCGATAAACCGGCTCTTCTAAGCACCAAGTTTTCGTAATAAGATGTAAAACCTTCTGCTACCCATAACATTCTTGTTTTACTGGTATTTTTATAATCGAATGGACCCAACTCTATAGGTCTAATTCTTTTTGCATTGTAATGGTGATAATATTCGTGCGCAATAAAGTTATACAATCTTAACCTTCCGTCAGGGTTACTTAAACCACCACCACTAAAACTAATAGTAGTAGAGTTCAAGTGTTCTATTCCACCCGCTCCAGGCCCGATTCCAATAAATGTATAGTGTTTAAAAGGAATATCACCTATTAAAGCTACTGCCGATTCAACGATTTTCTTTAAATCAGCCATGAATCTCACTTTATCAAAATCACCTAACTTATAACCTATAAATCTATGTGGCACTCCTTGTACTTCAAATGCCAGAAGCTCTTCTAATTCTGAAGCTAAAATCGGACTATCAAAAAGTATATCATAGTCTTTCGCAAAAAGAATATTATTTTTTTCATCCGCGTAATCCAATCCGGTGGCAATTGTCCAATTATTAATTAGATTTAGTTTTACGGTAGACGATCTTGAAATTTGTCCTTCAGGATACATAAACATACTACCTCCAATAATATAAGCGCGAGTAATATCTAAAAAACTCTCTGCTACAAAGGCTCGTGTAGTTTTAACATCATAAGTTATTATTAAATCTTTCTCTGCCCCCACCTCTACTTTCCAAGTATCTGCATCTTTTTTAGACCACGGCAAGGCATTGCCATTTTTATCTTTTACCTCAAATGCCTCCACATTTTTTGAATAATTTAGCTTTTGGTAATAACCCGGATGCCATGAAGACATTACAAACTCCATACTCCCTTTTCCTTCTATCCGCATCTCCACCTTAAATCGTTTATTTTCAGGATTGTTCATTGAAACAGTATATTTTACTGGTTCTTTTTCTACCTTACCGGCATAAGTGTTCAAACTAATTGCAAAAAAAAGCAAGCAAAATAAATGCATTATATTACATTTACCGCTCAAAAATTTCAGTTTCATGTCATCTGGTTTATTAAGTTGCGAAATATTATAAACCGAAAGATACTTTTAATATAATTTTAAACTCTAAGCTATTTTAATTGTTACACTATTAAAAATATATACTATTTAACACACACATGCATAAAATATTAATTGTTGATGACGACCCAGATGTACTGGACACAATTAAGCTGGTTTTAGAAATTGGCGGGTATGATGTATTAGCTTTATTAAACACGAATAAATTGTATGATAAAATTCAAAGCTACAAACCAGATCTTATCGTATTAGATATAGTAATAGGGAACATAGATGGACGATCTATTTGTAAGGAGCTAAAACAAAATCCTGTTACTAAAAGCTTGCCTATTTTAATGATGTCTGGTTTATTCGACGCTAAAGAAGTTCTTGCTGGAGAAAATGGTCCCGATGACTTCTTAACCAAACCGTTCGAGATGTCTGCTTTTATAGATAAAATCGTAAAATTAATAGCGCACAAAAAATCTATCGATTATACAATCAACTAATAATTATGATTTGGGCTCTCTGGGCCCTCTTTTGTAAATCACTAAACCATTTAAAAAATTTCTTAAAATCTGATCTCCACATTTCTTAAAATTTGGATGGTCATCTTTTCTGAAAATATCTCCTAACTCACTCTTGGTAACAGTAAATCCTACCAATTTGCATATTTCAATAATTTGATCAGAATTTAATGAAAGTGCAACTCGAAGTTTCTTCAATATGTCGTTATTGCTCATAGCAGTTATTTTGAACCAAAGATACCATTAAGGATTTGAATTATATTTTAAAACTATACGGCCAATAAACCTTTATTGAGATAAATTAACAAAGAATTCACTTCTTAATTTCACTTAACTGATCTTTATAGCAAAATCACAAAACAAACTATCTTGTTGATAACCAAATAGATGTTAACAAAAATATAACTTAAAATTATCTTTTAATTAGCGGCTCTGTTGTAATTTTAGGAAAATTCAAGTGTATGGTATGGAAAAAATTCAATGGCGAATCGGTTTCACTTCCAATAATTGAAGAAGTAGAACAAGCTATAATACGTGAATCGGGCAAGGGATATAAACTAAAGGTTTGCATCGGTACCGACTCTCAAGTTAAAGGAAAATATACAGATTTAGCAACTGTTATTGTTTTAATCAGAGAACATCATGGGGGTTTCATGTATATACATCAGGAAAAGAACGCTCATCACATGACCATCAAAGAAAGAATGTTATTGGAGGTTCAACGCTCTATCGAAACTGCTTATTCTATTTGCGACCTACTAGATCTTTACGATGTAGATTTAGAAGTTCATGCTGATATTAATACCAACCCAACGTTTAAATCTAATCAGGCTTTAAATGATGCTATGGGCTATATATTAAGCATGGGTTTTATATTTAAAGCTAAACCAGAGGCATTTGCCAGCTCGGCATGTGCCGATAGAATGGTGCATTAGCGAAGAAGTCGGAAAGCGGGTAATTGGATAGTCAGCGAAGTTGGAAAAGTCGTTAGTCATTAGTCAAGTAGTCAAGTAGTCAAGTAGTCAGGATAATGCGCTGTATATTTCCATCAAACACTTTCAGACTAATAGACACTTTCGACTGTTTGGTTTGCTCTTCCGTTCTACCCCAAGGCCTCCAGACTATAGACTTCTAGACTGTCATACTGCTTCGTTCGCTCTTCAGTTCTACCTCAAGGCCTCCAGACTATAGACTTCTGGACTCTCTTTAGTCTTCCGACTTTTCTCTTTTCAACTTTTCGCTCCTAAATACATCGCACCTTGCACAATATTTCTTTGTTCAAAAGTTTTATCCATATACGTTTGAATAGAAGATTTATTCATTTGCCAATTCGGAGCTATTAATAAATCCCAATCAGAAATTCCAAACAAGCGTTGAATAATAATATCGGGCCTTAATCTGGGAATAGCTTTACATAGAAAATCGGTATAAGACTCTAAAGTAAATAAGGGAAATGGTTCTTTTTTATATTTCACACCCATTATAGATCCTTCAACAATGTGCAAATGATGAAATTTAACAAACTTTATCTGCGGAAAACGATTAATTTCATCAATATAAGCCAACATCTCATCTTCAGTTTCCCATGGAAATCCAAAAATTGTATGAACACATAAATCCAATTTTGTTGATTTACTGGCCAACTCTATAGCGTCTACAAATTCTTGATGGCTACAACCTCTATTAATTCTTTCTAGAGTTGTATCATATATAGACTCCATACCCATTTCTAAATCTACATGAAACCTATCTGTATAGCTTTCAAGTAATGCAATTTTTTCGGCATCTATACAATCGGGTCTGGTACCAATAGAAAGACCCACTATATCTTCTGTATTGATAGACAATGCCTCATCGTACATCATTTTCAAATAATGAGTTGGTGCGTAAGTATTGGTATTAGGCTGAAAATAAACAATGAACTTATCTGCTTTATAGAAATTTTTTCCTCGTTCCATTCCTTGCTCCAACTGCTCTCTTAAAGTAGGCAATTTGCGCGATAACTCTGGGGTAAACGAGTCAACATTGCAATAGGTACATCCTCCATAGCCCTTACTTCCATCCCTATTTGGGCAAGTAAATCCACCATCAACAATTACTTTAAATACACGCTGGCCGTTATATTTATCTTTTAAAAAAGATCCGTAATTGTTATATCCTTTTATTCCTTGATCTATTGCAGTTCCCATCGATACAAAAATACACCTTTAAAATAATTATTTCACATAAATAGTAGCACACTACACATCACCCCTTCATTAATTGAACGTTAATTAAACCAATTTAAACTACAATTTTTTTGCGCAAAAATTTCGTTTATTACTATTTTATGCTTATATTTAAGTTTAGATGTGTTTTTTCTTATTTAAACGTCATTATTAACAAAATAAACAAACAATTTTAAAGCATTCCAACAAAACAGATTTATGTCTTTTAATTTAAACCAAGCTCCATTCGCATCCAACCTGGAGCCTATTAATTTCTCAATAAGACAAGCTTCTGAAAATGATTGTGATGCAATTAGAGCACTTTATAAAAAAATTGTTCAATCTTTAGATCAATTACAGTATAATCCTAATCAAATTCTTGTATGGTCATTAGGAGCTGATGATATTTCTGCCTGGCTAAAAAGAATCACTACCCAACATTTTATTGTTGCGGAGTATGCTGGTGAAATCATTGGATTTGGCAGTATTACCGATGAAGGATATTTAGACCTGTTATATGTAGATCAATTTCATCAGGGTAAAGGTGTAGGAAGAAAAATTCTAAAAAAACTAGAATCCTATTGTTCTAAAAACCATATTCTAGAAATATGGGCAGACATTAACAGCTCTTCTCGCAATTTCTTTACTCGCCATGGGTACAGAGTCGATAAAATATATACACGCAGTGTTAAAAATTGCGATTTCGAAAATCTTATTATGAGAAAAATACTGGTCAACCAGGAAGTTAACTAATTATCTTTTTTCAGAAATCATAAAAAACCCCAATGTTTATAAAAGCATTGGGGTTTTCATTTATAAAAAGAGTTATGTCAACTTAAGATTTCGGTTTGCTTAAATAATAAACTGGAATACCTGCCAACATAATTAAAACGCCCCATCCGCAAGTACTTGTTTTAGTAATTAACAACGAAACACAGATTGCAGTAGCCACTATAACATATAGCAGAGGAATAACCGGATATCCGAAAGCTTTGTATGGTCGCTCAGCGTTTGGTTGCTTTTTACGCAGAATAAATATCCCCAAAATGGTTAACACATAAAATATGATAACGATAATCATTACGTAATCTAACAAATCGCCATACTTACCTGTTAAGCATAAGAAAGACGCCCAAATACCTTGCATCCACAATGCCCATGCCGGCACACTGAATCTATTTAAATTGGCTGCTTTTTTAAAGAACAAGCCATCATTAGCCATTGTATAATAAACGCGAGAACCAGCCATTATTAGGCCATTATTACATGCAAAAGTAGAGATCATGATCATCACGGCGATAATAATAGTTCCGGTGTTACCAAAGATATATTGTGCCGCATCTACTGCAACTCTATCTTGTTTAGCAAAAGCAATTTCATTTAAAGGCATTACAGCCAAATAAACCAAATTGGCTAAAACATAAATAACACTCACGGTTAATGTTCCCAGAAATAAACTTAAGCCTACATTTCTTTTAGGGTTTTTTATCTCCCCAGCAATAAATGTTACACCATTCCATGCATCACTGCTAAATAAAGATCCTACCATTGAAGCCGCTATACCCGCAAACAATGCTAAACCGGTAATACTAATCCACGAGTTACCGTCGGCATCAAATTTCTGAGAGTTCCATGCGTCTGCCCAGTTGGCATCCCAAACTTCTTGTCTGGCTCCTAAAAGAAAGCCGAAAATGATCAATCCAAATAAAGAAGCAATTTTTATAATAGTAAGAACAGTTTGTAGAGTTTTCCCATTCTTAACTCCTCTAGCATTAACCCATGTTAAAATAATAATTGTTAGAATAGAGACGAGCTGAGCTGCATTAAAATTAAATGAACCTAAAGAGAACAATATATTATCTTCTCCTACCGCCGGAATTAGATAAGCCGTAAACCGACTAAATGCAACACCAACGGCAGCAATAGTACCGGTTTGAATAACAGCAAAAAAGCTCCATCCATATAAAAAGGCGATCAACTTATTATAAGCCTCTTTCAAATAAACGTATTGCCCCCCCGCTTTTGGAAACATTGCACTTAATTCGCCATAACTAACCGCAGCAACTACGGTTACCAACCCGGTAATTACCCAGATTAAGGTTAACCATCCTGCAGACCCTACATTTCTGGCAATATCGGCACTTACAATAAAAATACCAGACCCTATCATAGACCCGGCAACCAGCATTACACCATCAAAGAGGCTTAGCTCGCGCTTAAAATGCTGTTCGTCTTTTTCTTCTTCCATTTTGTTTGTTTGTTTAGTTGATGCTAATATATTTAAAAATCATAAATATATTCTTACCCAGTATATAATTCGTGTTACAATACTCTTAGCAATAAAAAATAGGCAACCTCGAATATAAACTTGTATAATTGATCAAAAGAATTATTTTTGGATTCTATAAAGCTATAAACAATTAATACTAAACTAACTAATGGATTTTCTACAAAACAATTTAATTTATGTTATACCCTTATTGGGTATACTCGGCATCATTGTGATGGCCGTTAAAAGTGCCTGGATAAACAAACAACCAGCAGGTGATGCAAATATGCAGGAATTAGCCGGGCATATAGCCGATGGAGCAATGGCCTTTTTAAAAGCAGAATGGAAAGTGCTCAGCATCTTTGTACTTTTTGCAGGCGCTCTTTTAGCCTATTCTGGAAGTATTCATGAAGTAAACGGCAAAGAAATCCATTCGAGTTGGATTATCTGCATCGCATTTGTGATTGGAGCTGTTTTTTCTGCGCTTGCAGGTTATATCGGAATGAATGTTGCAACTAAAGCTAATGTAAGAACCACACAAGCGGCCAGAACAAGCCTGAAACAAGCTCTAAAAGTATCATTTACCGGTGGTACCGTAATGGGATTAGGTGTTGCAGGATTAGCAATTTTCGGATTAGGTGGGTTATTTATTGTATTCTTATCACTTTTCGCAGATTTAGGAGCCAATACAATTAAAACCTCTATTGAAGTATTAACCGGATTTTCGTTAGGTGCCGAATCTATCGCATTATTTGCACGTGTTGGCGGAGGTATTTATACAAAAGCTGCCGATGTAGGTGCCGATTTAGTGGGTAAAGTTGAAGCAGGTATACCTGAAGATGATGTTCGTAACCCCGCTACCATTGCAGACAATGTAGGTGATAACGTAGGTGATGTAGCAGGTATGGGAGCCGATTTATTTGGATCGTATGTAGCAACCATTTTAGCTACAATGGTGTTAGGGCAAGAAATTAATGCCAGCGGCGATAATTTTGGAGGAATGTCTCCTATACTATTACCCATGCTTATTTGTGGCTTAGGTATTATCTTTTCTATTATTGGAACTTGGTTTGTGACTATTAAAGATGAGAAATCAAATGTTCAAAATGCATTAAACCTTGGAAACTGGTCATCTATTATAATTACTGCTATTACTTCATTCTTTGTTGTAAAATGGATGCTTCCAGAAACACTAATCTTAAGAGGTTATGAGTTTACAAGCATGAATGTTTTTTACGCAATCATGGTTGGATTAGTTGTAGGTACCATTATGAGTATTGTTACTGAATATTATACCGCTATGGGCAAAGGTCCTGTTAATTCAATTATTCAACAATCATCTACAGGCCACGCTACTAATATTATCGCCGGATTATCGGTAGGCATGAAATCGACCGTTATTCCTATATTGATATTAGCAGGTGGTATTATGGCCTCTTATTATTTTGCTGGATTATATGGGGTAGCTATTGCAGCTGCAGGTATGATGGCTACTACGGCTATGCAATTGGCTATCGATGCATTTGGTCCGATAGCAGATAATGCAGGTGGAATTGCGGAGATGAGTCAGTTACCTCCCGAGGTTCGTGAACGTACAGATAATTTAGACGCTGTGGGAAATACAACGGCAGCTACAGGAAAAGGATTTGCTATTGCATCTGCAGCATTAACTTCGTTAGCGTTATTTGCAGCGTTTGTAGGTATTGCCGGAATTTCTGCTATAGATATTTATAAAGCACCTGTATTAGCTGGTTTATTTGTTGGTGGTATGATTCCTTTTATATTTTCTGCTTTGTGTATTCAAGCGGTTGGTAAAGCGGCTATGGATATGGTTCAGGAAGTTAGACGTCAGTTTCGCGAGATTCCGGGTATTATGGAATACAAAGCAAAGCCTGAATATGAAAAATGTGTAGCCATATCTACGCAGGCTTCTATTAGAGAGATGATGTTACCTGGAGCCATTGCATTAATTACACCAATAATTGTTGGATTTTTATTTGACGCCGAGGTTTTAGGCGGATTATTAGCCGGTGTAACGGTATCAGGTGTTTTAATGGGAATTTTTCAAAGCAATGCTGGGGGCGCTTGGGACAATGCTAAAAAGTCGTTTGAAAAAGGTGTGGATATTAACGGCGAAATGTATTTTAAGAAATCAGAACCACATAAAGCTTCTGTAACCGGAGATACTGTAGGAGATCCGTTCAAAGATACTTCAGGACCTTCTATGAATATCTTGATTAAACTAATGTCGATCGTTTCATTAGTTATTGCACCTTATATCGCAGTAACCAGTATTCCTGTTACGAATAATATTGAAAAAATCAATACAATTGAGATTAGAAAAACTGTTGATGAAGCAGGAAATATTACAATAGATACGCTAAAAACAACTGGAGAAACTGTAACAAATCAATAGAAAATAGCTGTTCATTATTTAAAAAGGGTTTTGTGTAAAAAAAACCCTTTTTAATTTACATATTTTTTTTTACGTTTACACCCTTATATAACAATAGACTTAACACTCAATTTAACTAAACTTTTATGAGATTTAACAAACCTATCAGTGTTTTGCTAGCCGAAGCATCTGAAAGTGGTGAAGGCACGCTGAAACGGACCTTATCTAGCACCAATTTGGTGGCTCTAGGTATTGGTGCTATTATCGGTGCAGGATTATTCTCCCTAACTGGAATTGCTGCTGCAGAAAATGCAGGTCCGGCAGTTGTTTTATCATTTGTACTTGCTGCTCTTGGTTGTGCTTTTGCCGGCCTTTGTTATGCAGAATTTGCTTCAATGATACCTGTTGCAGGTAGTGCATACACGTATGCTTATGCTACCATGGGAGAATTTATGGCATGGATAATTGGTTGGGATTTAGTATTAGAATATGCATTAGGTGCGGCTACCGTATCTGTTTCATGGTCTCGATATCTTCTCGAAATCCTTCATAAGCATGGATTAAGCATTCCTCACCATTTAGCTGTTTCGCCATTCGAAACTGTAAAACTTGGAGATGGAACTATAATTGACGGTGGTTTAATTAACTTACCAGCAATCTTTATCGTATTTATGCTTTCTCTAATATTAATGCGTGGATCTAAAGAATCTGCAACAATGAACAACATATTAGTAGTTGTTAAAATTGTTGTTGTTTTAGTATTTATTGCATTAGGTTGGTCTCACATAAACCCAGAAAACCACATTCCTTTCATTCCTGAAAACACAGGTAGATATGAAAACTTTGGTTGGACAGGTATTGCCGCTGGTGCCGGGGTAGTATTCTTTGCCTTCATTGGTTTTGATGCGGTATCTACTGCTGCTCAAGAAGCTAAAAACCCTCAAAAAGGAATGCCAATTGGTATTTTAGGATCATTAATTATCTGTACAATATTATATGTATTGTTCTCATATGTAATGACTGGATTATTAAAATATACTGAATTTGCTGGCGACGCTAAACCTGCTGCTACTGCATTTGCGGTAACTGGCTATAGTTTCTTACAAGATGCGCTTATTGTAGCAATTCTTGCTGGTTATACTTCAGTTATTCTGGTAATGTTAATGGGTCAGTCAAGAGTATTCTATACAATGTCTAAAGACGGTTTATTACCAAGATTCTTTAGTTCTATACATCCGAAATTTAGAACTCCTTGGAAAACCAACTTATTCTTTATGTTGTTTGTAAGTGCATTTGCTGGTTTTGTTCCTGTATCTGACTTAGGACACATGGTATCTATTGGTACATTACTTGCGTTCGTAATCGTTTGTATCGGTATTCTAGTTTTAAGAAAAACAGATCCAGATACACCACGTCCGTTCCGTACACCTTGGGTACCTTTCGTTCCGATTATGGGTATTCTAGTATGTTTATACTTAATGTACTCGTTACCAACAGAAAGCTGGGGTCGTTTAGTAATCTGGATGGCATTAGGTGTACTTATCTACTTCGTATATGGTAAGAAACACTCTGTGGTTCGCAGAAAACATGCAGAATCGTTAAAACAAGAATAACAAACTATTCTAAATATTTCAAAAAAACCCGCTATTGCGGGTTTTTTTTTGCTCTTTACATTGCATTTTAATAATCATACCTTTGTATAAAATTTAAAATATGGACTTCAATTTCAGTCAAATTCTATCTACCACAATGATCCTGTTTGCGATTATTGATATATTAGGTGCTATCCCGATTGTGATATCACTTAGACAAAAAGTTGGGCACATTGAGTCAGAAAAAGCTAGCTTGGTAGCAACCGGATTAATGATTCTTTTCCTTTTTCTGGGCGAATCATTATTACATATCATAGGTTTAGATGTACAATCTTTCGCCATAGCAGGTTCGTTCGTAATCTTCGCTATAGCAATGGAAATGGTATTAGGATTAACTATATTTAAAGAAGAAGCTCCCGAAACAGTTTCAATTGTACCTATTGCTTTCCCCTTAATTGCCGGAGCTGGAACAATGACTACCCTCCTCTCACTAAAAACGGAATATGAAACGCAAAATATTATTGTGGGTATTGTTGCAAACATGATTTTTGTATATATCGTTCTTAAAAACACCAACAAACTTGAAAAGCTTTTCGGAAAAACAGGATTGAATATTATGCGTAAAGCTTTCGGCATCATTCTACTGGCAATTGCTATTAAATTATTCAGAAACAATACAGGCCTGTAACAATTAACAAAATTTACTGTCTTATTGTAAAGGTCTTATCATGAACCTATTTGAAGAATTTACTGTAATAATTGGAGTTTTAGCCATTATCATCGAGGCTATTAAGTATATTAAGCGTAAATTGCATTCAGCGTAACTTCAAGCGTCGTCGTATTATCTCTTAAACTTGTGCGTTATTTTTTTCACATAGCCTATTATGGGCAATCTTTTAATGGTTGGCAACGACATCCAAAAGCAAGAAGTATTCAGGAAACTATTGAAGTTCAACTAGAAAAAATCTTTAAAAAGCCGACACCTATTAACGGATGCGGAAGAACCGATGCCCGCGTGCACGCAAGTCAATTTTTCTTTCATATTGATATTGAAGAAAAATGGGATTTTGATTTACTGTTTAGAATAAATAAATCTTTACCAAATAGCATCACTGTTCTAGATATATTTCCTGTAGAACCTAAGAGACATGCTCGGTTCGATGCGGTTCAACGACAGTATAATTATCTAATTCACACAAAAAAAGACCCTTTTCTAACCCATATAAGCTCTTTGTACGAACTAGAACTAGATGTCTCTAAAATGAATAAAGCGGTACAGTTGCTCCCTCAATATCAAGATTACAGAGCTTTTTGTACTACTCCAGATAAATACGAACATACTATTTGCTACGTTTCTGAAGCCAAATTATTTATAGACCATTCGGAAACTAGATTAAATTTTCAAATAAAATCTAATCGATTCTTAACCAGAATGATTAGAATTATAACCGGCAAATTATTAAAAATCGGATTGGGTGAATTAACTGTGGAAGAATTTGAACATCTTCTAAAAAACAAAATTACACCCAAAGAATTAGACATCTCCCACCCTACAGGTCTTTACTTAAGCAGAGTGGTTTACCCCTTTCTAAAGGTTGAACCTACTTACAACGCTTTAATAGATGCGGTAAATTGGAAAGAAATTTCCTGAAATTATTTAAACCTTATTGCCTTTAAAGGGGATATTTTACTTACCAGTAACGAAGGTATTAGTAAAACCAACATACATATAACTACTGTAGCAATATTTAATAAAACCACATCTATCAGATGAAATTCTATAGGAACGTATTTTAAAAAGTAGGAAGCTTTTTGTAATTTAAAAATATTGAACTCTAATTGTAGATATCCAATACCTAGCCCTAAAAGATTGCCTAATAACAACCCAATTACAATCAGGTAGAATGCGTTATATAAAAACACCTTCATAATTACCGAGTCGGTAGCTCCAAAAGCCTTCAACAAGCCGATCATATTAACCCGTTCTAAAATCATAATCAGTAAGGCAGTAATCATGTTAATTACACCTACTATTAACATCAATATCAATAAAACTTCTGTATTTACATCGAGCATATCTAACCATGAAAAAATGCTAGGGAAATAATCGTCCAAAGATTCTGCCTGCAAATCACCATTTACACCCAAATGGATTTGATTAGTAGTTAAACCTAATAATTCGAAGTTCTTTAACCGTACTTCATAACCTCCAATAGTTGTTGCACCCCAAGAATTTATTCTTCTTACTATATCTATCGACCCAATTGCAAACCCTTTATCAATAGCCTCTATTCCAATATCATAAATTCCAACAACTTTAAATTTTCTGGGTCTGGGAGGATTTTGAACAAAATGCATGACAAAATCATCCCCCACTTTCAATTTTAACCTAGAAGCAGTATATTGAGAAAGCATTATTTTACCCGCCGCATCTTCCGAATGCATATCTATTGTAGTTCCGGAAACCAAATTGTCTTGTATAAATTTCCAATGATAGCCTGTATCTACACCTTTAAAATTGATTCCTTCTACTTCTCCATTGACCGATATAATAGCTGGCTTGGTTGCGTAAGCGTGAAACCATTCAATATTATCGTTGTTTTTTAATATTTGAAGCGTCTGGTTATCTGGATTAAAAGGAGAACTCTCGAACGAATTATTCAAATTATGACTATACACCCGTACATCACCTAAATAACCCCGTATCTTATCTTTAATCTCTGTTTTAAACCCCTTTATAATGGCAACCGAAAGAATCATCGCCGCTAAACTCAACATAATTCCTGCTATTGCTAACCGAATAATGAGTTTAGAAAAACTACGAGAAGATTTCCTGGATATGCGAGAAGCTATAAAATATGAGGTATTCAAAGGTCAATTAGTTATCTTTACGAATTCAAAACAAATATATATAAATGAAACTATCAGCATTTAATTTTTACCTTATTTTACTCTCTACAATTATTTTTAGTGCTTGCGGAACCAATCATCAGGTAAATGTTGGGAATAATACAGCTACTCCTACAGTCAATAAAGACAAAAAATCGATTGATAATAAATCTAAAATTATTACCGGTGCAGATCAAACCGATAAATATTTTTCATTAATAGAAGGTAAAAGAGTTGCCGTTGTGGTAAATCAAACCTCAATTATCGGGAATAAAACATTGGTTGATAGTTTAGTAGCTCGAGGAATTAATATCGTAAAAATATTTGGTCCCGAGCATGGTTTTAGAGGAAATGCTAGTGCAGGAGTTTCAGTTGAGAATGGCGTTGATACTAAAACCGGTATCCCCGCTATATCATTATATGGAAAACATGATCGTCCTTCTGACAAAGAATTGGAAGATGTAGATATTATTTTATTTGATATTCAGGATGTAGGTGTAAGATTCTATACGTATATGAATACCTTACAGTTTGTGATGGAAGCGGCCGCTGCGAACAAAAAAACTGTTCTTATTTTAGACAGACCCAATCCAAATGCTTTTTATATTGACGGTCCTATTTTAGATCCAAAATATAAATCTGGTATTGGCATTCAGCCAATACCTATCGTTCACGGACTTACCTTAGGTGAATACGCGCAAATGTTAAATGGAGAAGGATGGTTGCTTAACAAGGTAAAAAGTGATATTAAGATCATCACCGTGGCTAATTACAACCACGATATGCCCTATACTTTACCTATAAAACCTTCGCCAAACTTGAACACGGAACAATCTGTATTATTATATCCAACCACTTGCTTATTTGAAGGAATATACTTAAATCATGGAAGAGGCACTCAATATCCGTTCACGATGATTGGAGGCCCGGCTTTAAAAGGAAAATATGAATTTTCATTTGTGCCAAAAAGTATAAAAGGAATGTCAGAAACCCCTTTGTTTCAAGATCAAGTATGTTATGGCATAGATTTAAGAAACTACGACACCAATATTATCAGAAAAACCAAGCAAATCAATCTTCAATGGGTAATAGATTTATATAAGGCTTATCCCAATAAAGAAGACTTCTTTAATTATAAACTGAGCAAAGAAGTAGGAAACTTCGATTTTAGAACCGGTGATGCGCGTGTAAGAGAAATGATTATTGCCGGTAAAAGTGAGGAAGAAATTAGAGCTACATGGCAGCCGGGATTAGCAAAATATAAAGAAATGAGAAAAAAATATCTTCTTTATCCATAAACCATCCAGCCTATTTATTTGTTAAAAGGTAAAATCTCTATTTATGCAGAACAAGCCTACAGTAACAAATAGCAAACCAAGTAGTAAAACTAAAGAAACTTATCCTAAGGGGAACAAAGTTGTAAAAAATCCTGCAGACAAAGTTTACAAAAAAAAGGCGGCAGATTCAAAATATGCTAACCCCGCTAAAATAAAAGAGAATCAGGAACAACCTGTTCATCCTATAAAAAATCCACCTAAAGATTAAATCTAGGTGGATTTTTTTATTGAGTCTTTTAAAAACAACATCAATACTTTTTCATTAGAGGAGTATTGATTAGCATTGATATTTACTTCTCTTAAATATTTGCTCAACTTATTTTCTTCAAAGGCAGTTAGCAATGCCGGATAAACATAAGCACTTTTACATACAGCACGAGTATTACCCAACCGTTCAGCTACATTATCCAGCACTCGAACAACCAACTTCTTGCGCGGCAAGTCAGGAAATTCTTGTTCACAAATTGCCATTTGTCGCAATGCCTCTACAGTTCCTCCCCATGTTCTAAAATCTTTTGCTGTGAATTCTCCTCCAGTAATCGTTCTTATATAATTATTTATTTGTGTAGTTCCTATTGTACATCTCTCTCCATCATTATTAATATATTGAAACAACTCCTGACCGGGAATTTCCTTACAACGCTTTAAAAGTTCCGCCAATTTTCTATCGCTATAAGTAATGCGCTGTACCACACCTTTCTTTCCAACAAAAGCGAGCGAGAAGCTTGATCCATTTATTTGAATATGTTTATTTCTTAAAGTTGTTAAACCGTATGAGCCATAAAGTTCCTTATATTGTTCATTCCCTATTCTAATGAACGTTTTCTGCATAAGATCTAAACATATTGCTAAAACTTTCTGAAGATTATACTTCTTCCTCCGAAGATCTCTATTAATTATAGTTCTAGCTTTCTTTAAAGTCTTGCCAAACTCTAATAATTTAAAGTATTTATGCTCAGCCCTCCTATTGGTCCATTGTATATGATATTTATATTGCTTGCGACCCGCAGCATCAATGCCTACAGCTTGTAGATAGGCATTCGATTTAGCAGCAATCCAAACATCTGTCCACGCAGGCGGAATTACAATTTTACTAATTCGCTCCAAGACCTGCTCGTTGATGATTTTATCCCCTTTCTCATTTTCATACCAAAATTTACCCAAATTACCTTTTCTCTTAATTCCCGGATCTGACGGAGAAACATAAACTAGACTCGTATTTTCAATAATTTCAGGGATAGCATTCATAAGTACATCAGAATCGGTATTTTTGCATATCGCTTCATTTGAGGCTCTATTTAGAATTTAAACACAACTGAATGAGAATAGTTTTTATGGGAACACCGGGCTTTGCGGTTCCAGCATTAGCAGCATTACTAAACGAAGGTTTCAATGTAGTAGGCGTAATAACTGCTCCCGACAGACCTGCCGGAAGAGGGCAGCATATTCAGGAAAGTGAAGTTAAAAAATTTGCACTTTCTAAAAACTTAACAATACTTCAACCTGAAAAATTAAAAAATGAAGATTTCATTCAGGAGCTCAGAAATTTAAAAGCTGATTTACAAGTAGTAGTGGCATTTAGAATGCTTCCTGAAGTAATCTGGAATATGCCCAAATATGGCACCATTAACTTACACGCATCACTTTTACCTCAATATAGAGGTGCCGCCCCTATTAATCATGTAATTATAAATGGTGAGAAAGAAACCGGAGTTACCACTTTTTTCTTACAGCATGAAATAGACACCGGAAATATTATTGATGCTGCAAAACTACCTATTAGTGAAGATGATACCGTTGGAACCTTGCATGACAAGTTAATGGAGTTGGGTGCCCATGTTCTAACAAAAACTGTAAAGTCTATAGAAAATCAAAGCTACCGATCCGCTCCTCAAAAAATGGATGAAGTAATTAATTACGCACCTAAACTTACCAAAGAATTTGGACGTATCGATTGGCATAGATCTATCTATGATATATATAATCATATTAGAGGCTTATCTCCTTATCCTGCAGCCTTTACAACCCTGAACTCTAAAAACCTAAAAGTATTTTCAGCTAAAAAGATAGCAGTAGACAATACCGTTAAACCAGGAACTTTCGAATCGGATAATAAAACTTATTTAAGATTTAAAGCTAAGGACGGGTATATTGAAGTAACCGACGTACAATTGGAAGGGAAAAAAAGAATGGATATAGAGGCGCTCTTAAGAGGATTTAAAGTTAATTAGTTTCTAAAGTTGATTTAGCTTTGCACTTAACAGTTTAGACATTTCATTAAAATACCTTTTTTTACCGTATCCCATTACCCACCTAATACCATACGCCGCATTTGTTAAAAACACTTCATCTGCTTCTATTAATATTTGGGGATTAATTTGAGCTTCGATGATCTCAATATTGTTTTCTTTCGCAATTTTTATAGTCACATTTCGCATAACACCAGCAATACACCCTTCGCTTAATGGAGGGGTATATACTTGATTGTTATATACAACAAAAATATTAGAACTGGAACTTTCGCAGATAAACCCAGAATTATTTAAAATAATAGCATCATCAAGTCTCCTCTCCTTTTTAAAAAGACCAGCCATAACAAATAATAAGGCATTTAATGTTTTATAATTCGATAACCTATTAATGGGTTTGGTTATATCGGTATATACGTCCACTATTAAACCTTTAGAATTTAATTCATATCCAGGTTTGGCAGGAATAGATTCTAAAATATATTCATATCTATTGCTATCTGGAGTATAAAGACCTCCCTCGGTTCTAAAAACAGAAAGCCTAAAACGACCGTTTCCATTTAATTTATTTTTCTTAGCGAGTTCAGCGGTTTTCTGACGTAAAAAATAGCTATCCAAAAGTTGAAATTTGTCGAATTTCAAAAATTTCGCTCCTGCTTGAACACGTTCTGCATGTAATTCAGCAAACATTAGCTGATTATTCTGCATGCGCATGCTTTCGAAAATTCCATCTCCATACTTTAGGCCTCTATTATTGGCTGATAAAAGAGGGTCTGAAGTATTAAAAAAGATATCATTATAAATCAAATAGTTGACTGTACTCATTTAAAATTATTGAACGTAGTTTCTCCATTTCATTAGTACAGCCTCAAAATCAGACGGTAAGGACGCATTAAACTCCATATATTTTCCAGTAGTAGGATGAATAAAACCAAGCGTTTCGGCATGTAATGCTTGTCGTGGCATTAATTCAAAACAATTTTGTACAAACTGCTTATACTTATTAAACGTAGTTCCTTTAAGAATCTTATCTCCACCATAATTAGTATCATTAAATAAAGGATGGCCAATATGTTTCATATGTGCCCTAATTTGATGCGTTCTTCCTGTTTCTAAAGTACACTCTATTAAGGTTACATACCCCAGTCTTTCTTTTACTTCATAATTGGTAACAGACCATTTACCTTTTTCAGGATCATCATAAATATCCATTACAATCCTATTTTTTAAACTTCTACCAATATATCCGGTAATAGTACCAGAATTTTCTATATCACCCCAAACCAACGCCAAGTATCTTCTATTTATCGTATGATCAAAAAATTGCTTCGCCAATTTAGTCATAGTCATTTCGTTGTTACTGATCACTAATAACCCCGATGTATCTTTATCTATCCTATGAACTAATCCTGGTCTACCGGCATTACCTGGCAGCTCCGGTAAATTTACTCCTGCAGCAACCTGCTCTGCATGGTAAGCTAGCGCATTTACTAAAGTACCCGTATAATTATTATAACCTGGGTGAACCACCATTCCGGCAACTTTATTCACAATCAACAAATCAGCATCCTCATAAACAATATCTAACGGAATATTTTCCGGATAAACTTCTGTATCACGCGGTGGATGTGGGAATACAATAGAAATCTCATCTAACGGCTTAACCTTATAACTAGATTTAACTGTATTAGCGTTTACTCTAACATTCCCTGCTTCTATTGCATTTTGAATCCTATTTCTCGATGCATTTTCAATACGATGCAATAAAAATTTATCAATTCTTAGTAGCGACTGACCTTTATCTACAATAATATTATAATGCTCATATAAGTCTTGTTCTTCAATATCTAATTCATTTTGCATCATTCCCATCTTACAAAAATACTCTTTAGCGACCAATTCTATAGAATAGAAAAGCCTATAAATTTATAAGACCTTTAAAAAAAATTGAATTAATCAAAAGATTAAATTAATTTCGAAAAACCAAATCGAACAAAAATGAATTCAAAAATAATTAAAACAAGTTTTTTTATACTCGTTTCATCAATTTCATTATCGCTAAAAACTTATGCTCAAGAAGATGTAGGTGATTTGTTCAAAGCAAATCCGGCCGATGCTACAAAGCTTGTTGGCGCTTATTTAAACCCATTAATGAAAGGAATTGGAACCGGGTTAAATAGCGGATGGACGCACACAGCTCAAACTAAAGGTGCTTTCAAATTCGAGTTAAGAATTTCGGCTGCAGGAGCAATGGTACCCAAAATAGATCAGACTTATGATGTTAATAAATTGGGATTAACCAATATAAGACCTGTAAATCCTTCTGTTTCTACCGGCCCCACTGCGTTTGGAGATGATAGAGAAGGTGCTGAAGTAGAGGTGTACAGCGGAAATATATCTTCAACTAGATTTAATCTACCACAAGGATTAGGTATAAATATTGTACCTACACCACAAATTCAGTTAACATTGGGTTTACCAAAAAACATAGATGTAATGGCGCGTTTTGTCCCCTCTATAAAGGTAACTGAAGACGGCGGAAAAGTTGGTATGTTTGGCGTAGGTGCTAAAGTAGAAATCTTACCATTAGTAATGGGCAAAAACGCTCTAAAAGCACCGGTAGATATTGCTTTAGGTCTTGGCTACTCAGAAATTAACTTCGAATTACCATTAGATGTTAACAATGGTCAATACGATGATCAGATTATAAAATCTAAATTTTCGGGCTTTAATATGGATGCAACGGTCTCTAAAAAATTATTGTTTTTTACACCATTTGTTAGTTTAGGTTATCAAACTTCAAGTTCTGATCTAAATGCATACGGTACATATAGATTTGACAATGGTTTAGCTCAACCTGTATATACTGACCCTGTTTCTATAAAACAAGATGCCTTTAGCGGCTTTAGAGCTACTGCTGGCTTTCAATTAAAATTTGGATTTTTTAAAGTTTTTGGATCTTACACTGCATTCGAATACAACACCCTAAATGCTGGTATTGCACTTGGCTTTGGCAAATAACTAAAAAAACACGATTTTAGAGGGTGCATCATTGTGAATGATGCACCCTTTTTATTATAAAGAATTCTTAATATATCTGAATTTCTTATAGCTTTTCCTTTATGCAGATTCCAAGTCCACTAGAGCGGTTTAATTATGATAACTTTTCATTTCTGGTTAAGCGAGATGATTTAATTGACCCATTCATTTCTGGAAATAAATGGAGAAAATTAAAGTATGCCCTGCTTGAGGCCCAACAACTAAACAAAAATCATTTGGTAACATTTGGAGGCGCCTATTCTAATCATTTATTAGCTACTGCCGCAGCTGGAGCTAAATTTAATTTCAAAACCTCTGCCTTTGTAAGAGGAGAAGCTGTAAATAACGAAATTTTATTTTTTTGTCAGCTATTTGGAATGAAACTACATTTTATTTCGCGTGATGATTATAAAAATAAAGAGGAGTTATTCTTTAAAAATTTTAAAAATAATACGCATGCATATTTTATTGACGAAGGAGGTGCGGGTAACATGGGAATAAAAGGATGCTCAGAAATCATAGATGAATTAAAAGTACCAGTTACAGATATTTTCTGTGCAGCCGGAACTGGTACAACAGCTATTGGCATTCTAAACGCATTAAACAAACAGTATGAGAGTGTTCATTTGCATATAGTTCCTGTTTTAAAAAATCTAAACTTAAACGCTCAAATATTAGCAGTATTTCCCAAAGCTAAAAACTTCACCATACATGATCATTATCATTTTGGAGGATATGCGAAAACCAGTCCTGAATTAATAAACTTTATTAAAAAATTCACCACCGAAACTGGCTTACTCATAGACCCAATTTACACAGGAAAAATGTTCTTTGCAATGTGCGATTTAATGGCTCAATGTTCACTCAAATATGACGCGAAACTATTGGCAATTCATACTGGAGGGGTACTTGGAAGTCTAGGAATGATGAAAAAATTCAATTTTTAATTTTTTTATTGAATAGAAAACACACTTTAGTTTTGTTAAACGCAGATATTGATAAATATCTTTAAAAAATCCATTTTTAGGCAAAAAAAAGCGATTTACTACTTGGTTTTTATTAAATTTGAAAGAATAAATTCTAAATTATATGTATAAATTAAGTGTTAAACCTACCGAAGTAATAAACGAATTAAACAACCATATACTTGCCGATGGATATGACCTTACCTATGACATTGAAAAAAGTCAAGGAGCTTATATTTACGATTCAAAATACGACAGGAAACTTTTAGATTTTTTCACCTGTTTTGCTTCCGTTCCTTTAGGTTATAATCACCCTAAAATGGTTAATGATGAAGAATTCAAAAAGAACTTATTATTAGCTGCAATGGCTAATCCATCTAACTCAGATGTGTATACTCAACAATATGCTGAGTTTGTTAAAACATTTGCTTCTGTTGGAATTCCTAGTTATTTACCGCACGCATTTTTTATTGCGGGTGGAGCTTTAGCAGTAGAAAACGCTATTAAAGTTGCGATGGACTGGAAAGTTCAAAAAAACTTTGAAAAAGGATATACTGAAGAAAAAGGATTTAAAGTTTTACATTTCGAAAAAAGTTTCCATGGACGCTCGGGATATACATTAAGTTTAACCAACACTTTACCTGATAAAACAAAATGGTTCGCTAAATTTGATTGGCCTAGAATTCCGGTACCTGCGGTAAAGTTCCCTTTAGAAGGAGCTAATTTAGAGCATGCTATTCAAACAGAACAAGCTTCTATTGACTTAATTAAAAAAGCATTTGAAGTTAATAAAGATGATATCTGCGCCATATTAATTGAGCCAATTCAATCTGAAGGTGGTGACAATCATATCCGTGAAGAATTTTTAATCCAATTAAAGCAAATTGCCGATGCAAATGACGCAATGTTAATTTTTGATGAAGTTCAAACTGGTGTTGGATTAACCGGTAAATTCTGGTGTCACGAACATTTTAGTGAAGCAGCTCGTCCAGACATTATTGCTTTTGGAAAGAAAATGCAAGTGTGTGGAATTTTAGTAGGCTCAAAAGTAGATGAAATTCCAGGCAATGTTTTCAATGTGGCAAGCCGTATTAACTCTACTTGGGGTGGAAACTTAGTAGATATGGTTAGGTCTACACAAATTCTAAATATTATTAAAGAAGATAATCTTTGTGAAAAAGCAGCCGAAACCGGTGCTTACTTAAAAGAGCAGTTATTTACGTTGGCATCTAAATACCCAGCAGTAACGAATGTAAGAGGCAAAGGATTATTATGTGCTTTTGATTTGCCGTCTAAAGCTCAGAGAGATAAATTTATATCTAAAGGAATGGAATTGAACGTGATGTTCTTGGGTTGTGGTAACCAAACTATTAGATTCCGTCCATCGCTATGCATCGAAAAAAGTCATATTGATGAAGGTGTTGAGAAAATGGAGATAATTCTGGCAGAGATTTAAAGGTCTTTTAAAAAATTAACGATCCATTTTTAAAAATCTTAGTTAAATGGGCAGTTCTCTAATAGAAAACTGCCCATTTATTATTTCAGTAAACTCTTAATTTGCAAACCAAGAAAAGGTTCCATTAATGGCCCTTCAAATCCAACTGTTTTATATTGAATCATTCCTTTTTCATCGATAACAAATGTGGTAGGCAGAGTTGTAAGATTAAAAGCATCAGCTAATTTTCTGTCGTTATAATAAAACGGAAAAGTAAAATTGTTATTCTTTACCCACTCTTGAGCATCTTTTAATGAATTTTTAGAGCCACTATTAATAATCATAAAAACTACATCTTTCTGATCTTTAAATCGATTATAGACTTTCTGCATATAGGTAAAACCTTCAATACATGGAAGGCACCAAGTTGCCCAAAAATCAACAACAATTGTTTTTCCTTTAACCATATTAGGATCTACCAACTTACCTTCCATATCATATACTTCTTCAAATAAAGGCGCTGGTAAATTAATCCGTTTTGCGAGCTGCTTGTCTAAATTTAAGGTCTCCCATTCTTGGCGTAGCTTCTCAAGTTGCAAATTAAAACCTGTCTCACTTCCCGTATAATCAATATAACTTTTCTTCAACATCGATAAATAAACAGAGTCTGTTGGGGCTTGTAGCAAAACCCGATAGTAAGCTTTAAATGCCTCCTCTGGTAACCCGATATTTTCATTAAAAAACGCTAAATTTTTATAGGTATTCACACTCTTCGACAATTCCAGTGCTTGTTTAAAAGATAATTTAGCTTTCTCTGTATTCCCTAAACGAGCATAAATACTTCCGATTAAAGAAAAAATTTCACCCTTTTTATTCTGAACAAGAGCTGATTTATTTTCTACATAACCAGGTATATAACCATACTCAGGAAAATATCTTATAACGCCAAAAGGATAATCATCTACCTTCTTCAACGCAGATTGAGCATATTTTAAAGCACTTTTTAAGGCGATATTATTCTCTGAAAGTGTTATCGCTATATTTAGCGTCTCCATTGGCTGCCATGGATTATTAACTTTTGAAACAATTTTTGCACTCTTTAAAGCGTTTTTCTCATCTTTATTTTTAGAGTAATAATTAAATAAATGCTCATGAATACCCGAATAAGTAGAAGACTCTCCTTTTGTACGATAACCCAACAAAGCTTTCATTTTTTTAATTTTTTCTTCTTCATCCTCGGTTTTATAAGCCGCTTCATATAAATACTCATACGCTACTTCACTTCCCGGATAATTTAATAGTAAATGTTGTTTTAAGGAATCGTTTCTAAAACCTTCATTGATAATTAAATTCCCCATTGTAACTTGATTTACATTCGCCATTGCAGTCGGGTTTTCATTCAGTTTAGCGGCAATAATTTTAGTTGCTTCTTCCCTATAGCGATCTTCATTTTCAAGATCGCCATCAATTTGAAACATTAAATAACGAAGTTTTGCAGCATAATTCTCTGGGTATAATTCCAGCTCTTGTTTATAATATTTTTCAGTAAGCATTTTAATCATTTCCTTCTCGGCCGCACCTCTTCCAAATTGAGCAGTTAAACTATAGGACTTATACAAATAGGTATCAAAAACTGGCTTAGAATTTTTATAAAAAACAAGTTCATAATGTCCTTGATCAGGTTTAAATTGCTTATCCCCTACTTTTATATAGTAAGATCCATATTTTGCATAACGAGGAACCTTGAAAGAAAATTCGTATTTATCATTTACTTTAATCATTGGATTATTAGTTGGCAATTCAAAAAAATTGCTGTAACTAAACACCAATATGGGCTGGATACCTTCTGGTACGGTACCTTCAAACATTATAGCAACCAAATCTCCAATTTCTGGTTGAAGTGGTTTTTGTGAAACAAAAGCAGTTTGAGCAAACCCAACTACGCGAACGCAAAGCAAAAAGATTACTATGTAAAAAATTTTCATGTACTAAAATCAGAAAAATTAATTACATACTTTATATCAAAGCAAATTAAATAAGCTATTTGTACCCAAAAGTTTTCTAGAAGTAAAACCTTCCCCGTAAGTTGCTCCTATTGACTTGCCAAACTCTCTTGAACGTCCAATAATACTCTCAAAAAACTCAGGACTGGAAATATAAGTTTGTGGTTCCTTAGAATCCGGATCATGAAACTGAGTTTTAAAAGCCTTAACAGCCTCAATTTTAGTATCCATATACGGTGTTATATCTATGATTATGTCTGGCTTAATATATCTATCCTGGATATATTGTAAATTTAGTGAAGGGCGCCAAGCATCTTGTTTTACATCTTGATCTATTGTTTCAATTTTTGATAAACCACTCAAAAACGCAGCATCATTTACCAAATCTCCTGCTCTTCCATGATCAGGGTGACGATCGTATTTCGCGTTGCTAAGTAATATTTCAGGTTTATATTTCCTGATCATTCGAATAACTTCCAATTGATGAGTTTCGTCATTTTTAAAAAAACCATCCCTAAATCTCAGATTTTCTCTAATAGATAAGCCCAAAATTTTACTAGATTCTATAGCCTCCAAATCTCTGGTCTCTGCAGTTCCTCTGGTACCTAGCTCTCCTCTCGTTAAATCCACTATGCCTACTTTTTTACCCTCCGCTATATGCTTTAAAATTGTTCCTGAACAACCTAACTCTGCATCGTCTGGATGAACTGCAAAAACTAAAATATCTAGCTTCATATTACTTACTATCATTTAATAAACGTTGTATCTTTTTACGGATCTTACTCGATCCCGGCTTCGTAAAAGGGTAAAAATAATCGACTACTTCTCCTTTTTTATTTATTAAATACTTGTGAAAATTCCATCGTGGAAGTGCACTCAAATTACCATTTAACTTTTTATCTCCTAAAAACTTATAAAGTGGATGAGCATGTGTACCTCTTACCATGATTTTCTCAAAAACAGGGAATCGAACTCCATAATTTACTTCACAAAATGTATTTATCTCCGAATCATCGAGTGGCTCTTGTTTTCCAAAATCGTTAGACGGAAACCCTAAGATTTCAAATTCGGTTCCCATAGAATCTCTCAGCTCTTGTAATTCTTTCAACTGAGGTGTAAATCCACAGCCACTTGCTGTGTTAACAATCAATATCACTTTACCTTCATAATCAGAAAGGTTTACTTCTTGTCCGTTACCCTTACGAACTTTAAATTTATATATAGAATTATTCATTTTAGTTTAAAACCCCTCCTTGATAATAAGCAGAATTCATTAAAATAGACTCAATGTCTCTTTCTTCTTGTGGATTATAAGTAGATTTTAAATTATGTCCTATAACTCTGGCTACAGATTGATATACAAATGCCGTAACACCTCCCCGGGTTTCACGTACAATCTCGAATGTAGACTTTCCCACTTCACGATCTATCAACTTTGTTAATATTTTACCTTGAGTTATGGTAAGCTCCTTAATTTCTCTGTTAAACAAATCTTTAATCTCTTTATCGCACTGCTTTACTAACTGCCGTTGTGCTTTTTTATTACTTTCTAACGCAATATCTTTCTCTAATTGCGCGTATCTTTTCTTGGCATATAATGCATAAGGCATAACCTTTAAAACATTGTAACGTAACCTATTATAAGCTAATCGCTCTGCTTCAGAACGCCAAATTCTTTTTTCATTAATATCTACTTGCTGAATGCCAATCCATGGAATCATTTCTCCATCAATTACAATTCCGGCTACACGAATAGTATCCGTTTTTCCTAATTTTGGCTGAATATAGTCTTGCTTAATACTTTGTCCTAAAAGGGAAAGCGGAGAAATGATGACAATTAACAGAAAAATCCAATTAATAATTTTCATAAATTTAAGCTTCTATAAAAGTAAAGCTAATTTATTTATTAGTTTTATACAAAACCCGAAAAGCTTATTTTTATTACATTAAATAAATAAATTGCCAACAAGGCCGATGAAAAACACGCTCGTCATAGATCTAGAAGCAGAAAAAAAAGAAATCTTAAAAAGATATCGCGCTTTACTACGTGCCAGTAAATCTACTTTACAGCGCGGAGATAAGAAAGAAATACGTAAAGCATTCGAAATGGCTCTCGAAAGTCATAAAGATATGCGTAGAAAATCAGGTGAACCCTATATCTACCATCCAATTGCTGTTGCCCAGATAGCAGCAGAGGAAATAGGTCTTGGTACAACCTCCATTGTTTGTGCACTTTTACACGACGTTGTAGAAGACACAGATATTACTTTAGAAGATATTGAAAGAGAGTTTGGTAAAAAAACGGCAAGAATTATTGATGGATTAACTAAAATATCGGGTGTATTCGATTACAACAGCTCTTTACAGGCCGAAAATTTCAGGAAAATGCTGCTCACTCTGGCAGACGATGTTCGGGTAATTTTGATTAAGCTGGCCGACAGGCTTCATAACATGCGTACCATGGATTTCATGCCTCAGCATAAGCAACTAAAAATTGCTTCCGAAACCATTTATTTATATGCTCCTCTAGCACATAGATTAGGTTTGTATGCCATGAAATCAGAACTCGAAGATCTTTCTATGAAATATCTGGAACCAGATACTTATAAATTCATCGCCAATAATTTAAATGAGAAAAAAGCCGAGCGAAATAGTTTTATAAAAAAATTCATAGAGCCTATAAAAACGAGATTAGAAGAAGAGGGTTTAAAATTAGAGATTTATGGCCGACCAAAATCTATTCATTCGATTTGGAATAAAATGAAGAAAAAAAGTATTCCTTTCGATGAAGTATATGATTTATTTGCCATTAGAATAATCTTAGATAGCTCTCCGGATCAAGAAAAAGCTGACTGCTGGAAAGCTTATTCGGTAGTTACCGATTTATACCGCCCCAATCCGGATCGTTTAAGAGACTGGGTATCGTCGCCGAAAGGCAATGGGTATGAGAGTTTGCACACCACCGTAATGGGCAATAAAGGTCAATGGGTAGAAGTTCAAATACGAACACAACGGATGAACGAAATTGCAGAGAAAGGGTTTGCTGCACATTGGAAATACAAAGAATCAAGTCAAGATAATGGGCTAGATCAATGGATACAGAAAGTAAGAGAAATGCTTAGCAATCCTGCCGCCAATGCGCTAGATTTTATCGACGATTTCAAAATGAATTTATTTTCTGATGAAATATTCATTTTTACACCTAAAGGAGCGCTTATTCAATTACCTTTAGGTGCAACTGCGCTAGACTTTGCTTTCGATATACATACAGACATTGGTATTAGTTGTATTGGCGCTAAAGTAAATCATAAACTCGTTCCGCTGTCGTATAAACTTCAAAATGGAGATCAGGTAGAAATTATCACTTCAGGTAAACAAACGCCAAAAGAAGATTGGCTAAATATTGTTGTAACTGCAAAAGCTAAATCAAAAATTAAATCTTCTTTAAAAGAAGAAAAAAGAAAAATAGCAGAAAATGGCAAAGAAATTTTAGAACGAAAACTAAAATCTCTAAAAATCACCTACAACACAGATAACCTTAACAAAATTTACTATTATTTTAAATTACCATCAACTCAAGATCTTTTTATTGCTGTTGCACAAGGTAAAATTGAACTTAAACACTTAAAAGAATATCTATCGAGTGAAAAAGAAATAGAGAATAGAACCTCTGAACAAATAGAAGAAGATCAGATAGAATCTTTATTAAGTAAAGTAAAAGGGCCAGAATCTGATGTATTGTTAATTGGTGAAGATCTTCAAAAAATAGACTATAGACTAGCAAATTGCTGCAATCCTATACCAGGAGACGATGTTTTTGGCTTTGTAACGGTGAGTGAAGGAATAAAAATACACCGAACAAACTGTCCAAATGCCGCGCAATTAATGGCTAATTATGGATACCGAATTGTAAAAGCTAAGTGGAACCGACAAAAAGAACTAACTTTCTTAACAGGACTTCATATTGTAGGAATTGATGATGTTGGATTAATAAACAACCTCACCAAAGTAATATCTAATGATTTTAAAGTAAATATGCGCTCAATTACAGTGGATACAAATGACGGAATATTTGATGGATCAATTAAAATTTTCGTAAACGACAAAGAACACTTAGATAATTTAATTTCTAATTTATTAGAAGTTAAAGGTGTAACTGCCGTGACAAGATTCGACGCATAAATTGGCTTTTTGTCTTAAAAAAATAATAACTTTGAAAGTAGTTAAAAATCATGCAGGAAATTAAAAACAACGAATTGGTAAGAAAAATTTTTGAAGCTTACCTTGAGAACAAAAACCTCCGTAAAACCCCTGAGCGTTTCGCTATTTTGGAGGAAATTTATTCTCGTGATGATCATTTTGATGTGGAAACATTATATATCCACATGAAAAATCAAAAATACCGTGTGAGTCGAGCAACCGTTTATAATACGCTCGAGCTATTGGTTAGCTGTGATTTGGTTACCAAACATCAGTTTGGTAAAAACATGGCGCAATTTGAAAAATCATATGGTTATCACCAACACGATCACGTTATTTGTATTGAATGTGGCAAGGTTGTAGAATTTTGCGACCCTAGAATTCATCAAATTCAAAGTATGGTGGGCGACTTATTAAAATATGACATTAGACACCATTCTCTTAATTTATACGGATTTTGTGCAGATTGTACAATATCAAACAAAGTAAAGCTGGCGCAAGCTGAAAAAGTTACCATTTAATCTAACACACTATTACGAATAAAAATGACGAAAGTTGATGTATTGCTGGGCCTCCAATGGGGAGACGAGGGCAAAGGAAAGATTGTTGATGTTTTAAGCCCACAATATGACCTTATTGCAAGGTTTCAAGGCGGCCCAAATGCTGGGCACACATTAGAGTTTGATGGATTGAAATTTGTATTAAATACAATTCCTTCTGGGATTTTTAATGACAAAATCATGAATCTCATAGGAAATGGCGTTGTTATAGACCCCATTATCTTAAAACGTGAATTGGATAACCTTAAAGCAGCTGGACATGATCCTGTAGCTAAAGGAAAATTAGTAATTGCCAGAAAAGCACACTTAATTTTACCTACTCATCAATTATTAGATGCCGCTAATGAGCATAAAATGGGTAAGGATAAAATTGGCTCTACATTAAAAGGCATTGGCCCCACTTACATGGATAAAACCGGAAGAAACGGTCTTCGTGTTGGTGATACTACTGCGCCAGATTTTAAAGACCGCTATAATAAGCTGGTTGAAAAACATAAAGAAATCTTGTCTCATTATGAATATGAGTACGATTTAACAGAAAAAGAAGCCGCCTTCTTTGAAGCAATAGAATTTATTAAAACTATTCCGCATGTAGATAGTGAGCATTTTGTGAATCAATATTTAAATGAAGGGAAAACTGTGTTAGCTGAAGGCGCACAAGGAACTTTATTGGATGTTGATTTTGGCTCATATCCGTTTGTTACTTCTTCTAATACAACAACCGCTGGCGCTTGTACTGGTCTCGGTATTGCTCCTAGTAAAATTGGCAATGTATACGGCATTTTTAAAGCTTACTGCACACGCGTAGGCGGAGGCCCGTTCCCAACTGAACTAGAAGATGAAACCGGTGAAACGTTGAGAAAGGTTGGCCGTGAATTTGGTGCTACTACAGGAAGACCACGCAGATGCGGATGGATTGATTTACCTGCATTAAAATATGCTATAATGCTTAATGGCGTAACAGATTTAATTATGATGAAAGCAGACGTTTTGGATGCTTTTAGTGAAATTCATGCCTGCACATCATATATTCATGAGGGTAAAAATATAGATTATATGCCTTACGATATTATATCTGTACCTCCAGTTCCGCAATTAAAAGCGATTAAAGGATGGAACACTGATTTAACAGGCGTTACAAGTAAAGATCAATTACCTGTAGAATTAAATGACTATGTTAAATATTTAGAAACAGAACTTCAAGTTCCGATAAAATATTTATCTGTTGGTCCTGATAGAAAACAAACTATTCAATTGGGCTAATTAAACAACTAAAATCCGAAGTTTAATATACCAGTTATATTTTCCACTATTGTGAATTCAGATTTTAAAAAAAAAGCATTGTATTGGGCCAACCAATTCAATGTTTATTGTTTCTTAGACAGCCACAATTATAAAGATCAATATGGTCAATATGATTGGTTATTAGCAATTGATGAAATACATTCAATAGAAGCTGCAAACCAAAATTTCTTTGAGGAACTTCAAGATTTTCAACTAAAAAACCCAACATATATGTTTGGGTTTTTTAGTTATGAGCTGAAAAATCAAACAGAAAACCTAAAATCAGAAAATCCCGATTTTTTGGGTTTCCCCCTAGGTTTTTTTTTCATTCCTAAATATTTAATTGCGAGTAAAAACAACAAAATTGAGATCATATTAAACACTTCTAATATTGATTTGATTTCAGAGATACAAGCTTTTGTATTGCCCGAAACCCTTTTATTTCCTGAACCAAAAATCGAATCAAGATTAAGCAAGAATCAATATCTAGAACGTGTTTGTAAACTACAAGAACATATTTCTAGAGGCGATGTTTATGAAGTAACATTTTGTCAGGAATTTTATGCGGCAAACGCAAAAATAAACCCTATAACCACTTATTTAAATTTAACCGACAGCTCTCCGGTTCCATTTGCAGGTTTATTTAAATTAGATTCCAAATTTATTATTTCTGCTTCACCTGAAAGATTTATTCAAAGAACAGGAAACCATGTTATTTCTCAACCTATAAAAGGTACTGCTCCGCGCAATTCCAACCCTTTAATAGATGAACAACTCAAAGAAAATTTAAGGAATAACCCGAAAGAACGCGCAGAAAACATTATGATTGTTGATTTAGTACGCAATGACCTTACCAAAATAGCATCTAAAGCCACCGTACATGTTCCGGAACTGTGCAATATCTACAGCTACCCATCCGTTCATCAAATGATTTCTACAATTGCTTGTAAAGTGGAAGAAGACACAACATCGTCTTCAATAATCAAACAGTGCTTCCCTATGGGATCTATGACTGGAGCGCCAAAAATAAAAGCAATGGAGCTTATAGAAAAGTACGAAGAAACCAAAAGAGGAGCTTACTCAGGAAGTATAGGTTATTTTACGCCAAATGGCAATTTCGATTTCAACGTAGTTATTCGGTCCATATTTTACAATAAAGACTCCAATTATCTATCTTTTCAGGTTGGTGGTGCAATTACGAATAAATCTATACCAGAATTAGAATATGAAGAGTGCCTGTTAAAAGCAAAATCCATATTCCATATTCTCAAAAAGTAATCCTGTTATTCGTATTTACTAAGGCTTATAATAAGCTTTTGCTTCAGGCAAATATTTCTGAATTTGAGCAATTCTAGTTGCATCACTAGGATGTGTGCTTAAGAACTCTGGTGGCTTTTGAGAACCCTCAGAAGCTTTAGCCATTCTTTCCCAAAAAGAAACAGCTAACTCCGGATTATAACCAGCCATCGCCATAAATACCAAACCTAATCTATCAGATTCCAATTCCTGACCTCTAGACCAGCTTAACATTACTAATGGTCCCCCCACTCCATAAATCGTATTAAAAATAGATTGATTTTTTTGATTATTAGACAATGCTACATTACCTGCAACATTTACAATTTCACTACCCAATTGCTGCGACATTCTTTCTGCTGAGTGACCAGCTATTGCATGACCAATTTCATGACCCAAAACAGCAGCTAACCCCGCATCAGTTTGTGTAATAGGTAATATTCCAGTATAAACAACTATTTTACCTCCAGGCATACACCAAGCGTTTACACTCTTATCTTCTACAACATTTACCTCCCACTGAAAGTCTTTTATCATATTGCCATAACCATTCGAATTCATGTATGATTTTACGGCTTCAATTAACTTATTACCTACAGCTTTTACTCTTACAGTTTGGGCATTTGATGCAGGTAAAACAGCTTTTTTATTTTCAGTCAAAAACTGATCATAGGCCTGAAAAGCCATTGGCAACACCGAATCATTATTTACTAAATTTAATCTGCTTCTTCCAGTAAGCGGAACCGTAGAACAAGAGTTTAAAATCAGAGCAGACCCTATAATTAGTGAAAAAAATACCTTTTTCATCGTTGATTATTTATATAAAAATTATTGTTTAGAATGTTTTAAATAACAAATTTAAAGCCGATTAGTTTTCTTTCGGAACAGATATACTTTAGACTCTTTCCCTTTTAACAATCTTTCCAAGTTTTTTTGATGAGTTACTAAAATCAATACACAAACACACATTCCATATAAAACTTCCGACTTAATAGAGGATTGTAAAATGAATACTATTGAAAGTGGAAAAGTAAACCCCGCGCAAATAGAACTTAGCGAAACATATTTTGTAATCAATAAAACTAAAACAAACACCAATACGCAAAACATAGAGGCTGTGAAATTCACGGCTAATATCATCCCAAATAAAGTGGCTACACCTTTACCCCCTCTAAATCCGGCAAAAATTGGAAAAAGATGTCCCATTACAGCAGTGACACCTAATGCCAGTTCATAATTAACAAACTGCATTGAATTTTGAGGCCCGGTAACAGACAACCCAATAAAATAAGCCAGTTTAGTAGCGGTATAGCCTTTAAAAATATCAATAATCATTACCGCTATGCCTGGTTTTTTACCTAATACCCGAAATGTATTAGTAGCCCCGGCATTTCCACTACCATATTCTCTTACATCTATACCATAGAAAGCTTGCCCCAACCAAACTGCGGTAGGAATAGATCCAAATAAGTAGGCAGCTAGTAAGGCTGAAATAGAATAAACAGAAACCATTATTTACAAGTATACAAAATTCGAAACTTTTGAATAATAGCCATTATATAGCTTTTAAACTTAAATCTAAACTTTTTACAGAATGTGTAAGTGCACCCATCGAAATATAATCTATACCAGTTGCCGCATATTGCATTATATTTTCTTCTGTAATTCCTCCCGAAGCTTCGGTTTTATATTTTTTATCAATTAATTTCACTGCAGTTTTTAATCTTGAAGGATCAAAATTATCCAGCATAATTCGCTGAATATTTCCTGTTTTCAATACTTCTTCCAATTCATCCATATTTCTGACCTCAATTTCAATTTCTAATTGCTTGTTATTGTCAATCAAATATTGATTAGCTGCTAAAATTGCCTGTTTTATACCACCAGCATAGTCTACGTGATTATCTTTAATTAAAATCATATCATATAATCCCATTCTATGATTTACCCCTCCACCTATTCTGACAGCCCATTTTTCTAAGTATCTTAAGCCTGGTGTGGTTTTTCTTGTATCTAATAATTTAACCCCAAACGGCTCAATCATCTTAACAATACGGTGGGTTAAAGTAGCTATTCCACTCATCCGCTGCATGCAGTTTAACACCAATCTTTCGGCAAGCAGGATGCTATGTGTATCTCCCGAAACTGTAAAAGCTATATCACCCTTCACTACTTCTTCTCCGTCTGATAAAAATGTAACCACTTTTAAGGTTGGATTTATCTGCTTAAATATTTCTAATGCCAATTCTACTCCTGCTAAAATTCCCGGCTCTTTAACCAATAGTTTTGCTTCTCCTTGAGTATTTTCAGGAATCGTTGATTTAGCTGTATGATCGCCATCACCAACATCTTCGGCAATAGCATTTTTTATAAAATCTATAAGATGTAATTCAGAAGGCATATTTAAAATTTAGTCTGCGAAAATAAGCCTATTTTTCTGTTTCAATCTTAAGTTCGGAAATTAAATATGAATTATTTACTCTATTCATTAAAGTAGATACTCTAAATTTCCCACTTTTTGTCGTTAAAACAATTACTCCAAAACGATATTTCACATTTGTATTTCCTACAGAATGTACCTTTACGTAACTACTAGGAGGGTTTTTGATAAAGAAATTTCTTAAAATTTGCTCAGCTTGAGCCTTTGAATAAACATCTTCTTCATCAATTAAAACCATTTCGACACTTGTTGCAAAATTTTTCGCTATTTCAGCAGAATTTCCACTTTTAAAATGCGCATATAATGCATCCATTGGATCTGTCTGAGCTTTAGATGAATTAATAAATCCAACAAAAAGCAACATATATATTAAAATCGGCTTCATTGTTTAATTATGTGTGTCCTAATATATATCTAAAATAATGCCAACATTAAAATGACAAGATTTACCATAACAAGAACAATCAATCGTTTATATTTGTTTTATTAAATTAGGCTAATATATAATAAATATAATTAGTCGTAAAATATTAAGATGAGTGATAAAAAAGTTGCCCTATTAATCTTAGATGGTTGGGGTATTGGAAAAAAGGATGCTACTGACGCTGCATATGCGGCAAACACCCCTTTTTTAGATAGTTTATTCGAAAAATATCCTTCCGGATTACTCGAGGCATCGGGTACTGCCGTAGGCTTACCTGAGGGCCAGATGGGAAATTCGGAAGTAGGTCATATGAATTTAGGTGCCGGAAGAATTGTTTATCAGGAATTGGGCAGAATTAACAATTCAATTAAAGATGGGTCACTTCTAAACAATCCCACCTTACAAGAAAGCTTTAATTATGCTTTAAAAAACAATAAAAAAGTTCACTTTATTGGATTGGTATCTGATGGAGGTGTTCACGCACACATTGAACATTTAAAAGCATTATGTTTAGCTGCACGCAACGCAGGTATTACAGAAAGCTTTATACATGCTTTTTTAGATGGACGAGATACCGATCCCAATGGAGGTAAATCGTATATCCAAGATTTATCTGAATTCATCCAAAATACACCTACAAAAATAGCTTCTGTTATTGGCCGATATTACGCCATGGATAGAGATGCGCGATGGGAAAGAATAAAACTAACATACGACTTACTTACACAAGGAACAGGAAAAAGATGTACTGATCCGATTGCAGCTATTCAGGAGTCATACGACGAAGGCATTACAGATGAATTTATTAAACCAATTGTTATCACAAAAGACAATGAGCCATTAAGCTGTATTGAAGCTAATGACGTAGTAATATGTTTTAATTTCAGGACAGATAGAGGCAGAGAAATAACTTCGGTTTTAACACAAAAAGCCTATCCGGATTTCGGAATGCAGCCGCTACCGTTACATTATGTTACAATGACAACCTATGATGAGAATTTTAAAAACATAAACGTTCTTTTTACAAAAGACGATTTGAATCTTACATTAGGTGAAGTACTTTCAAAGAACAACAAAAATCAAATAAGAATTGCCGAAACTGAAAAATATCCACATGTTACTTTCTTTTTCTCGGGCGGCAGAGAGGCCGTATTTGAAAATGAAAAAAGAATAATGGTTTCTTCACCAAAAGTTGCCACTTATGACTTGCTTCCAGAAATGAGTGCTTTTGGTATAACCAATGAAATTTTACCAGAAATTGAAAAAAAATGGGCTGATTTTATTTGTTTAAATTTTGCCAATCCCGATATGGTTGGACACACAGGTGTTTTCAATGCAGTTGTAAAAGCAGTAGAGACCGTAGACATATGTACAAAAGTTGTTGTAGAAAATGGCTTGAAAAATGGATATAGCTTCATTATACTTGCCGATCATGGAAATTCAGAATTTATGATTAACGATGATGGCAGTGTTAATACAGCACACACAACCAATTTAGTTCCATGCATCATTATAGACAAAGATGTTCATAATGTTAAAAATGGAAAATTAGGTGATGTAAGTCCTACAATTTTAAAAATGATGGGAATAAAGAAACCAGAAATCATGACCGGTAACTGCTTAATATGAAGAAATACATTTATTTAGTGATTCCCATATTCTTGTTTAGTTGCAAACAAAATAAGACCGAGCCGAATGTCTCTGGTCAAACCTATTTCGATGTAAAAGGATATTTTGAAGCGGAAGCGAAACGACTTCAAAGTTTAAACCCCACAATTAATAAAGAAGTTTCCATTAACTATGAAAGTGAACAAAAAACACTCCAGATAGCTGACTGGAATAAAGAACTTGAAATTTTTATTGCCGCCGATATTAACAAGGCAGATTGGAGAGGACAATTTAAAGAAGTTAACACTCCTCAAAAAATAAGTTATAATACAGAAAATGAAAAAGTTTTTGTCAAAAACTTAGAGGTCTATAAAGTAGGCGGTCAAGTTCAGAAAATTTTTGTAATTATAAATCGTAAAAACCTAGTATACAACTCTATTGACACCTTAAAGTATATCCCTGATAGTTTATACGAGATTAAGAAATCTCAAAAAATCAAACTATTAGATCTTAGAAATTATGCAATAACCGGTAGATTTTAGGCTTTATTTTAAAGAGGCTATTTGCGATTTAACATACTTTTCTAAATCAATAATATCTTTTCTTAAAGGCTGTGAAACCAGTATTTTTTGAAAATCCTTCACCGAATTATTCAATAAACCTATAACTGCAGTTTTTTCTGCGGGCTTTTTTGCTGCATAAGATTTGTAAATCCCATAATCTTTATAAGCTATTCCCCTGTTCTGGTAATACTGAACTTCATTTTCGCTGTTAATCTCTATTGCTTTAGTAAAATCTTTTATAGAAGCCAGGTAAAACTCTTCTCTCAATTGACTTTGCGACTCTTTCGGATCGTTCGCAATATTTAATCTTGCTTTACCTCTATAATAATAAGCACTCGCATCTTCCGATTTTAAAGTTAATAACTTAGAATAACTGGTTACACATCGTTTATTATCACCAGTCTGATAGTAAGCATAGCTTAGCATTTTTATAACATTTACATTCCCCGGAGTTTTAGCCTCAGCTTTCTCTAAAACTGAAACTGCATTTTTATAATCTCCCTTCAACAATGCCTGCATACCCTGTTTCTCAAAATCACTTTGAGCAAAACTTGAAAATGAATAAAAAGCAAAAATTAAAAATAAAAATTTACGTATGATCATTATATATTAATATTGAGAAAAGTGAAAAATATAAAAATTAAACGGAAAAAGTCTCATTTATAGTCTAAACATACAATTATCATTCCACTAAAGATATAACTGCTCTGCTATAACGTATGTATGGTAGAATTATGATACATTCGTATTATAATTACATGACTTTTTTTCACAACAATATTTTTTTTTAATGTTTGGCATAAGAGTTGAAAAATATAGAATATAATTAATAATCGAATTTTAGTCGGACAATACTGACATATTGTCTATTTAAATAAATTGCTTAATGCGTGATACTGATCCGTTCGATTTTGCTTCGGCACTTCCGATCATAAATGAAGACACTGAATTTTTCCCTCTTATGTCCCAGCAGGACGAAGATGAGATGAATAACGAAGAAACACCTGAAATTTTACCGATACTTCCATTAAGAAATACGGTGCTTTTTCCGGGCGTAGTAATCCCTATAACTGTTGGCAGAGACAAATCTATTAAACTTATAAAAGAAGCTTATAAAGGAAATAGAACAATTGGCGTTGTATCTCAAAAAGACATCACTATTGAAGACCCTACTTTTGAAGAACTAAATCCTGTTGGTACAGTAGCTCAAATTATTAAAATGCTACAAATGCCAGATGGCAATACGACTGTGATTATTCAAGGTAAACAACGCTTTAGATTAGTAGAGCAAGTTCAGTCAGAGCCTTACATTAAGGTAACTATTAAGAAATTTGAAGAAGCAAAGCATAAAAACGACAAAGAATTTAAGGCTTTAATCGCATCTATCAGAGAAATGTCTTCTCAAATTATTCAACTTTCTCCTAATATTCCTAGTGAAGCTGGTATTGCCTTAAAAAATATTGAAAGCACTTCATTCTTAATCAATTTCATCTCGTCAAACATGAATGCAGATGTTGCTGATAAGCAAAAAATGCTGGAGATGAATAATCTGCGTAAGCGTGCCGAAATGGTTATGGAGTTACTTACGTTAGAATTACAGATGCTGGAACTAAAAAACCAGATACAATCTAAAGTTCGAACTGACTTAGACAAACAACAACGAGATTACTTCTTAAATCAGCAATTAAAGACCATTCAGGAAGAATTAGGTGGCAGCTCTGCAGATTTAGATTTAAACAATCTGGAAACCCGTGCCAAGAAGAAAAAATGGAATGCAGAAGTGTCTTCATTCTTTAAAAAAGAATTGGAAAAATTAAGCAGAATGAATCCTGCTGCTCCGGATTATTCTATTCAAATAAATTATCTTGAATTGTTATTGGATCTTCCGTGGAATGAGTTCACAAAAGATAATTTCGATTTACCCAGAGCACGAAAAATTTTAGATAAGGATCATTTTGGTTTAGAAAAAGTAAAACAAAGAATAATAGAATACCTGGCTGTCCTTAAATTAAAAAAGGACATGAAAGCCCCTATTTTATGCTTAGTAGGCCCTCCGGGAGTTGGAAAAACTTCCCTTGGTAAATCTATTGCCAAAGCATTAAACAGAAAATATGTGAGAATGGCATTAGGCGGGGTAAGAGATGAAGCAGAAATTAGAGGTCATAGAAAAACCTACATTGGTGCTATGCCTGGAAGAATTATTCAATCCATAAAAAAAGCCGGTTTTTCAAACCCAGTTTTTGTTCTAGACGAAATCGACAAAGTAGGTTCTGATTTTAGAGGTGACCCTTCATCAGCATTGCTTGAAGTGTTAGACCCTGAACAAAACAATGCATTTAACGACCACTACATTGAAGTAGATTACGATTTATCGAACGTATTATTCATCGCTACAGCCAATTCGTTATCAAATGTGCAGCCCGCACTTTTAGATAGAATGGAAATTATCGAAGTAAATGGATATACAATTGAAGAAAAAATAGAAATTGCTAAAAAATATTTACTGCCGAAACAACGCGAGCAGCATGGTATTGCTTCTAAAGACATTCAATTAAAAAACAGCTTAGTTGAAAAAGTGATTGAAGATTATACCAGAGAGTCGGGTGTTAGAGGTTTAGAGAAGAAAGTTGGCTCCATTGTACGTGGTGTCGCAACTAAAATTGCGATGGAAGAAAAGTACAATCCGAATTTAACCGAAAATGATGTTGAGAAAATTCTAGGAGCGCCTATTTTCGACAAAGATTTATACGAAAGTAACGAAGTTGCAGGCGTGGTAACCGGATTAGCCTGGACTCAAGTAGGTGGCGATATCTTATTTATTGAATCGAGTTTAAGCCCTGGAAAAGGAAAACTAACCTTAACAGGTAACTTGGGAGATGTTATGAAAGAATCTGCCACAATTGCATTGGCATACCTGAGAGCTCATGCCGGACTTTTTGATATTGATCATAAATTATTTGACCAATGGGACATTCACATACATGTTCCGGCAGGTGCTACTCCAAAAGATGGTCCTTCGGCTGGTATCACCATGCTTACCGCTTTAACCTCTGCATTTACACAACGTAAAGTTAAATCTCATTTGGCAATGACCGGCGAGATAACTTTAAGAGGAAAAGTTTTACCTGTTGGCGGTATTAAAGAAAAAATTCTAGCTGCTAAAAGAGCCAATATTCAGGAAGTCATCTTATGTAAGAGCAACAAAAAAGATATCTTGGAAATCAATGAATCGTATATAAAAGACATGACTTTCCATTACGTTCAAGATATGGCGGAAGTAATTAATATAGCATTAACTCACGACATCGTTAAAAAACCATTGGTATTACAATTAAATAGTTAGATTAGAGCAATCTAACTATTTAATTGTATGAAAAAACTTTTAATTACCTTATTTTTAGTATATTTATATAAGTCTTCATTTGCACAAAATGAAGACTTTAAAAATGCTATTAATTTTAAAAGTGACAACGATTCTTACCTGTTTTATGGACAGGATAGATATTATACCAACGGAATATTTATTTCTTTTCAGCGTGCCACCAACCAATTAAACAATAGTCCGAACGTTGAAAAAAAAATATGGGAATTTTCTGTTAGTCAGAAAATGTATAATTCCTATTCTGGAAATGTAAAAAATGCCAAACAGCAAGACCGTCCATTTTCCGCTTATTTATACGGTTCTTCTGGGCTCTCCTGGTTTTTCAAAGACGAATCTATCATAAAGACGGAAGTTCAACTAGGTGTTTTAGGCGAATCTGCTCTTGGAAGGCAAAGCCAACAATTAATTCACGACCTTTTTGGCTTTTACGAAATAAACGGCTGGGAGCATCAAATTAAAGACATGTTTGCTGTTAACGGCTTAGTTCAGTACAGCAGGTTAATAACCCGATCTAATAGCAATAAAATTGATTTAAGTGCCGAAAGTAATTTAAACCTCGGGAACATCAATAATTCTGTAGGAGTTGGACTAAATTTTCGAGCCGGCTCATTTAATCAATTATTTCAGTCGGCAGCCACTAACTCCAGTGTTTCCAATAACTCAAAGACAGCTAAAATAACTCAGAAAGAATTCTTCTTCTATCTAAAACCAAGCTTATCATTGAGGGCAACAGATGCAACCATTCAAGGCGGCACCAATAAGGTAAGTCCGGTAACTTTTGGAATAAAACCCTATGTTTTTTCTCAAGTAATTGGCTTCACCTACAACAGTAATAGATTTACATTCAATTATTACGCTCAATTTAACACAAGAGAATTAAAAAGCAAAGCGTTACCACATCAATTTGGCTCCTTTAGTCTCAATTATAGATTTAATTAATTTTCATATTTTCTAAAATCAATTTTCTTCCTTAAAGCTTTTTGATGTGCATTCATCACCTTATTCTCTATTCTTTTTTTAATTATAGCCTTTGGTATTTTTGTTGGTTTTCGTTGCTTCTGAACAACCAAACTTTTTTCAATTAAAAAAAGTAATTTATCAACCGCTGTTTGTTTATTTATTAACTGACTTCTATCAGCTTGTGCTGTTATATGAATGCAACCTGATCCGTCTAGCTTATTATAAAGAACAGCTTGGAGTAAAGTTTTTTGATCTTCAGTCAAAATCTCTGAATCGTTAAGATTAAAAATCACTTCAACTTTTGAAGACACCTTATTTACGTGTTGCCCTCCTTTACCTCCACTCCGAGAAGTTTTAAAATTTAATTCACTTAATAAAGATTTTTTCTGGGCGTCTGATAACATAATAAACTGAGCTTAGATATAGATTCAAAACTAAAATTTTTAATCATATTTTTTAACTTTGCGGAATGCAGTCGAACATAATAATTGCCATTGATGGATACTCATCTTGTGGAAAAAGTACTTTAGCTAAAGCTATTGCTAAAAAATTACATTTTATTTATGTCGACAGTGGTGCTATGTACCGAGCAATAACCCTGCATTTTATACGAGAAAAAGTAGACATGCAAGATGAATCGCAGGTTTTAAATGCTTTACAAAGCATTGACTTAAGTTTTCATTCGAGAGATTATCAGTCGCACATCACTTTAAATGGTCAAGAAGTTTCGGATGAGATTAGATTAATGCCGGTTTCCGAAAAGGTGAGCGAAGTATCTGCACATAAAGCTGTTAGAAAGGCCATGGTACAGCAACAGCAGAAAATGGGCAAATCTAAAAATATTGTTATGGATGGCCGGGATATTGGCACACATGTATTTCCGGATGCTCAAGTAAAAATATTTATGACTGCAGATCCAAAAGTTCGTGCTGAAAGAAGATTTAAGGAAATACAGAATTCGGGAGATACATCCATAACTTTAGAAGAGGTATTTGAAAATCTTGCACACAGAGATTTTGCAGATACCACTCGAGCCGAAAGTCCACTCACTAGAGCCGAGGATGCTATTATATTAGATAATACAGAACTTACAGAAGCAGAACAACTTGAGTTTGCGTTAGATAAAATACGCCCATTTTATAAAATTGATTAATTTTTAACGGTGTTTAATAACGCATAAAAATGCAATTCATTAAATATCAATAAACTAATTCAAAATAAACTTTCCCATTATCTAGAAAATTTCTTATCTTTGCCGACCGTCAAAAGACGGAAAAAGGAGATAATTAATTAATGGCAAAAAAACAAGCAGCAGAAAAAGAACTACAGGCTAAAACAGCCGAATTGCAAGGTGCAGACGCACGTCTTAACCCAAAAGAAACAATTGAATCAGAAGCTGATTCAGTATCGATCGAAGAGATCAAATCACAATTAGCTACACCAGATCAAGATTTTGACTGGGATGCAGACGACAAAGTTTTCGGTAATTACAATGATGCAGACCGTAAAAAGTTTGAAGAAATGTATACTGATACTTTCAATCAGATCACACAAGGTGAGATCATCAGCGGTACAGTTGTTTCAATTAACAACAAAGACGTGGTATTAAACGTAGGATTTAAATCAGACGGTCTTGTATCTGCATCAGAGTTCCGTGATACACCGGATTTAAAAATCGGTGATCAAGTTGATGTTTTTGTTGAAGCTCCAGAGGATGCGAACGGACAATTAATCCTTTCACGCAAAAGAGCTAAAACTCAAAAATCTTGGGATACAATTAACGAAGCATTGGATAATGACACTATTATCAACGGTTTTGTTAAGAGTCGTACAAAAGGTGGTTTAATTGTTGATATTATGGGCGTGGAAGCATTCCTTCCTGGATCTCAAATCGACATCAAACCTATCCGTGATTACGATGTATACGTAGGAAAAACAATGGAATTCAAAGTTGTTAAAATCAACCATGAATTTAAAAACGTAGTTGTTTCTCACAAAGTATTAATTGAAGACGATTTAGAAAGCCAAAAAGTTGAAATTGTATCTAAACTTGAAAAAGGTCAAGTATTAGAAGGTACAGTTAAAAACATTACTGATTTCGGTGTATTTATCGATTTAGGTGGTGTTGATGGTTTACTACACATTACAGATATTAGCTGGGGCCGCATAGAGCATCCAAAAGAAGTTCTTTCATTAGATCAAAAAATCAACGTTGTTGTTCTTGATTTTGATGATGAGAAAAAACGTATCGCATTAGGATTAAAACAATTAACTTCTCATCCGTGGGAAAGCTTAAATATTGACTTAGCAGTTGGTTCTAAAGTTAAAGGTAAAATTGTTACTGTTGCAGATTATGGCGCATTCCTTGAAATTGCACAGGGCGTTGAAGGATTAATCCACGTT
>CAZOVM010000004.1:933-179212 GCA_964583395.1 uncultured Pedobacter sp. | reverse complement strand
CACAAAACTTACGCAGCCCACAAGAATTCTTAAAAGTTGGTGATGAGATCGAAGCTGAAGTTTTAACTCTAGATAGAGAAGAACGTAAAATGAGCTTAGGTATTAAACAACTTACTCAAGATCCTTGGCAAAATGTTTCTGATAAATACCCTATCGGAAGCAAGCACACCGCAGTAGTTAAAAACATGACTAACTTTGGAGTTTTTGTTGAGATTGAAGAAGGAATTGACGGATTAATCCACATTTCTGATCTTAGCTGGTCTAAAAAAATCAACCACCCTAACGAATTTACAAAAGTTGGTGATTCTCTAGAAGTTGTTGTTTTAGAATTAGATGTAGAAAACAGAAAATTAAGCTTAGGCCACAAACAATTAGAAGAAAACCCTTGGGATACTTTCGAAACTATATTCACTTTAGATTCGATTCACCAAGGAACAGTTGTTAAAGTAGCAGACAAAGGCGCAGTAATTGCTTTACCTTACGGTGTTGAAGGTTTCGTACCTACAAAACACATGGTTAAAGAAGAAGGTGGTTCTGTTAAAGCTGAAGAAGTTGCAGATTTCCGTATCATTGAGTTTAACAAAGATGCTAAACGTATCGTTGTTTCTCACGCTCGTATCTGGGAAGAAGCTAAAGCTGAATTAGTAGCAGAAGAAAGAGCTACTAAGAAAAAAGAAGCTAAAGCTAGCAGCAACGCTGTTAAAAAAGTAAAAGATAACGTAGAAAAATCTACTTTAGGTGATCTTGATGTTCTAGCTCAATTAAAAGAGCAAATGGAAGGTGAAGAAAGCAAAAAGAAAAGTAAATAGTCTATCTTAACTATATTTTTAAAACCTCCTCAGATATCTGAGGAGGTTTTTTTATGTCAATAGTTTAAACAAAAAACCAAAAATTATTCCGCCACGATCTTAATTTCCTAAATTTAAAATCATCCCTTTTAAAATTAAGCGATGAATATCTTAAAATTCTTATTGTGTAGCATCCTCTTTATAATGCTTACTTCGTGGGGCTTTTTCGCTCATGAGCACATTAACAGACTGGCTATATTTACACTCCCAGATCAGCTAATTTTCTTTTATAAGGAAAACCAAGACTACATCATTAAAAATGCCACCAGCCCCGACAAAAGAAGATATATAGATACATTAGAAGCTCCCAGACATTATCTAGATGTAGAACTTTATGAAAGAGATATAGACAGCATTCCCCACTCCTACACAAATGCGCTCGAAAAATATGGGATAAAAAAATTAAATAGAAATGGAATTGTGCCTTGGCAAATACAAAAGTCTTTATCCCAGCTAACCTTTGCTTTTAAAAATCGTGATGCCGGACTTATACTAAAATATTCTTCCGAATTGGCTCATTATATCGGCGATGCACATGTACCATTACACACCACCCATAACCACAATGGTCAGTTAACAAACCAACACGGCATACATGGCTTTTGGGAAAGTAGAATCCCAGAACTCTTTTTTCAGAAATATAACCTTGTAGTAGGAAAAGCAGAATATGTTTTCAATACACAGCTAGAGGCCTGGAACATTGTAAAAAAGGCGCATAAACTAGTTGATTCAGTGCTTGTACTTGAGAAAGAATTAGATCAATCTTTTCCACAAGACAAAAAATTCACTTATTCTAAGCGAAAAAACAATGTTATAAAACAATACTCTGAGGCTTATTGCACTGCATACCAACAAAAATCAAACAATATAACTGAACGTCAGTTTAGGGCTTCCATTAAATCTATAGGTAATTATTGGTTCACTGCGTGGGTAAATGCCGGACAACCGGATATGAAAAACATCAAGTATATTTCAAACGAAGAAAAAACCTTTAAAAAGAAAAAAGTGCTATCTAAAACATCAGATAGCACTTTTATAACGAAAGAAATTTAATAAACTAAACCTCTTCTTCCTTTTTAACAAATCTAGATCTCACAGCTGCCCAGATTGCGGGAACAAATGTTACGACAGCTATCGTAATGATAACAATATCAAAATTATTTTTAATAATTGGAATTTGTCCCAGTAAGTATCCCGCCAATAACAAACTAACAATCCATGCTACTCCACCAATCACATTATAGTAAGTAAACCTTCCTACTGGCATTTTAGCCACACCGGCAACAAAAGGAGCTATAGTTCTAAAAATAGGCAAAAACCTACTAAAGATAATGGCCTTACCTCCGTGCTTTTCAAAGAACTCCTGAGATTGATGATAGTATTTAAGTTTCAATATCTTATTGTCTTCTTTAAATACACTCACGCCAAATATTCCTCCAAGTTTATAGTTTAATGAATTGCCAGCTATAGCTGCAATAATTAGAATGATCATCATTAACCAAATACTTAAACCTGTTGCACCACCCGCTATTAGAGCCCCAATTGCAAACAGCATAGAATCACCAGGTAAAAACGGAGTGACTACAAATCCGGTTTCCGCAAAAATTATCAAAAATATGATCAGGTAAGTCCAGGTTTTATACTCACTAATAATTTCTACCAGATGTTGGTCGATATTTAAAATAAAGTCGACCAATTGGCTAAATATATCCATATATTATTTTAGAAGATTTCATCAGAAACGAATTATTTCTGACTTCAGTATTTAAATATTATCAATTAATTGTAATTATTAAGCATTACAGGCATTACCAACATTAAGACATCTTCTTGCTCATCATTGGTTTGAGGAATTAACAATCCCGCTCTGTTTGGTGTAGAAAGCTCTAAAGTAACTTCATCACCGCTTAAATTAGTAAGCATTTCGATTAAGAAACGAGCATTAAATCCAATTTCAAGATCTTCACCTTCATATTGACAACCTAAACGCTCGTGTGCTTCATTTGCAAAATCAAGGTCTTCCGAAGAAATATGCAATTCACTGCCACTAATCTTTAATCTTACCTGATGTGTTGTTTTATTTGCAAAAATAACCACTCTTCTAAGGGTGTTTAAAAACAAACCTCTATCTATTTGGAGTTTATTAGGGTTATTAGTTGGAATTACTGCTTCATAATCTGGATAACGTTCATCAATTAAACGGCAAACCAAATTTATGTTATCAAATTTAAAAAAAGCACTTGTCGCGTTATAATCTACAGACACCTGAACATCTGTATTTGGCAATGCCGCTTTTAATAAGGTTAAAGCTTTTTTAGGTAAAATAAATGACGCTGATTTTTCTGCTTTGCTATCTGATCTTCTATAGCGTACTAATTTATGTGCATCTGTAGCAACAAACGTTATATTTTGAGGAGAAAGTTGGCAGAAAACACCCGTCATAGCGGGTCTAAGTTCATCGCTGCTCACTGCAAAAATTGTCTTGTTAATTGCTTCTGAAAGCACTGAAGCTGGCAAATATACAGACGATGCATTTTCTACTACCGGAATCTTTGGAAAATCTTCTCCATTCTCACCACTTAATTTATACTTTCCATCTCCTGCACTAATCTCTATTGAGAAAGTATTATCATCTATATTAAATGATATAGGCTGATCTGGAAGTGTTTTTAAAGTATCTAATAAAATCCTAGATGGCACTGCAACTTTACCAGACTCTTTTGATTCTACAGCTAATGATGTAGTCATACTTGTCTGAAGATCAGTTGCCGAAATGGTTAAAGTACCCTCAGCAATTTCAAAAAGAAAATTCTCTAATATAGGCAGTACAGTACTGCTGCTGCTTGCACCGTTAACTGTTTGTAAATGCTTTAAAAGCGTAGAAGTAGAAACTATAAATCTCATTTTGTTGGCTTAATTATCAAAAATAAAAAAATTAACCATCATACTTACTCAATTCTTAAAAATGTTGATAAATTAACTAAAATACCAACATTTTAGTTCCCAAAAATCAACGCAGTTCTTAAACCAAGAAATGAAGATGTTACATTTTTAGCCCATGCTTCATAACGTACACTAACATCTATACTACTTCTTTTAGCGAGACCAATCTCTGTCCCAATTGCTGGCGCGTAAGCAAATGAAATTCCGTTTTGAATATTACCTGAAGAAATAGCAGCCCCAACCTCTCCAGCGCCATAAACCTTATTAGCTACGTAATATTTTGCACCAACCTTAATCGGAACAAAGTCGCCATATTTCTTTAAATTAGCATTCCCAAAACGTACAGTGCCTCTAAAATTTATATAGCCTAAATTTCCTGTTAAAAATAATCGTTCGCCCATTTCCCGCTGATACATAATAGAAGCCCCCAGAGCTCGATCATACATGGTTGATAAATTGCCCAATGGCAATCCCAACTCTAATCCTCCACTAAATTTATCTTTTCGCTCTATCTGAGCGAAAGATTTACTTGTAAATAGTATACTTGCCAACAGGCAAATAAGTAAATATTTCTTCATATCCATTTTTAAATTTGTGTGTTTGCTTTCCAAACGAACGACCGCTCTGTTTAGTACGCTATATTTAAATTAAATACCGCATTTAAAAAATCAGGAAGCAATAAATTCAACAAATTTACCCCTTAAAATTGAAAAAATCATCAATTGCAACTCCTTTATTTGCGATTAATGTGCTATTTATAAATTCAATTCCTTTATTTCCATCTTTAGCCTATCTTTGCAAAATGGCTAAGACGAACGACGATCAATTTAAAAATGTTATATCACATGCTAAAGAATACGGTTTTGTATTTCAAAGCAGTGAAATTTATGATGGGCTAAGCGCAGTTTACGATTATGGTCAACTAGGTGCTGAACTTAAAAACAATATTAAAACCTATTGGTGGAAATCAATGGTTCAAATGCATGAAAATATTGTAGGGATAGATTCTGCAATATTTATGCATCCCAAAGTTTGGAAAGCGAGTGGTCACGTAGACGGGTTTAACGACCCAATGATAGACAATAAAGACTCTAAAAAAAGATATCGTGCTGATCAGCTTTTAGAAGATAAAATTGAGCGTTATAAAAAAGACGGTAAAACCAACAAAGCAGAAGAATTACAAGCTGCAATGGACAGCGCACTTCAAGATGAAAACTTACCTCAACTTAAAGTATTAATAGAGCAGCATGAAATTGCCTGCCCAGTAAGCGGCACCAAAAACTGGACAGATGTTAGACAATTTAACCTGATGTTTAGCACTCAATTTGGGGCAATGGCCGAAGGTAGCGACTCCATCTATTTACGTCCAGAAACTGCACAAGGAATTTTTGTAAACTTCTTAAATGTCCAAAAATCTGGCAGGATGAAAATCCCTTTCGGAATAGCTCAAATAGGTAAAGCTTTCAGAAATGAAGTTATTGCCCGTCAGTTTATTATGCGAATGCGCGAATTTGAGCAAATGGAAATGCAATTTTTTGTACGCCCAGGCGAGGATGAAAAATGGTTTGAGTATTGGAAGCAAGCTCGTTTAAAATGGCATAAAGCTTTAGGTACAGATCCTGAAAAATATAAATTTCACGATCACGTAAAATTAGCGCATTATGCAAATGCAGCTACAGATATTGAGTTCGAATTCCCATTCGGATTTAAAGAAGTGGAAGGTATTCACAGTCGTACTGATTTCGATTTAAAACAACACGAAGCTTTTTCGGGCAAGAAAATGCAGTATTTTGACAACGATTTAAACAGCGAAGGCAAACCTTATGGAAATTATGTTCCATATGTAATTGAAACATCCATTGGTTTAGACCGTATGTTTTTACTAACCATGATTCAGGCATATGAAGAGCAAGATTTAAGTGATGCAGAAAAACAGGATAGCAGAACTGTATTAAGACTACATCCGTGCCTGGCTCCTATTAAAGCAGCTATCTTGCCTTTAACCAAGAAAGATGGCTTACCAGAAAAAGCAAGAGAAATTATGGATCTTTTAAAATTTGATCATAATTTAACATACGAAGAAAAAGACAGCATTGGCAAAAGATACAGAAGAATGGATGCCATTGGAACGCCATTCTGTATTACAATAGATCACCAAAGTTTAGAAGATAATACGGTTACCATCAGACATAGAGATTCTATGGAACAGGAAAGAGTAGCTATAGCAGATTTGGCTAATATTATAGGAGAAAAGGTAAGCTGGAAAAACTTACTTGTATAAACATCTCGCAATTATTAAAAAAAACCACTAATTAATATTAATTAGTGGTTTTTTTTGTAATTTAATAGAATGAAGATAACTGGATTACTGTTAATACTATGTATAGCCTTTTTCAAAGCAGAAGCCTGTAAGTGTTTTTACCCAAGTATCGCCAACTCTTACTACAAAAGCAGTCATATTGCTAAAGTCAGGATTCTCAATATCCAACCAGACCCCAATAATGTGCAGATAAATTTTGTTAAAGTAGAAATACTGAAACAATTAAAAGGCAAACGAACCAGCCTATATAAAACAGACGCTAACACGTACCCATCAGGCCAATACATCGTTAGAACAGATTGTGCATTCGACTTACAACCCGGCAATACCATGCTTATTTTTGCTAGTACAACTAAAGATGATGTACCTTATTTTTCTTATTGCTCAATTTCAACAAAACATGAAAACAGTATTGCGGAAAAGATTAGTTATATCTATAAATTAAAGAAATATAAAAAAGGTATACAAAGCAACAATAACCTGATTTTGGACAGAGAAAAAATACAAGAATTTCAATTTAACTCCAATATTTCACCGCAGGATATAGCTATTGTAGAATTTAAATTAGACAGCAACCTTAATGTACTGTCTACCAAAAACATTATCGACTTTAAAAACCAAGATGTATCTAAGGTGTTCAACATTCAATTTGATAAAAAACTAACAAAATTCAAGAAATACAGAGAAGATTTACCTGTAGGTAAGCTAACAAGCTATGTTCTTTTTAAGCCCTCGAAAAGTTTAACTCAAAATCTTACTTTTTCTCCGGAATATTTATAAAATAATTGTTTCATAGGAACTGATCTATTTATAATATCGACACCTAGAGATTTCACATAGGAAATATCAACTACACACCATAAAAAAAACCGTTAATTTTTGATTAACGATTTTTTTATGCCGTAATAAAGTATTATGTTCTCCCAAGATATCTATAGGAGATAACACTTAATTAAATTCTTCAGGTGAAATTGTAACTATAAGCCCATCATCTTGCAGTAGTTTAAGCTTAATCCCTGCTCCACTCCCCTTAATCGGTTTACTAAAAGAAATTTCACGCTTATCTTCTTCGGGCTCTTTTGAATCACTATATTCTTTAAAATCAGGCTTCAATTTCTTAATCAGCTCATCTAATAAAAACTCATTTTCTTGCATTGCCGGCCTATATATATCTACTGACGACAAAAATGAAATCTTTTTATCCATAACAAACTCAAAAACAATCGTTTTATAGCCAGGTATTTGCAAAGCAGCCTCATAAGTTAAGATAGACAATTCGTCGTCGTCATCTTTTTCTATGATTTTTCCTTTTAATGTGCTCCATTTCGCATCTGCTACTTTTTTAATATGTGTATACAATTCATTTACTTTTTTTTCAAAATACACCTCTTGAGGCTGATAACGCAATAATAACTCGTCTAATAATGGGGTAGATCCTTTTGTATAAAAACTATTGATCATTTTTATATCCCCCTCATCCGAACCAGTATTTAGCTCATAAATAGTTGCATCATTTTCAGTATCTGTAATTCCCGACATAGACGCTTCGGTTATCTTAGTACGTTCTACATTTCCTTTTATAAAAGCAGAAGTGGTATCAAAACTTAAGTGATATTCCCATAGAGCAAGATTATCTTCTCCCTGTATTACCCGTTTTCCTTTTTTCGGATAAATACTTATTTCATATCCGGTAGCTTTTTTATCATAAAAAGTATACTTGAACCGCGCTTCTGTTTCAAACTCTACAATATTTACTTTTGCATTTTTATCAGTAGATTTTATTCTGGAGGTAACAGGCACTAATAAATCAGGTTCTTTAGTACTGTAGTAATAACTTTCAGACACTTTTATATCGTCACTAAATGTCAGCATTTCATATTTAATACCCTTGTGCTCCCATTTAACGGCGAAAGCTTGCGTAAAATATACACTCGCCTGCCCAAAACCCGGTAGATTTTGCAGCAGTAAAAATGCGAAAATTGCTATTCTCAATAATTTCATAATTAATAGTTATGTCTTTAAAATAAATCTTCTTTTTTGTCACAAAATGTAGCTAAATGCTTTAAAGCTTTTTCTATGCGCTTTGAAAGATCGGGGGCAATTGTATTATCTATCATTAAGCCACTATTTTCAATAAATCTCACGGTTCGTTTACCATCAGTTTCCATTTCACTTTTTATTATTTCATCAGATTGTACAAAACTATATTTATCAGAAAAAACTTCACTTTTGGCTAGAGACAATCCTTTAACAGGTATAGTAAGCAATTCTTCCCCTTTCCATATTTTTATTTCGCATTCATTTATCGACAATAAAGTACGCGAACGAATAGCTCCGAAAGAAGCCTCATCAATTAAATCACAAATAAAACCGCAAGACTCAGAGTTATCTACATTGTTTTTTTCTCTTATTTTATTAAAATGAACATCAAGCGTATTCTTTAGCCATTCAATAGTATCCGATTTTGTCTGCCCAAAAGAAATCGGGCTTTGAAGAATAAAACAAACCGCAATAATAATTTTTAACTTATTCATCATCTAATGACTCAATTATCTCCTAATTAATAAGTCAAAAGTAATATTTTTCATCACAAAATGTAGCTAAATGCTTTAAAGCCTTCTCAATACGCAGTGAAAGATCAGGGGTAATTGCATTGTCTATTATTAAACCGGTACTTTCCATAAATTTTACAGTCCTTTTACCATCCTTTTCTATTTCACTTTTTATTGTTTTATCGCGTTGGAAAAAACCATATTTATCGGAAAAAATCTTATCTTTAACTACAGACAACCCTTTAACTGGTATGGTAAGCAGCTCTTCTTTCTTCCATATTTTTATTTCACATTCATTTACAGACAATAAAGCAGACGAGCTAAGTTCTTCAAATGCGGCTTTAATCGTCATTTCACATATAAATCCACACTCCTCGCTATTATCAATAAATTTTGGAACTTTATTCTCTTCTCTTATTTTATTAAAATGAACATCAAAAGTATTCTTTAACCACTCAATAGTAGCTTCTTTAGTTTGCCCGAAAGAAATTGGGCTTTGAAAAAGGAAACAAATAATAACAACAATTTTTAACTTATTCATAATCTAATCATTAAAATACTTTAGGATTATTTACTTTAATTAATCAAAAATAATATTTTCCAACAATTATTAATGACCACCATCATGGTGCAATGCTTCAAAATTTTATTAGAGCATCACAAGATTTTTTAGTTCGCTCTTTCAACATTAGTGAATCCGACGCCATTTCATTAGCCATATTCGGTGTCAACGACATTCTGCAGGGGCCCAGTGTTGAACAATTTTTAGTAGATACTTATGGTACAAACTATAGTCAAATTCAAAATGTTTATGATAAATTTACAAAAGGAACTGGAGGAACAAAATGCAACTAAAATTAATTACTACTTTATTTTTAACTCTATGTGCTTTTACAATAACAATGGCGCAAAACAATGCTTCTGACCGTTTATCATTATCAAACATAGTGTATTCTCCTATAAGAAATCTTTTGATTGAACGCTATGAAAATGACACCACAAAAAATATCGAATTTGATCATACTGGCTATTTATTTGTGAAATTTCAAATTATAAATAGTAAAATTGACAGTATAAAGTTTATGGAATTCGGCAATAAAATTTTCAAAGACATAACAAAAGATGCGCTTATAAATATTCCAAAAGATGCCTTAAAAAATATCGTAGTTTCAAAAGATGAAAAATTTGTTTTACCGATATTGTATGATTTTGCAAGTTCAGGTTGGCTCCCAGTTGAGGAAAAACTTAAACGAATGCCCAATTTACTTTCTATGCCGGGTAGTGTAGGAATGGAGAAAGACTTTATGTCTTTTCTTTCTTTAGATAATCTTGAAACAAATGCAGTAAAAGTGTTTTTATTAAAACCATTAAGGGTTTCTAGACCTATATATGATTAATAAACAAACACTTCTTCATCGTTTCTAGTTTTCAAATATTTATAAAAAATAGAGGACAAAAAATTATCGAAAAATTTTTATAATATTTTTAACAAAATAAAAAGAGTACATATGTATTCAGAACTCATATTGTTTTGCAACAAAACTAAATGAAGTTTAAAAATTGATATTTATAGCGCGCTTATTGTAAGAACAAATATTTACTTATACCATCCGTGATTTTCTACCTTCGTAATCTCTGGCTTGCCAACCGAATCCAGAACTCTTCGGGCACTTACAATTGTTGAAACAGAAGTATCGAAATCAGCTTCATTAGAAATAATACTGCTGACTTTAACCATACCGGCCGACTGAATAAACTTTCCTTCGCCCATATAAATGGCAACATGCGTAATTCTACCACCAATTATTCCATTTCTTTTTGATGCTGCGAAAAACAGTAAATCGCCCGGCAACAAATTTTTCAAACTCTTTTCTACATCAAAATCATTGTTGGTCATCACATCTATAGGCGTTCCTACCAATGCCTGTTGTGAAGCATCCCTAGGCAAAATTATTCCATTCAAAAAAAATGCTGTTTTTGTAAAGCCACTGCAATCCATCCCTTTTATAGAAGTACCGCCCCATAGATACGGAACACCAATAAATTTATGTGCTGCTTTTAAAATATGATCGGCACTCGGTATAGGCTTGCCAGCCCATTTTATATAGGGCTCAACATTAGATTTTTCTATATATCCGATTCTCTTATCGGGAAATTCTACTTTATAAAATTGACCAGCAGAACCAACGTTTTTAAGAATATTACCACTTACAATATCAGAAACCCTACCTGAACCAATATTTGGCTCGGTAAAAACGTGTCCGTAATCTACAGAAACGATTAACTTATCTGATTGCTTCCACTGATTAAACTCATCAGCCGTCATATCTTTAATAGAAGCCCCATCTACCCATGATAAATACCCTTCAGGTGTTCTGATATAATAAAAACTACCTTGTTTTTTTAATATTTCTACCGGTGTTCCCAACAACATTTGTGTCACCAACTCGGCCGGGTGACTAGGATTTAATCTGTTATTAGCAACCGATAAATTTGAAACACCGTATATTTTACCTTTTAGAGAAGCGTTTGGTAATAAAATTTTCTGAATCTTTAAAGAATTAGAGTTTTCAAAAGCCTTATTAAACGCGGTCAAAGCCTCAGAAGAAGATGTTTCTATAACCGCCGTATCCTGCTTGTAGGTTAAAGTAAAATGCACTGATCTTTTGTCTGGTGCATGTTGTTTTTTAGCAGTTAAAAAAGCAGCGTTTAATTTAGCCGTATCCAAATCTTGTGCCGATAGCTGAAATGTTAAAACACATCCAACGATTGCAAAAATTAAATGTTTCATTATCGCTAAATTATCATATTTTTAATGATAACCGTATTTTAATAATAAATTCACAGATGAAATTTTTCAAAATTTCGTTAATAGCAGGGCATTTTCTAACTTGCGCTACCTATAAATGAAATGTTAAAATCAGCAAAACTAAATGTAAATATCTATATAGCCTTATTGATTCGTCTTTTGGCAATAATGCTTATCTTCTCTCTCTGTAGAATAGCCTTTTATTTTTTTAACAGTAGTTTATTTGATGAGATACCCACTCAGAAATTTTTAAGAATTTTATTGGGAGGTCTTAAATTTGACTTGGTTGCTTTAATATACATCAACCTGATTTACATAATTTTACAGATAATTCCTTGGAAATATAAATACAGACAAGGATATCAGTCTTTTAGTAAATGGTTATTTATAGTAACCAATTTAATAGGGTTTTTAGTTAATTTTATAGACTTCGCCTATTATAAATATACATTAAAAAGAACCACGGCATCTGTTTTTTCACAATTTTCAGAAGAGCAGAACCTTCCTAAATTATTCTTTAAATTTTTCTTAGATTACTGGTATTTAGCCCTCTTATTTGCAGGTTTTACTTACCTACTAATATTTCTTTACAATTGTATACAAATTTCGCCCCTCAAGAAATTTAAGCTTAAAAATTTTGCTTTACAAACAATATCGATGACTTTGATTATCGGATTGTGTGTAATAGGGGTACGCGGCGGTTGGCGCCATAGTACAAGACCCATTACATTAAGTAATGCAGGCGAATTTGTTGATACACCTGCCGAGATGAGTATCGTGCTAAATACGCCCTTTTCGATTATAAAAACCCTGGGTTCTAATACTTTAAAACCTATAAACCATTTTACTGAAGAAGAATTAATAAAGCTTTACAACCCAATAAATACGCCTGAAAATTTGGATTTTAACAAAAAAAATGTTATATTTATTATAGTCGAAAGTTTAGGGAGAGAGCATATAGGCGGATTAAACAAAACCTTACTTAATGGTCAATATAAAGGGTATACACCTTTTATTGATAGTTTAATTGAACACAGTTACTACTTTCCTAACTCGTACGCCAACGGCAGAAAATCTATCGATGCGCTCCCATCCATTATATCAGGAATTCCTTCTATTAAAGAACCGTTTGTATTAAGCCCATATTCTGGAAATAAAACCACCAGCGTAGCAAAGCTATTATCAGACGAAGGTTATGAAACCTCCTTTTTCCATGGTGCCCCAAATGGCTCAATGGGCTTTTCGTCGTATATAAACTTAGCAGGAATAAAGAACTACTACGGAAAAACTGAATATAATAATGATGCCGATTTTGACGGCATATGGGGTATTTGGGACGAGCCATTTTTACAGTTCATGGCGCAAAAATTAAATACTTTTAAAACCCCTTTCTTTTCTGCTGTATTTACGGTATCATCTCACCATCCTTTTAAAGTTCCGGAAAAATACAAAGGAAAATTTCCTAAAGGACCACTAGAAGTACAAGAACCAATAGGCTATACTGATATGGCACTAAAGAAATTCTTCGATGTAGTAAAAAACGCTCCCTGGTACAACAACACTTTATTTGTATTGGTTGCCGACCACGCCACAGTATCACACCTGCCCGAGTATAAAAACATTGCCGGATATTTTTCTGTTCCTATCATTTTTTATACGCCTGACGGAAGCTTGGTAGGCAAATCGGACAAATTAGTACAACAAATTGATATTTTACCAACCGTTTTAAACTATTTAAACTACCCTAAACCATTTTTCTCTTTCGGATTTAATGCATTATCCAATAATAATGACAACTTTGTCGTTAATAACAACGATGGTGTTTTTAGTTTTTACAAAGGTGATTATCTAATATTGAACGACGGGCTACAAACAACCGGTTTGTATAATTTAAAAAAAGACCGATTAATGCAACATGATTTAAAAGGCCAAGAACCTATTCAAACAGAATTAGAAACTCAGTTAAAAGCATTCATACAACAATACAATAACAGAATGATAGAGGATAAGTTGACCTTAGAAAAGAAATCGAAATAAGTATGCGTAAATTCTTGCTTAAAATAATTGACTTCTTTTACCCTTTAGTATCCCGCTGGCTTCCCATTGGCACATTTAGATATTTAGCTACGGGAGGAATTACTGTTACATGTAGTATAATTGGCTATTTCTTAATTTACAACTTTATTTTAGATCAAGAAGATATCCGAATAGACAAGTATTTAATCACAGCACACTCATTAGCATTATTTATAAACTCTATTTTAACTTTTTTAACGGGGTTTGTATTAAACAAATATTTAGTTTTTACCACATCAACATTAAAAGGCAGGATACAACTATTCAGATACGGCACTATTTTTACGATTAATATCTTTTTAAACTTTGCCTTTTTAAAGATTTTAGTAGAGGGATTACACTTTTATCCTTCCATTGCAAATGCAATTATTACTATTGTACTTGGAATATTCAGCTATTTCTCCCAAAAATACTTTTCATTTAACATTAGAAAAAACAATTAAAAATCTACTTTCTGAGTTTTGTAAAATTCCCATTTCATAGCGTTTATTTAAAAACTTAGCGCCGTATTTTTTTGGCATCGCCCCTATTAAATGGTAAATTAGCAATTCTAGAAAGCGATTAGCATGAATGATTTTAATGATTTTGGAAACGAACAGGTTAAAAACTTACCAAAACACTTAAGGCAGTATATTGTTCCTCAACACTATACAAAATACACCCCCATAGATCAGGCTGTATGGCGCTACGTTATGCGTCAAAACTATAGTTATTTAAAAGAAGTTGCTTACTACCCATATATTAAAGGATTAAGACGCGCAGGTCTTTCTATAGAATACATACCCAACCTCCAAACCATGAATGATAATTTAGGTAAAATTGGCTGGGGAGCTGTTACTGTTGATGGATTTATTCCGCCTGCAGCTTTTATGGAATACCAAGCTTATAGGGTATTGGTTATTGCAGCAGATATCAGACAAATTAATCATATCGAATATACACCAGCACCAGATATTATTCATGAAAGTGCTGGCCATGCGCCAATAATTGCGGATACAGACTACAATAATTATTTAAGTTATTTTGGTTCTATTGGCACTAAGGCTATGTTTTCGGCAAAGGATTTTGAGCTTTACGAGGCTATTAGAAATTTATCTATTTTAAAAGAGGCGATAGATTCTAGCGAAGCAGAAATTGCCGCAGCAGAAAAAAAACTCACCTACATTTCTGAGAACATGGGCGAACCATCTGAAATGGCCTTGCTAAGCAGATTACACTGGTGGACCGTAGAATATGGTTTAATAGGAACGCTGGAAAATCCGAAAATTTATGGTGCCGGATTGCTTTCATCGATAGGAGAAAGTGCAAGTTGTATGAAAGCCGATGTCAAAAAACTATGGTATAATTTAGATACCGTAAATTATTCTTACGACATTACAAAAACTCAACCACAGCTTTTTGTTACACCAACGTTTCAGAACCTGATTGATGTCTTAGAAAATTTTGCAAACACTATGGCCTTTAGAGTAGGCGGATCAGAAAGTGTATTAAAAGCTATAGCTTGCAAAAACGTAGCTACTGCCGTTTATAGTTCAGGTATTCAGGTAACAGGTATATTTACTGATTTGGGTATTGATACTCAAAATGAAGTTACATTTATTAAAACGACAGGCCCATCTGCCCTCTCTTACAACAATATTGAGTTAAATGGACATAGTAAATCTTATCATGCAGATGGATTTTCATCGCCCGTTGGCAAATTAAAAAATATTGAACAGCCATTAGAACAAATGAATTTAAATACCTTAACAGATATAGGTATTGAACTTAATAAAACTGCTACCCTTACCTTCGAAAGCGGAATTGAGGTTAACGGAGTTGTAACAAACATCCTGATTAAAGACGACCAGTTGCTGATGATTAGTTTCGACAATTGTGCTGTTAAAGAAGCTAATGGTAATTTCTTGTTTAAGCCAGAATGGGGAACATATGATATGGCGGTTGGTTCTAAAATAATCTCTGTATTTAACGGTGCTGCAGACAAAAGTGCTTTTGAAGAATTACTACCGGTGAGTAATACCACAACTTTAAAAGTAGAATACGACCATACCACGCTCGAACTGCATAAGCTTTACGAAAGTGTTAGAGAAATACGCAATAACAATAGCCATTTCGACAAACTTCCAACCATTTGGGACGATCTAAAAACAAATCACCGTACCGACTGGCTGTTAGCATTAGAAATTTTAGAATTGGCTACATTAAATAATATACACCCCGAAATGAGCAAAGAGATTCGGATTTTCTTAGATATGAAAGCTGCTGCTCAAGAAGAATTTAGAAAGCTAATAATAGACGGATTATATGTAATAGAGCATCCTGTAAAACAGGATGAAGTATTAAACTAAGTATCATGAATATCATCGTAACCGGCGCAAGTAGCGGAATTGGCTTTGAAACTGTATTAGAATTTGCTGTTCATCAAGGACATAAAATCATCGCAATTGGCAGAAATGCTGATAAACTCAGAAAGTTACTGGAAATAGCCAGAGGGCTAAATCCTGATTGTGAAATTTATCCTGTTTCTTTCGATTTAACAAGAGATAACTTCTCTGCACTGGTTCCTTTAATAGAAGAAAAACTGACAAAAATTGATGTGCTTATCAATAATGCAGGGACATTAATTAATAAACCCTTTTTAGAAACTACGGAAGAGGATTTATTTTCTATGCTTCAAAGCAATGTAGTGAGTCATTTTGTTTTGATACAACAGTTGGTACATTTATTTAACAGTGGGGCACATATTGTAAATATTGGCAGCATGGGCGGATTTCAAGGATCAGAAAAATTTATTGGCTTATCAGCTTATTCTTCAAGCAAGGCTGCTTTACACGTGTTAACAGAATGCTTAGCCGCCGAGTTAAAAGAACAGAATATTAAAGTAAATTGCCTTGCGTTGGGTTCTGCACAAACAGAAATGCTGGAAGCAGCCTTCCCCGGATATGAAAGCCCTGTTTTAGCATTCGAAATGGGTAAATATGTAGCAGACTTTGCATTAAAAGGCCACAAATTTTTTAATGGAAAAATTTTGCCTGTAGCTTTAACAACTCCTTAACATTTCAATTAATTTGATTTTAGTATCTTTGCAGGAATCAATGAAAAAACTGATCTTAATTTTCTTCGGAATTGTTCTAATTTCTTCATCCGCGTTTGCGCAGCAATCTTTGCCTGCACAATATGGTGACAGAATGCAAGAACTGTTAAATCAATTCAAAGTTAAAGAGAAAGATCAGAAAGAAACTAAGGTTGAGCCTATTTCTACAAGCTTATTAAAATATGCTAAGAATTTAATCGGAGTACCTTATCGTTACGCAACCAGCAATCCTAAAATTGGGTTCGACTGCTCAGGCTTCGTTAATTATGTTTTCAAACAAGTTGGTATAAAAGTACCCAGATCTTCTGCAGCTTTTAAAAATGCCGGTGAAGTTAAAAAGCTAAGCAATGTTAAAGTTGGAGATGTTTTATTATTTACGGGCAGTGATGCAAACGTCAGACAAATAGGACATGTAGGAATTGTTTACTCTGTTTCTAATAGAGGTATAAAATTTATTCATGCCTCTTCTACCCGATCTAAAGGCGTAATTATATCTGATTTAGACAACCATTATAAAAAGAGATTTATGCAAGGAGTTAGTATTTTAGAATAATAACCCCCTGTTTTATCTATTTATAATAACAAAATCTTTAAAGCATCTTCCGGTTTTCCTGCGTCTATATATTTCTTTGCTAAAATATGCAGTTCTATATTTCTAGTATGCTCGTCACCAATAGTAGCATCTAAAACTGACTTAACCTCAGCAATATCTAACATCTTATTACATGCTTCATCATCTGGAAAAACTTCTGTGTTACCCAGCATCCCCAAATCATTACCTGTTAAAACCGTAGAATTTCTGATAACAGCCGACAAGGCATCTACACCAATACCCAGGGTTGTTAATGGCTTTGGTACCTTAAACAAATTTTCTGGCGTAATTCTGCAGTACCAATCTCCACCCAATCTTGCAACCAGATCTATTTTAGCCTGATCAATTTTTCCTTCTTCGTCTAAAATAGATTCTTTTATATGAATACGTTTAATCTCGGCAATAATCAAGTTGCCGGCACCATTTTTATCGCCCAGAGGGATAACATCATTAACTACACACTCAAACTGTACAGGAGCTTCGGCAACACGCGGTGGCTTAACCACTTCCGACGATTGCATGGTAAATCCGGCTTTCAAGAATTCATTAACTTCTTTACTATATTCCGTACTTGCTAAACTGGTTTGTTGCACCATGTCATAATTAACGATGTTAATTACACATTCAGGTATTTCCAATACATTTTGTAATGTATGTTTAGTTGTATTGTCTCGTACTCTTCTAGCTGGCGAAAACACGCAAATAGGAGGATTTGAACTAAATAAATTAAAGAAGCTAAAAGGGCTTAAGTTTACGTTTCCTTCAGCATCAATAGTAGAGGCAAAACAAATTGGCCTGGGTGCAACTGCATATTGCAAATAATTCTGCAGTTGCACAGGCGTTAAATCTTCTGCATTTAGCGTTAGCATATATTATTAGCCTTTTTTAATTTTCAGAATCGAGAAATTACTATCTTCTTCAACAATAACATTACTTAAATGACCTAATCCGGTAATCTCCATTTCTACCACATCACCAGGTTGTAACCATTGTACTTTATAGTTCGGATCATTTAATAATCCGGTTCCATTTAACTCTAAAAAGCATCCGGTACCAACAGTACCCGATCCAATTACGTCGCCAGGAAGAATATCTACACCGTAAGCGCATCGCTCAATAATCTCGGCAAATGTCCAATCCATATCAGCCATATTACCATACGAAACCTCTACCCCGTTTACTTTACAACGCATTTGTAAATCGTAAGCATTCCCTACATGGCCTTCTTTTGGAGCAACTTTATATTGTTCTAATTCATCGGGTGTTACCATCCAAGGACCAATCACTGTACTGAAATCTTTACCTTTTGCTGGACCTAAGTTTAACAACATTTCTTCCATTTGAAGTGTTCTTGCACTCATATCATTCATAATCATATAACCGGCTATATAATTATCGGCTTCATCTGCATAAATATTACGCCCTTGCTTTCCTATTACTACAGCTACTTCTAATTCAAAATCCAATTTTTGGAAATGATCTGGCATACAAAGAATTTCTCCAGGACCTTGAATTGCATTGTGATTTGTAAAATAAAAAATTGGATATTGATCAAATTCAGGAATCATATCCACCTTTCTATTTCTTCTTGCCGCAGCAACATGTTGCCTAAAAGCATATCCGTCTCTACAACTTGTTGGATGAGGAACAGGAGCTAAAAGCTCGTAAAACACTTCCTCTTTAGGTGTAATCTCACCATTTAATATTTGTGCGTTTATTTTCTTTGCTCTTTCCATCAATGCCTCTCCTCCTTGAAGAAACAAATTCATGTTATCAGGCAATTGCTTATCACAACTATTTAAGTTATAAATATGGTTATTAACGAAAATTCCAAGGTGTTCTCTACCTTCTGTTTTATAAGAAACTAATTTCATCCTACTGTTTGAATTGATAATTTGGGTAAAACTAATAAAAATTAGTTTTTAAGACGATTAAATACTAACTTAGCAATAGAATATGATGCAGCGATTAAAAATATCCAAAGATCTTACAGCTAACGAAAAGCTGGCCGACTTCCGCTCTGCGTTACTGTCTAGCATGGTAATGGCTCAATATTCTATTTAGGATAAACCTACTAAGTGCATATTTGCGCCCTCTCAATACTAACTTAAATACTCATTTTATGCCGATTTATCATACCCTGGGGAGTATTCCTCCTAAAAGACATACCGTTTTTAGAAAACCAAATGGCGAACTATACGCAGAAGAACTTGTATCTACAGAAGGTTTTTCGAGCTTATACTCATTGGTTTATCATTGTCACCCGCCAACAATTGTAAAAGAATTAGGGACACCTTATTCTGTTGAACCTAAAATTGCACTTGAAAAGCATTTAAGACATACCAGCTTATTAGGCTTTAAAGTAGCTCCTCAAGACGATTATTTAGAAAGTCGCAAACCAATGTTGGTAAACAGCGATTTACATATTTCGTTGGCTGCACCACGTAATTCGATGACAGACTACTTTTATAAAAATAGTCAGGCAGACGAAGTAATTTTTATTCACGAAGGTACGGGTACCCTGAAAACAGGATTTGGCAAGATAAATTTCAAATACGGAGATTATTTAATTATTCCCCGCGGAACTATTTACCAAATTCATTTCGATGACCCAAATAACAGACTTTTCATTATAGAAAGTTTTAGCCCTATCCGTACTCCAAAAAGATATAGAAATGAATACGGACAACTGGCAGAGCATGCTCCTTTTTGTGAGCGTGATATACGCAGACCCGAGAACTTAGAAACAATTGACCAAGAGGGTGATTTTAAAGTTTTAATTAAAAAACAAGGTCTTATATACCCTTATGTTTATGGCACACATCCTTTTGATTTTGTAGGATGGGATGGTTTCCATTATCCATATGCTTTTTCAATCCACGATTTCGAGCCAATTACAGGGCGCTTACACCAGCCTCCTCCGGTACATCAAACATTTGAAGGACACAACTTTGTAATTTGTTCTTTTGTTCCTAGAAAGTATGATTACCACCCGTTGGCCATACCTGCTCCTTATAATCACAGCAATGTAGACAGTGACGAAGTACTTTATTACGTTGACGGCGACTTTATGAGCAGAAAAAGCGTAGTTAAAGGACAAATAACTTTACATCCAGGAGGTATTCCACACGGCCCGCATCCGGGCACAGTAGAAAAATCTATCGGCAAAGAATCGACAGAAGAATTAGCCGTAATGATAGATCCTTTTAAGCCACTCATGTTAACACAAGATGCCTTAGATATTGAAGACGCTAGTTATCATAAAAGTTGGCAGGTAAATGTTGAGTAAAACCTCCTTAATTATAAAATAGATATTAATAAAAAAATAAAAATACTATACACATGGAATCATTAACCTTTGCAGAGAAAATCGCTAAAGCACCAGATTTTTTACCGATCAACGGAACGGATTATATCGAATTTTACGTTGGAAATGCAAAACAAGCTGCACATTATTATAAAACTGCTTTCGGTTTTCAAAGTTTAGCGTATGCCGGACCAGAAACCGGAGTTCGCGACCGCGCATCATATGTTTTACAACAAGGTAAAATCAGATTAATCTTAACAACTGCACTAAATTCTAACAGCCCAATTGCAGAACATGTAAAAAAGCATGGAGATGGCGTAAAAATTTTAGCACTTTGGGTAGACGATGCTTACAAGGCTTTTAAAGACACTACTGAACGTGGCGGAAAACCTTACTTAGAACCCGTTACTCTAACAGATGATCACGGTGAAGTTAAAATGGCAGGTATTTACACCTACGGAGAAACTGTACACATGTTTATTGAACGTAAGAATTACAATGGTTTGTTTATGCCGGGATATCGTGCCTGGGAGAGCGAATATAAACCTCAAGATGCAGGATTATTATATATAGATCACTGTGTTGGTAACGTAGGATGGAACAGAATGAACGAAACTGTTAAATGGTATGAAGATGTTATGGGCTTCGTAAACATCCTTTCTTTTGACGACAAGCAAATTAATACTGAATATTCAGCATTAATGAGTAAAGTGATGAGCAATGGAAATGGTTATTCAAAATTCCCAATCAATGAACCAGCTGAAGGAAAGAAAAAGTCTCAGGTAGAAGAATACTTAGAATTCTATGAAGGCGAAGGTGTTCAGCATATTGCTGTAGCTACAAAAGACATCGTGAAAACTGTTAAACAGTTAAGAGCAAATGGAGTAGAATTTTTAAGTCCGCCGCCAAATGCTTATTACGACATGATGCCTACAAGAGTTGGAGAAATAGAAGAAGAAATTGCTCCATTAAAAGAACTAGGAATATTGGTTGACTGCGATGAGGAAGGTTACTTATTGCAAATCTTTACTAAACCGGTTGAAGACAGACCAACCTTATTCTTCGAGATAATCCAAAGAAAAGGTGCTCAAAGTTTTGGAGCGGGTAACTTTAAAGCATTATTCGAATCACTAGAAAGAGAACAAGAGCTAAGAGGAAACCTATAAAAATAAAACCCTGTTATACTTAAAAACCTTAAACAATGTTTAAGGTTTTTTTATGTCTCTAACTTAACAGTATCCTAGTGCATAATATATAATTACGAATATCACAATAGTAGATAAACATCCACCACCTAATTTTTTTGCGCCATATCCGGCAATAATTGCTTTAAAAAAGTTATTCATGGGCTTTTTATTTTTAATAACCCATTTTCAAGAAATATGTTTTATTTCTTCAATAACTTTAGCAACAATTCAGGTTCATTTGTAGTTATATAGTCTACCTTATGTTCTAAAAACCATTGCATATCTTCCAATAAATTTACCGTCCATACATTGGTAACCAATTTATTTTTTCTGGCCAATTCAAACCAGGAAGGATTTTTCTTATAAACAGAAAAATGATAGTCCAACCCCGACATCCCATCTGCCTTTAATTGAACCGGATCTATTTCCCCGTTTAAATATTCTACATGAGCTCTAGGATCCAACTCTTTTACTTTTTTTAGAATATCATAATCAAAACTGATATAATTAACCCATTTTTTAGCATTCAAGCGTGCTACCATTTCTACACATATGGAAGCCAGTAGCTGACCTCTTTCCTTACTTATTACAGAAGGCTTCATTTCCAAAATCAATTTAGTGGAGTGCTGCTTCATTCCTTCTTTTAAAAAAGACTCCAGAGTTGGAATTTTTTCTCCATTAGGCAACTCTTTTAATAAAAGTTCTGCATAAGTGGAGGTTTCTATTTTTAACCCCAGAAAATCGGGGTCATGATTTACTACAGGAATAGAATCTGCTGTTAAATGAACATCAAATTCAGACCCATAACAATTTAAACGGAAAGCTTCTACTAATGAAGCAATTGAATTTTCTGGAAGTTTCTGAGTCTTCCAAGCACCTCTATGTGCGATAACTTGATTTTTATTCCACTGTACATTTTGGGCTTCCACACTCAAAGATAACACCAATAAAAGATTAATTATAACCGTCGATATTTTAAACATTTTTTCTTTAAAGATAGGAATTGATCTATATCCGAATATTACCAAAACATTAAGTTTATAAGTATTAGGTATTCTTTAATTTGCTGAAATTTAACCTAATATAGATTAGATTGTTTATTTTGGACTCAATTTCTTATTTTCGAACCTTAGAAAGAGATAAATGAGTGGATTAAAAAGCAATTTCAATAATTTTTTCAAGATTGTTCGCAATTCATTTATCCTATATAAAAAAAATGACCCGCTCAGATTAGCGGGGGCAACAGCATTTTTTGCAAACTTTGCCATTCCTCCTATTCTAATTATCCTAATCGGTCTATTTGGTCTTTTCACAGATAGAAGAACATTTGTTTCTAATTTATTCGATCGGATTGCAAATATTTTAGATGAAAGTAGTACTCAACAGGTGCGTCAAACACTTAGAAATATAGGTAATATTGAACAAGAATGGTATGTAACCCTGATTAGTTTTGTGTTTTTTATTTTTGTGGCTACCACCCTTTTCAGCATTATTAAAAATTCTTTGGATCAAATATGGAATATAGGAATAAACCCAGATAGAGGGTTTCTTTTTCGACTTAAACTGAGAGGCATTTCATTTATTATAATTTTAATGGCAGGGATTTTATTTTTGATTGGTTTAGTAGCCGATAGTATCCAAGCTTATATAGGAAATTTAATAAAAGGAGCTCCACACTCGATTGGTTTAATTTTTACCTCCGTTTTAAATCAACTTGTTTTTATTGCCATTGTTACTACGTGGTTTACCATTCTTTTTAGATTTTTAACCAATGGCAGACCTATATGGAGTGCTGCATTTGTAGGCGGATTGGTTACCGGCTGCTTATTTACAGCTGGAAAATTTATATTAAGAATTCTACTCCCTCTAAGTAATATTGAAAATATTTATGGAACCTCGGGGTCGTTAATACTAATTATGCTTTTTGTCTTTTACTCAGCACTCATATTTTACTTTGGAGGATGCTTTGTGAATGAATATAGTAAATTTAAGAAGAAGCCCATCAGACCGATTACAGGAACCCATGCTTACGAGCTGAAGGCATTGTTGTAAATATGGGAGTCAGAAGTTTATATTTCGAAGTCTTTTGGTCTAAAGTCCGTGCAAGGCGGTTAACAAAATACAAATCTTAAAAAGCGGAAAACGTTAGAAAAAGTTAAGAGCATAAAGCACAAAAAAAAAGAAATTAGAATATAAAACTCCAATTTCTTTTTTAATATATAAATAAAATTTAGCTTTTATAAGTTGTTAAAACTTATACCCTAAACTAAAATTGAACAGATTTAATTTTGTATCCGGATAACCAGATTTATTCACTTCAGACAAACCTAACTCATAACGTAGGTCAAAACTAATTGCTCTTACATCTAAAGCTGCACCAAATTGCCAAGCAAAAGATTGTCCTTTAGCACTAAACCTAGTTATATTGCTTGCTGCCTGTCCGAATGTTTGCTTTTCATCAATTAAAAATGAGACAACGGGTCCTGTATTAAATCTAGCTCCTATACCCATAGCCCCTATCTTTGTGCCAACCAACAAAGGAACATCGATACTTGAAAACGTAACTTTGTTAATCTCAGGAGTGGTTGTACTTTCTAAGCTTGTATTCTTATTCGTATAATATAACTCGGGTTGAAAATGAAGACCAGCAGCACCAAATCTCATCCAAACACCACCTAAAAAGCCAGCTCTATTTTCGCTATCAAACAACTGTTCTGTATTTAATTTAGATAGATTTACACCAAACTTTAACCCACCTTCTACTTTTGGAAGTATCTGAGCATTAGCAGAGTAACCTATAAATATAAGAATTGCAATTACGGCTAATTTTTTCATTTCAATAAACTTTTAACATAAAGAAAATAAACGCTTATAAAGATAACACATTTTATTTGCTTAGTGTTTTAATTGTTGTAAATGATATTCAACCAAATCGTCTATAGGAGAACGAATAATTTTTCCAACGCCCATTTCATATCTATCGGAAACGACGCTTAAAATATCTCTAAAATTATAGCCTACCGAACCTACACAGTTTAATTTATAAGATTTATAATTTGGATAGTGTATAACTAAATTCTCAAAAAATGCTGTAAAAGCATAGTCTACAGTATTAAACGTATAATCTTCAAATTTATCTTTGTTGTCGTATATAAACTTACTAAAACTAGCACAGAACCTATTTGGAAGCGGTTTATTATAGATATTATCGAAAATATCTTCGTTACTTAAACCATAAGTTTCAAAAAAGATAGAACTTAGCTTTTTAGGCATAAATCCTTTCATGTAATCTGCTAAAATTCGTTTTCCAATATAAGATCCACTTCCTTCATCTCCCAAAAAGTAACCTAAACTATCTATATTTAAGCTAATATCTTTACCATCATAAATACAGGTATTTGTTCCGGTTCCTAAAATAGCCGCAAAACCTGCCTCATTTCCTAGTAAAGCTCTGCATGAAGCTAATAAATCATGCCCCACAAATATCTCAGCATTTGTAAAGACTGCACTCATAGCAGTTTTCACAATCTGAACATTTACTTCTGTTGAACAACCTGCTCCGTAATAATATACTTTGGTTAATTTTTCCTTTTCCAAATTATCTGGCAAAGAATTGTTTAGGGAATCTATAATATAATCTTCCTTACTAAAATATGGGTTATAACCTTCTGTATTGAACAGTATTTTTCTACCATACTCATTTATTAAACACCAATTTGTTTTTGTCGAACCTCCATCAGCTATGACTATCATGCTTTTTTATTTAGTTTACTTAAAATGTTTAGTCTTTTTGTTCAGACATATTGTCAATGAAACACTAAGCTAAATTACATTAGTTTATTAGATTTTCAAATCATAATTAAATAAAAGTTAAGTAATTAATAAATTTCCTTTTCAATTCACTCAATATAATTACATGAAGTTGATCCAATTATTCCCGATTATACCAGCTTTTTTATAGCTTTACATAAGTTTAAATAAGGAAATGACTGAATTTATTGATCTTCGAAGTGACACTGTAACAAAACCGACAAAAGGTATGTTAGACGCCATGTTTTCGGCAAAAGTTGGAGATGATGTATTGGAAGAAGACGAAACTGTAAATCTTTTAGAACAAAAGTTATCAGCAATGTTTGGAATGGAAGATGGACTATTTTGTCCTTCAGGAACCATGACCAACCAAATTGCCATCAAATGCTTCACCAATCCAATGGATGAGGTAATTTGCGATCAAACGGCACATGTTTACAGGTATGAAGGCGGAGGAATAGCTTATAACTCACTGGCATCGGTGCGTCTTTTAAATGGAGATAGAGGAAGACTTACCGCAGAGATGATCGAACCCGAAATAAATGCAGACAATATTCATTACCCGGCCAGTACCTTAGTTGTGCTAGAAAACACTATTAATAAAGGTGGCGGTGCTTGTTTATCACTACAACAAATAGAACCGATTCATACATTATGCAATATAAAAGGAATTAAATTGCATTTAGACGGTGCCAGAATATTCAATGCATTAATCGCCACAGGCGATAAAGCAATTAATTACGGCTCATATTTTGATGGCATCTCTGTTTGCCTGAGTAAGGGATTAGGAGCTCCGGTAGGATCTGTATTATTAGGAAACAAAGAATTAATTTCTAAAGCTACAAGAATTAGAAAAGTGCTTGGCGGCGGAATGCGTCAGGCAGGTTATTTGGCCGCAGCCGGCATTTATGCGTTAGATAATCATGTAAAAAGATTGTCGATTGACCATTTACACGCTCAGAAATTAGGAGAATGGCTTTTAGAAACAAATTATGTAGCTCGTGTAATGCCTCCTGAATCGAATATTGTTTTATTTGATGTCCATAATGATTTAGACGCTGAAAAAGTCGTAAAATTATTCGGGAAAGCTGGTTTAAAATGTAACACTACCGGTCCAAAAACCATTAGATTTGTAACGCACCTTGATATTTCTTCAACACAGATAGATCAATGTGAAAATATTATTAAAAAATTAAACGCCTGGGAATAATTCATGCAGAAGATAAATAAGCTATTAATAGCAAACAGAGGAGAAATTGCTCTACGTATTATGCGTTCGGCAAAGGAAATGAACATTAAAACAGTTGCTGTTTACTCTGAGGCCGACAGAACATCGTTACACGTTAAGTATGCAGATGAAGCTGTATTTATTGGGGCAGCAGCGTCTAACCAAAGCTATCTAAATATCGATGTTGTAATTAAAGCAGCAAAAGATACTGGAGCTGACGCCATACATCCGGGATATGGATTTCTTTCAGAAAACCCTGAATTCGCTAATAGCGTAGAGAAAGCTGGCATTATATTAATTGGCCCCACTGCAGAAGCTATGCGTATAATGGGTAATAAATTATCTGCTAAAGCAGCTGCCTTAGCTTATAATATACCCATGGTTCCGGGAACTGATCAGGCAATAAATGATATCGGCGAAGCTAAAAAAACAGCCTTAGAAGTAGGCTTTCCTATTTTAATTAAGGCTGCAGCGGGCGGTGGCGGGAAAGGTATGCGTATTGTTAATAATTCAGAAGACTTTGAAGAACAAATGCATTTAGCCGTAAATGAAGCAACATCAGCTTTTGGTGACGGATCTGTATTTATTGAAAGATATGTTACTTCTCCGCGCCATATAGAAATACAAATATTGGGTGACAAAAAAGGCAATATCATTCATCTCTTTGAAAGAGAATGCTCCATCCAAAGAAGACACCAAAAAGTAGTAGAAGAAGCTCCATCAGCTGTGCTAACACCCGAAATAAGAGAAAAAATTGGTAAAGCGGCTATTGATGTTGCCCGGTCCGTTAATTATACTGGAGCCGGAACAGTAGAATTTATTTTAGATGAAAATTTAGATTTTTTCTTCTTAGAAATGAATACCAGATTACAAGTTGAGCACCCTGTTACTGAGTATATAACAGGATTAGATCTTGTAAAGGAGCAAATTAGAATTGCGGAAGGTCATGAAATCAGTGTTAAACAAGAAGAACTTAAAATATTAGGCCATTCTATTGAACTACGTGTGTATGCAGAAGATCCTGCCAACAACTTTTTACCTGATATAGGCACTCTTCAAACCTATAAATTACCAGCTGGTAACGGCGTTCGCGTTGATGATGGTTTTGAAGAAGGAATGGAGATTCCTATTTATTACGACCCAATGATTGCCAAATTAATTACACATGGGGCAAATAGAGAAGAAGCAATATTTAGAATGAAACGCGCAATTGAAGACTATAATATTACCGGGATTCAGACTACTTTAGGGTTTGGAAAATTTGTAATGAACCATGAAGCGTTTACTTCTGGAAATTTTGATACTCATTTCGTAAGCAAATATTTTAAACCAGAAGCTTTAACCAGCTCAAATACAGATGAGATGACAATTGCGGCAATTGCGGCTACTTTTTTTAAAAACACTACCAAAAAAACCGAAAGCCAATCTATAGTACCAACCTCTAATTCTTGGAAAAAAAACAGGACTAATCTTCGATAATATGTTTACCGGAATCATAGAAACATCTGGCATTGTTAAAAATATTCAGAAAGATGGGAGCAATATCCATTTTACAATTCAGTCTGCTATTAGCTCTGAATTGAAAATTGATCAGAGCATAGCCCATAATGGTGTATGTTTAACAGTTATTGCACTTTTAGACGATTGCCATACGGTGACTGCAATTCAGGAGACGTTGAGCAAAACTAATTTGGGTGAGTTACAAATAAATGCTCAGGTTAATTTGGAAAGGTGTACCCAAGTAAATAGTCGGCTAGATGGTCATATAGTACAAGGACACGTAGACCAAATAGCAAAGTGCATTAAAAAAGAAGCATTAGACGGAAGTTGGGAATACAGATTTCAATATGAAGATAACAGCACCAATGTAACCGTAGAAAAAGGTTCTATCTGCGTGAATGGGGTTAGCTTAACTGTTGCGAATTCTACAGACAATGCATTTTCTGTGTTTATAATTCCTTATACCTATGAACACACCAATTTTAATGCTATTGAGGTCGGTTCTACGGTAAATCTGGAATTTGATATCATTGGAAAATATGTAGCCAGATTAATGAACAGATAGATTATTTACTTAATACTGATAACCTATTTTTTGCAAAATCTAACTGATTTTTAAATTTTTCTAAATCTTTAATTTTCTCAATAAAGCTCTTATAATTTGAAATAGCCGTCGCTTTATTTTTCAGTTTATAATCGTTCAATAAAGCTATATAATAGTGATTACTGGCATGATTCTCGAACTGATCAAATTGTAATCCTTTGTTGTAAGCTTCCAAAGCGCCTTTAGAATCGCCAATATTTTCTGATATTATTCCTTTTATTCTGTAATAATCGGCTGTGCCTTCAGATATTGCCTTTTCTAATGCCCGATTAACAGCGATCATTGCTTCCCTATAATTTTGCAACGCCATTTGAACTCTGGTTATTAAGGAATAAGAATATTCGGTTTTATCATCTTCTGCAATTTTATTTAAAACATTAAGTGCACTCTTGTAATCCTCTTTATTAAAATAAATATTGGCCAAAATATTCATATAATAAGACATAAAAAATTCATTTTCTATCAATATTGTTCCGGCTTTAATAGCTTCGTCCATTAGCTCCAATTGATAAGCCGTTTTTAGCTTAGATGCTTGTAAATACAAATGCGTTGAATCTGCTTCTAATGCCTTATTTATAATATTTAGCCCCTGTTGATATTCCCGATTTGCTAAATATAAATCAGCTAACTCCATGGCAATTTCAGCATCTGTAGGGTTAATTTGATTGGCTTTTGCAAAATACTTAATCTTTAAATTGAGCGTATCTGAAGGCGGTATTAAATAAGCTAAAGCTCTAAATGCTGCCGCAGAAGTACTATCTATATTTACATAAGATTCATAATAAATTCTCGCTTCCTTGGTCAGTCCCCGTCTGTTTTTTATCCTCGCTAGATTAAGCAGAACAGACGGGTGATCTGGAGAAATTTCCATGGCTTGAAGATAATAATGCTCGGCAGAAAGCAAATCTGACGACAACATTTTCAATGACCCTAACTGGCTTAAAATATTGAAAGGCTTATGATCAGGATAATTTTGCTCAATTAATTTAGCGGCCTCAGCATATTGCTGATTTTCATAAAATTCAAGAATGCGTTCACTATAGCTAAGATTTTGAGCACTTGTGGCATTAATTAGGCCAAAAACTAAAAAGATAAACCAAAAATTCCTTTTCATAAACAATACTTTTTTTAAACTAAATTATTAGTTATAAATCAAAAAAGCAAATTATTGTTTATTTTAAAAAGATATTTCTTTACCAAATAGCTTTGAATACTTGCGTTTATCGAACTTGTAAAGGGTGGCAGCTCTAAAAGAAACACCTTTTTGCTTCTCTTCCAAGTCTTTCAATATGCCAAAATTGAGCATTTTTTTTCTAAAGTTTCTTTTATCCAGTTTCTTACCCAACACCAACTCATAAACTTGTTGCAATTGAGTGAGCGTGAACTTTTCGGGCAATAACTCGAACGCAATTGGTTGATATTTTATTCGACGCTTTATTTTCTCTAATCCCTTTTCGTAAATTAGCTGATGATCAAATGCCAGCGCAGGAATGTCTTTTACATTAACCCATTGAGCATTTTTAGCAAAATCTATAATAGGTTTCGGGGTTTTATCGCCCGATAATCTAAGAATAGCATAGTAAGCAACTGTTACTACCCTCCCCTGCGGGTGCCTACCTACATCTCCAAAGGCATAATACTGCTCCATATACACCCCTTTTAAACCAGTAAGTTCATAAAGAATTCGACTAGCACTTTGGTCTAAACTCTCATCTTCGGCAACAATATTTCCCGGTAAAGCCCACCAATCTTTAAAAGGGGCCTCGTTACGCTCAATTAATAAAATTTTTAATTCGCCCTCATCAAAGCCAAAAAGTACGCAATCGATAGAAAAAACAGAATAAAAATGTGGTAATATCTCTTTCAAAATTTTTTAATTTTTCTCTTACAAATAAATGCATTGTTGTCGAATAATAGTCAAAAAGAAAAAAAAAATTACTTAGTGTAAATATTACACTGTATATTCGTAATACAATAATGACAACAAAAATTAAAAATATCGCCGTTTTAACCTCTGGAGGAGATGCTCCGGGGATGAATGCCTGCATTAGAGCCGTTGTTCGCACAGCTATATATAATAATGTTGGTGTTTACGGAGTGATGCAGGGTTACGAAGGACTGATTCAAAATAACATGAATCGTCTTAATGCTCGTTCTGTTAGTGGAATTATACATTTAGGAGGAACTATTTTAAAAACGGCTAGGTGCACTGACTTCAGAACAGAGGAAGGCATGCAAAAGGCCTATAATAATTTAATTTTAAATGAAATTGATGGAATAGTGGTTATTGGCGGAGACGGGACATTTAGAGGTGCAAAACAATTTTCCGACAAATATGATATTCCCGTTGTAGGTATTCCCGGAACCATTGATAATGATTTATTTGGTTCTGACTTTACTTTAGGCTATGATACTGCCTTAAATACAACTATTGAAGCCGTTGATAAAATTAGAGATACTGCAGATTCTCACGATAGGCTGTTCTTTATAGAGGTAATGGGTAGAGATTCTGGATGTATTGCTTTACGCAGTGCAATTTGCACAGGTGCTGAAGCCGTTTTATTGCCAGAACGTGAAACAACTATCCAAGAATTGATTGAACAATTAGCAATTGGCTCTAAAACTAAAAAAAGCTCAAGTATAGTTATAGTAGCTGAAGGTAATAAACTGGGTGGCGCATATGAAGTTGCGCAAAAGGTCAAAGAAAAGTTTACACATTACGATACTAAAGTAACCGTATTAGGTCATTTACAGCGTGGCGGGAGCCCGAATGCGTTTGATAGAATTTTAGCTGGCCGGTTAGGGTATGCAGCCGTTAATCAGTTACTCATGGGGAATTCGAAAATTATGGTTGGTTTAAGAGGAAACAATATAAATGTTACAACGCTCGAAGAAGCATTAACGCAGCATAAATTTAAATTAGAGGATGATTTAATGGAAATGAAGGAGATCTTATCTATATGATTGCAATAGTTTACAGTGGTTCAAGAAACGCGTATTGGAAAATTATTTCGGGAGGTAAAATTGTGGATGAAGCAACTACACCCGGACTTAACCCTCTTTTTAATGATCAAAAAGACTTAATTCAGATATTTAACAAACAAAATGTCTTAATTAATCGCGCTGAAGAAATAAAAAAGATTCAAATGTTTGCGGCAGGTGCATCAACCATTGAAAAAAGAGAAGAATTAAAAACCGCTTTATGTTCTTTTTTCAAAAACAGTAAAAGTGAAGTTTATGACGATTTGTATGGCGCCGCTTTATCTGCTTGCTTTAACGAACGTGGAATTGTCGGTATTTTAGGTAGCGGATCTAATTGTGCTTATTTTAATGGGAAAAACCTCGATATCAACAATTTTGGATTAGGTTATATATTGGGTGATGAAGGATCAGCCAATCATCTAGGTAGAAAACTAATTAAAAATTACCTAGAAGGCAAATTACCGGAAAACCTGAGAGAGAAATTTAACACTAAATACAATACTGATAGACCGGGTATTTTAGAAAAAATATACAGAAAACCAGGTGCTCAGGCTTATCTAACTTCTTATTTTGATTTCTTTATCGAGAATAGAGAAAATACTTTTATAAAAAGTATGATTGACAATAGTTTTGACACTTACTTTAAGACATATCTAATACCTACATTACAAGCTAACCCAGAACATCCGGTTCATTTTGTAGGTTCAGTAGCAGGCACTTTTCCTGATAGATTACGCCAAGTTGCCAAAAAACATGGAATAACTATTACCTCTATTACAAAAGAACCTGTATATAATTTAATTAATTATTATTCAACTAAAAATTAATGATGAAAATAGGAATAAATGGCTTCGGCAGAATTGGGCGACTGGTTTTTAGAGCTGCTCTAAAAAACGGATTAAATATTGTTGCAATAAATGACCTAGTAGAGCCAGATTACATGGCTTACATGTTAAAATATGACTCCACTCATGGAAAATTTGACGGGAATATTGAAGTTGTTAATGGCAATTTAGTTGTTAACGGTAAGACCATAAGAATTACAGCTGAGAAAGATCCTGCTAATTTAAAATGGGACGAAGTTGGTGTAGAATTAGTTATAGAATCAACTGGTTTATTTTTAACCCATGCTGATGCAAGCAAACATTTAGCTGCAGGAGCAAAAAAAGTAGTTTTATCGGCACCAGCAAAAGACGACACAATTCCAACTTATGTAATGGGTGTTAACCATAATCATTTAACTGCCGATCAGCAAATTGTATCTAACGCATCCTGCACAACAAATTGTCTTGCTCCTATTGTAAAAGTTTTACATGAAAATTTTGGTGTAGCAGAAGGCTTAATGAGTACTGTTCACGCTGTAACAGCTACTCAAAAAACAGTAGACTCCCCATCATCTAAAGATTGGCGTGGTGGAAGAGGAGCCTATCAAAATATTATTCCTTCATCTACAGGAGCTGCAAAAGCAGTTACGAAAGTAATTCCTGAATTAAAAGGAAAATTAACAGGTATGTCGTTTAGAGTACCGGTTCCAAATGTTTCTGTTGTAGATTTAACGGCTAGACTGGAAAAACCTGCAACTTATGAAGACATCAAAAAAGCAATGAAAACTGCATCTGAAGGTGAGCTTAAAGGAATTTTAGGTTATACCGAAGATGAAGTAGTTTCTTCAGATTTTATTGGCGACGATCACGCATCTATTTTCGATGCAAAAGCAGGAATCTCTTTAAATGACCATTTTGTAAAAGTAGTATCATGGTATGACAACGAATGGGGTTATAGCAATGCACTAGCAAAATTTGTAGCATACTTTGGTAATTTAAGATAAATCTTTTCAGAAGGTTTAGTTTGGTTAGAATGGGAAGATCTCTGGATAGAATCTTCCCTTCTTTTTTGATAAAAACTAAAGACTGAAGAAAAAAAAAGCGCTCATAAAAATGAGCGCTTTTTTTACATTTGTGTAATCTATTACGGATTAAATGCTAATGAAACATAATACATTGCACCAGCTTCTGGGTTACCATAAGAAGTGAAATAATATTTATTTAAGATATTTGATCCACCAATTTTAACGATAGAGTTTATAGATGGAACTTTTAAATTAACCTGTGCATCTACAGTTCCAAATGCTGGTACTTCTCCACCTGCAAATGATGAATTCCAAGTGAATTTATCTTGCCAGCGATAAGCAACATTATATCCAACATTTTTAACCACTTCACGGTTGCTAAATCCTAAGTTATAACGTACGGTAGGCGTGTTAAAATCGTTAATATAATTAGCTGGCAAATCACCTATTTTATTAATAGACACGTTACCTGTTAAGCTATAGTTACCGATTAAGTAATCCATTCCTAAAGCTCCACCATAACTTTTCACTTTATCTGTTACGTTAACCGGAACACCAAATTTCACAAATCTTGTGCCTTGTAACTGATATACGTTAACCGCACTAATGAAATCTCTATATTCATTAGCATATCCATAAATATCTAATAAGAATCTGCTACCAATTAATGTTTTAAATCCTAGTTCATAAGCTACAACACTTTCTGGTCTAACACCTCTTGAGTCGAACGTATAAGGTTGTAATAAAGCCGGATTACCTGTTCCTGTTGGAGAAGCAATAACAGAAGCTACATAACTTCTATAACTTTGCTCAGTAAATCCTTTATTAGTATGTAAATTATAGTTATTCAAGAATGATGGAAGACCTCCAATTAATCTTTGCGAACCTCCTCCAACTGATAAATCAATATATTGATTTTGGGTTGTTGGGTTACGGAAACCTGTTTGATATGAAGCGCGAATATTTGAGTTTTTAGCTACTTTTAATACCCCAGTTACACGTGGAGTAAAACGCCCCTCAAAGTTTTTACTCTTATCAAATCTACCTGCAACAGTTAATTTTAAAGGACCAAAATCTTTACCCATTTGTCCAAAAAAAGCATGCTCATTGATGTCAATTTCAGAATTCTTGTCTGCGAAGATGGTACCTCCAGAATTTAAATCATAATTTCTTGTAGAAGCTCCCACTTGAAATTCTACTGCATTGTTAAATATTCTAGAGAAATTATACATACCCTCTACATGGTATAAGTTAGATTTATCGTTAAACTTAGCACCATAAATTCCTCTGCTAAAATCACTGTCACTTATATAAGTGTTTTTAATTTTATTCGCTTTAGAATTAAAAGAAGCAGTTCCAGGCATAGCTCTATTAGCATCTGCTTGTGTTCTAGCAGCAGCATGAGCAGCTTCTTCTGAAGCCCCCATAGATTTTGCTTGACTATAAGCTATAGAATATGTAGGGAACCAAGTTGATTCTGAACCTGATGTTACTTCATTGATATAACTTCCTAAGATTGATGAGATATATGAATCACCTGAACGTTCCTGAGTAGTATAACCTCTAAGATAAAAATCATCGCTCTTTAGCTCTAATTTATACAAGCCAATGTTAAAATTACGTAATGAGTAACGATCAGAACCTGTATAAACAGACGTTCCTGTACCCCAATTAGCTTGTCCAATTAACTGAATTTTGTCAGTAATATTGTAGTACAATCCGGCCGACATTTTTAAAGACTTCGTATCATAATCTACTAAGTCCATCTCATTGTAACCAGTTCTAGACACTGTTTGATTTGAAGTCGTATTTTTCGCTAAACTATACTGTACCCCTAAATAAGGCAAAGCAGGTCTTAAGGCAGCATAAGCTGGATCTCCGTTAACCGCAGCCACAATTTGTCCGTAAGTTAAGCCCGCGCCAATAAAATTGTTAAATGCAGCATAAGCTGGACCACCAGTTGGGCTTGTAGCAAAAGCATTAAGTACTGCTTTAGATACACCTAAAATACTTGAATTAACCTCATCACCATAAACGTTTACTCCGTCATAACCTGGATCTGATGCTCTAGTACCATCTTTTGGTTTATTGCCCGCTCTGTCAAAATTAGAATAATTAGTACCATACCAATCTTTTGCTTGCAAGAATGAGAAAGCAAACTTAACACCAAATTTGTTATTCCATGATTTTGCTAATCTTGCATCAATCTGATTGAAAGGCTGCGCATTTGAATTAGGATCATTTACGTGGTTAACCCCAGTTTTATATTGAAAACTAGCGCCCGGATACTTAAATGGATCTTTAGAAGTCATTAATAATGTTCCGTTAATACCTCCAGCACCATATAATGCTGATGAAGCACCTGGTAATAACTCCACATTATCAACATCTAGTTCAGTAATACCCACTATATTACCCACAGAAAAGTTAAGCCCTGGAGCTTGATTATCCATTCCGTCGATAAGTTGATTAAAACGAGTGTTTCCATTCGCATTAAATCCTCTAGTGTTATACGATCTAAATGTTAAACTCTGCGTACTCATCTCCACTCCTTTGATGTTTTGAATAGCATCATAAAAAGATGGAGCAGCAACTTCTCTAATAGCTGCAATATTCATACGTTCAATAGAAACCGGAGATTCTAAAATTCTTTCAGGTGTTCTTGAAGCTGACACTACAACTTCCTGCCCTAAAATAACATTTGCTTCTAAACGGAAGTTTAAGCCAGAAGCACTTCCATTAATTTGTCTTTCTTGAGTAGTGTAACCAATATAACTAACTACCAAAGTTAACGGAGCCTTTTCTGTAGTAGAAAAACTAAAGCGCCCATCAGCATCGGTAGTTGTACCAATTTGCTTACCTTTTACAGCAACACCTGCTCCAGGGATAGGATTATTCTCCTGATCTACCACAGTACCACTCAACGTAATACTTTGCGCATACCCCATAGTTGCGGTAAAACTTAGGACACAAAGTATTAAAATAATTTTAGATAAAATTTTTTTCATACAATTTCGGTTTGATTTCAAACATAAACATAATCATTTTTCACAAAAACAAATACAATTCTTAAAATTAATCTGAAATTAAAATAAAATAACTTAAATATTAAAAATCAATGTATTAAATTGCTGAAAGTTTGAACTATACAATACATCGTAAATTTGCATTAACACACAAATAAAAAATGAACAAAATTAAGGCACTTTTATGCGTTTTAATACCTATTTTGATGGTATTCGCATTAAACACAAAATTTGGGGACACTCCGCCTTTACTAAAATTCTTAAATCCTTTTAAAGGATTTTGGCATAATGCAGAATCAAAAACAGTTGTTAAAAACAAGCAACTCTCTATTAAAGGAGCCCGTGAAACAATTGAAATTGCTTTCGATGACAGAATGATTCCGCACATTTTTGCAAAAAATGATCACGATTTATATTTCGCTCAAGGATTCATAACAGCTAAACACCGTTTATGGCAGATGGATTTTCAAACACGCTTTGCTTCCGGAAGAATAAGCGAAGTAGTAGGATCTAAAGCTATTGAAGTAGATAAATATCAACGTAGAATGGGCATGGTTTACGGCGCAGAACAATCTTTAAAAGGAATGATGGAAGATCCGAAATCCAAAGAAATGATTCTTGCTTATACAGCTGGTATTAATGCTTACATACACAGTCTTAAAAAAGAAGACTATCCTTTAGAGTTTAAATTATTGGATTATTTTCCAGAAAGCTGGACCCCTATTAAATGTGCTCTTTTACTAAAACAAATGTCGGCAGTTCTGGCTATGGGTTCAGATGAGTTCTACATGAGTAACATCTTAAACAAATTTGGTCCTGAAGTTACCGCCGATTTATTTCCGGATTACCCTTTTAAAGAAGACCCTATTATACCTGTTGGCACAAAATGGGCATTTACTCCTCTACCCACTCCTCCTGTGCCTCCAATTTTTAGCGAAAATCTATCCAGTTTAAGAACACGCCAAAAAGAAGAAGGTATTGGAAGTAACAATTGGGCCATTGGCGGACAGAAAACTGCTTCAGGCTATCCTATGCTAGCAAATGATCCTCATTTAGATTTATCATTACCATCTATATGGTATCAGATCCAGTTGCATGCTCCTGGCATCAATAGTTATGGTGTTTCCCTTCCAGGTGCACCAGGAATTATTGTTGGATTTAATCAAAAAACTGCCTGGGGAGTTACCAACGTGGCTGCAGATGTTCTAGATTTTTTCAAAATCAAATTTAAAGATGAAAGCCATAAAGAATATTGGTATAATGATACTTGGAATCCGACCAAACTTAGACTGGAGAAAATAAAAACCAGAGGTGGTCAAACTATTATAGACAGCGTATATTATACACACCACGGGCCTGTTGTTTATTTTGACAAACCTAATTATAGTAAAGCTGCAAATGTTCCTACCGGCAGTGCTTTAAAATGGATTGCACATGAAAAGTCGAACGAACTAATGACATTTTACAAATTAAACAGAGGCGAAAATTATGAAGACTATAGAGCCGCCATCCCGTATTTCACGGCTCCTGCTCAAAATTTTGTCTTTGCAAGTGTAGATAACGATATTGCAATTACCCCAAATGGAAAATTTCCATTGAAATATAAAAATCAAGGAAAGTTTGTTTTAGATGGAACCAGGAAAGACAACGACTGGCAAGGCTGGATTCCGGCAGAACAAAATCCTACGGTAAAAAACCCTCCAAGAAATTTTGTGAGTTCTGCAAATCAGTCGTCTACCGACCCTACTTATCCTTATTACATAAATTGGGAATTTTCTCCATATGAAAGAGGAAAAAGAATTAACGATCGTTTGGCTGTAATGAAAGAAGCTACTTTAGATAGCATGATCAATCTTCAAAATGACAGTTACAGCATTTACGCCCAAAATATTCTAAGCACAATTTCTTCTAAAGTTGATATCAATAATTTAAATGCAACGCAAAAAGAAGCTTACGAATTACTTCAAAAATGGGATAAATTTCACTCAGCCAATACAATCGCTGGAAGTGTTTTTAATTTATGGTCTAACCTGCTAACCGATGCAATCTGGAACGACGAATTTGTAGATAAAGATATTCCTATGAGATTACCATCCAGAGACAGAACGGTTGAATTAATTTTAAAAACCCCTAACTCAAAATGGTTTGACAATATTAACACTCCAGAGGTAGAAACATTAGAAACATTGATAAATGCTAGTTTTAAAGCGGCGTGCGACAGCTTAGAAAAGAAATATGGTGCTATTGGCAAAAATTGGGAATGGGGAAATGTAAAAAATACAAATGTTCCACATTTAGCAAAAATTAAAGGATTAGGGACAGATGTTTTGCGAATTGGAGGAGCAAGAGGCACTGTAAATTCGTTAAGCGAAACCAATGGCCCAAGCTGGAGAATGGTTATTGAGTTAGGTAAAACCCCTCAAGGGCATGGTGTTTTTCCTGGCGGACAATCAGGCAATCCTGGCAGCTTTTTTTATAACAACATGACGGATAAGTGGGCTAAAGGTGAACTATATAAACTCTTTTTCATGGAAGAGAAAAACGACCCGAATGCAACAATTATTTCAAGATTAAAAATTAATAAAAAATAAAAATGGTATTCTTTACAATCTTAATATTATCCTACTTACTACAATTATTCTTACCGTGGTGGATTATCGTAGTAATTTCATTTGCAACATGTGGTTTAATTGGAAAAACTGCAAAAATCTCCTTATGGTCTCCATTTCTGGCAATTTTATTATTATGGGGAGGTATGGCATTTTACAAATCATTGCCCAATGAGCATTTATTAGCTGGTAAAATAGCTATCGTATTCGGATTATCGGCCTGGTGGCATATACTTATTGCAACATCCTTAGTAGGTGCCTTTATAGCGGCTGTTGCAGGGTTTTGCGGATACCAATTTAGAAAAGCTGTTTTAGTTAAAAAACCGAACAAATAGTACGTATTTTTGTAAGGTGCAAATAGATATAGAAAGTATTTTTACAATAAAAAATTCTGAAAATTTTAACGACATTGCTCTTCAAATTTTTAGATTTCAAGCCAATAACAATGTTGTTTATAAATCATTTATAGACTATTTAAACATCGTTCCGGAAAACATTCATTCTATAGAAAAAATACCTTATTTACCGGTAAGCTTCTTTAAATCACACGAAATTATATGTCCTGAAAATGCATATATAGAACAAATATTTTTGAGTTCTGCAACTACCGGAACCATTCAAAGCAAACATTTAATTCATAACCTAGAAATTTATACAGAAAGCTTTAGGAAAGGATTTGAACATTTTTATGGTAAAATAACTGACTATTGTTTACTTGCCTTATTGCCTTCTTATCAAGAAAGAGAAGGTTCTTCGTTGATATTTATGATCGACGATTTAATTCACCAATCGGGTCACCCTCATAGCGGATACTTTTTAAATGACGAAGCTCGTTTAATAGACACATTAAAACTTCTTCGTCAAAAAAATCAAAAAACCATTTTAATTGGTGTTACGTATGCCTTGTTAGACTTGGTTGAAAAGCATTTTATAGATTTCCCTGCACTTACCGTAATGGAAACTGGCGGCATGAAAGGCCGACGAAAAGAGCTGGTTAGAGCAGAATTACATCAAATTCTGGAAAACGGATTTAACGTCTCTGCCATTCATAGTGAATATGGCATGACCGAATTACTGAGTCAGGCTTATTCTTTAGGAAAAGGCATATTTGCTTGTCCACCGTGGATGCGTGTCAGCTCTAGAGACATAAACGACCCCCTATCTGCTGTAGAAACAGGAAAAACCGGCGGTTTAAATATTGTCGATTTATCCAACCTACATTCTTGTTCTTTCATAGCCACCCAAGACCTCGGAAAAGTATTTAGCGATGGTACTTTTGAAGTCTTGGGAAGATTTGATAATTCGGATATCAGAGGTTGTAATTTATTGGTTCAATAAATTAATTGGCCACTATTAAATAGTAATTTTTCTTACCTCTTTGTACAATTAAATACTTATTTTTCAACAAGCTTTCTGATCCTATTTTCTCTGAAATAGTTTGTATTTTATTTCTGTTTACAGCTACTGCACCTGCCTGAATCATTTTCTTTGCTTCTCCTTTTGACGGGAAAATAGCCGTTTCTTCGGCAAACAGACTTACCACGTCTGCCGTGTTGTTCAACTGATCTTTAGAGATAGTATATTGAGGAACGCCTTCAAAAATTTCCAAAATTTGTTCATCATTTAAATTATCTAAAAAATCTAACGAACTATTTCCAAACAAAAATTCAGAGGTTTTCACGGCAACATCTACCGCTTGCTGACCATGTGCTCTACGAGTTACATCTTCTGCTAAAGCTTTTTGTAGAATTCTTAAATGTGGAGCCGCATCGTGTGCTATCTCAAGATCTAAAATTTCTTGTTCTTCTTTTAAGGTAAAAATTCGAATCCAGTTTTTAATGTCCTCATCACTAGAATTTAACCAAAACTGATAAAATTTATAAGGAGAAGTTTTTTCTGCATCTAACCAAACAGCTCCACTTTCTGTTTTTCCAAATTTTGTCCCATCAGCCTTTTTTATTAACTGAGTAGTGAGCGCATAGGCTTGTCCGCCGGACTTTCTTCTTATCAACTCTGTTCCGGTAACAATATTACCCCATTGATCTGACCCTCCCATTTGTATAAGACAGTTATGTTCTTTCCATAAATGAAAAAAATCATACCCCTGAATTAGCTGATAACTAAATTCTGTGAACGATAATCCGGCATCGCCTTCTAATCGTTTTTTTACACTGTCTTTCGCCATCATATAATTCACAGTAATGTGCTTACCTACGTCTCTTATAAAGTCTAAGAAACTCATGTTTTTGAACCAATCGGCATTATTTACCATTACTGCGCCGTTTCCATTATCAGAAAAATCTAAAAAACGAGACAATTGCTCTTTTAAACACGCAACATTATGATTTAAAGCTTCTGTGTCTAAAAGATTTCTTTCCGCTGATTTGCCGGAAGGATCGCCCACCATTCCTGTTGCACCCCCTACTAAAGCATAAGGCTTATGTCCGGCTTTCTGAAAATGAATTAAAGTCATTACTTGTACCAAATGTCCAACGTGCAACGAATCTGCTGTAGGATCAAATCCTATATACCCAGACTGCATACCTTGAGCTAGTTTTTCCTCTGTTTCAGGCATTATATCATGTAACATTCTTCTCCAACGAAGTGATTCTACGAAATTGGTCATATATAGTATATTAAGGGTGGCAAAGATAATTATAATGAATGAATAGCCTAGAAATAATAATTGAAAAAGATGTGTTTTTAGGCTATCCTGTTTTGAAATATCAAAACTTTTTCTTATATTTAAGAATATGAACTTCTTATCTCATTTCTATTTTGACCGTCATTCATCGGCTCAAAGAATATTGGGATGCTTACTGCCAGACTTAATAAAAAATGCGGCTAAAATCACTTTCCTAAATCCTTTAAAATTTCCGGAAAAATTTAGCGCCTCAGAACTACACGACATTTATATAGGCTGGAATAATCACATTGCAATTGATAAATATTTTCATGCTTCTACTTTTTTCACCAACCATACCCAAGCCATAAAAAAACAACTATTTCCAGTTACCGAAAACTCTGAGATAAGACCTTCATTCCTGGCGCATATAGCCCTCGAATTAATGTTAGATCATTTGCTAATAGCGCATAATCACATTCAGGTAGAAAAATTATACGTTGCTTTACAAGAATCAGACAAAGATGCTACCATACAGTTTTTAACCAGATGTAATATAGCAGACCTTACGCCAATATTACAGTTTATAGATAATTTTAAAGCAAGCCGATATTTATTTAGTTATCAGAAAACAGAAAATTTAGCTTATGCTTTAAATAGAATTTGTATGCGTTTATGGCCTATAGGGATGGAGCAAGAAAAGGTAAACCTTTTATATACCGTTTTAGAACAGTACATGGAGGTAAATGAAAAAGAAATGCTTCAAATATTTAAGGAAATGGACACCAACTTAAGCTTAAACACAGCTTATATCTAGTAACTTTATGCTCTTAAAAAATGTGTTTAGATGATTTAAAATTACTTTTATCCTATATTTGTATATGTCGCTAACAGCAAAAGAAAGGATTCAAGAATTGGTTCAGGAATTGAACCAACACAATTACAATTATTACGTCTTGGCAATGCCAACCATAGGCGATTATGAATTCGACAAAAAGCTGGAAGAGCTAGATTCTTTAGAAAAACAGTTCCCTGAATTTCAAGATCCGAACTCACCCACTTTAAAAGTTGGTGGAGATATTACCAAATCTTTCAAAACGGTAAAGCATAAATACCCAATGCTTTCACTTGGGAACACTTACAATGAACAAGATTTAAGAGATTTTGATGAAAGAATTAAAAAAGCAATTGGTTCTGATTTCGAATATGTTTGTGAGTTAAAATTTGATGGGTTATCTATCAGTATAACTTTTGAACATGGTAGGCTTAAGCAAGCTATAACCAGGGGTGATGGTATGCAGGGCGATGATGTAACCACCAATGTAAAAACGATTAACAAAATACCGCATCATATTTGGGGAACGGGTATTCCGGATGATTTCGAGATAAGAGGTGAGATTTTTATGCATAGAGCCGCCTTTGAGCGGTTAAATAAACAACGTGAATTACAAGGCGAACCAGTATTTGCCAATCCCAGAAACTTTGCATCTGGCACTATAAAGATGCAGGATAGTGCAGAAGTGGCTAAACGTCCGCTCGATTGTTTTTTATATTTTCTTTATACACATAACAATAATTTTTCTACCCATTGGGAAAGTTTAAAAGCTGTTGAATCGTGGGGATTTAACGTGTGTAATCACAATAGATTGGTTTCCAATATAGATGCTGCTATTGAGTTTATAAAATACTGGGAAACAGAGCGATTTAAACTTTCTTACGACATTGATGGAATAGTTCTAAAAGTTAACAATTATGCTCAGCAAAATGAATTAGGTTTTACTGCTAAATCTCCAAGATGGGCCATATCTTATAAATATAAAGCCGCCGAAGCGTCTACCAAATTAAAAAGTGTAACCTATCAGGTAGGACGTACAGGTGCAGTAACACCTGTTGCAAATTTAGAGCCTGTTTTATTAGCCGGCACAACCGTAAAAAGAGCTACTTTACACAATGCAAATGAAATAGAAAGACTTGATTTACATGAAAAAGACACTGTTATTGTAGAAAAGGGAGGTGAAATAATCCCTAAAATTATTAAAGTAAAATTAGAAGACAGAATTGCCAATTCGGCCAAAATAGAATACATCACTAACTGCCCTGAGTGTAATGCACAGCTGATCAGAAAAGAAGGTGAGGCAGCTCATTATTGTCCAAATGATGAAGCATGTCCGCCACAGATTATCGGTAAAATACAACATTTTATCGGCAGAAAAGCCATGAACATTGATGGTTTAGGGGATGAAACAATAGAAAGTTTTTATAAGTACGGGCTAATAAAAAATATTCAGGATTTATATCAGCTAAAATATCAGGCAGATCGGTTAAAAACACTCGAAAGATTTGGCGAAAAGTCTATCATGAATATGCTACACGGAATTGAAGATTCCAAGAACAAACCTTTCGAAAAAGTTCTATTTGGGCTTGGAATACGTTACGTAGGAGAAACAGTAGCCAAAAAACTAGCTTTTGCAGTAAAAAACATAGATACCTTAATACAATCTGACCTAGATCGCTTAATTGCTATTGACGAAATAGGTATTCGAATTGCGGAAAGCTTGATCGAACATTTTAGAAATCCTCAAAATTTAGCTCAGATTGAGGCCTTGAAAGCTGCCGGATTAAATTTTGAAGTTGTAGAAGTAATCAGAAACTCCGTAAGCAATGCATTAGAAGGCAAAACCTTTGTTATATCGGGTGTATTTGAAAATTTTAGCAGAGACGAACTTAAGGAGAAGATTGAAGAAAATGGCGGAAAAATTTTAAGTGGCATCTCGGCAAAATTAGATTATTTAATAGCAGGTAATAATATGGGACCTTCTAAACTAGAAAAAGCTACGAAATTAAAAATCCCCATTCTTTCAGAACAAGAATTATTAGACTTAATTACGAATTCATAAAAATATAAAAATGCTCAATTTACACGGTACAGGAGTAGCAGCAGTAACTCCATTTAACATTGATGGAAAAGTTGATTTTCCGGCATTAAAAAAGTTACTTAACCACCTAATTGATGGCGGAGTAGAATATATTGTTTCTTTAGGAACAACAGGAGAAACGGCTACTTTAAATGACCATGAAAAACAGGAAATCTGGGAATTCACTACAGCAACCGTTGCCGGAAGATTACCATTGGTAGCAGGTATTGGTGGCAATAACACTTTAGAAATTGCTAAAAAGATAAGTTCATTTAACATAAATGGTTATGATGCTATTCTATCTGTTAGTCCCTATTACAGCAAGCCCAATCAGGAAGGCATATACCAGCATTACAAACACTTAAGTGAACACAGCAATTTACCAATTATATTGTATAATGTTCCGGGAAGAACCGGATCTAATATGCAGGCAGAGACTACTATTAGACTGGCAAATGACTTCAAAAATATAATTGCTATCAAAGAAGCATCTGCAAACTTTGATCAGTTTAATCAAATCATGCGCGACAAACCTGAGGGCTTCTCCTTAATTTCTGGAGATGACCCTATTACTTTACAAATGATTGCAATGGGTGCAATTGGCGTCATCAGTGTTGTAGGTAATGCTTTGCCACAACAATTCTCTACTATGGTTCGGTTGTGCTTAAACGGACAATTTAATGAGGCTGCTCAGATTCATGAAAGTTTACTCGAATTTACCAGACTTTTATTTGCTGAAGGAAACCCAGCTGGAGTAAAATCGGCCCTAAAAAGCTTAGGAATTTGCGAAGATGCCGTTCGATTACCATTGGTAAAAGCCTCAGTCAATTTAGAATCTTCTATTTCTTCGATACTTAAATCAATATAAAATCTATTACATAAAAAAACCCGTTCTATTTGAATAGAACGGGTTTTTTATTTAGACAACAATAATTTCTTATTTGCTGGCTTTGTTTTTAGTGTCTTGAACTTCTAAACGGATAGCCTGAGCCATGTTTTTAAGATCTTGCATACCTTTACGTACACGAGTACCTGCAGCACTGTTAGCTTTGTTGTAGAATTTGTCAGCATCTGCTTCTAGAGAAGCGATTAGCTCCTTTACTTCGTTAAATTTTTTCATTTTTAAGTTACTCCTTTAGTTTTTAAGGTTTTGATTAATACTCTACTACTAAAGTAAGCGGTTTATTCAAATAAAAAAATTTTTATGAAAATAAAAAAACGCCTATTTAGGTGTTTTTTTCCACATTTTGTAAAAATAGCTGCAAAAATGTTAATAAATAATATTTTAAACATCTGTTTTACAGACAATTACCAATTAAAATTCAAAAAAAATGCCTGCTAATCATTTTAACAGGCATTTTTAATAAAAAAGTGGTTTCTAACCTCTTTTAAACTGATTTTCTTTGTAATATCCTGTTTTAAGCTTTTCTGAAACCTCAGAAAATGCATCCAGTGTTCTTTGAACATCTTCTATTGTGTGAACAGCTGTAGGGATTAATCTTAATTCAATCATTCCTTTAGGGATAACCGGATATACTACGATTGAACAGAAAATACTATAATTTTCTCTCAAGTCGAAAGTTAAAGCAGTAGCTTCATTTAAATCACCTTTCAAAAATACCGGAGTAACCACTGTATCTGTTACGCCTAAATCAAATCCTCTGGCTCTTAAACCGCTCTGTAATGAAGTTGCGATATGCCATAATTTCTCTCTTAGTTCAGAATTATTTTTCAGTAATTCTAATCTTTTTAACAAACCAATAACCATTGGCATTGGTAATGCTTTAGCAAAAGTTTGCGAGCGCATATTGTAACGTAAGAAAGTAGTAATCTCAGGGTTTGAAGCTACGAAAGCTCCTATTCCTGCCATTGATTTAGCAAACGTAGCAAAGTAAATATCTACGCCTTCAATACAATCTTGAGCTTCATGTGTTCCTGCACCAGTTTTTCCCATAGTACCGAAACCATGAGCATCATCGATCAGTAAACGGAAACTAAAATCTTTTTTAAGTTCAATAAGCTCTTTCAGTTTTCCTTGAGCTCCCGACATTCCAAAAACACCTTCAGTGATAACAAGAATACCTCCGCCAGTTTGTTCTGTTATTTTTTTTGCACGCTCTAATTGCTTACGAGCACTTTCAATATCATTATGTTGGTATACGAAGCGTTTCCCCATGTGTAGGCGTAAACCGTCTACAATACATGCATGCGACTCACCATCGTAAACAATAACATCATTTCTATCAACAATCGCATCAATAATAGAAACCATTCCTTGGTAGCCATAATTCAATAAGAAAGAATCCTCTTTGCCAACAAATGCAGCCAATTCTTGCTCTAACTGCTCGTGATACTTCGAATTTCCAGACATCATTCTGGCACCCATAGGGTAAGCCATACCAAAGTCTGCCGCTCCTTGTTCATCTGCTTTTCTTACTTCTGGATGATTTGCCAAGCCTAAATAATTATTCAGACTCCAAACCAAGTGTTCTTTACCTTTAAATTGCATATGAGGAGCAATTTCACCTTCTAACTTAGGGAAAGAAAAATAACCGTGAGACCAACTATGGTGCTCTCCTAACGGCCCCATTCTCTGTACTAGTTTATCAAAAATATCCAATGTGTTTATGAATTGTATGTTATGTAACCTTTATGTTATATGTTGTTTGCAAATTTAACATAAAAAATCTAAAAAATACTTTTACAAGGCGGTAAATACCTAGAAATTATATAAATATAAAAACCCTAACATTTTCATATTAGGGTTTTATAGTATAATTAAGTTGATTTATTAATCTACGTTATCGTGCAAAAATGAATTATTGGGTCTTATCTCAGTTGTCCCATCTTCTTCATTGCTTAAAGTAAACCTCGACACCTGCGACTCAGAAGAATGTTGAACCTGCTGTAATTGCATTTGTTTACGTTTATAAGCAGGTTCTGCTTCCAATTCTTGTAATCCATTAGTTGTTCTTAATTTCATACTCAAATCTTTTAATCTAAGAATTCTTTCTTTAGATTTTTTTAGCTGATCTTCTATAGATTCATCTTCTACCTCATCTTCTATAGCAGGAATATCTTCTACTTTATAAGACGATGTGCTGTTATCTTCTGATTCTTCTTCTACTGCTGCAATAGGTGTCTCAAAAACAAACTCCGTTTCTGCAACTTTTAATTCAAACTCAAATCCAGGCTCCGCTAATGATTCCTGTTTCGGTTCCGGTTCAATAAGTTGATGTTTAACCGGCTCCGGATTAGCGGGTTGGTTAAAAAATCCTGCAAATAAATCTGACTGAGCTACCTCCTCTTTTTGCTTTAAAACGGGTTCATTAACTACAGTCTCTTCTTTTGCTTCAATAAATGAGTTAACAGGAACTACGGGCTTTACCAATGGAGCATCATCTGGAGTTAGCATAGAAATTTTCTTAACATTTTTCTTATCTAATTCTCTCTCTTCTGTAGTTTGAAATCCTGTCGCAATAATCGTTACCGATAAATTATCTCCTAAATTTTCATCAATACAATTACCCCAAATTAAATCAGCACTAAGCCCCGCTTTATCTTGAATATAATCTGTAATTATGGATACCTCATCCATAGTTACTTCGCTCGTTCCTGAACTAATATTTAATAAAATATATCTAGCGCCTTCTATTTCGTTATCTTTTAATAATGGAGAAGCTAAAGCTCCTTGAACTGCTTCTATAGCACGATTTTCACCCGAAGCAGCGAAACTACCCATTATAGAAACACCACTGTCTTTCATTACAGTGCGCACATCTTTAAAATCCACGTTTATATATCCAGGGACCGTGATAATCTCAGCTATTCCCTTAGCGGCAGTCGTTAAAATATCATCTGCCTGTGCAAATGCAGAACCCAATGTAAGGTTACCAAATATCTCCCGCATTCTATCATTAGAAATTACAAGATAAGAGTCTACATAATTTTTTAGTTCTTCAAGACCATCTTCTGCCTGCATTTTACGACGCTTACCTTCAAATGAAAAAGGTGTTGTAATAATCGCAACGGTTAGAATATCTAATTCTTTAGCGGCTTTGGCAATAATTGGACTTGCTCCGGTTCCGGTTCCACCACCCATTCCAGCAGTTATAAAAAGCATTTTGGTTGTATTACCCAGCATGTTTTTTATATCATCAATATTTTCAATAGCCGAATTTTTTCCTACTTCCGGAATAGATCCAGCACCCATTCCTTCCGTTAAACTTGCTCCTAGCTGAACTTTGTTTGGAATTGGGCTAAATTCTAAGGCTTGCGCATCCGTATTACAGATAATGAAGTCTACACCCGTTATCCCTTGGCGATACATGTGATTTACAGCATTACCACCACCACCTCCAACACCAATAACTTTGATGATAGAGGATTTATCTTTTAACATTTCGAATTGCATAATCTTATGAATCAGTCTTTTATTTATTTCAAAAATCTATTCCGCTCCCAATGTAATATTAACACTTTTTTAACAGTCGTTTTCCACAAATGTTAATAATGTGGAAAACTCATTAAATGTGGAAAATTACCGCTTTAAATAGTCCTCATTACTTACATCCATATCATCTTTTATGAACTCAGTAGTCTTTTTCAACAATCTTCCAAACAAACCATCTGTTGTTTTTTTCTCTTTAGATTTTTTAACTTCTTCAACATATACATCTGGTCTTTTAATCTCCTCCTGAACTTCTTCAGCTTTCTGAATTCCTTTAATCAACAAGCCAATACTTGTTGCATACATTGGACTTTTCAATTCATCGTAAGTATTTTTCTGCATGTCTTCAAATTTCGACAAATGTTCATTCGGATATCCTACTCTACAATCTAAACCAGTAACAAATTCTACTAACTGATTCAGGTGTTTTAAAAGTGCTCCTCCACCTGTAATTACGACCCCGCCAATTAATTTTTTCTCATATCCGGAAGACTTAATCTCATAATAAACATGCTCTATAATCTCTTCCATTCTTGCCTGTATAACATAAGCAAGATTTTTTACTGAAATTTCTTTTGGTTCTCTACCTCTTAATCCTGGAACACAAATAATTTCATTTTCTTTGTTTTCTTCTGCCAATGCTGAGCCAAAACGCGTCTTTAAAAGCTCAGCTTGATTACGCATAACCGAACATCCTTCTCGTATGTCTTCAGTTACGCTATTACCACCAAAAGGTATTACAGCGGTATGCCTGATAATTCCTTCATGAAAAATAGCTATATCTGTAGTACCACCTCCTATATCAACAAGCGCAACACCTGCTTCTTTTTCTTCGTCGCTCAATACAGATTCTGATGAAGCCAAAGGCTCTAAAATTAAATCTTGTGCTTGCAAGCCAGCATTACCAACGCATTTCAAAATATTTTTAACAGCCGTTACCTGTCCAGAAATAATATGAAAATTAGCCTCTAAACGCACACCCGCCATACCTATAGGATCTTTAACCCCAGGTTCGTTGTCTATTGTAAATTCTTGTGGCAACACATGTATAATCTCTTCTCCGGGCGGCATAACCAACTTAAACATATCTTCGATCAATTTGTCGATATCTTTCTTACTTATCTCGTTATTCAACTCTCTACGAGTCAAAATTCCTCTATGTTGTAAGCTTTTTATATGTTGACCCGCAATTCCTACATTAACCACCTGAATTTCGACATTTGATTGTCCGCTGGCAATTTCTACCGCTTCAGATATTCCTTGAACAGTCTTTTGAATATTGGAAACGACTCCGCGAGTTACACCAGCAGATTCGGCTTTACCAATTCCAAGTACTTCAATTTTATCGTGATTGGTTCTTCTTCCTACTATAACACAAATTTTAGTAGTACCAATGTCTAATCCAACTACGATTGGTGAATGTTGCGTAAATTTTTCTTTACCCATAACGATTAATTTTTATTGTTGCGTTTTATTTTTTCTACAGCAATTTTTCAACTGTTGTATTTTAATCTATCCTATTAAGAGTATTACTACTCCAACCTTAATTTTAGGTCTATAATTCAATCAGACCAATATCTTCTATTCTATTCGAGTCTACAACCTGTTCTGGCATTAAAATAACCGGATCTTTTTTAGTTGTGTCAATTTTATTTTTCTCACCAATTATCTGATTCGTATATTTAATATTTATGGTTTTGTAGGTGTCCCACCCTACCTTTGGCATCGCCTTCTTATAAAATATTAAAAGATTGTTCATTTTAATATCCAAATTATCTGCATCACCTAATATTATTCTTTGAATCCCTACTCTAGGCACAAACTCCATATCCAAATTATTGTTCACATATAATTGCTCAATTTGAGCGTTCCATAAAGTATCTTTCTTTATAAATACGGCTGTTTTATATAAATCTTTTAACAATTTAGAACTTATCGGTTCTAATCCGCCCGAAAATCCTTCATTAATATTTCCATTTGCCACTAATACGTGCGCTGTAAAATTTGAAGAGATGGGCATTTTATAACCTTCACTATCTAAATAATAATCTTGATCGGCTATATTTAAAACACGCAGAACGGGTTCCCTTTGTTTTACTTTAATATTTATAACACCATCCATCTCAGCGTACACTTTTACGAAGGCTATGTATGGGTTTTCTGCGATTTTCTGTTCAATTTCATGGATATTTACTTCCCTAAAATTAATGCCGCGCAATTCTCCAAAATTATTGTTTAAAATCGCATTTATCTCATCTCTTTCAATAAAATTATCGGTTCCGGGAATAACTATTCTAACATCTTTACATACAACTTCTTGCTTCTTCTTTTCAACAAACCCCATTAAAAAAACGAGCCCGCTTAAGCAAACAAGCCAACAAAATCCTTTAAAAATACCAAGCCAATTTACTCGTTTAAGCATTCTGCAATGTTCTTTTTATGGGTTCTACAAGCGTATCTATATCTCCAGCACCAACAAATACCAGTAACTCCGGATTTAATTGGATTATTCTTTGTTTTACATTTTCTTTTTTACAAACTTCCTTTTCTTTAAGCTCAATTTTACTCAATAATAATTCTGAATTGACTCCTTCAATTGGCAATTCTCTGGCTGGATAAATATCGAGCAACAACAATTGATCTACCGCACTTAAAACACTTGCAAATCCATCCAGAAAATCTCTGGTTCTCGAAAATAAATGAGGTTGAAAAACAACAGTCATTTTTTTATCCGGATGTAACATCCTTACAGCATCGAAACAAGCCTTTAACTCATCAGGATGGTGTGCATAATCATCGATCACAACGTGCTCTGATGAGTTTAAAACGATTTCGAAGCGACGTTTTACACCTAAAAAACACTCTACTGCTGCTTTTATTTTTTCTTTCTCAATATTGAGTTTTAAAGCTACTGTTATTGCTGCAACAACATTTTCAACATTATGATTACCAGGAAGTCTTAAATGAATATCCTGAATAATTATATTTTCGCCAACATAATCAAACACAAACGCACCATTACTTACATTGATGTTTGAAGCATAATGCTGAGCATTTGCAACTACAGAATAAGTTTCGCCATTTTCTAAAGGCAATTTTACCTGCTTTAGAAGTATTCCTTCTGGCTTTACCCTACCTGCAAACTCCTGGAATGTCGATTTTAAATTTTCGGCATCTCCATATATATCCAAATGATCTGGATCCATAGAAGTTACGATCGCAATATCGGGAGTCAGCGTTAAAAACGAACGATCGTATTCATCTGCCTCCACAACTACCACATTATTCTCACTGAATAAGAAATTGCTTTGATAATTACTTAAAATTCCTCCTAAAAATGCATTACAGCCAAACCCTGTATCGGTTAGTATATGCGCTACCATAGAGGAAGTAGTTGTTTTACCATGCGTTCCCGCTACAGCAATACAAAAACTATCTCTACTTATATCACCTAATACTTGAGATCTTTTTTTAAGGTTAAAGCCACCATTTTTAAAATAATTTAATAAAACTGAGCTTGAAGGTATGGCCGGTGTATAAATAATTAAAGTATCGGTATCTGTTGTATGAAAGCTTAGGGGAATTGAAGACTCATCGTCATAATAAGTAATAATTATCCCTTCTCCTTCCAGTTTTTCGCACAATGCTGTTCTGGTTTTATCGTAACCGCAAACTATACATCCTTTAAATGCAAAATACCGCGCAAGAGCACTCATACCGATTCCCCCGATACCTACTAAAAATACTCTACTTACGTTTTGAACCTGCATTTTATTTCCCCGCTAATTTTAATACTTCTTTTGCAATAATTACATCAGCATTTGGCATTGCCATTTTTCCAATATTTCTACTTAAACGCTCTATTTGATCTTCGTCTTTTAACAACTGCATTGCGTCAGGAATTAACAACTCTTCGGCGTCTGCATCTTTAATCATAAGAGCAGCATCATTTTTTACTAATGCCAATGCGTTTTGAGTTTGATGATCTTCGGCCACATTAGGTGATGGCACTAAGATTACTGGTTTTTTAACAAAACAAAGCTCGGCAATAGTGCCTGCTCCTGCTCTACTTATAATAACATCGGCTGCTGCATAAGCCAAATCCATTTTATGTAGAAATTCTAATATTACAATTCCTTTTTTCGGAGTTCCTATACGCTGCATAATGCTTTCAAAATAGTAAGTTCCCGTTTGCCAAATTAGCTGAACATCATTTGCAACCAACTGGTCGATAAACTTCTCTACACTCTTATTAAGCATCGCTGATCCTAATGACCCTCCTGTAACCAATATTGTTTTTTTAAGCGGATCTAATTTTAGCAAAGCTGCTCCTGCAAATCTTTTCCCCTGAATATCAATTACTGATTCACGAACTGGATTTCCTGTTTTCAAAATCTTATTAGCCGGAAAGAACTTTTCCATTCCATCAAATGCAACACAAATTTTTGAAGCATTTTTAGAAAGCATTTTATTTGTAATTCCTGCAAATGAATTTTGCTCCTGAATAAGATATGGTATATTCCTTCTGGATGTGGCATATAGCAATGGACCAGATGCGTATCCCCCAACTCCTACAACCACATCGGGTTTAAAATCTTTTAACAGCTGACCTGCTTTTTGAATACTCTCTATCAGTTTAAATGGCAACTTCAAATTTTTAAAAATACTTCCTCTTTGAAATCCACTTATATTTAACCCTATTATATCATAACCCGCAGCAGGAACTTTATCCATTTCCATTTTTCCAAGCGCACCTACAAATACAATCTCACAACCAGGCTCTAATTTTCTTAGCGCATTGGCAATAGAAACGGCAGGAAAAATATGTCCCCCGGTTCCACCTCCTGTTATCATGATTCTTGTTGCTTGCATGGTTTCTTTAACTTAAGCTACTGTTTATTTAATTTTTAAGTCCTACTAATCTAAATTCAAATTTTAAGCCATTGCAGGTATTTCACCCACAATTATTTTTTTATTTTCATGTTGCTCTACATCTCTGCTTACACTTAAGATTATTCCAAAAGCGATACTAGTAAACAAGATAGAAGTACCTCCCATACTAATGAGTGGCAAAGGCACCCCAGTTACTGGGCCTAGCCCAACAGCCACGGCCATATTAGCAAATGCCTGTATTGTTAAGCTAAAGCTTAAACCTGCGGCCAATAACGCACCAAAAGCTTTAGGACTTTTAGTTACAATTTTAACACATCGATATAGCAACACCAAGTACAACAATACCACCGTTACTGCACCTACAGTACCATATTCCTCAACAATTATGGCGAAAATAAAATCTGAATAAGGATGTGGTAAAAAGTTTCTTTGTGTACTTCCTCCTGGCCCTTTACCAAATAACCCTCCGGTAGCCAAAGCTATTTTACTTTGATCTGCCTGATAGGTTTTATCGCTATGCTGCATTTCGGGGTTAACAAATGATTTAATCCTTGATCGATAAGTTTCTCCTCTGGGTCCTAAGAGCATAACACCAGCTAATAGAATACCTCCGGCTATCGTTACTATTGCAATTTGTTTAATACTAATTCTACCAATAATTAGCAGTAAAATACTTACTCCAAAGAGCATCATCGCCGTGCTTAAATTCGCAATAGCGATTAATACTGTAACTACACAAACCGACGATATAATAGGAATAAAAGCTGTTTTAACATCTTTAATATTTTCCTGCTTTCTGGTAAGCATTCTGGCCAAAAAAGTAATTAAGGCCAACTTCGCTAAATCGGATGTTTGAAAAGTTAGGCTTGTTCCGGGAATAGCTACCCAGCGAGAGGCATCATTTAAATTTTTACCGAATACCAATGTATAAATCAACAGCGGGATGGTAATTATCATTAAAATTTTTGAAATTCCAGCGTAATATTTATAATCCAGTAAATGTGCTACGTAGATCATTCCGATACCTGCAAAAATAAAAATCACATGTTTAAATAGCAGGTAGCTTTCAACACTCTGCCCTTTATTTAATGCGATAGTAGCTGTAGAACTATACACAGTTAGTATAGAAATCATAGACAACAGGATTATTATAAGCCAAATCCATCTATCGCCTTTGGTTTTAGATAAAATACTATTAAATGCACTCATAATTATAACTCTCTAACAGCAGCTTTAAACTGATCTCCTCTATCTTCGTAATTTTTGAACAAATCGAAACTTGCGCATGCCGGCGACAATAAAACGGTATCTCCTTTTTTGGCTAAATGGTAAGCTACCTGAACAGCTTCAAAAGCTGAAAAAGTATTTACTATTATTTCTACATCTTCTTCAAATGCTTCATGAATACGTTTGTTGTCTTTTCCTAAACATACAATTGCTTTTACTCTCTCCTTAACAACATCTTTCATCATCGTGTAATCATTCCCTTTATCTACCCCGCCCATGATTAAGACAATTCCAGTATTTATACTTTCTAAGGCATACCAAGTTGCATTCACATTGGTTGCCTTACTATCATTAATATAGTCGATCCCAGATATTCTGGCTACGTGTTCTAATCGATGTGCAACATTCTTGAAATTACCCATGCTTTCACGAAGGGTTTCATTTCTTAATTCCAATACTTTGGCAACAATACCCGAAGCCATAGAATTATAAAGATTGTGCTTGCCTTGCAGGGCTAAATCAGTGATAGACATAGTAAATAAGTTAGTAAGGTTTATTTGGAGTTTTTCATCTTCTACCCAAGCTGTAACATCTGTAGTTTTTTGGATAGAAAAAGGGTATTTTATTGATTTTGGAGCATGTTTATAAATGCTTTTTTCAATTTCCGGATCGTCCGCACAATAAATAAAAGCATCATTAGCGGTCTGATTTTGTACTATTCTCATTTTAGAATCGGCATACAAGTCTAAATTATACTCGTATCGGTCTAAATGATCAGGGGTAATATTTAATAAAACAGCTATATCTGCTTTAAAAGCAAACATATCATCTAACATAAAACTCGAAAGTTCTAATACATAATAGTCGAAATGACGATCTGCCACTTGTTCGGCAAAGCTATTTCCTATATTTCCGGCTAATCCAACATTTAAACCTGCTTGCTTCAAAATATGATAGGTAAGTAGTGTTGTTGTTGTTTTACCGTTTGACCCAGTAATACAAATCGTTGTGGCATTGGTATACCTTCTTGCAAATTCTATTTCAGAAATCACCGGAATTCCGGCAGCCTTAATTTGTTCTATAACTGGAATATTTGAAGGTATACCCGGACTTTTAATAATTAAATCGGCCTTTAATATTTCTGATAAAGTATGCTTACCTGACTCATATTTTACGCCGAGACCGTTTAATTTATCCGTATATTTTTCTGATAAGCTTCCCGCATCAGAGAGGAAAACATCAAAACCTTTTTTTAACCCAAGAATTGCAGCTCCCACACCACTTTCTCCTCCACCCAAAATCACCAGATTCTGTTGAGAATTTGGGGTCTTATTAGAGTTATGTGGTGTAATAATTGACATATTTATATTATCTTACTTTTAAAGTGATGATTGTTGCAATGGCTAAAAAGATTCCTATAATCCAAAATCTGGTTACTATTTTGGCTTCATGATATCCTTTTTTCTGATAGTGATGATGTAAAGGAGACATCAGAAATACTCTTATTCCTTCTCCAAACCGCTTTTTGGTATATTTAAAATAAGTTACCTGAATCATTACTGACAAAATTTCGATCAAAAAGATTCCGCATAACAATGGGATTAACAACTCTTTGCGAATCATGAATGCAAAAGCTGCGATTATTCCTCCAATAGCTAAACTTCCCGTATCGCCCATAAAAACCTGAGCGGGATAAGAATTGTACCATAAAAACCCTACACACGCACCCACAAATGCACCTGCAAATATTACAAGTTCACCCGAATGCGGGATATACATTATATTTAGATAATCGGCCATAACAATATTACCCGAAACATATGCGAAGAGGCCGAGTGTAATTCCTATTATAGCAGAAGTACCTGTAGCGAGTCCGTCAATACCATCAGTAATATTAGCCCCATTAGAAACACCAGTAATAATGATTATTACCGCTAATAGAAATACGAAAAAGGCATACTTCTCATACCCCTCACCCATAAATTTTAAAACCTTTGCATAATCAAATTCATTGTTTTTATAAAAAGGAACATTGGTTTTAGTAGATTTTACATCTTGAGTGTAGTAGTAATTTTGATTTTTCTCCCTTAACACCATAGGCACGTTCGACGCTATTGCATTCTCGTCTACCGTTTGTCTAACCATAATACTGGGATGAAAGTACATTGTACAACCAATAATAACTGCAAGACCTACCTGACCCACAATTTTGAATCGACCAGCTAAACCTTCTTTATTTTTTTTGAAAACCTTTATATAATCATCTATGAATCCTACTGTTCCCATCCAGATGGTGGTCACAATCATCAAAATCACGTATATATTGGTAATATTTGCAAATAAAATAGTGGGAATAAGGATGGCTAATAAAATTATTATCCCTCCCATGGTGGGTGTCCCCTGTTTTTGCATCTGGCCTTCCAAACCAAGATTTCTTACGGTTTCTCCTACTTGCTTTTTGTGTAGGTAATCGATTAATCTTCTACCATAAACGGTAGTTATAATTAAAGAAAGTATAACTGCAAGTGAAGTTCTGAAGGTTATATATTGAAACAACCTTAATCCGGGAAAATCGTAGTGCTTATGCAAATATTCGAAGAGTAAAAATAACATTAGCTGATTGCGTTAAATTGTTCAATTAAAATTTCCTTATCGTCGAAATGATGACGAACCTTATTTATCTCTTGGTACTTTTCATGACCTTTTCCTGCGATTAAAATAATATCGCCAGGCTGCGCCAAATGACAAGCTGTATTTATGGCCGATCTTCTATCTGTAATTGTTAGGACTTTGCGTTGATTAGAAGGCGAAACCCCCGCCTCCATATCTCTTAGAATTTGTTCAGGATCTTCTGTTCGAGGATTGTCTGAAGTTAGAATTACTTTATCACTCCAATCGCATGCTACCTTAGCCATAGTTGGTCTTTTAGTTTTATCTCTGTCGCCCCCACATCCAATTACTGTAATAACATGGCTATTTCCGTTTCTGATATCATGAATTGTGGATAATACATTTTGAACAGCGTCTGGCGTATGTGCATAATCTACCACACCAATTACCCCTTGTGAAGAGGTGATATAATCGAAACGACCTTCCGCTCCAGGCAAAGTACTTAAAGCTGTTAGTACACTTAGTTTATCCTGCCCTAACAGCATAGCTGCACCATATACCGCCATTATATTATAGGCATTAAAAGAACCGATTAATTTGAAATAAACCTCCGAATGGTCTACATCCATTAACAGCCCACTAAATTTATTTTCAATCACACTTCCCTTAAAGTCGGCAAGCTTCTGCAACCCATACGTTTTTTTATTAGCGACAGCGTTTTGAAGCATTACCATACCGTGTTTTTCATCAACATTTGTTAAAGCAAAAGCATTGGCATTTAATTGGGTAAAGAATGCTTGTTTAGCGGCGATATAATTATCGAAAGTAAGGTGAAAATCTAAGTGATCATGCGTTATATTCGTAAAAATACCTCCCACAAAGTTTAACCCGGCAATACGTCCCTGCGTTACCGCATGAGAGCTCACCTCCATGAAACAATATTCACATCCAACGTTAACCATCTCTTCCAGTAGCTTATTCAGCGCAACCGGATCTGGTGTTGTATGAGTAGACGGAATTATTTGATCGTTGATTTGATTTTCAACAGTAGATATTAAACCTACTTTATAGCCCAGTTTTCTGAATAACTGAAATAATAAAGTAGCAATCGTCGTTTTTCCATTGGTACCGGTTACCCCTATAAGCTTTAAATCTGCTGACGGATGGCGATAGAAGTTCGCAGCAATCAGTCCTAGGACCAGCGCGGTATCAGCAACCTGGATAAAGGTTGTATTACTTTTATTTTCATCGGGAATATGCTCACAAACAACTACGCAAGCACCCATATCTATTGCTTGTTGAATATGATTATGACCGTCGGTCAATGTTCCCTTTACAGCGATGAACATGCTCCCTTGCACAACCTTTCTCGAGTCGAACTCAATAGCATTTACCTGAACATTGGTTGTCCCAACTTCAGTTAAAATTTTAATGTTATTTAATAGTTCTCTTAAATACATTTATTGTAATTCGATTAAAACTGCCAAACCTTTACCTATTTTCTCTCCCTCATTAATTGACTGCGCAATTACTTTCCCTTTACCTTTTACTTTTGCTTTTAAACCAGCATTACCTATTAGATATAAAGCATCTTTAAGCCCCATACCTTTAACATTAGGCATTACACCTTTAACCGGGATATTCTCTGTGACTATAATTCCATCATTTGTATCTATGGTATTGTAATATTCTGATTTAGAAGCATACAAAGATTTGATTCCGAAAGAGTTATACACTTGCTTAGTTGCACGGGTAGAACCGGCCTTTGCTTCAGGAATTTTAGTGTTTCCAACAAGATTTTCAGAAACAGCATTATACATACTCATGTCGCTAGCGTATATTCTATCGGCAACCTCTCTAAATACCGGACCAGATACCTGAGCACCATAGTAACCGCCTGCTTTTGGCTCATTTATTACCACAATCATAGAATATTTGGGCTTGTCGGCCGGAAAATAACCCACAAAAGAAGCCTGATATTTACGATTTGCTACGTAACCTTTATTATCATCTGCAACCTGAGCGGTTCCTGTTTTCCCAGCAATTTTATATAGGGGGTTATAGATAACTCTTTTTCCTGAACCCTCGGTTACTACACCTTCGAGCATTGCTTTAACTTTAGACAGGGTCTCGTCAGAGCAAATTTTTTCATTCAGAACTGGCGCCTTAAATTGCTTGATAGGATTTCCCAACCATCTTATTTCTTTTACAAAAATTGGAGCTATGTATTTACCATTGTTTGCCACAGCATTATAAAACGAAAGCATTTTCAATGGAGTAATCATCATTTCATAGCCATATGCCATTTGAGGTAATGTTAATCCTTTGTGCCAGCTTTTATTTTTTGGATTCTTAATTACAGGCTGAGCCTCTCCTGGAATCTGAAGATTCATTTTTTCATTTAACTTCCAACGATATAAATGCTCAGTAAATGCCGCCTGATTATTTTTATAACCTTCACTTACTAAGTAGGCAATTGCTGAATTTGAAGATTCTTCAAATGCTTTTTTAACTGTTACCCGTCCTATACTTCCGTGAGAATCTGTAATCAATTTACCAGGCACCTGAAGATTACCTGTATTTACCATTGTATTCGTATCTACTAATCTATCCTCCAACAACGCCATATAAGAAGCCAGCTTAAATGTAGATCCTGGGTCTTGATTTCCAGCTATGGCATAATTAAACTGCTCACTATATTGCCCTTCAGAAGTTTTTGTGAAATTAGCTACTGCTTTAACTTCGCCCGTGGCCACCTCCATTACGATAACGGTACCATGATGCGCATTACTTTTTATAAGTTGCTTTTTTAAGGCGTTTTGAGCTAAATCCTGAATATTAATATCTATTGTTGATATAATATCAGCGCCATCTTTTGGCGCAATTTCAGCTTCATTATTTACAGGCTTCCAAACACCACCAGAAATTCTCTGCATAAGCTGCTGACCACTAACGCCATTAATATATTCACTATAAGCACCATCTAATCCTACCGGATTTTTCACATTTTCGTTGTTGTATCCTATGGTTCTTGCAGCCAAATCTTTAAAAGGAAGAATGCGCTTGTTTTGCTGAACTGCAATTAACCCTCCGGTATATTTACCTACATTAAACACAGGAAAAGTTCTTACAATTTTGAGTTCTTGATAATTTACTTTGCGTTTCAGCAAAACGTAACGCATCTTATTAGCTCTCGCATTTCTTAAAAAACGGGAGTATTCTTTAGGAGTTCTATCTTTAAATTGTTCTGACAGTTTTATAGCTAACGAATCTACATGCTCATAGAAAAATTCATCATCAGCTATACCGCCTGCCAACATATCCATTCTTAATTCATATTCAGGAATTGAAGTTGCCAATAAGCTTCCGTCAGACGAATAAATATTCCCGCGGGCTGCTTCAATTTTCATATACCTCGTACTAAGGCTATCGGCCATAGCACGCCATTTATCGCCTTCAACATATTGCACATCCGCCAATCTCACCAATACAGCGATAGACAAAAGCACAATAAGCCCAAATGCCAGGTAAACACGAATTAATATGTTATTTCTAATATTCATTTTCGGCTATTACTATTTTTTTCGGCGGCTCAATTAATTCTTTAATTCCTAGTGTATCTACTAGATTTTTAACTTCTGTTAATTTACTTTTATACATGAGTTCGGCTTTCAACGATTTATATTCGTAGCTCAACTCTTTTACTTCTTTATTTAGTTTATCGATAGCTCTGATATTGTTCACAGCCATATGACTGTTTGCTATATAAACCATTCCTAAAAAAGCCAGAAACAATATAAAAGGAAGTATTTCTGTTGCTAATTCTTTAGAAATAATCCCTTCTGTAAATAGCGTTTTAAAAAATCCAGGCGAACTATCGGCAGGCTTCTCAACCTGCTTTTTCAAATGAATTTCTTCCTCATAATTAGGCTCAATTTCTTCAGGCTCTTCTACCTTTTCTTTGAACTTATTCATGATTTCTCTGCTATTCTTAATTTTGCACTTCTAGCTCTATTATTCTCTCTCACTTCATCTTCGCTAGCCACAACAGCTTTTCTGGTCAACATATTTAAAGGCTTTATCGGATTTCCAAAAAAATCTTTTTCTAAATCGCCGTTAAATTTGCCTTTAATCATAAAATTCTTAACAGGCCTATCCTCTAAAGAATGATAAGACATGACCACCAATCTGCCTTTAGGCTTCAAAACTTCGACTGCTTGTTGCAAAAAAGCAATCAACACCTCTAATTCCTCATTTACTTCAATACGTAATGCTTGAAATACCTGAGCCATATATTTATGTTCTTTCCCTCTGGGAATATGCTGCTGAATTGCGGCTTTAAATTCTTCTAATGTTGTAATCGGCGACTTTAATCTTGCTGTAACAACTGTTTTTGCTAACGATTTTGCATTCTTAACCTCTCCATATATGCCAAATATTTTATGCAACTGATCTTCTGAGTAAGTATTTAAAATATTAGCAGCAGTATTTGCACGATGCTGATCCATACGCATATCCAAGCTCGAATCGAACCGGGTTGAAAAACCGCGATCAGCTTCATTAAATTGATGCGATGAAACCCCTAAATCTGCCAATATTCCATCAACCTGATGAATTCCAAGTAATCGCAAATTATTTTTCAGAAAACTAAAATTCTGATCCACAAAGAAAAAGCGTTTATCATCTATTATATTTCTTTGAGCATCCGGATCCTGATCAAAAGCTACCAACTTTCCTTCAGCCCCCAGCTTTTTCAAAATTTCTCTCGAATGCCCTCCTCCTCCAAAAGTCACATCCACATAAATTCCTTTCGGATCTATATTTAAACCTTCCAGACACTCTTCTAACATTACCGGCACATGATAATTATTACTCATCACCCCTCCTATTGCTATTCCCCATCACTTCTTCGGCCAAATTGGCGAAGTTCTCCGGTTCGTTATCTAATAAATCCTCATACGCTTCTTTAGCCCAAACTTCAATTTTATTAAACTGACAAGCTAAAACGACATCCGATTTTATACCTGCAAATTCTAACAGTGATTTCGGAAGTAGCACACGACCCGAAGCATCCAGATTTAACTCTGTAGCACCTCTTGTAAAAAAGCGAATAAACTCTCTTGTCTTTTTCTCGTATTGATTTAACTTACTCAGTTCTGCGACAATTTCTTCCCAAACTTTACGCGGATAAATAACCAGATGCTTTTCAAAACCCCTGTTCACAACTAACCCATCTCGCTCTGAATCAGGCAATTGCTTTTTTAGATTCGAAGGCACCATCATACGGCCTTTCGCATCTAATTTACAATCAAATTCTCCTAGTAATTGAACCATGGGTGGTATGTACACATTTTATGTAGTGTAAAAATAAATACTTCTTCCACTTTTTACCACTTTTTACCACAAAAAGTTTTCAACATGGTGAATTTTTATTCAAAAGTTCCATTTTCATAGTTAGAAAAGCCTTAAATTAAAATTCAATTATTCGGCAAATTCATTGAATTGAGGCTGAAAAAATAAAAAAAAAGAAAAAGTGGCTGAAAGCAGGAGAAAAAAAGACTCCAAAAGCTAAGAGCTTTGGAATAATTATAAAATAATTGAGAGTACCTAAATCGACATAATTGTAAGAATACAGGAGAAGGTCGACATAAAAAAATCCCCTAATGCATGTGCAATTAGGGGATTTTACTTTTTAAATTGTATAGTCGTTTAAACTTAAATTATTTTACAAATTGTTCATTCAAAATGAAAAATACTCTACATTAAATTTAGAAAAAATTTTAATCATTTCCAAATAAATTCACAATTATTTACTTAAAAATAAATTAACTATTTATGGCTTTAACACCCGGTAATTCTTTTCCTTCCATATACTCTAGCAAAGCGCCACCGCCTGTAGAGACGTAACTTACTTGTTGATCTAGCTTAAACTGTGCAATGGCTGCAGCAGAATCACCACCACCTATTAATGAAAAAGCACCAATTTTAGTTGCCTCAACAATGGCATTACTAACAGATCGGGTACCTTCCTGAAAATTCTCCATTTCAAAAACACCCATAGGACCATTCCAAAGTATAGTTTTAGAGCTTTTTATAATTTCTGAAAACTGCTGAATGGTTTTAGGTCCAATATCTAACCCCATCCATCCGTCGGGAATTTCATTTATATTTACCATTATTACGGCAGCATCATTTGCAAATTTATCTGCGGCTTTTGTATCTACTGGTAAGTAAATGTTCACATTCATCTGCTTTGCCTTTTCTAAAATAGAAAGTGCCAGATCTAATTTGTCGGCCTCCAATAAAGAATTCCCTATATTTCCACCCAGCGCTTTACTAAATGTATAGGCCATTCCTCCTCCTATAATGAGATTATTTACTTTAGGAAGTAACTGTTCTATTAATTCTATTTTATCAGACACTTTTGCGCCACCCATTATTGCCGTAAAAGGTTTTTCGGAGTGAGTAAGAACACGTTCTGCATTTTCAATTTCTGAGGCCATTAGATAACCAAAATATTTCTGGTTTTCGAAAAATTGAGCAATAACTGCTGTTGAAGCGTGTGCTCTGTGTGCTGTTCCAAATGCATCATTTACATATACATCTCCTAACTTGGAAAGCTTTTCTGCAAATAATTGATCTCCAGCTTCTTCTTCTTTATAAAATCGTAAGTTTTCTAACAATAAAACTTGTTTGCCGGTTAAGCTAGAGGCTATATTATATGCTTGATCACCAATACAATCGTCTGCAAATTGAACATTCACTCCTAGCTGATTATTTAATTCATCAACAATGTGTCGTAATGAAAATTTATCTTCAGGGCCTTTTTTAGGTCTGCCGAGATGCGACATCAATATAACCGATCCGCCATCAGCTAATATCTTTTTAATGGTTGGTATTGCTGCTACAATACGTTTATTGTCAGTTATCTCGAACTTCTCGTTCAATGGAACATTAAAATCTACTCTAATTAGCGCTTTCTTTCCTAGGAAATTTAGCTGATCAATTGTTTTCATTTTATCTTTTTTATTTCAATAAATGGATCATCTGATAATGTGGTCCTATATTTTTTATTTCAAATTCGGGTGAAATTATCTTAAAATTCAACTTTTCGTAAAAAGGAACAGCCGTTTTCCTTGCATTACACCATAAGTAATTGGCATCTTTTTTTAGCAGTAGTTCTTTAGCAAAGAGAACAATAGATTTTCCAAACCCATTACCTAGATAATCTGGGTGCGTGGCCATTCCGCGCAATTGCCATCCATTATCACCATTACTCGGCAAATTACCAGACATAAAGCTAGAAATACAACGTACTTCATTATCTTCTATAAACGCTAAGTGAAACGTATCTGGATGCTCGTCTCCTTCAAATTTTGCATATTCTATGCCTTTACTTGCTCTTAAAACCAGATTACGAAGTGGTAAAACCAGACTTTGATCTACTAGTTTAATCATTATTTTCCTGAATACGTTTCACTAAATCTACCAACCTGGCACTATACCCCGACTCATTATCATACCACCCCACCACTTTCACTAAATCTCCTACTACAGATGTTAGTAAAGAATCAAAAATGCAGGAATGTTTATTATTGAGGATATCAACAGAGACGATTGGTTCATCGATATATTGGAGAACTCCGCTCATTTCATTTTCTGCAGCTAATTTAAAGGCGGCATTAATGTCTTCAACCGTTGTTATATTTTTTAAGACACAGGTAAAGTCGGTCAATGATCCATTTAAAACCGGAACTCTAATACCAGCTCCTCCCAATTTTTTATCCAAATCCGGAAAAATTCTTGTGATGGCCTTTGCTGCACCTGTTGTAGTTGGTATTATAGATGATCCGGCCGCTCTGGCTCTTCTGAGATCTTTATGTGGAGCATCATGTAAATTTTGATCCCCAGTCATAGAGTGGACGGTAGTTATATACCCCTCTTTAACTCCCCAATTATCATGTAAAACCTTGATGATTGGAGCTATGTTATTGGTGGTACAAGAGGCGGCCGATAGAATAGGTGCTTTTAAAAAATCTTCTTTATCATTAACGCCCAACACAATCATTGGTATATCATCTGCAGCAGGTGCCGAAATTAGAACCTGAGTAGCTCCAGCATGCAGGTGTTTACTTGCATGCTCAACACTTAAATTCTTACCTGTACATTCTATTACCAACTGAACTTTAAGCGCGTTCCATGGCAGCTCATTGGCATTAGGTTCGTTATACACTGGTATGCGCTTATTATTTACATATAATGCTTGCTCATCATAAGTTATAATACCACTAAACGGACCGTGAACACTGTCATATTTAAATAAATGAGCAAGTGTTTTGGGAGGGGCGAGATCATTTATAGCCACAACTTCCAAATTTTCGACCAATGCATTTCTTAAAAATGTACGGCCAATTCGTCCAAAACCATTAATTGCAATTCTTAACATGTTGAACAAAATTACCTTAAATCTTCTAACAATAAGGTACGTTTTTCGTAAAAAAGAAAGAAAATTAAAAGCGATTCTTTAAAATTAGATCGGAAAACTTAAATACCTGATTATTCTTTTTATTGGTTAACAAAACCAATATACAGTGTATGATAAAAAGAATGCTCAGCTGCAAAATTATTAGTGTAAAATTACCCAAGCTTTGCAACATAAAAGTAAGAAAAATCACGGTTATATTAATCGCCGATAAGATTAAGACCACTTTTAAATCAGACATCCCTAATCTTTGAATTCTATGATGAATATGATTTCGATCTCCGTGAAAAGGGGATTTAGAATTTATAATTCTTAGGAAAAAAATCAACAAAGAATCGAAAATGGGAATTATTAAAATTGCTACAGCTATGGCAGGTGCGGAATAGAAATAAGGTTTATTTATACCGTCTAATTTATTTAATTCTATAAACTGAATTGCAAGAATAACCGACACCATTCCTACAACTAATGAACCTGTATCGCCCATAAAAATCTTAGCAGGCGGATAATTGTAGTATAGAAACCCTATTAAAGAGCCCAACATAGAAAATGCTATTAGCGCAGAAGAAACATGTCCTGAATAGGCAAAAAGCACTCCGAAGGTTAAATTTACAATAACTCCAATTGTTCCTGCCAACCCATCTAACCCGTCTATTAAATTAAATGCATTATTCAAGAAAATAATTAAAAGGATGGAGAAAAAACCACCCACCAGCATATTAATGTCATCTATGTATAAAACACCGTACAAACTCGTTAATCTAAAATCACCGACAAATACCAAGATAGATGCTACAATTATGCTAAGTGTTAATTTTGTAAAAGAACCGATTCCGTAAATATCGTCTTTAAGACCTGTAGCAAACAGAATAATACTACTAATAATAACGATGATAGGTTGTTGAAAATTAAAAATAGCCGAAAACAACAAAACCGTTAAAGTAAAACTACAGAAAATAGAAATACCGCCTAAACTAGATATATTTCTCTTATGTGTTTTTCTGTGAAGCTCTGACTGATCAAATAATTGATGTTTAATAGCAGTCCAAATTATAGTAGGCGTAGAAACGTATACAATAATTGTAGACATGGCTATTATTGCAACATAATAGACAATTTCTAACTCTATAAAACTACGTAAACTTTCTATCATAGAATACCACCCTTGTAAGACGTCTAATCTAACATAACTGACTAAAAATACTGAATTATTTTTTTAATTTTCTTAGAAATCGTAACAAAAAAAGCGAACGGGACGCGATGCTCTTTTAGTGCTTTATAGTCATTCCAAAAAGCACTAATCCTACTTTGTATGCCAACATTACTCATACCACCTGTTCTCATATTAACAATAAGCATGGGAAGATAATAAGCTCGAATTTTAAATGAATATAATAACCTGAGCATTAACTCATAATCTGCAGCGGTACCAAATTCTAAAGAGTATCCACCTATTTTATCATAAACATCCTTTTTTATATATAAGGTAGGATGGGCGGGCATCCACCCTAGTTCTAAATCCCTGATTTGATAGGGCTTTGAAATCCATTTTCTAATAACTTTTTTAGTTTGCGGATCAACATAATTTAAATCACCATAAACTGCATCCGCATTTCTCGACATAAAAACTGCTCCAATCTCCGCTACAACAGTAGGTGATGCGTACATATCATCGGCATGTAAGAAACCTATTACTTCTCCAGAAGCTATCTTGATACCTTTATTTAAGGCGTCGTACATTCCTTTATCTTTTCCTGTGTAAAAATTTATAGCCTCATTCTTAAAAGATTTAATAATCTCAATAGTTTTATCAGTAGAACCCCCGTCTATTATTATATACTCTAAATTGCTGAATGTCTGACTTAACACAGACTCGATACAATCTTTAATATACTTTTCGCCATTAAAAACTACAGTAATTATCGAAATTTTCATAAATAAACTGCTATTTACAAAATTATCGGCATTCATTTGTTAATTTTATTGCCAGAATTGCTTTTTCCTATATATGAAAGCATTATTAATTTACTAAATTGGACTTTACAAGAATCCGTAAATATTTTAACAATTATCAAAACCTAATAACTCGGCAATAAGTTAAACACTTAGATGAAGTATATATGAAATTTAATCCCTTTGCTAAAAAATTCTTATTACTGGTAATAGCAGGCGCATTTTTTAGCTCCTGTAATGTCAGAAAAGAAACTTCTCTATTTAATGCACCTACAGATCTAGTAATAGATACTATTTCAAACGTATATGTTGTAAATGATTTAGATGCAAATAGTGTTTATAGGATAAAAGAACTGGATAGAATTCTAATTAGAAACTTACAAGATAAAGATTTTCTAGCACCTACCATAAATAGAACAACCAGCCAGATAAGCTCAGTGGCTACCGAAAAAAATCAAACTTTTGAAGTCGATTCTATGGGTTATATAAATATCCCTCAATTTGGAAAAATTAAGGTTATGGGCTTAACAAGAAGAGAAGTTAACAATACGATTCAAAAACTATTTGAGAAAGATCAATTAAAGCCCATAATTGAGGTGAGCATTGTAAATATTAAAGTAACTTTACTAGGCGAATTTAAAACTCAAGGAAATTTTTTAATAGAGCAAGACAATATAAATTTAATCGATATTATAGCACAAGCCGGTGGTTTAACAGAAAACGCAGATCCCAAAACCTGTAAGATAATTCGTGGTGACAGAGCAAATCCCGAAATTATATATGTAAATTTAAATGATATAAAGAGTTTAGCGAGCAAAAAATTAGTCCTTCAAAACAATGATATTGTTGTAATTCAACAGCTAAAATCTGTTGCCGCATCAAAAAAAATACAAAATATTAACAATTATATACAGCCTGTCTTAGTACTATTAAATCTAGGGTTGTTAATTTTTACGATTACTAAATAATGTCATATAGCGATCAATTAGAAAGAAATAGATTAGCCAGACAGGAAATTTCCTATAGGAAGATCATTAATATTGTTTTAAGCAGGTGGTATTGGATTGCTGGCACTTTACTTATATCATTTATTGCTGCAAAAATATACATAGCGTATACACCACAAACTTACAGAACAGAGGCAACCTTAAAGTTAAATCTAGACGATCAGAATCAAGCAGCGATGCCTTTACCTACGGCATACCGATATATGCGAACTAATCAGATCGAAACAGAAGGGCAAATTATGCGTTCACCAGATGTGATTCTAAAAGCCATCGCTAATATAGACTACAGAGTATCCTATTTTTTAGAAGGTAAAATCAGAAAAACAGAAGTTTTCCCTAATCATCCTTTTGAAATAGAAATCATTAATCAAAATCCAGATAATTTTTCCAGGAGCGAATATGATGTTCGTCCGGTGAATAACACTTCATTTCAATTAACGGAATCTTCAAACATAAAATGGATAACTTACAATTACGGTCAGGTAATTAACAAAGGGGAAATGCTCTTTAAAATCAATTCTCCAATACCGTCAGTCGGAAAATATAGTTTTAGGTTTAATTCGATAGGAGATTTTGCAGGACGTGCAGTAGGCGGGTTATCTATCGTAGAAGCAGATAAAAACTCAAATATAATGCGGGTTTTACATACTGACAAAAACCCTCGATTTTCTGCCGCAATTTTAAACTCTATTATTAATCAGTATATTATTAATGATGAACAGGAAAAAAGAAGATCAGCTAAACAAACTATTGATTTTTTAGATGATAGATTAAGTTTTATTGATTCAACCGTTAATAATTCAGGAGATCTTCTTTCTGCCTTTCAAACTCAACATAACTTCATTGATCCCACTTCCGAAAAAATGATCAATGTCAATAAATTACCTGATTTACAAAAGCAAATTGCAGATCTTGAACTGAAAGCTATTGGTTTAGACCAACTTTCAAGGCAATTAAATAACAATAATGGTCAAACTATCTTAACATTAAATGTAGAAGGAGTAGTTAGCACTGCTTTACAAGAAGTAGTAATACAATACAATCAAAGCATTCAAAACAGAACAGATTTACTGAAAGATTTTCTACCAACTTCTGAAAGAGTTTTAGAGGTTGAACGCACTTTAAATCAACTTAAAAATGCCATTGCAAATAGCATTCAGACACTAAAAAACAATAATCAGCAAGCTCTAAAATTTGCCAGAACGGAGTTAGGATCAACTAAAAACACTTTAAGCTCCATTCCTCCTATACAAAATGATTTCACTAAACTATCTAATAAATCGGAAATCGACCAAAAAATGTTAGCTATGTTATTTGAACGTAAGTTACAGGCCCAAATAACACAAGCATCTGTTGTATCTAATGCTAAAGTAATTAATTGGGCAGAAGCTTCAAATTACCCGATAGATCCTATTCCAGGAAAAATTTATTCTTCCTATTTATTTATGGGATTAATAGCAGGCATTGGCCTTATATTATTGAAAAGATTACTAAACCCTTTTATATTTGACATCGAAACTATCGAAGGATTAACATCTACCCCTATTATCGGAGTTATTTTAAAATACCCACATAAAATAGACGCTAATTTTAAAAAAATACTCTCTCTTTCTAAGCCCAAATCGGTATTTGCAGAATCTGTAAGATCGGTAAGAACAAATTTAAGTTTTATGGGCGGGCAAAAATCTACTAAAATTATTTGTGTCACATCAGAAGTTTCTGGTGAAGGAAAGTCTTTTGTAACTGTAAATCTTGCAGGTACATTAGCTATAATAGACAAAAAGGTAATTGTCATTGCTGCTGATTTAAGGAGATCTAAATTGCATAAAACCTTCAATTCTGATAATAAAATAGGGTTAAGCACTTATTTATCAGGAATAAATTCTGCCGAAGAAATTATTGGAACAGATAAAGAGCATTTTATTGATTATATAACATCAGGGCCTGTGCCGCCTAACCCTTCCGAATTATTACACAGTCCGATGATGGCAGAATTAATTGACATATTAAAAGAAAAATATGAATATATTATAATAGACACAGCACCAGTTGGGTTGGTTTCTGACTCGATTCCTTTAATTAGAATGGCAGATATAAATTTATTTATCTTGAGATCTGGAGTGTCAAAAATAAGAGCCGCAACAGTCCCAGACAGACTCACCAAAGAATATGAGCTCAATAATATTGCTATTATATTAAATGCATTTGGTGATGAGAAACTGCACTCTAACATATACTCAACCAATTATGCTCATGGTGGAACTGGAACATATTATTATTCAGACTATACTGGATATGGAAACTCAGGCTATTATGATAATTTGACCACTAAAAAATGGTGGGAAATTTGGAAAAAAAGATAGTCTATACCCCATTTCAATAAGTTTATAAATATCTATGGAAGAGTCTATTTATAACTGGTACCCTGTTCATACGAGATCAAGATCAGAAAAAAAAACGGTTTTAGAACTTGGTAAAAAAGGGGTCAAAACTTTTCTTCCGTTAAAAAAAACTCTAAAAATCTGGAGCGATAGAAAAAAAATAATTGAAGAACCACTTATACCTTCTTATATTTTTGTTTATATCACAACAAACGATTTTCAAAAAATACTAATGACGCCTGGGGTTGTAAAGTTTATTTATTTCTCAGGAAAAGTGGCCACGATGCATAAAAAGCAAATGGAAGACTTACAGCTTTTATTGGCCCTAGAAGCTGATTTACAACTTATAGATTACCCTTTAAACGTTGGCTCTACGGTAATAATAAAAGCAGGCCCGTTTAAAGGCATTAAGGCTGAGGTAGTTACTATAAACAACAAAAAAAATATTGTTTTAAGTCTCAAAAATTTAGGCTATTCTATTCAAATTAACACCTCAATGGCGTATATTGAACCATTAAATTAAAATATAGTATCTTAATTACTATATAAATTAAAACAATTCTATTTTAATTCAAAAAGAATTATATGGGACTGAAAGGGCGAAGCTATGTCCTGCCAAGATGAATTTAATCTAAAATGTGTAGAATTGCAGGGATAATAACAACTCAACCTCACAACTCTAAAAATCATTTCGAAGATGTAAAGGCAATGTGTACTTCTATGAAAAATGGAGGACCAGACGGGTTCGGCATTTATCAAACTCCCGACAAAAAAGTTACCCTTGGAAACAGAAGACTTTCATTGATCGATTTATCCGAAAACGGACATCAACCAATGGAATATAGCGATGGCACGACCATTACTTATAATGGAGAAATTTATAACCATTTAGAGATTAAAAAAGAATTATTAAGTTTAAATTATAGATTCAATACCGAAAGCGACACCGAAGTTTTATTAGTTGCTTATAAATGCTGGGGAACGAACGCATTTAAAAAGCTCAAAGGCATGTATTCCTTTTGCCTATACGATCCGCATTTAGAAGAGATATTTTTAGTTAGGAGCCCCCTTGGAATAAAGCCACTTTACTATAGTCTGATAGACGATAAATTAATTTTTGCCTCCGAGGTAAAAGCATTTACCAAATGTGGTGAACAGTTTCAGCCTTTATCAAATTGGAAAATATACTTTTTAGCATTTGGTCATATACCAGAGCCTTATACTACTTTAGAGCATGTTAAAAGCTTACCAAAAGGACACTATTTAAAAAAAAACCTAACAGATGGGAATTCAGAAATAGTTGAATATTTTTCCTTCAATTATGAGGAGACCATTGCAGACCGAAACGAAGCAAAAAAAAAAATAAAAGAAACCTTAAAAAAAGCCGTAAAAAGTCACTTGATATCTGATGCCCCAATAGGTATATTTTTGAGTGGTGGCATAGACAGTAGCATTCTAACTTTAATAGCTGACGATTGTACAAGACAACTACAAACTATATCAGTAAATTTTAAAGAAGTGCCATTTTCTGAAGAAAAATATCAAGAAATAATTGCTGACAAAACAATCAGTAAGCATGTAAATTACACTTTAAACCAAACAGAGTTTGACTCTAATCTTTCTGAAGCTTTACAAGCTATGGATCAACCATCTAATGATGGTATAAACACCTGGTTTATAAGCAAAATAGCTAAAGAAAACGGACTAAAAGCAGTTATATCTGGCATTGGGGCTGACGAATATTTAGGTGGCTATGCATCGTTTAGAAGAGGCAATATTTTAAATTTATTAAATATTTTACCTGTTAAACTGCTGAAGATTATTTCTCGATTACCTTTTACCGGCACAAGAAGGAGTTACTATTTAAGTTACAATAGTCCTGTGGGAGAATACCTTTTTTTAAGAGGCCTTTACGACCCAAAAAGAATCAGCAAAATATTAAAGCTACCGGTATCAACCGTCAATGAAACTTTAAACGGATTAAATGTTCAAATTCCTGAATCCGTAATAAAAGACAAAAAATCAAAAATTTCATGGCTAGAGGCTAATATGTATCTTCAAAATCAACTATTGAAAGATAGCGATTGTATGAGTATGTATCATGGTATTGAGTTAAGAACTCCTTATTTAGATGAAGATTTTGTTCAAACCTGTTTAAATATTAAAAGCTCAATTAGATTTGACCGCCGACAAAAAAAACAGCTTTTAGTTGATGCTTTTCAAGACATTTTACCACCAGAAATATACAGTCGCCGAAAAATGGGGTTTACTCTTCCTTTTACAAAATGGTTAAAAAACAACATTTTAATAAACACTAAATCGACCTATAAATCGAATGCGTATATACTGAAACTTCTAGTAGCCTTTAAAAATGACAAACTTTCTTGGGCAAAAGTATTAGCACTTTATCAGATTAAAACTTTTACGCCACATCATTTAAATTCTATTGAACAAAACCCATAAAGTACTTTTTTTAACGTTAAACACTTTCAGTAGTTTTGGTGGCATAGAAGATGTTTGCAAAACGTTCTGTAAGGTTTTAAGTGACACATTCTTAAAGTTTAAAGTCTTTTCGATGAACGACGATTTAAGTGATCCGAAATTCATAAGCAATAGAAACTTTAAAGGCTTTAATCAAAATAAATTAAAATTTGGATTGTGTTCCATCCGAATAGGTTTACGATATGATATTATAATTTTAAGCCACGTTAACTTGGTTTTGTTTGCCTGGATATTAAAGGTACTAAAACCAAAACTTAGAATAATTTTATATGCACATGGAATAGAGGTTTGGCGGCCCTTGCCCAACTGGAAAAAGAGGTTTATACGTAAATATGTAGAATTTTGGGCTGTAAGTAATTTCACGTCAAAAGAACTTCAGTTAAAACATCAAATTCCTGCAAAAAATATTAAAATTTTAAACAATTGTTTAAATCCATTTTTCAGTATACCCACTAACTTCGAAAAGCCCAATTCATTGTTAAGAAGGTATAAGATAGAAAAAAACCAGCCGGTATTATTTACTTTAACCCGAGTTTCAAATTCTGAAAAATATAAAGGTTACGATATAATTATTAATCTTCTACCTAGATTAGTGAAAATTTATCCTACATTACTTTATATAATAAGCGGAAAAGCAGATAGCCAGGAAAGAGATCGATTAGTGCTTCTAGTAAAAAAATTAAATTTAGAAAACCACGTGTTCCTATCAGGTTTTGTCAATTATGAAGAACTTTCAGATCACTTTTTATTAGCAGATTGTTTTATACTTCCGAGTAAAAAAGAAGGGTTTGGAATTGTCTTCATAGAATCAGCAGCCTGTGGTTGCCGAATAATTGCAGGAAATAAAGACGGTTCACCAGATGCTGTTTTAAATGGTAAATTAGGGTCTTTAGTAGACCCCGATAATAGCGAAGATATATACAATGCGATAAAAGAAATTTTAAATAATCAGCCATCTACAGAAGAAGCAAAAAAGATACAAAAAACCTGCTTAGAACATTTCAGTTTTCAGAAATATAAAGAAAATGTACAGACCTTATTGAGTACAACTTAATGGATAAAGATTTAAAAGAACATGATTGGTCTATTGAATCGAAAAGTTCTCTTTTCGATATTAAACTCAAAGATGTTTGGGCTTATCGAGACCTTTTGCTTTTATTGGTAAAAAGAGATTTTATTTCCTTCTATAAACAAACCGTTTTAGGTCCGGTATGGTTTTTTATACAGCCGCTCCTAACCACCATTATTTTTACCGTTATTTTTGGCAAAATTGCTAAGATTAGTACCGATGGACTACCCGCACCATTATTTTATATGGCGGGTATTACAGCATGGAATTACTTCTCCGACTGTTTGATTAAGACTTCCACCGTTTTTAGAGATAATTCTGGGCTATTTGGAAAAGTTTATTTCCCGAGGCTAATTATGCCTTTGAGTATTGTAGTAAGCAATTTAGTTCGTTTTGGTGTGCAAATGCTCCTATTTGTAATTACCATGTGTATCTATACCATTGTAGGCGCCGACTTTAACTTTACATGGGCTATATTTTTGTTTCCAGTTGTAATTATAATGATGGCAGCATTAGGGTTAGGTACGGGTATGATCATTTCTGCCATGACTACAAAATATAGAGATTTAGCCTTTTTAGTTAGTTTTGGTGTGCAATTATTAATGTATGCCACTCCAGTAATATTCCCCCTATCAGAAACTATTGCTAAATACCCGGAATATAGTTGGATTATTGAACTAAATCCAATGAGTGCTATGATTGAAACCTTTAGATATGGATTTTTAGGTTCAGGCTCCTTTTCTTGGATTGGCTTAGCATACTCGGGAATAGTAACCAGCCTATTTCTTATTTTTGGAATCGTTATTTTTAATAAAGTTGAAAGAGATTTTGTAGACACAATATAACGTCGTTAATTAAATATGTCTATTGCATTAAAAGCAGAAAATTTAAGTAAAGCCTATCAACTGGGCGAAATAGGTACTGGAACGATTAGCAGAGATCTGGAACGTTGGTTTGCCAGAATTAGAGGTAAAGAAGATCCATTTCTTCGAATCGGAGAAGTAAATAATCGAATGGTCACTGGAATTTCGGATGTGGTGTGGAGTTTAAGAGACCTTAATTTCGAAATTAATCAAGGCGAAGCCGTAGGTATTATTGGAAGAAATGGTGCAGGAAAAAGTACTCTACTTAAAATATTGAGTAAAATTACTGCCCCTACTACTGGCCGCATAACCGGAAAAGGTAGAATAGCCAGTTTATTAGAAGTGGGTACAGGTTTTCATCCCGAACTTACAGGTAAAGAAAATATTTATCTAAACGGTGCCATTTTAGGAATGCGTAAGCACGAAATCACCAGAAAATTTGATGAAATTGTAGAGTTTGCAGGCGTAAGCAGATACATAAATACCCCCGTAAAAAGATACAGTAGCGGTATGTACGTACGTTTAGCATTTGCTGTGGCAGCTCACCTAGAATCAGAAATATTAATTGTAGATGAGGTGCTAGCTGTAGGAGATGCCGAATTTCAAAAAAAATGCCTAGGAAAGATGAGCGAGATAAGTAAAGGGGAAGGACGTACTGTTCTATTTGTTAGCCATAACATGCAGGCAATTGCAGAACTTTGCAAATCAGGAATAGTTTTAGAAAATGGTAGCCTGGCATTTAATGGAACAGCTCAATCGTCAATAGATCGGTATTTAAAAAACCAAAATACTTTAAGTAATTCTTACTCGATTAAAAGCTTTAACGACTTACCTATATTTACCCATATTGATTTAGAAGTTACCGCCAAACAGCCTAAACAAGTTTTACGGATAAATTTTATTGTAAATAAAAGTAATATGCCTCCTGCATTTGTAACATTTGGCATTAAAAACAGTGCGGGCGTAACCGTGATGGAGGCTTACCCATCTTCTATTACCCCATCTATCTATTTTAATAATCCAGATAAAGTGTATACCTGTGAAGTTGATCTCAACAATTTCATTCCTGATCAATATGTTGTATATGCTTGGTTGGGACCAAATGCAAATAATCAATACGATTTTATACAGGATCAATTAGGGTTTGAACTATTTGATTCCCCGATGCCAACTAGAACATTTCCTTTTTCTACCAATCTAGGCTCCATAATTGCCGATTCCAGATTTATTGAAAATAAAAATGACCATAAAGAGTCTCATTAAAAATTTAATAAACCGTATCGCAAATAAATACGGTTTCCGACTTCAGCCTACAGGCTTAGGTTATTTTAACCCCTCAGATGTGGTTCCATTAGCTAGGGAATTAAACTTAAGCTTATGTGAATATTTAGAATCTACCAATAAAGGAGGCGTAGGAGTAAGAAGAGATACAATTGTTGAAGAAATCTTTAACACTATTTCAATAGATAAGCCAAGCATATTGGAAATAGGTGCAGGTACCGGAATATATTTAGAGAAATTTATATCCAATTATAATCCTGTACAGTATGAAGTATATGAAACCAATTTAAATTGGGTAGATTACTTAAAGAAAGAATATTCTACGAAAAGTAATCTTAAATTCCAACATTCTGATGGTATGTCATTATATCAAACCAAATCAGGAAGTATTGACTTATTAACTATGCATGGAGTAGCTGTTTATATCCCTATTATACTTTCTATTAAATATTTCATCGAAATGTATAGGGTTTGCAAAAGCGGTGGATATATTGTTTTTGATTGTTTTACAGATGAAAATTTCGTAATGGAAACTGCAAAAAAATGGATCGATGATGAACATGAGTATACCTTTCCGGTCGTTATTCCAATAAAATTAATAAACGAATTTGCTCAAAATAATAAATTAGACTTGATTAAAAAATTTGATGTTCCATACCATAATTCCATATCTACATACTTTATTTATAAAAAGTCTTAAATGATTGAAAAAATTTTCAACAAATCGATACTCCTTTCTATCATAATTAAAGCAAATTATGAAAAGGAAGGCATTTCCTTTTTTACTCCAGATGACTTTTCCCAGCAATTAGGGTATATGAATAGACCTAAAGGTTATGTTATAGAACCCCATGTTCACAATTTGGTTGAACGAAAAGTAACCCTAACCCAAGAAGTATTGTACATTAAAAAAGGTAAAGTAAGAGTAGATTTTTATGACGACGAAAAGGCATATCTCGAAAGCAGAGTCGTAGGAACAGGCGACGTAATATTATTAGCTTCTGGAGGCCATGGTTTTGAAATGTTAGAAGCTTCTGAAATAATAGAAATAAAACAGGGACCTTATGTTGGTGAAGAAGACAAAGTAAGATTTGAACATACATCCGAAAAGATTAAGTATAACAATGAGTCTGAATTTTAAATTATATAGTCAGTATTATGATTTACTTTACGAAGATAAAGACTACCCATCTGAAGTAAATTACATTGCTGATCTTATCAATTCTTATTCAACTGGCAGCAAGACCCTTCTGGAGTTAGGTGCAGGGACAGGTAAACATGCCTTTCTTCTAGCCGAAAAAGGTTTTCAGGTTACAGGTATTGAGCGAAGTGCGGACATGGTCGCTATTGCGAAGAATAATGTCCATTCAAATGTGAACATTCAAATAGGTGATATTACTGATTTTAATCTAAATCAAACTTTTGAAGTTGCTACTTCCCTATTTCACGTAATAAGCTATCTAACTGAAAACAAAGATTTAATAAATACATTTAAAAATATAAATAAGCATTTACAATTGAACGGCGTTTTTATTTTTGATGTATGGCATAGTTCGGCAGTTTACCATCAATTACCAGAAAAGAGAATTAAGATTTTAAAAAACGATTCTGTTAAAATCACCAGAAATGCGAGCCCTATTATTTATACCGAAAGAAATGTAATAGACGTCAATTATCATATTCGCATTCAGGATTTACATACGTTGGAAACGCACGAAATAACAGAAACACATCCAATGCGTCATTTTAGCAAACCTGAAATAGAAATTTTAGCTTGTGCAACAGGCTTTGAGCTAGTTCATACAGAGGAGTTCAAAACAAAAGCAGCGCCTAGCCCAGAAACCTGGGGTGTGTGTTATATCTTAAAAAAGTTCAAATCACTAGATAACTAAGAATGAGCAATCCACCTATTCCGGTAAATACTCCCTTGCTTAATGGCAACGAATTAAAATACCTTACAGAATGTATTGAAACGGGCTGGATTTCTAGCGAAGGGCCTTTTATTTCCGCATTTGAAGCAAAATTCAGCTCCTATATTGGTTGTACATATGGTATCGCTGTAAGTAATGGTTCTGCGGCTTTAGATATTGCTATTAAAGCTTTAAATATTGGTGACGGCGACGAAGTAATTATGCCAACGTTTACCATCATCTCTCCTGCTCAATCTATTTTAACCGCTGGGGCTATTCCCGTTTTAGTAGATAGTGATCCAGAAACATGGAATATGGATGTGAATCAAATAGAAGCTAAAATTACTTCTAAAACAAAGGCCATTTTGGTTGTACATATTTACGGCTTACCGGTTGATATGTCTATAATACATTCATTAGCTAAAAAATATAATCTAAAAGTTATCGAAGATGCCGCAGAAATGCATGGACAAACCTATAAAGGCAAAAAATGTGGCAGTTTAAGTGATATCAGTATCTTTTCGTTCTATCCCAATAAGCATATTACAACTGGCGAAGGAGGAATGATTTTAACCAATGATATAGATTTAGCCAACCGATGTAAAAAACTACGCAATTTATGCTTTGAACCAAACGGGCCTCGATTTATTCATTATGAAATTGGTTGGAATTATAGGATGACCAATTTACAAGCCGCACTAGGGCTGGCACAGTTGGAAAGAATAGACGAATTTATACAACTGAAGCGAAAAATGGGCTCCTTCTATCAGCATGAATTATCTTTTCTAACTGAAAATGGTTATCAATTACCCTTATCTGCAACTAACTACTCAGAAAACATTTATTGGGTATTTGGTCTAGTAGCTCCAGACAATATTACTAAGGAAAAGATGGTAAACTATTTAACCGATAAAAAAATAGGTACCAGACCTTTCTTTTGGTGTACGCATGAGCAGCCTGTATTTCAAGCTATGGGTTTGTTTAAAGATGAGCACTATCCGATTGCAGAAAAACTGGCCAGAAATGGCTTTTACATACCAAGTGGTTTGGGACTATCAGACGAAGATAAAAAATGGACTGTACAGATTTTAAAAGATCATTATAAACGATAAGTTTCTACAATAAAAATGGTCGGCATCATTACTTTAAATCAAGATACTTTTACCAACCCTACTTTATACTCCATTATAAAAAAGTTAAATGAAGAAGGTATACCCGTAATCATATTTAGCGCATATCAAGAAGCACTAATTCCTATTGAATTAAATTTGACCACGTATGCAACTGCTCCAAAAGGTTTAGCATTACCGAGAAGACCTCTAAACTTACTTAAATACATCTCTAGTACGATTAGCGTAGCTTTAAAAATTAAAAGACAAGAGATTAAACATATAATTGCAGTCGATCCTTTTGGACTTGTCTTAGCAGGAAGAATTTGGAAATTATTAAAATTTAAAATTCATTACTTTTCATTTGAGATTTTTTTTAAAGAAGAAATTTCTGAAAAAAAAATCATTCAACTTAAAAATGAAGAGATTAGATACACAGGAATCGTAAACTCTATACTTATACAGGATAAAAAAAGAAAAGAACTTTTATCTATAGAAAATATGGTTTCTAAAAACTTCACAAACTGGCATCTTATCCCTGTTTCGCCCAATCTAAATAAAGCCGTTGGTGTTAGTAACTATAATAAAACTGATTTTGGATTTAAGAAATCAGACATTGTATACGTTCATTCTGGAAGTGTAGATATTTGGTCTGGCATTGAAACAATTATAAAGGCCATTGAAAATGGGCTCCCTGAAAACACATTTATTTTTATTCACAATCGAAGTAAGTTCGATTCTGAAAATCCGCACCATAAAAGACTAGTGGAATTAGTAGATTTAAACTACCCAGTAATATTACATGATGCGCATTTTCAAAGTTATGAGGATTATTGCGCATTTCTTAAATGTTTTGATTATGGAATAACAATCTATAAATCAGATAACGGAATGTTTACAGGTAAAAATCTGAAAGAAATAGGATTATCTTCTGGCAAATTTTCAACATTCATGTCGGTAGGTTTGCCTACCGTACTCTCAGAATGTACCACTTATATAGAAATTTTACAAAAATTTAAAGTTGGTGTAATTGCAAATGAAAAACAAGACCTTTCTTATCATATAAAAAACAATTCTTTAAAAGATATAACAGACGTTGAATGTCTTAACTTTTACTCAGAAGTATTGAATCCTGAAAAAAAGATAGATTTATTTATTAATAACCTAAAAACCAATTCATAATGGAACGCAATTATTTTATAAAAGTTCTTGTTAAAATTAGAAATGGTATAAATAGGATACTTCGTTATGCAGAAAAGCAGGAATTAAAGAAAAAAAGAAAGAAATTCGAGTACCTTTTTAAAGATGATGTCTTTATAGACCATCGTTTAGATGAGAACAATCTTATCAGGCTTTATAAAGACAGTTTGTTAAGTCAATTTGTTATTGAAGGATTTGAAAAAGATGAGGAAGAGTTTATCAAGAAGTTTTTAAAGCCTGGCGACATATTCTTAGATATTGGAGCAAACATTGGTTTACATTCCATTTTTGCAGGAAATATTGTCGGACAAAACGGTCACGTTTACGCATTTGAACCAACACCGATTACTTTTCAACGTTTAACAGAAAACATAAAGCTTAATAAGCTAGAAAAAATAGTCACACCTGTTAACAAGGGCATTTCTTCTGAAGATGGTTCTTTAAATTTAAACTACTCTGAAGATGGTCATGATGCCTGGAATTCATTTACAGAATTGCAGCATATAAATTTGAGTAACTCCGTAGAAGTGGAAGTTTGTTCTCTAGACAACATAATTAAGCACTTAAATATGGATGAAACTAAAATCTCATTGATCAAAATAGATGTAGAAGGATGGGAAATGAATGTTTTAAAAGGAGCAGATAATTTTATAAAGAATAATACGCATACGGCATTTCTAATTGAATATACTGATTTAAATGCTATTAGTGCTGGTTATTGCACGAGAGATATCTATAGGTTTATGGAAAATTATGGCTATCAATGGTTTTCATTTGATTCGAAAAGCATGACCTACACAACATCTCCTTTGAAACTCAATTACCCCTACGAAAACCTAATAGCCGTTAAAAACGTCGCTACGCTAGAAAATAGAATGCGTTAAACTTAACTGAATGCATACATTTCTTCCGAAAATCACCATTATTACACCCAGCTTCAATCAAGGGGTATATATAGAAAAAACTATCCTCTCCATTGTTAATCAAAATTATCCAAATTTAGAATACATCATCATTGACGGTGGCAGTACAGATGAAACTTTAGAAATAATTAAAAAACACGAAAAACACATTACGTTTTGGGTAAGTGAAAAAGACAATGGCCAAGCAGAAGCTATTAATAAAGGAATTAAAATAGCTACCGGAGATATTCTAAATTGGATTAATAGTGATGATTTGTTGGAAAAAGATGCTCTTTGGAAAATAGCTGATGCATACACGCCCGACACACATTGCTATATTGGAAAAACACATTTAATTAATAATATAGATGAAAAATGTGGAGAGATTCATCAAACCAACTTTTCGGGATTAAACAGATATGATTGTCTTGAAACAGGCTTAAATCAGCCAGCTACTTTTTTTAGCAGATCTGTAATTAAAAAAATAGGTATAATAAATGAACAATTTCATTATTCTTTCGATTTAGACTTATGGAAAAGGTTTTTACTCAATTTCGAATTTCCGAAAGTTAAGAAACTAGATTATTATCTAGCTGAATTTCGAATTCATGAAACTTCTAAAACGAATATTGAAAAAAATAAATCTGACAGCAAATTTATAAGAGAGAATACATTAGCAATGAATAGCTACTTTTCTATTCTACCTCCCAAAAAATTTCATGCTATCTGCAAAATATTAAATATTGAGTCTATCTCAGGATTCTCACAACCATTTTTAAACAAACAGATTGTTGAAAAATTGGCTAACGAGCTATTATATTTTCATGCCTTAAGTATTAAAAAAGATAAAGGATTGCTTTTTGCTTTAAAATACTACACATTACTTGATATAAGATATATCTATAAAAAAACATTACACAAGATTAACTCAATTAAAAATTGATTTATGGTAGATGTGATTATTCCTGTTCACAATTGTGAAAAATTTATCACTCAATGTTTAGAAAGTATTAATAAGCAATCTGTAACGAACACTGTTTTTTTAACAGACGATGGATCTACCGATAACATTAAACCCATTTTAAAAAAGCATGAATCGTCGAGAGTTAAAGTTTTCTTTAACAATCAAAATATAGGCAATCTTAAAACGATTAATAACCTTTTAAGTAAATGCAAATCAGAATATATTGCATTTCAAGACGCCGATGATTGGTCGCACAATGAAAGAATGGCTCGTCAATTAGAATTTATGGATAGACAAAATTTAGATTTTTGTTTTACAAATTTCATAAAAACTGATTTTGTAGGAGAGCCCCTCTATTGTGGATTTTATAAAGAAGAACTCATATCTGAAAAGAATATTATTGATTTAGAGCCCTCTATCTGTTTTGCTTCTATATTATTTAAAAGAGAAATCTATGAAAAAGTAGGCGGGTTTAACGCATACTTTGACCACATCGGTGGAGCAGATATAGATTGGTTTTATAGGATATATGATGCTGGCTTTAAAGGAGGAATTATAACAAAACCACTTTATTATTATCGAAATAATGATATGTCTTATACAAGCAGAGTATCATTAGATCCCAGGAAAAAAATTTCTGTTTCAATAGCAAGATATCTTTATCAGTATAAACTTTCTCATAAAGTATCTCCTTCATCTAAAGCCTTAAGCGGGTTCATTTCTGCAGAACTAAAAAAGATAAATTTTAATGAAAAAGCAAACATTAAAGATTATATCGTTCAAATAGTAACAGAAAAGCAGTACTTGAAATCATTAAAATATTTAGTAAAATATTTGTTTACAAAACCTTTTAATTTTAGCGATTTCAAAATTTTAAGATACATGTTATATAAAATCGTTAATGGAGGAAAATAGTCCCGATATTACGGTATTAATGCCGGCCTACAATAGCGAGAAGTATATAAAAAAAGCCATCTCTAGCATTATTAACCAAAGTGTTAAAAACTGGGAACTATTGATTGGAAATGACTGCTCAACAGATGGCACTTTAGAAATATTACAATCCTACGCACTTTCTGATTCTAGAATAAAAATTTTTAATCATTCTAAGAATTTAGGCTACCTGTTAAATGTTAATTTTTTATGGGAAAAAGCGACTGGAAAATATATTACGTTTCAAGATTCTGACGACTGGTCGGACAGCAACAGATTAGAAATACAACAAACATTTCTTGAAATAAATAAAGATATAAATATTTGTAGTGTCAATTATTACAGAGTTGACGAAAACGGAGCAATTACTTCTGAAGTGTTCGTCAATGAAAAGGTTTCATTAGAAAAACAGGTTGAGGATTTCATATTTAAACACGGTGAGTTTCCCATATTTGCCGGAGGTCTTTTTTTTAGAAAAGAAGTCGCACTAAAAATCGGATATTATAATGACTTCTTTTCTCGTAAATGTGGTGAAGATTGGGATTGGATATTGAGAGCGCTTCGGCATTTTAAAATTACCATGCTCCCCGATTTATTGTATTACTATAGAGAGAATCCAGTGGGTGTTACACAAAGTCTTACAGTAGATAAGCTAATTAATAAATCATTAATAGAAAACATCTACCAAACATTCTATCGAGAAAACATTGATTTATTAGATCCAAAGTATAAAAAAGAACTTATTGCCCTAGAGAATAATCTTAAAGCGCCTTATTTAAAAGACAAATCGTTGCTTTATTTTGAGCTTACACGCAGTCATCTTTATCATAAACAATTAAAGAATGCCTTAAAAAGCATTTTAATTGCTATAAAATATCGTCCTTTAAGATTAAAGTATTACAGATCTCTTAAGTTTATCATTAACCGTATTATTGGTAAAAAGTAATGTCAATAAAGATAAGCGTAATCATTTGTACCTATAACCCAAATACACTTATTCTTAAGAAAGTAATTTCGTCATTACGCTCACAAACTTTAAAACCAGAGTATTGGGAATTAATTGTTATTGATAATAATAGTGACTTAGCTGTTACGGATTGGTTAGACCTTACTTGGCATCCATATCAAAAGATTATAGTCGAAAAAAAACCCGGACTTTCTCATGCCAGAATAAAAGGTGTAACCGAGTCGAAACATGAAATTTTAGTCTTTGTTGATGATGATAATCTATTAGAGAGCTCATTTTTAGAAAATGTATTAAATTTTTCAACAGCGCATCCTTCAGTAGGATGCTTTGGAGGTAAATCTCTTCCTAAATTTGAAACGCCACCTCCAGATTGGTTTTTTAAAACCGGAATTGACCTGGGCTGCCAGGAGTTTGGAGATGAAATGAAAATTTCAAACTTTGCAAAAAATCAATTTAAGGTTAAAAATTATCCGGACTTTGCACCTATAGGCACAGGAATGATTATTAGAAAAGATGCCTTCCTATCTTATATTTCAGAAGTGAAAGCATCACCCATTCGCTTAGCGCTAGGAAGACAAGGCAGTTCATTATCATCAGGCGAAGACAATGATATTCTATTAACGATTATTAAAAAAGGTTGGGAAATAGCTTATGTACCTCAACTCATTATTACTCATCTCATCCCCAAAAAAAGATACAGTTTAGAATATTTAAAAAAAATGGCATATGAGAGCAATAGATCATGGGTAAAAGTTTTGGAAATTCACAAGATAAACCCATGGCCACCTATTAACCCAACTACATTAAAATTAAGACAGTTTAAGGCGTATATTAAATTAAACGCATGGCAAAGCAAACTCAATTATATAAAATGGAAAGCAGCGTGCGGACAACTTAAAGGATTATCAGAAATTTATATAAAATGATACAATCCATTATCAATATCCTTTACAGAATACCCCTTTCCAATTATAAAAAAATCAAACGTCTTGGTGGTTTTTATAGTTATCATAAAATGACTTTAGGGATGAAAAAAATGCAGAAAGCAAGTAAGGGAATCCCTCCTATTTTGTCAGCAACAAATGGCCTCCCCATTTATTTTTTAACCGGGAAAAATTATTTATATCAAACGTTGTTTTGTGCTTACTCTTTATCGAAAGCCTCTAAAGAACAATTTCAGTTTACATTAGTAGACGATGGTTCTTTTGATGAAGAAATAATAAATAGGATACATAACCAAATGCCGGGCACCAAGATAATAACGAAAGAAATGATTGAGATTAATCTCTCAAAATTGGTACTAAAAGAAAAATATCCTTATTTGTATAATAAGAGAAAAGTATATCCACATATTAAAAAATTAACAGACGTACACTCCGTATCAGACAACAGCTATAAATTGGTTTTAGATTCGGACATGTTGTTTTGGAGAGATCCTGCTGACTTAATCAAATGGTTAAAAAACCCCTCCGGATGTTTACATATGATTGATTGTGAAGAATCATACGGATATACCGCTGGTTTAATGAAAGAATTATCTGGCGCAGACATTCCTGAGAAAGTAAATGTAGGTGCAATAGGCCTTAATTCAAATAATATAAACTGGGAAGCATTAAATTTATGGGTAAAAAAGCTTGAAGAAAAAGAAGGCACATCTTATTTTTTAGAACAGGCTTTGTCTGCAATGATAATAGCAAAACAGCCCTCAAAAACTATTTTAGATAGTAAAGATTACATAGTAAACCCGGAACGAATGCAACATGAAGATATTCTTCATCATTACGTAGACTTATCGAAGAAATATTATTTTGAAAAAGCATGGAAAAAATTACTGGGAAATAACGTATTAAGCAAACAAAATTAAGTAATAAATGAAACGACCGCCACTTCCGTCCTATAAAGATTATAGAGAAAAATACATAAATAACGGATTAGAGTTGCCATTAAAAAGCTTAAAATTTAACGAAACTGGTATTTTAAATTCTTTAGATAAAAACTTAAAAAAAAGCGGGTGGCCTTGGAATGACGAGGTTAATCCTTCATTATATAACCAAAATATCAAATGGCCCAAAATTACTGTGGTAAGCCCTTCATACAATCAGGGTATTTATTTAGAAGAAACAATTAGAAGCGTTTTATTGCAAAACTATCCCAATATTGAATACATAGTAATGGACGGAAATAGCAATGACAATTCTGTTGATGTATTAAAAAAATATGATCCTTGGTTAAGTTATTGGGAATCTGAAAAAGATAGAGGGCAAAGTCATGCTATTAATAAAGGTTTTAGCTTGGCAAGTGGCGATATTTATTGTTGGCTAAATAGCGATGACCTTTTCACCAAGGAAGCACTTTATAAAGTTGCCTTAGCTTTTGTAAACTCGAATACGGAGTTTGTATACGGCAATTGCTTGGATTTAAAAGACGGGATATATAGTCCAAATATTGCACCTATTGTGGTAGATAGATATTTGCCTATCCCCGGGATACCGCAGCCTTCTACTTTTTGGAGTAAGAACATCCATCAGCCAATTTGGGAAGAATTACATTGTACACTAGATTTTGAACTTTGGATGCGGATTGCCAAGGGGGCTAAAAAGAAATACATCAATGCTTTTTTATCCATTGCGAGAGCCCATGAGGCGGCTAAAACACATAGCAGTAATGAAGCAACAAAGGCATTGTGGAAAGCAGATCACAGTAAACAATGGGCAATACATGGTCCTATAAATTGGGATAGATTAAATAAAGAAAATCGATACTTTCAAAAAATATTCAGGATGTTTCCTGTATTAAAAAGATTTTTTTAGAAGCTTAATTCATGAACAATATCGATTCAACAACCTCAAAAAAATCTCACAAAATAACGCTACTAATACCCTATTTTGGTGAATGGCCAAGTTATTTTAACGTCTATTTGGAAGGATGTAATCATAATAAATGGCTGAATATCATTTTTTTTACCAATTGTAAAACACCTGAAAATCATCCTAATAACATCACTTTTATACCCCACTCTTTAGAAACCTTAAGTGTATTAATTAATAAAAAACTTAACTTAAGCATCAACTTAACTTACCCTTATAAACTTTGTGATTTTAAACCTTGTTATGGTAAAATATTTGAAGAATATATAAAGGATAGTGATTATTGGGGATATGGAGACATTGATTTAATTTATGGAGATCTGAAGTCAAATGTTCTTAATAGGATACAAATTGGTTATGATGTGCTGTCACATAGAATGGAAATTCTCTCCGGCTCTTTATGCATTATTAAAAATACTGATTTCTTGGTCAATTTATATGCTCAGTCTCCTGTTTTTGTAGAGCAACTTTCTCATACAGACTATCGGGGTTTAGATGAAACTGCACACAGCCTTATTACATGGAAAGGGGGAAACAAGCTTGAATTACCCACTCACTGTTTTACATATCTGGTTGCAAGCGAAGATAAAAAAGGGTCTCTAAAAGCTTCATTCATCTCGCTAGCTAAAGAGTATATTTCTAACGAACAGGTTATAAAATACGATAACGGAATACTCTGGTTTGAAAACACTTCTATTGCTTATTACCATTACGTAAATAACAAAAATGTAGGAGGTTATAAATTACCCAATTGGCAACTAGTGCCGAAAAGATTCTTTATCACATCTACCGGTTTTTACAAAAACAATAGACTGTATACGCTCATACATTATTATAGAAAAATGATAGGATTTACTAACAACCTGTTTAATAAAATAAAAAATAGATTAAAATAATGTTGGTTTCTATTTGTATACCTTGTTTTAATGCCGACCAATATTTGTCAGAAACCCTTAGTGGACTATTAAATCAAAGTTATCCGGATATAGAAATTATAATTATTGACGACCATTCTATCGATCAAAGTGCACACATCATTACTGATTTCATTAAAAAAGACCCACGAGTTAAGATGTTTTTTGCTGAAAAACGTGGAGCTGCTGCTGCAAGAAATCAAGCATTTAAATTAAGTAAAGGAGATTTTATTGTTTTTTTTGATGCAGATGATTGGGTTCCCGAAAATTTTATCGAAACGCAACTTCAGTGCTTAGATTCGAATAAAAGTGTGGTGGTTTCTGAATGGGGAAGATTCTATAACAATGATCTTTCTACCTTAGAGAAAGATACCAGACAAGTACAAAAAAATCTTTCGTTTGAAAACTGGATAAAAATTTACTGGTATAACGTAAACCATATGACTTGCCCCGGACGGGTTTTAATACCTCGAAACTTAATTGAAGATGCTGGCTTATGGGATGAAGACTTAACCCTTAATGACGACTTTACTTTTTATACACGTATATTTTCTCAATGTGAATTAATTAAATACAACTCTCAAACTACTTTTTATTATCGATCTGGTATTAATGGTTTATCTTCAATAAAAAGCTCGGAGGCCTATCATTCATTTTTCAATTCACTTATACGTTCCATAACAATTGCTCAAAATCTTTTCAAAGAACAGCCAGCGCTAAATATTTGCTATGCTAACTTATTGCAGAATTTCATATATGAAGTATACCCAAATGAACAACAGATGATAAAACTGGCAGAGAAAAATATTAATGAACTAAAGGGGGCTGATTTAGCATTTCCTGCCGGGGGAATCACAAAAATATTAGTCCGGATTTTGGGTTGGAAATCCATCAAAAAATTAAAGCAGTTTATTAAATGAAATCCCTAAAAATAGCGCTTATAGCTGACCCAGAAATTGCTGTTCCTCCTCTACTTTATGGTGGTATTGAACGTATTATTGCGATGCTGGTTGACGGCTATACAGCTTTGGGGCATGAAGTAAGCCTTTTTGCTCATAAGGATTCTAACACATCTGCAAGATTATTCGCATATACGGGAGCGTCTAGTAGAAACAAATTAGACATTCTTAAGAATACATACATTATAAATAGAGAACTTATAAACAACGAATACGATATTGCTCACAGTTTTGGCCGATTATTATACTTATTGCCTCAATTACCTTTAAGCATTCCGAAAATAATGAGTTACCAACGAGAACCAACTCTCAGTCAGATTAAAAAAGCTTTTAAGATCGCGAAAAAAAACACTTTGACTTTCACGGGATGCAGTAATTACATTAGCAATCAAATACTTCCTTATGCATCTTCATATCCTATATTTAATGGTATAGATTTAAATTTATATGAATTTAAAGATACCATAAAAGAAGATGCACCGTTGGTTTTCTTAGGCCGAATAGAACCGATAAAAGGAACACATATCGCTATTCAAATTGCCAAACAAACAAACAAAAACTTAATCATAGCAGGAAATATAGCTACAGAATTCCAGGATTATTTTGAAAAATACATTAAGCCTGAACTAAATGATCAAATTATTTATGTAGGACCTGTAAACGACCAGCAAAAAAATGACATCTTAGGTAAAGCTTTAGCATTCCTTATGCCTATAGAGTGGAATGAACCATTTGGTATTGTGATGGCAGAAGCCATGGCATGCGGCACTCCGGTCATTGCCTTTAACAGAGGTTCGGTTCCTGAAATTGTGATAAATAATTACAATGGTTTTAGGTGCGACACTGTAGAAGAAATGATTAATTTAACCTCCGAAATTCATACAATCGACAGGAACAATGTCAGGAAAGATGCTGAAACAAGATTCTCATCAGAAGTAATCATCCATCAATATTTAGATTTATATTATAAAATGATTAAACAAACATGAGTTTTATAGTAAGAAAACTCCATTCCTTTAAAATTTTAAGAACGCTGGCAAAAAAACTTTTTTCAGGCATTTACATTACACAGAAATTTTATGCAGGAACCATTTTTATGGATGCCATTGAACACTCCTGGGCATGGACTGGAACGAGACGCTATGAATCATTTGATGTGGAGTTACAAAATAAATTACTGGAAATCTCCTTAGAAAAAACTAAATTTATTGATATAGGGTGTAATATAGGGGCTATGAGTTTGAGTATGCTATTACGTAATCCAGATATTAGTGTAATAGCAATAGACCCCAATAAAAAAGCACTTTTGTGCCTTAAAAAATCTTTAACAAAAAACGGTTTATTAAATAGATGTGAAATTATAGAAGCAATTGTTGGTGTTGATGAAAATGTACAACAATTCAAGTCGGCCGGATCAGTGACTGGTCACGTAGCAAGTGATGGAAATGAGACGGTTCAATCCATTAACTTCTGGAAATTTATACAAACTTTATCCGCCAAGGAAGAATTATTGGTCAAAATGGATATTGAAGGTTATGAGTCGCATCTTTTTAACTCGATTCCAGGTAATTTATCAAGCATTAAAAATCTCACTATGATTATTGAACTACATCCTAAAGGATTTAATACGCACGGCGATCCTAATTTATGCGTAGATAAACTCCGCCAAAGCGGATTTAGTATAAAATATTTTAATGGTGATCCTATTTTTGAAGTAGAAGAAGATAAAATATCACAAATCATTGCCCATTATAGAAATGATGATTGATGTTACCCTACAAATAAACCTATCTCCGGGAGATGTAAACTACGCTGCCTTAACAGTACCAGCCTTAGTTTCCAATCATTTTGACATAAAAGAAAGGTTACTGGTTGTAGATTGCTGCAGGCCTCAAAAAACAAAATTGGTTAACCCTGATTTAAAATTCCCAAAAGAGATTTTTGAAAAGAGGGTAAAAAAAATAATAGAAATAAGTGAAAAATTACTTCAGGACAATGTAGTCACTAAAGTGCATTATTTATTTCCAGATGATCCGTTATACAAATCCCTATCTAAAAAGTATTTAAACAATTTATACGACTGTACACATTCTGCGGGCGGCACAGCAAATATGTCTTATTGGGCAGGAATTGAATTGTGTACAACCAAGTATGTTTTACATTATGATGGAGATATTATCTTGTATCAAAAAAGAGATTACTCTTGGGTTAATGAAGCATTATCGTATCTGAATAAACAAAAAGATGCTCTTATTGCCGTTCCAAGATTAAGTCCGCCATTTAAAGATACGGAACATCCATCTGCCCAAGAAGGGCGACCTTATACTACTTTTGATAATTATTGGCTAAATGACTGGTTTTCAACTCGACATTTTTTAATAGATAAGGAAAAACTTCACAATTATTTACCCTTGGTTAGAGGAAAGGTAAAAATTGAACTCTTATTGAGAAAATTTGGACAAAGGGCCTTCCCTATAGATCCCGAAATGTTACTTTTCAAGTCGTTAAGTGCAAGAGGCTGTAAGAGACTGATGCTAAAGAGTAAAGATGCTTGGATTACACATCCCACAGACAAACCAGCATCTTATATAGAAATATTAGACAAGATTATTGGGGAAGTTTCTAAGGGTAATTTTCCGGATGAGCAAGAAGGTTATGAGAACATCAATTTAGACGCTTGGCGTAAATTTATAGAGACTAAAAAAAATGAATAAAAAAGAGATTTCTATTGTTCTCATTACTTCCGGACAACCAAGCTTAAATCCTCGCTTAGTAAAGGAGGCTGATTCATTGGCAAATGCCGGATATAAAGTATCGGTCATTTATCAATATTGGAATGATTGGGGAACCGTGTTAGATGAAGAGTTATTTCCATATAAAAAATGGAAAGCAATTTGTGTAGGAGGAAATCCCACTACTGATAATTTTAATTTCCTAAAAAACAAAGTTGTTCATCATATTGCAAAAAAGATAATTGAACTTTTTGGCATTAAAAACGGTATAGCGGAAATGGCCTTAGGGAGAAGCACCAATCAATTGATTAAAAAGGCAAAAAGTATACCCGCTTCCTTATACATTGCTCATAATTTAGGTGCCTTACCAGCCGCCGTAAAAGCTGCTAAAAAATATCATGCAAAATGTGGTTTCGATGCAGAAGATTTTCATAGACAGGAAACTTCAGACAACCCCAAGTCCGTTACTTTTAGACTCGCAAAATTCATAGAAGATAAATATCTTTTGAAATTGGATTATTTCACCGCTTCTAGTCAGCTGATAGCAAAGAGATACAAAGAAATTTATACAGCATTAAAACCCGAAGTTATTTACAATGTTTTTCCAAAAAATTTAATCCAAAATATCTCTTCAAAAAATGACAGCTTACAGCTTTTTTGGTTTTCACAAACAATAGGAAAAGGACGAGGAATAGAAGATGCTATTAAAGCAATAGGAGTACTTCAAAAGAAACACATCTGCCTTCAGCTTTTAGGGAAGATAGACGATTCACATCAACATTATTTTTTGAATTTAGCACTTAATGCAGGTTTAGAAAAGCATCAAATTACATTCATTTCGCCTGTTTCTTCTGAACGTATTTTTGAAATTGCCCATACCTGTGATATCGGCCTTGCCCTAGAACAAAACTTACCCCATAATAGAGATATCTGTTTAACAAATAAAATATTCTCATATTTAACAGCTGGTATTGCAATAATCGCTTCTGAAACAACTTCTCAAAGAAAGTTTATATTAGATCACCCTACTATCGGTAAATCTTTCCCTATTGGTGATGTAGATCGTCTATCAAAAATCATCAATGAGTATGATGTAGACCGAGCGTTGCTCTATTCAACAAAAGAAAGTGCAAGAACACTTGCAATAGAAAAATATAATTGGGAAAAAGAGCAGGAGAAATTCATTCAAATAATCGAAAAAAACTTACTGAATTGAAAAAAGTTCTGATTATATCTCCCTACTTCCCTCCTGTTAATGCAGCTGATATGCAACGAGTAAGAATGACATTGCCTTACCTAGCAGAAAACGGCTGGGCTGCCGAAATAGTTACAGTAGACGAAAAATATGTAGACTTTAAAACAGATCCATTGTTATTATTGTCAATCCCCGAATCTATAAAAGTTCACAAGGTAAAAGCGCTTCCTAAAAAATACACCATGAAAATTGGCTTAGGAAGCATTGCAATTAGATCCCTATGGTTTTATAAAAAAAAGGTAAATAAACTGTTAAGAGAAAAAAAGTTCGACTTAATCCTTTTTTCTACTACTCAATTTCCTGTTTGCATACTGGGCGCATATTGGCATAAGAAATTTGGAATTCCATATATTATAGATATGCAAGATCCTTGGGTATCTACTTATTATGAAAACAAACCTAAAAATGAAAAACCTAAAAAATATTGGTTCTCTCATAATTTAAATAAATTTTTAGAGCCCATCGCTTTTTCTCGTGTCGGAGGAATAATGAGCGTATCTGCATCCTATATTAAACAGTTAAACGATAGATATCTACCGACACAAAATATTCCGAGTGCAGTTATCACTTTCGGGGCCTTTAAAAAAGATATAGAGATTGTTGAGCATCATCTGGAGAAGCTATCTAAAGGCTTATTTAAAGATAAAAAACATACAAATCTGGTTTATATAGGCAGAGGAGGATTTGATATGGAGCTAGCACTTAAAATACTTTTAACTGCGTTTAAAAAAGCTTTATCAGAAGACTTCGATTATTATAAAGACATAAGGTTTTATTTCATAGGAACCTCTTATGCTCCAAAAGGTAAAGAGGTTTACACACTTCTTCCTTTAGCTATTGCAATGGGGTTAGAAACGTATGTAATTGAAATCCCTGAACGAATAGGTTTTTATGAAAGTTTAAACAACTTAATGACATCTAGCGGTACTATTCTATTAGGCTCAGACGACGCTGCTTATACTGCGTCTAAACTTTATCCTAATATTTTAGTACGAAAGCCCTTGTTGGCTCTACTAAACAAATTAAGTAGTGCTTCCAGAATTTTCAATGAATGTAATGCAGGAAAATTAATTACTTTCGAACAGTCTGAAGCAGATAGTCTAAAAACTTTTAAGTCCTATATATATGATGTAAAAAATGAGAAAATTCCACAAATAAACGAGAAAAATTTCGACCAATATTCTGCTGAACAACTTACTAAAGAGCAAATTAACCTGTTTAACAAGGTAATAAACAAAAATTATCATTAAAAATAAAATATGTTAAAGGGAATAAAGAGAACAACCAACTTCATAAATCATCACCCTTTAGCAAAAAAACATTTAATACTTGCTTATGCAAAACTTTTCAGTTGGCAGATCCGTTCTAGAATTGTTAGAAAACTTTTAAAAATTCCATTTATAGAGGAGACCCATTTTTTAGCAAAAAAAAGATTAACTGGTATTACAGGAAATATTTATACAGGCTTGCACGAATTTGAAAGCATGTCGTTTATGTTGCATGTACTCACTAACAACGATACATTTTACGATGTAGGAGCAAACGTAGGAGCTTATACAATACTAGCCTCCGGAGTAAGAAAATCTAAATGTCTATCATTTGAACCTATTCCTACTACTTTCGAAATATTGAAAAAAAATATCCTTTTAAATAAGATTGAACACCTTGCAAAATGTCTAAATTATGGCGTTGGATCAATAGAAAACACTTCATTTTTCACAAAAGACCGAGACACCCAAAATCATGTATCATTAACTCCTTCTCATTTAGACATACCCATTTCAGTGGTCCAATTAGATAAATTTTACCCGGACAATACCCCTACCTTAATAAAAATAGATGTAGAAGGATTCGAATATCAGGTACTAAAGGGCGCGGAAAAAACCATTTCGGATACAAAGGTAAAAGCCATAATAATTGAATTGAACGGAGCAGGAAGTAACTATGAAATTGAAGACCTGAAAATTCATACGTTACTAATACAGTACTCTTTTTCACCATACACATATAATGCTTTTAAAAGAAAGCTTATCAAGCAAGAAACTTTTGGAGACTTTAATACCATTTATATCAGAGATATAAGCTTTATTGAACAAAGAATTACAAATAGTCTACCATTCAAAGTTTTTGGAGAAAAAATATAAGATGAAAAAGCTTGCTATAATTACAACCCACCCCATTCAATATTACGCACCGCTTTTTGAACTACTAAATAAAAGTGCAGACCTAGACTTACGTGTATTCTACACCGGAGGAAACAAAAATTTTAATCGCTTTGATAAAGGGTTTAAAAAAGAAATAATCTGGGACTTGCCTCTTTTAGATGGTTATAATTATACCTTCTTAGAAAATGAATCTGCCGATCCTGGAACACATCATTTTAATGGCATTATCAATACAGAACTAACTGCCGAAATTGACAAATTTAACCCTACTGCAATTTTAATTTATGGATGGGCGTGGAAAAGCCATTACCAGATAATTAGACAGTATGCTGATAAAAAAACAATATGGTTTAGGGGCGACAGTACCTTATTAGATAGTAGCAATGTATTTAAATCATTCGTAAAGAAGATTTACTTAAAATGGTTGTTTAGAAAAATTGACAGAGCTTTTTATGCCGGAATAGAAAACAAGAAGTACTTCTTAGAATATGGATTAAAGGAAAAAAGTCTAACATTTATGCCTCACGCCATTGACAATAAAAGATTTAGTGTCATAAAAAATGAAGAAGTATTAAAATTAAAGGAGAAGCTGAAAATCAATCCAAACGATGTGGTTATACTTTTTGCTGGAAAATTTGAACAGAAAAAAAGTCCTATCCTTCTATTGAGAGCTTTTCTAAAAATATCTAATCCTTCTATTAAATTATTATTTGTAGGAAATGGAGTTTTAGAAGATCAAATTAAAGCATTAGGAAAAAAAGACAGTAGAGTTTCATTTATGCCCTTTGCAAATCAATTAGAAATGCCTTTAATTTATCAGCTGTGCGACCTGTTTTGCTTACCTTCTGCTGGACCAGGAGAAACCTGGGGATTAGCTGTTAATGAAGCTATGGCGGGAAGCAAGGCCATTTTAGTTTCTAACAAGGTAGGTTGTTCATCTGACTTAGTGAAAGATGGTCACAATGGTTATATCTTCAAATCTGGAGACATCAACGATTTACATAATAAATTGCTACTTTTAACTGCTAGTAAAGAAAAACTGGTATCAATGGGCAAAGCTTCACACGAAATTATAAAAGCATATAGCTTCCAAAAACAAGCTGACTGTATAATGTTAGAAATAAACAAATTATGAAACAAGCAGGATCAAGAGCTGCTGCCATAGTACCACTTTACATACCAGTAGTTTTATCTTACTTATTAATTAACTCTCCAGTAATCTCTTTTATAATTGCATGGTTGGGTTCATTATTCATTTTTTACCAAACATGGTTTTCGTCGTCCGTATACTTTAAAGAAGATCTTACTATTAGCAAGCAAGTTATGCGGCCCATATTTTTAATTCAACTAATTTTTGCCGGGTTTATGGCGTGTACTTCTATTTTCTATTTTTTAGATCATTTAGGGTATCGCTATTTATCAAAAATTGCAATTGGAGATGCATTCTTAGAAAAAGAGAAATCTTTTTTAATAGCCCAATGCCAGCGGATGGCTTTACTTGCTCATGCAGCGCTCGTAAGCGGTATGATCTTATTTACAAATAGAGAAAAATCATCTCCATTATATACTTTTCAGAACAATAAGAACCAATTACTGAAATTAGGGTTAACCATCTATATTCTAGGTGTAATTACTCATCAAATTCCCGGTTTAAATCAAGTTTCAATACCACTAACCAATATTGGTATTAGCTGCGCAGCAGTGATATTTTTAAAGGGAGTTCTTACGAAGAATCTATTGTTTACTTCATTGGGTTCAGCTATATTTTTTCTCAATTTTGTACAAGCTTCCTTATCTGGTTTTAAAGAACCTATTATAATAAATGTTATTATTCTAGGAGCAATATTTTTCCCATATTATAAAAAAGCAATTTTAACTTTATCTATTCCTACCATATACATACTTTTCTATTTCTTACCTTCTTATAACCAAATAGTTAGATCATCTTGGTCAGGAGAAATTTCAGCAGAAAACGCACAGGCTCAAGCATTTGAAACATTAATTGGAAATGAAAACAGTGACGAAATTTCTGAAACAAACTGGACCTTTTTAACCAATAGATTTAGTGAAATAAATATGTTTACAGAATTTGTAGAATATGTACCCGCTAAGAGAGATTACTACGGCTGGGAAATATTCAACCAATCTATTATGGTTTTAGTTCCTAGAATATTTTGGCCGGCAAAACCAAATATTGAAGAAATCTCTATGGAAAGAGTATATCAAGCAGGTGTAGCAAATCGTTTATCATCAGTATCTGCCAAAACGCGGCCGGTAGTAGACGCCTACCTCAGTTGGGGTATTGCTGGTGTATTTTTCACTATGCTAATATATGGACTACTGGTACAAGCAATATGTAACAGAGCCGAATCTATATTTGGTGGTTATGAAATTGGTTGTGTAATCATGTTCAATAGTCTATTCCAAAATTTATGGCGTGGTAACAATTTCGAATTTATGTTTAATAATATTGTTTACGCATATTTAATTATGTGGGTTTTATGGTGGATTTTGAAAACTATGTTAATTCTAAAACCCAATTATAACAACTAAATCTTTGAAATTAATTCATATTAATGCCTCTTATAAACCCGCCTGGATTTACGGCGGTCCCACTATGTCTGTGGCTAAACTTTGTGAAGCACTAAAAGAAAGTGGACAGAATATAGAGGTGTTAACCACATTAGCAAATGGTAAGGAAGAATTAAATATTTGCCCAAATAAATCAACACATATTGATGGGGTAAAAGTCACTTACTTTAAGAGAATAACCAAAGATCATTCCCACCTGTCGCCCTCATTGCTTCTGGCATTAAGAAGTCGATTAAAAACCAATGAGAAAATAATTATTCATATTCATGCGTGGTGGAATTTAGTATCTATATTTAGCTGTATGATTGCAAAATGGTATAATATACCAGTGTTATTGTCTACGCGAGGAATGCTTACGTACTATACTCAAAACAATAGAAATACTTTTCTTAAATCTATATTTCACAAATTAGTCGGCAGATCACTCTTAGAGTACTGTTCTATTCATACAACCAGTGAAAAAGAAAGGCAAGATGTTTTGCAAATTATTAAGCCTAAAAGCATTCATACCATTCCTAATTTAGTAGATTTACCAGCGAGAACACAAAATTCATCAAATAGGAATCAGTTTGAGAACAGACTTAATCTAATATTCTTATCTCGCATTGAAGAAAAAAAAGGATTGGACCTTTTGTTTAAAGCCTTAGCGAATATCGATTTTGAATGGACTTTAACCATTGCTGGAAAAGGAGAAATACATTATCTGAAGAAAATTAAAACTCTGGCCAAAACACTAAAAATTGATCAAAAAATTAACTGGATTGGACAGATAGCCAATGAAGATAAATTTAACTTAATAAGAGAACATGATTTATTGGTATTAACTTCTCATAATGAAAATTTTGCAAACGTAATAATAGAAAGCTTAAGTGTAGGAACACCTGTTCTTATTTCCAATCAAGTTGGGCTGTACGACTATGTAATGAAAAATAATTTTGGTTGGGTTACTGAATTAAAACCGGAAAAAATCAGTTTAAAATTGATAGAAGCTTATAAAAATATAGCGCTCAGAAAACAAATTAATGAAAATGCTCCCACAATTATAGAACATGATTATAATTCAGGTAATTTAGTTCAACAATATAATACACTATACAATCAGATAAGAAATGGCCAATTATAAAGACTACGGCTTTAACCATACATTACCTACTTATGTGCAAGGTTATATTGCTCAGCCTATCTTAGACTTGTTAAACACAGCTACAAATAAAATCATATTAGATGTAGGCTGTGGTAATGGATCATTGGTGAAATTATTAGTGGAAAATAACTTTGATGCATATGGAACAGATGCATCACCCAGTGGCATAAAAATGGCTTCTGAATTTTCAAAAGAACGCTACGCTATTCAAGATTTATCTAAAGATGAACTTCCGGATGAATTTTTAAACAAACAGTTTGACACGATCATTTCTACAGAAGTAATTGAACATTTATATGATCCCAGAGGATTTATTAAATTCTGCAAGAATATTTTGGTTAAAAACGGTGGAGGAGAAATTATATTAAGTACCCCCTATCACGGATATCTAAAAAATCTTATTATTGCATTAACTGGCAAATGGGATCAACATACGAACCCATTATGGTATGGAGGACATATAAAATTTTGGTCCAAAAAAACATTAAGTAAATTATTAATAGAAGAGGGCTTTGAAATAACAAATTTTGTGGGTTGCGGTCGTTTTCCTTTATTTTGGAAATCAATGATTATTAAGGCAAAAATTTAATTAATGGAGCAGTATTTTAGTTTTATAATAATCACTTTTAATGAAGAACAGCATTTGCCCAGATTGCTGAACTCTATTAAGGAGTTAAATTCCCCAATTTTCATATTAGATTCAGGAAGTACTGACAAGACTATTGAAATTGCATCTGAGTTTGGTGCAACACTAAAAACAAACCCATTTATTAATCATCCTAAACAATGGGATTTCGCACTTAATAATTTTGAGATAAAAACCCCGTGGACAATTGGACTAGATGCAGATCAAATTGTAACTCCAGAATTGTTTACTTTGTTAAAAAAATTTAATCCTGAAAATTATAAAGATGTTGATGGCATTTACTTCAATAGGAAAAATTTTTTTAGGGGGAAATGGATTAAATATGGTGGATTTTATCCAAAATATTTATTAAAAATGTTTAGAACTGGTATCGGTTATTCAGATTTAAATGAAAATATGGATCATAGATTTATAACACCAGGCAAAAAAAGCATTTGGAAAAAAGGGCTTATTTTAGAAGAAAACCTAAAGGAAAATGAAATAAGTTTCTGGATAGACAAACATAATAAATACAGCACTTTAGTTGCGGTTGAAGAAATTGAAAGAATGAATAATTTAAGAGTTCAATCTAATTCTAAAAATTTCTTTGGTAATCCGGATGAGAGAATGGCATACTTAAAAAACATCTGGTGGAAATTACCCCTCGGCTGGAGGCCATTCCTTTATTTCTTTTATAGATTATTTTTCAAATTGGGAATACTTGATGGGAAAACAGGAATTTTGTTTCATTATTTGCAGGGGTTTTGGTTCCGGACAATTGTTGATCTTAAAATACAGGAGATAAAAGACAAAAGAACAAAAACACAAAGCACTAATATTTAACATTTTACCTATATTAGTTTTGATAATTCAATATCATGAATGAACTTACTGTTGAAACAAAAAATATTAAACCTGTAAAATTTATTGCCATCTTATTTATAACATATATTCTTCTTAGCCAAGGAAATATATTTATGAATAGTGTTTTATCTCCGGGCGCAAAATATTATAATCAGTTTTTCTATGAAAACTTAAATTATATTCAATGGTTAAGAAATGCATTGATAATTCCTTCAAAATGGATTTTAAATGCTTTTGGGTATCAAATTTTATCCAATAAAGATGAAATACTTATTATTGGAGGGATTAAACTGAATGTCAATTATTCCTGTTTAGGACTAGGCGTTATGAGCTTTATTATTGCCTATGTTACTGCTTTTCCTGTTCATTTAAGATATAAATGGAAAGTTGCATTATTCTGTTGCTTTGTGGTTTATTTTTTAAATATTCTTAGAATAGCAGGCTTAGGAATTATATTTACTGAATTCCATACCCATCGCAAGTCGCTAGCCTATCATCATGAAGTATTTAATATTCTTATTTACATTGTCGTATTATTCATCTTATTTAAATGGATTAGTAAATATGTAAAACGCCCCTCAAGAGAAAAAAATGCTTAAGACAGATAAAGAAGAATTACTGAAAGTTAGATTGAAAAAAAATTTCGATACTGGAACATACACGCCTGGCGCATCAGCATTAAAATTGGGGCTTTGGCATCTTACCAATGCTTTATTATTTAAGTCAAAGATAATTCCGTTTAGCAGTATTCTCGTCTCCATATTAAAAGCATTTGGCGCCCAAATAGGAAAAGATGTAAGAATTAAGCCTGGTTTTCAGGTTAAATTTCCATGGCGGTTAACTATAGGAAATAATTCGTGGATTGCCGAATGTTACATTGAAAATTTATCCCATGTAAAAATTGGAGATAATTGCTGTATTTCTCAAAATGCTATGCTAATTACAGGCAACCACAATTATAAATCAGAAAATTTCGATCTAATGGTTCAACCCATTACTCTACATGATGGAGCTTGGGTTGGGGCTGGTTCTATTGTTTGTCCGGGAGTAATATTAGCAACACATGCAATCTTAACTATAGGAAGTGTTGCAACCAAACATCTAGAGCCGTATACCATCTATCAGGGTAATCCCGCTGTAGCAATCCGTAAAAGAATCTAATTTTTTATATTCTTTATTGCTTAATAAACTTCCCTTTCCCTAATAACTTCTTTGTTCCATCATTCAGCCTTAACTCCATATAGTAAAGGCCTTCCATAAGTTCAGAAACAGGAATTTTAATAGACTCATTTTTTAAAAATGTAGTCGTTTTAACCTGTCTTCCTGATAAGTTAAATAGATTAACAACAACGTTTACATCTTGTGTTGCAATTTCTATGTATTCTGTTGCAGGATTTGGGTAAATGAGCATAGAACCATCAACAACCTCTTCCGTTTTAACATTAAAAGTAGACTTAATTGCTGAATAATCCACTTCATCTTCTATAGAAACAAGCTTAATGCGATAGTAAACTGTAGCATTTAATGGCGTATTTACCGGATACTCAAAATCATACGAATTACCATTAACAGAATGATTTTTCACCTCTATAGAAGCTATATTGTTAAAGATTTTTCCATCTAATGAAGACTCCACTTCAAACCTCCTAATATATGTATCATTAGATGTTTTCCAATTTAACAGTGTTTTAAAGCCTTGTTTCACCAAATTGAATTCACTTAAATACCCTTCAAATTTCAAATAATTAAATGCTTTAATTGGCTGCTCCAATTTAACTCCATCATCAAAGTTGAGTACCAATTTATAATAATTAATGCCCTTTAATGCCGTTTCATCTACAAACTCATAATCATTCTCAGAAAGGCCTCCTTTAACATTTACCGAACCTACTTTAGTAAAAGCTTGTCCGTTAACAGAGCGCTCAATAGAATAAGATTTAGCGGATTGCTCTTTAAGTCCAGACCAAAATAATTTTGCTTTTCCGCTAATCTTCTCAATATTAAATCTTACTAATTTATAAATATAAAATTCTATAGATTTAGTAGCTGAATAGATATAGCTTCCGTCTTCAAAAGCAAATTTGAGGCGATAATAATTCAATCCCTCAGACTGCACTAAATCTAAATACTGGTAATTTATATTCTGACTTGATGTTCCGGCAGCAGACATTTCGTGAAGGGTCACAAAATTAGTTCCATCAATAGATTTCTCAATTGTAATCTTATCGGTCGCATCCTCCCGCTCTGTTGTCCATAAAAGTTGAACACCTAATGCTTTATTAACCGCATCAAAAGACTTGATAGTCACTTCAGTTAATAGATGATTTATACTTACAACGTTAGATGATTTAACAGAATTATCTGGAAATATTTCTCTAACCCTATAATATAACATTCTATATTCCGGATTTATATCTTGAAATACGTATTGATTATTTCCATTTGAAACAACGGCAGGTACAGATCCTATTTTAATAAAATTTTCACCATCTATTGATCGTTCAATATCAAAAATTGTAGGGTCTTCTTCATTTATCGCTTCCCATTTAACTTCTACCCCTAGAGCATTTTTCTTAAGCAACACATTAACAACCCTGGCTCCTATTACAAATATCTCTTTCGATTCACTTAAGCTAAAATCAGCATCTTTATAAATCAATTTCAACCTGTAATAATTTATACCATTGGCTGGCGTATTATCAAACAACTCATAGTTTAACCTAGTTGACGAAGTTCCTGCTGCAGAAGTAGAAGAAATCGTTGTAAAATTAATTCCGTCGTTCGACTTTTGAACTTCAAACCCTGCAGTATTTATTTCATTATTTGTACTCCATTTTATACTTACTTTAGAATCAACTTGATTAACATTAAAAGCGTCTAAAGATAATTTTCTAAAAATGATATTTCTAACCGAAGAATAAAGTGGATCTGTATCTAATAAAATTTGTTTTATTCTATAAAAATTAGCTCCATTTAACGGGGCATTATCAGCAAAAACAAAATTTCCATTTTCATCAATAACAGTCTTAGAAACTATACCTATTTCATTAAAAGTATCTCCGTTGTTAGATCGTTCAATACTGAATCGGTCTACTGTAGAATCATTACCGGCTTTCCAGCTTAAAATTACATTTGCAGCAGATTTTTCTACCCTAAAATCGGTCACATATGAATCTCTATAATTATAAGTTACAACAGATGAATACGCAGGTATTGCGTCAGAAAAATTAATTCTAATTCGATAAGATACATTACCTAACTCCGGATCTGCATCTTGAAAAACATAGTTAGAAGGAACTGAAGAATTTCCTTTAGCTAAGAGCTGGCCAATAAAATTAAAATTAATACCATCGGTAGATCGCTCAATGTTATAGTTCAAAGTGTTCACCTCTGATGTAGATGTCCAGGAAATATTTAAAGATTGATTTTGACGTATAACTTTTAAATTTTCAAATTCTAAACTTCTAAAAACGATATTTATTGCGTCTGAATAAGCATAACTACCGTCAGAATAAATCTGCTTCAATCTATAGTAATTCTCACCTTGCGCAGGTTCTTGATGCATAAAACTATACGAGCTCGGTGATGTGGATATACCAGCGGCTTTAACAACCCCTATCTTTGTATAAGATGAACCATTAATACTTGTTTCAATCTCTGTAGTTTCTGTAGTAATTTCACTAGAAGTTGTAAAATTTAACTGAATGTCAGAATTCACCTGCTCTGCATTAAAAGAAGAAAGATTAAATGTTAACGGAGGTCCTTCTACAAAACTTAACTCAAATCTATTAACTCCAAAACTAGATGCAATGCTCTTATTCATAGTAAAAGAGTAATTAGGATTGGTAGATAAATCTATCTCCGTATCAAGATATTTATCTTTCAATATTGCTTTGTATCTTCCTAATGCTAATAAGTTCGTAAAGTTTAAAGTAAAATCACCGCCAACGGCAGCGTTTATTAACAATTTAACCTTCGACTGATTACTTAATTCCGATAAATAATTTACTGCAAGATTAGCCCCATCATAACTCTGTGAACCAAGAATTATAGAATTGTTGTTTATATATAATGCATCATTATTATCTAAATTGTTTGAAAACTCATCCTTAAATATCAAAGCAGTTTCATCCGTATTGTTATTTGAGTCCTTTAAATTAAAGTATAGTATAACCGCTTGTTTCTCAGAAGCAGAAGCCGTAGAACTCATCTGCAAATTTGAAAACAAAGTCTGTTTAGGTGCAGACAAGAGTCTGTTAGGAGTAGCAGACACTGCCTTATGACTTTCTCTAAACACCAAATTAGAGGTTCCTGCAGCTAATTTTTTAATATAAAAACCCTGACCCGGTTGAATATATTGGGCATTTGCAGCATTTCCTACTGCGTTAACAACCACCGCAGGGTTAGAACCCGATTTTGTGCGGGTCATAACCGCTCCACCTGGTTGTATAATTCTTATCTGATTTTCAATAATTGATGAATTGGTTGCATAAACCAGATCCCAGTCAATAGTAGCTGCGTAAGGATTACCTACAACATTAAACCCATTATTTACATCACCAGCATTATCTGTGTGAGTAATCGCAATAGATATTTCACCCTGATTTAATGGTCCTATAAACGAAGGAGAAAAACTTTCAGGAACATAATTATCATAAAGCTTTGTTGAAGTTTCAGCGTTTTCAACCGTGTAATTATCTCTATTACCACGATAGAATAGGAAAAATGCTGAACCAGGAAGTTCATTTGGAACTGTTCCTGTTATGATATTACTGATCGGAATAAATTGAAGGCTCGTTTGCGAAAATAAAGCCGGTTCATTGTATTTAGTTAAAGTAATCGCATATGGTCTTGCGTTATTACCCGGATCAAAACCTCCATCCTGGGGACCAGTAACTACCATATGTTCCTTAACTTGTTGGTAAATACTTCTTCCTGCCGCACGCATAGTACTTTCATTAATTGCAGAAGAAACCATCCTTGTTCCTCTTTTACCAACACCACCAGTAAAATAATTCTCTACAACAATATTTCCTGTTATGGTTGACGGGCTAACCAGTGGACTTACATTTGCGAAAGTAGTTGCATTTGATTTTAATGTTAAAGTAGCGGGATTTAGCACATTCAATTTTGATGCATTAGAAATATTTACTCCCGTATATACATCTAATACTCCTGAATTAATAGTAATTGTTCCTCCACCAGAGTTGGATATCTCTAAATCACCTACCGAACTTGCTACGATAGATGAGCTACCAAAATACTCTTGATTGGCTAATGATCCATTAAAAATTAATTTGCCTCCACTACCATCAATTACCCCACTATTATAAACGTTACAAGCAATATTAAGATTAAAGCCATTTAAGCTTAACGTAGCTCCCGACCTTAATGCAATTGAATTTAAATTTATATTTGAAGACATTGCTGGTGTCTTAGCCGCGGGTATAATCACAGAGATAAGAGCAGTATTGATAGGTAATGAATTCAAATTAGTGGCATTTGAAGAATAGTTACCTGCTCCATTAAAATTATTATTTATAGCTCCGGTAAAATTAAAATATAAACCCGGATAAGCTGATGCAAGAACAGGATCAGCCTGAAGACTTCCTATAGAAAGTATAGAAGGTAAGACCCCTAAGATCGTTGGATTATTTTGATTACGATATTCAGAAAGCGCCCATTCAGCAGTTCTTGCTACACTTGCTACTCGAGGTTCATCAATAATACCATTAAAATAGTATTGATTGCCACCCTCTCCTACACCAAAATTTAAATTCATTCCTGCAGAAGCACTAGAAACACCGGTCCTTGTCTGTCTTAAAACTCCATTTACATACATTCGTAAAGTAGTTCCTTGATATACTCCTAATACATGATACCATGTATTGGCCGCTACTACTAATGAAGTTCCACTAGTAGACCCAGATCCATCTCTATTTGGATTACCATCATTTTGATTTTCTGGCTTCGACCCAAATAAACCCATTTTATACCCCTGAATACTAGAATTCTGGTTACTTATTATTTTCTGATCAATTGAAGGGGTGGTAGAATTAATCCAAGCCGAAAGCGTGAAATTGCTTGTAACGTTTGTAGCCGCATTTGCCTGAACAGCAATTTTTTGATTTGAACCATTAAATGAATAAGCATTTAAAATCTTTCCTGCTACAAGATTAGATGAATTCATGCTCGTGTTTGTTCCCACAAGCGAAAGTGCGGTAGCATCAACTGTGGTACCTGAATAAGTATTATCATCAAAGTGAAAAACTGCTCTATAGTCAGTCCAAGTTTCCGAACTTATATTTGGAGTCGGATTAGGATTTCCAAATAACATCTTAATATTAAGGTTTGATGTTGACGACACAGATGGCAACTTAACCCATGCCCATAATTCTCCAGTTGTTGAGTTGTACTTTATTATTTCATAATTTAATCTCTCTCCTGTTAACAATGCAAATGAAATGTCTGCTCCTGTTGGCGACAATACCTTACCTACATTTATTCCTTCGGTAGAAACATCGCAACTGGCACTGTTTAAAATTAAATCAGGATCAGTTAAATTTATTAAATACGGGAAATTTGTCAAAGTGCCTGATACGATGCTGGAAGTATTTAAAGTTATATTTTTCCAATATGCATAACTATCTGTAGGAACATATGGAAACGATATAATCTCAGAGGAGTTTAATTCTCTATTATATACACTAATATCGTCAATTACACCTTGAAAATAAAAGCTAGAAGGCATATCACTCCAGCCATTTAAATTATCAAAACCAATTCTCCAATACCCCGCAACACCTTCTGCAGTGGTTATGGCACTTTTAACACCCTGTAAAACGCCATCTACATATAATTTTTGACCGTTAGGCCCTAATACGCATATCACATTGTGCCAATTTCCGTCATTAAAAGACCCTGCTGAAGTAATTGTTTCTGCTACTCCGTTAGAATAAACACCAAATGCCAATTGTCCTGAATTAGTCATATATAAATGCCTATCATAAGATGAACTCTGACCTGTTGAAGATCCAGCATATCCAAATATTTTTCCTCCAGATGTGGTAGTTGTTTTAATCCAGAGACTGTATGAAAAGGTGTTTGGTCCTGGAGAGGGTATAACTTTTGCTGTACTTATATATTGGTTTGTTCCATTAAAGCTATAAGCACTATTGGCTATTCCAAACCTATCTTCAACCAATACGGCACCATTCTGAACAGTACCATTAAATCCATTTCCTGAAGCGTCTAGCGCATTGCCTGAGAAAGGAAAAGCAGCACTATTATCGGTTGGTATATTACCTCTTGTACCTTGTTCACCTTGCAAAGGAGCACTTAAAATTTCGCGGATTGAATAAACCCTCCAATAATAATTTTGACCTTTAGGTAAACCAGTGGCAGTATATGTAGAAACATTCGGAGCCGTGCTCTCTAAATAGGTATAGTCTGAACCGTTGGTAGAATAATAAATTGCAAAACCAATTTCATCTGTAGAGTTGTCCAACCAATTTAATGTAACCTTATTTGTATCTATTTCAGTAAACGTTAAATTACCTGGAGCATTCGGGCTCGATGGTGTAAATATAAAACGACGATTAGTAGTAGGTTTGGCTGTAATTGACGTCTCAACTGTTAAACTTGATGTTGGACTAGCTGTTGTACCTCCTATTGAAATAAAATTATTAGCGCCAGTATTCGTCGAATTCATTCCTATAGATGCAGAAGCTGAATTAACAGATCCACTTTCACTTCTATAATGATATGTAATTCTATTAGTAGATTCTTCTATCTGAACTTGGAAAGAAATTGTAGCGTTAGAATTAGAGGCATTATAATTCCACCTAACATTTAAATATTGAATTACGAAAATCCTACTACCTACAGTTCCAGTAGTTTTGTAAGACAATCTGCCGGCGGCGTACAGAGCTACGTCGTCCCATAGAGGTGCTAAAACCGGTCTTTGAACACCTGTAGAGAGATTATTTGCGGTACCATAATTGCCCGTAGAAGAAACATTTACCCCTAAAGTTAAAAATCCGTTGGTACCAGCAGAAACAGTTGTATAGCGCTGTCCCATATACCAAAAATCAAACCCAATTGGCAAATTATTATAAGCGCCATCATCTATAGATCCCGTAAGAGTTGGCACAGTGGGTGATGTAAGCGCAGTAAAGGTGGAAGTATTAGTTGAAAAACCATAGTTAGATAAGCTCTGTGCATTCAACAAACTACTTTGAAATACAAAAAACATTAAAACTATACTTAAAAGAAGATGACAATTCAACCAATATCTTTTCATATAAAAATTTAAGAACTACAAAAATAGTAATTTTATTATTACAATAATATGACTGCGATAAAAATTATCTGTATATGAAAATAAGAAAAGGCTATCAAATTGATAGCCTTTTCTTATTTATTTTATTGTTTAACTTGAATTACATTTTTCTTTATTTTAAATAGCCATACGGTAGCTATAGCACTGAATAGTACGATATAAGGAATCCAATCATCTAACGGAACATCGACATCCTCGCAAAATGGATCAAACATAGGGTCGCACTGTGCATTAGAACTTCCAATAGACAAGAACAACAACATGAAAATCAAAAAAAATGTTTTAAACTTACTTCTAACCATTTCTAATTTTTATAAAATTTTGCTGAGCCTAATATAACATTATCTTTAATATTGAATAATTCAACAATATAAATGCCATTGCTTAAATCGCTAACATTTTGTCTAATATGTTCTCCTTTTTCAAATCTTGAAGTCTTTAATAATTTCCCAGACAAACTATATATTTTTAACTGAACCGGAAGAACCGTCATATTAATCTCTATATATTCAGTAGCTGGATTTGGATATACTGTTAAATTCTGTTTACCCAATGTTACCAAATCTCCAAAATCAATTACCTGTGGATACGAAATTAAAAAATCACCCTTTGTATTATAATACTTAATTCTATAAAATGTTTTATCCTTAAAAGGATTTGTATCAATATACGAATAATTATTTGGAGTTGCAAAATTCCCTTTGGCAGCCAATTCTCCAATAGGAAGATAGTTTATTCCATCAAAAGAACGTTCTATAACATATTTAGAGGCTTGCCTTTCAGAAGACACAACAAAATCTAATCGGGCAGTTGTAGGTGTAACTTTAGATACGGTAAAAGAACTTAAATTAAATACAAAAGGAGTTGTAAACACAATACTCTTTATAGAAGAATAATTAAATGTACCATCTCCATTATTCTGTTTTAACCTATAATAATTTATTCCTTCAAAGGGATTTAGATCAACCCTAGAATAGGTTCTACTAACGGTAGAGTTTCCTGCAGCTGGCACATAATATATTGGAGTAAAGTTCAGTCCGTTAATGGATCTTTCTAATTCAAAATTCAATGTGTTTTCTTCCTTTGAAGTTTCCCAAAGTATAAGAGCTGTAAGGTCATCTTGAATTACCGAGAATGACGACAGATTAAATGAATATACTTTCTTTACATTAATTTTTTCGGATTCGCTATAGACAAATTTTCCGTCCGTAAAGTAGTGTTTTAAGCGATAATGAACTTCTCCTAACGGCGGACTTAGGTCTTCAAAGACGTAATTAAATGATGTACTTAAATTACCTTGCCCTGCTACTTGAACTATTTCATTAAAATCAACTCCATTAACAGAACGTTCCACACCAAATTTCAAGCTTCCCTCTTCTTTTAAAGTTTCCCATTTCACCAATACTTTTTCACTTATCTGAGTTAGTTCCAAACCTTGTATATACGAAACAAATGGCTTTCTATAGGCTACATCTATAACATTAGAAAAAGAAGACGAAGCATCCTCATGTTCTAATCTCAGTCTATGTTTAATTATTCCTTCAATAGGATTTTTATCCGTTATAGAATACGAATTTGGAGTGTTAGAATTTCCTATCGCTTTTATTTCTCCTACGGTTGTGAAAGTATTTCCATCTTCCGATCTCTCTAAAATATATTTATCTGCAGCTCTTTCCGTTAAACTAGTCCATGAAAAAAGTATTTCGGTATCTTCTACTACGTAATCAAAACTCAGCAAATCAATCGAAGATTTAAAATCAACCATCCTTACTTCAGAATATCCGAAACTATTATCTGCATAAATAATTTTCAATCTATATGCATTCAATCCTATTTGCGGATTCAAATCATCATAAACGAAGCTAGTTGATCCTAAGTCGGTTATTTCATAAATCTTATCGTAACTAATCTCATTAAATGATTTCTCTATTTCAAATTTAACAATAGAATTATCCGCTTCTATTTCCCAGCTTAGCTCTACTTTGTTAGAAATATTCTTAGCTAGAAAATAATTAAATTTAGTGGTAGCCGGAATAATAAAATCAGCTTCTATTATCTGAGAATAGTTAAAAGTACCATCAACATATACTTGTTTCAGTCTAAAGAAGTTCTTCCCATGAACTGCGTTTAAAAAATTGAAACTGTAATCAACCTCTGTAAAAGAATCTCCCGCTCCAGAAACATCTCCAATTTTGGAGAAATTTTGACCATCTGTAGAATGTTCAATTTCAAAATTAATGCTACTTAGTTCAGATGCCGTTTTCCAGTCAATCTTTATATATTGATCAACCTGACTAGCCTCAAATTTTGATAAATCTAAAGATGGGCTGTTACCCATTGTAAAATTTAAAGAAAATCGATTATTACCTGAACTAGCCGCTACATTTCTTAGAAATGTAAAATTATAGGCAGGAGTTTCTCTAACATTTATTTCTTTATTTAAATAAGCATCTTTTAATATTACTTGATAATTACTTAAGACTTTTGTATTAGGAAATGATAATGTTGCGTTCACTTCTGTTGCATCATCTGTTGGATAAGTAGCCGTTGTTCTTAATTTAATAGTACTTATAACCCCCAATTCTGGCATATAATTAATTGCGGCTAATTTCCCATCTTCAGAAAATGATGACAAGCTTACTGTGCTTCCTCCTAAATAGGCCGCATCAACTCCATCAAAATTTTCAGAAAAACCATCTTTAAATAAAATTGCCGTCTCGTCAGAATTAAACTCATCACTTAACTTAATTCTGAAATCAACCATACCGGGATCAATAGCTGAAGTTTGTATACCTGACCCCGTTTGCATCTTCATCATCGATAACAACCCATTCTGATTAGGTAAACTGAGATATCTATTAGGTGCTATGTTGGTGTTTTTATGATTTTCAGAGAAAGTAAAAGTACTGGTCCCTTGTGTTATTTTTTTAACATAAAACCCTTGTCCCGGTTGAATATACTGCGCATTATCTATCGATCCATTTACTACAGTAATAACTCCACCTACATTCTTGCGAGTCATAATAGCCCCACCAGGTGTAATTATTTTCAACTCATTTTCCAGTCCTGAAGAATTTGAAGCATATAGTTGCTCCCAATCAAGAGTTGCAGCATATGGATTCCCAAGCACATTATAACCATTATTTGGATCAGTTGGGTTATTTGAGTTTTGAATAGCCACAGAAACATTCCCCTGATTTACTGTTCCCGTAAAAACCGGGCTAAAACTTTCTGGCACATACTCCGGAAACAATTTTAGTGATTCAGTAGGATTTAGTGGGTTATAATTATCTCTATTACCTCTGTATGCGAAGAAAAACCCTTCGCCTGGCTTTGCAGACGGTACAGTTCCGGTTAACAAAGATGTAATGGGTGTGAACTGAGCTTGAGTTTCAGTAGCTGGCTCATTATATTTATAAATAGTTGGGGAAAACGGATTTAAAGCACTACCAGGGTCAAAGCCATTTACTTCGGCACCAGCCCCTGTTATAACCATATGTTCTTTCATCTGTTGATAAAAAGATCTTCCAGAAACCATCATTCCAGTATCATCAATAGGAGGAGCAAACATCCTTGTACCCCTTTTACCAGGACCTCCGGTAAAGTAAACTTCAGCATTAACATTCCCATTTATGGTGGCCCCATTTATCGGAGCGATGGACGCAAATCCATTAGCATCAGATTTCAAAGTTAATTTACTATCTATATTAAATGTGGTACCTGAAGCCAATGTTAAAATAGAACCCGAAGAAATTGAAAATCTACCTGTTCCGGCCAATTGCTTAACTCCACTAGATAAATTTACATTCCTAAAATAAACACCTATACCGCCATCCGTATTATTATCCGTAATAGTTTGTGCACCCCCATTAAAGTTTACAGTAACGTTGTTAGATGATAAATTGATTCTACCTTGTTCGGAGGTCCATTGATTCTTAACGTTTAGTATTCCAGCAAGCACATTCTTCTGACCAGCGCCAGAAAATTTCAATGAAGAATAACCTATAACAGGTGTTCCAACTAGTGGATTATCACTAAAAGCTATAAAGTCAGTATAAACATTTTGAGGAATAGCACTTGAATATTCAATTAATGAATTTCCCGATGCAGGCGTTAGAATATATGTTTTACCTAGCGCAGAAATTGAGTTAATCGCTGAGGCACCTGTAATTATAAGATTAGCATTATTTAAAACAACTTTAGAAACATTCACTTGATTTACGTGGAAGCTTCTAAGCTCATTAATTTTTAAATTTTTACCCGATGCTACATTTACTCCCGCATTATTAGCTCTAAAATTAGATGAAATCGTTTTATAAACTCCATTCAAAATTAAAGCACCAGAAATATTTAAATCATTAATTGTTTGGTTTAATGTAGTATTGCTGGCTGTTGCCGAAGCTATTGTTCCTTCTGTATTATTACCTACAATTAAATTTCGAACATTTAACGTTCCTGTACCAGCTAATGTAGGTGAAAAATCAGCATCTGCCAAATTACGAATAGTTAAAGCAGACAATATATTTAATGTTCCATTAATTGTAATAACACTCGCCTTGGTTGTTCCTATTATGACGTTTCCTACATTTGAGGTACCGCTATTTAACAAAGGTTGATTTGCGCCATAATTAACCACGCCAATTCGGGCTACATCATTCTCACCTGGAACACCAACGGGCGACCAATTTGATGAAACTGTCCAGTTTGTACTAGTACCTCCCTGCCAATCGTATACTATACCAGAAGATGCCGGTGGCGCAACCGTATTGGTAACATCTCCGTTTGCAACATAATTAATCTGCGCACTTTCACTAATCAAAACCGGGGCGCCCACAAATGAATAAGACTGAGAAGTTGACGCATCTGCTCTGACATTTGCCCTAACAAAATAATAACCTACTGTTTTATTTGATCCATCATCATTTCCAATACTCCAAAATTTATCATACATATTGTAATTTTGGGCGGCTTGATTATAAAATTCTAAGTTCGCGATAAAATAATCATCATTATTCCCAAAAAAATTATCGGTAGACCGCATTAGTTTCATGGTACCACCTTGAATAATACTAGTTATATTACCCGAAAGGTTAAAAACCATTTGATAAATATCAAAATAACCTCTAGTCCTAATTTCTAGACCGTAAAGAACAGCATCTGTTTGTGCCGCAAAAAGAGGGTTAGAAATCCCATTCGAAGTATCATTCGCTCCAGTAATTTCCAATTTCATTGAATAGAATTTAAATTCATCAAATTTAAATCTACCTGCTGTAGTAGATGAGACTAAAAGCTTAGAATTAGCATATAAATTTAAAGTACCTTCATAAGCACCGGTACCTCCTCTTTCGGTAACAGCCTCTTTAACATTTGCACTATAAGGATCTACAAATAAATGCCAAACAAACTGAGAACCTCTTTTCAATCGTTGAACTCTTATAGCATATGTTGTATTGTTTCCACCTATAGACGACAAATTAAATGATATAATATTATTATACTGGCTAGCATCAGTAGAGTTATTATACCTGTATCTCAATTGCAAATTATTACCCACTTGTGTTAAGTAATACCCTCTTGATGTATTAATGTTTGCGCTTTCAGTTAAAAACCAAAACTTCCAAGCGTTTTCTCCATTATCAATTATGTCAGAGTTATCAGGATTATCTCCGCTATTCCTATATAAAAAGGTCCACTCATGTCCATAAACTTCGGTATTCAAATCTCCACCCTCTGTCATAAATGACATCTGTAATCCTCCCGCCAAACCATTTCCCGTAGAGGAAAGCGAATAGCCCGAATTAGTTGTTAAATTATTGACAGAAGCAGTTGATGTTACAGCAAGAGCCGGATTAGCACCTATTTGAGTAAAGGCAGTTCCTAACTGCCCGTTATCAAAGTTATTATAATAATAACGATTGGTAGTACTAATAATTTCTTGAGCTTTTAAAACATGACTGAATGTCAATGAAATAAACAACAAACTCAATCTTAAAAATATAGAGTAAATTTTATTCATGTTAGCCTTTGTAATCACTTAAATTACAACGTAGTGCCTAGATACGTAGTAATTAACAGCAAAAATTATAAAATAATTACTTTTAATTAAAAATAAGAGCCGCAAATATACTTATTTTGGCACTGTCTTAGATAAAGTAAGAGTCAAATTACATGCCATATTTATTAAGCTTATTGATTTAAGTCAATAGAAGCAATTTAAAAAGTTGAATTTATAACAGATTAAAATATAAATGATTGTAAATTTGCATTTAACTAAGAGTCTAAAAACAAGTATAACTTTTAAAAAGTTATTTCTAATTAAAATTTAGCCTCGCTATAACCAGATTAAATATGATAAAATACGCTGTTACTTTAATCATCATTATTTCGCTTACATGTTTAAGTCTCACCTCCTTTTCTCAGGTTTATGTAGGAGGTTCTCAAACAAACGGAAGTGAATCAAATAATATTATTACCGCAGTTCCATTTTTATTAATTACACCAGATGCCAGAACTGGCGCTATGGGTAATGTTGGAGTTGCAACCCCTGGTGATGTTAATTCAGGCGTTTTAAATCCGGCAAAGTTTGCTTTTTTAGAAAAAAACTATGGTATTGGCTTTTCTTATTCGCCTTGGCTAAGAAATATTACTTCGGATGTAAACATTAGCTATTTAAGCGGATATCTGAAATTAGACGATAAAAATACAATAGCAACTTCCTTAAGGTATTTTTCATTAGGAAATGTACAGTTAACTGATGCCAATCAACAACTTCTTGGTATAACTAATCCAAACGAATTAGCAATAGATGTTTCTTATGCACGATCATTTGGAACTAATTTCTCATTAGGAACAAGCATTAGATACATAAACTCAAATTTAAACAGTTCTTTTTCTGCTAACGCTGCAGACTCCCGAGCAGGCAATGGCGTATCTGCAGATATAGGTGTCCTTTATACAACCCCATCTGTTTTATTTGGTAAAAACGCTGTAATATCTACTGGAATTAACATCTCAAATATTGGAACCAAAATTGGCTATACAGATGCCGGACCTAAATTCTTTTTACCGAGCAATTTAAAATTAGGTGGTTCTGCAACCATTATCTTAGATGATTATAGCGACCTAACATTTGCTATTGATTTAAATAAGCTATTAGTTCCAACTCAACCTATATATGACAACAATGGCGATATAGTTGCCGGTAGAAATCCGGATCGATCAGTTGCCTCCGGAATATTTGGTTCTTTTTCTGATGCCCCGGGAGGCTTTAGTGAAGAGTTAAAAGAAGTAGGCGTATCTACCGGAATGGAGTATTGGTACAACAAACAATTTGCTTTACGAATTGGATATAATTATGAAAATCCTTCAAAAGGAAACAGTAATTATTTCACAATTGGTGCCGGAGCACGATACAACAAATTCAACTTCGATTTTGCTTATCTACTAGCTGACGTGCAGAAAAGCCCTTTAGCAAAAACCTTGCGATTTGGATTATCATATAACTATTAAGTTTTATCAAGCCTAAATTTAGCTGTATTCAGCGTAATTTTTCCTAATCAAAACAAATATCATAATTCATTTTCTCAAAATATGTAGTCCCAAATTTATCAAGCATTAAAATGCTTGTCATAAAAAAGCCTTGATGAAATTCATCAAGGCTTTCTATTTATTAAATATTTAAATTAATTACGAAAAGCTCTGTAAGTTGAATTATTATTTACAGGAGCATAAATTGAATTATTAACTGAACTTACCAAACCATATTTATTAAATAATCTTATACCCTTAACAATAATAGAATTTAATTCAGAAATATCGAAGAAATCTTGTGTTAAAGTATCAGCCATCGATTGAATAGCAAGCATATCAGACTCTAAAGCCTTTAAAATAATTTTCTTACCTCCTTCAATCAAGGAAGCCAAAACTTGCTCACGAACAATTACAAATGCTTTTCTGAATTCATGAACACGCTCTTGGTGCGAATCATAAAAATTCTTAGTTAAAATATTATCATGTTCTTCCAACATTACATTGTACATTTCCGCATCTACACCTCTCGAAGTAGAACCATTTTGAAAAACACTGCTTAATAGATATTCGTAACTTTTACTTTCCATTTTTTGTCTTTTTTTGTTCTTCAACTTGCTGCATTTTACAATTCATTTGATTGTAAAATGCAGCATGTTTTTGTGAAGATTGCTTTCATAAGTTAATGATAACAAAATCATGCTCTAGGCTAACACAATGTAAATATTGATAAATAAAATTTTCTTTTTGAATTTATTACACGAACAGCTCAGTATTTTACATCAACCACTTAAAATATTACATGTAATAAAAAATAACGACTAAAAACTCACTATAAAAAACAGTTAACCAACTCAATCAGAGAGGTTTTTAAAATTGATTAAAGACAAATTTTTACTTTAAAAATGCGTCAATATATTTTTTAATTAACTTGCATAAAAATATTCTACACAAATGAATTTAAAATGCATTGCAATTGATGATGAAGATCATGCTATTGAAGTTATAACCGATCATATTGAGGAAATGCCCGGGCTATATGTTTATAAAACATTTACAAGCCCTATAACTGCCTTGACTGAGATTACTGCCGCCGATCAGGTAGATATCATCTTTATGGATATAGATATGCCCGGATTAAACGGTATTGAACTGGCTAAAAACTTAAGAGATAAAACCAAGTATTTAGTTTTCACAACAGCGCATCCCGATTATGCTTTACAAGCTTTTGATGTACAAAGTGATCAATATTTATTGAAGCCCATTTCATTTGCCAAATTTGCCACAGGTATTAACCGTATTTTAAAAAAAGAATCGGAAAAATCTTCGCCAAGCTTATCGGCCGAAGACCCGAATATTCTTTTTGTAAAAGGCGATCATAAACATGCCTTTGCAAATATTGTCATCAATGAAATTCTTTACATAAAATCATTACAGAACTATGTACAGATAGTAACCCAAAAAGATGAAATAACTACTTATCTAACTTTAAAAGAAGTTGAAAAAGCACTTGAAAAACATCCTTTTATTAGAGTAAATAAATCTTATATAATTGCCAAGTCTTCGATTAAAAGAGTTGACGGGAATATTATTAAACTAACTAACGATGAAAACATACAATTAGGTGAAGGTTACAAAGAACCATTCCTTGAGTACATTCAAGGTATTTTATTAAAATCTAGCAGAGGTCAATAACCTATTTTAAATGAGTTACATCTAATGTAGTAAAAATAGTTTTCATGGTTGAAGTAGTAGGATCAGTACTGAAACCATTGCTGTTTTTTACATTTTTAAAAACGAAAATAGTGTTTTTTGTCAATTTGCTGTTTGTTGTATTTTGATTTTTCATGATTTTTTTTCTTCAAAAATCATGTATCAAAAAATATAATAAAAATTTATTACATAAACCTATTGAATTATTACATCAATTCCTATAAAAATTTACACAAGCAAAAATGAAAAGCATAATACCTGCTGCCTTAAAATCTTATAAAACCCATCTTCTCGTCTGGTTAATATTCATTTTCTATGAGTTATTTATAACTACAGCAGCTTTCACCACCCCAATTCCTGTAGGGATTATAGTTTTTTATTACTTAATGAATTTCATGCTGTTTTATGTAAATGCTGAGTTGATATATAAAGTAGCTCATAAGCCTATTTTAATCCCTTTAATTATCTTCGTTGAAGTAATTTTATATTGCTTGGTTGTATATTCATTAGAGCTTCTGTTATTTAGTTTAGACATTCTTCCTGTTAAATCAGTTTTATCCGGATCTACAGTAACAAGATTAGTTTGGAGAGGGTTATACTTTATAGGATTTAGCGTCGGCTTTGTTTATATAGTAAAAGCTTTAGAGGAAAGCAGACAGTCTGCCAAACTGAAAACGGAGAATTTGACCAATATACTCGACAACCATCGTCTAGAAAATGAGCTGGTAAAACTGGAGAATAATTATTTAAGAAGCCAAATTAATCCACACTTTCTTTTTAACACCTTGAGTTTTATTTATAATGGCACTAGGAAAACAGCACCCGATGCAGCTTCGGCTATTTTATCACTTTCGGAAATGATGCGTTATGCATTAAAACAACCAGGTTCGTCAGAGCTTATTTATTTGAAAGACGAAATTGAACAAGTTCAAAACTTAATTAATCTACATGTTTTAAGAACTAAAAACAAAGTTTTTGTGGAACTCGACATCCCTTACGAAGTAGGCGAAATTAAATTTCTTCCACTTGTGCTCTTAACATTAGCGGAGAACATTTACAAACACGGCAACATTTCTAATCCAGATTATCCGGCAAAAATATCCATAATTAATACTGAAGATACACTTACCATAACTACGCTGAATTTGAAAGCCGACAAAAAACATGGTGAAAGTAATGGTGTTGGAATGGGTAATATTAAAAGGAGACTAGAAACTTTTTATAGCGAAAAACTAAAATTTACTTTCAGTGATACACCCAACAATTACTATTTAACAGAAATTAAAATCGATAAAACCTAATTATTTAATAGCCTTTTCTCGCTGTAAATCTTTTAACAAGAAATAGTAAATAATTAATTCATGTGTACGTTGCAAATCTGGAAACAGTCTGTTAACGTGCATGTGAAATAAATCGCCGAAAATATTTTGTCCGCTATCAAGCGAAGCTTTTAAAACGTTCACAAAAGATTGTTCGGGTATGCTTAAATCGCAATTACTTGTGTAATCACGACTAAAACTCAAATATTCTTGGTACTGTTGATTTAGCAATTTAAAATCCTGACTCTCTAAATTATGCTCTGCTATAAAAGCATCTGAGTAACTCTTAGCTATATAAATCTTTTCTTTGTCTTCAAAAACCGTGTTCAAAATAATCTTAGCCAGTCTTATTGCGTGCCAGTATTTAGACATATCATCATGCAAGTGCAACAAGTTATTCAGTATAAAAGAACTATCAACACAAAAATGTGTTTCAACATCTTCTATTAAACCCACACCATACCTCGCCAACTCTCTCTTATACGTTTTAATCTGAACATCTGAAATCAGACCATTGTCTACATAATCATTTAAAAACTGATTCATCAACATCACCATCTCATGATAGTATTCAAGAGATTTAAGCTTGAATCTAACCCTTAAATGATCTCCATTTTCGTTATATCTTATAAAAAACCATTTATCAATTAGATCCTTGGATTCCTCCAACAGACTGGAAATAGGCCCTGCCAATATGGAGTCGGCACGTTGATGATGACAATAAATTTCAAAATATAACCACTCAGAACCTGGCGAAAATTGTTCTTTAACACCCACTTCATTAAAAACTACAGGATCTTTTTTTTGAAGCCCCCTATATATCGTGTTGGTATGCGCTGCCGTCAATATATACTGCGCAACAATAGGCTCATTAAGCTCAGTAATTATCGAAGAATTTTCTGGGATTAGAAATTCTTCTAATAGTACATTATCCAATTTAGAAGTATAATTTAGAAAAGCCACTCTATCAGATTCAACCCTTCTATCGAAGCACAGTGTTTGATCAGACACACCACACTTAAACCGATCAGGAATTCCTCTGCTATCAAAATAGTCGTTCAACATATTTAATTCCTTAGGCAGCTCCTTACTATTTATCCGCCACTTTGCGGCCGAAACAATTAAATTTTTATATTCTATTCGAGGATAATACTCTTTATTTGGAAGTAAAGCATCGGGGTCGGGCAGTAACGAAACATGAATACCATGATATTGTAAATCACATAGTAATCTAAATATAGACAAGTCAGATCTACTATAATTATAGGCTGTAGCCAAACGCGGAATCAAACGTTTGTTCAATTTCCTAGATCTCAGTACTAATTCGCCTTCCTTTACAGAGATCAATATATCATTTAAAGAAAGTGGTTGCTCGGATAAGTCATAATTTAAAATAGATAATTGATATTCATATATGGCGCTACGTCTGTTAATATTATCAACATTTGCCTCACTCATATAAGCTACATCAAAGAATAAAACGTCTGGATTAGCGACTCCCTCCTGTCTTGCAAGTGCCCTACATTGTTCGAGCAATACATCGCTACCCAATGTAAAACGCCCATTAAGTGCATTTGCAGTAGAACCTCCTATGTTTTCTATGAATACCTTATCGTCAATAACCTGCACTACAACACTCAAGCTATTGGGCAGCGGAGCAACTTCATTTTTATTCACATTAACAAGATCCTCTAAGTTAATGCTGCAGTTATAATCAGGTTTAAAATTAGTAAATTTCAACAAGCTATCTTTAATTTCATGATTAGAAGCGTTGTTAGTAGGTGATTGTTTATATTTAAGTTTAGCAGCAAAATCAGAACTCTTGTTCGCTTGTTCCAACTCATCGTACCCAACACCCATTTCCGGATCTAATGCCAGCATGATAGGTACTTCGTTTTGATCAAACTTGCTTAAAAACTTAGACTTAAACTGCTCCAGCGGTCCAGAATTAGGTTTAGGCACATTGCGCTGTAAAACGTCTATCAGTGAAGGAATATGCTTAAACAAAGTCATATTTATATTTCCTTCTTTTATTTGAATCTCAGAAATCACATAAGGTGTGGGATCATTTAATGAGTAAACATTTCGTCGCCTAAAATAATCTTCACCTATAATATTAGGCTCGCCTTCCGTAAAAATCATCTGTAGCTCTACCATATCCGACAAAAGAACTTCGAACTCTGCTAATTCACTGTCCTTTATTCCCAACTGATTAATTAAATCTGACTTTAAAAGCGGTTGTTGTGTCAATGTTAAAATTCGCACAACTTGTTCATCATATCCAATCTCAGCTAACTCAAACTCTTTATCATTGGTGGCTACATACCTAATCGTAGAGTTCGTTAAATAATAAGTGGTGTTGCAAAACAGAAAAGGATCTCCTTTTAGCTGACTAGCTACATCTTCTTTGATTTCACTTTTGCAAGGCCAATTAATAAAAGAATGTTTCTTAAAAGGAATTTTTACCCGAACAGGCGACAAATTATTATCATAATTGCCTTTTACCAACCCAAATCCACTAAAAGTTCCGAAAGGTGTTGCTCTAAACCGAGATCGATTAAAATACTTCCAGACAGTAAATTTAATTTTAGAATTTAACTGATCATATTCATCAAAGCTAACATCTTTTATATGCTCATAAAAAGAAGGAGATGCAATAGAGATATCTAACTTTAAGGTTTCCCAACAATCTTTTAAATCACATACCCAAGAGAATTTAGGTGCTCTAAAAACAATATTGGTCGATAATACTGGCTTCATATTTTGTAGCAGTCACATTCAGCAAAGCTGATTTTGGTTTATTTTGCTATAAATATATAGGATATTTTTAAGATTGAATAGCTTTCCAAAGCATATCTTTAAGCTCAGAAATACCTTTTTGAGCAACGGCCGAAATGAATATATGGGGAATATTGGGTAGTTCCTTTTTCATTTCTTCTGTTAATTCCTCATCCAATAAATCAGCTTTGGTAATAGCCAGCAGATGTGGCTTCTGCATGAGTTCCGGGTTATAGTTTTTAAGCTCCGTTTTTAGAATTTCGTATTCTTCATTTATAGTTCTACCGGTATCTGCCGGAACCATAAACAACAAGACTGAATTTCGTTCTATATGTCTTAAAAATCTAAATCCCAATCCTTTTCCAGCTGATGCACCCTCTATAATCCCGGGAATATCAGCCATAATGAAAGACCGGCTATCGCGATAACTTACTATTCCCAGATTTGGGACTATAGTTGTAAAAGGATAGTCGGCAATTTCAGGCTTTGCGGCAGAGACAACAGAAAGTAAAGTCGATTTACCCGCATTTGGAAAACCTACCAAACCTACATCTGCCAATACTTTTAACTCTAAAACCATCCATTCTTCAAGTCCCGGCTCGCCCGGCTGAGCAAATCGTGGTGTTTGTAAAGTAGGTGTTTTAAAATGCCAGTTACCCAATCCGCCTCGTCCTCCCGGAGTTAAAATTTTTGTTTCACCGTCTTGTGTTATTTCAAACAACACCTCTCCTGTTTCTGCATTTTTTGCAATTGTTCCGAGCGGTACTTCTAAAATTTCATCTTTACCAGTTTTACCAGATTTTTGACCACTTCCGCCCGACATTCCATCACCAGCAATAATGTGTTTCCTATATTTTAAATGTAGTAAAGTCCAAAACTGAGCATTTCCACGCACAATAATGTGGCCTCCACGCCCCCCATCTCCTCCATCTGGACCACCCATCGCAGTTTTTTTATCTCTGTGTAAATGTGCAGAACCAGCACCGCCCTTACCTGAGCGACAGCAGATTTTTACATAGTCAACGAAATTGGAACCTTGCGACATTTTAGGAAATATGAAAATTTACCGCTAAAGCGGTTAAATGAAAATTAATCTTCTACAGTAAATCCATCTACAACAGCACAAAGGTCTTTAGTTACTGTATCGATTTCGCCAATACCGTTAACTTTAGACAATTTATTTTGTGCTTCATAAAACGGAAGAACATGAATAGTTTTATTAAAATATTCTTCGATGCGTTTTTTTAATTTATCTGCACCGTCGTCTACTCTACCACTAATCTTCTGGCGTTCGGCAATCCGCTTAGATAACTCCTCTTGAGTAACATCTAAAGCAATTACACCCTTAATAGAAGTATGCTTACTCTCTAAAAAACGATCTAATTCTTCTGCTTGCGGAACGGTTCTAGGAAATCCATCAAATACAAATCCTTTTGCTTCCGGATTCTTTTCAATTTCTTCTTCCAACATAGCAATTGTAATAGAATCGGGCACTAACTCACCTTCAGCTATTAGTGAACTTACTTTTTTACCAAGTTTTGTTTGATTAGCTATGTGCGCACGAAATAAATCACCGGTTGAAATGTGAACCAATTCATACTTTTCGATTAGCCGCGAAGATTGAGTGCCTTTACCTGCACCCGGAGGCCCAAAGAGAACTAAATTCAGCATTGATCTTTTTTAAAAATTAAAAGCCTTCTCACTATTGTGATAAGGCTCTAAACATGTGCACTCGAAGGGAGTCGAACCCCTAACCTCCTGATCCGTAGTCAGGTGCTCTATCCAATTAAGCTACGAATGCAATTTGCAAAACTAACTTTAGATAAATGACTGATTTCCTATTAAGAAATTTGTCAATAATTTATACCTTAAATCTTTCGTCTTACGGAATGCAAAAATAAGCCTAAAAACCGATTTTTTACAATTTTTTTTAAAAAAAATCAAAAACACCTTACAACACCCTTTCAAATCAAGTATTTAACCAAATTATTTCACACAACATAAATAACAAAACAAAGAACACAGTCTATCAAATCACATAATAATAAAGCGAATTATTAAACTTTTTAGACGCATTTACAGCTTACTTTTTGACACTTAAAAATTATTTCAATATTTATTTAAATGATTATTAAAATATTCTGTTAAAATACTTACCTTTGCAAACTAAAATAGAGCACGTAAAACAGCTCTAATAATTTGAAATTTATACTTTTATCTTATAATATTTTATGCCAAACATTGGAAAAATTGCGCAAATTATAGGTCCTATTGTCGATGTCAGCTTTGCTGATGACGCACACCTTCCTAAAATCTTCTCAGCACTTGAGGTTGAAAAAGAGAACGGACAAAAAGTTGTTCTAGAGGTACAGCAACACTTAGGTGAGGATGCTGTTAGAGCAATTTCAATGGATTCTACTGACGGATTAGTTAGAGGAATGAAAACTTTAGACACTGGTGCTCCTATTACAATGCCGATAGGCGATCAGATTAAAGGTCGTTTATTCAACGTTGTGGGTGATGCAATCGATGGTATTAATACAGTCGACAAAGCAAATGGTCGTCCTATTCACAATGCTCCTCCAAAATTTGATGAGTTATCAACTGAAACAGAAGTTTTATTCACTGGAATTAAAGTAATCGATTTATTGGAGCCTTATGCTAAAGGGGGTAAAATCGGATTATTCGGTGGTGCGGGTGTTGGTAAAACCGTATTAATTATGGAATTGGTAAACAACATCGCTAAAGCTTATGCGGGTTTATCTGTATTTGCAGGCGTGGGTGAGCGTACAAGAGAAGGTAACGACTTATTACGTGAGTTTATCGAATCTGGTGTAATTAACTATGGCGACGAATTCCTTCATTCAATGGAAAAAGGTGGATGGGATTTATCACAAGTTGATACTGAAAAATTAAAAGAAAGTAAAGCTACCTTGGTATTCGGCCAAATGAATGAGCCTCCGGGTGCACGTGCAAGAGTTGCCTTATCTGGTTTAACAGTTGCTGAATATTTTAGAGATGGCGACGGCGAAGGTGCTGGTAAAGATATTTTATTCTTCGTTGACAATATCTTCCGCTTTACACAAGCCGGTTCTGAAGTTTCTGCATTATTAGGACGTATGCCATCAGCAGTAGGTTACCAACCTACACTTGCTACCGAGATGGGATTAATGCAGGAGCGTATTACTTCAACTAAAAGAGGATCAATTACATCGGTACAAGCAGTTTATGTGCCTGCAGATGATTTAACTGACCCTGCTCCGGCTACTACTTTCGCTCACTTAGATGCAACTACTGTACTTTCAAGAAAAATTTCTGAGCTAGGTATTTATCCAGCTGTAGATCCTCTAGATTCTACATCTAGAATTCTTTCTCCAGTAGTTTTAGGTGACGAACACTATAACACAGCTCAAAGAGTAAAAGAAATTCTACAACGCTATAAAGAACTTCAAGATATTATCGCCATCCTTGGTATGGACGAATTATCAGAAGAAGATAAATTAACAGTACACCGCGCACGTCGTGTTCAACGTTTCTTATCTCAACCTTTCCACGTTGCGGAGCAATTTACAGGCTTAAAAGGGGTTCTGGTAGATATCAAAGAAACCATCAAAGGTTTTAACATGATTATGGATGGCGAAGTTGATGAGTATCCAGAAGCTGCATTCAACTTAGTTGGAAGCATCGAAGATGCAATTGAAAAAGGTAAAAAATTATTAGCTGAATCTAACTAATAAAGTATAAAGCGTAGGTTAAACCCTGCGCTTCAACTATTTTTTAAATAAGCATAATCCTAAAAATAATATGAACTTAGAAATTTTAACTCCCGACAAAAAAATATTTGAAGGTGAAGTGAATTCTGTTACTGTTCCAGGAACTATGGGTTCTTTTCAAATTTTAAGAGACCACGCCCCTATTATTTCTTCACTGGAAGATGGCGCAGTAGTAATTAAAGGTTCAGGAAATGATGCTACCTTTAATATTAAAGGTGGTGTTGTTGAAGTAGTAAACAATAAAATTATTGTCCTTGCAGAAGGCGTAATATAAAAATAATACTCCTAACAAAAAACCCGCAAATTGCGGGTTTTTTTATGCCTTTTTAGTTTCTTGGAAATCGTCTGTTGAGTAACTCATAAAATCTAGCCACCGTAACTTCCTTATCTGCCCATCCATTTTTAAGCGCATAGGTCTTTTGTAAAAATGCGTTCGCCGATTCGTAATCAGGCATTTTATTTAAAAGATCAATTGCCTCGGCATAAGCTAAATTATACCCATTAAATAAATCGCGAATAAAAAGTAATTTATCATTTAAATTGATCGCTTGTTTTAAATCCGCTATCGGGGCTAAACTAGGTGTGCGAATTCCCGAAGCTGAAGCTAAGAGTTCATTTATACTTGGCTTTTTATCTTCCACAACATTCGCAACAACAGGTGGCTTTATATCTTCCACTATGTTTGATATTACAACATTTTCTTCCTGCTCTTCCTGAACTAAAAATGGCTCTGGCCCTTCTTCTTCCACAACAGAAGAAGATTCAGTCTCTACTGAAGTTATATTCTCTGCTATTGGATCTGATTTAAACTCATTCGCTACAGCATTAATTTTATCTTTTGCCTTATTAAGAATATCGCTTTCTTCTTCGCTTAATGTACGATCAAAAATAGGCTCATGTTGATCCCTCTCAAACTCAAAAGTATTACTTGAATCTTCATCTCTATTTATTAAAAACTCTAATTTTGGTGCATCACGCTCTACTTTATGAATAACGGGCTCCTCTATCTGCTCTAATTCATCTGCAGGAGTATCTATTTCGGTTTCATCATTTTGTACCTCTAAAGTTAAAGATTGCTCAATGATAATCGGCTCTTCTAAAGGAGGTACTGGCTCAGAACCTGAGCTCGAAACAAGATTATTTTCCGCTTCATGCAACAATTGATCCTGATAAATTCTTAAATATATCTTTACGTGATCAGATAAAAAATCAGCATTTGCTTGAAATAGCTGTAATTCAGGTAAATTTAACTTCTCCGGATGATGAGAAAGATAATCGTGCTGATCTTGTAGATCATTTAAAATAAATCCAATCTTTTTAAAAATCTCTTCTGGTCGAATCATATCACTTAAACGCTTAAATTGTAAGTTTATGTTGGTAACTTAACATTCAAAAATAGTATAATTTTCGGATATTCGAGGTTTAGAAAGAGAACAGATTGAATGCTATTTAGTGAACAAACATTTCGAAAAGGAGAATACTGTGGAAGTATAGAAGTAATTTGTGGGTCTATGTTTTCCGGTAAAACGGAAGAATTAATCAGAAGATTAAAAAGAGCCCAGATTGCAAAACTATCGATAGAGATATTTAAACCACGTACAGACACAAGATATGATGAAACTGCTGTTGTTTCACACGACTTTAATTCTATTCAATCTACACCTGTCGACAGTTCTGCTGCCCTCCTATTATTAGGCGCAAACACACAAGTTGTTGGCATAGACGAAGCACAATTTTTTGATGACAACTTACCTGAAGTATGCAATAAGCTAGCTCAGCTGGGCATAAGAGTAATTATCGCTGGTCTGGATATGGACTTCAGTGGAAAACCTTTTGGCCCTATGCCAGCTTTAATGGCCATTGCCGAGCATGTAACAAAAGTAAATGCAGTTTGTGTAAGATGTGGAAACCCTGCTATGTACAGTTTCAGAAAAGTTGCCAGTGAATCTAAGGTATTATTAGGCGAAAAGGATCTTTATGAACCTCGTTGCAGACCTTGTTTTCATGCAGATTAACTATAAAAATCAATTAAGGTAATTTCACCGTTCGCATTTTTCTCAAAATAACCGATTGCTTACGATAAATATAAGCGGTGGGTTTGGCTGGCGACCAACGAATTGGATTCGGAAAACAAGCCACTAATAAAGCCGCTTCTGAGCGACTAATTTGCGTTACTGATTTGTTGTAAAATTTTCTGGATGCCGCTTCTGCACCGTATACTCCGTTCCCCATTTCTATAACATTTAGATATACTTCTAAAATTCTTTCCTTGCTCCAGAATAATTCTATTAAAACAGTAAAATAGGTTTCAAACCCTTTTCTAATCCAGCTTCTACCAGGCCAAAGAAATACATTTTTTGCCGTTTGCTGAGAAATTGTGCTTCCTCCTTTAATTTTTTTACCATCCATATTGTCCTTGGCAGCGTTCTCGATGGCTGCAAAATCGAATCCAAAGTGATTATAAAATTTTTCATCTTCCCCGGCAATAGCCGCTCTTTTCATATTATTAGAAATATCTTTAAAATCTACCCAAGTTTTTTTAATAGCGGGACTAGGTGAAGGAGCGCTTACCTTTTTCATAACCATAAGAAAGGTAATAGGCGGATTTATAAATCTATATGCTATAACCCAAATAATCGTTACCAGAAAAAACCAAAGCAAAATCTTCCCGGTTGTCCGGAAAATTTTCTTTTTGTTAAATCTATTGGTTGATTTTTTTTTGGTGGTCATTGATTCAAATATAGTATGGATTTTTTAATTTTTTGACAAAAAAAAATGTCTCCGAAATTTCGGAGACATTTTAAAGTATTTATAGAATGCTTATTCAGCAACTACTTCGAAAGCCACTTTTACTTTCACTTCTTTGTGTAAGTTTAAGTTTGCGATATATTCACCAACCATTTTAGGTTCGTTTTCGAAAGTAATTCTACGGCGATCCACGTCAAAACCTTTTGCTTTTAAAGCATCAGCAATCATAATAGTATTAACTGCTCCAAAGATTTTTCCTGTTTCACCAGCTTTAGCACCGATAGATAATTTAACATCCGCTAAACTACCTGCAAGAGCTTCCGCATCTTTCTTAATTTTATCTTGTTTAAAAGCTGCCTGCTTTAAGTTTTCAGCAAGTACTTTTTTCGCAGAAGGGGTTGCTAATTGAGCAAATCCTTGTGGGATTAAATAATTACGACCAAAGCCTGGCTTTACCGTTACAATATCATCTTTTTCGCCTAGCGCTTTGATGTCTTGTTTTAATATAATTTCCATCTCTGTCTCTTATTTTAATTGGTCAGCAACAAATGGCAATAAGCCAATGTGACGCGCACGTTTAACAGCTTGAGCAACTTTTCTCTGGAATTTCAAAGAAGTACCAGTTAATCTACGAGGTAAAATTTTACCTTGATCATTGATAAACTTTAACAAAAAGTTAGCGTCTTTATAATCAATGTACTTAATACCGTTCTTTCTGAAACGGCAATATTTTTTACGGTTATCGTCCACTTTTGGAGCGGTAACGTATTGGATTTGTTCTTTTGCCATTATGCTGCAGCCTCCTCCTTAGGTTTCTTGTTGAAAGCTCCACTGCGTTTTTTCTCATTGTAAGCAACCGCATGACGATCTAATCTTACAGTTAAAAAACGCATTACACGCTCATCACGTTTCAATTCTAATTCTAATTTGCTAACTAATTCACCATTACTTTTATATTCTGTAAGATGAAAAATACCGTTTGCTTTTTTAGCAATCGGATACGCTAATTTTCTCAAACCCCAATTATCCTCCTGGACAATTTCGGCTCCGTTATCAAGAATGATTTTTTTGAATTTGGCCAGAACCTCTTTCGCAACATCATCTGATAACAACGGGGTAAGAACGATAACAGTTTCGTACTGATTCATTTTTATGTAATTGTTTTTAATTTTATCCACTCTTAAAGCGGGATGCAAAAATAACAATTATTTTTGAAATAAAAAAGATATATCCCTCTAATTTTATGCAAATTATAGTATACAGATTGTGGATCTCGACATGTAGCTTTTAAATACCAAAAAGAATATTTTAGACAGCATTTCTACATAAATAAACTAAAAATCCCCCGATAAATTTAGCATATTGTTTAACTTTTGCCATAGTTTTCATATTTAGGATGTTCAAAAAAATATATTTAGCTATATAAAAAATTGCAAAATCAGTCTGACCTTTAATCTAGCAATCTCTATATGCCCTTATCTTTATTTTCTTATTAACAATATTTCTACAAAAATAACCCCTACGTTTCTGAAGTAAAATAGCTACCAGTAGCTATTTTCAGTTAATATTACATGAAACTCTACTTCAAAATTCGTTTTTACAACTACTTACTTTTTAAATTAAAAAGTGGCTCTTTAAATAAAAGAACACAAGCAAGACTCCTACAACAAACGAGCCAAAAAAATGTTTGATCATCATGAAAATATTCTAAAAAGTTCGTCCATCGTGATGATTTTTGTTATTTTCGTGGATGGATAATTTTATTGTATCGGCGCGTAAGTACAGACCTTCAACCTTTGAAACGGTAGTGGGTCAACAGCATATTACGGGTACTCTAAAAAATGCCATCCGAAATAATCAACTTGCTCAAGCATTTCTTTTTTGTGGACCAAGGGGCGTAGGAAAAACTACCTGTGCAAGAATTTTAGCTAAAACCATTAATTGCTTAAACTTAACACCAGACTCGGAGGCTTGTGGCAGTTGCGATAGTTGTAATTCCTTTCAAACAGGACATTCTTTTAATTTCCATGAACTAGACGCTGCTTCTAACAACTCGGTAGATGATATAAGAAGTTTAATAGAACAAGTTAGAATTCCGCCACAAGCAGGGAAATATAAAATCTATATTATTGATGAGGTTCACATGTTATCTGCCAATGCATTTAATGCATTCTTAAAAACATTAGAAGAACCGCCGTCGTATGCAATTTTCATACTTGCAACTACAGAAAAGCATAAAATATTACCAACTATATTATCTCGCTGTCAGATTTTTGATTTTAATAGAATTCAGGTAGAAGATATTGCCGTTCATTTAGAAAAAATTGCCATAAGAGAATCTATCAATTTTGAAAAAGATGGGCTGCATATTATTGCGCAAAAAGCTGATGGAGGTTTACGTGATGCACTTTCAATGTTCGACCAAATTGTAAGTTTCACAAATAAAGAAGTAACTTATAAGTCAGTAATCACCAATCTTAATATTTTAGATTACGATTATTATTTTAAACTTGTTGACTACTTAACTAGTCAAAATATTAGCAACTCACTGATTTTATTTGATGAAATTTTAAACAACGGATTTGATGGGAATCATTTCATTAATGGTCTTGCTGCTCATTTAAGAAATTTATTAGTAGGTAAAGATCCTCAAACAATCCAATTACTGGAGGTTAGTGAAAACATTAAAGAACGCTATATAAGTCAAAGTAAATCCACCAATCTGAGCTTTATTTTAACGGCATTAAACTTAGCAAACCAGTGTGATTTAGTTTACAAAAACAGTAAAAACCAACGCTTACAGGTAGAAATGGCTTTGATAAAAATGGCGCATATACAACAGGCCGTTCACTTAGCTCAAAATCCCGCAGCTAACGTTTCTCCAAATACGGCAGAAGCGGATAAAAAAAAAACACCTGACTTAAGCAGCCCCGAACCGGCGAACGAAATTGAAAAGCCAATAATCTCTACGTCGCCTTCGGCCGAATGGCCCACCAAAGTGGTCGAAAAACCAGCTGAGTTTTCAGATAAAAGAATTGCAGAAGACCTCCCCGTTTCTGCTCCTGCATCCGACATAAGTGTTACGGCTTTAAAAATTCCCATTAAGCCACTGACCAAAAAATCATCATCTAAACTAATTCCTTCTTTAACCGAACTGGAAAACATTGCCAGTGGACCAATAGATAAAGAACCAACATATATTGATGGTAATGAAAAGGAAAGTTTTACGCTCGATCAGCTATTGGTATATTGGAATGAATATGCACAGCAATCAAAAGATGCTGGACGTATTAATATTTATACTTTACTCACTACTGATTTACCAGACTTAAAAAACGAAACAGAGATACATTTACCTGTAGACAGCAAATACCAAGAAGACATGCTTAGAGAGGAGATGGTTGATTTATTAAATTTTCTGAGAGTTAAATTAAAGAATTTCGACATCTTACTGAAACCAATCATAATTGCTCGGCAACAAACAAAAAGATATTATACCAGTGCTGAAAAATACCAATACTTGGCAGAAAAAAATCCAAAACTGGAAGAGTTGCGCAAAAAATTTAATCTAGACATTCTTCCCTAAAATTTTTTAGGTTTATCATTTTTGGGATAGCCTTCTTCATCTAAATCATCTCGGTAATCTTCAGGCGTACGAGCTAAAATTTCGTCTTCAGGACTTACTTTGGTAACATTTCCTTTTGCATCAACACGCATCCCTAAATCAAGATACCTGCTATCATTATTCTTGTCATTTTCAGCATATTCGTTTCCTATATACGGATTAGCTTCATCATAGGTAGAATTATCATCTCCCCCATTTTCAGCTGTTGTATCGTAGGGGAGCGGGTGATCGTAGTTAGGATCATCACTATTACGATCAAACTCATAACTATTTTTTTCAGTGTTAAAAGCCAAATCATCATTCCTTGTTAGATCTTGATTAAACATGGGATGAATTTTATCTCCGGACGGTTTTCCTGGGGTGTATTTATTCTTTTTCATAACCTAGCTTTTTATAATGAACAGAAATAATACTTCAAATGTTTTAATCTAATAACATTCCGGAAACATGGTTTAGCACAATTTTCTTATCTTTGCCAACTGATTAACAATTAATAAGAATATCATTATATGTCGATACAAAAAATTAAAGTAGCAAATCCAGTTGTAGAAATGGATGGTGATGAGATGACTAGAATTATCTGGAAATTCATTAAGGACAAATTGATTCTTCCATACTTAGAATTAGATATTAAATATTTTGATCTTGGTATTGAATACAGAGATCAAACCAATGATCAAGTTACAGTTGATGCAGCAGAAGCTATTAAGCAATATGGTGTAGGTATTAAATGTGCAACCATTACTCCTGATGAGGAGCGTGTAAAAGAATTCAGCTTAAAACAAATGTGGAAGTCACCAAACGGAACTATCAGAAATATTTTGGATGGAACAGTATTTAGAGAGCCTATTGTAATGCAAAATGTACCACGGTTAGTTCCTAACTGGACAGCTCCAATTTGTGTTGGCCGTCATGCTTTTGGCGATCAATATAGAGCTACTGATTTCGTAACCAAAGGAAAAGGGAAATTAACTGTTACTTTTACACCAGAAGATGGCGGAGAAGCTCAATCATTTGAAGTATATAACTTTAAAGGTGATGGAGTTGCAATGGCAATGTATAATACAGACGAAAGTATTTACGGGTTTGCGCGTGCATGCTTTAATCAGGCTTTAACTAAAAAGTGGCCGTTATATTTATCAACCAAAAACACCATCTTAAAAAAATATGATGGTCGTTTCAAAGATATTTTCGAAGAAGTATATAAAAATGAGTTTAAAGCTCAGTTTGATGCCAATGGCATTATTTACGAACACAGATTAATTGATGACATGGTTGCTTCTGCTTTAAAGTGGAATGGCAATTTTGTTTGGGCATGTAAAAACTACGATGGTGATGTTCAATCTGACACCGTAGCACAAGGATTTGGCTCATTAGGATTAATGACTTCAACATTAATTACACCTGATGGAAAAGTTATGGAGGCTGAAGCTGCTCACGGAACAGTAACTCGTCATTACAGAGAACACCAAAAAGGCAATCCAACTTCTACCAACCCTATAGCTTCTATTTTTGCTTGGACCAGAGGTCTAGAGTTTAGAGGTAAGTTAGATAACAATGCTGCTTTAATTGATTTCTGCCAGACTTTAGAAAAAGTTTGTATTGAAACAGTTGAAAGCGGCAAGATGACTAAAGATTTAGCAATCACTATTAAGCCAAAAGTAGAACATGGTGTAGATTATTTGTACACTGAAGAATTTTTAGCTGCAATTGATGAAAATTTAAAAAAGCGTTTAGGATAACCTAATTCAAACATGAAAAGCCTCAGAAATACACTGAGGCTTTTTTTTGCTCTTTACTACACTCCTTTCTATCACTATTAATCGTTTGTAATCGACTATAAACATCTAAAAAACGAATAACAGAAATCTCTCGTCGCATCTTTACCATACAATAGGCAAGCAATAAGATTTGCCTTTATAATTTACTTAAAATTGATTGTATGAATTTGGCAGAAAACAAAGTAGAACTAACAGGCTTCGCAGGTAGCGATGCAGAATTAAAGACATTGGCAAACGATAAAAAGTTGGCAAAAGTAAACATAGCGGTAAATGAAAGCTTTATCTCATCGGGCGGAGCGGAAGTTAAAAACACACATTGGTTTAACCTCATTTTCTGGAATAGCTTAGCAGATGAAGCGGTTGAGAAAATAAAAAAAGGCACACGATTCGGCATTGTAGGTCGATTAACAAATCAACAATACGAAAAAGACGGCATCAAAAAATATCTATTTGAAATTGTTGTAAATGAAATTCAAGTGGCCGCCACAAAAGACTAAATTTAGGTTGGAATAGTTATAGGAAGCGTATTCCGCTAGTTGAAATATTAGCGGATGCGTTTTCTAATTAGAAATCATATGGATTATATAAATATCAATACTGCCCGGTAGCCAGCAACACCAATGTACACGCCTCAACCGGCTCAATTCCATTTTCATTTAGCAGAATTTCTAACTCATTATTCTCCGTTCCAGGATTAAAAATCACCCTTTTAGGGTTAGTACTTAAAATGTAATCATAATATAGAGGTTGATTGGCCGGTCCAACATATAAAGTAATGGTATGAATGTCGCCCATAATTAGATCAGGCTTATGAATTTCTTCTCCAGCCACTTCCCCTTTCTTAATCCCAATATTAACAAAAGGATGTCCATTGGCTTTTAACATATTTGCTGCCTTATACGAATATCTGGTAGGATCGGGACTAGCACCAATTATCATCGTTTTTTTCATATTGTCTTCCAATTTCTATCTAACTCAAAATTTAAAAATTCTATTCACCCTTATTCAAATCATTCTTTATAGCAACAGCACAATTTATGCCATCTATTGCTGCCGATACGATTCCTCCTGCATAACCAGCCCCCTCAGCACAAGGATATAAGCCTTTAACTTCCGGATGTTGTAAAGTTTCTCGATTTCTTGGAATCCTTATCGGAGACGACGACCTACTCTCTACACCAACCAAAACTGCCTCATTTGAATAGTAACCTTTAATCTTTTTTCCAAAAACTGGCAAAGCTCCTCTTAAACTCCTAACAATAAAATCGGGCAAAACTTCATCTAGCTGAACACTTTTTGTTCCCGGCAAATAAGAATTTTGAGGAATATCTTTTGATAATTTACGTTCTACAAAATCTACCATCCGCTGTGCGGGTGCTACTAAATTACCTCCACCTGCTTTAAACGCTAATTGTTCTATCTCTGATTGAAATTTCAACATTCTTAAAGGGTCGTTACCCGGAACATCATCTAAAGTTACCTGCACAACCATTCCTGAATTGGCATACGGATTATTTCGTTTAGAGGGCGACCAACCATTAACCACAATCTCATCCACACCTGTGGCACAAGGCGCAATAATTCCACCCGGACACATACAAAATGAAAAAACACCTCTATCACCAACTTGTTCTACCAGACTATAATAAGCAGGTGGCAAATAAGGACTACGAACTTCTGTATGATACTGGGCCCTGTCAATAATTTGCTGAGGATGTTCTACCCTAACCCCCATAGCAAAAGGTTTTGGCTCCAATAAAATATGCTTGTAGGCCAATAGCTCATAAATATCACGTGCCGAATGCCCGGTAGCTAATATAACCGCATTAGATTTATAAATAATTGTTTTATTTATTTCAACTCCTGTTACTGCACCATTTTCTATTAAAATATCAGTAACCTGCGAATCAAAATGTACCTCTCCGCCAGCCTCAATAATTGTTTCTCTAATTCCGGTAATAATTCCGGGTAATTTATTAGTCCCAATATGTGGTCGCGCATCTATTAAAATATCATCATCTGCACCATGGTTTACAAAAATTTGCAAAACCTTATTTATATCGCCTCGCTTATTACTCCTGGTGTAGAGTTTACCATCTGAATAGGTTCCTGCCCCACCTTCACCAAAACAATAATTTGATTCCACGTTTACAACACCTTCCCTATTTATTCTAGCTAAATCTCTTCTTCGTTGTTTTACATCTTTACCTCTTTCAAAAACAATAGGTTTCAAACCCAACTCAATACATTCCAAGGCAGCAAATAACCCTGCGGGGCCTGCTCCCACTATAATAATGCTATCTGACTTGCTGACATTTTTATATTTGACAGGCAAAGAATCCTGACAAACAGGCTCATCTACAAAAACAGTTAGCTTTAATCTGTACACTGTTTCACGCGATCGGGCATCTATTGATCGCTTCAATATCTTATAGCCTGTAATTTGACCGGATTTCAATTTTAAGTTTTGCCTTATTTTAGAAAGGATTAACTCCTCATTATGTAATTGAACGGGCAATACAGCGATTTCTATCTCTATTTTCATAGCAATTTGTCAGGTATTTATCCTAAATGTAACAAAGGTACATTTATTGATATCTAATTTTTATTATTTTGAACCTAAAAAACTTTAAACATGAATAAAATCGTTTGGGCAGTTGTTGCCATCCTCGTTTTAATTTTATTATTCACAGGTTGTGGTGGATATAATAACTTAGTTAAATTAGATGAAAATGTAAAAGGTAAATGGAGTATTGTTCAACAACAATATCAACGCCGTGCAGATTTAATACCTAATTTAGTTAGCACAGTTAAAGGAGCTGCTAATTTTGAACAAGGAACATTAACAGATGTTATCGAAGCAAGAGCTAAAGCAACTCAAGTTACAATTGACCCTGATAAATTAACACCGGAGAACATTGAAAAATACCAGGCAGCACAAGGCCAGTTAAGTCAGGCGTTGGGTAGATTAATGATGATTACTGAAAACTATCCTCAGTTACAAGCTACACAACAGTTTAGTGAGCTATCTGCTCAATTAGAAGGTACTGAAAACAGAATCTCTACTGCTAGAAGAGATTATTCTGAGTCGGTACAGGTATTTAACTCTACAGTAAGATCATTTCCTAATAACCTTACAGCCGGCATTTTTGGCTTTGCTGTTAAAGGAACATTCGAAGCAGAGGCATCTGCTCAAAATGCACCAAAAGTAGAATTTTAATACATCGCTCCCGTCTTTTCTAAGACGGGAGCATTATATAATTTGACTATGTCAATATTTACTGAGCTAGAAGAAGAACGTATTGCTGCTGCAATAGCAGAAGCAGAAAGATCTACTTCTGGAGAAATAAGAATTGCAATTGATAAGGATTGCGAAGGTGATGCTTACGAAAAAGCCATCCAATACTTTTCGGAAATGGACATGGATAAAACCAGTCAACACAACGGAGTATTAATATATATGGCATATGATGCCCATAAATTTGCTATCGTTGGTGATACAGGAATAAACAAAGTGGTGCCTCCTAATTTTTGGGAAACAACTAAAATTGCTATGAAAGCACATTTTGCTTCCGGCAATTTAGCAGACGGAATAATTGCCGGCGTACTCTTAGCAGGAGAAAAACTGGCTTTGTATTTCCCATATCAAACAGATGACATAAATGAGCTTCCTAATGAGATTGTTTATTTGAATAAAACTAAGCCAACAACATGAGCAAAAAAATATTCATAATTCTCCTCATCTTTTTAGCTAAGTTTTCTTTTGCTCAAGATTTTCCGGCTAAGCCAACAACATTGGTAAACGATTACAGCAATACACTTTCGCCGGCTGAAATTGCTAAATTAGAAAGTAAACTAGTTGCATTCGACGATTCTACTTCTATACAAGTTGCCATAGCTATATTAAAATCGGTGGGCGATTACGACATTAACGACTATGCATCGCGATTAGGTAGACACTGGGGTGTGGGCGGCAAAGAAAACAATTCGGGCGTTATAATTGTAGTGGCTATTGGTGACAGAAAAATATCTATCCAAACAGGATATGGTATGGAAGGTGTTTTGCCAGATGTTTATACAAAGAGAATTATTGAAAACGATATTAAGCCCTATTTTAAAACTCAAAATTACTATGGTGGTTTAGAGGCTGCTACCAACTCTATTATTTCGATATCTAAAGGAGAATATAAAAACACCCAACCCAAATCTGTAAAAAGAAATGAAAACAAAGGTGCTTCTGCATTTATAATTTTAATGATCATTGCTGCAATTATTATGTTTATTAAACGTGGTGGTGGAAATGGGAATGGCGGCGGCGGACAAGTTATTGGCAGTCGTGGTGTTTCTGACGCTTTATTCTGGGGCCTATTATTGGGTAGTTCTGGTAGAGGCGGTGGTTTTGGTGGAGGTGGCAGTGGGGGCTTTGGCGGAGGCGGTGGTTTTGGTGGCTTCGGTGGAGGTAGCTTTGGCGGAGGCGGAAGTAGTGGTTCTTGGTAACAAATAACCCTACTATCTAAAAGCTTTTATTTTATATCTGCTAACATTTAAAAATATGTATAGAAGAGATTTATTAACTGCCGAAATTCAAAAACTTGCTACAGTTCTCGCTAAAATTTTAGGTCTTAAAATTGAAGATCCATTATTATTAACAGAAACTCTACAACAATCTATTTCAGAAAATTTTAATTTATCTATTGAAGAATTAGTACACCTCAACAGAGAAGATTTACTTAAAAAATTTAAGTCTATAAATATTGCAGCAGAACAATTAGATATGCTTGCAAAATTTATAACTCCAATGATGGAGAAGGAAGCAGAGCGAGAAAAAGTCTTAAAACCATTGCTTTTAAATATTTATACCATTCTGGAATTGGATTACCATTACTTAAGTTTTGAAAATATACACTTAGCGAAACAACTAAGTAAATAATAAAAAAGGCTCTCGTATTACGGGAGCCTTTTAAGTATATAAAAATTAAGCCTACTAACTCATTTTTAATTTCTTTTGTATGTCATGTACATACGCTTTGAACTTCTTATCTGTATCTATTAAGTCTTCTACTGTCTGGCAAGCATAGATTACTGTACTGTGGTCACGTCCTCCAAAAAATGCACCTATTGTTTTTAGGGATGATTTAGTGTGACTCTTTGACAAGTACATAGAGATTTGTCTGGCTTGAACTATTTCTCTTTTTCTGGTCTGAGATTTCACCATTTCTACAGGAACTTCAAAATATTCACAAACTAATTTTTGAATATATTCCATTGAAATTTCTTTCGAAGTATTCTTAATAAAGTTTTTCAACATGGATTTAGCCAGCGCTAAGTCAATATCCTTTTTATTGAGAGTAGACTGTGCTAAAAGCGAAACCATGGCACCTTCTAATTCTCTAACATTATTATCGATATTATGTGCTACATATTCTACAACTTCAGAAGGAAGATCGATTCCATCAGCGTACATTTTCTTTTTAAGAATGGCTATTCTTGTTTCCAAATCAGGAACTTGCAAATCTGCAGACAAGCCCCATTTAAATCTACTCAGCAAACGCTCTTCAAGACCTGATAAATCTTTTGGTGGTTTATCGGAAGTTAAGATTACCTGCTTACCACTTTGATGCAGATGGTTAAAAATATGGAAGAATATATCTTGTGTTTTTTCCTTACCAGCAAAATTGTGTACATCATCCATGATAATAACATCCATGGCTTGGTAAAAGTTCACAAAGTCATTGATTGTATTATTTTTTAAAGAGTCTACAAACTGCTGGCAGAACTTTTCACAACTCACGTAAATCACCAGTTTATCTGGCATATTGCGTTTTATTTCATTACCAATTGCCTGGGCCAAGTGTGTTTTTCCTAATCCAACACCACCGTAAATCATTAAGGGGTTAAACGATGTTCCGCCTGGTTTTGCAGCCACAGCATATCCGGCAGAGCGGGCCAATCTATTGCAATCTCCCTCAATGTAATTATCAAATGTATAATTAGCATTTAACTGAGGGTCTACATTTAGCTTTTTTAATCCGGGTATTACAAAAGGATTTTTGATATCCTTATTGATAGATACAGGAACTGGCATTGACTGAACTTTACCTTCTGCACCATTTCCATTAGACGGCATATTAGTCGTATAAGGAGATCCTGATTTTGAAGAGGTGTCTACAACAATGTTGTATTCCAATCTACCATCCTCTCCCAAGAACTTTTTCACGGTTTTTCTTAACAAACCAACGTAGTGCTCTTCTAGCCATTCATAAAAGAAAAGACTTGGAACTTGAATGGTTAAAACTCTCCCTTCTAATTTTAAAGCAGATATCGGTTCGAACCAAGTTTTAAAACTTTGATTCGGGATGTTATCCTTTATAATTTGGAGACAGCTATTCCATACTTCGGTACAAGTTTTTTCCATTTTTTAGTTTAATTTGTTGGTTTTCAGTTACGAGGAGAGCGCCAAGAATTGTCACTTTCCAATGTTCGAATATTCAAAAAATTATCAACATTTCAAGGAAAAATTTTTAATATTTTGTAACTACTTATTCAGCAGGTCAATATCTTACTTTACTTAAATTTTTTGTGTGGATAACTTAATTTTAACACTTAATATTCCCCAAATACTTCACGCATGCAATTGCAGATCTCTCCAAGTGTAGCGTACGCTTCCACAGCCTTTAAAATATGTGGCATTAAATTCTCATCAGTAGCTGCTGCTGCTTTCAAATCGGCCAAAGCTGCCACTACAACAGCATTGTTTCGTTTCGATCTTAGTTCTAAAAGTTTGGCCGTTTGCATCTTACCAACAGAGTCGTCTATATGCATGGTATCGGTCATACCTTCTTCAGATTGCGTAAACTTATTAACACCAACAATTACCCGCGACCCTTCTTCAATATCTAATTGATAACGGTAAGCCGCATCAGCAATTTCCTTTTGAATATAACCTTGTTCAATTGCTGTAACCGATCCTCCCAGATCGTCTATCTTTTCTATATATTGCCAAGCGGCAGCCTCCAACTCATCTGTTAAGCTCTCCACAAAATAAGAACCTGCCAAAGGATCTACAGTATCCGTAATTCCACTTTCAAAAGCAATTACCTGTTGAGTTCTCAAAGCAATTTTAGCTGCTGCTTCTGTTGGTAATGACAAAGCTTCGTCAAAACCGTTGGTATGTAATGATTGTGTTCCTCCCAAAACCGCAGCCATCGCCTGATTAGAAACTCTTACTATATTATTTAATGGCTGCTGAGCGGTTAATGTAGAACCTCCGGTTTGTGTATGAAAGCGCAACATCTGGGCTTTTGCATCTTTAGCGCCTAAATCAGTAGTAATTTTAGCCCACATCCTTCTTGCAGCCCTAAATTTTGCTATTTCTTCAAAAAAATTATTGTGACAATTAAAGAAAAAAGACAATCTTTTTGCAAAAACATCGATTTCTAATCCTTTATCTAACGCAGCTTTTAAATATGCTTTTCCGTTAGACAAGGTAAAGGCCAGCTCTTGTATTGCATTAGAACCTGCTTCTCTAATATGATATCCAGATATGGAAATTGTATTCCATTTGGGAACCTCTTTGCTACAGTATTCAAATATATCCGTAATTAAACGCATTGACGGTCGTGGCGGATATATATAAGTACCCCGCGCAGCATATTCTTTTAAAATATCATTTTGTATTGTACCAGAAATCTTTTTTAAATCTGCGCCCTGACTTTTAGCTAACGCGATGTACATAGCCAATAATACACTTGCAGATGCATTTATAGTCATAGAAGTAGTAATATCTTCGAGCTTAATTCCATCAAATAAGATTTCCATATCTGCAAGTGAATCTATCGCAACCCCCACTTTACCAACTTCCCCTTCAGCCATTTCATGATCTGAATCATATCCAATTTGAGTGGGTAAATCGAAAGCTACAGACAACCCCATGGTACCTTGACTCAATAAATAGTGATATCTTTTATTAGACTCTTCGGCTGTTGAAAACCCAGCATATTGACGCATTGTCCATAATCTACCTCTATACATATCTTTTTGTATCCCTCGTGTAAAGGGGTATTCTCCAGGAGTTTCTTCTGTCCTGTTTTTTAAAGGATAAGTGGCCTTAATTTCTATTCCGGCGGTAGTGGTAAATTTGCTTTCGCTCATAATTAATCTTTTATTCTTATACTAAGGTACCTCACAAAAATAAGCATACTAATTGGTCTATCTATGTAAATTACAGGTAAATTTAAAGTTCAACACACTATACATATGCATTTATAGTTATATTTGTATATAAATTAAATTTTATGCAGACTTCAACAGATACAGCATTTGCGCCCGTTAATTTTACAGAAGGCGCAGTCAAAGAACTTTTAAAACTAAAAAGTCAACAAGAATTTACCGATGAATTTGGTCTAAGAGTTGGCGTTGAGGGTGGCGGTTGCGCAGGAATGAACTATGTTTTAGGCTTTGACCAGAAAAAAGAAGGTGACCAGGAATTTCTTATTGATGGGATAAAAGTATATATGCATAAAGCTCACCAAATGTATTTATTAGGCATGCAGGTTGATTGGCAAGATGGATTAAACAGTCGTGGATTTACTTTTTCCAACCCTAATGCAGAAAGTACATGTGGCTGTGGAACAAGTTTTTCAGTTTAATAAAAGATAATCTGTAACAAACAGATAAATCCCATCGTCTAAACGTTGGGATTTTTTATTTTTATCCTATACGCCTTTAAGTTAAAAGATGAATTATACTGAAAATATTAAGCTGGCGATGCAATCCATCAACAGCAACCGTTTACGTACGTTACTTACAGCATTAATTATTTCGATTGGAATAATGGCTCTTGTAGGCATCTTAACCACCCTAGACGCAGTTAAGCAAAGTATGACTGATGCTTTCTCTAGCATGGGTGCAAATTCATTTAATATTCGCAATCGCGGAACAGGAATACGTATGGGGAACTCGGGTAGCAGACCCAAACCTTTCAAAAACATTCGCTTTGAAGATGCAAAACTCTTTAAGGAAAGGTTAAATGCTCCTGCAAAAGTAGCAGTTAGTGTTTTTGCAACTGGAGGCGCAACCGTTAAATATGAATCAGAGAAAACAAACCCCAATGTAAATGTACAAGGGATAGACGAAAATGGGATTGAATCTCAAGGTTTGTCTTTATCAATGGGAAGAAACTTCACTTTGGAAGAAACTTTTACAGGAAATAATATTTGCATTATTGGCGAAGAAATTAACAATACACTATTTAAAGGTGCTTCCCCGCTCGACAAAATTATAAAAGTTGGAAACCACCGAATGAAAGTAGTTGGTGTATTGGCTTCCAAAGGGTCGAGTATGGGCCAAAATACAGACAGAGCTATTTATATCCCATTATTGAAGGCCAAAATAATTAACGCTAATGCAAACCCTTCTTATACCATTACGGTAATGGTTGAGAACAACGATCAAGTCGATTATGTAATAGGAGAAGCAACAGCTACTTTCAGAAATATCAGAAAAATTAAGGTAACTGAGCCTAACAATTTTGAAATCACTAAAAGCGATGCCATTGCTCAAATGTTATTCGAAGATTTAAAATATGTTGTAGTGGGAGGTGCGGCCATTGGAATCATCACCTTATTTGGAGCATCAATAGGATTAATGAACATTATGCTTGTTTCGGTAACCGAAAGAACAAGAGAAATAGGACTGCGAAAGTCGATAGGTGCTACTCCACAGGTTATCAGGCGTCAATTCTTAATAGAAGCCGTGGTTATTTGCTTAATTGGCGGTACAGTTGGAATAATTTTTGGAATTGGTATCGGCAACTTGGTATCAGCCTTAATGAAAGGACCGTTTATTATTCCTTGGATGTTTATTTTAGGAGGATTCGGGCTTTGTGTGTTAGTAGGTATTATATCTGGTTATTACCCAGCAAAAAAAGCCTCTAGACTAGATCCGGTAGAAGCACTTCGCTACGAATAACAAGTCTAAAGACTTGGATTTTTTAAAAACTTATTGTTTATTAACTGATGTACATGAGATAAACTTAAGGCATCATTTAAAGCATCGGCATGCTTTAAATGATGCATATCACTACCAATAAACGATATTAAATGCTCATTAACCAATTCTTCAGCAGCCTTACGCACATGCTTACCATAATAACCTGTTAAAGAAATTGTGTTCAGCTGTAAATCACACCCCAATTCCTGTATACGAAAGTAATTTTCTATCCCCGCGTGAAAATAGCTATACCGTTCAGGGTGTGCCAATACCGGATTATAGCCAGCATCTTTTAAAGACTTAATGGTCTCATCAATATTCTTAGGCATATTTATATAAGAAAGCTCAAACAACACATTGTTGTTTCCAAAAGTCATCAACTCTTTGTTCGCAATACGAACAGTAAAAGTTTCATCTAAGTAATACTCAGCAGCTGCTTCGACCTCCAGCTGTATATTGTTTTCTGATAAAGCATTTCTCAAAACATCTAAACTTCTATTAATCCGGTCTGGCGAATTTCTGTAATAATCTGCCATAATATGAGGGGTCGCAATTATCTTTTCATAGCCCAAGTTTACAAATCGGCGAGCCATATTGATAGAATCTTCTACCTCTTGAGCTCCGTCATCTATACCTGGCAAAATGTGCGAATGCATATCTGTTCTAACATCGCTGAAAGAATATTTAGGTATCTTATTTTTTTTAAATAGCCCGAACAAGTAACCTGAGTTGAGTTTGTGTGGATTAAACAGTTTTACAATTATTTTAAGCAAATCATGCGCCAAATTAATCGCGCTACTAAAATATACAATATTTTATTCAAAAATTCAAATGTTTTTATATATATTTAATTCTATTGCCCTATTCTTAAATTCACTTTGATAGATTTCTCCTAACAATTTATTCATATCAGACGATAAATCAAACTGTAAATCTTCGTGTAATTTCCGAAATTTATTAATGGTAACCTGTACCGATTTTAGCAAATAATTGTAAAGAATTAGCGTATAATCTTTATACCCTTTGGCCTGCTTAAAATCAAAAGATTCTAACATCTTCATATAGAGAAATATTCGCAAATCAACATCTTCAAAATTAGCTTTTGTAACCTTTAAATTATGATTAACAAGTTTGGCAAGCTTCCTAAAAACAGCTAACACATCTTTAGCGGTCTTTTTATTATTCTTATTCAGAACAACGATCGCTGAATTTATGTCACTTTTAATCTGTTCCACTCTTTCGGTCAGCCCGCTTGAATCTTCTAACAACAAAAAATGTAAATGCTCTGTTAATATCTTATCCTTAGCTATTAATCTTAACAGTAATTTATCTTTCTCTGCTGATGAAAGTAATAAAATTTCTTTTTTAAGATCTTTATGTTCGCTAAGTTTCATGACCATTAACCTTTAAAAAGGATTTGAATCAATATATTTTTGCCATTTCCAAGCCGACGACAGCATATCTTCAATTGATCGTGTCGCTTTCCATGAGAGCTCCTTTTCGGCTAAAGTTACATCACCGTAAATTTTGCTAATATCTCCTGTCCTTCTTGGCCCTATATTATAGTTCAATTTTTCACCTGTAGACTGCTCAAAAGCACGAATAACCTCCAGCACTGAGTTACCCTTTCCAGTACCGATGTTGAAGACATTAAAATTATTTTTAAGATCTTTAGATAAATACGTTAGAGCAGCAACATGTGCCGATGCCACATCGCTCACATGAATATAATCTCTAATGGCACTCCCGTCTGGGGTAGAATAATCGTTCCCATATACAGTTATAGGACCTCTCTTACCTATTGCCGACTGCGTAATAAAAGGAACCAAATTTTGAGGAACTCCAATAGGTAATTCTCCAATTAATGCTGAACTATGAGCACCCACAGGATTAAAATACCTAAGTGCGGCGACCTTGAACTTATTATTAGCAATGGTTAAGTCTTTCAAAATTTCTTCTGCAATCTGCTTGGTATTTCCATATGGAGATTCCGCAGTTTTAACCTGAGCCTGTTCATTTACCGGCAAACTATCTGGCTCTCCATAAACAGTACAGGAGGAAGAAAAAACAAAATTTGCATTTGGGAAAGCTTCCAAAGTATTTAATAAGCTTAATAAGTTATTTTTATAATATTTCAATGGAAATTCAACCGATTCTCCCACCGCTTTAGAAGCTGCAAAGTGTATTATACCGCTAATATCCTTTTGTGATTCTGCAAATCCCAATACAGCATTTCTATCACATAAATCTATCTGGTAAAACTCCGGTTTCCTGCTAGAAATTTTTTCAATTTGATCTAAAATAGAGATACTAGAATTAGAAAGATCATCTATAATAACGACTTCATATCCTTCCGAATAAAGCTCTATTACTGTGTGCGAACCTATATAGCCCGTTCCTCCGGTTACTAGAATTTTCATACTCTATTTATGAAATTGAGTAAAATCTTTATGTTCTCTATTAAAAAGTGTTTCTTTCGGCAAACTTTTAAAATAATCGTACGTAATTTCTAACCCTTCTTTTCGTCCAATTTTAGGCGCCCAGTTTAAAATACGTTTAGCCAACTCTATATCAGGTCGTCTTTGTTTAGGATCGTCGACAGGAAGATCTTTAAAAACAATTTTCTGATTAGTTCCGGTAAGTTTAATGATCTCATTTGCAAAATCAAGAATACTTATCTCGTCCGGATTACCAATATTCACAGGCTGAGAATAATGACTAAACAAAAGTCTATAAATACCTTCAATTAAATCGTCTACATAGCAGAAAGAACGTGTTTGAGAGCCATCTCCAAAAACGGATATATCTTCCCCTCTTAATGCCTGCCCAATAAAAGCGGGTAAAGCTCTTCCATCATTTAAACGCATTCGAGGCCCATATGTGTTAAAAATTCTAACAATTCTGGTTTCTACATTGTGAAATGTATGGTAAGCCATTGTTATAGCCTCCTGAAATCTTTTGGCCTCATCGTATACACCTCTGGGACCCACCGGATTTACATTTCCCCAGTAGGATTCTGGCTGAGGATTTACTGAAGGATCTCCGTATATTTCTGATGTTGAAGCTATTAACATTCTAGACTTCTTAGCACGAGCCAGGCCCAACAAATTATGGGTTCCTAAAGAACCTACTTTAAGTGTTTGAATAGGAATTTTTAAATAGTCTATCGGGCTTGCGGGAGAAGCAAAATGAAGTATATAATCCAATGATCCTGGAACGTGTACAAAAGTAGAAACATCATGATTATAAAATTCAAAATTTTCTAATTTAAAGAGATGCTCGATATTTTGTATATTTCCGGTTATTAGATTATCCATAGCAATAACATGGAAATCTTCTTTTATAAACCTGTCACATAAATGAGATCCGAGAAAACCCGCTCCTCCGGTTATTAAAATACGTTTACGCTTCATTATTTATCAATTTACGTCCTATGCTATTATAATAATATCCTAAATCAGTCATTTTCTCCAATTCATATAAATTTCTACCATCAAAAATAACTCTTGATTTAAGTAAAGTGCTCATTTGATCAAAATCCGGATTTCTAAAAACTGACCATTCCGTAACAATCAGCAATGCATCTGCATGCTCTAGAGCAGCGTAAGGATTTATAGCGTAAGATATTTTATCTCCAACCAGTGTTTTCACATTATCCATTGCTTCGGGATCATAAACAGTTATAGTAGCACCTGCACTTAATAATTCATTTATTATATATAACGAAGGAGCCTCTCTAATATCGTCCGTTTCAGGCTTAAATGCTAATCCCCAGATTGCAAAATACTTGCCTTTTATATTATTTGAATAATATTTCTTAACTTTTTCTACTAATACTACTTTTTGGCGATCATTTACTGATACTACAGATTTTAAAATTTTAAAATCATAAGACACATCATCTGCCGATTTTACCAATGCTTGTACATCTTTAGGAAAACAGCTCCCTCCATATCCCACACCCGGAAAAAGGAAGCGCTTACCTATTCTATCATCAGACCCAATACCTCGCCTAACAGCATCTACATCTGCTCCAACTATTTCACATAAATTAGCTATTTCATTCATAAATGTAATTTTAGTTGCCAAAAACGAATTGGCAGCATACTTTGTTAATTCTGAAGATCGCTCATCCATAAAAATAATAGGATTGCCCTGACGCACATATGGGCCATATAATTCGGCCATTAACTTTCTCGCTGTGTCACTTTTTGTACCTACTACAACTCTATCTGGCTTCATAAAATCATCTACTGCAACTCCTTCTCTAAGGAACTCAGGATTTGAAACTACATCAACCACTATACCTGAAGGTAAATTATCTGCAAACACAGCTGTTACTTTATCTGCAGTACCTACCGGAACGGTAGATTTATTAACGATTACCTTATAACTTGTTACCAACTTAGCTATTTCTTTAGAAGCACTTAAAATGAAAGATAAATCGGCTGCTCCATCGCCTCCGGGAGGAGTTGGTAACGCTAAAAAAATAATTTCTGCATGGGCAACTGCCTCAGCTAAATCAGTAGTAAAACTCAATCTACCCTGTTCAATATTTCTATGAAAAAGCACATCCAATCCTGGTTCATAGATAGGGACTACACCTGATTTCATCTTTTGCACCTTTACAGGATCAATATCTACACAAATAACCGCATTACCCGTTTCTGCCAAACAGGTACCTGTTACCAATCCTACATATCCTGTTCCTATTATTGCAATTTTCATTAATTAAGCTTGAATTGATTATAAAAATTTAACTTGCAACGAAGATAAGAATTTACGAGCAAGATGCTACCGATTTACAATACAGGGATATTACTTTACAGCCTAATAATTAGGATATTTGCATTATTTAACAATAAAGCGAGGCTTTTCATAAATGGCCGAAAAAAAATATTTGACAAAATACAGCAAGAAGTTAAAAAATCTGACAAACATATATGGTTTCATTTTGCTTCTTTAGGTGAGTTTGAACAAGGAAGAACAGTACTTGAAGCCTGCAAGCTAACCTTCCCAGATAAAAAAATAGTTTTAACTTTTTTTTCTCCATCTGGATACGAAATCAGAAAAAACTATGCTCATGCCGATCATATTTGGTATTTACCGCTCGACACTAAAAAAAATGCTCAAAAATTTATACAACTCATAAATCCTGAATTTGTTGTTTTTACAAAGTATGATTTTTGGTTTCATTATTTTAATGAAGTTCAATTAAATAAAATACCTCTTTATTTAATCGCAGGATCATTTAGACCTAATCAGCTATTTTTTAAATGGTATGGCACATTTTATAAAAATATTTTAAATGCTATTTCATATTTCTTCCTACAGAATGAAGAAAGCAAATCACTACTCAATAAAATAGGCTTTACGAATGCCTTAACAACGGGCGACACTCGATTTGATCGAGTAATTGAAAACTCCAAACATCCAATCGAAATTCCCATTGCTGAAAATTTCACTAAGCATCATAAAACATTGATTTGCGGAAGTACATGGCCGCCAGATGAAGCTATATTAGAAGAAATATCTAAAGAGCTGAGTGAACTAAAGTTCATTATTGCGCCGCATGAAATAGCTGAAGAGAGATTAAAAAGCATAGAAACTAAATTCAATAAATCGATGAGATTTAGCTATGCAAAAACAAATAGCATAATTGATTTTACCGACATACAAATATTAATAATTGACAATATTGGTATGCTTTCATCACTTTATCAATATGGAGAAATTGCCTATATAGGTGGTGGTTTTGGATCCGGATTACACAACACACAAGAGCCGGCGGCTTTCGGGAAACCAGTTATAGTAGGACCAGATCACTATAAATTTAAAGAAGTTGCCGAGATGATAGAAATTGGCGCTTGCAAAAGCATTCATAGCGCCACTGAAATGTTAGAACTATTAAAATCCGATACTTTGAACGTTGAATCAGGAAATAAAGCCCGAAATTATATTCTACAACAAGGTGGAGCTACAAAAATAGTTATGGATTATTTAAAGAAAAAACATTCGTAAGTTTAAGCACTTATTGACATTTCTTCCAATGCATCAATAAACCTCGGATCGTCATTTAAACTCTCTACTAACTGTACGTGTTCTCCGCCCATTTCTCTAAATTCTTCATGATATTCTACAGTAATTTCATAAATAGTTTCTAAGCAATCGGCCACAAAAGCAGGACTAAAAACCAACAACCTCTTTTTACCTTCTGCGGCCAATTTTTTCAAAACATCTGTGGTGTAAGGTTGTACCCAAGGCTCTTTCCCCAATCTGGATTGAAAACAAACTGTATAGTCAGTTCTACTTAGCCCCAGTTTTTTAGCTATTAATTTTGCTGTGTCGTATCCTTGTGCACTATAACAGAATTTATTGGTATCGTTTAATTCTTCACAACAATTCTCTACTTTCAAACAATAACTTTCTGAATGGTCACATTTCAATAACTGCCGCTCAGGCAATCCATGAAAGCTAAACAAGACATGATCATAGGATGCCACGTCGTGCTTCTTTGCATTATCTGCAAAAATTTCCAGCATCTGAGGGTTGTCATGAAATGAATTAATAATCTTAATCGGCGGGATGGTTGTCCACTTACTAACCAGTTTCATCACCAACTCTATTACGGATCCTGTACTGGCCGAAGCGTATTGAGGAAACAACGGGATAACTACAATTTTATTCACCAACCCCTTCTTTAATCTTTCTACTGCCGATTCTATTGACGGGTTTTGATAACGCATAGCTAACTCAACCTGGTATGTTTCGCCTAAACGTTCCTGCAACATAGCATGTTGCAGTTTACTGTAATGCAGAAGCGGCGATCCATTTTCATCATCCCATATTTTCTGATACAATGCAGCCGTTTTAGGACTTCTAAAAGGAACGATAATACCGCGAACCAATAAGTTTCTGTTTAAAGCTGGAATATCGATTACTCTTTCATCCAATAAAAACTGTTTCAAATATTTTCTAACATCCGAAGTAGATGGACTATCTGGCGTTCCTAAATTGACTAATAAAATCCCTGTTTTTTGCACTATGCAGAATTATTTATACGTTTATAATGTTAATCTGGCAAAATTTATAAATTTTCCAGCTTTACTTTTACTTCTTCCATTAACCACATTGGAGTAGAAGTTGCTCCACAAATCCCTACTTTATCATTCTTATTAAACCAAGAATCATCAATTTCTGCTACGTTTGACACAAAATAAGATTGATTATTGTATTTTTTGCATACATCGTAAAGCACTTTCCCATTTGACGACTTTTTCCCAGAAACGAATACTATCTTATCATATCCTTCAACAAAATTTTCTAACTCTTCATACCTATTACTTACCTGTCGGCAAATTGTATCATTAGCTTTAACATCATAACCTTTAGCAATCAATTGATCTTTAATCTGGTAGAATTTATCGGTGCTTTTAGTTGTTTGACTATACAAAGTAAATTTATTAGGCAGCTCCAGATCTTCTAATTCAGAGATATCCTGAAATACAATTGCTTTTCCATCCGTCTGACCCTGCAAACCAATTACCTCAGCATGCCCATGTTTTCCGAAAATCAAAATTTTTTCTTCCGTATCATGCGAGTTTTTAATTCGATTTTGAAGTTTTAAAACTACCGGACACGATGCATCTATTAAAGTTAGATTATTTTGAAGAGCCAATTCATAAGTAGAGGGAGCTTCACCGTGCGCTCTTATTAAAACTTTCTCGTCTTTAAGGTTTTTTAAAGTATCGTGATCAATAATCCGTAAACCTTTATCTTTTAACCTTTTTACTTCTTCATCATTGTGAACAATATCGCCCAAACAATAAAGATAATCATCTTCTAAGAGGATATCTTCGGCCATTTCAATAGCATAAACTACTCCGAAGCAAAATCCAGAAGAACCATCTATTGTAACGTTTAAATCCAAGCTCATTTATAAAGAATATCTTACAAAAATAAGTAAATACTATGGTTAAAGGAATAAATATAAAGCAGTAAAAAGCAATAATTGCGCAATAAAAATTATAGCGCCTAATTTTGGACGTTGAGGTAAATGAAGCGCATAAAAGAAATGCAGCAACACATACGATAAAATAAACCAAGTTATATAATTTCCTGTTGGCACAACATCATTATCCCAATCCCAGTAATTTAATTTAGCAGCAACGGGCTCTAAGAAATAATCAAAAACAAGTATTAAAATACTTCCTAATAATGCTCTCAATATAGGACTAACACGCTTTAACAAATAAGTAGTTTGCCCCACCGCATAAATCCAGTTAACAAATAAAACACCTAAAAAAACAGGTACAGCAGCTATTTTGAAACCTAAAGTATCTCCAAAATTATATTTCCCTAATAATTCTCCTACATGTACACCTAAAATTTCTAAAAGCATTACACATGAAAATACTCCAAAAGAAAAAATAAGAAAACATTTAAGTGCGTTTATATTTATATAGACGATAAAAGCACTTAGCGCCAAAATAGAAAGTGGTATCGCTTTAATAAAAAAAGCCTGCGTTGGCGCATATACCAATCCCAGAAACCCAATAATATGATATAAAACCATAATAATGAGTGTATATTTTTCAGAAGAAAACTGCTTTATTGAGCTCAATTTTTTAACTTAAATAAACGGCATCCGATTTCCCGTCTTCATCTAAAATAACTTCTACATGTTCTTTTAAAACGGTAGCCAGGTTTAAACCTACAAAATCTGTAGCAATTGGAAAAACTTTATGACTTCTATCTACTAAAACCACCGTCCTTATCTTTTTATGAGGTTCATCTAAAAAAGCACTAAAACCATAAGCTAATGTTTTTCCGCTATTTAAAACATCATCAACCAATATGATTACCTTATTCTTAAATTTACCCGAATTCTCACCAAAATTCACCTTCGGTGAAGTTTTTTTACTGTCGAAATTAATCTGCAACATCTGTATTTGAAAAGGGGCAATATTCTTCAGTACCTGTTGTATTTTAACAGCCAAAATATAACCTCTTTCTGCCATACCAGCTATTACAATTTCCTTCTCATCCAAATTATCTTCTAATATTTGGTAGGCTATACGATTAATTTTTTGAGCAATCTGATCTCTTGATAAGATCAAAACTTTTGCACCGGCATCTTTATTTATCATTCTGAAAATTAATACAAATTCTTGAATTACAAATATTGTGATTAAATTTCATCCAAAGTGCAACTTTTATGAATGTTATATGTCTAATAAATTAAACTTATAGATATTATGAAAAAATCTTACTTACCAATCTTCTATATTTTCACGGTTTTATTTAGCTTTTGTACATTCATTTCCAATGCTCAAAATAGCGTGAAAAATTTCAACATCAGATCAATTAATAGTGTTTCTGTTGCTAGCGGAATAGATTTGTTCATTAAACAGGGCAATGAAGAACGTTTACATATTGAGTCATCGAACGATTTACTAAAAAATGTAGAAGTAATTCAAGAAGGCCGTCATGTTACAATAAAATATAAAAGCAACACCAATAATTGGAACAGGATGTTTAAAAATCAAGGAATTAAAGCTTATATAACCATTAAAGATTTAAACACCTTAAAATCTAGTGGCGGTAGTGATGTAGAATCTGTAGGCCAACTAACTTTAGCTAATTTAGACATTACTTCTTCGGGAGGATCTGATGTAAAGCTTAATATAAAGTCTACTAATATCAGCGTTAGCAGTAGCGGAGGAAGCGATGTAGATCTTACAGGAAGCACTACAAACTTTACGGCTTCGGCATCGGGAGGAAGCGATATAAACGCACGCAACTTAAATTCCGTTTATGCTAAAATAACTGCTTCGGGAGGTTCAGATGTAACTTTAAGCGTATCTAAAGCACTAGATGCAAATGCAACTGGAGGCAGCGACATTCACTATAAAGGCAATCCTGAAGTCAGAAAAAACAACTCTAAAAGCGGAGACGTAACTCGTATAAACTAATACTTATTTATCAGAGATAGAATAAGGATAAAACACGAAATTTGCGCCTTCAGGAACAATTACAAACACACACATAAAATCTTCGGGTCTTTTATAATTTTTTATAAAAGACTCTTTTTTATCAGGATGAATAACTCCTTTTTCAATAAATTCTTCCAATGTAGAAGCCTGGATTGTCCAGTTGGTATTTAATTCATCTTTATTTAAAATTACCTCTCCTATTTTCACCTCATGTTGATGCGCTATAAAGATTGGGTTTAGAGAAATTCCTTCCACCATAATTTCAACAGCTACCTCTTTTATCGATTCTGCATATAGTTTTAAATCCTCTTCTAAACTCAACAATGGACTGGCTTTTTTTTGACCGTCTGGAGATGGAGATGCATTCTCACTCATTAAATCTTCTACTTTCATTTTTATACTTTTCTTAACTCCAACTGAATAACATTTTCTACATGTTGTGTATGTGGAAACATGTCTACCGGCATAATTTTAGTAACTATATATTTTTCTTTCAACAGTATTAAATCACGCGCTTGTGTAGCAGCATTACAGCTTACGTACACAATTTTAGGTGCTTCCATTTCCAGCAATCTGTTTACAACATCTGCATGCATTCCTGCCCTTGGAGGGTCGGTTATTACCACATCAGGAATGCCGTGTTCTTTAACAAATTCGCCCGTAAGCAAGTCTTTCATATCACCAGCATAAAATTTCGTGTTTTCTATACCATTAATTGTAGAGTTATATTTAGCATCTAAAATAGCGTCGGGAACATACTCAATACCTACCACCTGCTTAACATCACGGGCTATAAAGTTAGCTATTGTTCCGGCTCCGGTGTATAAATCATACACCAAATGATGTGGCTGTAAATCAGCAAATTCTTTAGTGATTTTATAAAGTTCGTAGGCCTGATCCGAATTTGTTTGATAAAAAGATTTTACACCAATTTTAAATCGCAACGGCGGATGAGGTTCTGTTGAGGGCATTCCTTCAAAAATATGGTCTCTTCCATTATAAACAATTACATCCTGATCAAAAATTGTATCGTTCTTTTTTTGATTAACGATATATAAAAGTGAAGTTATTTCTGAAAACTTATTTTTCAAAAACTCCATCAATATTTCTATTTCCTCTTCAGTAGGATATGCAAAAACAACACAAACCATCAATTCATTCGTACTTGTTTTACGAATTATTAAATTTCTTAAAGCACCCGTGTGACTTCTTAAATCATAAAAACTAATCCCGTTATTTAAGGAAAATTCTCTAATACTATTTCTGATAGAATTACTTGGTTCTTCCTGTAGATAACAGTGATTAATATCTAATATTTTATCAAACCTACCCGGCACATGGAAACCCAGTGCATTGTATTCCAGATTTTCATCAGCAACTTCGTTATTTTCTAACCAGCGTTTATTTGAAAAAGTATATTCTAGCTTATTTCTATAATAGGTAGTTTTTTCTGATCCCAGAATAGGCATCATAGAACTTGTATCAGTTTTAGATAAACGCTCTAAAGAAGAGGACACTGCCCCGGCTTTAAATTTTAATTGCGCCTCGTAGGTCATATGTTGCCATTTGCAACCACCACAAGTACCAAAATGTGTACAGAATGGATCTACCCGAAATTGGGACGGCTTTTTTAACAAATGAATAGCTGCCTCCGCAAAATTCTTTTTCTTTTTGTAGAGGCGGGCGTCTACCACGTCACCCGGAACTGCTTTCTCTACAAATATTACTAAATCTTGATGCTTTCCTACACCCTTTCCTTCTTCAGCAATATCTATAATTTGAAGATCTTCAATAATCTGTACTTCAAAGTTTTTTCTTTTTCTACCCATTATTTACAAATATAGGTAGAATCGTTAGAATATATGTAGGATTAAATATCTTGAAACAGTGATAAAAAACACAGATACTACTTCACTGCGCCTGTAAGGTCTCTAAAAAATGAAGCATACACGAAAACTTATGCAGCTTTTTTTTATAAACCAAGGGCAGAGAAAAACGGTCTACTTATTGAAAAATTGAATAAGAACTCCGATCACACCTTCAAACAAATTAAAAGTCACATCAAACTCCTGATCTAATTTTACAGAAACTTCTAATACCTCATTACTCATAATATATTCCATTTAAGTAAAAATAACAATTTTTATACCAAAAACCAAATTGGTATGTTAAAAAACAATAAACTTAATATTAAACTTCAGGTTGACATTTTAACACTTTATTATTGCATTTATTTTTCTGATTTTTGACCAGTAACAGAAACTTAAATTTATTCATCCCTTAATTGAGTATCCATTTAACCTAACCTATACTCGATTTATGAATAATATTGGCTACAACATTCGAAGAATTAGAGGCTTAAGAGGCTTTAAACAAGCTTATATGGCACATGCCCTGAACATTTCCCTTAACAGTTATGGAAAGATAGAAAGGAATGAAGTGAATATAAAAATCAGCAGATTAGAAGATATTGCCAAAGCATTAAAAACTACTGTACAGCATATCTTAACTTTTGATGAAACAGACTATTTTAAAAGAGGCTAATACAGCCAAGAGACTTATAATGCTGCTTTTACTAAAAAGGGCAGCATCTCTTTTTGAAAGCTAACGAAATTTTTCCGCACATCTGCTTCACTAACCGAGGTAAAAGCAAATGAGAAAACGATACTTTTACTCGCTTTTAATAAAAAAGCCAATCCATCTTGTCGAGCCGGATTATTTTTAAAATGATCCAGTTTAAGATAAGCATGCAGCAATAATGTTTCTAATTGATCGGATAAATTTTTAAGAAATTCTTGAGAATTGGTATTTTGCTTAACAAAATCCCATCCTATAAACTCATTACAAACTGTGTAAGACAATCTGCAGGTTCTCATAACAAGTGCTTTTAAATGCTCTTCTTCATTTGCAAATTTCGCTTTATTATTGAGAATCTCATTTAGGTTAACATCTAAATAATCCATCAATATGGTATCTAGAATTTGCTCTTTACTTTCAAAGTATTTATAAATAGTAGCTTTTGCAATTCTTGCTTTTTTGGCAATCTCATTTACACTTGTTTTATGATAGCCATACTTCTTAAAAAGTTCACGAGAGGCAACAAATACACTTTCTTTTATTTTTGCAGCTTCCATTAGTTCGTTATAATTAAGTTATTTCCGGCTATACTAACTCTATATTGCTTTAAGCCTATTACAGCAGGTGCTTTAACGGGACTACCGTCAGTAAGTAAATATTTGGCTCCAGAGCAAGGATCGGTTACAGTAATGGATGGAGCATCTAGCTCGACGGCACATCTTCTTAAAGGATCTACGGTACTACATCTATCAAAAGCTACATAACCGTTAGCGCTTCTGTAAATAACTAAACCTGCCACACCATGCCCATCAATAGTTACAGCACCTCCTACACTACTCAACCTGTTTAAACGAGGATCTGTTAAAGGTGCTGAGAAGTTTACGGCAATATTAGGTATATAGTTCTCTGTTTTAGCACAACCAGCGAACACTACCATAAAACCAATAAGCAACCTAACTAACTTCATTAAATAAGGGTTGAAGTATATTGTTTCAGAAAACGTACATCATTCTCTGAAAACAGTCTTAAATCTTTTATTTCAAATTTTAAATTGGCTATTCTTTCAATCCCCATTCCAAACGCAAAGCCACTATATTTTTTACTATCTATTCCACAGTTTTCTAAAACATTAGGATCTACCATACCGCAGCCCAAAATCTCTACCCATCCACTGCCTTTACACATCTGACATCCGGCGCCTTTACAGATACTACATTCTATGTCCATTTCTGCAGATGGTTCTGTAAAAGGAAAATACGATGGTCTAAATCTCACTTTAGTTCCGGTTCCGTATAACTCCTGAACGAAATAAAATAAGGTTTGTTTTAAATCTGCAAATGAAACTTTCTCATCTACATACAATCCTTCTATTTGATGAAAAAAACAATGTGCTCTGGCTGAGATTGCTTCATTGCGATAAACACGTCCAGGCATAATTGCTCTAAACGGAGGTTTACCTTGCTCCATCATTCTAACCTGAACCGAAGAAGTATGTGTTCTTAAGGCAATATCTCCGTTTTCAGCATCTTTTTTAATAAAAAAAGTATCCTGCATATCTCTTGCCGGGTGCTCTTGAGGAAAATTAAGTGCAGAGAAATTATGCCAGTCATCTTCAATTTCTGGTCCTTCGGCAACTGTAAAACCTAATTTACTAAATATCTCTACAATCTCTCTTCTAACTAGAGCTAAAGGGTGACGGCTTCCGATGTCTGAGCCTTCTCCGGGTAAGGATAAATCTAAACTTAAAGATTTCTTTGCTACAGTACTCTGCTGAGTTAAACGCTCAAAAACCGATTGATATTTTCGCTCAGCAAGTTGTTTAAATTCATTTAATACTTTACCTAGTAAACGCTTTTCTTCCGCACTTACTTCACGAAATGAATCAAACAATTCTTTTACTATTCCTTTAGTACCTAAAAAACGAATTCTAAACTGCTCTACCTCTTTGGCATCAGAAGAAGTAAATGAATTTACTTCGGAAGTATACTGATCAATTTTATTCTGCAACATGAAGTAAAGATACGGCAAAAAAATCAAAGCATTATCAGTTCAAGGCATATTTTAGACCGTCATTCAATTATTTTAAAAGTCTAAAAACAAAAAACCCTTTTGAATTAACAAAAGGGTTTTCTAAAGTATCTATTTCAGTTAAACTTTGATTTCTACTTCTACTCCACTAGGAAGTTCTAATTTCATTAGAGCATCTACAGTTTTAGAATTAGAGCTATAAATATCTAATAAACGTTTGTAAGCGCAAAGCTGAAATTGCTCTCTAGCTTTTTTGTTTACGTGTGGTGAACGCAATACAGTAAAAATTTTCTTTTCTGTTGGCAATGGAATTGGACCACTAACTACTGCACCAGTAGGTTTTACTGTCTTAACGATTTTTTCAGCAGATTTATCTACCAAATTGTAATCGTAAGATTTCAATTTAATTCTGATTCTTTGGCTCATGTTTTTTTAATTAAGGTTAACGTTAGAGCTATTAGTAACGACAACCGGGTTTATTATTATTTAAGACAGAAAGATTAAAGGCTAAAAGTAAAAAGATCGTGTTGTTTACTTTCTACTTTTAGCTACTTCTTTAATTTCTAATCTTTGTTTTACTTATTCAGAAATTTTAACTTTTCCTTTTGATTTTGCAATCACTTCTTCCTGAACGTTTCTTGGAGCTGGCTCATAATGGTCAAATTCCATTGTTGAAGTTGCACGACCAGAGGTTATAGTACGTAACTGAGTTACATATCCAAACATTTCCGAAAGTGGAACCATAGCTTTAATAACCTGAGCACCAGCACGTGTATCCATACCTTGAAGCTGACCACGACGACGGTTTAAGTCACCCATTACATCACCCATGTTTTCTTCTGGAGTAAGTACTTCAATTTTCATGATAGGCTCCATAAGAACTGGCTTACATTTTGGTAAAGCCTCACGGAATGCTTGACGTGCAGCAATTTCGAATGACAAGGCATCTGAATCGACTGCGTGGAATGAACCATCAATCAATCTAACTTTCATATCAGGAAGCGGGAATCCAGCAATTACACCATTAGACATTGCTGAAGCAAATCCTTTTTCTACTGAAGGGATATATTCACGAGGAATAGCACCACCCACAATTTCATTTACGAATTGTAAACCACCTTTTTCGAAATCTTCATCGATAGGAGAAATAACAACTTGAATATCAGCAAACTTACCACGACCACCCGTTTGTTTCTTATATGTTTCACGGTGTTGAGTAGATCCTGTGATCGCTTCTTTATAAGCAACCTGAGGAGCTCCTTGGTTTACTTCTACTTTAAATTCACGTTTTAGACGATCAATTAAAATGTCTAAGTGAAGCTCTCCCATTCCAGAAATAACTGTTTGACCAGTTTCTTCATCAGTTTGTACTTTAAAAGTAGGATCCTCTTCTGCTAATTTAGCCAAAGCCATACCTAATTTATCAACATCAGCCTGAGTTTTTGGTTCAATTGCTAAACCAATAACCGGATCAGGGAAGTTCATAGATTCTAAAACGATAGGATTTTTCTCATCGCAAAGTGTATCTCCAGTTTTGATATCTTTAAATCCAACTACTGCAGCAATATCTCCTGCTCCAACATTAGGAATAGGGTTTTGCTTATTAGCATGCATTTGGAAGATACGAGAAATACGTTCTTTATTCTCAGAACGCGCATTATAAATATAAGAACCTGCCTCTAGATTACCTGAGTAAACACGAATAAAACATAAACGACCTACAAATGGATCGGTTGCAATTTTAAAAGCTAATGCTGCAAACGGCTCTTTTACATCTGGTTTTAAAACAACAGATTCGCCTGTATTTGGATTAGTACCTTCAATACCTGTAGAATCTAATGGCGAAGGCAATAATTCCATCACATAGTCTAGCATGGTCTGAACACCTTTGTTTTTGAATGAAGATCCACATACCATAGGTACAATCTTAGCATCCAAAACAGCTTGGCGTAAAGCATCTAATATTTCACGCTCAGTAATGCTATCAGGATCATCAAAGAATTTCTCCATTAATGATTCATCATAATCAGCTACTGATTCTAGTAATTTCTCTCTCCACTCAGCAACCTCATCCAACATATCTTCTGGAATTGGAACCTCTGTAAAAGTCATACCTTTATCGTGCTCATTCCAAACAATACCTCTGTTATTAATTAAATCAACAACACCTTTGAAGTTATCTTCAGCACCAATTGGCAATTGTAAAGGAACTGCATTAGAGCCCAACATATCCTTAACTTGTTTTACAACTTTAAGGAAATCTGCTCCTGAACGGTCCATTTTATTAACGAAACCAATACGAGCAACATTATAATTATTGGCTAATCTCCAGTTTGTTTCTGACTGAGGCTCAACACCATCAACCGCCGAAAACAAGAACACCAAACCATCCAAAATACGCAATGAACGATTTACCTCTACAGTAAAATCTACGTGTCCTGGCGTATCAATAATGTTGATATGATAATTTTGATTTCTATATTTCCAATTTACTGTAGTCGCTGCAGATGTAATTGTTATCCCGCGTTCAGCCTCTTGAACCATCCAGTCCATAGTTGAAGCACCTTCGTGAACTTCACCTAATTTATGGTTAACACCTGAATAGTAAAGGATACGCTCTGTTGTTGTAGTTTTACCTGCATCAATATGGGCAGCGATACCTATATTTCTAGTATATTTTAAATCTCTTGACATTTTTTATGTTTTATCCGATTGTTTTTAAAAATCTGAAAACTAGAATCTAAAATGTGAGAATGCTTTATTCGCTTCTGCCATTTTATGTGTATCTTCTTTTTTCTTGACTGCTGCACCTTCACCTTTAGCTGCTGCTACAATTTCGCCAGCTAATTTTTCTTTCATGGTTTTTTCACCACGTCTGCGAGCGTAAGAAATTAACCATTTCATACCTAATGCCACCTTACGATCAGGACGCACCTCAGTAGGAACCTGGAAGTTAGCTCCACCTACACGGCGACTTTTAACCTCTACTGCTGGCATAATATTCGTTAATGCTTTTTTGAACATTTCTAATCCGTTCTCACCACCTTTTTTCTCAGCTAGTTCAACCGCATCATAAAATATGCTATATGCGATGGATTTTTTTCCATCATACATCATGTTGTTTACAAATCTTGTTACCTGAACATCGTTAAACTTTGGATCAGGTAGAATGATTCTCTTTTTTGGTTTTGATTTTCTCATTTCTATTTACCTCCTGATTATTTTTTACCTTTTGCCGGTGCAGCTGCCTGACCTGGTTTAGGGCGTTTTGTACCATATTTACTACGACGTTGATTACGTCCCGCTACACCTGATGTATCTAAAGCACCACGAATGATGTGGTAACGAACTCCAGGTAAATCTTTAACACGACCACCACGGATCAATACGATTGAGTGTTCTTGCAAGTTGTGACCTTCTCCAGGGATGTAAGCATTCACTTCTTTTCCGTTGGTTAAACGCACACGTGCTACTTTACGCATTGCTGAGTTTGGTTTCTTAGGGGTAGTTGTATATACACGTGTACATACGCCTCTTCGCTGTGGACAGCTGTCCAACGCCGGAGATTTACTCTTAAACTCCAGTGCTACTCTACCTTTCCTAACTAATTGTTGAATGGTTGGCATTTTGCTTTTTTATCGTTTTTTAAAATTTATTTTTACTCCCGACTGAACACAATTCACCCAAGGTTCAATTCGGGATTGCAAAGGTATGAATATATTTTTTGATAATCAAGGGTTTGGGTAAAAAAGAGAAAAGTAAAAGAGTCAGGAAGTTAGAAGCTCGAAAGACCAAGAATCTGGAAGGCAGAAAATCAATGTAAAGAGTATAAAACAAAATACAGTGGTTTAAAATTAGGATTAGATAGCAGAAAAGCCTATAGTTGTACCCAGATCCTTCGGTCGCTACGCCAAACCTCGAGGACGACAGCGGACACAAAACCTTTTTATGATGCTTCGTACCTCGCAATAACCAATATTTTCTATAAGGTAACCCTATACACCTTGCTTTCCGGCCTATCCAAATTTCTGCTGAAAAACAAAGCGCAGCGGTTTCTTATGCAGAAAAACAATGCTATAAATTTAAGTCCCCTCGTTACTTCTTCAACCCTATCTCTCTCAAACGCTCATCCAGATATTCACCCGCGGTCATATCACTATAAATTTTAGGGTGCTGTTCGTCGATACAAGATTCTAAACTAGTTAAATCCATATCGCTTCTTGGGTGAAGAAAAAACGGAACGGAATATCGCGACGTCTTCATCAACTCTCGCGGAGGATTTACTACCCTATGTGTTGTAGACTTTAACCTGTTATTTGTCAAACGCTGCAACATATCCCCCACATTTACAACAATATCTGAATGATGTGCTTTTATAGGAAGCCATTCATTCTGCGCTGTTAATACCTCTAGCCCATCTGCACTGGCACCTATCAGCAACGTTATTAAATTAATATCTTCATGAGCCCCTGCACGTACAGCATCTTCAGGTAAAGCATCCGGATTTTCGATCGGGAAATAATGAATTCCGCGCAAAATAGAATTCCCATTATGTACGTGCTTATCAAAATAATTTAAAGGAAGTCCTAAATATGTAGCAATAGCTCTTAATAAATATTTACCGTTATTTTCAAGTTGCTGATAAATTTTCCTAGTAACTGTATTAAATTCGGGTAGCTCGGCTAAAACTTCATTTTCAGGATACTCAGATTTAATAGAATCGCCATCTAAAACTTCTTGTCCTATTTGCCAAAATTCTTTTAAATCGGCAGTTTTTGCTCCTTTGGCAGTTTCTTTACCAGCACTTGTATAACCTCTCTGGCCAGCCAACTCAGGCTTCTCATACTGTTGCTTTTGAGCAGTAGTCAATCCAAAAACTCCTTGAATATTAACATACAACTGATCTATCAATTCCTGACTAATTCCATGATTGGTAATAGTAACAAAACCTGAATTCGTAAAAGCTAACCCTAAATCATTAGAAAATTTTATTTTTTCTGCTTCTGTTCCATGAATATATGAACCTAAATCTAGACAAGGTATGTAAGGTGTTGACATCTTATTTATAAATTTTAATCGAATTTAAGAAAATATTACTTCAAATAACCCTTTTACCATTAAAACTTTAAAATTAAGTAACTGTTTTATCATAAACACATAACTTACTATCTTGTTATATTTGCTTTGTTAAAATTAACATACATCTAATGAAAAAATTAATTTTAAGCTTACTTCTTTTAATTATTGCTACATCAAGTTATAGCCAAACCACCAATTTAAAAAAAGCCACCTTTGGGATGGGCTGCTTCTGGTGCACAGAAGCAGTTTTTAAAAGTCTAAAAGGGGTTTCGAATGTTAAATCAGGCTACGCTGGTGGTCACTTGCCAAATCCCACATACGAAGAGGTAACAACCGGAGAAACTGGGCATGCTGAAGTTATTGAGTTCACCTACAATCCTTCAATAATTACTTACAACGAACTGTTAGAAGTATTTTGGAAAATACATGACCCAACCACTTTAAACAGACAAGGCGCAGACATTGGCACTCAATACAGATCCGTAATATTTTATCACGATAAAGAACAAAAAAACAGCGCAGAAAAATACAAGAAAGTGTTAAATGAAACAAACGTTTATGGCAAAAAAGTAGTCACAGAAATAACTGCAGCACCTACCTTTTATATTGCAGAAAATTACCATCAGGATTACTATAGGCTAAACAAAGAGCTGCCTTATTGCAAACAAGTAATACTTCCTAAATTAAAACAATTAGAGACCCTTTTTAAATCAAAACTAAAATCACAATAACATAATTAACACAATCTATACTTAATTTAGGAAAAAATCTTAACTTAACCAATAATTAAGGTTAATTATTACAACCACCTTAGCCAACTTGATGATTCCAAATAGCATTTCAATTAAAGACCATTTCAAAAATTTTAACATATACATTGTTTTAATTTTATTGCTATGCTTAATAAACATTATTTATAAACTAAACATCACGCTAACAGGCATTTCTATAAAAGTCAATTTATGGAACCCAACTTGGCTGTTGTTTGGACCTTTTTTACTTTATGGGCTAACGGAGTTGACAAGACGCAGAATAAGTCGTTTGAAAATGACTATACACTTATTACCCTGTATATTTTTCTCTGCCTATTTTATATATATACAAAAAAACATCAATCCTGCCGACCCTTGGTCATCCAATGATTTTATTTTATATCAAAACTCTTATTATTTAGTAGCTATTTCTCTATTAAGTTACAGCACTTATTGTTTAATTAACTGCTCAAAAATATCGGTAGATTTATTCCCTCGCATACAACCTATTATTATTTCAATAGGCACTTTTTTTTCTATCTCTGCAATAATACTAATCATGATGTATTTAGCTTGGGGAATAATACATCTAGACACAATAATTGATTATAGATATTTCAATTATGGCATTTTATTTTTAATTGCAATACTACTGAGCAGGTATCTATTAATTGACAGGCCTATCATTCATAAACATTTACAAAAAAAGATAATTAAAGATTCGAATACTGGATTTTCTTATACGGATAAAAACATGAATCTCTATCAAGAAAAGGTAACTACTTATTTTAATAACAGCAAAGTATTCTTAAAACCGACACTTAATCTGGAAACCATTTCAAAAAACTTAAACATTCCTAAAAACACACTTTCTTACTTATTTAATAGTCATTTAAATACTAACTTCCATACATTTGTCGCTGAATTTAGAATTAATTATGCGATAGATTTGATGAAAGATTTAAATAATAACTACACAATTGAATCGTTGGCCAACTTTAGCGGATTCAATTCTAAATCTTCTTTTAACAAACACTTTAGAGAAAGAACGGGAGTATCACCTTCCGAATATCAAGCTCAATTAAAATACTCCAGAGATACTATATAACATGCTGGCTCTGTCAAATTTTTCCGTTATCCCTTATCTTCTTTTTGCGATTGTTTTGATATGCTGTTTTAATTTCATTGTATGCAGAACATTACTTCCACCAGCAAGACTTTATAAACTAACAAAATACACCAGTCTATTTTTAGCAACAAACGGTTTATTTCTACTAATAATAGAACTTTTTTTTCAAGATAAAATTTGGCTGAATTACCTAGCACCTTTCCCGCTTATATATGGGCCTATTTTATTTTTCAGGATAAAGATCATTAAACAAGAAAGCTTATCGAGGAGAGAGATTTTTTTACATTGCACACCCTTCATTCTTTTATTCTTTACATATATTTTAATGTCGATTATCGGTGAAGGCCCCAATAGCAAAACCGGATTAACGCATTCCTACATAATGTATTTTAGTCTTTCATTATCTGTTTTATTTTATTCTTATTACCCCTTTACCAAAACCAACAAAGCTTTATCATTAATCATAAATAATCAAATATTCTTAATTATCTTATTAAGAATAATGTTAGTACTTACTGCGGTATTTTTCATCAATTTATATTTTTCAGAAAACAATGAAGTTGTTTTTTCTCCGGTTGAGATGATCAGAACGATACTTTACATAGTTATACTTTTGTTTGTATCGATATCCTTAAGTTACAAAATCATTGAAGTAAGAAAACTAATAAGCAGAAAAGCGAAGAAACTAGACCTAACATACAACAAACAAACGAGTACCGAGAAATATAATAAATCTTCTATCTCACCAGATTTAATGGAAGTTTATAAAGAACGACTGATAAATGGGATAGATCAACATCAATATTTTCTTGATCAAAAATTATCACTAGATACTTTAGCGAAAAAAACAAAAATACCCAGCCATCATTTAACACAGTTACTAAACGTAAGATTTAACCAAACATTTTACACGTATATCAATAATTTAAGGGTAGAGCATGCATGCAAATTGTTAACTCAATCAAATAAAAAGCATACAATAGAAAAGCTAGCCTCCGCATGCGGTTTTAACTCGAAAGTCTCTTTTAACAGACATTTCAAGCTTATCAAAAAATGTACTCCGTCGAGATATCTAGAAGAATCTGTAAAAATTGGAGAGCAAAAATCACATTAAATACTTCGTGAAAAATGAAATAAAACGGCTTACAAAAATGTTTCATTAGACTGGATAATACAACTTCCCAATTATTTGACACACTAAAATAATAATAAAAATTATTTTATTTTTTTGTGAAAAAATTTTTAAATATCTGATTATAAGATTATTAAAAAATAAAAATAAAATAATTAAACTCTTTCAAAAAACAAAAAAATACTTACTTGTTGATATTTATCAAACATGTGTTGGTTTGTAAAATTATTATTATATAATTTTAATATTTTTGCACCAAATAAATTCGCTGAATTATACATTCGTGTAAAATTTTGTCGAACACCAACAATAAACCAAAGAAATATAGAAGCAAGTTATATCTACTCAGAATTTGAGTAAGCAGGTCAAAACAAACACCTGGTAAGGACGTACTTTCTGTATTTGATACAATCAACCTGCTAAGATTTAGGGAAGATTATAAAGTTAATATTTTAGAACAAATACTTAATCTATGAAGAAACGTTTACTTTTATCTTTTATTGCGTTTTTATTCTTTATTTTTAATTCAGCTGATTCATTTGCGCAAAATTGTACGGTTAATGCTGGTATTAATACAACGATTTGCCCTGGAAGCCCTTTTATTTTACGAGGGGTAGCAAGTGGTTCATTTCAAGCCGGTGCGGCGGGTGCTCCCAAATGGGAGCAAACTAGCGGACCATCGGTAAACATTTCAGCAACGTCGTTTGTGGGCAATAATGCTACTGCAACAGTTACAGGTTATACTGCCGGTAGTTCTTATACATTTTTGTTATCAGCTCAATGTGAGGATGGTTCTTATGTTTCGCAGTCTGTTACGTATACCGTATCTGACTTAGAGGGGGTAACCGCTGGACCAAATGCGACAGTTTGCCCTGGAAATTACACCATGCAGGCTACACCATTAAAACCGGGTCAGTTTGGTTACTGGCTTAAAATAAGCGGTGATGCAGCAATGCCTGATCCAGTTAACGATTTTAACCCCTCTTCAAATTTAGTTATACCCGCTTCTGCATCTATTCTTTCTGCTACCTATAGATGGACAGTTATAGATGGAGACTGTATTATTTCTTCAAATGTTGTTATTACCTCTTTAGGTGCTCAACCAGTAGATGCTGGCGCCAACCAAACCTTAAGTTGCTATAACACAACAGCTTCTACAACTCTTTCGGGGTCTTTTGCTCCTAATCATCCAGCTACTGGTCAGGGAGGTACTTGGTCATTTGTATCTGGACCTTCTACGCCTATATTTGGAAATGCTAATTCAAGTAGCACAGGCGTTTCTAATCTAATTCAAGGAACTTATGTATTTAGATGGACAGTTACTGGATCATGTTATACTGGTTCAGATGAGGTAACTATCGTTGTTCCTCCCCCTACTCAAGACCGAACAAGTGCGGGTGGCGATACTCAGATTTTTTGTGATACTAGAACGTCAACTGTTTTAAATGCGCCTCAGCCGCTTTATTCTAATGAAAGCGGACATTGGATACTTTTTTCGAAACCTGCAGGCAGACCAGATCCGTTATTTTCAAATGCAAACTCTAATGTAACAACTGTTTCCGGTTTATCCGGAGTTGCCGGCGAGCAGTATGTATTCCATTATATAATTAACAATTCAGAATTCCCAGATTGTTCTTCTACTGGGGTTTATACAGTAAGATACGGCTTTTCTCCACAAATCACAATTAATTCGGCCAACCCGCTTGTACTACTGTGTGGAGCTATCAAGGCTAGTGTAAATTACACAACACAAAATGGTGCAGGTTTATCTTTTGCTTTAATAAGTGCTCCAGCTGGCTCAGGATTGGAAACCATAATGGGGCTAAACCAATATGTTACAGCCCCTGCGAGTGGTGATGAAATTAAAGGATTAACGATTGCCGGAACGTATGTGCTAAGATATCGTCTAAGCTCAGGAGGAGCTATTGGTGGCTGTCCAGATGCCTATCAAGACGTTACTATTGTTACTTCTAGAACGCCTAGCATGTCGAATGCAGGAACTAGACAAGTTTTGGCTTGTAATGTTGTTGCAACTGCATTGGCAGGAAATCAACCTATTTTTGGAACAGGTTCTTGGACCGTTGTAAAAACACCTGCAGGTGCTCCAGCCGTTAATTTCAGTAATGTAAATGCCGGAAACAGCAATATTTCTAATTTAGTTGCAGGAACATATGTTTTCCGTTGGTTAATTAACGGCGGTTCAGGCTGTGCAAACACTCAGTCGGACGTAGAAGTAGTAGTTTCTACACCTACTGTTACCTCGGCTGCAGCCGGAACGGCAAAAGAAGTTTGTACAAGCACAAGTATTTATTTGGAAGGAAATACCCCACTTCCAGGTGATGTAGGTGTATGGTCTGTTTCACCTTCATCAGGAGTTGTTTTTTCTAACATCAATGACCCTCATGCAACTGTAACAGGTCTTTCTCCTAATTTAGTATATGCATTTACTTGGAAAATATCAAATGCATGTGCCGAAGATGAAAGCACTGTTTTAATCACTACAACCTCAAGCTCAGGCCCGCAACAAGCCAATGCGGGTGCTGACAGATGCTTGAATACTGCAAATACAATCAGTTTAAATGGCATTGCCCTTAATGCAGGCGAAACAGGCAGTTGGACTAAAATATCTGGTCCGAACGTAACAATTGTAAACGGTAACAATGCTACTGTAAATCCTGTAGCTCCAGATGTTAATTTACCTAATGGGATTTATGTATTTGAATACTCTATTTCTAAAGAAGGATGTACCGCTACAACAGATAGGATAACTATCACTGTAGGTGGCGCCCCTACGCCAGTAACTGCTGGGATAATTGAAACCTCCCCTATTTGTGGCGGATCAGTTCAATTGCAAGGCACATTACCAGCCGCAAATATTGGAATTGGAGAATGGACTCAAATAGCGGGTCCGGCAGGTTGGAATATCAGTAACGTAAATGCTAATAATGCTACGTTAACTAATTTACCTGAAGGAACTTATACTTTTAGATGGACTGTAAGAAGTGGTAACGGAACTGTTATTAATACAATTTGTACAGCACAATCTGCAGATGTTAGCTTTAGCATTTCGCCTGAACCTACTACTCCAAACGCAGGCTTAGATCAAACGATTTGTAATGCTACGCCTACAAATACGACATCTACTACCTTGGCAGCAAATGACATTACATCTGGAACAGGTAAATGGCAAATTATAAGTGCGCCAAATACTCCTGTTTTCAGTGATATTAACAGTCCTATTGCTACACTTTCTAACCTCATTTCAGGTGTATACAGATTAAACTGGGTAAGTACTGGCGGTATTTATTGTGCGCCTAAAACTGACGAAGTTGTAATAACCGTTTTAGAAAGTGCCTATGCAGGCGTAGATAGATCTTTATGTAATACAACCACTACTTTATTAACCGGAAATCCAAACAGTGTAGGTACGTGGACTTATGTAAGCAGTTCACCGAGTGTTGCAGCGCCAACTATAACTACTATATCAAACAATTCTGCCTCCGTCACTAATTTAAATACTAGCGGAGCAATAACGTATACATTTAGATATACTTTAAATACACCTGCCGCAGGTACGTGCCAAGACGCCCCAGGTGGTAATACTGATGATGTTTTAATCACGGTATATGGTGCTCCTTCAATTGCTCAAGCCGGTCCAGATCAAACATTATGTGTTACATCCGGAACAGGTACAGTAAATTTAGCAGCAATTGCTCCTACTATTGGAACACCAGTGTGGACTGTAGAAGAGCAACCGGCAGGATCTAATCCAATTTTTACGTCAACTTCTATTCATAACCCTGAAGTCTCTAATTTAACGCCTGGCATCTATTTATTTAGATGGACCATATCTAATGCCGGTTGTACAGGTGTTACAGCCAACAGCGATTATGTTAAAATAACAGTTAACGCAACGCCTACTACAGCAACCGTTGGTGCAGACCAATTAAATGCTTGCGGTAATAATTTAATACTTACAGGCAACACACCAGTTGTAGGACATGGAACTTGGACGTATGTGAGTGGCCCTACAGGTATTACACCAATTATTAACTTCCCGAACTCTCCAACAACATCAGTAACAGGAGCCATTCAACATGCTACACCTTACGTTTTCCGTTGGACAATTGCCAATCCAAATACTGATGGCTTAAACCCTTGTAATACGCCTTCTTCAGCTGATGTAAGTATTACAGTAACTTCTACATCTGCAGTAAATGCTGTAGCAAATGTGGGCGGAGCAGTTTTAGATATTTGTTATACTGGTCCGGGTACTTCAAGAATCTTAAATGCAAATGGGACTGTAGGTAAATGGACGGTTGTATCAGGTCCGGCAGGGACTAATTTTACGGACGACACGTTACCAAACACCACCATCAACAACCTAAGTACCGGAACCTACACGTTAATGTGGACCATAGCTGGAGGAAGTAGCTGTGAATCTTCAAGTACAGTTACATTTGAAGTAAAACCACAACCAACACAAGCAGTAATTAACACCACTCCTCTTGAGTATTGTTTATATCAACCTATTTTATTAACTGCAAATGCATTGGCTGCAGGCACAACAGGAACCTGGTCTGTTTCTGACAATCCAAACCCAGGACAAACCCCTGTATTCTCTGCGGTAAATAGTGCTAATTCTAATGTTAGTGGACTAGGTGTAGGTATTTATAAATTTAAATTTACAACTACGAATGGTTCTTGTTCTACAGAAGATGAGGTTACTATTGAAATTAAATCACTTCCTGTAACAGCAGCAGCTGGGATCAGACAAATAGCTTGTTTTGGCGGGACAACAACATTACAAGCAAACAATGCAAACCCTAGTAGTATACCTGGTCATATAGGTACATGGACTATGGTAACTCCAGGCTATAATATTAATACCTTATTAGATGATGTTAACAAACATAACGCTATATTTAATGCTTCTGGATTACCAGCAGGGACCTATGAATTAAGATGGACCGTAACTAACGGTACATGTAGTACATCTTCTACTACCCATGTGGAAGTTCTTACTGACATAACTAAATATGGCATTGCTCCATTAGCAGCTACTGTATGTTCTGCAGGTATTGTAGTCATAACTACAGATGGAGATGGTCTTGAGGGAGGAACTGCCCCAGGCATTCCTGCTAATTATACATTCCAATGGCAGGTATCAACAAATGGAGGTGTAAATTATGTGAACATTCCAGGCGCCACAGCTGCAACACTGACAGTTAATCCTGGTGTTAATCAAACAGGGGCAGACATCGTTTATCATTACAGACGTGTAATCACCACCACAGGGTGTGCTATTTATAAAGAAAGTGTTCCTTCGGTAATCACTGTAAGATCAGAAATAATTAATAACGTACTAACTCACGGTGGAACATTAGCACATTGCTATACTTGGAATCCAACCGGAACCATAACTGGATCGAATCCGCAAGGTATTAATCAAGCATTTGTATACAGATGGGAGATCTTAATACCGGGAGGATCTTGGGCTACAGCTCCAGGAACTTCAAATGGTATAAATTATAATTTAGACGACCTTCCTACTTACACCAACAATGCTCAGGTAGCGCATACTTATAGATTGCGAAGAGTGGTAGAGTCCTCTCTCGGAATATGTACACCGCATACATCCAATGAGATCTCATTTACGGTAAATCCAAGGCCATCTATTGCCAACAAAACTTATAATATATGTTATGATGGTGTATTCACCTTTGCCAGTGTAAATCCAGATTTCGCACCAGGTAGCACTACTTATACATGGACTATCACTTCAAATCCAGGTAATATAACGGATGAGAACGGCACCCCAATTGCAGGTCAAGCTAATCAATCAGGAGTTACTCAAAGATTAAGAAATCCTTTAGGAACTACTCAAACGATAGTATATACAGTAACCCCTACTTCTGCATTAAACTGTGAGGGTGATCCATTTACCATCACTGTAAATGTACAACCTCAAATGTCGGCCAACACCATTACGCTAAATAGTCCTGCTCTTGTGTGTCATAACTCTACTCCGGATATTACTGGAAATGTGGTTACATCTGGCGCAGGTACTGTATCATATTATTGGCAGTATAGAACCGGCGGTTCAGGTGGATGGACAAATATTGGAACAGCTAATCCAGCTTCTATAAATCTTTCAGGATTAACTTTAATCAATACCAATACAAGTAATACAAACATTTTATATGAAGTTAGAAGAGTAGCGCAAACAAATGTTGATGGTACTAGTTGCTCTACTTTCAGCTCTGCTGTTTCAATAAACGTAGAGCCTCAAATTGTAAATGCAATTACTTCCAACCAAACTGTTTGTTCTGATGGAACTATAGCAACTTTAACAGGTACACCTACCGGTGGAAATGGAACGTATACTTATGCGTGGTTTGAATCTGTCAATGGAGCCGCATATACTCCTGCCCCAGGCACCAATAATCAACAAACTTATACACCGCCAGTTACTACCAATACTACTCTAGTTAACATTGTTAAAACATATAAACGTGCAGTTACTTCTGGTACTTGTGCTACACTAGAAAGTGACCCTGTTACGATTACGATATTACCTAATATAAAAAATAACGTTATCAACAATGCGATTACACAGATATGTCACAATACTGCACTAACCTTAACTGGAAGTACCCCAACAGGTGGTAACGGATCTAGTTACACTTATTTATGGGAACGTTCAACTGTAGCAGATTTTTCTACCGGTGTTACAAATATGGGTAGTACTATCAATTTAGCGACAGGTAACTTAATGGCTCCTACAAATATTACAAAATACTATTTCAGACGAACAGTAACATCTGCTCAATGTACGGGAACTACAGCCAGCGTGAGTAATATATTTGAGATAACTGTAATTCCTACTATTAAAACCAATACGTTTGTTTCAACAGCTCCGGCTTTTTGTGTTAATGTAACATTACCGTTCACAATAGATGCTAATGCTGCAACTGGAGGTATGGGGGCTTATACATATAGATGGGAACGTACTATCACATCTGGTGGTGTAAAAAATCCTACATATACTGCGCTTACTGGAGCAACTTTAGAAGATTACGTTTTAGGAAGTGCCGTAGAAGATACTTTTTCAGAAAACATGAATGTTGATGCTGTCATTTATCATTATAGACGGATAGTAACCTCTAACCCAACTAACCCTACAGCAACAGCTGCATGTAATGCCAATACAAGTGCTGATTTCAATGTAACCGTAAACCCTAAACCAAGAATATCAAATAAAACGTATACAATTTGTTCTGGCACAGCTATACCATTCAATGTAACTGGAGATATTTTACCAGCAAACACCACTTATAACAGAGTAATTACTTCTAACCCGGGTAATATTGGTGGTGCGACAGCAGGAAATGGAGCACCAACTCAAATACTTACTAACCCTACTAATACTGTACAAACCCTAATTTATACAATTACAGCAACTGGAGGATCTGCATTAGGTAGTTGTGCGGGTGATCCTTTTACAGTTACTGTTAATGTTCAACCTAGACCTAGCATTGCTGCGAAAACAGCAACAGCAGATTGTGCTGGCGATGTTACTTTAACACCAACCAACACGGCTCCTGATATTGTTCCAGCAGGAACAACATATAGCTGGAGTGCGCCAACAGCAACTGGTATTACAGGTATAACTGCAGGAGCACAGGCTAGTAATCTAGATAGATTTTCTCAGACGAACTTAGTTAATACAACAGCTAGTCCGATAAATGTGGTTTATACAGTTACAGCACACTATGCTGTAGCTGGTCCTCCAGCATTAACCTGTAGTTCTAACCCTACATTTACAGTAACCGTTACTGTAAACCCTAAACCAAAAATTGCAAGTAAAACCTACGAAATATGTTCAAATACAGCATTTGTATTTGCGCCATCAGGTTCGGATCTTGAACCTACTGGAACAATTTATTCATGGACTGTTCAATCAGCAGGAAGCAATATAACAGGTGCTACTGCAGGAACAGGAGCTGCTACAGATATTGGTCATACATTAACCAATGGAGGCAATACAATGCAAACCGTTGTGTATAATGTAACCACTCAAAGCTCTGTAGCACATGGTAGCTGCGCCGGGACCAGCTTCACTATTACTGTAAACGTTTATCCACGACCATCTATTACAACTGCTCAAACAGCAGAAATATGTTCAGGTGGAACATTCACTGTTACACCTTCCAATGGTGGAGGAAATGTAATTCCAGCAAATGTTACGTATACTTGGGTAGTAAAACCGACTACAGGAAATCCTGGAAATGTAACAGGTAGTTTAAATCAATCTACCCCACAAAGCAATATAAGCGGCTCATTTACCAATCCTACTAATACTCCACAAAATGTAATATTAGTTGTAACAGCAAATGCTAATGCTACTGGTGTTACACCAACCCTTAATTGTTCAAGTACAACTTTTGAAGTAACAATTACAGTTAATCCAAAACCGGTTATATCGGCAACAGATAAGACTTATACTATCTGTTCTAATAGTGCGTTTACCTTTGCCTTTAACGGAACAGATATTGTGCCTGCCAATACAACTTACACTTGGACAGTTGTTGCAGGAGCTAATATCACTGGAGCAACAGCGAATGCTGTAGCTACTACCGATTTAAGTACTATTAATGAAACACTTGTTAATACTGGAAACACGGTACAAACAGTTACTTATACGGTAACACCTATTTCTGGTGCAGCAGGAAGTTGTCCGGGCGATCCATTTGATGTGGTTGTTACTGTTAATCCTACTGTTAAAGGTGATAATACTATAATTCCTGCAGCAGATGTTACTTGTACTGGTACAGTAAGTGTTAATTTACAAACCATTGTAAATACAAACGGAAATAACCTACCAGCTAATTTCAGCTGGGTACCAAGAGCAAATGCAAACGTATCTGGTTTAGCTAATGGAACACATGCGAGTACGTTAACTGCTACTTTATATAACTTAAGTACCACAGCACAAACAGTTATTTACGATGTTACTCCTACCGGCACAACGCTTGGAAGCTGCGCGGGTGAAACATTCACAGTTACTGTTACCGTACCTGTATGTTCTAGTATGTCTATTACAAAAACGGCAGACAAAGTAGATGTTACCACCATAGGAGAAACAATAACCTATACTATTGTTGTTAAAAATGAGGGTAATGCTAACCAAGAGAATGTAGTGGTTAGTGACCCTCTATTAGGAGGAACGCTAAGTAATCCAGTTCAAACAGGCTCAGGAGATCACTCAAATACCATTTTAGAACGTGGTGAGACTTGGACTTATACTGGTACTTATAACGTAACAGCTGCAGATTTCAACAATAATGGAAATCCTCCTCCGGGAAGTGGTAACCCTGTTGATGGAAGTGGTAAAATCGTTAACACCGCAAGTGTGGTTTCAACCCAGATTACTACACCTATTACAAGTAGTGCAGAAGTTAATCTAAAACCAGATGCCGGCTTTACAATTACTAAAACCAGTACAACCACTTCTATAACAACGGCCGGACAAGTAGTACCATATATTATTTCGGCAACAAATAATGGACAAGGTAATATTCACAATTTTGTGATGAGAGATCCGATGATATCGGCAAATCCTTTAACACGAACTGGTGGAGATACCAATAGCAACGGAATATTTGATATCGGTGAAACATGGACTTACGGCGGAAATTATACTGTTACTCAAGCCGATATTGATAATAATGGTAATCATTTTGGAGATGCAACCAAATATGTAGCCGGTAAATTAAAGAATTTTGCAACAGGTGAAGGTTTAAAACCCGATGGCGTAACGCCAGTTGGTCCCCTAACCGAAACTTTAGAAATAACGATAAATACACCAACCTCATTTACGGTTGTTAAAGCCAGCTCTACTACAGAAATTATAGCTGAAGGTCAAACCGTACCTTATACAGTAACTGTTACAAATACAGGAGAAACAGCTATTAAAAATGTTACTCCTGTTGACCCTATGCTTACTTTAACTTTAAATGCAGTATCAGGTGTTAATGGTGATCTTAATGGTAATAACATCTTAGATGTTAATGAAATTTGGATCTATAGCGGCTCTTATACCGTTACACAAGCCGATATTGACAATAATGGTAATAACTTCGGAACTCCAACTTATGTTTCTGGAAAACTATATAATAAAGTTAGTGTAACAGGGGAAACACCAGCAGGTAATACTACACCTGCTGTTGAAGATGATGTTGAAATAACGATAAATACACCAACCTCATTTACGGTTGTTAAAGCCAGCTCTACTA
>CAZOVM010000004.1:0-833 GCA_964583395.1 uncultured Pedobacter sp. | reverse complement strand
CAGGGGAAACACCAGCAGGTAATACTACACCTGCTGTTGAAGATGATGTTGAAATTGACTTAACTCAAAAAATTGAGTATAAAGTAGAAAAGGTTGCGGTTGGTACAATCCCTAATAAACCAGGTGATTTAATTAACTATAGCATAGTTGTAACCAACACAGGAAATGTTACTTAACCAATATTATTGTTACTGATAATAATGCTACTGTAAACGGATCCCCTATTGCATCTATAGCTCCGGGCTTAACTGGAACTGTTACAGCAACACATACGATAACTATTGCAGACATTACTGCAAGAGAAGTGATTAATCAGGCACAGGTTACTGTAGATTTACCGGATGGCTCTACTACACCTCCAAAAGATTCTGATGATCCAGGAACTTTAACTCCCGATGATCCTACTATAGTTCAGATTATTGCTCCACCTTATGCAAATAATGACACATCTAATGGCAATACCCCAGGTAATGCCGTGGTGATCAATATTTTAACTAACGACCAATTGGGTAGTACACTTCAAGCTACGCCAGCTCTGGTTAATGTAGACTTAATTCCAGGAACACCTGGTGTTCAACATACGCTGGTAGTACCAAACGAAGGTACTTGGACGTATGACCCGGCTACAGGTATTGTTACATTTACGCCAAATACCGGATTTACTGTAGATCCTACGGTTATTCCATATACATTAATCGAAAAAGCTACAGGATTAACAGATAATGCAAACATCACTGTTACTTACACAAGAGTAAACCCAGTTGCAGATGATGATTCATCGAATGGTAATACTCCAGGCAACCCTGCTACGGTTAATCTGTTAACAAATGATG
>CAZOVM010000003.1:0-281489 GCA_964583395.1 uncultured Pedobacter sp. | reverse complement strand
GAGCCACAGCATGTGAGCGAGGAAGGGGAACAAAAAATGCTGGTTAGCGCAGCGATGAGCATGTGAGCGATAAAATATTCAATTCTAAGTACGAATGTATCCAAGCGAACTTGTTAAATCAATTCAGTATGTATCCTATTTCGTACTTTTATGCGATAATCTAATAATTAGAAATACATCAACCATGGACACATCATTTCTTTGGTATGCATTGTCATCAGGATCGATGATTCTGTTGAGCTTTCTTTTGTTAACAAATGTTACTCAAATCAATAAGCTGGCAAATAGGTGGCTGGGAATATTTTTTCTATGTTTATTCATGCTATTTACCCAGTTGTTTATAGAAGCTATTCCTTTAGAATGTAAGTCTTGGTGCTGGCTTATTCCTTTATTGGAGCTACCACGTTGGGCAACATTTCCCTGCTTTTTTCTGGCATTAATGTACTTTGTAAATCCGATTGCGCCATCCAAAACTATTTTTTTGCACTTTATCCCTTTTTTTCTGTTTTTCTTGTATGCCTTACTCGTACTTTTCCCAAGTGCGTATAGCAATGCCCAAATTCCTTTTTCCCTGCCGCAATGGGTGGTATGGATTATCAGATACCTTTTCTTTGGGCAGGCTATTTTATATGGAGCGCTTTCTTTTTTATTGTTGAGACGTCATAAACGGCAAATTGAAAGATTCTCAGCCAATACTGAAGGGGTTAATTTAGCATGGATAAGATTAATTATGTACGCCGTGTTAGGAATGACAGCACTTTGGATTCTCGGCAAAAATTATCCATTGATTGCAGCGTTCGTTCCTTTTGGGTATTTCGCAATTACGTTATTTATTGCTTATCATGCCCTCCATCAGCGGGTTATTTATCCTGTCAGTGAAGCTCAGTTGCCCGAAGTTATCGAGGCAATAGCTGTCTCTGACAAGCGTTATGCTCGTTTAACAGAAGATCAGGTTAAAATTCTTCAGGAAAATGTACATCAGGCCGTTGTGAGAGAAAAATTTTATTTGGATCCGCTACTTAACTTGCCGTTATTATCTGAAAAAGTGGGAATCGGTACACACGAGCTGTCATTTGTTCTCAACCAAGGTTTTGGTAAAAATTTTTACCAATACATCAACGAGTTACGGATAGAAGAAGCTAAATGGTTGTTAAAGACACCAGAATTTCAGAATAAAGATATTGCCAGCGTAGCGATATACGCAGGATTTAATTCTAAAACCACATTTTATACAGCATTTAAAAAAATAACAGGTATAACACCAAAAACTTATCTTGCTCAGACAAACATTTAATGTTTTACAGATAATAGCTGGTTAAATTCGTCCACTTGTATCCAGTCGAACGGTTTTCATCCACGCTATACTGATTATTGCATCATCAAAATAAAACGATGATGATAATTAAAACAGCAAAGCAAAGTGCTCACAAGGTATGGGCACTTTTAGCCACCGCATTGGTAGTGCTAAGTAGTTCTACCATGAAATTAGAACAGGTAGATCGATCTGTAATCCAGACTCACCAAGAAGTAGATACCACATCTCTGAATAATTTCACGGGGTATTATCGCTTTCCTAATCGGGTAGCATATATTTGGTTTTTCAATCAAAAAAGTCAGTTAGTAGCTCAACAGACATGGGATAGACGTAATTATCCTCTGCAACGTACGGGCTCTCTTTCTTTTCAGTCGCGCGACGAAGCCTATCAAATTGCGTTTATTGAGGGAGCAGAGGGAAAGATTGAGAAAGCAAAAATTCTGGATCGGGTTGTGTTAGAAAAGGTTCACTTTGATCCTACCCGGTATATTGAACTTACAGATGAACAGCTCAAGCCACTTGTGGGAAGATATAAATTCCAAAAAGACAAAAATATGGAAATTAATGTGGCTATTCAGAGTGGTAAACTTATCTTGAAACAGCTTTGGGATAACAAGATTCTGACTTTTGATGCTTATTCAGCTACAGATTTCATTAATGACGAGTTATCTTTTCCACTGACATTTATTGTCGAAAATGGCGTAGTAAAAGAACTTATTTGTTTAGAATCAGATCGATGGGAAAGGGTAAGATATGAATAACCGCATTTTTCAGATAATGTTGTTCTCCTGGCTGTTCTTGTTCAGCATTTACCTGCCTGCTCAAAGCGTAGCCGACCCAAATTTCCAATATTTAATTGAACAACCGCGTTATGATATAGGGAAAGGACCTGTTGTTCTGTATGACGAAGGACATAACAATCCATTTACACTTAAGGGACAGTACGCTGCATTTGCTCATGTGCTAGAGGCCGACGGCTACCAGCTGGAAACCTTGCGTCAAAAGATCGATGCTAAAGTTTTGCTAGATGCCCGTGTCTTTGTAACGGTTAATGCCTTATATAACTTAGAAAATTGGGGAGCGCAGAAAAACAATGTTTATACAGAGGAAGAAGTCGATATTTTATACAATTGGGTATATAAAGATGGAGGGTCTCTTTTTCTGGTCACCGACCAGATGCCTGCAGCAGGATCGGTTAGCAATCTAGCTGCACGCTTTGGGTTTAACCTTATTAATGGTTTTGCACAACGAAAAGATGGACGGCCCGAAATCTTTTCCCGTGTAAAAGGCAACCTTACCGCCAACCCCATCACAGACGTTAAAGATTTTGCAATAGATAGTATTCGAAATTGGGTAGGAACAGGTTTTATTCCCGCGCCAGATGCCATCGTTGTTTCGTGGTTAGATAAAGATTACGACGTCTTTCTTCCTTTTGATGGAGTAGATAAGAGTCATCCTACTACCGCTTCTGCAGCTAAGATTGACGGTATTGGATTAGCCAACAGTGCTATTTTAGAATGCGGGAAAGGGAAGGTGTTTATAATTGCTGATGCTTCGCCATTTTATGCTCTTTTGCGTGGAATTAAAAGTGATAAAAGAGGCATGAACCATCCTGATGCAACTCAGAATGCCCAATTCCTTTTGAATGTAATTAATTGGTTAACAACTCCGTAGTAAATATCAAACGGATCTTTTAATCATGGCGAAGAATTTTAACCCTTCGTCATGATTATTTTGATTTTATAAAATTTACTTTTTATTTCCCTGATCTCCACCCGTTCTTTTGTTAGAGGTTTCGTGTGATCCCTGTCCGCCATTATTGCTAATTCCTCTAATTTTTGTCTCCGTTCTGGCTGAGGTTTTTTCGTGCATCCGGTTAGAAGTTGGTTCGCCTTGTCGATTTACTTTTGAGTCTATATTATGACCTTTATTTTCGTTTTTCATAAGATTAAGGTTTTATTTAATAGTAACACATGAGGTTGAAAATTGGTTTTTGAAAATACAGAAAGCCCCCAAGAGGTCACTTTGTGACTTAAAGCCTTCATAAAACAATCCAATACTTTATCCTTTACAGAGCAAAACCTGAGGATTTCGCGTGAGGGATGGGAAGGGTCTGTTCGCCGCAGGCAACCGAAGCCCTGAACAGCCCGACCTGAGGTACGAGGGACACGCCCGAAAACCAAAAAATAAAAGACTCCTCGCTTCGATCCTTACTATGGCGAGTCGACTATTATTTAAACACTCATTTTGCAGTTGCAGAAAAAAAGAGTTAAAAGTTAAGCATCGGGAAGTCCGGATGCCGATAAAAACAAGGAGCCTAAAGTGATAAGTTGGAAGCCTGAGATTGGGAAATACAGCGAATAATGAAGTTACTGTGTAATACTACCTCATGAGCTCCTAGCGTATAATTAATTGTATAAAATCTATTTGTAACGTAAATATTTCGGCATTTTGCTGATATGCGAGATTTTTTAACGCTTTTTTTTGCAGGTTTTTGCAGGGTTTAAGCCATCTTTGTACGATCAATAATCAGTTCGAATTGAATTAACAATCATGAAAAGTTCACTAAAACTCTTAATTATAGCGCTTACTATCGGAGTAATCCAAACGGCGTCAGCTCAAAAAATGAGCTATATAGAAAGTTTAAATACACCTAATAAATGGGTGGATTCTGTATTTAAAAAGCTTTCTAAGAAAGAAAGAATTGCCCAAATGTTTTTTATCAGAGCGCATACCAATTTAAGTCAGCGATATCAAGACTCTGTGGGAATGGTTATTAAAAAAGAGCAACTGGGTGGAGTTGTTTTTTTTCAAGGCGGACCTGGGCGACAATTAGATTTAACCCGTAAATATCAGTCTTATTCTAAAGTACCATTGCTAATTTCATCAGATGGCGAATGGGGATTGGGTATGCGGTTAGACAGTACAGTATCATTTCCATACCAAATGACTTTAGGTGCAGTACAAGATAATCAGCTTTTATACAGAATGGGTTTAGAGGTTGCAAGTCAATTTAAAAGAGTAGGTATGCAGTTTAATTTAGCGCCTGTAGCAGATATTAATAATAACGCTAAAAATCCGGTAATCAATTTTAGATCTTTTGGTGAAGATAAATACAATGTCTCTAAGAAAGTGAGTGCCTATATGCGCGGAATGCAGGATGGTGGAATTATTGCAAGTTTAAAACATTTTCCCGGGCATGGCGACACAGATGTAGATTCGCATTATGACCTTCCATTATTAGGCTTTTCGCAATCTAGATTAGATTCATTAGAATTATATCCTTTTAAAGAGTTGATTAATGAAGGTGCAGCCAGCGTTATGATTGCACATATGAATATACCATCGTTAGACAATACCCCTAACTTACCTTCTACGTTGTCTAGGCCAATTATTACCGGATTGCTAAAAGAAAAATTAGGGTTTAAAGGCTTAATTATTACTGATGCGATGGATATGAAGGGGGTAGTGAAATATTTCAAAGATGGCGAAGCAGAGGTTTTAGCTGCAGCAGCAGGGAATGATATTATGGAGCTGGCACACGACACCAAGCTAGCCGTAAAGAAAATCAAAAAGGCAATTCGTAAAGGCATAATCAGTCGCGATCAGATAAATGCTAGTGTAAAGAAAATTTTAACAGCTAAATATTGGTCTGGTTTAAATAATTTAGATGTTCCGAGAAGTGAAAATGTGGTTTCTGAAGTAAATAATCTGGCATCCAAAGAGTTAATTTCTCAAATGGCAAGTGCTGCGGTTACAGTGTTAAAAGGAAAATCATTTGTTGCTAGCTTGCAACCTGCAACTAATACTATTTTGCTAAGCATTGGTGCTACAGAAGCTACTGCATTTCAAAAAGAGCTAAACGCACACTTTACCAATGCAAAAATGTTGAATTTGAACAGAACTGCAACTGCAAATGAAATAGCCGCAGTTATAAGTCAAATTGGCCCGAATGATCAATTAATCATTGGTATTCATGATTCGAGATCAAGACCTTCAAATAATTTGCCGTTAAGCAAAGATTTGTTTCAATTTTTATCTGAACAAACACAGAAAAATGCGGTGATAAGCCTGTTTGCAAATCCTTATAATTTACCATTAATAAACGGTATAGAAAATAGTAAGGCATTAATCGTAGCTTATCAGAAAGAAGATTTTATGCAAAAAGCAGTAGCTGATTTTATTATGGGAAGAGTGCCTGCAAGCGGTAAATTACCAGTTACGGTTTCGCCAGCTTTTCAATTTGGTGCCGGAGAATAAATAGTATTTAAACTATAAAAAAAGGGTGCTTTGATTGTCAAAGCACCCTTTTTTTATAAGTATAATTTGATACTTAATAGATGTTGTTTTCTGGTTGAAGCGCGCCATAATTCCAGTTCTTAAAAAAATCGAGTACTTTTTTAATGCTGTGGCCGTCACCCTCTTCTAAATATTCAGAATTTTGTGTGTGTATAAGTTTTCCATCACCATCCAGAATTAGAAAAACAGGGAATCCAAATCTTCCAGGAAAGTTATACTTCTTCATAATTTCGGCATTTTTATTTTCCGGACTCCAGTTTAATAAAACTGTTTCATAGTTGGCGTCTAAATAGTTTTTTAACTCAGGAGTTGCTTTCACCAAATCATGAAAACGGATACACCATACACACCAATTGCCGCCCACTTGTATAAAAACATGCTTTTTGTTTGCTTTAGCTTTTGCAACTGCCGAAGCAATATCTGCTGCCGCATCTGCCTGTGGGTTATAAATTTTAGGACTTTCATTTTGGTCTTGCCCATAGCTTGCAATTCCAATGCTCATCGCAATCAAAAGAAATAAAAGTTTACGCTTCATTTTTTTAAACATAAATATTAGATGTTACAAATATAAATCTTTCGAAAATTGGCCACTGTATTTGTAGCGTAAAATTTTTAGAAATGCAATTTGCTATCTTTGTGTTAGATGAGTTTATTTTTAGATATACACACCCATACAACCAAAAATGAAAAGGATGTTGTGGCTATTCAAAGCCTTTCATTAACTGAAAATGAATCTCAGTCTCCTTCTAAAAACAATCCTATTTCTATAGGCATTCATCCTTGGTATGGAAAATTAGAAGAACTTTCTAAAACCATGAAATATTTAAATGTTGTAGCCAGACAGGAAAATGTAAAGTTGATTGGTGAATGTGGTTTAGATAAACTAAAAGGCGAGGCCATGAACAATCAGTTGCAAGTGTTGAAAGCACAAATTGTATTGGCAGAAGAGTTGAAAAAACCTTTAATTTTACATTGTGTGAAAGCATTTGATGAATTAATTGAGCTAAAGAAAAAGCTAAAACCTAGTGTTCCTATGATTATTCATGGATTTGATAAAAAGAATGAAATGGCACAGCAGCTTGTTAATCAAGGTTTTTTTTTGTCTTTTGGCGCTGCGGTTTTAAGATCTGAAGCGCTGGCTTTAGTTGTGGAAAAAGCAGATTATTCATTTTTTCTGGAAACGGATAATAAAGGAGTTGATATCGTTGAAATTTATCGTAAAGTAGCCGATATAAAAAAAGTTAAGCTTGATGAATTGAAAGATATTATTTTTGCCAATTGGAATAAGTTACTTAATCCTGCTCATTTTTAGAGATGGTTACACATAGTAATTGCAAGGAGAACTGTGTCCAATTTTTACTTTTATTTTATTTAGATGTCTGATTTAGCTTGGTTATCACGATCTGCATTATTAGTAGGCGATGAAGGAATTGATTTATTGCAGCAAAAACATGTTTTAGTAATAGGGTTAGGAGGGGTAGGATCTTTTGCGGCAGAGTTTATCTGCAGAAGTGGAGTTGGTGAAATGACCATTGTGGATGGGGATGTGGTAGATCCAAGCAACAGAAACAGGCAATTACCGGCTTTGGCTACCAACCATGGGGTTAACAAGGCCGATATTATGAAGGAACGTCTATTGGCCATTAATCCCGAATTGAAACTTCATGTAATCCGGGATTTTTTAACACCTCAAAAATGTCGGGAAATTTTGGTTGAAAAGTTTGACTATGTGATGGATTGTATTGATAGTATTACTCCAAAAGTAACCTTGCTTTCTACTGCTTTACAATTTAATTTGCCTATCGTGAGTTCTATGGGTGCCGGAGGAAAGTTAGATCCAACTAAACTTCGAACCACTTATTTAACCGATACTTATCAGTGTGTTTTTGCACAATATGTGCGCAAAAGATTGAAAAAATTGGGGAATGCCAATTCAATTAAAGCGGTTTTTTCTGTTGAAGAGGTAATCAAAGAATCACTGATTATGACAGATGGCAGTAATTTTAAGCGTTCGGCTTATGGCACTATTTCGTATTTGCCTGCCGCTTTTGGGGGTGTTTGTGCGTCGGTAGTAATAAGAGATTTGTTAGGTTACAAAGTCGATATTGAAAAACGGCCAGCTCGTATTGCTAAAAAATCTATTCTCGCCAAAGCTAAAAAGAAAAATAAGGTAAGATTGTAAATTACTTTTGTGCATAATCTTATTATTTTAATAACCAGTTTGTGAGAATAAATCTTTTTTAAAGTTTCTACTTACCTTCTTTAATAAATTTGAGCTATTGATGAAGTTTGGTTAACTTCACCTCATGGTCGTAAAACCTCTGAAAATCTTACAAGCATCGGCAGGTTCCGGTAAAACATTCAGCTTAACAGCGCACTATCTAACGTTGCTTTTTAGTGGTGAAAACAAATACAGAGAAATACTAGCGGTTACTTTTACCAATAAAGCAACTGAAGAAATGAAAACCAGAATTCTGGAAGTGCTGGTTGGCTTGGCAAAAGGAGATAAATCCGGTAAAATTGAAGCCTACCGCGTTTTAGTTTTAAAAAACTATCCTAACCTTTCAGAAGAGGAACTTCAAACAAAAGCCAAAAATATTTACAGAAAAATATTGCACGACTACAGCCGCTTTTCTGTAAATACCATTGATGGGTTTGTTCAAAAAGTAATCAGAGGGTTTGCTTTCGAATTAGGGCTGAATGCCGATTATAATTTAGAAATGAATTATGATAAGGTAAAAGATGACTTAGTGGCTAGGTTAGATGAAGCCTTAAATCATAATAAGGAGCTTTTGCAGTGGATTATAGATTTAGCTATCGAGCGAATTGATAATGATAAAGGGTGGAATTATAAATCCGAATTGTACGCGCTAATTGGAGAAATATTTTCTGAAAGATTTCAGGTATTCGAATCGGCTGTAGAAGAGATAGGCGGTGAAAATATGGATTCTTTATTTAAAAACTATAATCTTCTTACAAAAGAAGAAATTAAGAATCTGGAAGATGAAATAAAATCTTTATCATCAGAAGCCTACGAGCTATTAATGGCGCATGGCGTAGAAAAGGACGATTTAAAAGGTAAATCAAGAAACGCATTGCTGAAGCTAAGTTTGGTAGGTAAAGGTAATTTTGAGCACCTAGACTCCATATTTAAATTCATTGATGAGCCAGAATTATGGTTTCAAAAAGGTACAGATTTTGAATATGTATATGAAGAGCTCAACCCCATTTTAAAAAAGATACAAGAACATTACCTAACAAACTTGCCGAATTATGCACTTGCCGTTGCATTTAATAAGAATCTATATTATTTGAGGTTAATGCAGGAAATAGCCGTTTTGTTAAAGCAGTACCGGGCAGATAATGACAATCTTTTAATTAGTGATGCACAAAAGTTAATATCGGGTATTACAGCCGATGCGGGCGACAACCCTTCTTTTATCTGGGAAAAGGTTGGTAATAGATATCGTAATTTTCTTTTCGATGAGTTTCAGGATACTTCTACTAGTCAGTGGGCAAGTTTTAAATCTTTATTAACCAATGCTATTGCAACGCCCAGTGCTTCTGTTATAGATCATTTAATTGTGGGCGATACTAAGCAGTCTATTTATAGATGGCGAAACGGCGACTGGAATATTTTACATAAGCACACCAAAGATGCAATTGGCCCTCTAAATATTGTAGAAGAGAATCTGGAAGAGAATTACCGAAGCACAGAGAACATTATTTCATTTAATAATCTGTTGTTTAAGGCACTCCCTCTTGTACTGCAAAATGAGCTTAATGAACAGATACTGAGTAAGACAGAATCTATATCCAATTGGTGGAATGAGCAACAGTATGATACAATTATTACAGGTATTTATGCAGGTTCTACACAAAACTATGCTTCGAATACAAAAAAGGGTGGTGTAATAAAAATTAAAAAAATCACAAAAGAAGATGCTCCAGAAGTTGTCAGGTTTACAGAAACTACTTTTAGAGATTTAGCCCTTACAGAAGTAATAGAAGAGATAAAAAACCTTCAGCTAACGCATAATTATGCGCTAAAAGATATTGCTGTATTGGTACGCTCTAACTCTGAAGCATTGTTAACCGTTCAACGGTTAATGGAGCAAGATATACCCGTTTTATCGGGCGATGCCTTATTAATTTCTAATAATTCGGCTGTACAGCTTATTATTAATACACTGAAAGTTCTGATTGGAATTGATAGTCAGACAGCCTTGTATAAAGCAAATTGCATTGCACTTTATTATTCATTGCATGGAAAAACACCTGATGCAAGCTTGTATCTAAACTTAAACAATGCATCTATTACTACATTGGGAGCTATTTTGCCCCCTAAACTTTGCGCAGAATGGAATAGCTGGATTCAGTTGCCTTTGCCAGAGCTAGTAGAGGCATTAATAGATAGTTATGATTTAAATAATTTATCCAGCCATCTGCCTTATTTATTTGCATTTAGAGATTTAACAGCAACGGCTAGCAGGTTGGGCGAAAAGGGCGTTATTTCTTTTCTTACATGGTGGGATGAGGAAGGGTATAAAAAATCTTTACCCTCACCAGAAGGCGTAAACGCAGTTCAGGTTATTACCATTCATAAATCTAAAGGACTGGCCTTTAGAGCGGTGTTCGTGCCTTTCTGTAATTGGGAAATTAAAGGAAAAATTAATTCCAATTTTTGGGTGTCGTCTGAAAATACGCCTTACGATAAGTTGAAAAGTATTCCTCTAAGATATACCGAAGATTTAGGCAATTCGACAGTTTCTAAAGCTTATTTTGAAGAACTTCTATATAATAATATGGACGCTCTAAATATGTTGTATGTTGCAACCACAAGATCTAAAGATTATTTATATCTGGCTACGATGGGCAAAAAGGATCCTAAGTTGTCGAACATCGGGGATGTTATAAATCATACTTTTGAAACAGAGTTGGCCGAACAAAATTTATATGTTTTAGACGATTATGTTGAAGAAACCAATTATGCTGAAGCATCTAATTATATCGATATAAATTCTTACCCAACCACCGCTAGATTATCTGAGCTTTATGTGTCGCCAGAGGAAAAACACCTAAGACATTTAATAAATATTGATAAATCGGGCAGAAAAGGATCGTTGTTACACGATATTTTGGCAAATGCCAGTAATGAAGCCGAGGTAAACGCTTATTTAGGTCAGCTAATACTTCAGGGAATTATTCAAGAAGATGAAACCGATGAGTTGCTAAAATCCGTTTTTAAGGTGTTAAACAATCCTGATTTAAAAGTGATACTTGAAAAAGCGAAAGAAAGTATAACAGAAAGAAGTATTGTAGACGAGAAAGGTAAATTACATAGGCCAGATCGTATATTAATAACCGATGATGAAGTAATTATATTGGATTATAAATTTACGCTTACTGAAAGTGACAAACATATAGAGCAAGTAGATGGGTATAAAAAACTTCTGCTCTCGATGGGATATTCGAATGTAAAGACCTACTTATACTATGCAGTTAATGAAAAACTAAAATTGGTTTGATATGAATAAGGATCGGAAACCTTTTTTACAGGAAGTTGCAGAAAGCATATTTGAGAAATATGGTGATGCACTAGAAAATTGCACGATTATTTTTAATAATAAGCGACCATCTAACTATTTACAAAAGTATTTGGCAGATATTGTTAAGAAGCCTTTTTTTAGTCCTAATTTTTTAACCATTCAAGAGTTTTACGCTTCTACTTCTACCTTTAAGATAGCTGATTTTTATAGGCAGTTTTTTACCCTTCATAAAATTTATAATCAGTTGCTAAAAGAGGAGCAGATGGAAGCTATTTCGAGCCATAAATTTTTTCCCTTAGCAAAAGTAATTTTAAGTGATTTTAATCAAATTGACAGCGATCTGGTCGATGCAAATCAACTATATAGAGACTTAGAAGATATATCGGTTATAAACCAGGAATTTGATTATTTAAGTAAAGAGCAGTACGGCTTTCTTGCACAATTTTGGACTTCCTATTCTGAAGGGAAGCACAAACGCCAGCAAGAGTTGTTTATAAAAATGTGGCGAAGAATGCCAAAGCTCTATCATTTATTTCATAAAACACTTCAGTCCGAAAATTTTATAACCAATGGCCATGCTTATAGATCGCTTGCCGAAAGCAGTGATTTGGGAGCCGTTTTAGATAAAAACTTTAGTAAAGGTAAACTCTTATTTGTAGGGTTTAATGCCCTAAGTAAATCGGAAGCTATAGTTTTTTCTGCTTTACAGAAGTTAGATAAAGCAAAATTCTATTTTGACAGCGATCCATATTATGTTGAAGATCCTCTACAGGAAGCAGGATTATTTTTAAGGAAAAATTTAAGTCAATTAGGGCTCGTCAATGAATTTGCACATTTCCCAAGCTTTATGAATACTGGAGAACATTCGGTGGATGTATATAAAGTTCAAGGACAAACCATTCAGGCAAAAATTTTAAATGATATTTTGGCTCCCGCTTACACACACAACGAAGAAGTTGGGTCTACTGTTGTAGTATTGGCTGATGAAAGTTTATTGATTCCCACTTTACAGACGATACCTACATCGTTTAATGGGAAGGATATAGATTTAAATGTAACCATGGGTTTTGCATTAGCCACATCGAGTATATTTGGTTTAATAGATTTGTGGTTAGATAGTCAGCAGGAGTTAATTCAGAAAACAACAGTTTCTTTTAAAAATGTAGAGGCATTTATTTCTCATCCTTTATCCGGCTTAAGCCAAAAAATGAGAGATAAGATTCAGACCGCACTGCTTACAGAAAATGTTGTAGAAATAGAGCATCTCAGACTCTTGCGCCAAAGTGGATTGTTCGAAATTTTTTATAAAAAAATAGAAGAATCAACCGAAGTGATTTCTACACTATTGGCTATGTTAGATTTTGTACTGTTAAGGTTGTCGAATGCAAAATCATTGAAAAAAATAGATGCAGAGTTGTTTGTAAAAACCATTCAGGAGTTAAACAGATTGCACGATACGGTGGGTAAACATATCCGGAATGAAGCCATTCCTTTTGTGATTTATTTGGTTAAAAAGGCTTTGTCTTCTATATCTGTTCCATTGTCTGGCGATCCGTTAAACGGCATTCAGGTAATGGGACTTCTAGAAACCAGAAATCTGAATTTTGATAATGTAGTAATCTTAGGATTTAATGAAGGAATTATACCTAAAACATCTATCGGACAAAGTTTTATCCCCGATAGTCTGAGGAGAGTTTACGGATTACCTGTTTTAGAAAATTTAGATGCCATTTCTTCCTATATGGTGTATCGCTTAATTCAAAGAGCGAAGAACATAAGTTTGGTTTATAATAACTTAACTGACGAGTCTACCTCCGGAGAACCCAGCAGAATATTAAAACAATTAGAGTTTGAAAGCGGGTTTAATTTTACGTATCATGAGCTTAATTTGAATATTAAGACAGAAGCACCAAGAACAGTAAGAATTGAGAAAGCAGGGAATCAGTTAATTGAAGCAGTACTTCAAAAATATTTGAATAAAACCAAGGTTTTATCGCCTTCCGCTATTACCCAATATATAGCGAACCCTGTAGATTTTTTCTTTAATTATATTGCTGGCATAAAAGAGCCGAAAGAAATAAGTGCCGTGGTTGAGGCCAATGAAATTGGTTCTATTTTGCACAAAGTGATGGAGTATTTTTATCATGATCTGAAAAATATTGAAATCACCGAAGCAGAAATTACCCGACGCAGGAAGTCAGTTCCAGAGCTTATTCAGAGAGCTTTTAATGCAGTTATGTTTAACCTGCCCGAAAAAGATATTGACCATAAAGGAATGCAAAAAGTGGTTATTGCTATTGTAGAGGCATATGTTAATATAATACTGGATCAAGATATAACGCAAACACCTTTTCAGATCATTAGTTTAGAACAAAAAGTTGAAGCAGAAATTCCTTTTATATTAGGCGGACAGGAAGTTAGTGTTAAAATTTTTGGTTTTATTGATAGAGTAGACCTCAAGGATGGAATTACTAAAATTGTGGATTATAAAACCGGAAGCGATCAATTAAAGTTTAAAGATGTTTCTGGTTTGTTTAATACAGACGGGAAGGATATTAATAAAGCTTTAATACAGACATTGTTGTATACGTATGCTTATGAGCAATCTGTAGGAAAATCTTTTGTAGAGCCCAATTTATATATACTTAAAAAAATGCGGCAAGATGGCGTTTTGTTTAAATCTGGTAAGCAGGAATTAACGGGAGTATATTTAGAAGAAGTTAAGGCAGAGTTTTTAAGCTTTCTTAAAGAAAAATTGGCAGAATTATTCGAGCAACCTTATTTCGAAATTAGCGCAGTGCCCGATAATTATAAGTATTCCATTTATAAAACTCTTTTTGGTAAATGAGGCGACTAATGTAGGTCGTCAGGCTCTTTCTTTCTGCTTCATACTTGCCTGCTTTAGCAGGCAGCGGTTGACAAAAAACACTTTAGCTTTAGCCACTTTTTACTTACCTTGCTATATCTCTATAAAAGCAACCGATAAAGGCTTTTACAGGAGCTTTATTTCTAATTAAATAATCATTATTTATTAGGGATGAAGCATTATTTGATACGTTAGAATTTGGGTACACTTGGTGTTTGTAGCTAAATTCAGGAAACAGGTTTTATTAGTGAATCTAATTTTTGGGGTGCTATAAATTACAGCAAAATCGGGACAGTATCATGAAAAAAATGTTGATGAGTTAAAAGAGTTTATAGAAGAATCGGAATTTAACAAAAGAGATAATTAAGATGAAAAATTTGGAAGTTGTATCATTCCCAGTTTTGGAGACAGAAAGATTAGTGCTTCGTGAAATGGTAGTTTCTGATGCAACGCAAATACGTGAATTGAGAGGTAATGAGCAGGCTATGGAATTTATTCCGAGACCCAGGGTAAAGTCGGAGGAAGAGGCGATTTCATTTATAGAAAGTATTCATCAATTTTATAAAGAAGGTAAAGGCATAAATTGGGTAGTCTGTTTATCAACGCATCCGGAGACAGCTATGGGGGTAGTAGGGTTGGTGAATTTTTTCAAAGAAACCAATGGAGCAGAAATTGGCTATATGCTACACCCAAATTATTGGGGGAAAGGATACGTGCCCGAAGCAATTAAAGAGGTTGAAAAATATGGCTTTGAAACATTAAAATTAAATTACTTAGAAGCTAAAATTGATCCGCGAAACGTCAATTCTAAATCGGTGTTACTTAAAAATGGATATTTATTGGAAAGAAGTGCAAAAGGCGATTTTTTCTTTGAAGACAAATATTTGGATACAGATTTTTATGTTAAAAATAAATTATAGTTTATGTTAAAGTCCGCAGTTCCTATTCTTGCCTCCTTAAATACAAGTGAAACGGTTTCTTTTTATACTCAAAAGTTGGGATTTGTGTTTCATTCTGAATGGGAGGGTTATCTGATTTTTAGTAGAGATGATATTTTTCTTCATATGTGGCCAACAGACGATCCTTACATTCCCAAATCTACAGGTTGCTATATCAATGTTACCGAAGTAGATAAGCTATATGACGAATATTCAAAATCAGCAGTTATCCATCCAGATGGTGCTTTAAAAGATATGGAGTGGGGAATGCGTCAGTTTTCGATCTTGGACAATAATGGTAATATTATTCATTTTGGTGAACCTTTATGCTAAAAACCTATTTAAAGGGTTACAAACTGTAGACAAAACAGTGTATAAATTTGCAATACATTCTCTATATTTGCTAACTGCTATTAAGACATTATGAGAGAAATACAATTCAGAGAAGCATTGCGCGAGGCATTAAGTGAGGAAATGCGCAAAAATGAAAATATCTTCTTAATGGGCGAAGAAGTTGCCCAATACAATGGTGCTTACAAAGTGAGCCAGGGTATGTTAGAAGAATTTGGTGATAAGCGTGTTATTGATACACCCATTGCAGAATTAGGATTTGCGGGTATTGGTGTTGGGGCATCTATGAATGGGTTAATTCCTGTAATAGAATTCATGACATTTAACTTTTCATTGGTCGCAATTGATCAGATTATCAATGCTGCGGCTAAGATGTTGTCGATGAGTGGCGGACAATTTTCTTGCCCAATCGTATTTAGAGGGCCAACGGGAAATGCGGGTCAACTAGGAGCTCAGCACTCTCAAAATTTTGAGAATTGGTATGCAAACTGTCCGGGATTAAAAGTTGTAGTTCCTGCAACCCCTTATGATGCAAAAGGCTTGTTAAAAGCAGCAATTAATGACCCAGATCCTGTAATTTTTATGGAATCGGAGGTGATGTATGGCGATAAAGGTGATGTTCCTCAAGAAGAATATACCATCGAAATAGGTAAAGCAAATGTTGTTAAAGAAGGAACAGATGTTACCATCGTTACTTTTGGAAAAATGCTGTCCCGAGTAGTTCAGCCAGCCGTAGAAGAATTGGCGAAAGAAGGTATTAATGCAGAGATTGTAGATTTACGTACTGTACGACCTATCGATTATGCAACTATCATAAACTCGGTTAAGAAAACAAACAGATTGGTGATTGTTGAAGAAGCATGGCCTTTAGCGTCTATTTCTTCAGAAATTACTTTTAACGTACAGCGTGGTGCATTTGATCATTTAGATGCTCCAATATTGCGTGTTACTTGTGAAGATGTTCCGCTTCCATATGCACCAACTTTAATAGCAGCCAGCTTACCAAATGCTGATAAGCTTATTAAAGCTGTTAAGGAAGTTATGTACGTAACTAAATAATTGAATAAGAATTAAAAACATATTTTAAATCCCTCCGCTTTCTTGCGGGGGGATTTTTTTTGATACGATCCAACTTTTCTCATGTTAATTCCAACAAAAAAAATTGCTCAATCTTTAAGTATTACTGATAAACAAGTCGCCTCAACTTTACAACTATTGAGCGAAGGTGGTACGATCCCATTTATTGCCCGCTATAGAAAAGAGGCTACCGGTGGTTTAGATGAGGTACAGATTGCCGATATAAGAGATCTACATCAACAAATGCTGGATTACGAAAAAAGAAAAGAAGCAATTTTAAAATCGTTAACGGAATTAGGAGTTTTAACACCCGAGTTGCAGCAAGCCTTGGATGAGGCAGAAAATATGGCTGCATTGGAGGATATATACCTGCCTTATAAACCAAAGCGTAAAACGAGGGCTTCGGTTGCGCGTGAAAAAGGACTAGAGCCTTTGGCTTTGCTGATTTTGGAGCAGGGAAAAGGATTGGCTGATGTGGCTGCCCAATCTTTTATTGATGCCGAGAAAGGTGTTCTGAGTGTGGAAGAAGCTTTAAATGGAGCAAAAGATATTATTGCCGAAATAATAAGTGAGCATGCAGAGACCAGAGATAAAATGCGGAAATATTTTATGTCAGAGGGCAAGTACGTATCAACTGTTGTTAAAGATAAAGAAACAACGGGCATTAAATATAAAGACTATTTTGACTGGACTGAAAATTTAAGTTCAGCGCCTTCACACCGGGTATTGGCCATGCGCAGAGGTGAAAATGAAGGGGTGTTAAAACTGAGTACTTTACCGCCCGAAGAAGGAGCATTAAATTTATTAACAAATGCCTTTATAACTGATAATAATTCGAATAGTAAAATAGTAGAAGAAGCCATTGAAGATGGTTATAAGCGTTTGCTAAAGCCCGCAATGGAAACTGAAGTAAGAAGTATTACGAAGCTAAAAGCCGATGTAGAAGCGATAAAAGTATTTGCAGAAAACGCCAGACAGCTTTTATTAGAAGCGCCAATGGGCCAGCGACGAGTAATGGCCATAGATCCGGGCTTTAGAACGGGCTGCAAAGTGGTGTGTTTAGACGAACAAGGTAAGTTATTAGATTATACAGCAATATTTCCGCATACAGGAGGTAATGGAGAGCTTAAGGCTGCGGCCGATGTGAAAGCGCTTTTAGAAAAGTATAAAATTGAAGCTATAGCTATCGGAAACGGAACTGCAGGTAGGGAAACGGAAACATTTATCAGAGGCTTGAATCTAGACAATACAACAATTGTGATGGTTAATGAAAGCGGAGCTTCTATTTATTCGGCTTCGGCAGTTGCTCGGGAAGAATTTCCTGATCAGGATGTAACCGTTCGTGGCGCTGTTTCTATTGGCAGGCGATTAATGGATCCATTGGCAGAGCTGGTAAAAATAGATCCTAAATCTATTGGTGTGGGTCAGTATCAACACGATGTTGATCAGCAGAAATTGCAGCAAAGCTTAGACGATACCGTTATAAGTTGTGTAAATGCCGTTGGGGTAGAGTTAAATACGGCGTCTAAGCAAGTATTGGCCTATGTTGCCGGATTAGGGCCGTCATTAGCACAAAATATAATTGCTTTCAGAAATAAACACGGTGCTTTTAAGAATAGAGAAAGTTTAAAACATGTTCCACGTTTGGGTGATAAAGCTTTTGAACAGGCTGCAGGGTTCTTAAGAATTAGAAATGCGGAAAATGTTTTAGATTCAAGTGGGGTGCATCCCGAGCGTTATGCATTGGTTGAGCGCATGTGTAAGGATGTAGGCGCAACAGTTTCTGATATTATTACGAATAAAGATTTAAGAAGTAAAATTGATCTTAAAAAATATGTTACCGACGAAATTGGCTTGCCAACCTTGGTCGATATTATAAATGAGTTGGCAAAGCCCGGACGCGATCCTAGAGCACAATTTGAGGTTTTTTCTTTTGCAGAAGGTGTAAACGCCATTTCTGATCTGAAGATAGGGATGAAATTGCCAGGAAGAATTACTAATATCACCGCCTTTGGCGCATTTGCGGATATAGGTGTACACCAAGACGGGTTAATCCATACCAGTCAGCTTTCCAATAAATACATCACCAACCCTAATGAAGTTGTAAAAGTAAATCAAGTGGTTGAGGTTACGGTTTTAGAAGTAGATGTAAATAGAAAACGTATTTCGCTAACGATGAAGTCGCCCGAAAAACCTGCGGTTGCTAAACCGAAGAATCAGCAACCTGATTTAAAGCCAAATAAAAACTTTAAACAAGGTCAGTCTTTTGACAAGAATAAAGCATCAGTGAAGCCAAGATCGGCAAAAGAGGAGGCGGCAGATTTTATGTCGAAATTAGAGCTATTAAAAGGGAAGTTTAAGTAGAGAATGCTTTTGATAGAAATTATAAAGAAATCTGTCTTTTAATGCTTTCTTCTAAAGAGATTAATGTTTCTGTTCGCTGAATACCTTCTACGGCTTGTATTTCTTCGTTTAATACATGTCGTAAGTGATTGGTATCTCTACAAATAATTTTTGCGAACATGCTATAGGCCCCGGTAGTGTAATGTAATTCTACTACTTCTTTTATTTTAGAGAGTTGTGCTACTGCATCTTTGTATTGAATCCCTTTTTCAAGAAAAATTCCAAGAAAAGCACATATATCATACCCTGCTTTTTGAGGATTTATAACGAGGTGCGTACCTTCAATAATGCCCATTTCTTGCATCTTTTTCATACGAACATGAATTGTTCCACCCGAAACAATTAATTCTTTGGCAATTTCTGAGTAAGCCTTAGTACCATCTTGCATTAATTGCTTTAAAATGTCTAAATCTAGATTATCAATTTCGAAATTTTGAGTGTCTTTGCGAAGCATATTTTTAATAATTTTTATTTAAAATTCATTAATTTTGTAAAATTAATAAAAATTATATAAAATGATTAAAAAATTTGCAACATATTTAGGATGTACTTATCTTTGTTATAACAATGAGGAGCTAAAAGCTAAAAGCTAAAAGCTAAAAGCAGAAAGGAAAAAGCGAAGGCAGAGAGCAGAAAGTAAATACTAGAAAGCTAAGGTTCCTGAGTTGTTAAAAAATGTAGGGTGGTGAAACAGGCAGACACACCTCCTTGTCCCGGTGGCGGAGAATCATGGAAAACTCTGGTTTCAGAATTAACCACTCCTTGAAGGTTCGATTCCTTCCCCTACAGCAAAAAGTTAAACGTAGAAAGCAAAAACGTAAAAGTAAGTTTCCGCTACGTTAGACCTCGAGGATGACGGTGCTTTCTAAGCATCCTGCTATCCGGTCTATCAATATTTATACTAGCGGTTTCAAATTTAATAACCGTCAATAACTCGTCATTGCGCGGAGGAACGACAAAGCAATCTTAAAAGTAATAATTAATAAGCGTATTTTTAAGATTGCTTCGTGCCTCGCAATGACGAATTTTTTGAATTATCTATTGTATCGTTATTCCGACCGCAGTGGAGGACTCTCCTAGAGAAGTTTTAAATGAATTGAATTAATCTCTTAACTTCAATATGTTCAGTTAAGATGACGGATTTATTCATTCCGCAGTTGCGGTTAAAAGAACAGGAACATGTAGTTTAAAATTTAACGACTTAAGTCTTCTATAAGGTATATAAAAGCTTTTATCGATCTCCGATTCTAAAAAAAAAAGAAGGGATGCATTAATTTGTTTTTAAATTCAACAGGTTTAATTATTTTCGTAATCTGTTATTTAGTAATTAGTTAACGTGTGGTAAGTTTGAAAAGTAAAAGACGTAACCTCCATAAGTATCAATCATGCTATTCTTTGAAATCATTTAGTTTTATTTAAAATTATGAATCGGATATTAAAATCAACAGCATTTATAATCTTCTTTTTCTGTTGTACCCAAGTTTTTTCCCAGACCAAGGAAGATCATATAAACTGGCTTAAAAAAAATTTACCGGATATATTAATGCTGAGGCCAAATAGTGATTATGAAAATTTAAAACTGATTTCGGTAGATGAGTGTGAAATTATGGTTTCCTATACTCGCCAAAATGATAAATATACAGTTATATATCCTACCAGTGGAATAGACCGAGACAAATCTAAATCCCGATCAATGATAAGTTATGATTATAAACTGCATGGTGCTTTAAGGCGAAAAAACGGTGATTTAGAGAGAAGTATTGTAGAGGTTTTAAATTTTAAAAAAGGGCAGGAAGATGCTGTGATGTCTAGAATAAGTGCATTAAATGAATATTGCGAGAATAGACGTGAAAAATCATGGCAATCTGTAGATGAAGCTTTGAGTTGGCTGAAAAGAAACTTAGAAAAATATGCTTATCATGAAGTAGATCATCTTAATAAAGAAATAAAGTTAACATCGTTAGATTCTTATCAGATGGTTTTTAATTTCACTAAATATACGTGCGATGACTGCACATCTAGCTACATGGGAAACATGAAAAAATTAGGAGTAGTTGCCGAATTTGTACCAATAGAATATACGAAAATAAGTACTTCAGGGCCATTTCATAGGTTTAATGCCAATTCAGAAAATGTAAAAATAAAAAGGAACTTTTCGTACAATAAAAATATCGAAGAAACTATAGGTTCGTCTATTAAACTGGCAAATGCTTATCCGGAATTTTTTGGTCAGGTAGAAAAATCAATGAAATATATCAGTGATAACGGCTGTGGAATTTTATGTGCAATAGGAGTAGAATTGGATCGAAAAAAAGTGGAAGAAGAGGCTAAGAAAAAAAATAATCAAGAGTAAAAAAATTGGGTAAAGCGAGTTTTTTCAGGAGATTAAAAGTCTTCAACTTTTAGGTGGTTTTTGTAGAGAATAAAGCAGAAAGGCGATTATATATTATTATTCAGGAAAGCTAAGGATAATTGCGTGCTATGAAAATGGAGAAGATATAAAAAAGGCTCCGGTATATACCGGAGCCTTTTTTATATTTCAAGCATATACTATTTAATCCCGTATTTGGTACTAAAGCGTTTGTCTAGCTGCTTGTGTAAATTATCTAGATCGATATCTCTGCCCTGAATATAGGCTTTTTCAACATTGTTAGATATCATATCCAAAGCATCACCCGTTGAGATAAATAAGGTTGCATCTTTACCGATCTCAATTGAACCAGCTATTTTATCAATACCCAATATTTTTGCCGTATTGGAAGTGATTGTTTTCAAAGCATCTTCTTTAGACAGTCCCCAGGTAGAAGCTGTTCCTGCCATAAATGGAAGGTTTCTTTGCTGCCAGTAGCCATCTATGCTAATGGCCACTAAAACACCTGCATTATGCAATATAGAAGCATTTTTATACGGTAAGTTTACATCCTGATCTACAGCCGAAGGCAATGAATGAGGCTGATTAATAATTACAGGAACGTTTTGCTCTTTCAAAAACCCGGCAACCATAGAAGCTTCTAAACCACCTACTATAACAGGTGTAATGTTAAACTTCTTTGCAAAGTTTACTGCTGCAACGATATCTTTTTGAGCATTAACATGCATGAACAATTTAGCTGATCCGTTAAACAGCTTTTTCATTCCTGCTAAGCGAGCGTTCGTAATCGGCTGGTTTATTTCTGCATAGCTTTTGCCTTCGTTAAAGAATTTTTCTAATTCGGCAATGGCATTAGCCGTATTATTTGCCGGAGCAGCCCCACCTGCCATACCTCTAAAACGAGGTGTAGTAGGCCAGTTTACGTGGATACCTAAATCTGTTTTGATAGAGGCATCTTCCCAATTCCAAGCGTCTAATTGTACGGCCGACGAGCTTCCGCTAATTACACCACCTTGAGGAACAACTAAAGCCATTAAAACCCCATTTGAACGTAAGGTAGGAGGAACTTTAGAATCTGTGTTATAAGCTATAATAGAGCGAATATGTGGGTTATACTGACCAATTTCTCTAAAATCTAATGTTGCTTTTACCGATTCAAATTCTGATAAACCTAAATTTGTATTGGAAGCAATAAATCCCGGATAAACGTGCTTTCCGCTAATAGAAACAATATTTGCTTCTGTATTGCTGAATTTAACGGTGGTAGCGTCTCCAACACCTGTAATTTTTCCTTTTTCGAAAGTTACATAGCCGTTTTCAATAACCTGACCGTTGCCTACATGTACCGTTCCGCCTAATAGCACAACACGTTTAGTTTGTGGATTAGCCGGATATATGTTTGCCTGGCTAAATGCTTTTGTGCAAAATGCAGCTAATAAGCAGGTAGCTATAAATAATTTATTCATGTGAATGTTCTCCTTCCATTGCAGAAACTTCGAAATGTTCATCTAAAGATTCGCAGTTATAAATTCTTTGTGGTTCCACTACTGCGCGTTGCGTGCGTGCACCACGGTTTTTGCTATCAAGCATTTTCTGTATAAGTCTGGCTTTTTCTTTTGCCTGCTCTTGTTGTTTTAGGGCATCTTTTTCGATGTCCCAATAAGCAACACCATCAACAAATGTTTTCTCTGCTTTTGCATAAATAGATAATGGGTTTGCAGACCAGATTACGATATCGGCATCTTTACCTGCTTTTAAACTACCCACTTTATCGTCGATATGAAGCATTTTTGCAGGATTTAATGTTACAAATTTTAACGCATCTTCCTGAGAAACTTTTCCATATAAAACGGCTTTACCAGCTTCCTGATTTAATCTACGAGCCATTTCAGCATCATCAGAGTTAAATGCAGTAGTTACACCCACGTTATGCATAATTTTTCCGTTGTAAGGAATTGCTTCCTGAACTTCCATTTTATAAGCCCACCAATCTGCAAATGTAGAACCTGCAATATTGTGTTGCTTCATTTTATCGGCTACTTTATAACCTTCTAAAATATGTGTAAATGTGTTGATTTTAAATCCTAAGCTATCTGCAACATGAATTAACATGTTAATTTCGCTTTGAACATAAGAGTGACAAGTGATAAATCTTTTGTCGTTAAGAATTTCTACAAGCGCATCTAATTCTAAATCGCGGCGTACATTATTTCCTTTTACAGCTAGAGCTTTTTCATATTCTTTTGCTCTGGTAAAGGCATCTACGAAAACCTGCTCAACACCCATTCTTGTTACCGGGAATCTAGAGCCGTCACCGAAGTTACTTTGCTTAACATTTTCACCTAAGGCGAATTTGATAAAGCCATCAGCACCTGCAAATTTTAATCCGTCAGGATTTTTTCCCCAACGTGTTTTTATTAACTGAGACTGACCACCAATTGGGTTGGCAGAACCATGTAAAAGCTGACTTGTTGTAACACCTCCCGCTAATTGACGGTAAATGTTAACATCTTCCGAATTTACAACATCGCCCATTCTTACTTCAGAAGAAACGGCCTGAGCACCTTCATTGGTTCCGTTAAGAGCAATGTGAGAGTGTTCGTCAATTATTCCAGGAGTAATGTGTTTGCCTGTTGCATCAATAACTTTTGCATTTCCAGCATTTAAGTTCTTTCCAACAGCTTTGATTTTCCCGTTTTCAATTAAAACGTCTGCATTGGTTAAAATGCCTTCTTTTTCATTTGTCCAAACAGTAGCATTTTTTAATAATACATTTTCTGCAGTTGGAATGCTTTCGTTACCATACGCTACAAAAGGATAAGTTACATTTCCTGTAGCCGCTAATGCAGGTCTAGGTTCATCTCTGCGAGCAGGTTCTTTAAATGCTTCTGTAAAGTTTGCAGACCAGGTACCAGCTGCAGCTGAATTTACAAGAACATCGCCTTTAAAGGTTATAGGGCTTCCGTTAACCAGGTAACCACTTAATCTAACATCGCCGTTAGGGTTTTTCTTAGAGTTAAATCCAATATTTATCCAGTCGCCATTGCGTGTAAAGCTTGCAGTAGCTTTTAGACTATCTACACCTGTGCGCTCAACAGAAGCACTTGTTCCGCCATTTGCACCGGCAATACGTAAGGTCATGCTACCAAGTCCATCTATTTGTAATGCATAAGTTCCGCGTAAATCAACAACATCCATTTTATTTACCACGTAACGATTCCCTTGCACCCAGTTTTCAAAAATGATGTTTGACGATTTAAATAGGTTCTCGGAAGTGATAATAAAGTTAGCCAATTTACCTTTTTCAATACTTCCTACTTTATTTGAAATGCCTAACATAGTAGCAGGTATTTCAGTGATCGATAATAAAGCTTGTTTTTCTGTTAAGCCATTTTCTATAGCAGTACGTAGGTTGGTCCAGAAATCGCGTGGCGATTCTAATCCGAATGACGTTAAGGCAAATCGGATGCCTGCTTTTTCTAATTTTGAAGGGTTAGACGGAGCCATTTCCCAGTGCTTTAGCATCGCAAGTGTAATATTTCTTGCATCAACAGGATCCTCAACTTCGTAAGCTTTAGGGAAGTTTATTGGAATAATTAAGCTTGCTCCGGTTGCTTTTACATCGTCTAAACGTTGATACTCATCTCCGTTAGATTTAATAATGTATTGTTTGCCAAATTCTTTGGCTATTTTATCTACTCTAAGAATGTTTAACCATCCATCGGCCTCAAACATTTGAGGTAAGCCTTGCTGCTTGTTAAATTCATCTAAAGAGATGTTAAATTCTTCTTTTTGCTTGGTATACCATTGAGCGTCTAAATGAGTTTGACGTAATAAAGCAATGGTTCCCATTAATGAAGATGGGTAGCTGTTAGAAGAGGTTCCTTTGCTAAATGAGTAATTTGCTGCAGATTGAGCATTTAGAATTAAGTTATTTTCTTTGTCATCATTTAAAGAAACTGCTGCAGATGTACCACGCGCAATTCCATCTCTGTTAACAGCGTGAACACTACCAAAACCTATATTTCTAAGGTCTGCTGCTTTTCTAGCGTCGGCGGTAAAAAAATTTTTTACTTCTGTTTCTGGACGAATAGCCTCATTCCAGTTATAAGGTCCTTTCTTGGTTGATGTATAAATGGTTGTTCTAGCACCACCAAAACCAGCTGCCCCGGCACGGGCAACCTCTGGAATTCCGTATGTAGAAAAAGCATCTACTAACGATGGGTAAATGTATTTTCCTTTTAAGTCAATAACCACATATCCCTTTGGGATAGCAGTACCAGTACCAACCGATTCTATAGTTTGTCCTTTAATGAGTAACGTACCATTAGAGATCGTTTGATTTGCATTAACTACAATATTTGCATTTGTAAAGGCATAGTTGCCCGGGCGGATATCGTGCGATCCATTTACCGGGTAAGTATTTTGTGCCATTGTACATATTGTAGAAAATACCAACGCAAGCGATAGTAAAGTTTTCTTCATAATTATGTTTGTTTTTTATTTTACTAAAGTATTTAATATTAATGCATTTGTTAAATTTTAACACGTTTTTTACTATAAAAATTTATAAATGAAGTATGTTTACAGAAAAAACAAACGAAAATGAACTTTTATCAGATCTTAAGAATGGCACACTCAGGTTGGAGATACATTGTATTTGCCCTGTTGGTGATTGCTTTTATCAATGCATTGGTAAAATGGTTAGGAAAAAAACCTTTTACGCCTGCAAGTAAAAAAATCAATTTATTTGCTTTAATCTCTATGCACATTCAGTTTTTAATAGGATTGATCTTGTATTTTATTAGTCCGCTGGTAGAAGCCGGAATACGTTATTGGAAAATGGAGCATATTGGTATGATGTTCGTAGCGGTGGTATTGGTTACAATTGGAAATGCCCGAAGCAAAAAAGGAACTGATGAAGCGAGATTTAGAGGAGCTGCTTTATACTTTGGAATGGGATTAGTAATTGTTGTAGCAGCTATTTATGGAATGACACTGGCAGATCCTACGAGAACTTTTTGGGGTACTACCGTATAAATTCTAAATCAATTTATTTGGAATAACAGCGTATATTTCGTAACTTAATATATTGGACTTTAGTTAAATAGAAAAAGGTTGTTGTTTTCTTAGCTCCAGGTAGTTTTTTGTTTAGAAATCAAAAAGTATCCAGAATTAAAAAACTCAAAAAATTTTGAATCATTAAAGTTTTATATACATTTGCGAATCAATGTTTAACAATAACCTACATAAATGGCAATGGCGTAACCAAATTTTGGATATGCGCTCTGCTGCTTTATAATTAATAATTACTAACTTTTAATAATTACAGCCCGGCGTAGAACCACACGCCGGGTTTTTTTGTGGCTTGTAAGTTCTGCGCTGCTGAGTAAAAATATTTTAAAATGTATAAAATAACAACCACCAGTAAAACACTTCTTGCCGATACAACTACACCGGTAAGCATTTATTTGCGATTGAGAGACCTGTATCCCAATAGTATTTTGTTAGAAAGTTCTGATTATCATAGTAAGGAAAATGCGTTGAGTTATATATGTTGTAAACCTATTGCAGGAATAGAATTAAGTGAGGGTGTTCTTACAACCTATTTCCCAGATGGGAAAACTCATGTGCGTACTGATTTTGATGTTAAAAGTGCTATTGCAAACTTTAAAAGAAGTTTTGAAACGGATAAATCTTTATCAAAAAAGATAATAAACAACGGTTTATTTGGCTATTTTACCTGGAATATGATTGAATATTTTGAAGATATTCAATTAACCAAAAAGGGAAACGTTCAGAAAATACCTTCTATGCAATACCACATGTATCAATACATAATTGCTATAGATCATTTTAAAAACGAGATTACTGTGCTCGAAAATTCATACGGGTTTACTGATGGTGAATCACTGAACGAACTAACTTATATTATTCAGAACAGGAGCTTTAACAATTTTAAATTTTCACTGGTTGGAGAAGAGAGCTCTAATTTAACGGATGAGGAATTTAAAGCACTGGTTTTAAAAATGAAGGAACACATTAGCAGAGGCGATGTTTTCCAAATAGTACCTTCAAAAGCATTTAGTCAGGGTTTTAAGGGCGACGAATTTAATGTTTACAGATGTCTTCGGTCTATTAACCCATCGCCCTATCTCTTCTATTTTGACTATGGAGATTTTCGTTTATTTGGTTCTTCACCAGAAGCTCAGATAACTATTAAAGATGAGGAGGCAAGTATTTTTCCAATTGCGGGTACCTTTAAACGTACAGGTAATGATGAAGAAGATACCGCCCTGGCTAAGGCGTTAGAAAATGACCCGAAAGAAAGCGCCGAGCATGTAATGTTGGTAGATTTAGCGCGAAACGACTTAAGCAGACATTGTAGCGAAGTTTCTATAAAATCTTTTAAGGATATTCAGTTTTATTCGCATTTAATTCATCTTGTTTCGCGTGTAAGTGGTAAAATAAAATCAGGTTCTGCTATTTTTGACGTGGTAGCAGATTCTTATCCGGCAGGAACTTTAAGTGGGGCGCCCAAAATTAAGGCAATAGAGTTGCTAGATAAATATGAACAAACCAATCGGAGCTTTTATGCTGGGGCAATAGGTTTTATGGGATTTAATGATGAATTTATACACGCTATTATGATTCGTACATTTTTAAGTAAAGAGAATACCTTATATTATCAGGCAGGTGCCGGAATTGTATATCAGTCTGATGCTGCCTCAGAATTAAAAGAAGTTAACAATAAAATAGCAGCGCTAAGAAGAGCTATGGAAATGGCTGCTGTTCTATAATGAGGAATAAAAACATGGAAATTTTAATAATCGACAATTACGATAGCTTTACTTATAATTTGGTGCATTTAATAAACGAATGTGGACATGAAGCCGTTGTATGGAGGAATGATAAATTTAAACTGGAAGATATTTCTAAATTTTCAAAAATTTTACTGTCGCCAGGTCCCGGAATACCTTCAGAAGCGGGCAACTTATTAAAGGTAATTGAAGTTTATGGTTCTACAAAAAGTATAATGGGCGTGTGTTTGGGTCAGCAGGCAATTGCCGAAGCTTATGGAGGAGATTTATACAATTTACAGACACCATTTCATGGAGTGGCAACCGCTATAGATGTAGATTCTAATGATGTGTTATTTAAAGATTGTCCGCAAAGTATCCATGTTGGACGTTATCATAGTTGGGTAGTTAATAAGCACAGTTTGCCCGCTTGTTTTAAGGTTATAGCAACTGATGTTGATGGAGAGATTATGGCACTCAGACATGTAAGTTATGATATAGTAGCCGTACAATTTCATCCCGAAAGTATCTTAACTGAACATGGGAAATTGATGATGCAAAACTGGATAAATGCTTGATAATGGATAATATTTTAGATTTAATAGTAGCACGTAAAAGGCAGGAAATTGCGGTGTCTAAACAGAGATATGCAATAAATGATTTAGAGAAATTTACTTATTTTAATAGAGCTTGTTCTTCTTTAAAAGGGGCATTGGCCGATGCCGGAAAAACAGGAATTATTGCTGAATACAAACGAAAATCGCCATCGAAAGGCATTATAAATGATTATTCTAAAGTAGATGATGTTGTATTAGCTTACGCTGCGGGCGGGGCTTCTGCAATTTCTATTTTAACAGATTATTCATTTTTTGGCGGGGCAGCTGAAGATTTAATGAATGCGAGAGCGGTTACTGAGACGCCGCTGTTGCGGAAAGATTTTATGATTGATCCATATCAGATTTATGAAGCTAAAGCCTGGGGTGCGGATGTTATTCTATTGATTGCGGCAATTTTGAGTAAGGAAGAAATTGATAATTATGGGAAACTAGCACACAGTTTAGGTTTGTCTGTTTTATTAGAAGTACACGATGAGCAAGAACTTCTGACAAAATTATCGGATTATGTTGACGTGGTGGGTGTGAATAATAGAAATTTAAAAGATTTTTCAGTGAATCTAGAAACCTCTTTTAGTTTAATTCATCAGATTCCAGAGCAATATATGAAAGTATCAGAAAGCGCTATATCAACAGTAAATGCGATTAACGAATTAAAAAGAGCTGGGTTTAATGGATTTTTGATAGGCGAATGTTTTATGAAAGATGCTTATCCTGGTGAGGCCTTTAAAAAATTTGTTGATCAATTTTAGAATTACTGCAAATTTTAACTTTGTATCTTTGTAAACAGATGGGAAAAAAGAAATTTTACGATACCGCAATTAAACAAGAACGCGCCATTTTAGTGGGTGTGGTTGTTCCGGGCGAAACTGAAGATCAGACAAAAGAATATTTGGATGAACTTTCATTTTTAGTGGAAACTGCGGGGGGGATGGTAGAAAAGCGATTTACTCAAAAAATGCTTCGACCGGAGCGCTCTACTTTTGTAGGAACCGGAAAGCTAGAGGAAATTGCTGCATATGTAAAAAGTGAAGAAATAGATATTGTTGTGTTCGACGATGAACTTTCTCCTTCTCAGTTGAGAAATATAGAGAGAGTTCTGCAAGTAAAGATTTTAGATAGAAGTAATCTTATTCTGGATATTTTTGCGCGGAGGGCACAAACTGCGCAGGCAAAAACTCAGGTAGAGTTAGCTCAGCTACAGTACTTATTGCCTCGTTTAACACGATTATGGACGCATTTGGAGCGCCAGAAGGGTGGAATTGGTATGCGTGGTCCGGGCGAAACTCAGATAGAGACAGATAGAAGGATTATTTTAAATAAGATATCTCTTTTAAAAGAGCGTTTAAAAAGTATTGATAGACAAAACGAAACGCAACGTAAAAATAGGGGGGAGTTAATCAGGGTTGCGTTGGTAGGTTATACCAACGTAGGAAAATCTACTATTTTAAATATGTTGTCTAAATCTGAAGTTTTTGCAGAAAACAAACTGTTCGCAACTTTAGATACTACAGTTAGAAAAGTAGTAATAGAAAACCTGCCTTTTTTATTGTCAGACACGGTTGGTTTTATACGGAAACTACCACACCATTTGGTAGAGTGTTTTAAATCTACCTTAGATGAAGTTAGAGAAGCAGATATCTTAATTCATGTAGTGGATGTTTCTCATCCTAATTTTGAAGATCAAATAAGCACGGTAAATGAAACGCTTAAAGATTTAGGGGCTAGAGATAAGGATACCATCATGGTGTTTAATAAAATAGATGCTTATGTTACGCCAGCAGAGGCTGATGAAGAAGAGCAACCGTTAACATTGCAAGATTTTAAGAAAAGCTGGATGTCTCATCAAACACCTGCAATTTTTATTTCGGCAACGAAGAAGGAAAACGTAGAGGAGTTTAAAACACTTTTATATGATAAAATAAAAGCACAACATATTGTTCGTTATCCTTACGATAAATTATTATATTGATGAAATCAAGATCCTTTAGTATAAAAAGGGCTAAAATATTAAGATATGGAAAGTAAAAGACAGCAAAAATTTGCTGGGGTAATACAGGAGGAGCTGGCTGCAATTTTTCAACGTGAAGGTGCTGCATATTTGCCAAATACATTGGTTACTATTACCAAAGTTCGTGTTTCGCCAGACCTGGCTGTTGCAAAGGTTTATTTGAGTTTTTTGAATACATCGAATACAACATTGTCTGTTAATACAGTTAATTCGCATGCAGGTGAAATTAGGTATAAGTTAGGAGCGAAAATTAGACATCAGGCAAGGGTAATTCCTACATTAACTTTTTTTGTAGATGATACCAATGAATATGTAGAAAGAATGGATCAGCTATTTGATAAGATAGCTAAAGACCGCAAAGAAACAGAGGAAGAATAAATGCTAAAAATAAGAAAGCTCAGAGAGCCGGTTAATTTTATAACGCACTTTATTCCTGCAATAATAGCGATTCCTGGAGGAATTTATCTTTATACACTTTCTGATACCTTATTGGAGCAGGTAGCCTGTATGATTTATACACTATGCATGCTATCTATGTTTGGTGTAAGCGCTATTTATCATGGTTTCCCTTCTTCGGAATATGGGATTAGATTTTGGCAAAAATTTGATCACTGCTGTATTTATTTAATGATAGCAGGAACCTATACACCCACCGCTTTATTAGTATTTGATGGAATAGTTAGTGGATTATTAGTGGGGTTAGTTTGGACAATAGCTGTTATAGGTTGTTTTTTAAAAATAAATAACAAACTTAAAAGCACGGGTTTATCAGTAATGATTTATATTCTGATGGGTTGTTTAATATTACCTTTAATTCAAAAAATGCTTACTGTATTACCTTTTGCAGCGGTACTATGGCTATTGGCAGGAGGTGTTTTTTATATTTGGGGAACCTGGTATTATGCCAAGGATAAGCCGTTATTTAAGTATTTACATAGCCATGAATTATGGCATTTTTTCGTAATTTTTGGGGCGCTTTCACATTACATTTATACAGTTCATATTTTTAATATAGCTTAATATTGCCTTTAAGATAGAATTTAAATATGCGCGTATTATTTAAGGTATTTGGTTTTTTAGATATTATCTGTTTGCTTTTATTAGGGATGCAGATTTGGCTAATTTTAACTTCTAATAACGGATTATCATCTTTAATAAATAGGATTGATGTGCCCTTTAAAGTGCTTACATTCATTTTAATTGCCATTAGTTGCATAGGTTTGCTCAGATTTCAAAAATGGGGTATCATGGCATATTATGCTCAGTTTCCATTAAGATTATGGCTATTTATTTATTCCATAGGTTTTATCACATTATTGCCTGAGTTTTTTGGTTTCTATGAAGATTTTTGGTTCGATTGGCTATTGGGGATGTGCGTGTTTTTTGAATTTTCAAGGCTTTATTTTATAATTCAGACTCATCGAACAATGTTCCGGTAATTACGCTCAAAGCGGCCGGAATAATTGAAGCTTTAATTTCTTTCTTTTTCCCTAAATATTCTCCATCTATTTGCAGGTGTGCCTTATAACGTGTGTTTATATCCAAAGATTCTGTTTGATAGACTGCGATTTTTTTAGGGTTGAAAGGGAGTTTGGTAAACCATATTTTAAGGATTTCCAGATAAGAGTAATCTTTTACTACAACAACTTCAAATGCTCTGTCGGTTAGTTTCCCTTTTGGATTAATTTTTAATCCTGTTCCGTACATGGTTGCATTTGCAATTACAACCATAGCCGCTTTTGTACGAATAACTTTACCTTCAAAACTCAATACAACATCTAATCTCTTATGGTTTATTAATGCGTGGATAGCAGCTTTTGCATACCCCCACATTCCGCGTTGCGGTAATGTGTCAAACTTTTTAACTAAATAGGCATTAAAGCCTAAATCGGCCAGATGAATACAATATTCATCGTTTATCTTAACTAAGTGGATCTGTGCAGTTTCCCCTTTAATAAGCGTTTCCAAAGCAGCTTCAAGGTCGTTTGTAGGGATGGCTAGCTCTTTAGCCATGCCATTGGCAGAACCAGCCGGAATTATACCTAATATTTTATCTAACCCATGAATAATTTCTGCTACTAATTTGATTGTTCCATCGCCCCCCACGGCTACAACTGTTTGGGCGTCTGATTTCTTAATTTTCTTTTCTAAGTCGGCTTTCTGAAAGTTTTCTTCTAGTAAATAAATTTCTGTTTCATGCTTCTTCCGTTTAAAGAAATGCTCGATTTCTTCTTCATAATTTGTATCAGAGTTGCCCGAACCAGCATTAACGATAAATAGATAATTCATATCCAGCAGAAATTAAACAGCTAAAATTCAAAACACAAACAACTTAAGTTGAACTGTGTTTTAAAAAGGATGGTTAAAAATTCGAAAAGCACTAAAAATAAATCAGTAGTTATAAAAGTTTATCATGGGTATGGGCATACGCATAATTTAGTCGTATATGGTCATGTATTTAAAAAGAGGGCCAATGCCGATCAGTTGTACAGTAAGAGTATGTTTAAAAACATCAAATACTTGCTTAAAATTTTCATGCTTAAACCTTATCCGGACGTAGAAGTAACCCTTAGTTTTCAAGGACAAATATTAAAAGCGACGACCGAAAAAGATGGTTTTTTTAAATTTGAATGGAGTGCATTAACAGAGGTTGATGCCGGGTTACATACGGTATATCTGAGAATGGAGGATTCTTTTGGTGAACTAATAGCTGAATCTACAGGATCTGTATATGTGCCACACATTACGCAATATGGCGTTATTTCGGATATTGATGATACGGTTATGATTAGTCATTCGGCAAAATTTGGTAAAAGAATGAGAGAGTTATTTATCAAGAATCCAAGAACACGAAAAACATTTCCCGGGGTTAAGCTGCACTATACTTCGTTGGCCTATGCGCATACAGAAATAGATCAACCCAATCCTTTTTTTTATGTAAGCAGTAGTGAGTGGAATTTATATGATTATTTAAAAGAAACTTTTAGATACAATGGTTTACCGGAGGGAGCATTTTTATTGAATTCTATTAAAAGGTTGAAAAGCTTTTTTAAAACAGGGAACACAGGGCATGAGGGTAAGCTTTTAAGGGTAATGCGCATTTTAAAAGCTTTTCCAAATCAGCGTTTTATTTTTTTTGGGGATAATTCACAACAAGACCCGATGATTTATGCTGCAATTGCTGAAAAATATAGCAAGAATATGGCTGCGGTATATATTAGAAATGTTCGTAAATCGAGAGTTGAATCATCTATGCTTGAGCTAGAAAAGATTAAGGTTAAAAATGTACCGGTTTTTCTGTTTAATAACAGTTATGATGCTATTGAACATTCTAAAAGTATCGGGCTCATTTCTTAAATTTGAAAATGTATTTTTTGTTGGACGAATCTTTAACTTTCCCAAGTCCAGAGCTTGCAGACGAAGATGGCTTATTGGCAATAGGAGGAGATTTACGCCCTGAAAGGTTATTAAAAGCCTATTCCAAGGGGATTTTTCCCTGGTTCAATGAAGACGATCCTATTTTATGGTTTTGTCCGCACCAGCGTTGCGTTCTTTTTCCCGAAAAGGTGAAAATATCAGATTCTATGCAACAAATAATGAAGTCGAATAGGTATTCTGTTACTCAGAATAAAGCTTTTGATCGGGTAATAAAAAATTGTAGTACAATTGAAAGAGTTGGCCAAGAAGGCACATGGATTACATCAGATATGCAGGCGGCCTATATATCGCTTCATGAGCTGGGTAAAGCTGTTAGTATTGAAGTCTGGGAAGGTGATGAACTGGTGGGTGGATTATACGGGGTAATTAATGGTGCAGTTTTTTGCGGAGAAAGTATGTTTAGTAAACGCAGCAATGCTTCCAAGCTCGCATTAATTACATTATGCCGCCAAAAGGAATATAAGCTAATAGATTGCCAAATTCCTAATGATCATCTCCTGCGTATGGGCGCAGAGATAATGGATTACGAAACTTTTAAAACTTTTTTAAGTTAAATTCCTAATGGTGGGGTAGAATTATCGTGGATGAAGGTTTCTCTTACATAAATAGAAGGGTCTTCTTTTTCTAATAATTCTTTAACCGGGCAATAACCTGTAATACCTCTATATATTAAGCCTCCTCCAATTGCAACTTCTGCAACAGCTAGAATTGGGTTAGATATAATATTGCTTATACCTTTAAGAAATATAAATGCACCTGCACCTACCGAAACAACTTTTTCTGATTTATCCATGTTTTCTATTGCGTGTGGGTCTTTCCAATTACATTTTAAATTGTGAGCCACTTGTATTAATTTATCGTTTGTCATTTTGCTAACCCTTACAAAGGATTAACATCTGCAATTTCACAAAGTTTTACAATACTTTATAATTTATGCTAAAATTTCTTCTATATCAGCTTTACTTAACGATTTAAAAAAGCTCTCTTCAGTAGTAATCAAACTGCTTGCCAATTTTTTCTTTCTGTTTTGTAAAGCTAAAATTTTTTCTTCAACGGTGTCTTTCGCTATAAATTTATAAATAAAAACCTTTTTATCCTGACCAATTCTATGCGTTCTGTCAACGGCTTGTTGTTCTACAGCAGGATTCCACCAGGGATCTAGAATAAATACGTAATCTGCCTGTGTTAAATTTAAGCCTACACCGCCTGCTTTTATAGATATTAAGAAAAGTTTTAAGTCTTTATTATTTTGAAAATTAGCGACCACTTCGCCTCTGTTTTTAGTTGCACCGTCTAAGTAAGCATATTGAATGCCTTGTTCCTCAAAATGTTTCTTAAATAAAGAAAGGTGTTTTACAAATTGTGAAAAAACCAACACTTTATGTCCTCCTTTTAATACGTTATCTAGTGTATAGAGTACATTTTCAAATTTTCCGCTGTCAGAAAAATAGGATTCATCTACCATGCTGGGGTGGTTAGCCAATTGCCTTAATGCGGTTAAGCCTTGTAGTAGCTGAACTTGCTTTTTTGCAAATGTTCCATCTTCCATACTGTTTAACAGATCGTTTCTATAGGCCGACTTCGTTTTTTCATAAAACGCAGCTTGATCTTCACTCATGTCGCAATAGAATATTTGTTCTGTTTTTGCAGGAAGTTCTGAAGCAACTTGTTCTTTTGTACGTCGTAAAATAAAGGGCTTTATAATAGCTTGTAGTTTCCGTGCTTTATCTTCATCTTTTTTCTTTTCTATAGCTACAACATATTCGTCATTAAAATAAGTTTGCGTGCCCAATAAACCGGGATTAAGAAAGGTTAATTGAGTCCATAAATCGGCAACCGAATTTTCAACGGGCGTACCACTTAGAATTAATCTGTTTTTTGCTTTTAGAGATCTAACAGCTTTGAACGATTTGGATGAAGGGTTCTTTATATTCTGACTTTCGTCTAAAATAATATAGTTAAAATAGAAAGTGCTGAGTAAATCGGCATCTACTCTGGTTATACCATATGTGGTTATTACAATATCATACTTTGCAAATTTATCTACGTTTTTATTTCTAAATGAACCTGTGTGCGCCAGTATTTTTATATCAGGCGTAAATTTTTTAGCTTCATTTAACCAATTGTAGATCAGAGATGTGGGCATGATGATTAAAGAAGTAACATGCTGTCCATTTGTATTTGCCTCTTCTTTTAGTTTTTGAAGCATGGCTAATGTTTGTATGGTTTTCCCTAAACCCATGTCGTCAGCTAAACATCCTCCGAAATTATACGCTCTTAAAAAGCTAAACCAATTATATCCGGCTTTTTGATAACTTCTTAGCTCACCTTTAAAGTTTAAAGGCATTACTTCATCATTAATCTGCTCAAATTGTGTTAGTCGTTCTAATTTTCTGCCCAATGTAATATGCGCAATACTGTCTTCAGCCAAATCATTGATTAGTCCGAGGTGGTGTTTTTTTAGCTTTAAGGTTGATGTGCCATCGCCTAAGCTAAAAATGGAATTATATTGAGTAAACCACTTCTCTGGGATAATTGCTATCTCTCCATCGGGAAGAATAAACTCTCTCTTTTTCTTAAGTATATGTTGTTTTAGTGCTATAAAAGGAATAGCGTGTTTGCCGAAGTAAACGATTGCATGAATATCAAACCAATCGTTCTCTTCATTTACTTCGAAATGAATTTTACTTGACGCAAATAGAAACTTTTTTGGACCTTCTTCTTGTTCAATTACAAAACCTAAGTTTTCTAATGTTTCTATGTTTTCATTTATCCAGTTTATCTGAGTATAAGAATCGTTTAAGTCGTTTTCATGGGTATTAACAATAAAGTTCCCGTATAAAGAATGGACCTTTTTTAAGCCGAGTTTAATAAGTTCTTGAACCTTTTCTTTTTCCCAATTTACATCCCGTTTTATACGGTGAAAAACATAAGAATCGGCAATTTTTTCAAATCTTACAGTTACTTTTTGGGCTTGCTCTGCACTAAATGTATATGCTCCATAATTAAAATGAAGTTGTAATTGAGCAAAATCTGTATTCGTATTTATTACCTGTAATATAGCTGTAGAATTATACTTTTCAGTTTTTATTTCAAATCCTTCGGCGTATACGTGATGTTTTTCAATGAGCGGAGCAACGAATTTCTTGAAATAAGTAACCTCTGTAGATTTGGGAATTGTTATGAAACGTTTATTGAGAAATGGTTGAAGTTTTTTGCCTTCGAAAGCGCCGTCAAAAAAATACAATACATCATTTAATAGTAACCAAGCGGGGTTATTACTAATAATTTGTGCATTTTTAAACATAAAATCTATTCGCAAACCTTTGTATTTAATGGTTGGAAAATACCGTGTTTCGACGTCATTTTTTCGAAAATGAAATAATACGGTAGCCATTTCGGTAGCCATTTCTATTTTATGTTCTGCCGGCCAGCCATCTTTATCCATCATATAAAGATTATCCTGCTCTTTTAGGGCCTCTAAAACCTCTGCCATTTTTTTCTCAATGCGAGGGCGTACTGCCTCATAGAATTTCTCGTCAAAATATTTTGAAAAAAATTCGAAAGCCCGAATAGTCTTTTTATGGTATTTTTTAATAATATAATCTTGTTCTATTTGATCTAAGATTTTAATTATTTTAAAATCAGCCTCCGTTAATTCTTTGGAAAATTCTTCTGCGGTATGAGAGAATATGCGTTGATAGGTTAAGGAAAAATCGCCTTGCGGATTTAACTGAACAATATGGGGTTCAATTAAATAGCCCAGATAGTCATGTTTACAAAGTGAGTAAACTATTTTAAATGGTTTAGAGCTATCGACACGTAACATTGGTAAAAGTTAAAATTTTTAGAAGTTAACCATCTAAAAATCTTTAAACATACATTAAATAGTGTAAATAATGATTAATTACTTTAAAAATTACATTAGTGTTCGTCGATTATTTGACGTAATTGGTCGAGCGCCAACTCCCAATGGTATAATACACTGTATGTTGGTGAAACTTACACATGTTTTTATCGTCTTATTTACAAAACCTCCTGATTTAAAGGAGCTAAAAAACAAACGTTATGAAAACATCTATAAAAAAATTGGTCTTATTATTTATTGTTTCGGTAGTAATGGGCGTTAGCACGTTAGCTGTGGCAGCTTCACCAGTTACGTTGTTAGAAATGAAAAACATCAAAAGAATTGATGTTTCAGGAAATGTAGAATTGATTTTAGTTCAAGGAAATAAAGAAAGCATTAAGGTTTACGATGAATATTATCCAAAAAATGCATTAATTCAACAAGAGAATGGTGTTTTGCGCATCAGTTCTTACGACAAAAAAGTTTTATCTGTAGTTGTTACAGCTGCGCAATTGCAAGAGGTTAGTGCATCTGGAACGGCAAGCATAACCACATTTGGAAAGATAAACTATTTATCTCTTGATATTAATTTAGCAGGAAGGTCTACTGCAAATGTAACAGTAGATGTAATAAATCTTGGAACAAAGATTACGGATCAGGCAAAGTTGGTTTTAAATGGAAGTTCTCAAGATTTTTACGGAGTAATGGCAAGTCATGCTTCTTTGAATTTAGATAAATTTTCTTCAAAATCGTCACGTATAAAAGCAGATGATAAACTATACTACGCATTTAATAAAACACGCAATATGACTTTATACGATGCTTTAAATATATTAGAAAACTAACCCTCAGTCTACAATCTACCTATGAAACTAAAAAACCCCGAAAATTTTCGGGGTTTTTTAGTTTTTGATATTTTATAGATCAAATTTTATCCCTTGTGCTAAGGGTAAGTTGTCAGCGTAGTTAATGGTATTTGTTTGTCTGCGCATATAAGCTTTCCAGGCATCAGAGCCACTTTCTCGCCCTCCTCCGGTTTCTTTTTCGCCACCGAAAGCACCACCAATTTCTGCTCCACTAGTACCTATGTTAACATTTGCTATTCCGCAATCAGAACCTTGGGCGGATAGGAAAAGTTCTGCTTCCCTAAGATTTAGAGTCATAATTGCAGACGATAATCCTTGAGGAACACCATTCTGCATAGCAATTGCCTCTTCTAAAGTGGAATATTTCATTAAGTATAAAATGGGGGCAAAGGTTTCATGTTGAACAATTTTAAATTCATTTTTTACCTCTGCAATACAAGGCTTAACATAACACCCACTCTCGTACGGTGAGCCAGTTAACACACCACCTTCAACAATAAATTTCCCCCCTTCAGCTTTGCATTTTTCGATAGAATCTAAATAGGCTTTAACGGCGTCGGTATCGATTAGCGGACCAACATGATTATTTTGGTCTAACGGATCTCCAATTCTTAATTGGCCATAAGCTTTTACTAACTTCTCGCTAAACTGGTCGTAAACGGATTCATGAATTATTAATCTTCGGGTAGTAGTACAACGTTGTCCGGCAGTACCTACGGCTCCAAAAACAGCGCCTATTATAGACATGTCTAAATCAGCATCTTTAGAAATAATGATGGCATTATTTCCGCCTAATTCTAATAAACTTTTGCCTAATCTGGCACCTACGGCTGCGGCAACTGCTTTGCCCATTCTGGTTGAACCCGTTGCAGAAACTAATGCTACTCGCCCGTCGTGGCTCATCAGTTCACCTAAGTTTCTATCTCCCAAAAGCAGGCACGATACACCTTCCGGCACACCATTATCTTTGAATACTTTTTCAATTATTTTCTGGCATGCAATTGCTGTAATAGGCGTTTTTTCTGAAGGTTTCCAAACACAAACATTTCCACAAACCCATGCAAGTGCGGTGTTCCAGCTCCAAACAGCTACAGGAAAGTTAAATGCAGAGATAATACCTACAATGCCAAGAGGATGATATTGCTCGTACATTCTATGATTAGGACGCTCGCTGTGCATGGTTAATCCGTATAGTTGTCTTGAAAGACCCACAGCAAAATCACAGATGTCTATCATCTCTTGAACCTCACCAAAACCTTCTTGTAAACTCTTGCCCATTTCATAAGAAACCAACGTACCTAAGTCTTCCTTATGTTGGCGTAATGCATCGCCAAATTGGCGTACAATTTCTCCTCTTTTGGGAGCCGGAATTTGTCTCCATTCTAAAAAAGCAGCTTTCGCTTTTACAATTACTGCTTCATAATCATCAGCCGATGCTGTAGTAACATGAGCTATAACTTTATCATCTACCGGCGATTTACTAGTAAATTGAGCATCAGATTGAACTTTACCCCAATTAGATCCGGTGCTCCATCCTGCATTATCAGCTTGAACACCTAAATTTTTTAATATTTCCTGAATGGTCTTTTGCATGTGACAAAAAAACGAAAAATATCTTTAAAAAAGGTGTTTTAATTCGGATATGATTTTCTTAATACTAATCTATGTTAGGACAGTTGTCTTTTCTTCTGGTATCTATTATATAGATGATTTTCCATCCTTTATCGGTTTTGGCTAATTGGAACGAGTTTACACCGCAATGGCTAAATTTTCCATCCACAAAAAATTGATAATCTGTCCAAACGGCTGCTAAATCGCCGTCGATAAGAATGCTGTTAAATTTTATTTTTTCATCATATAACGGATGGTTTCCAGCCATTGAAGCAATAAATTTGGAAGTGTTATCTTGTCGTACGTTAACCATTCCATCTTTGTTTTTAGCAATAGATTGCATAATAGCTTGTGATGAAAATGCGCTCGAAATTAATGCAGTGTCTGCTTTGCGCATTCCATCAAAAAGATTGTTAATGGTTGTTTTGATGGCAGCTTCATCAATAGTTTTGTTTTGAGAATAGGTTTTAAAGGTCAATAATACGAGCGCTACGAGGAATAATTTTTTCATGATAAATAGGTTAGTTGTTTAGATAAATTAATGACTATAAGATAACCATTGTTGATTAATATTACAGTATTTTTGTAACGATTGTACAGCGATATACGTTTTCTTTTAAAAGTATTCAACACCCCCTGCTCACATCTGAGCATGCTAAATATGAACTATTTAGCAGTATTTGTCTACCCTTGTGGAAAATTATTAATGATCTGGAGTTGAAATCCATGGATATTAATCAGTATATTTAATTGTATTGTTATGCTACTAAAAAATGAGAAATGGAAGAAGAGTTTGAATTTAACAACAACGAAGAAGCGCAGCAATCCATAAAGAGATACGAAGAGATGATCCGAAATGAGGATCAGTATTTTTTCGATGCGCAGGCATTTGAATATATTATTGATAATTATATAGAGAAAAATGACCCGGTTAAAGCATTAGAAGTTTTAGACTTTGCTTTAAATCAGCACCCTTATGCTGCAGTGTTTCTTGTAAAACAAGCACAATTATTGTTGTTTACTAATCAAGTAGAGCGCGCATTTATGGCGTTAGAGAAAGCAGAAATGTTAGAGCCTTCTGAGGCAGATATTTTTGTTTTAAGAGGGAATATCTATCAGAGCTTGGATCAGCATGTGCTGGCTTTAGAGAATTTTGAAAAAGCTTTAACGCTGGCAGAAACAACAGATGAAATATTGTTGCAGATGGCCTTTGTTTATCAGAATATGCTGGATTATGAAAATGCTATAATTTATATAAAGAGAAGCTTAGAGCAAAATATGGAAAATAAAGATGGTCTTTATGAGCTGGCCTTCTGTTACGATATTTTGGACAAACAAGAAGAAAGTATTTTATTCTATAAAGAATACATAGATAACGATCCATACTCTTTTGCAGCCTGGTATAATTTAGCAAATTCTTATCATAAATTAGATCGTTATGAGGAAGCTATAGATGCATATGATTATGCGATATTGATCAAAGAAAATTTTGCATCGGCTTACTATAATAAAGGAAATGCATTGGTGCAATTAGATAGATACGATGAAGCAATAGAGGTATATAGACAAACTTTTGAGTACGAGCCGCCAAATGCCGATACTTATTGTGCAATTGGAGAATGTTATGAGAAGTTGGGATCTATGGATGAAGCCAGAGCATATTATAAGAAATCTGCAAAGATGGATCCTAAGTTGGCAGATGCTTGGTTTGGAATTGGAGTAACATTAAACTCTGAAGAGCGGTATTTTGAATCGTTGCATTTCTATAAAAAGGCATTAGAATTAGATAATGAAAATGCTGATTTTTGGTTTGCTATTGCAGATGCTTATTATAAACTAGGTCAAATTCTGGAGTCTGTAGAAGCTTATGAGAAGGTATTAGAATATAATCCGCTGGATGTAGAGGCGTGGTTAGATTTTTCTACGTTATTATATGAACAAGGTAAATTATTAGAAGCTTCGGAGACGATTGCGGAAGCCATAAAAAATAATCCAGATGCGGCAGAATTATATTATAGGATGGTCGCATATTTATTTGCTTTAGGTAATTCTAGTGAAGCTGTCGTGTATTTGGAGATTGCTTTAAATGCGGATCCCGAAAAGCATTATATCTTGTTCGAGTATTTGCCACAACTCAGAGAGAACCATTTAATTTTAGAGGTTATTAGCCGATTTATCAAATAGCCCAATCATAATTGTTATTTTTGCGCGTATTTTTCTATAAAGAAACACATGAACTATCCACTTATTAATATTCCTGAAAGACCAGTAAAACCACGATCAAATGGGTTTACCATGGTTATGGACAAAGGTTTGAGCCTACGTCAAACAGAAGATTTTATAGAAGTTGCTGGTGCCTATACAGATATTGTAAAATTGGGTTGGGCCACTTCTTATGTAACACCTAATTTAAAAGAAAAGTTAGCCATTTATAAAAGCGCTGGAATTCCGGTTTACTTTGGAGGAACTTTATTTGAAGCTTTTTTGGTCAGAAATCAGTTTGACGACTATAAAAGAGTTTTAGACAAATTTGGCATGGAGTATGCCGAAATTTCTGATGGCTCTATAGATATTGAGCATGATGAAAAGTGTAGACTAATCAGTGATTTAAGTAAGCAGGTAACCGTTATTTCGGAGGTGGGTTCTAAAGATGCGAAGAAAATTTTTGCACCTTATAAGTGGATTCAGTTAATGAAAGCAGAAATGGAAGCCGGGAGCTGGAAAGTAATTGCAGAGGCGCGTGAAGGTGGAAATGTTGGTATATATAGAGATTCTGGAGAGGTTAGAGAGGGGTTGGTTGATGAAATTTTAACACAAATTCCTGAAGAACGTATTATTTGGGAAGCTCCACAAAAAGAGCAACAGGTTTGGTTTATAAAATTGATTGGCACTAACGTGAATTTGGGGAATATTGCTCCGGCAGAAGTTATTCCTTTAGAAACCATACGTTTAGGTCTTAGAGGTGATACTTTTAATCACTTTTTAAATCTGGAAAAATAATAAATCTCGCCTAAGCGGCTAATATTGTTATTTATGAAAAAATTGTATGGGTTAATTGGTTATCCCTTGGGGCATTCTTTTTCTAAAAAATTCTTCACGGAGAAATTTTTGAATGCGCATATTGCTGATGCCGATTACGAGTTGTTTCCCCTACAAAATTTGGAGAGATTCAATGATTTTTTAAATAAATACCCCAATCTTCAAGGATTCAACGTAACTATACCGCACAAGGTAAATATTATGCCCTATTTGGATGTGGTAAGTAAAGCAGCCGAAGATATTGGAGCCGTGAATTGTGTTTCTATAAGGAATGTGGGCGGTGAAAAAATACTTTATGGGTATAATACAGATTGTATAGGATTTAAAAATTCGTTGCTTCCAAATTTAACCTCTGAGCATAATAAAGCTCTAATTTTGGGAAGTGGGGGTGCAGCGAGAGCGGTACAGTATGTTTTGTCGGAGTTAAATATTGACTATTTAACGGTTTCTAGAGGGAAAGGTGATTTAACTTATGAAGCAATAACATCAGAAATTTTAAACGAATATAAACTGCTCATAAATACTACACCATTAGGTATGCATCCTAAAGAGGGCGAGATGCCCAATATTCCTGTACAGTATCTTACGCCTGCACATTTTGTTTATGATTTAATTTATAATCCCGCTAAAACAAAGCTGATGGAAGAAGGCCAAAAAAAAGGAACATTCATTAAGAATGGATACGAAATGCTGGTATTACAAGCAGAAGCTTCCTGGAAAATATGGAATAATTTAGAGGCTTAATTTTAAAAATAAAAAATGGAAGTTAAAATATTTACATTCAATCCGTATGCAGAAAATACGTATGTGTTATACGATGAAACAAATGAATGTGTTGTTATTGATCCCGGCTGTTATACCGGGCAAGAACAAAATGAACTTTATTCGTTTATAAATGACAACCATCTTAAGCCGGTGTTGTTGTTAAATACGCATGCTCATATCGACCATGTTTTAGGAAATAAATTTGTGTCGGACACCTGGGGGTTAAAGCCTCAAATGCACATTGATGAATTGCCATATTTACACGCTGTTGCATCATATGCACCACAGATGGGAATAAGGTATGAGCTTTCGCCAGAGCCGGAAGTTTTTCTTTCAGAGTCTGGTGTTATAAATTTCGGTAATAGTAAATTGTCTTTAATATTTGCACCTGGTCACTCAGCAGCACATTTATGTTTTTATGCAGAAGAGGATGGTTTTTTAGTTGGAGGTGATGTGCTTTTCAGAGAGAGTATTGGGAGAACTGATCTACCTGGGGGGAATCATGAACAATTGCTTACAAGCATTAGAACTATGTTATGGCCGTTGCCGGATAATTGTATCGTTTATCCAGGTCATGGAGGGCCAACAACTATTGGACATGAAAAATTGTACAATCCCTGGTTAAGAGGATAAGATATCTTTAACTATCTTTATTAAGTGAACACACCGTATTATATTGCTAAACGATATCTTTTTGCAAAGAAATCTACAAATGCTATAAATATCATTTCTGGTATTTCTATGGTTGGTGTTTTTGTAGGCAGTGCTGCTTTAATTATTATATTATCGGTGTTTAACGGCTTTGAAGAAATTGTCTTGAAAATGTTTAATACTTTTTCACCCAATATTTTAATAACGCCTGCAGAAGGAAAAACCTTTAATCCGGATTCGGCGTATTTTCAGAACCTGAAAAAAGATAAACGTATACTTACCTATACTGAAGTTTTGGCTGAAAATGCCGTTTTAAAGTATGGAGATAAACAAGCGGTAGGATTGGTAAAAGGGGTAAGTGATGATTTTTTAAAATCTAAACACTTAAAGGGAACCTTATTAGATGGACATTTTTTATTGAAAAATAAAGACACGTCATTAGTTGTTGTAGGTTCTGCATTACAAATCTATTTAATGGCGAACAGACACGATAAAAATACGCCTGTGCAATTATTCTCCCCTACCAAGGGGAGTAATTTTAGTACTTTAACAGGTGTGTCTGATTTTAATATCGAAAATGTTTATCCCTCTGGTATTTATCAAGTGCAACAAGAATACGATAACGTAGCCATCGTATCTCTTCAATTGGCTAGAAAGCTATTTTCAGAACCTGTTCAGGTTTCATCTATTGAAATTAATTTAAATAACGAACTTGAAACAGAAAAGTTAAAAAAAGTTATCGAAACGGATTTAGGAGAGAAATTTGTTGTGCAAAATAGGTTAGAACAAAATAGAGTGTTATATAATGTTTTAAACTCTGAGAAATGGATGGTGTATATTATCTTGACATTTATATTAATTATTGCTATATTTAATATTATAGGTTCTTTAACAATGCTTGTTATAGAAAAAGGCCAGGATATTCGTATACTAAACAGTTTAGGTGCGAGTAAAGGGTGGATAAAGAGAATATTTTTATTTGAAGGAATGATGATTACGTTGGCAGGATGCTTTGCAGGCTTATTAATAGGGTTGCTTTTTTGCCTTTTACAGCAAAAATTTGGCTTAATCTATATGGGAGAGGCCGAAGCTTTAGGTAGTGAACCCTATCCTGTGGCGCTGAAGTTAACTGATTTTATATTGGTTTTTATAACTGTAACGGGTCTTTCATTTATTGCATCAGCAATAGCCTCAAATTTGAGTGTTAAAAATATTGAAGTTTTAAATCAAACTACTTAGTATGAATAATAAATTATCTGTCATTTTTGTTTGTGGTTTGTTGATGATGTTTTCTTGTAGTGGCAATGTTGACTCATCAAAAGATCAGTTAAAAGTATACAAAGGGCTATATATTTTTGGGCCTGAGCTTAAAACCTTAACCGAATGCAGAGAAGGTATAGAGTATTGGGTAACAGATAGTTCTAATACCCTTGAGTTGTCTTATTCTCAAATGAATTTTGAGAAGCCTTATGAGCCTGTATACGTTGAGTTGGAAGGCAATATGATAGAAACAAATTCTGAAGAAACACTTGATTTTGATTCAACAATTGTTGTTAGAAAAGTTATTAAAATATCTAAAGAAATTCCGGCAGGAGAATGCGTTGATTAATTTTACACGTACTTTGGGTAAGTTGTTACAGGAATTAAATTTTGATTTCTTGCATTTTCAAATAACTTATCGATTGCACGTTTCCCGATCTCTCCCAAAGATTTAGAGTATTCGTTTACATAAAGATCTATGTGTTGATACATGACTTTTTCGTCCATTTCTTGGGCATGAAACTTAATAAACTCTAGACTAGATTTAGGGTTTTTAAATGCAAATTCTACAGATTCTTTAATTAAACGTTGAACCTCTAGCTGAACGGTCTTGGGAATTCTTTTATGAATTACTATTCCACCTAAAGGGATGGCTGCCTGAGAATATTGTTCCCAAAACTGACCTAAGTCTTCTACTTTGTATAGCCCTTTTGATTCATAAGTGAACCTATTTTCATGTATTATTAAGCCTAAGTCAATTTGGTCATTTAACAGGGCATTTTCAATTTCCGAAAACACCATAATTTGTTTGTTGTTGAGCTGAGGATGGGCAATTGACAGCAATAAGTTTGCTGTAGTTTGAAGGCCGGGGATGCCAATTTTCAGTGATGGGTTGAGCATCTTTTTTCCGTCCTTTATAATAAATAAATGTTTAGGATCTTTTTTACTAATCAGCATGGGTCCTACTCCAAAACCTAATGCACTTCCCGCATCCATAAGCAGATAGTTGCTAACAACCTGTGTGTAAGCAAAATAACTTAGTTTGGTAATATCCAGAGTTTCATTGCTAGCATAAGTATTCAATGTTTCTACATCTTCGAAATGAACATCAAACTCTAAGCCTCCCGTATCTATTTTATGATGGATTAAAGCGTCGAATATAAATGTATCGTTGGGGCATGGAGAAAAACCTAATGATAGTTTCATTGTTCAATATGTTTTATTAGCCAGTTGTTTAAATTATTTATCGCAAGTGATATATTCCAATTTTCTTTGTTTCGGGGCTCTACATAATTAGAAATACACCTGATTTGAATAGCTGGAATATTATACTTCGAAGCGCAATAAAATACAGCGGCACCTTCCATAGATTCTGTTTCGGGGTTTAGTCTTTTTATAACTTGGTTAATGCTTACGGAGTTTCCATTTACGGTGTTTACTGTAATACCACTTACCTGATCAATGCCGTCTATTTTTTCTCCGTGATAGGAAGCTCTGCCAAAACCGAGCTCATCAATGGAAACAAAGCTATCACCACTTTCTGCACCTAATTCTGAAAATGTGTCCTGAATTATATTAACTATAGTACCTATTGGCAACTCTTTATTAAAGCTACCTGCAATACCTACGTTTATTACAGATTTATAATTATTATGTAAAAACTTCCCGAGTGAAAAAGCTGTAGCTGTCATTCCAACCCCGGTAATTAAAACGTCAAATGATTTTTTTTGAGAAAACTCACTTTCAATAATATTAAAATGCTCCATAAAAGGAGCGATTTCTGTATATGTGGCAGCGACAATCAGCGATTTCATATAGCAAAGGTAAGCATTGCATAACTTAAAAGGCTAATACGATAAAATTGATGCTAAACACCTTTTGCCTATATTTGTGTTTTAAAATATAAAATGATTTACATCACTAGGAAAGCCCAATTTAATGCGGCACATAAATTATCGAGACCTGATTGGAGCGAAGAGAAAAATGAAAGTGTATTTGGAAAATGCGCTAATCCCAACTGGCATGGGCATAATTATTCTTTGTTTGTGACCGTTAAAGGTGAAATTAACCCAGAAACAGGGTTTTTAGTCGATCTAAAATGGTTAAAAGATGTTATTAATAATCATGTTGTAGAAAAAATCGATCATAAAAATTTAAATGTAGATGTTGATTTTATGAAAGGTAAGTTAACTTCAACAGAAAATTTAGCCATTGCAATTTGGGAAGAATTGAATCCGCATATTGTTGCCGCTGGTGCAATTATGCATTGTGTTAAAATTAATGAGACGGAGAATAATTACGTAGAATATTTTGGATAAATCAGATAAAAATATGGCTGAATTAGAAGCAGACGAAACAAAAGGATACAAAAAAATTGATCAATATAGCGAACAGAATACCTTGGCTATTTCTGCTCATTATCAAGATATTCTAGAAAATTTGGGTGAAGATCCAAATAGGGAAGGGTTGGTTAAGACACCAGAGCGAGTAGCAAAATCGCTTCAATATTTAACACATGGATATCAGATAGATCCTGTTGAAATATTGAAATCTGCAATGTTTACAGAAGATTACAGCCAGATGGTTGTTGTAAAAGATATAGAGGTGTATTCATTGTGTGAACATCATATGTTGCCGTTTTTTGGCAAAGCGCACATTGCTTATATTCCCAATGGTCACATCGTGGGATTGAGTAAAATTCCGAGAGTTGTAGATGCTTTTTCTCGGAGATTACAGGTTCAGGAACGTTTAACCAACGAAATTAGGGACTGTATTCAGAATACTTTAAATCCGGCAGGAGTTGCTGTTGTGATAGAGTGTAAACATTTATGTATGTCTATGCGCGGTATCCAGAAGCAAAATTCTGTTACTACAACTTCTGCATTTACTGGGGAGTTTATAAATAATGATAAAACTAGAGCTGAATTTTTACGCTTAATAACAGCTTCGCTTAACTAATAAAATTAAACTGTATTTATGAAGGCATTAATATTTCCGGGTCAAGGGGCACAATTTTCAGGAATGGGTAAAGAACTTTACCAGTTCGACGATGCAAAAACTTTATTTGAACAAGCTAATGAGATTATAGGGTTCAGAATTAGCGATATTATGTTCGAAGGAACAGATGAAGAACTTAGACAAACAAATGTAACTCAACCAGCTATATTTTTGCATTCAGTGATACTGAGTAAAATTATGCCGGGTGGCTTTGATGCCAACATGGTTGCCGGACATTCTTTGGGTGAGTTTTCTGCCCTTACTGCTGCGGGAGCTTTAAGTTTTGAAGATGGATTAAGACTCGTTGTAAAAAGAGCAAATGCAATGCAAAAGGCGTGTGAGTTAAATCCGTCTACCATGGCAGCAATATTAGGTTTGCCAGACGATGTAGTTGAAAATATATGCGCAGGTATTGATGAAGTGGTTGTGGCTGCAAACTATAATTGTCCAGGACAATTGGTTATTTCCGGTAGCTTTGCTGGTATAGATAAGGCATGTGCTTTGTTAACTGAAGCTGGCGCAAAGAGAGCTTTAAAGCTAAATGTAGGAGGAGCATTTCATTCCCCACTAATGGAGCCCGCCCGTGTAGAGTTACAAGAAGCTATAGAATCTACTACAATTAACTCTCCAGCTTGTCCAATTTATCAAAATGTTAACCCTATAGCAACATCCGATCCGAGTATTATAAAGCAAAATTTAATAACACAATTGACAGGAGCCGTAAAATGGACCCAAACAGTTGAGCAAATGTTAAGGGATGGTGCAGATACATTTATTGAGGTTGGTCCAGGGAATGTTTTGCAAGGACTGGTTAAAAAAGTTAAAAGAGATGTGACAACATTATCTGCGTCTTCAGCAATTGCTTAAAACGTGGGAATTGGGTTTAAAATAAGGACATTATTACTACTGCTTAGTATTGGCTGTATTATCACTGTTTTGTCTGTAAGTAAAACCCAAACACCTTCAGATATATTAAACAGAGAAGCAACTATACTCCAAAATAAATTAAAACAAAAGGAGAAAATAGTTGACGATTTCTTAAATAATTTAGAAAAATTAGAAGAAGCAGAGTCATTTCATGAAAACGGTGAAATGGCTCTTTCTTTTATAAAAGATTATGCAGACTTAGGCATAAATTTATTTACTTACGAAAATAAAAAGCTCAAATTTTGGAGCACTATTAGAGTAATTCCGCCCAATATCGAATCTATAAAAGAAGGGCGTAGTTTTTTGCATTTACCCAACGGGTATTATGAGTTTATAAAACTTACTAAGAATCATTTTACGTTCTTAATGCTTATAACGGTCAAAAATGAATTTAGTTTAGAAAATCAGTATTTAAAAAATGAAATTACTAAGGACTTATCTCCAAACGGCTTAATTGAAATTGCAAGCTTTAATGATTCTAATGATAACTTACGAAATATAAATGGACTAGAAGGGAAATACCTATTCTCTGTTAAGTTGCTGCCCTATAAATCGCCCGATATATATACCGGAATAGAAATATGGTTGTGGATTGCAAGTGTTCTGTTTCTTTGTATGTTTTTTAATTCATTAAGTAGTTGGCTAGCTAAGAGAGGACACCTGTTTCTTGGAACTTTGTTATTAGCTGGTTTTTTCTTGCTTTTAAGATACACTGACTTAGAATACGGATGGTTAAATAGAAGATTTGATTTACCTATTTTTAATCCTAAAATTTATGCTCAAAGCTATTGGCTTCCTTCTTTGGGCGACTTATTAATAAGCACTTTAGCCTTTACTTGGTTTGTTTTATTTCTTTTTATTAATAAAAAGAAATATGTTCTGCCTGATTTTATCGGTAAAACGAAATCACTCTCAATTCTATTTCAAGTATTTTTATTGATTGCGTTTGGATCATTTGCCTATTTTGTAGATGACGTTTTTTTCGGGTTGATTTACAATTCTAAAATTCCGTTTGATATTAACGTAGTCAATCTAGATTGGGTAAGCTGGATATGCGTTTTTCTTGTTTGTTTAGCATGGTTTAATTTTTATTTATTAGCCGTTTTTTTTGTAACACTTACTTATAATTTCCCACTTGCAAATTCAACGCGGGTGAAGATATTTTTAATAAGTTTAGTCTTATTCTCCATATTTAGAATATTAGTTGACTTTACTGCTTTCTATATTGTTTTTGCATTGTTAATGTATTTAATAGGTTATAATGCATACGTTCAAAACAGAAAATTTTCGGTATTAATATTTGCCTTTTCGTTCTTTTGCATGGCTTTTATTACCTCTATAAAGTATATTCGATATACCGATGTTAGAGAGAGAAATTATAGAAATACTATTGTCAAGAGATTAGTTACAGCAGATGATCCCCAATTGGTTAATGCAATTAGTGTGTTTGAGCAGGGTGTTAACACAGATGAGACAATTTTAGATTACTTCAATAATCCAGGTAATGCTGAAAGCTTTCACAATCATATAGAAAAGAAATATTTAAATGGGATTTTGGCAAACTTCCAATTAACTATTCATATCTATAACCATTTAAATGAAGAACTGGGTACACACCTGCAGGTGCCTATGCAAAAGTTTAGAGATATGGTTATTTACGGAGCTTTAAAGATCCCTGTTTCTAATTATTTCTACAGAATTAACGATACTTTTGGGTACCAAAGTTATTTTGGTGTTATCCCTATTTTTAAGGATAAATCTATTTTAGGGACCATAGTAGTGGATCTGAAATCGGAACCTTACAATTATAATCTTAGATTTCCTACATTATTAATAGACGGTAAGTTAAAGACGGTTAATGAATACAGTAATTACTCGTTTGCCTTTTATAATAATAATAAGTTAGTTAATCAGTCGGGAAAATATACCTATAGCTTGTCTAATAAAGATTTTCAAGCTCCTACTGGAAGCTTGGTTTATAACAATACTAAAGACAACAATATTAATCATTTAATATATGCGCCGACAGATAATAAGTTGATTGTAATAAGTAAAGACAAGGTTGATTATGTGACTCGCTTTGCGACACTATCGTTCTTCTTTTTAATATTAATCTTATTCTCTTTAATCGTGTTTATTTTAATATGGTTTTTAAAAAACCTGGAAAATAGTGCATTTAATTGGTTTAGTGTTAATAAGTATTTAATGATAAATGCCAATCAGATTCTATATAAAACAAGAATTCAGGTATCGATTATTATGGTTGTAGTGGCTACATTAATTGTAGTAGGGTGGACTACGTTCTATTATATAAGTAAAGAGTATAAGATCCAGCAATCAGATCAAATGCAGGACAAAATTAGAAAGTTACAAATATCTTATGAAAAGCTGATAGCTAAAAAAGGTATTATCTTAAATAACGACGGAATAATAGAATTTGATCAATTTGCGGATGTAAATGGCGTTTATTTAAACTTATATAATAGAAATGGTAATCTATTATTGACATCACTGCCAAAAATTTATGATGCAGGGATTCTGTCTAAAAGGATGGATGCGAAGGCATATATTTTTTTAGAAAACTTACAGAGTTCAGAGTTTATTAATCTGGAAGAGAAGGTAGGTGATTTTCAATACGCTTCTGCATATATTCCGATTAGAAACCTCAATGATCAAACTGTTGCTTATTTGTCGTCTCCATTTTTTAATAACGAAGAAGATTATAATGTCAAAATGGATTCATTTGTAAATACTTTAATTAATATTTACGCACTGGTATTTGTTATTATTGGAGTTTTAGCGGTTTTTTTAGCCAATCAAATAACGAGTCCGCTAACTTTTATTCAGGAAAGTATTAGAAAAACAAAGTTAGGAAGAAGAAATCAGCCTATTCATTGGTCGCGTCATGATGAAATTGGTTCGTTAATTAAAGAGTATAATAAAATGATTTCAGCACTCGAAGAAAGTGCGATGAAATTAGCACGGTCAGAAAGAGAGCATGCCTGGCGGGAAATGGCGAAGCAAGTTGCTCATGAAATTAAGAACCCTTTAACACCTCTAAAATTAGGGGTTCAACTTTTAGAGCGATCTTGGAAAGAAAAAGACCCTAATTTTGAGAAGAAGTTTGAAAATTTTAATAAGTCATTTATTGAACAAATAGATAGCCTAGCAAAAATAGCTTCTGAGTTTAGCAGTTTTGCAAAAATGCCGGATACGAAGCTGGAACACGTTACACTAATTCCAATAATAGAGAAAGCAGGAGAGGTATATAAACATTTAGAAAATGCAGAAATTGTTATAATTAATAAGACAGAAGCGGAACCAGTTGTTTTAGGGGATAAAGACCAATTATTGAGGACCTTTAATAATTTATTGAAAAACGCTATTGAGGCTATCCCAGAGAATCGGTTTGCCCAAATTAAAATAATTATTTACGAAAATTCTAATAATGTAGTTGTCTCAGTGGAAGACAATGGCCGGGGTATTGCAGAAGAACAAAAAGACCAAATATTTGCACCTAACTTTACTACTAAATCATCCGGAACTGGACTGGGTCTTGCTTTTGTAAAACAGGCGGTTGAAAATGCAGGAGGAGAGGTAAGTTTCGATTCGGAAGAAGGAGAAGGAACAACTTTTTACTTAAGTTTTCCTCTTATTTAAGTTCAATACTGCTTCTGCCCATTGTATAGCCATTGGCATAAAGTACTATTGAGTATACACCTTTAATAAACGAATTGGGATTAATCCAGTCTATACTAAATAAAGTGTCATCGTTTTTGTAATCAATCGTAATTACATGACTGTATTGAAGCTCTTGATTGTTGGCTGTGAAAATATTGTCGTTATGAGCTATTAAATTGCCCGCAGGGTCGATAACGCGCATATATACATTATGATATTCTTTTGTCGCTAAATCATTGCTTACTACAGTAAACTTTATATTTAACTTATTGGCAGTTGATGCTTTCGTAACCAACGAAGGTTTTCCGTTACTTTTTATTCTGTAAGCTTCGACTAATATATTAGAAGTCTTTAAAGCCGCTGCAGCTTTAACGGTATTACTTAAACTGGCATTTTTTTGCTCTAAATCATCAGCACGTTCTGATGCCATATTTACAGAACGTTGTAAGCTGTCTCTTTCTGAACGTAGAAAACCATTTTCTCGTTGTAATAAGCTAATTTGATTTGTATAGTTCTTTACAAATTCTCGTAATTCTTCTATTTCAGTCTGAGCTCTATCTAATTCGCCTCGGGTGAGTTGATTTTTTTGAAGAAGAACTTTTAATTCTGCAATTTTCTCTCTCGCTAGTTGTTGTTCTTCTAATAGTTTTTCATTCAATGTAACATTTATAGCGGTAATCTTATCGAGCTCGACTTCTATTTTTTCTACATCCAATTCAAGTTTATCTTTTTCTGTATTTACCGTAATAAAGCGTTGACTTTCCTGTTTATCTTTAAAAAAGAAGTACGCATTTGTACCCAGAAGCGCAATTATTGCTACAATAAGGAAGTAAATTTTAGTCCGATCTGATTTTTTTACTTGTTCTTCTTCTTGCATTCCTCTATTTTTATTTGAATTTGGCGCAAAATATTAAAATCTTATAATATTTCGAAAGACACCTTAAAAAAACAAAACACTTCATACAATACGCACTCTATTGACGTTACATTTATAACTTTGCAAAAAAAGATATATATGTTACGACCAATTTTCGGCTTATTGTTTATTCAATGTTTAATTATTTCTACTTTAAGTGCACAAAATACAACAAAAATTGAACCAAAAAGAGAGTTTAGAGGTGTTTGGGTTGCTACAGTAGAAAATATTGATTGGCCAAGTAAGGCAGGGTTATCTAGTGATCAGCAAAAACAAGAGCTTATTGGCATTTTAGAACAACATAAAGCTAATGGAATAAATGCAATAATGTTTCAGGTTAGACCAGCTGCAGATGCGTTTTATGCTAAATCCAGGGAGCCGTGGAGTCGTTGGCTAATGGGAAAACAAGGACTTGCGCCTGCGCCAGGTTACGACCCTTTAGAATTTGCTATTAACGAAGCACATATTAGAGGTATTGAACTACATGCCTGGTTTAATCCATATCGTGCCAGCACGAATGTAAATCATGTAATAGTTGACGATCATATTACTAAAACAAAACCAGATTGGTTCTTTACATACGGAGGTAAAAAACAATTTAATCCAGGTATTCCTGAAGTTAGAGACTATATTGTAGATGTTATTTTAGATGTTGTTAAAGAATATGATGTTGATGGGATCCACTTCGACGATTATTTTTACCCATACCCAATTGCCGGGCAGAAAATAAATGATGAGGCAACCTATGTCAGGTATAGAGAAGGATTTTCTAATATTGGAGATTGGAGAAGAAACAACGTAAACTTATTAGTCAAGACCTTAGGAGACAGCATTCATCATCATAAAAGTCATGTGAAATTTGGTATGAGTCCTTCTGCAATTTGGAGAAATATAGGAGAAGATAAAGAGGGAGCAAAAACTGCGGGTTTATCAACATACAGTACGCTTTATGCTGATTCGAGAAAGTGGATTAAGGAAGGCTGGGTAGATTATATTAACCCTCAAATTTATTTTAGCTTTACAAGAAAAGTAGCCCCTTTCCCTGTTTTGGTAGATTGGTGGGGAGAAAACACATATGGCCGACATTTATATGTAGGACACGGAGCTTATTTGGTACACAACGGTAATACAAAGGCAGAAGCAGCATGGGGTATACCATCTCAGATTCCAGATCAAATAAGGTATGTAAGAAATAATGAAAAAGCTCAGGGAAGCATTTTCTTTAGCAGTAAATCTTTGGCAACAGTAGCTAGAAAGGTGGCAGATTCTTTAAGGACGGATTTTTATAAATATCCATCATTGCCTCCGCAAATGCCTTGGTTAGACGCAGTAAACCCAAATCCTCCGCGCGAACTACATGTAGAAGCAAAAGCTGACGGAGTTCACCTAAACTGGGAAAAACCTTTAACAGCCAGTGATGGGGACACTGCTTCGGGATATGTAATTTATAGGTTTAACGAAGGTGAAGAAATATCAATTGAGCATCCAAGAAATATTTTGAAAATCAGCTTCAAGAATTACACTACTTTTCTAGATACTAGTGTGGAAAAAGGTAAAAGATATACTTATTTAGTTACTGCTTTAGACCGGATAAAAAATGAAAGTGAGCCATCAAATCATCAAGGAATATTAACAAAGTAGTATTAAAACTCTAATATGAATCCAATTGAGGGTGTAAACTGAGCATCCATATTATTGAGAATTACAGGAATAGCGTTCGATCCATCTATTCTTATGGGTTGTCCATCTGTTGTAAGAAATGCCGTGTTATCGTCATTTCTTCTAAAAGTATATTGAGGGTTAGAAGGTGTTTTAGTTCTTAAAAAGTTGGAAATATCAATAAACGCATTAAATGTTAAATTTTTATAATTCCATCTTTTATCTATTCTAATGTCTGCTTGTTTAAATGAACTTAGTCGTAAACTGTTTATTGCAGCATAATTGTAAACACCTGATCCTGTTGTTAGATAATTTCTTTGAGAAGCGTCATCGTCGAATGGAGTATATGGCGCCGCTCCCTGATATCTAAATTTTAAGCCCAACTCATAATTTTTAGGTAATTTATATCCCATTGTTACACTTAAAAGTTGGCTATTATCCCATGAAGCAGGAACAAGTAATTGATTTGACCCACTAAATGCTGATTTAAATAAAGTATATGATAAAAGACCGAAGAATTTTTCTGTCAATTTCTGTTGGGCAAAAAACTCTATTCCATAAGATCTGCCTTTTCCAATACTTTTAACTGATTCGTTTCCAACTACCGAGTAATCACCTCCCATATTAGCTAATGATATTCCATCTCTTACAGACACAGGATAGTTGCTATATTTTTTATAAAATGCCTCAAAAGTAAATCTAGTAGAGCTAGAAAGTAAATACTCCAGTCCGCCAACGTAATGGTCTGATTTAATATATTTAGTATTGACGTTAGAAAGAGTATTATTCTCTTCTTTGAATCCTAGAATTGTGTAGCCAGGTAATTTAAAGTATCTACCTACAGAAGCATTTAGATTTAAATTATTTGATAAAGAATAGCTTAGAGATAAACGAGGCGATAAAGTTTTAAGCGCATTTGTTCCCTCGTTTGTAAATGAATTCATGTCTGTTCTGATTCCGGCATTTATACTTAACTTTTCGTCAAAGAGTTTTTTGCCCGCTTGAACAAATAAACCATATTTAAAGAAATTAAGAGAACTACTAGAGTTAATGACCACTCCTGGTTGAATAACGTTTCCATTATTGTCTTGAGTTTCGATTCTGTATCTGTTAAAAAAAATATTATCGAATTCTACATATTGAACAGATGATCCATAAGACCATTGCCATCCATTGTTTACAAAATTAAAGTCTAATCTTAATTTATTTTCTGTTTCTGTAGATTGTATTTTTAGTCTTCTTTTAGACTCATCGTTAATTTGGTTGTCGTCAAATTTATTAATCTCATTATTTAAGACATTTCTACTTAACGCTAAATTTAAATAACCGTTTTCTAGCTGTCTTTTTAAGCTGATTCCGCCTGTGTAATTCCATTGATCAATAGAGGGGGTGTTGTTTAATGTATATAATTTTTCAGGGCTAGCTTCTTTAACTGGCCCAAATCTAAATTTATCTATAGCTCCAATCCCAATAATATTTAATGTGGTTTTTTTATCAATCTTATGTGTAATTTTTGTCTGAAAGTCCCAATAATTTGGCCTAATAGGAAGGTCTATTAAAGAGAATAAATATTGTAAATAAGACCTTCTTGCGGATGCTAAAAAGGTCGTGTTCCCATTTTTAGATAATGGTCCGTCTAGTGTTAGCGCTGCATCTGTAGCTTGAATTCTTAAATTTCCCTGCACTTTATTCGGGTTCCCCGTTTTTTGGGTGAATTGAAAGACCGAACTTAAAGTATTGTCAAATCGTGCATCAAACGCTGATGTACTTAATTTAACATCCTGTATAAATAAAACATTTAACAGCCCAGTTGGCCCCCCACTGCTGCCTTGTGTGCTAAAATGATTGATTATGGGCGTTTCAATTCCGTCTAAATAATAAACATTTTCATTAGGAGCACCTCCTCTTATAATTATATCATTTCTAAAACCACCACTGCTTCCATCGGTACCACTAACACCAGGAAGTGATTGAATTACTCTGGAAATGTCAAAGTTGCCACCAGGATTGCTTTTAATTTCTTCGGTGGTCATACGTTGAACAGACAGAGGCGTAACTAGGCTAGCGGCACTGGCCGATCTATTCAATGATACGGATACAGTTTGAATAGTATTAGAAGAAGTGAGCTCTATGTTTATTGTATTTTCATTTCCAGAAGAGATGATGTAGTTATAAAGAGTTTCCTCCTTATATCCTAATCGTGAAATTTTTAAATTATAACTTCCAACCGGAATGCCTGTTATTCTGAATCTGCCTAATGAATCGGTAGTTGTATTAATGTTGGTCTTATCTATAGAGATGTTAACATCTGCCAAGAATTGCAGATTGTCTTTATCGAATACCGTTCCTGATAAGTTGCCATTTGCTTGTCCGAATGCAGTTAAGTTAAAGAAAGAAGCTATTAAAATAAAAAACAGATAAAGGACACTTCTTGTTTTTAAAAGCATATGTTTGGTATATTAATTTTAAAATTTAAGTCGAATATAAAAGATAGTATCCTTTATTCATGATGTACAAGCTTAGACTTTTATAAAAATTTTACGGTTATACATAACCCATAATATACATAGCCAAAAAACAATCCACATAACTGCCCAAGCAAGGGAAGCGTGTAGTGGTTCAAGATTTGCTGCAAAAACGCTTTGATAAAAATAATTAGCAGCCCCTATTTCATCCCCTTTCTCGTTTACTACTTTAAATAAGTTTATGGTACGAGGAAGTAACCCGGATATAAAGAAAACAGTAATAGCATTCACCCCATAAACCACAGCAGGTTTAGTAAATCTTGTGTAATTATGAACATCTATTAACCAGTAGCAAAGCGCTAAAGAGATGGTTGCTAATCCGCCAGTATATAGTACAAAAGAACTTGTCCAAAGAGATTTATTGATGGGGAAACTTAAATCCCAGATTAAACCTAATACTGTTGCAAGTAATCCAATAGTAAATAGCCAGGCTATTTTTTCTGAGGCGATAATATCCTTGCGTTTAAGATAAACGCCCACTAAGATTCCAAAAATACCTGTAGCAATAGCAGGAATGGTGCTTAAAATACCTTCAGGATCCCAGGTTTTAGCAGATTTCCATAAGTGAGCTTCTGTTAGAATGGTTCTGTCTAGCCAAGCGCCTAGATTTGTTTCTTTTTCTAGGTTTGCATAGCCTACACCAGGAACAGGAACAAGGGTCATTAAAGCCCAATAAATGAGCAATAAAGAGAACATTATTTTAAATAATGATTTATTGCTAAATTTTAAAAATAAGATAGCCGAAATTAAAAACACCAGCGAAATACGTTGTAATACACCCGGAATCCGGACGTATTTAAACGCTTCTAAAGGCTCAGTAAAAACCTTAGGGTATAGAGATAAGAACAAGCCTAATCCAAATAATATTAGCGATCTTTTTATGATTTTCCATATAGCGTCTTTATGCGAAGCAGCATTTGTTCTCTTGCTACTTAATGCATAAGATATAGACACACCTACAATAAATAGAAAGAACGGAAATATTAAATCTGTAGGTGTACAACCATTCCAATCGGCATGTTTAAGTGGAGCATATATATTTGCCCAACTACCTGGATTGTTAACCAAGATCATTGCCGCAACAGTAATACCCCTGAAAAAATCCAGGGATATTAATCTATTATTTTCAGCCTGCATAATTTTTGCATTTTAGTTTCTCCAATAAATTTTTCTAATATACATATTGGTGAACTAATAGTGGGTGCTAAAATTTATAACGAACAAAAGCTTCCATAGCTTCATATTCTGCTAAGCCTAAATCGTCGTATGCTTTTGCTGTTTCTCTGTTTCTATCTTGGGCACGTTGCCAAAATTCTCTAGAATCATCGCCCGGAAAAACAGGTCTGTCTTTTTGAGACTGATGTTTGTAAATAGCAAATTTTTTGCGCTCTACTTCTTGTGGGCTTAAAGGCACCGCCATCTCTATTTCGTGGGTTTCAAATTCAAGCCAAGCACCTCTATACATCCATAACCAGCAGTCTTTAATCCATGGTTCGTCTTTAAGTTGCTCCAATGCTTTTAAAATAATATTAAAACAAACGATGTGTGTTCCATGGGGATCTTCGAAATCGCCTGCGGCAAAAATTTGATGAGGTTTAATAGATCTCAATAATTCCACTGTTAGATCTATATCTTTTTGAGAAACCGGGTTTTTTTGATTTTTTCCACTTTCATAGAAAGGCAAAGCCATAAAATGAATATGGTCGTCATTTAACCCGCAAAAACGGGCACCCGCAATTGCTTCTCCTTTTCTTATTAACCCTTTAACATTCTGAATCTCTGGAGTGTCTACCTGATTTGGTTTTTTTGCATCAATAAATTTGCGCATACTATCATACAGGTCACGTTGCCCGGGAATAGCCATGCCCATTTTCTCCGCAAAATCATTGCTAAATTCAACAAATCTTAAGGCATCGTCGTCCCAAACAGCTGTGTTTCCACTTGTTTGATAAGCTACATGAACATCATGCCCTTGATCTGCGAGACGAATAAAGGTTCCTCCCATTGATATTACATCATCATCAGGATGAGGAGAAAAGATTAAAGCTCTTTTCTTAGCTGGGATTGCGCGTTCAGGACGTTGGTGATCTTCTGCATTTGGCTTCCCACCTGGCCATCCGGTAATGGTATGCTGCAACTTATTAAATATATGAATATTTATATTGTACACAGGACCTTTTTCAACGGCAAGTTGAGCCATTCCATTATTATTGTAATCGTCTTCTGTAAGCTTTAATATCGGTTTGTTTAAGGTATTAGATAGCCAAATAACGGCTTTTCTGGTTGTATAATCATCCCAGATACAGTCTTTTACTAGCCACGGGGTGTTGAATCTTGTTAGTTGCTTGGCAGCATCGCTATCTAAAATAAACTCAACGTTGTCAGACAATTGAAGGAAAGTTGCAGGAACTTCACTAGACATTTCTCCTTCTACAGCTTTTTTAATGATAGAGGCTTTTTTACCATTCCATGCCATTAAGATAATTTCTCTTGCCTTGAAAATTGTACCAATTCCCATAGTAATGGCCTTGGTTGGAACGTATGATTTTCCTCCAAAATCTCTGGCCGCATCTCGTCTTGTTAAATCATCTAAGGTTACTAATCTGGTTCCAGAATTAGGTGCAGACCCCGGCTCATTAAAACCAATGTGTCCAGTTCTACCAATACCTAAGATTTGTATGTCTATACCTCCTAATTCTCCTATTTTGCGCTCGTATTCAAGACAAAATGCCGGAATATCTTCTAATTTAAGCGTGCCATCTGGAATATTAATATTCTCTTCTTTAATATCTATATGACTAAACAAATGTTCGTTCATAAACCAAACATAACTTTGATAGTCTTCCGGAGCCATCGGATAATATTCATCCAAATTAAAAGTTACAACGTTCGAAAAACTGAGCCCTTCCTCTTTATGCATTCTTACTAATTCTGCATAAACTGCAATAGGAGTTGCTCCAGTAGCAAGACCTAAAACTGCTTTTTCTTTGGAATTTTGTTTTTCTTTAATGATGTTTGCGATGCGTTGCGCAACATGAATTGAACCATCCTTGGGTGAATCGAAAACGGTTACAGGTAATTTCTCGTAACGGGTTTCTTCCAAAAGGTTTAACCTAGCCATTCTAAAAATTTTTGAGTGAGCAACAAATATATGGACAAATATTAACCTGTACGCTGTGAATTTAAATATTACTAATCTTTATGACATTGCATCCAAATCTGAACGCCTAATTGTTGGCCTGATGTCGGGTACATCTATGGATGGATTAGACATTGCTTTATGTTTAATTAAGGGTTCAGGGATAGAATCGGATATTGAAATTTTACAGTTTAAAACAGCCGACTACTCAGATAGTTTTAGGAATGCTATAAAGTCCATTTTCTCTAATAGAGCTGCAGATTTGCAGATGGTTACGGTGTTAAATGAGGTTGTTGCTATTGAACATGCAAAATTGGTTAACCAAGCATTGGATGAGTGGGGTGTTGACAACAAATCGGTAGATATAATAGCCAGTCATGGACAAACTATTTTTCATGCGCCAAAATCTTTTCACAATATGGAGGAGTTTCCTAATGCCACTCTGCAAATAGGTGATGGAGATCATATTGCTGTTAATACAGGTATATTAACGATCAGTGATTTCAGACAAAAACACATTGCCTGGGGTGGCGAAGGGGCACCATTGGCAGTATACGGCGATTATTTGCTTTTTTCAAAAAAGGGTGAAAATAGAGTTTTATTAAATATCGGTGGAATAGCCAATTTTACTTTTTTGCCCGGAGATGCCCAAGCAGAGAAAATATTTACGACCGATGTGGGTCCGGGAAATACCCTGATGGATCAATATATGTTTAGGGAATTTGGATTGTTTTTTGATGAAGATGCGAAAGTAGCAAAAGCGGGAGATGTAAATGAACGTTTATTGGAAACCTTACTTGCACATAAATTTTTTACGGAAGACTTCCCAAAAAGTACAGGACCAGAGTTGTTTAATCTAGATTATTTAGATAATTCTATATTCGATTTAGATTTAAAAGAGATCTCTAAAGAAGATGTAATGGCTACTTTATGCGCTTTTTCTGCTACAGCAATCGCCGAAGCAATTACCAAAACTTTAAATGTAAAGAGTACAATTTACCTGAGTGGAGGAGGTATGCACAACCCTTTATTAATAGATAAATTAAAGATGTTGTTGCCGCAGAACAAATTTTCAGACACTTATTCTTTAGGGATATTACCCGATGCTAAAGAAGCGGTGTTATTTGCTGTTTTAGCAAATGAAGCGGTTGCCGGAGCCGCTATAGAGTTTAATAGTGTTGATATTCCGGGAACAACTTTTGGGAAAATATCTTTTCCAAGATAGAATTATAAAAGTTTTAAATTTCTTATTTGATATTTTTCTAGCTGAGGTGAAGAGGGGTCTAATTCGGTAATCAGATAATCGATATTATCTAAAGAACATACTTTTAGTCGTTGAGTAATATTTAATTTTTCAGATATGCAAACTATAGCAATCTTATTGGAAGAGTTAAACATGGTTTTTTTTAGCTGATTAATTTCCCAGTTGGTGTCGGTAAGGCCATTCTCTGGGTGAATAGCACTTGTGCCCAATAAACAAAGGTCTATGTTTATTTCTGAGATCTGATTGATAGCATGACCTCCATATGAAATTTGTGAATTTTTTGAAAAAGTTCCGCCAATAATTATAACCTCAATGTTAGGAAATCTAGCGAGTTCCACGGCTACTAAGGGGCTAATGGTGAAGAATGTAGCATTCAGATTTTCTGGTAAATATTTTACGACTTCAATTATTGTTGTACCCCCGCCTGTTAAAATGACCATACCATCTTTAATAAGGCTGATGGCTTTTTTTGCAATAACTATTTTGCGGTCTTTTGCATAAACAGTACTGTCATCGAAAGAAGAATGATAAGATTTTGATAAGGCACCACCATGCACTTTAAATAACCGCTTTTGATCTGAAAGTTCTTGTAAGTCTCTTCTTATGGTGTCTTCTGAAACTTCAAGTAACTGTACCAAATCAGACGATAAAACGCGATTATGCAGATTAATTTGACGCATTATTAGGTCGTGTCTTTCTCTTTTTAGCATAAATTAAATTTTTTGAAAGGCAAAAGTTATAAAATATCTTGCAGGTTTTTGCTAGTTTATGCGAATTAATTAGCAATTTCACAAAAAAAATACGCAAGAATATTTCTTTTTTAACTAAAACATTTATCATATTTACCTTTTGTTTCTAAAAATGCGTAATTGTGCGTTTTTCCGATTCAAGAGTTGACGTAATTTATTTAACCAAATTAAAGTTTATGAAAAGAAAACTACTTATGTTGTTTTTGGGCACATTTATCTTGGCTTTCCAAGCTTTGGCTCAACAAATAACAGTAACTGGTAAGGTTACAAGCGTTAGCGATGGGCTTCCTGTGCCCGGGGCTAGTGTAAAGGTAAAGAGTTCGAACACTGGCGTTTCTACTAGCCCAGACGGAACTTACTCAATTAGTGTTAAAAAGGGAGATGTCTTAGTTTTTCATTATTTGGGATATCAAAATTCGGAAAGAACTGTAGGTGATGCAACAATTATTAATGTTGGATTATTGGATTCTTCTGAAGGAATTGATGGTGTTGTAATTGTAGGTTATGCTACTCAAAAGAAAGCGACTTTGACAGGTGCTGTAAGTACAGTAAATGTTGCGCAGACATTTGAAAACATGCCTCTTAACGATCCTACAAAGGCTTTACAAGGTACAGTTCCAGGTTTAACTATTACTTATGGTAATGGTGGTTTAACAGCAGGGCCAAATATTAACATTCGCGGTATCGGCTCAATTAACGGAACAAGTAGACCTTTAATCTTGGTAGATAATATCGAGACTAGTGATCTTTCAATTATTAATCCAAATGATATCGAAAGTGTCTCTGTTTTAAAAGATGCAGCTTCTACTTCAATTTATGGTGCGAGAGCTGCTTTTGGTGTGGTATTGATTAAAACTAAATCAGGAAAGAAAAATCAAGCAACTTCTATTCAATATCAAAATAATTTTTCTTGGAATAAAGCAACAACTTTGCCTGATTTCGCTGATCCAGTTTTAGAATTGGACGGGTTAATTGAAGGTGCTAAAAGAGCAGGAACTACTACTCCAGAAACTTTTGGTATGGAGTTAACAAGATTGAGAGATGGAATTGCTAATTGGCAAAGAAATTATAAAGATAAGAATACAGGTACTGAGATGATTTTAGGTGAGGATTTTGATTATATCAATGGCCGTGTTTATTTCTTTAAAGAATGGGATCCAAAAGAAACTCTATTAAATGAATTTACTAACCAGCAAAATCATAGTCTTAGAATTCAGGGTGGTAGTGATAAAATGGGTTATTATTTGTCTACTGGATACAGCAATGAAGGCGGTATTTTCAAATTAAATCCTGATGAAGTTACCAGATATAACATCACTGCTTCGATTAATGCAGAAGTAAAACCATGGTTAGATGTGGATGCTAGAATGTTATTCAGAAATTTCAAATACGAATATCCAATGTCTTATTATGCTACGGGTGATTGGTATACTTTCTGGAGATGGGGTTCATATTTCCCATTAGGAACTTATAATGGAAATTATTGGAGACATATAGCTGGTTATCAAGCTAACGCTCAAATGAGTGATATGGTGTCTAACTACAACAGAATTGACTTAGGTGCTACATTTAAAATTGCAAAAGGATTAAATGTACGCGCTGATTATACTTTAGGTAGAGATAACGGTTTAAGACATGTTGTTGGTGGTACAATTCAAGGATTGGACTTCTGGTCAGGTATTCCTACACAAGCAGTTCCTATTTCAACTGCCGCACAAGATTTCACAAGTTATTCTGCAACAAGAGCATTAAATAATGTGTTAAATGTTGTGGGTACTTATGACAAAGTGTTTAAGGAAGATCATAATTTTAGATTTATGGCTGGTGTTAACTATGAAACTAGATCTAGCTTTATATCAACCGCAAGAAGAAATGGATTATTAGACCCTTCTAGACCAGAATTAGGCTTAGCAACAGGCGACCAAACAGTAACAGGTGGACGTGGTCAAGGGGCTTTAGCAGGTTATTTTGGTAGAATTAACTACAATTATAAAGGTAAGTATATATTAGAAGTAAACGGCCGTTACGATGGTTCTTCTGTGTTCTCAACTAGAAATCGTTGGGGTTTCTTCCCTTCAGCATCTGCTGGATATCGTATATCTGAGGAGAAATTTATGGAGCCAGTTAAGAAAATCTTTAACGATATTAAACTGAGAGCTTCTTATGGTGAGCTAGGAAATCAGGATGTTGGTGGAGAATTCTATTCAGCAGCAATGACGAGCTCAAATTCTAACTGGATTAATGGTACTATATTAGCAGGTACAATAGGGTCTCCTCGCGCTGTAGCTAACTCATTAAGCTGGGAAACTGTAAAGGACTTCAACTTAGGTCTTGATTTAAGATTCTTAAACGATTACATGGGCTTAACTGTAGAGTGGTATAGAAGAAGAACTGAAGGCATGCAAGCTGCTACAAGTACTGCTGCTACTTTTGGTACTGCAGGACCAAGAATCAACGCTGGTGATTTAAGAACACAAGGTGTTGAGTTTGCTTTAGACTTCCGTTATCCAGTTACGAAAGATTTAAACCTTTACGGAACATTTACATTAGCTGATAATAAGAGTATTATCACGAAGTGGGATAACCCAGCTATGTTGATCAATCAAAACTATGTGGGTAAAGAAATTGGTGAAATTTGGGGTTTCCAAACAGATAGATACTTTACTTCAGCAGCAGATGTAGCTGCTTCTCCTAGTCAAGTAGGACTACAATCAGGATTGTTTGTATTTGGTGAAGGTGATATTAAGTACAAAGATTTAAACGGAGATGGAATCATCAACGGTGGTGCTATGACGTTAGCAGATCATGGTGACTTAGTTAGGTTAGGTAATACTAACCCAAGATATCAGTATGGAGCTAGATTTGGTGGTACATTTAAAGGATTTGATATCGATATTTTCTTACAAGGTGTAGGTAAAAGAGATTTCTGGGGTATTGGTCAAACGGTAATTCCAATGTATCAAAGTGCTGATATTTTATATCAACACCAGTTAGACTACTGGACGCCAACTAATACAGATGCAGCATATCCTAAATTATATTCAGGAAATGGTACATCAAGAATTGCTGGATTACCTGCCAGTGGAAATAACTATTATGTTCAATCTAAATATCTAATCGACTTAGCGTATTTAAGATTGAAAAATGTAACATTTGGTTATACTTTTAAGAATGAATTCTTGAAAAGACATAAAATTGGTAACATTAGACTTTATGCAAGTGGTCAAAACTTAGCAGAATTCAAGAAATCTAAATTACCTCTTGATCCGGAAATTACCGATGGAGATAACAACTTCTTCGGACGTACTTTCCCATTTGCTAGAATGTATTCATTTGGTGCTAACTTAACTTTTTAATTTTTGAAGTATGAAAATATTTAAGATAACCCTTGCAATGATATGTTTTGTCATGTTAGGGAGTTGTACAAAGGATTTAGAATTGGACACTCCAGACCAGTTCTCTGACGAAACCTTTTGGACAAGTGAGAATAATGTGAGAGCGGCTAACTGGGAATTTTATAACATGTTTTTAGGTTATGGAATTGGAACTGGAACGTCGTCAGATTTCTATTTCTCTTCATTTCAAGACGATCAGGCTGCTGGAACTTTTCAAAATTTTGCAGTATCTGCGGCGGCAACTAATGCTAACTGGAATTGGGCTCAAATTAGAAAAGCCAATATCATGATTGCGCGTGTTAGAAATATGACCGCTTTGAGTCAAGAGGCTAAAAATCACTGGGAAGGTGTAGCTAGATTTTTTAGAGCTTTAGATTACTTCAACAAAGTGAAAATATTTGGCGATGTGCCTTATATTGATACAGAGTTAGATATTTCTGAAACTTCTGTGATCTTTAAACCGAGAGATTCTAGAAAATTAGTGATCGAGAAAGTTTTAGCAGATTTAGATTTTGCAACAGCAAATTTGAGAACTACTGACTTAGCGAATACAATTAATAAATCTGTCGCTTATGCTTTAAAAGCAAGAGTAGCGTTATATGAAGGTACCTTGAGAAAATACCATACGAACTTGGGCTTAACAGCTGATGCAAATGGTTTATTAACACAAGCAAAAGATGCGGCTTTAGCAATAATGGATGGAACATTTGTATTAAATCCTTCTTATGAAACGCCGTATAACTCTATAGACTTAAATAACAATAAGCAAGTTATTTTGTATAAAAAATACATTACAGGGGTACAAGGGCATTCTATTATCAACTACTTAACAAGTACAACGCTTATGAATGGCTTAACCAAAGTAGCCGTAGAATCTTATGTTACTACAGATGGTTTGCCTATTTCTCAAGTAGGTGGTGCTCCGTTATATGCTGGTGATGACGGTATTGATAATGTTAGAGAAAATCGTGATAATAGGTTGTTGAAAACCATTGCTGATTATACAGCATACAACGGTAAATTGGTGAATGGTAGAAGTTCGAGTACGGGATATGTTCCTGTTAAGTTCTTAAATCCTGCTACCAATCAAAATGGTGGTCAAAACGATACGGATGCTCCTCTATACAACTATTCAGAAGTTTTATTGAACTATGCTGAGGCAATGGCTGAGTTAGGATTATTAGACCAGCCGGCTTTAGACAGATCAATTAACTTATTAAGAGCAAGAGCTGGTGTTGCTCCATTGATGTATGCAGGTGGTGATGTAATGTCAGGTACTGCAGGTACTACAATTATTAATGATTCTAAACGTACTGCTGATATTTCTCCTTTATTGTGGGAAGTTAGAAGAGAGCGTAGAGTGGAGTTAATGATGGACGGTTTTAGATTTGACGATTTAGTTCGTTGGAGAAAAGGGTCTTACATGACTTCTTCATTGAATCCTGATATATTTTTAGGAGCAAAAGTTCCAGCTGCTGCGAATGTAAGAACAAATCCTGATGGTTATTTAATGCCTTATCTTGCTACGAATACCAGAACGTTCTTAGAGCCTAAACACTATTTAACAGCGGTTCCAACCGGACAAATTTCGTTATATCTTCCATTCGGTGGTATGGCGCAGAACCCAGATTGGTAACTAAATTTTAATATAAAAGGCAAAGGCCAGCTATTTACTAGCTGGCCTTTGCCTTTATAAGTAGTTTTTAATTAGAATATTTTGAAGCCTACACTCAATTGAAATAAGTTGGCTTTTTGCTTGTATCTGTCGCTGTTTGTAATGTTGGTTAATCCTGTTTCATATCTTAAGTCGACAGTAAAATTCGAAATGTCTACACCTGCTCCAAATTGAGCTCCAAAAGTTTGGTTTTTATAGTTTTTAAAATCTGTTGCTTGATCGAAAGCTGCGCTGAACGACGAATTTTCATCTAAATTGAACGATACAACCGGACCCGCATTTAACCGAAAATTTAAATTGTCGCCGCCAAATTTAGTTCCTATTAATACTGGGATGTCTAAAGTTGTAAAGCGAACACTTCCTTCGGCACTTACCTCTGTTCCGTTATCTTGAACAACACTTATAAATTTATTCCCTTTACTCCCGAAATATAGCTCCGGTTGTAAGTACAAGCTATTTCCTCCTAATCGCGCCCATGCGCCTACCTGATAGCCCAATCGATTTTCCACCTTAGAAAAGTCTGCATCTAGTTTTGCCAAATTAACCCCTGCTTTCAATCCTAAATTAAAGGTTTGAGCAGATGCTGTGCTTCCTAGAAATGCAATAATTGCGCATGTAAAAATAATTTTTTTCATTTTTTAATGATTTTAAGTTTCCGCTTTTGGCATAAAATGACCTCATTTTACTCCGCTAAGCTATAATTTTGTGAGTTAATGGGGTATAGCAAAAAAAATGCCTAGTTCTTAATTATAATATCTTTTCTAATACTTTTATTTTTTAATTTTGTATATTAAACGAATATATGGCAAGTTTTTCACTAACAACAGAAACCTGGGAAAAGGTTAAAATTAAATTTTTACGTAAATATAGAGAGCTGTCTAGCGCAGATCTTGAGTTTACTCCCGGAAATGAAGAAAAACTAATTCTAAGATTAATGGAGTTAGTTAAACGTGACAGACGTTATATTGAATTTACCATTCAAAAAGCGTTAGCAGATCCATCAGGAAATCGTCTATAATGAAAAAAATTACCCGTCTTTTTTTTGCTGTAAGTGCTGTAATTTTATTGCTGTCGGCAGCCAATAGAGACGATTTATTTCAGGTATCTAAAAACCTGGATATTTTTGCAGCTTTGTTTAAAGAAGTAAATATAAATTATGTAGAGGAAACCAATTCTTCTACTTTGATGAAAAAAGGCATTGATGCCATGTTAACGGACTTAGATCCTTACACAGAATTTGTTCCTGAATCAGAAATAGAGTCATTTAGACTAAAATATGTAAGTTCTCAATTTGGAGGTATAGGAGCCTCTACATTGATTTTGGATGATAAATTGTATATCAATGAAATTGTTCAAAATTATCCGGCTTTTACAGTAGACTTAAGACCTGGAGATGAAATAACACACATTAATGCAGTTCCCGTTAAAGGTAAAGATAGAGTTCAAATTAGTACCTTGTTAAGGGGCCCGAAGGGGAGTAATGTTGAAATCCTGATTAACCGAGATGGAGAAGTCTTAAAAAAGGCACTTGTTAGAGATGTGATTGTTCAACATAATGTGGGTTATGCCGGAATGGTTGATGGAAATCTGGGGTATATTAAATTAGATAAATTTCTGGAAAACTCTTATTCGGAAGTTAAAAATGCAGTTATACAACTCGCAAAAAATCAACCAGCTGGTTTAATTATAGATCTCCGCGGTAACGGAGGAGGGATACTTCAGGAAGCCGTGAAGATTGTTAGTCTCTTTGTGAAAAAAGATCAGGTAATTGTAACTCAAAAAGGTAGAAATCCTGTTAAAAATGTGATTTATAAGACAACCCTAGATCCAATAGAGCCAGATCTGCCTTTGGTAGTTTTAATTAATGGAAGTTCTGCTTCTGCGTCCGAAATTTTAGCAGGAGCTTTACAGGATTTGGATAGAGCGGTGATAGTGGGTCAAAAAAGTTTTGGCAAAGGGTTGGTTCAGCAAACATTCAATTTGCCTTATAATAGCTTGGTTAAAGTAACTGTTGCTAAATATTACACGCCATCTGGGCGATGTATTCAAGCTTTAGATTATGCAAACAGGCCAACGGGGGGCATTGCATCTAAATATTCAGATTCACTTAAAACAACGTTTTCTACTAAAGCAGGGCGACAAGTTTATGATGGTAATGGAATAGATCCTGATTTTGTTACACCTTCACATAGTTATAGTGCGGTGGCAGTTTTAATGATGAATAAGGCGTTGTTTTTTGATTATGCGAATACCTATAAAAAGAAAAATCCGGCAATTGCTGCGGCCAGAAGTTTTAAGCTTTCCGATGCTGAATTTTCTGATTTCTTAAATTCGCTTTCGGTTAATGACAAAAGCTTTTCTTTTGCAACTGATCAGTTGATTACACAGTTGAGTAAAGAAGCACAAAAAATTGAGAAACAAGATGAGGTACAAGCTGAATTGGATTTGTTAAAATCTAAACTATCTCTATCATCTAAAGAAGCTCTGGCTGCTCATAAAGAAGAGATTGTTAAGCTGTTGGAAACTCAAATAGTATCTAGATATTATTTTGAGAGAGGTAAAGTAGAACAATCTTTCCAATACGATGCTGAGATTGCAACTGCGGCTCAAATTGTTGCAGATGCATCAAAAGTTAAAGAAGTATTAGCCGGGAAAGGTGACTATAAAAAAATAGGCAACTCTAATTAGAATTGCCTACATTATTTTTCAATCTGTGTCTTATCTATCCATGCAGTTTTAGCATTAATCCATCCATAGAGTTATTTAGCTGTAGTTGACAAGCTAATCTAGAATTGGGAAGTAAATCAGGGAGTGTATCCAGCATAGCATATTCATCGTCACTCATTTCATTTAACTTTTCTTCGCCCTCTAAAATGTCTACACAACAGGTTGCGCATAGGGCCATGCCTCCACAGGTAGCGAGAATATCATATTCAGAAGCTTTTAAAAACTCCATTAAACTTAAGCCCATGTCGGTAGGAGCATCAAGTGTTACAACTTCTCCATTGTCATGCCGAACGTGAATTGATATTGTGTTTTCTTCCATTTTTAAAATTCAGAAACACCATTAACGGTGGTGTATTTCATTGTATATTTTACGCCTGGATTCATGTATTGGTAAGCGCTATGACTCATTAAAGCCGCTTCATGAAAACCACAAAGTATTAACTTCAATTTATTTGTATAGGTATTGATATCTCCAATAGCATAAATTCCAGGAATGTTAGTGCTGTAATCATCTGTATTTACTTCGATAGCACTTTTGCTGATGTTTAAGTTCCATTGCTCAATTGGGCCTAACTTAGGACTTAACCCAAACAGAGGAATTAAATGGTCGGCATCTATTGTCGTTTTTTCCATTGTTTTATTCTGGATTATCTCTACTTGTTCTAGTTTTCCTTCGCCATATACCGCATTTAAGTTGCTGTTTAAAACCAAGTTTATTTTTCCTGCTTCGGCTAAGGCCATCACCTTATTTACGGAGTCTGGTGCTCCACGGAAGCTTTCGCTTCTATGAATCAACGTAAGTTCTGAAACGACATCTGATAAGAAAATTGCCCAATCTAATGCAGAATCTCCACCACCGGCAATAACCATTTTCTGATCTCTGTATTTTTCAGGATCAAGAATCATATAATTTACACCTTTTCCGTTCTCGAAATTTTCTAAGTTCGCTACAGCAGGTTTTCTAGGTTCAAAACAGCCTAAGCCGCCAGCAATAACAACAACTTTGGCTTCAATTACAGTTCCCATATTTGTTGTTAATACAAAATCGGCCTCTCCACGTTTTTCTAAGCCCTCTATTCTCTCGCCCAGCGTAAATCCAGGGTGAAAAGGTTTAGCCTGTTCCATTAAATTGTCTATTAGCTCCTGAGCTAATACGGTAGGGTATCCAGGGATATCGTAAATGGGCTTTTTAGGGTATATTTCTGATAATTGTCCGCCTACTTGTGGTAAATAATCAATTAAATGGCAACGCATTTTTAACAAGCCAGCTTCAAAAATTGCAAATAAACCTACGGGTCCGGCGCCAATAATGGCTATATCTGTTGAAATCATTAATGAAAATTTCCTGCAAAGTTAATAAATAAAGTCCGAATAGAACCCTTATTTAGATGAGTTCTAAACAATGTATTTTTATATGACAATACGAACATTTTAAATTTAATTATCTTTGAGTCTTCATGGACAAAAAAATATACTTTGCTTCCGATTTTCATTTGGGTGCGCCAGATCCGATTGCCAGCTTAAAAAGAGAGCGCCATATCGTTTCATGGCTCGAAACCATTACGCCCACCTGCAGCGAGTTGTTTTTAATGGGCGATATATTCGATTTTTGGTTCGAATATGGAAAGGTAATCCCCAAAGGGTTTGTTCGTTTGCAGGGAAAGCTTGCGGCAATGGCCGATGCAGGCATCAAAATCTGGTTTTTTAAAGGTAATCACGATATGTGGGTGAACGACTATTTCACCAATGAAATAGGAATGGAAATTGTAAGTGATGAATTAATTATTGAGCGCTCGGGAAAGAAATTTTACCTGCATCATGGAGATGGTTTGGGTCCCGGCGATAAAAAATATAAGTTTTTACGTAAAGTTTTTAGAAATCCTTTCTGTCAATGGCTGTTTTCAGTGTTGCCACCACGTATAGGATTGTTTATCGCCAATGGCTGGTCGGGCAAAAGCCGTGTTGCTAATAATAAAAAGGAACAATTTTTAGGGAATGATAACGAATGGTTAGCTATTTATTCCAGAGAGGTATTATTAAAAGAACATTTTGATTATTTTGTTTACGGCCATCGGCATTTGCCACTCGATATTCAGCTAAATGAGCGCTCCAGATATATAAACCTGGGAGAATGGATCAATTATTTCTCCTACGCAGAGTTTGACGGCAACAATTTAGAATTAAAATATTTTAAAATGTAAGCTGGTTTAGCAGGTGCTTTCCTGTTTCCTATAATTAATTTTCTTAATTTTGTATAATTATTATGTTAGATAAATTAGAAGCCATCAAACAGAGATGGGAAGATGTAGAAGAACAATTGAGCAATCCTGAAACTGTTCAGGATATGAAGCGTTTTGCTGCATTAAATAAAGAGTACAAAGATTTAGGGAAAATTGTAGATGAATATAAAATCTACAAAAATGTTCGAAGCAATATTGATGCAAATAAGGAAATTCTGGCAACAGAAAAAGATCCGGAGATGCGTGATATGGCGAAAGAAGAACTAGATTTATTAGTGGAACAGCAGGAAACTATGGAAGAAGCCATTCGTTTAATGTTGATTCCTAAAGATCCTGAAGATTCTAAAAACGCCGTTTTTGAGATAAGAGGTGGAACAGGCGGTGATGAAGCTGCTCTTTTTGCAGGCGATTTATACCGTATGTATACCCGCTATTTTGATACGAAAGGCTGGTCGGTAGAAACTGTAGAAGTAACGGAAGGTACCGCTGGTGGGTATAAAGAGGTTATTTTAAAAGTTTCGGGTGATGATGTTTATGGACAGCTGAAATATGAATCGGGTGTACATCGTGTACAACGTGTTCCTGATACAGAAACACAAGGTCGTGTGCATACATCTGCTGCTTCAGTAGCTGTATTACCTGAAGCAGAGGAAATCGATTTTTACTTAAATCCGGCAGATATTGATTTGCAAACATCCAGATCAGGTGGCGCTGGCGGGCAGAACGTAAACAAAGTTGAAACCAAAGTGCAACTTACGCACAGACCAACCGGAATTGTAGTAGTATGTCAAAGAGAGCGTTCGCAACTGGGTAACCGCGAAATTGCAATGGAGATGCTCCGTAGTAAATTATACGATATAGAATTGCAGAAAAAAGTGGGTGATATTGCTGCCAGACGTAAAACAATGGTTTCTACGGGCGACAGATCAGCTAAAATCAGAACGTACAACTATCCGCAAGGCCGTGTTACTGATCATAGAATAGGGTTAACCCTGTATAATTTAACCAGTGTAATGGATGGAGCGGTTCAGGAACTAATTGATGCTCTGCAATTTGCAGAGAATGCGGAGAAAATGAAAGAAGGTGCTATTATTTAAGCGCTAATTATTTTCACTTTTTTTTTGAATAGTTAACAAAAGACACTATATTTGCATTCCCGAAAGGGAAACGGACCGGTAGTTCAGCTGGTTAGAATGCCGCCCTGTCACGGCGGAGGTCGCGGGTTCGAGTCCCGTCCGGTCCGCAAGAATACAAAATGCAACCTGCTAAATCATTGATTTTTAGCAGGTTGTGTTATTTAAAATCTTGTTTTTTCGTTGTTTTTGATTGCTGCTAAACCCATAAAGCACTGTCTTATTGGTGATTATGGGTTCGAGCCCCGTTTATTTGGCTTCGTCGTCATGCTCCTCCCTATCTGGCTCATTAGCCTCTCTTATAGAAATGTTGACTATAATTTCGGCGATTAAATTTAGTAAAGCCAGTTCTGAATCGCTAAATTCCTGTTCGTGAGCACTTTCTAGATTGACTTCATTTACTGTTTTGATTCTCTTTGCTTTTCTTTTTTTCATGATTCAATTGTTTAAGGTTATATAGAGAAAGGGGAAATAGAATTTGGTTAGTAATTATGTTGACTTTTTCAGGCGCCTTGGCTTGTACGCCAAGGCTGTGTGAGTATAGTATTTAATATCAATCAACGTGGATATTGATTATGAAAATGATTAGAGTGTCTATGAATGTGGCCTAATAAAAAAAGGGCCAGCATGTGCTGCTGGCCCTTTTTTGAGAAATTTATTTACTGCTTTATAAACCTGTAAGCAACTTAATTAAAAGATATTAGCTTCCTAACTTCGATAAGAAAGTTCAAGTAAGTACACAACTACATTTATCACCAAAATTTGAACTGTCTAAAGAAACCTTTCTTTTTTCGGCGTTTATTGGCTTTACTGTCAGCTGGTTTATGAGATTGATCTTTATTGGTTTTCATCTGATTGATCTTATCGCTGCTCCACTTCTCTGCCCATCTTATCTGGTTCTTGATGATAAAATAATGGGACTGACAATCAAAGCCCCAGTTGCCAATTGATGGATAAAGTGAAACTGTCTTGCCGTCAAACTTCAGGTTCCAGTCTGTTGGTGTAATCGGGGTGATAACCGAACTTCCACATCCACATGCGCACTTATGCCTTGCTGATTTATATTTCATGGTGATATAGAGCACTCCCTCGGAGAGCTCTTCGGGTATGAACTCGACAAACTCAACTAGCAAAGTCTTCATTTAGTAGTTTCCCAGTATTGATAAAATAAAGAACATTGTGTGCAGATTTTAAATTCTGGTAGAACCCAATGAATTTTTTCCATTCTAATACCGCCAATGTAGCATTCAGGCAGTTTAGGTCAGCAATCTGGATATTGGTGGCGTATTGGTTTTCTGAATACTCGTCCTTCCCTATACGATTGCTAAGATGATCGTATTTATCAGGAGTTCCCAATGTAACCCTTAATGTTCCAATTAATGAATCTCCAATTGAATTAATTCCCAGTCCAGCATCGATGAATGGCATCGACATTTCAGCGAGCTTGTTTGTGAGCTCGAACCTAACGGCGTTTTTGTCAACGCTAATGAATATAAAATCGAATTTCTCAAACCCTTCAAGGTGCTCTGCATTAACATATTCTGCGTGGGGGAAAATCCCATTATGCATTTCACCGTAAATTGCATGGTAATAATCCACCTTATTGAGCTCATCTTGCTCATCAAATTTTGCCGCTGGAGTTGCGCCTGGCGCACGGAAAGCATTGTGCAATTGGAATATATCCCCATCATAGATGTGTATTTCGGCGACGGGAGTTTTAGAAACCATATCCAAAATGTAAGAACCTGTACCGCCCATTCCGATAATACATATTTTCAGACCTCGAAATTTATAGTTCAGCTTTTCGATACCTGCTCTCGAAGAATTGGTATCAGGATATTTAAACACATTCATTGTTTTTATCTTTTAGTGGTTTCCATGTTATTCTGTTATCTATCGATTGTGCCTGTGATCCCAGTATCCTTGCATACGTGGATACCTTTTCATAAAAATCAGGGTAGTTACCGGCCGGTGGTCTGCTGGAGAAATAATGGTCTACCATTATTTTATCGCTGAGTTTTTGCTTGTCGCTGTTATTTATGATTGCCTCTAATGCATTGCCACTGGCATCGCAAGGTTTTTTCCCAGAGAAAAAAATCGTATGATCATGCGGTTGTCCTGTCCTTGTGGTGCTAGTCATTGTCAGCACACATACAAGCGTACCGAAATTTATTTTTCGGTCGCTATCTACGTATGGAATGTGGCGGATAGATAAATATCCGCCATCGATTTCCAACTCGTACCCTTCGTCCTGAAGCTTCTTCAGGTCGGGACTATGATTTATCAGTTGCTGTTGCATGGAAAATCATTTTGTCCATTGTGAATACCTCCGATCCTTTTACCATCGATCCCTCTCTGTTCTGCCTTGGCCCATCTTCATAGGCTACGGTATAAACCATGGTTGGCCTATCGTCATAGCTTCCATACGCCAAAATGATAACTTCCTTGAAATTGATGGTCTTTTTGTCCCATTTTTTTGGAACCCCGCCGACTATAAGGATCATCTCTTTCTCTTCTTCTTTGGAATAGAACCACTCTATTCCGGGTTGTAGTAGGTCAACTTTTTCATCATCTTTGATGAGTTGGTCGATATTGCTGTTAACTGTCTTGAGCAAAAGCTCACTTTCTTCGCTTATGCCTGCAAGTTCTCTGACTTGTTTTCCAGTGATAAAGCGCTGACGCCAAACAAATGCTTTTTTGTTTACCTTAAGGTCGAAGGCCTTTTCAATGAAAAAATACTCTATCCCTGGCCTAGCTAAATCAACTTCTTCATCATTTTCGATAAGATTGTCAATCCACGGCTCCCTGTTTTGCAGAAATAGCTTACTATCGAGGCTTAGGCCTATAAGTGTCTTAATCTGATGTCCAAGGAGGAATTGTTGTTTTGAAACGTATGTCTTGTCTTCTACGATAAAAGACAAGGTTTGGTCCTTTTGGGATCCTTTTTGTGTAGAATTCATTAATGAATATTTAAAAGTAACTCTTATAACTATTCAGGGGTGGCGAATCCTATTGCAAGAACAAAAAATTCTTGTAAATTGCATACGCTTTTGAGGTGCGCCCCGAAAACTTTTTTCGGGAGAGTCTGCAAACTTGCCCTCTCGGTCAGCCCAATTTCCCCCTGTAGGCGATTGGGCTTTTTAATTTCTTAAGTGCTATCTATCATATTTTAATTTCTTGGGTTTAGGTCAAATCTTTATAAGTTAAAGTTTTGTTAATGCAAATATAATTAGTGAATCTAATTTTGTCAAGCATTATTTTTAGAAAATCTTAATTTAGAACGATTATGCATAGTGACACTTGTTAAACTGAGAATTTGTTCTTATCTTTGCTGTTAAAGGAATAGATAAAATGAAAACACTTGGCAAAACTTTGAAGGACGCCCGGGAACAGGCATCCTTTACCCTTAAACAGGTTGAAGAAGCTACTGGAATATCCAATGCATACATCAGCCAGGTCGAAAACGACAAAATAAAAAAGCCGTCGGCAAATGTGCTGCACAAATTAGCCACCGCTTACAATATCGATTTGGAGGTACTTCTTGCTGCGGCAGGGATAATAGAAGAGTCGAATGCTCCCAAGACAAAGATGCTGAACTCAATTGCGCTTTCCTCACAACAGCTATCCGATGATGAGGAAGAAGCTTTGATAAAGTATCTTAAATTTCTAAGACACGAAAAGCGAAATGGTTGACGAGACGACGAAAGCTGACATAGAGAGGATTTCCTATGATATCCTAAAATCGAGCAAGAGCTGGGGGAAATTTCCTACCCCTGTAGATGCAATCGTAGATTACTCGGACCTTATCGTCAACAAAACAATCGATGTTACAAAAATTCATCATGGTTATTTGTCGAAGATCAGCGATTCTCTTTTGAGCGCACTGTCAAAGGTGCGGGGAATATTCGATAGAAAGGAAAAGACAATTTATCTTGACCTTGAATTGAATGATAAAAAGAAGAATTTTGTTAAACTCCATGAGGTTGGACATGGGATACTGCCTTGGCAAAATGCAACTACCAGTTTTTTGGATGACGACAATACACTTAGTCTTGATTATAGGGAGCAGTTTGAGGCTGAAGCAAATGCTTTTGCTTCGGCAACACTCTTCCAGCTTGACAGGTTTGAGGCAGAAATGGCAAAACTTGAATTTGGACTCAAGAGTGCAATGGCCTTGGCAAAATTATTTGGGGGTTCGAATCATGCGGCAATCCGTCGATTTGTAGAATGCTCATCCAATAGGTGCGCATTATTAGTCCTGAAGGACGTAAGTTCAATTGGAGAAGTCGCATCCTGTACAGTCAGAGACTATTTCCAGTCAACTAAATTTTCAAGGGAATTCGGAATTATGTCTTGGAAAGGGGCTCTAGGATTTAATTGGCCATTCGTTCAAGACTACTATTTTAAAAAGAGAATGAAGTTCGAACAGACGGTTTCGTTTGTTACGTCAGCTGGAGAAATAGAATTCTTTTATGATTTCTTTGATACGTCCTATAATGCATTCGTTTTGATCTATCCTAAGGGTGAAAAGAATGGAGGAAAGACAAAAGTTATAATTTCGAATCCACACTCAATTGTTGATAATTGTGTAATTAAATAATTGTAAATCAGAAATTTAATTTTTAAAACTATCAATTGTTAATAAGTTTTGTTAACATTGAGTTGGTGTGGATTATACTTTGGTATTTTTTTAGCACACTTTATTTATATTTATACATTCAAATATTTTTGCTATGTTAATGTCCCATAACTCTTCCGATCAAGAAGTGGAATTCTTTTTATCATTCCTCTACAATGCGATCAACGGAGATGATAGGTACAAAGAAATCGTCATCTCAATGTTGCAAGATGCCAAGTCTCTAGCTTCTGGGGAATCCATTTACCAGATGGACAGATCATCCCTTAGCTTGAAAATCCTTATTGATAGGCTAGCTCACCAGTGGCTTTTGGATAATGATGTGGCGCATGCTTCGAATGATGAACTCAAAGAACTTCAAAGGCTCATCAATGACAATAAAAATTATGTGATTGCATAATCCCATCGATGATTTCAAGTAAACGCCTCTTATACCTACAGCTATATCAAGCTGAAACCCTTATTGCCAACTCAAAGAAATTGAGTTTTTCTGATCGGCATAAGGACCAGTATCTTGACAAACTCGTAAGTCTTTTTCAAGCAATCAAAGCAAGTATAAGTCCGGCAATGGACGATGCGAAAATTTTTGAAAAGAAAAATCATCTGGACTTTATCTTCAAAAGCCTTGAGTTTTTGAAAGATAGTACGCTTAATACCATTCCCTTTGAAGTTGTTGGATGTCTGGACAATGCAATGCGCGACTGGATCGATGCCGATAAATTCATAATAGTAACAAGCCTACAGAATAACTTATATTCGTTTAGTTACGATCTTTCCTATGCCAAAAATGATATCTTCTATAAGTCATTGGAGACCGAGTATGGAATTTCCTTTGATAAGAAACTCGTTCAGATAAATCTGCCACTCATCCTGTCTAGAGACTACCTCTCGTCCGTAGCACTCTATCATGAGCTTGGACATTTTGTAGATATGCAGTTCAATATAACTGCAGTAGCAGAACTGCTAATTTCCAAAGGAAATGCGCCCAATTTTGAAGAGCTAAAAAAGCCTTTATCTGTATTGCAAGAACCTATATTAAATAGGGAGAAAATCCGATCACACTTTGGCGAGCATTTTTCCGATATTTTTGCTGCGCAATATATCGGAAAGACCATCGGGCTGTTCTTACAATATATTTCCAACGATTCGGATACGGACAGTGCCACACATCCTTCAACCAAGAGCCGGATCAAGGTTATTGAGGATTTTGTTGATGGAACTTCAAATCCAATAGTTGATTATCTTCAACAAATAGTTCAAGCTCTAACTAACACACAGTTACAACAACGGTTCAGTCCCATCAGTTCTGAAGACTTTTATAAATTGGTTCCCTACGACATTGCTGATAATAAGGAGCTCCATGGAGTGATTGGATATGGCTGGAATGTTTGGCTTGGGGATTTTGCAGAATTCAATGCTAAGATGGGATACAACGTCAATCTTTCGGAACCTGCGATCTACCGTGTGGTGAACAGTCTGGTGGAGAAGTCGATTGGTAACTATTTTACAATTCAAAATTGGGAAAAGGGGAAAGCATGAGTAGTATAATCACTTCAGAAAAAATTAAGGAACTAATCAAAGAAGAAAAGCTGGTGATCAAACCATTACTAGAAAAAGATCAAATTACAGAAATAGGAATAGACTTTCGTCTTGGGGGCAATTTCTTGGTGTCTATCCAAGGCCGAGAGCCACTTATTAATGCGTCGCTCAATAATGAATTTGGAAGGGGAACATCAAAGCATTTCTTTCAGGAAACCAGAAGACAGCTTGGCGAAACATTTATCCTCCATCCCAACCAGACTGTACTTGCAACAAGCTTGGAATATGTTAAACTTCCCGACAACTATATTCTGTCGCTCTGCATGCGAAGCTCTTATTCAAGATTAGGACTAACTATGTCTACAATTGCCCAACCCGGCTATTGTGGATGTCTTTCTATTGAACTGACCAACTATAATAATAATCCTATTAATCTATCCATTGGTGCCAGAATTTTTCAGGGGTTGTTTTATGAAACCGATAAAACTTCGAGGTATTTTGACAAACCAAGAAAATATGTATGCAATGTGCGCCCAGAGCCATCCGCAGTCACCAATGATGAAGATTTGATGATATTGAGCAAATTATGGCGCATAAATAATCACCAAAGCGAAAATGGAGATAACGCTTAATGAGGATCATATATAATTTATAAGTCAACTAAATAAGATTGCAAACAACATTATGCCAGCATCACTTTTGGAGCTACTAGATGTCCAATTTATCAAAAAAAATTAAAAGCGGTATCAAGGGTTCAATTGTAGCCCCGTCCGGTCCGCAAAACACAACCACCTCAAATAAAATTGAGGTGGTTTTTTGTTTTAATAGAAGTTTCTTATAATTCAATTCCTAGAAGAATTATTTTTATATTTGCTCAAAAATTAAAATAATTTCAATGACTTCTTCTGTTTTTCGTGTAATTATAATTGTCTTGACAGTAATACTGTTTAATGCTTGTAAAAAAGAGATAATTGATGATACAGATAAATTTGTTCAGCATGCAGATGAATTGTCAGCCCTTCAGCCATTTGTGGCTTCCGCCGGATTAAATTTTATAGAGGTAGAATGGGGGGAAGTGTTTAATTCACATTATAAATCTGTAGTTTATAGTGTATTCTTAAATGATGAAAAAATAGTAGATAAACTGACCAATACGAAATACAGTTTAATTAATTTAGAGCCTAATAAAGAATACAAAATTAAAATAATAGCATCGACTGCTGATGGGCAAAAAATTGAACAATCTATAGATGGTAGAACACTTGACGACACTTCTCGCAAATATATAGAATACAAAATTCACCCTTATTCTAGAATGATTGGTGCTGTTGATGTGAAAAAATTAAAGGGAGGAGGGCACTTAGTATCTCGATTTATTTCAAGCCCTACATATTTTAATGGAGAAGCTGAGAAAATAGTTGTATTTAGGGTAGATGGAAACGGTTTAATGTTATGGTATCGCCTATTGTCAACTATGGCTCTTAAAGCTAATTCTGGTAATAACTTATTGTTGGCTGTACTTGATGAAGAAGTGGATCCAATTTTAGTTATTGGTACATTTGCTTTAAAAATTAATCTCGAATCAGGGGAGATTAATGCTTCGAAAGATTTCAGTGAGTATTTGGCAGGTGAGTTATTTAGATCTATATACGCTACCTCCCAACAAATTATCATAAGTGAAACAAATGGTGGACTAATGTCTGTAAATCCAAGAAGTTTATCCGTTAATTGGTATCATGTAAATACAACTCAAATAGGAGATATCGGCCCTATTAATGTAGATTCTGAAAAGAATATTTACTGTGTTTTTCGGGAGAGAAATAGAGTAACCTCAGATGTAACGGTGCATAAATATAACTCTCAAGGTCAATTTTTAACCTCATTTAGTTTTGCAGGTTATGTGCCTGATATATATCATAACGGATTTAATATGGGAGCTTTTCTGATCGACTCTGAGGATAAATTATATCTTATGGGTTATAGTTATAGGGACCGTTACTTGCAATATTTTAAATTTGACAAAAAAGGAACTGTTTTGCGACAAAGCAATGATGCGATTTACTTAGTAGCCTCATCTGCGTTTTTTAATAATAATGGCGATATAGCGATTGTAGGAAAATCTGGCAATTGGAATTATAGTGAGCAGATATCCGTGTTTATATATGATAAAAATTTTAATGTCAAATCAACGCATATTTATACCGATATACCTGATAAATCAACAAAAGTAATGACAGAAAATATAGATGGGTCATATAATCTTTTTTTAGATTATGTTGAGAACGGAGAATTAAAGTTTGGCTTTACGAAAATTGAGAACAATGAAAAAATATAATTTTCATCTATTTCTAGGGTTATTAGTATTGCTTTTTGCATGTAAAAAGCAGTTGATTGATGCTAATATTGCTGTTGAAAATGTTGAGGTTTCTATGATAAGATCTAATGGGGTAGATATTACTTATAAACTATCTAGTTTAGGGTATCAAGAAACAGGCGTTATGTTTTCTAAAAAATCTAATCCTAATAATCCAATCTATATTAATGCCTTAAGAGAGAATGGAGTACTAAAGCTCACTCTCCAAAATTTGGAGCCGAATACAGAATACATATATAAAGTTTTTTACATACAAAGTAATGAGCGTAAATTTGGGATAAAAGAGTACACCGTTAAAACGCTCGTAAAAGAAGCCGAAATATTTGATCTTCATGTCGTAAATAACGTTGTTAATTATGAAGAGGATGGCTCCTTCACAATGTACATTGATGGGGAAAACCTAAATAATCTAAATCTTTCAGAGCTGGAAATTAGATTAACCAATGTGCAGATTTTTAGCTTTGATTACCCGATTTTGCTACAAGATAATAAGTATCGATTTGTGCTGAAAGACAAGGTTGTTCAACATGATGGCCCATATATTATTACTGCTACATATAGAGGTGTTGAGATACTAAATCAGACAGTTCCATTTATATACGATGGCGATCGGTATTGGATAACTTTTGAGCAAACTAATTTGCCAGGATATTATACTTCTTCATTTAATAATGAGCTTTATTATTTCTACGCTAATAAAGTGCATAAATGGAATGGAACACAACAACGTTCGGTTTTTATAAGTAACGTTCCATATGAGGGACTTCAACATGATGCTATTGGACTTCAGTATGGAAATCAACTTTTTTTCACTATTCAAATGAGAGTGGCTTGGCCAAATCCGAACGATATTTCAGAGGTTATATATTATCCTGAAGCCTATGCTTACGAAGTTTCTACAAATAAATGGACCGCTTTTTCTTTTATGTCTCAGGTTTACGAAAATGCAAATAGGATGATTAAGAATGCTAGAAACTTTATTTTTAAAGATAAGTTGTATTTGATATACAGTTTGGAAAACCAGTTTCCTAGTTCATCAGGTAATGACCTTAATAGAAAAAGCTATTTGTATAGATATAATAAAGTTAATAAACAATTTGAAAGTGTAGCTAATTTTGATATTAACATCGTTCATTATAGCTTTGTTTCAATTGATGATCAGTTATATCTATGCGGGATGGTGCCTGTATACGATCAAGGTTTAATTGTTAGCGGCACTTTTGCTATCTATAAAGTAGACGATAATTTTGATATGATTGAAGTTTATAGAGGAGGTACAGAAAAAAATCCGCAAATTGTTTTTGGAAATAATGTCGTAGCATACGATGGAAAAATATTAATCGCAGCGTCGGTGAATGAATTCTTATTGTTCGACCCTAATAGTAAGCAACTTTTTCCCGTTTATCAAAAAAACCACCTCGGTGGATTTAATTTTAATGGGTTTTTTATATATAATAACAAAGTTCATGTAAATCCTGTTTCAGAAAAAATTCATGAACTGTCTATTCATCGAGGTCGTTAACTTATGAGGAGATAAAATTATATGCAACATAAATAAATTAGAGAGTAAACATATAATAGATACAAATTAATTAGAAAAATTCTTTATCTTTAAGATATAAACTAGAGCTTATTATGCTTGGAGATCTTACCAAAAGGGAAATTATCGATTTTATTGAAAAACAGTCTATCGGCAGATTGGGTTGTCATGCAGATGGCGAAACTTATATTGTGCCTATAAATTATGTAAGCAGGGAAAATGCCATTTATGCGCATTCCGGAAAAGGGAAAAAAATAGACATGATGCGTAAAAATCCAAATGTTTGCTTTCAGATAGATGAGATAAAAGATACCTTCAGATGGAAAAGCGTTATAGTTTGGGGTACTTACGAAGAATTAACGGGAGTAGAACGTCAGCAGGCTATGCAGGGTATTATGCAACGTATTATGTCATTTACCGATGCCAACGCCAAAGAACCTTCGCATGCTATAGACCCTGCTCACCACCACGATATTGTTGTTTATAAAATAAACATCAATGAGGGTACAGGTAAGTTCGAATCGCACGAGTAAAACGGTTACTCTATTTTTAATGCATACTTAGTTAAAAGACCCGCTAAACTTTCTTTAGAAAATCGCGCCTGATTTAACATCGCTGATTCAGGATCTATAGAGAAATTATAAGCGCCTCTTAAATCTGCTTTTTGCAGGTTGGTTCTGTCGAATGTGGCGCCCAGTAGATCTGTATTTATGAATTTGGAACCACTTAAATCAGTTTCACTAAAGTCTACCTCTTTCAATGAGCAGTTGTTGAAGATAGTTTTCTGCATCTTTAATCTGTAGAAAACGGATAGATTAAAAACGGTGCCTTCTCCATATATCTCGAATAAGAACGGATCGCAATTATCGAATCTCGCGCCCATAATTTTACAATCAATAAATTGTACGTCTTTGAAAGCAGTCTTGCTGATGTTTACCAAGCTTAAGTTGCAATTCTTAAATGTAGACTCCATAAAAATAATGCCCGATAGATTCTGATTTTCGAAATTACAGTTTGTAAAAGTGCATTGTTCATATTGTTTGCCAAGTGGGGTATTTGAAAAGTCAATTTTTTCAAATGTTTGATCATAAAATTCAGTTTCCATTCTATTTACATTGGCTTCAAAGATAATTTTTTATTAGCATAGCCGTTATATACCTAAAATATAACATACATAAATTACTTATGTATGTTATAAAATAATATATTTGTCGTATGAAGTCGAACAGCAGTTTATTAAAAGGAAGTTTGCAAACAATTATTCTCACTTTGTTAAAGCAAAAAGAGAAGATGTATGGCTATGAGATTACTCAAAAAGTTAAGGAATTAACGCAAGGCGATATTGTTATTAAAGAAGGAGCACTATACCCGGCGTTACATAAATTAGAAGACGAAGGGATTTTGATAACAAGCCTAGAAACAGTCGATAATAGAATTAGAAAGTATTATGCTTTAAGTGCTGAAGGAAGGGCGCAGGTGGAAGAAAAGATTTCGGAAGCGAAAAATTTTATAGAAAACTTAGAATTGTTAATGAACCTTCAACCCAAGTTATTATGAATTTAAGTTTACAACAGCAAGCGGCAATTCGTTCGAAAGTTGAAAAAATAGCTATTTCAAAAAAATATATAGAAGAATTGTATGACCATATTGTTTCTTCATTAGAGTCAAAGCCTGTCGATTCTAAATTTAGCATGAAAACCGTTAATACGATTTTAGAAACTGAGCTGAACGGAATGGTAAACACCAATCACGAAATTGAAAAATTTAGTTTTTGGAATACCATTGGGGGTGGAATCGTATTTCTAATTTCTTTAATCGTTTATTGGAAAACCATGGAGCCCACTGTAAGCTTTTGGGATTGTGGAGAGTTTATTGCTGCGGCATCTAAACTACAAGTAGGTCATCAGCCAGGTGCTCCATTATTTATAATGATTGGTAAGATATTTAGCTTATTTGCCATAGGCGATACCTCCAAAATTACCTATTGGGTAAATTTTAGTTCGGTTTTGGCCAGCGCAGCTACTATTTCATTTTTGTTTTGGACCATAACTGCCATTGCCAGAAAGATTTACATACGCGAAAAACTTGCAAAAAAAATGTATGCAATTTTACTTGCCGGAATAATTGGTTCTCTATCGTATACGTTTTCTGATACTTTTTGGTTTTCGGCAGTAGAAGCAGAAGTATATGCGTTGTCGAGTTTGTTTACCGCAATAACATTTTGGGCTATTTTAAAATGGGATTATAGCGGTAACGACCGATGGATAATTTTCATAGGATTTTTAATAGGACTCTCTATTGGTGTACATTTATTAAGTTTATTAACTATTCCGGCTGTAGCTTTAATCTGGTATTTTAAAAAGTCAGAAAAAATCACCAAATGGGGGGCGTTTAAGGCCTTTTTAATAGGTTGTATATTGGTGGGTATTGTTCAGGTTGCTGTGATTCAATATTTTATACTTTTTGCGGCGAAATTTGATTTGTTTTTTGTGAATACCATAGGTTGGCGATTTGGATCAGGAGCAATTATTTTTATTCTACTAGTAGCGATAGGATTTTTTATATCTATCCGATTCTCTATTAAAAAAGGTTTATATAAGCTCAACTTGGGATTGCTAAGTATGGTTTTCTTATTGTTTGGATTCAGCTCTTATTTTATGATTCTTATTCGGGCTGATGCAAAAACAAGTATTAATTTAAGCAATCCCGATAATCCGTTTGCCTTGTACGAATACTTAACCCGTATAAATTATGGATCAACACCTATTTTATATGGAAATACTTTCGATGCAAAACCTGTTTCGCACGAAGATAAAGGTGCTAGATATAGAAAAGATACCGATAAATATGTAAAATCAGGCGAAATCTATTCTACCACTTACGATAAGAATCTGGTTTTTCCACGTACATTCAGTGATAAACCCAATCATGTAAGCTTTTACCAGCGCTGGTTAAATTTACAACCTGGAGAAACACCTACTTTTGTTCAAAATATAAACTTCTTTGTAACCTGGCAGGTTGGGGTAATGTATTGGAGGTATTTTTTCTGGAATTTTGTTGGGCGACAAAATGATGAACAGGGATATGGAGGGATTGAAAATGGGAACTGGTTATCTGGAATAAAGTCTTTAGACGCATTAAGATTAGGAAATCAGGACAATTTGCCACCTAGTATCATAGAAAATGCTGGGCATAACGTTTTCTTTGGATTGCCACTTCTTTTAGGTCTTCTAGGTGTAATATGGCTATTTAAGAAACAGGCCCGAATGGGATGGGTAGTAATGGCGTTATTTTTAATGACCGGATTAGCCATAATCGTTTATATAAATCAAGATCCGTTGCAAGTTAGAGAAAGAGACTACGCCTATGTGGGTTCCTTCTATGCGTTTGCAATTTGCATTGGTTTCGGATTTATTTTGGTGAAGGATCTTTTCAATAAATTTTTTGCAGAGCGAGCAAGTTTAATAACAGCTGGTTTTATTTGTATAGTGGCAGTTCCATTATGGATGGGCTATCAGGGTTGGGACGATCATGATCGATCTAATAAATATACTGCGCTAGAATGGGCCAAAAATTATCTGGATTCTTGCGAGCCTAATGCAATCCTTTTTACAAATGCTGATAATGATACTTATCCTTTATGGTATGTTCAGCAGGTAGAAAATTATAGAACTGATGTACGTGTAGTAAATGCCCAGTTTTTAAATGAAGACGCTTACTTAGATCAGTTACGAAAGCAAGAAGGACTATCAGCTCCTATTGCTATGACAACGCCAAGCCATAAATATGTACAAGGTGTGCGCGATTACTTTCCTTATGTAGATTATGGATTAAAAGATAGTGTAGAACTGGGAGACCTATTAGAAGTGATGATTTCTGATAACAAATCAGATCAAGTAGAAATGGCCTCGGGAGAATGGATCAATTTTCTTCCCACAAAAAATATAAAGCTAAGTGTAAATACACAACAGTTAGCCCAATCAAAAACACTGAATGCCGAGCAGTTAAAAAATGCAGCTCCGGCAATAGAATGGGAATTTAAAAAAGAATATGCTACACGAATGGATTTGGCAATTTTCGATATTCTTAAAACGAATAACTGGGAAAGGCCTATATATTTTGGTGCAGGGGTTTCTAAAGATACCTACATGGGGTTAGATAAGTATATGTACTTAGAAGGTTTTGCATATAGATTATTACCATTACAACATGAGGGCGACGAAAGAGATAAATCTCAAAAAACAAACACCAATAAAATGTATGCACACATGTTAAATAAAATGGACTTTTCAGGATTTAAGCGAGCTAAATATCTAGATCCTGAAAGTAGACGCGTTTTAAATTCTACTTGGTTGGTGAACAATACTTTGGTTGAAAATTTACTGATGGAGAATAAAAAAACACAAGCAGGCAAAATTTTAGCGAAGAATTTGCGAGAACTCCCTTTAAAAAATTCGTCGGTAGATGATACATTAAATAGGATAAGCACCGTCCGAAATTTATATGCAATAGGCGATGTAAAGAACGGAAACGATATAGCTATTCAAACACTTCATTTTCTTGAAAAAGAGATGAACTACATAGGAACGTTACCAGAGAACTATATAATGGCCTATCGTGATAAAATAGAGACAAGCATGTATGTATTAAATGTTCTGGATGATGTATCTGCATTTTACAATCAAACAGCTACCAATAAAAGGCTAAAGGAAGCTATTTCAAGAATTAGAAGTCACTTTATGGAATCATAAATAAAAGTAAAGCCCTTTAAAGGGCTTTACTTTTAAGAAAAGAGTTCTTGTTCATCTCTGTCTGCGGTTGGTATTTTCTTGAGAAAATCATCAAAAGCAGAACCAATATGGTCAGAATATATGCCGTAGGCATCCATAATATATCCAATTTGTCCTTTTTGGTCTTCAACAATATAAAGTGCTGAGTTATCTGCAGGATCAGACATCCCTTCAAATCTATAGGTTTTTATAATCGTAAGTTCATCAGGTTTATAAATGGCTTTAGTTTTATCAGATTGCATAACTCCATCTTCATTCATGGTAAGCTCATTGTCTTTTCCTTTAAGTCTTAGTTTCTCTAAAACCTGACTTAATGTATTCATTTCAGTGGGTTGTTCCATAACTATTGTCCTTTATTAAAGTAACAACTGCTCATGGAAATGGTTTTACACAAAAAAACCCGAACTGGTATTTTCCAGTTCGGGGTTTAAGCTTGTAATGTATATTTATAAACTAAAAGCAGTTTTTACTTTCTCCAAATAGTCGAGTTTTTCCCAGGTAAACAATTCCACTTCTATTTGCATTTCCTTTCTGTCGCTAGAAACAAAAGTTTTAGTCACGGTTTGTGGCTCTTTTCCAAAATGACCGTAAGCCGCGGTTTCAGAATAGATTGGGTTTCTTAATTTAAACCTTGTTTCGATGCCATAAGGTGTCATATCAAAAAGGTCGGATACAATTTTTGCAATCGCTCCGTCAGATAGTAAGTGACCATTAGAATCTTTTACATGACTGGTACCATAAGTATTTACATAAATACCCATAGGTTCTGCAACACCAATAGCATAACTTACTTGAACTAATATTTCATCTGCCACACCAGCAGCGACTAAATTTTTAGCAATGTGGCGGGTAGCATATGCTGCAGAGCGATCTACTTTTGATGGGTCTTTTCCAGAGAAAGCTCCACCACCATGTGCTCCTTTTCCTCCATAAGTGTCCACAATAATTTTACGCCCGGTTAAACCCGTATCGCCATGCGGCCCCCCAATAACAAATTTCCCTGTTGGGTTAATATGGTATTTTATACTATCGTTAAATAAATGGGCAAAAGCAGGATATTTTTTAGCTATTCTCGGAATTAGAATTGAAATAATGTCTGACTTAATTTTTGCCAGCATTGTGTTTTCTTCATCAAAATCATCATGTTGCGTAGAAACTACAATAGCATCTATTCTTACAGGCTCATTTTGATCATTGTACTCTAAAGTAACCTGACTTTTTGCGTCTGGACGTAAATAAGTAATCTCGTTGTTTTCTCTTCTTAATGCAGCCAACTCAATTAAAATTTTGTGTGCTAAGTCGAGCGCCAGAGGCATATAGTTTTCAGTTTCGCGGGTAGCGTAACCAAACATCATTCCCTGATCACCTGCTCCCTGAAGTTTTTTATCAGTTTTATCAACCCCTTGGTTAATATCCGGACTTTGTTCATGGATTGCAGAAAGTACCCCACAAGAATTTCCATCAAACATATACTCGCCCTTGGTATAGCCAATCTTGTTAATTACTTCTCTGGCAATTTTTTGTACGTCTAAATACGCAGAAGATTTTACTTCTCCTGCTAAAATAACTTGTCCGGTAGTAACTAATGTTTCGCAAGCAACTTTTGATTCTTTATCAAAAGCTAAAAAATTATCGATGAGTGCATCAGATATTTGATCTGCAACTTTATCAGGATGTCCTTCAGAAACAGACTCAGATGTAAATAAATAAGGCATATTTATTGAAAAATTAAAATAAAATGAAGCCTGATTTGGCAAAATGCCATAAAAAGAGTGGAAAATTAATTAGCACTTTTTTTTACGTGGTTGCAATCTTGTTTTCGAAAACTTCGCAAATCAGTCCACTTCAAGGCACAAAATTAGAACAATTAATTTTATTAAAAAAATATAAAGTAATTTGCAGGCTATTAAAATGGAAAGAATAAAAGCTTGTTTTGTCGTTAACCCAATTTCGGGAGGGAAAAGCAAGGAGAAGATTTTTTCGCTGATTAACAGTGAATTAGCTTCTTTTGGTTTTGATTTGGAGGTAATGCATACACAATATGTGGGTCACGCAGAAGAAATAGCCAAGCGTGCAGTTATTGAACAATTTGACGTAGTAGTGGCAGTAGGGGGCGACGGTACAATTAATGAGGTTGCTAGAAATTTAATAGGAACTCAGGTTAAATTAGCGATTATTCCATTTGGATCAGGAAACGGATTGGCTCGATTTCTTAATATTCCTTTGCATCCCCGAAAAGCACTTCTTGTTATTAAAGATATGTTTAGTATTAAGATAGATGCCGGGACATTTAATTCTTCTTTATTCTTTAATATGGCCGGAGTAGGGCTTGATGCTAAAATTAGCCATGTATTTAGCAATACAAAACATAGAGGGTTTAGAAACTACCTAAAATTAGCTTTTGAAGAACTTAAAAAGTGGAAACCTGTCCGATATAAATTAAAAATAGATGGGAAAGAAATTATTGCAGATGCATATATGATTAGTATCGCAAATTCTTCTCAGTATGGGAACAATGTTCATATAGCAACAGACGCATCGGTAACCGACGGATTGTTAGATGTTTGTATAGTAAGACCTTTCCCAAAAATTTTATTACCTTATTATGGTGTTAAAATGCTTGCCAAAAAAGTACATGGGAGTAAGCATTTAACTGTCATTAAAGGAGCTGAAATCACTATACAACAAGAAGGGTTTTTTTATGCGCATACAGATGGCGAGCCTATAATAGGTGAAGGAGCTATAAATATTAAAGTTTGTCCTTTATCTTTGAATGTTATTGTGCCAAAAAACAAAATATGAAGCCAAAAAAAGTTAGCCTTAGTGATTTGGGAGGTATTATGTACTCTACCGATAGTAATTTTCAGTTTGATGAAGAGATAGAAGATACTGCTGTTATAGAACCCAAATACCAAGATTTAAGAGTTCAACTAGATCGCAAGAACAGGGGCGGGAAAGCTGTTACTCTAATTACTGGATTTAAGGGAGGAGAGTCTCAAATTCAAGAACTTGCAAAAATGTTAAAATCTAAATGTGGGGTTGGAGGATCGGCAAAGAATGGTGAAATAATTGTGCAAGGCGATTTCAGAGACAAAATAGTTACACTCTTGCAGGCCGAGGGGTTTAAGGTTAAAAAATCTGGCGGGTAATGAATATAAATTCCATTTTTGAGGCTAAAAAGAACACATTTTCTAATAGTGTATAAATAACAATAAGTAAAATTTTTTCTTAATTATTCTCTTTTCTGCATGTACAAGTCCTTAACTTTGGGGTAACTAATTAGAAATAATGCGTAGAAGATTAAGTAATGGGCTGGAGTATTTAGGAATCCAGCAGGCTGATGTTTGCTATCAGCTTACTCCTGCAGAGCTTATTGAAGAAGCACTCTTAAATGGTGAAGGTTCTCTTGCAGATTCGGGAGCACTGGCAATTGATACTGGTAAATTTACAGGCAGATCTCCAAAAGATCGATTTGTAGTTGCAGATGATGTAACAAATGATGCTGTATGGTGGGGAGATATAAATATTAAGTTTAGTCCTACTAATTTTAACAACTTACTACAAAAAATGACGGCCCACTTGCAGGGCAAGAAAGTTTATGTAAGAGATGCATTTGCTTGTGCAGATCCTGCTTATAGAACTACTATTAGAGTGGTAACAGAAACCGCTTATCAAAATTTATTTGCTAATAATTTATTTTTAAGATATGGAGCTGAAGAAGAAATTTCTGAAGCCGAGTGGACAATTATCGCGATTCCGAGTTTTAAAGCCAATCCGGCAGAAGACGGAACCAGACAAGAGAATTTCTCAATTTTGAATTTCTCTCGTAAAATGATTTTAATTGGAGGAACAGGTTATACGGGCGAAATTAAAAAAGGAATTTTCTCTGTATTAAATTTTGTTTTACCCGAATTGAAAAATACTTTGTCTATGCATTGCTCGGCAAATGTGGGCAAAGATGGTGATACGGCTATTTTCTTCGGATTGTCTGGAACAGGTAAAACAACCTTGTCTGCAGACCCTGCCAGAGGATTAATTGGTGATGATGAGCATGGATGGAGTGAAAATGCAGTTTTTAATTTTGAGGGCGGTTGTTACGCAAAATGCGTAGATCTTACTAAAGAAAAAGAACCAGAAATTTTTGAAGCGATTAAATTTGGATCTTTATTAGAGAATATAAATTATTTTGAAGGTACGCGTACAGTAGACTTCAGTAATATAGATAAAACAGAAAATACGCGCGTAGCTTATCCTATTAACTATATTAAAAATGCAATTGAGCCTTCAATAGCAGGAAGTCCTAAAAATATATTCTTTTTAACGGCCGATGCGTTTGGAGTATTGCCTCCAATATCTAAGTTAAACGCGGGACAGGCAATGTTTCACTTTATTTCTGGGTATACAGCAAAGGTTGCTGGAACAGAGGCGGGCGTTACTGAACCACAGGTAACTTTTTCTGCTTGTTTTGGAAAAGCATTCTTGCCATTGCATCCTACTAAGTATGCGGCATTATTAGGCAAGAAAATGCAGGAAAATAATGTAAATGTATGGCTTATTAACACTGGATGGAGCGGAGGTGCTTACGGAACAGGTAAGCGTATGAAATTAGATTATACAAGAGCTATGATTACGGCGGCATTGAAGGGAGAGTTGAAAGATGTTAATTATCAAACACATCCGGTGTTTGGTTTAGATATTCCAACAACTTGCCCGAATGTTCCTGATAATATATTAAATCCGAGATCTACTTGGGAAGACAAACAAAATTATGATGAAAAGGCAAACGAGTTGGCTGTAGCATTTACGGAGAACTTTAAGCAGTTTCAGGAGTTTGCAACCGAAGAAATGTTATCGGCACTGCCAAAAGTCAACGAAATTAGCATTTAATGTATCTTTTTTGTTCGATTATTTGGTTTTAAAAAAAAATTTGGCTTTTATTGTGAAAGATTGTCTCTAACAGGACAATCTTTTTGTTTTGTAACAAACTAAATATACAGTTCTAAATGCTTGATTAACAAAATTTAATTTATACCTTAGAGAATAAGTTATGTTTTGTTGAGCAACTTAATTAAAATTTGTACGTTAGGTTTCTACAAATCAATAAAATCTAAATTTTAAAAAGAACTAAAAACTAAAAATTTAAAAACTAAAAAAAAATGGCAAACGCACCAAAACCAACAACTGTTAAAAAGGAAAGCTCGACGTCTTCAAACCTTTTTGCTACTCTAGTAATCCCGATCTGCTTAATTATCGGATTTTCTCTTTACGCTATCGTTTTAGGTAATCCTGAAAACTTTATTGACAACAATCCGGAGAACCTTCCTAAACAAGGTAACTTTTTAGGTATGGCTCACAAAGCAGGTTATATCGTAGCTACCATCATGGGTATGTTATTAATGGTTTTCGTATTCTCAGTTGAGCGTTTAATCGTAATTGGTAAAGCTACTGGAAAAGGAAACTTAGAAGGATTTGTTAAGAAAGTACAAGGTTTCTTAAGTTCAGGTAACATCGAGTCGGCTATCGCAGAGTGTGATAAGCAACAAGGATCAGTAGCAAACGTAATTAAATCTGGTTTAACGAAGTATCGCGAGGTTTCTGCTGATTCATCTTTAAATGTTGAACAATCAGTTGCAGCTATCCAAAAAGATATCGAAGAAGCTACTTCATTGGAGATGCCAATGCTAGAGCAAAACTTAACTATTATTGCTACGTTGGTATCAGTAGGTACGTTAATGGGGTTATTAGGTACGGTAACAGGTATGATTAAAGCTTTCGCTGGTTTAGCTAACTCTGGAGCTCCGGATCAGGCAGCATTAGCGATTGGTATCTCTGAGGCTCTTGTAAATACAGCAACGGGTATCTTAACTTCTACAGTTTCAATTATCATGTACAATTTGTTTACTTCAAAAATTGATAAATTGACTTACGCTATCGATGAGGCTGGTTTTAGCATCGTTCAGACTTACGCTAGTAAGCATAAATAAAAATTATTTTAATTTTTTTTACTCGGCTTTATGGAAAACCGAGAGAATTAACATCATTAAATTAAATAAGTAATAATTTTTGTTATGCCAAAAGTAAAAGTTGGAAGAAAGAGTACCGCAATTGATATGACCGCCATGTGCGACGTAGCCTTCTTGCTGTTAACTTTCTTTATATTAACAGCGACTGCGCGTCAACAAGACCCTTTGGAAGTAAAGATTCCGTCTTCTACTTACAAAATGAAAGTGCCTGACAAGGATATAGCTATCATTACAGTTGCAAAAGGAAAAGTGTTTTATGAGGTTGTTGGTCAGGACATTAAAGTAAGAACGCTAGAATTAATGGGTCAGGAATACGGTTTGTCACTTACGGCTGAGGACTATGCTAGGTTTAAAGTGATTCCATCATTCGGAGTGCCTATCGGAAATTTAAAGCAATACATCGCTATGAATGGCGACCAGCGTACTGCTTCAGGTTTAGAGGTAGCGGGTATCCCGATGACAGACACAACTGCAACAAATCAGCTTGGTAGGTGGATTTACAGATCTCGTGAAGCAGTTAAGCAATTGCACAATCAGGATATGATGATCAGTATCAAAGGTGATGCAAATGAAGAATATCCGGTTTATAAAAAGGTTGTTGATGTGCTTCAGATGCAGGGGATTAATAAATTCAGTTTAATTACATCACCAGAAGCTGGTGAATAATAATAGGAAAACATGGCAGAATTAGACACCTCCGGCGGGGGTAAAAAAGGTAAAAAGGTCAGAAGTAAAAAGCAGTCCACGCGCGTTGATCTTACAGCAATGGTGGATCTTGCTTTCTTATTAATTACCTTCTTCATGCTTACAACTTCATTGTCTAAGCCAATTGCAATGGACGTTGTTAAGCCAGATAAGAATAAGGAAGACAGTAGTGTGAAAATGGATTTCCCAGAATCTCGTACAATGACCATTTTAATTGGTAAAGATCACAAAGTGGCATGGTATATGGGGTTAATTGGAAGTCAACCTACAATAGAGAGTATCACGCAAATGCGCAGCTCTTTAATTGAGTGGAAAAATAAGGTAGCTGAGGCCAATGGTAATAATCCAGATAAACCATTTATCGTTATTGTTAAGCCTACCAGTAGTTCTAAGTATATGGATTTTGTAAATGTTATGGACGAGCTTAAGATTGCCGGTGTAGAAACCATTGCAATTGACGACGATAACATTAAGCGTGAAGAAATCGATATGATGAGAGGTAATGGTGTTTACTAAAATAGATATAAAAAAATAATATTATGTTCGGAGCAAAAATAGATTTATTTAAAAAAGAATGGCTCGATGTAGTGTTTGCGTCTAAAAACAAGAATTACGGAGCCTATGAATTAAGGAAAACCAATTCTTCGACTACAACACGTGCATTGATCATAGCTTCGGTTGCATACATAGTTTTCTTTTTCGCACCAAGAATTTACGCATTAGTTGCGAATATGGCGCCTGAGGAACAACAATTAGTGGCAACAGAAGTAGTGGTAGTAGAGCCACCACCAATTGATGAGGCAACTCCTCCACCAGTAAATGTGGAGCCTCCTCCACCAAAAAATGATCAGGTAAAATTCCCTCCACCAGAGGTAAAACCTGATAACCAGGTGAGAGATGAAGAACCACCTAAATTGGAAGAGCTAAAGAGAGCTGATCCGGGTCAGAAAACGATAGCTGGAGATCCAGATGCGGATATTCAAATTGCCGCACCAGTGGTAGGAGAAGGACCTAAACAAGCTGCTGTAGTGGAAGACAATAAAGTTTATGATTACATTAGCTTAGAGGTGATGCCTGAGTATCCAGGTGGTATTAACGCATTCCGTGATTACATTAATAAGGCGGTAAGATATCCTCCTTTGGCAATGGAAAATGGTACACAAGGAACAGTTCACGTAGAGTTTACTGTTGAAAAAGATGGCTCAATTACAAACGTTACCGTAGCTAGAAAAGTAGGTAGCGGTTTAGATGATGAAGCTATTCGTGTAGTGAGAGCAAGTAAAAAATGGACTCCTGGAGTTCAGAATGGAAAAGAAGTTCGTGTAAGATATAACGTACCAGTAAATTTCAAATTAAATTGATTTCACTCATAGAATTTTTTAAACAGAAATCGCCCCAACAGCGATTTCTGTTTTTTTTAGGGTTAGTCATGCTGCTTGTTTATATAGGTTTTGGCATAGCTTTAATTTTTAATTATTCATTATTTAAATCACTCGATTTATCTAACGGATTAAGAATTGGATTCGGGATTTTATTAATTGTTTACGCAATTATCAGATTTGGAAGATTAATCAACAAAAAAGAGGATGAAGTTTAAATCAGTATACTTATTATTACTTATTTCTGTATTTTTTGCCTGTAAAGAACAAAAAACTACAGAAGTTAAGGAAACCCGCACTTCAGGCACTTTAAACATGTTAGTTGATGAGAGCCTTGCTGATATTATTGATGAACAAGTTGAGGTTTTTAAGGCCGATTATCCGAATTCAACAATAACGCAGAAAAAGGGGAATGAAGGTGAAATAATAACTACTTTTCTAAATGATACTACGCGTTATATAGTTTTGTCGCGCGTGCTTACAGAAGAAGAAGAAAAAATTTATGCAAACAGAAAAATCCCTGTAACAACCAATCGGTTTGCGATCGACGGAATTGCTTTAATAGCTAAAAGTAATACGCTAGATAGTAATATCACCGTTCAGGAACTGATTGATATTATGAAAGGGAAAGGCTCGAAAGGAAAAAGCCTTGTATTTGCAAGTGCTTACTCTTCGACTTTAAGATATTTTAAAGAGATGGCAGATGTGAAAACCTTGCCTAAGTCGAACATATATACATTAGAAAATAATGTAGATGTTATAGACTATGTCTCTAAAAACGCTGGTTATATCGGCGTAGTTGGTTTAAATTGGTATGTCAATCAAATAACTGACAATGTAGGTGGAACCACTGATATTATGTTAATGAATGTTAAAAACCTACCCGGTAAGAAAGGCGATTCAACCTACTATAAACCCACTCAGGACAACATAATTAGCGGTATTTACCCTTTATTGCGAAATATTTATGTGATCGATGCTGAGGGCCGAGATGGCTTAGGCACAGGATTTGCAACCTGGTTAATGAGTGAAAGAGGGCAGTTAATTGTTCTTAAGTCCGGACTAGGTCCGCACAAGCTAACGCCGAGAACAATTAATGTAATAACTAAGAACTAAATTATATATTTGAACCCTGAGATGTGGGTTACGGGTTAACACAAAGTAATACATCTCAATTAAATTAAGAACAAGCCATGAAAATGATTAAGAAAGCGATGACCCTTAGTATGGGGTTAATTATTATGGGTTCTGTTGCATTTGCTCAAAACTTGGCAGATGCTAAGAAGGCAATTGATGCAGAACAGTTCCAGAAGGCTTCTTCAATATTGAAGAGCTTAACAACTAGTCAACCAAAAAAAGGTGAGAACTATTTCTTTTTAGGGAATGTATATATCAAAACTGATGATTTAGATTCTGCAAAAACTGTTTTTACAAATGGAACAGTAGCTGATCCTAAATTTGCATTAAACTACGTAGGTTTAGGTAACCTAGATTTACTTGAGAATAACGAAGCAGCAGCTAAAGTTAATTTTGATAAAGCAGTTTCTTTAGGTGCTAAAGATTATAAAACTTATTTGTACATCGGTAAGGCATATACTTCTATTCCTAAGCCTAATTTTGATTTGTCATTGCCATTTTTAACCAAAGCAAATGAGTTAGATGCTAAAGATACAGATGAAGAAGTTTTTATTGCCTTAGGTGATTACTATGCATTACAGAAATTAAATTCTCAAGCATTGCAGCCTTATTTAAGGTCTGTTGCTATCAATCCAAATAACTTAAGACCAGTTGTTCAAACGGGTAGAATGTACACAAGAGCTTATAATTTTGCGGATGCTGAGGTAAAATTAAATTCTGCAATTTCTTCTGATCCAAATTATGGGCCGGCTTATCGTGAATTAGCGGAAACTCAAATGGAATGGTCTAGAAGTGAACCTAAAAGAAGTAAAGAGTTACAAGCTTCTGCATTAGAAAATTATAGAAAATATTTGAACTTAACTGATAAATCTTTTGATTCAAGATTGCGTTATGCTCAGTTCTTGGTTTATGTAAACGATTTTCAAACATTAGATGAGGTAGCTGCTGGTTTAGCGACTGATAATTCAAATCCTTCGAAATCATTGTTGATATCAAGGTTGAGAGGTTATGCTGCTTATGAAACTGAGAAATATCCTCAGAGTTTAAACTTCTTAAACGAAATGTTTGAGAAAGGTAAAGCAGAGCCTGAACGTATTCAACCTTCAGATTATTCATACTATGGAAAGGCTTTAATGCAGAATGGCCAAGATAGCTTAGCTTATTTGAATATTAAAAAGGGTGTAGCTTTAGATACTACTTCTAGCGATGATTTAATTGAAATTGCAAAGAAATTTGCTTCTATCAGAAGATATGATTTAGCTTCTGAAGCATATGATATAGCTGCTAAAGCGAATGCAGCGAGTACCGCGGTTTTAACTAATTATTTCCTTGCAGCATCTTACAAGGTAAGTCACTACAGAACATTGGTAGCAGCTGGTAAGCCTGCAGATAAAAGCATGCTTGTTGAAGCAGATAAAAACTTCGAATATGTAAGCAAATTAGCGCCGGAATTTGAAAGTACTTATCTGTCAAGAGCAGCTTTAGCTAAATTGATGGAAGATAATCCTTCTGAGCCGGTTGGGTTAGCTAAACCTCATTATGAGAAATTTATCGAGGTTGTAACTGTTACTAAGCCAGAAGCAGCTGAGAAAAATACAAAAGGTTTGGTAGAAGCTTACGGTTATTTAGCATTCTTATTAATGGATAGCGACGCTACAAAATCTATTGAATACTTTAATAAAGTTTTAGCATTAGAACCAGATAATCAGTATGCAACGGATAATATTAAATATTTAAATTCGGTACAGGCACAAAAGAAATCTAGCCCGAATAAATAATTAATAACAAATATTTTGAAAGGCAGGATTGATATCCTGCCTTTTTCTTTTACTTTTGTACAAAATTCGAATAATGGAAATGCAAAGTGTACCTGTAGATTTTCTTCCTATTGTCTTTCAAATAATTGTTGCTTTGGGATTTGTTGTGATGACTTTAGTTGGAACACATTTTTTAGGCCCAAAAAGAAAGACTTCTGATAAATTAGAAACGTTTGAGTCTGGTGTTAAAGTAATTGGTAATGCCCGTCAGCCGTTTTCTGTAAAGTACTTTTTAGTAGCTATTTTATTTGTATTGTTTGATATAGAAGTGATCTTTATGTACCCTTGGGCGGTAAATTTTAGAGAGCTTGGATGGAACGGTGTTATTGAAATGTTCATTTTTATGGGAACATTGCTTTTAGGCTTTATTTACGTTTTAAAGAAGAAAGCATTAGATATTAAATAGTTATTTAGAATAGTTCTAAATGGCTATCAAGCATTCTAAATGCTACTAAATATTGTAAATTTGTTGCTTGTTCAAATATTTAGTTTGGGCAAGCTTTTTTGTTTATAAACATGAGTGAAATCAAAATAGTAGAGGCGCCTCCGGGCATTGAAGGAAATGGTTTTTACGCTACGTCTTTAGATAAGGTAATTGGTTTGGCACGTTCACATTCTTTGTGGCCATTGCCTTTTGCAACATCTTGTTGCGGTATAGAATTTATGGCTACTATGGGTTCTCATTATGATTTTGGTCGTTTTGGAGCTGAAAGATTAAGCTTTTCGCCTCGTCAGGCTGATGTTATTATGGTTATGGGCACAATTGCGAAGAAAATGGCGCCGGTTTTAAAGCAGGTATACCTTCAAATGGCCGAACCAAGATGGGTAATGGCGGTTGGTGCTTGTGCTTCTAGTGGAGGTATTTTTGATACTTATTCGGTTTTACAGGGAATAGATGAGATTATTCCTGTTGATGTATATGTTCCGGGTTGTCCGCCTCGTCCCGAGGCTATTTTGGATGGGTTTACAAAAATTCAAGAATTAGTTAGGAATGAATCAGGAAGAAGAAGAAATTCTCCTCAATATAAAGAATTGTTAGCAAGTTACGGAATACAATAATGACTAAAGTATCAAATACAGAATTGATTGATTTGCTTGGTCAGAAATTTGGCGAGCAGCTTGTAGATGTGTCAGAGCCTTATGGTTTGTTAACATTTTCTACAACTAAAGATAGAATCATTGATGTGCTTTCATTTTTGAAAGATAATGATAAAATCAGTCTGAGCTTTTTAACGGATATTACTGCTGTTCATTATCCTGAAAAAGAACAAATAGCAGTTGTTTATCATGTTTTTAGCATGGTTCACAAAATTAGAGCGAGAGTAAAGGTTTTTATAAGTGAAAAAGATCCTAAAATTTCTACAGCAAGTGGCTTATGGAATAGCGCTAACTGGATGGAAAGAGAAACGTATGATTTTTTTGGGGTTAAATTTGAAGGACATCCAGATTTGAGAAGAATTTTAAATGTGGATGATCTGCCCGTTCATCCAATGCTTAAGCAATATCCTCTTGAGGATCCAAATAGGGTAGATAAAAAAGACGAATTTTTCGGTAGGTAATTATGAATCAAAATCAGCCGGTATATACAGATAATGATCCTCAAAGTGAGTTGGTAACCCTAAATTTAGGTCCTACTCACCCAGCTACACATGGGGTTTTTCAAAACGTGTTACAAATGGATGGTGAACGCATTGTGAGCGGTGTTTCTACCATCGGTTATATTCATAGGGCATTTGAGAAAATAGCTGAAAATCGTCCATTCTATCAAATTACACCTTTAACAGATCGTTTAAACTATTGCTCGTCTCCCATCAATAATATGGGTTGGCATATGACAGTAGAAAAGCTGTTAAATATTCAAATTCCAAAAAGAGTTGATTATTTACGAGTAATTATTATGGAGCTTTCTCGTATTGCGGATCATATAATCTGTAATACTATTATAGCTCAGGATACGGGTGCTACTACTACATTTTTATATCTTTTTCAATATAGAGAGCATATTTATGAAATATTTGAAGAAATATGTGGAGCTCGTTTAACAACTAATATTGGTCGTATAGGCGGTTTAGAAAGAGATTTTAATGATGTAGCGTTTGCTAAAATCAACAAATTTTTAAAAGAATTCCCAGTTGCATTAAGAGAGTTTGAAAGTTTGTTGAATCGTAATCGTATCTTCTTAGATCGTACGCAAGGTGTTGCTTCAGTTACACCGGAAGACGCATTGAGCTATAGCTGGACAGGACCACTGTTACGTGCAACGGGGGTTGATTATGATGTTCGTGTGAGCGAGCCTTATTCTTCATATGAAGATTTCGATTTTGAAATTCCCGTTGGAACGAGAGGTTGTGTTTTCGATAGATATTTGGTTCGAAATGAAGAGATGTGGCAAAGTGTACGCATTATTGAGCAGGCGTTAGAGAAATTGAAAACGCAACCTAGCGGAATATTCCATGCAGATGTTCCTGAGTTTTATTTGCCAGGAAAAGAGCAGGTTTATAATAATATGGAAGCGTTAATTTACCATTTCAAAATAGTAATGGGTGAAATTGATGCACCAAAGGCTGAAGTTTACCATGCCGTTGAAGGTGGTAATGGTGAACTTGGGTTTTATTTGATTAATGACGGAGGTAGAACACCTTATCGTTTGCATTTTAGAAGACCTAGTTTTATTAATTACTCTATGTATGCGAAAATGAGTGAAGGCATGCTATTGTCTGACGCTATTATTAACATGAGTAGTTTAAACATTATTGCAGGAGAATTAGATGCTTAAAGTAGAAGAAACACAAGCTGTAGAGTTTTCATCGGCCTTGCTAGCAAAGTTTGATGAAATTGTAACGCGTTATCCTGAAGGAAAGCAAAAATCAGCTTTATTGCCTTTATTGCACTTGGTACAGGCAGAGTTTGGTTGGACAAGCGCCCCGGCAATGGATAAAGTTGCTGAATATTTAAAGATTCAACCTATTGAAGTGTATGAGGTAGCGAGTTTTTACACCATGTATTTTTTACAACCTAAAGGTAAATATGTTCTTGAAGTTTGTAGAACAGGACCTTGCTGCTTAGTGGGTGCTGAAAAAATAATGGATCATATGGAGAAAACGCTGGGTGTTAAAGAAGGTGAAGTAACGGCCGATGGTTTATTTAGTTGGAGAGGTGTGGAGTGTTTAGCAGCCTGTGGCTATGGCCCGGTTTTACAAATTGGTCCAGAATATACTTTTTATGAAAATTTAACCGAACAATCGGTAGATCAATTAATTGACGATTTACGCAAAAAATAATGGCTCGTAAATTATTATTAGAACATATCAATGTGCCCGACATCAATACAATCGAGGTATATCGCCAAAAAGGTGGTTACAGATCTGTAGAAAAAGCATTGAAGACTTTAACTCCAGAAGATGTTGTTGAAGAGGTGAAAAAGTCGGGCTTAAGAGGTAGAGGTGGTGCAGGATTTCCTACTGGAATGAAATGGAGTTTTTTAGCTAAACCTGAAGGAGTTGCGCGCTATTTAGTTTGTAATGCAGACGAATCTGAGCCTGGAACTTTTAAAGATAGATACTTGATGACTTATATCCCCCATGCTTTGATTGAGGGAATGATTGTATCTAGCTATGCTTTAGGAGCTAAAGTTTCTTATATTTATGTAAGAGGTGAAATGATGCCTCAAATTCGCATTCTTGAAAAAGCAATTGCCGAGGCAAAAAATGCTGGATTTTTAGGTAAAAATATTCTTGGGACGGGTTATGATTTAGAATTGTATGTTCAGCCTGGAGGAGGTGCCTATATATGTGGTGAAGAAACAGCACTCTTAGAATCCTTAGAAGGGAAAAGAGGAAATCCAAGAATAAAACCACCTTTTCCCGCTATTGCCGGCTTGTACGGCTGCCCTACTGTTGTAAACAACGTAGAGTCTATTGCAGCGGTAGTTCCAATTATTAATGATGGAGGAGATGAGTATGCAAAAATTGGAATTGGACGCAGCACAGGTACAAAATTAATTTCGGCTTCAGGTAATTTAGCAAGACCAGGCGTATATGAAATAGAATTAGGATTATCTGTAGAGGAGTTTATATATGGCGATGAATATTGCCAAGGTATGGCGAATGGAAAAAGACTAAAGGCAACTGTAGCCGGCGGATCATCTGTGCCGGTTTTGCCTGCAAATTTATCTTTAAGATATGCAAATGGTGAACCTAGATTAATGAGTTATGAATCCCTTGCTGAAGGTGGCTTTGCTACCGGAACGATGTTGGGGTCGGGCGGATTTATTGCATTTGATGAAGATCAATGCATGGTAAGAAATACCTGGAATTTTTCAAGATTTTATCATCACGAAAGTTGTGGACAATGTTCGCCTTGTAGAGAGGGAACAGGATGGTTAGAAAAGGTTTTACATAGACTAGAGTTTGGTCATGGAAAAATGAGTGACATTGACTTATTAGTTGATGTATCTAAAAATATAGAAGGAAATACAATTTGTCCGCTAGGTGATGCGGCAGCATGGCCTGTTGCTAGTGCAATCAGACATTTTAGAGATGAATTTGAATGGCATGTAAAGGAGCCCGCTAAGGCCTTGGCCGGAAATTACGGATTGGCAAATTACGCCAACCCTATAGAGAAAGCACCAATAACGGAACAAAATTAAATAATACGCTAATTTTTCATTAAAGAATAAAAAGCATAGAGTTCTTCAAAACGATGAGCGAAAAAGTAAAAGTTGTCATAGATGGAATAACCGTAGAGGTGGAGGCTGGAACCACAATCTTAAATGCTGCAAGGCAGATAGGTGGTGAAATAGTACCTCCTGCAATGTGTTATTATTCTAAACTAGAAGGTAGTGGCGGTAAATGCAGAACATGCATTGTTAAAGTTTCTAAAGGTTCTGAAAAAGACCCTAGACCCATGCCTAAACTGGTTGCATCTTGTCGTACTACTGTAATGGATGGTATGGAAGTGCAAAACATTACCTCACCTGAAGTTTTAAAAGCCAGAGCAGGTGTAGTAGAAATGCTTTTAATTAATCACCCATTAGATTGCCCGGTTTGCGATCAGGCAGGAGAATGTGATTTACAAGATTTAGGTTATGAGCACGGCCTTCAAAATACGCGTTATGAATTTGAAAGACGTACTTTCGACAGGATAGACATAGGAGATAAAATACAGCTTCATATGAATCGTTGTATTTTATGTTACCGATGTGTATTTACTGCAGATCAAATCACAGATCAACGTGTTCATGGTGTGCTAAATCGTGGTGATCATTCTGAAATTTCAACTTATATCCAGAATGTTGTAGAAAATGATTTTTCAGGAAATGTTATCGATGTTTGTCCAGTAGGTGCTTTAACGGATAAAACTTTCCGTTTTAAAAATCGTGTATGGTTTACAAAGCCGGTAGATGCGCATAGAAATTGTAACCACGAAAAATGTAACGGTAAAGTAACGCTTTGGTACAAAGGTGATGATGTTTTGCGTGTAACCGCACGTAAAGATGAATTTGGAGAGGTGGAAGAGTTTATTTGTAATGAATGCCGTTTCGATAAAAAGAAGACTTCAGATTGGACATTAGAGAAGCCAACTGAAATTGAGACAACATCAGTAATTAACTCTAATCATTACGATACATTTAAGCCGCTTCCTGTAATTAAAGAAAATTTGGTGCTACAAGCTGCCAATAAACGTGAATTTGAAAAAAGCACTAAAATCTAATGGATATTAACTTTGTTATAGAGAAATTTCTGATTATCGTAATAGTGTTTGCGCTAAGTTTAGTTATTGCGATGTACTCTACTTATGCAGAGCGTAAAGTAGCTGCTTTCTTACAAGATAGACACGGACCAGATAGAGCTGGGCCATTTGGTATTTTACAGCCATTAGCTGATGGTGTTAAAATGTTTATGAAGGAAGAAATTATTCCTGCTCAATCCAATAAATGGCTGTTTATTATGGGGCCAGGCTTAGCTATGCTCTGTGCCTGTATTGGTACTGCGGTTATTCCGTGGGGTCAGGATATGCAAATTGGAGATCGAACAATTGCTTTACAGGTTACAGATGTTAATGTTGGTCTTTTATATATTTTTGGTGTTATTTCATTAGGTGTATACGGTGTTTTAATAGGCGGATGGGCTTCCAACAATAAGTTTTCTTTGTTAAGTTCTATTCGTGCGGCATCACAGAATATTAGCTATGAAATTGCAATGGGCCTTTCTATTATAGCCTTATTATTGGTTACCGGAACTTTAAGCTTAAGAGAAATTGTAGCGCAGCAATCAGGTATCCATTGGAACGTTTTTTATCAACCAGTTGGTTTTATAATTTTCCTAGTTTGTGCCTTTGCAGAAACCAATCGCGCACCGTTCGACTTGGCAGAATGCGAAGCGGAGTTAAATAGCGGTTATATGGTGGAATATTCGTCGATGAAGCTTGGCTTTTATATGTTCGCTGAATACATCAACATGTTTGTTTCGTCGACTATCTTAGCTGCACTTTATTTTGGCGGTTATAACTATCCAGGAATGGAGTTTATGGCCAACTTATTAGGGCCTACTTGGGCACCATTATTTGGTACGGCTATATTCTTCTTAAAGATATTTGGTTTCATTTTCTTCTTCATGTGGGTACGTTGGACCATTCCTCGTTTCCGTTATGATCAGTTATTGAATTTAGGGTGGAAAGGATTAATCCCTTTTGCTATCGCAAATATTATAATTACAGCTCTTGTTATTGCATTAACGAATAATTTTTAATCAGACATGGAATCATTAAGCAATAAGAAAAAAGTATTAGACCCAAAACCGCTTAATTTAGCAGAGCGCATGTATTTGCCTACTATTGCAAAAGGTTTGGCAACTACAATTGGACATTTTCTTAAAAAGCCCCCAACCATTAAGTATCCGGAACAAGAAAGAGAATTTTCGGTTAACTGGAGGGGAATGCACTCTTTAAAGAGAGATGAAGAAGGTAAAGAACGTTGCACTGCTTGTGGTTTATGTGCGCTTTCTTGCCCTGCAGAAGCTATTACTATGATAGCCGCAGAGCGTAAAGCAGAAGAGAAACATTTATATCGTGAAGAAAAATATGCTTCTGTATATGAGATTAATATGCTGCGCTGTATCTTCTGTGGTTTGTGTGAAGAAGCGTGTCCAAAAGAAGCCATCTATTTAGACGGGCCAATAGTGCCGTCTGATTATTTACGTAAAGATTTTATTTACGGTAAAGACAAATTAGTAGAAGCTCCTTTAGAGAAATAAAAATAAAAAACGCTATTGCTAGGAAAGAAGCAATCCTAAAGTAATAGTTGACAATAATAAGATTGCTTTGTATCTCGCTAGCGAGAGAAACGAAAACTAAACAAAAATTAATGGGTGCATCTGTATTCTATTTTGCGGCAACATTAAGTGTATTTTGTGCGCTAATGGTGGTTTTTGCAAAAAACCCTATTCATAGTGTATTATACCTTATTCTCACTTTTTTTACATTCACGGTGCATTATGTGTTATTAAATGCACAATTTTTAGCTGTGGTAAATTTTATTGTTTACATGGGAGCTATCATGGTACTTTTTCTTTTCGTACTAATGCTACTCAATCTCAATAAGGAAAGTGAACCTAATAAATCCCTCTTCTTAAAGATTATAGCAGTTATAGCAGGCGGATGTTTATTGGTAACTCTAACAGGTTCATTAAAGTCGATAGCTATCAATGATCCTTTGGTTTTAAAAGATCCAAGTATAGGTTTGGTTGAGGCGTTGGGGAAACAACTTTTTGGGCCATTTATGTTGCCTTTTGAATTAGCATCAATTTTATTATTAAGTGCGATGGTTGGCGCAGTTCTTTTAACCAAGAAGGAGGAAAAAAGCAATGGATAGTTTGTTTCAAAATATGCAAGGAGTTCCTTTAGCTCATTACATATGGTTTTGTGCACTTATTTTTACGATTGGTGTAATTGGCGTATTGGTTAGAAGAAATGCCATTATTATTTTTATGTCTGTTGAGTTAATGTTAAATGCAGTTAATTTATTATTGGCAGCTTTTTCAGTGCATCATAATGATCCCTCCGGACAAGTTTTTGTGTTTTTCATTATGGCATTAGCAGCAGCAGAGGTTGCTGTAGGACTAAGTATCATAGTAATGGTGTACAGAAATACGCAAACAATTGATATTAGTGTGTTAAATAGACTTAAGTGGTAATTAATAATTAGAATAATAATTATCCCGCATATGCGGTGATTTGTGAATATGATAAATTTAATCTGGCTTGTTCCCTTACTTCCATTAATAGGATTCATTATAAATGGATTAGGAAGAAATACGCTTTCCAAATCTGCAATTGGAGTAATTGGCAGTGGCGTGGTATTGGCTGCTTTTGCATTAAGTATTGGTATTTTCTTTGAATTGGGTGATTCTTCTGTTAAATCGCATACCATTTACTTGTTCGATTGGATTAGCACGGGTTCTTTAAAAATACCTTTATCGTTTTTAGTAGATCCGTTAAGTTCAATCATGTTATTAATAATAACAGGAGTAGGGTTTTTAATTCATGTTTACTCTATTGGGTATATGCATGCCGATGAGGGTTTTGGTAAATTTTTCAGCTATCTAAACCTGTTTATTTTCTTTATGTTGTTATTGGTTTTAGGATCAAATTACATCGTAATGTTTATAGGGTGGGAAGGCGTAGGTTTATGCTCTTATTTATTGATCGGATTTTGGTATACCAATAATAGTTATGCAAGTGCTGCAAAAAAGGCATTTGTTATGAATAGAATTGGTGATTTAGGCTTTCTTTTAGGTGTATTCTTAATTTTTACGACTTTTGGAAGTGTAGAGTTTGCAACAATTTTCCCCCAGGCGGCAGCTTTAATGCCGGGAAATACAACAATAGCACTTATTTGTTTATTGTTGTTTATCGCGGCTTGTGGTAAATCAGCGCAGTTGCCGTTGTTTACTTGGTTGCCTGATGCGATGGCTGGGCCAACGCCAGTTTCAGCGTTAATTCACGCTGCAACAATGGTAACGGCAGGTATCTATATGATAACTCGATCTAATGTTTTATTTGATTTAGCACCATTTATTCAACATATTATTGCTATTGTAGGTTTGGCAACAGCGCTTTTAGCAGCATTAATTGCGATTACTCAAACGGATATCAAAAAAGTATTAGCTTATTCGACTGTTTCGCAATTAGGATATATGTTCTTAGGTTTAGGGGTAGGTGCTTACTCCGGATCTTTTTTCCATGTATTAACACACGCTTTCTTTAAAGCTCTTTTGTTCTTAGGTGCTGGTTCAGTTATTCATGCAATGCATCATGAGCAGGATATGCGTGGAATGGGTGGTTTGAAAAAGAAATTACCAATTACATTTATTACGATGCTAATTGGAACAATAGCCATTTCAGGAATTCCTCCGTTTTCGGGATTTTTCTCTAAAGATGAGATATTGGCTCATGTATATGAGTACAATAAAGTGATGTGGGCTTTGGGTATATTTTGCGCTATGTTAACCGCATTTTATATGTTTAGAATGTTATACCTAACATTTTATGGTACATACAGAGGTTCGCATCATGCAGAAGAGAAAATTCATGAGTCGCCAACATCCATGACATTCCCTTTAATTGTTTTAGCTGTTTTGTCTGCTATAGCAGGCATGATCGGAATACCCGAAGTTTTTGGAGGAAGTAATTGGTTGGCGCAATGGATGTCGCCAGTATTAAACGGTGTGCGACATATAGGTTTAGATCATACGACCGAGTACATTATAATGGGCGTTTCAGTAGTAGGTGCCATTATCTCTATCATCATAGCTTATACCAGATATGTTAAGAGCGGAAGAGTTCCTGTAGCTGAAGGCGGTCACAGAGGATTTATGTCTAACTTATCTTATAACAAATTTTATATCGATGAATTGTATAATTGGTTAGTTGTTAAACCTCTTAATGCATTTTCTGAGTTCTTTTACCGTATTGTAGATAAGAAAATTATCGATGGTATAGTGAATGGCTTAGGGTTAACTGCTTCTGAAGGAAGTAAGGCACTTAGATTATTGCAGTCAGGTAACGTAGGATTTTATTTATTCATGATGGTAGCAGGGATTATTGCCCTATTATTATACACATTTTTAGCACTATAAAGGATCGTCCAAAAGATGGAGCAACTTTTACTTATATTATTGATTATACCGTTTGCAGGCTCAATTATCACCTTTATGGCTGGAGCAAATGCAAAGAATGTAGCATTGGCCACTTCCCTTATTGGTTTGGTAGCAACTGGATTAATGTTGATGAATTTTGTGCCGAATGCCGACACGCAATTTCAAATCAATTATCCTTGGATTCCTGAGTTTGGAATTAGACTTACAGCAGGTGTAGATGGAATTAGTATGGTTACAATTTTATTAACCAACGTACTGGTACCTTTAATAATTTTAGCTGGATTTCAGCGTAACCCTACTAACGAAGGCGCATTTTATGGATTAATTTTATTCATGCAATGGGGCTTGTTAATTGTGTTTACAGCAATGGATGCATTTCTATTCTATATAGGATGGGAAGCAGCGTTAATTCCTATTTACTTTATATGTGCTATGTGGGGTGGAAAAGATCGAATTAAAGTAAACATGAAGTTCTTTGTGTATACTATTGCAGGTTCATTATTCATGCTTCTGGGTATAATATATTTATATCTTCAAAATCCGGATAATAATTTTGCATTACAGTCATTTTACGCTTTAAATTTAGATTCTGTACAACAATCTTGGATATTTTGGGCTTTCTTTATCGCTTTTGCTATTAAAATGCCCATCTTTCCTTTCCATACTTGGCAGCCCGATACGTATACCGCAGCACCTACTCAAGGAACCATGCTATTGTCAGGTATAATGCTTAAAATGGGTATATATGGTGTAATTAGATGGTTGTTACCTGTTGTGCCTAGCGGTGTTCAGGAGTGGGGAATGCTGGTAGTGATACTTTCTATTATTGGAGTTGCTTATGCGTCTATTATTGCATTTACCAGAAATGACGGAAAACGTTTAATTGCCTATTCATCTATTAGCCACGTGGGTTTAATTGCGGCGGGTATTTTTGCGGCAGTAATTTCAACTACTTCTGGTATTCAGGGTATACAAGGAGCAATGATACAGATGTTAAGTCACGGTATAAATGTGGTTGGTTTGTTTTTTGTTTTAGACATTATTCAATCGAGGTTAGGGACTGTCAAATTATCAGAATTAGGAGGTATAGCTAAAAACGCACCTCAGTTATCGATTGCATTTTTAATTATCTTATTAGGGGCAGTAGCGTTACCGGGTACCAACGGTTTTCCGGGAGAGTTCTTGCTATTAATGGAGGTGTTTAACTTTAATATTTGGTTGGCGGCTGTTGCTGGATTAACGATTATTTTTTCAGCTGTTTATATGTTGCGCATGTACCAAAAAACTATGTTAGGAACTACTAATGCATTGACGGCAACCATGAGAGATATTGCAGGAACTGAAAAAATAGTGCTTTATACAATTTGCTTATTGGTTATCGCTATAGGTGTATATCCAAAGCCAATTTTTGAAATATCAGAAGCTTCTGTTCATCAATTGCTTCAACAAATAGATCTAAAACTTCAACGCTAGGTATAGATGAATATTATAATAACAATCGCAGTAACAGCATTGATCGTTTTATATGCTGGACTTTATAAAGCTAAAAAAGCATTATTACCATTATCTTTAATTGGTTTAGGTGTAGCATTGGTGTTTGCAGTTACAAGCTGGGATCAGCAAACTGTTAGTTTTGGAATGATGCAGATGGATAATTTTGCCGTTGCATTTAGCATACTTCTTATAGCAGGAGCCGGCTTAATTTTATTATTAAGCAAGGATTATTTTTCTTCAGAAAGTGATTATATCGCAGAATATTTTACATTGATGTTGTTTGCTCTAGTGGGCATGATCATGATGGTTTCTTATTTAAACCTATCAATGCTGTTTGTTGGTTTGGAAATTATGTCGGTTTGCCTGTACATACTTGCAGGTATTAGAAAAAGAGATTTTGCTTCTAACGAAGCTTCGTTAAAATATTTTTTAATGGGCGCTTTTTCAACGGGATTTTTATTATTCGGTATAACTCTAATTTACGGAGCTACAGCGACTTTTGATATTAATGGAATTGAGGCTTACCTGATAAACAACCCAAATTCAGTTTCTGAATTATTTTATCCAGGTTTAATTTTGATGCTAATAGGTTTGTGTTTTAAGATAGGAGTAGTTCCTTTCCACTTTTGGACTCCAGATGTATATGAAGGTTCTCCAACTATGATAACAGCTTTTATGGCTACTATTGTTAAGACAGCTGGATTTGCAGCGTTCTTAAAATTATTTGGGAATACCTTTGCCCCACTTCACGATTTCTGGATGCCTGCTTTACTAATCATTGTTATTTTAACTTTATTCACAGCAAATATTACGGCTCTGTTTCAGAAAAATTTTAAAAGAATGCTGGGCTGGTCAAGTATTAGCCATGCAGGATACCTGTTGTTCTCCGTGATTGTTCTAAGTGCTGCGTCAGCAAGTAATGTATTGTTATACGCTGCTTCTTATATTGCAGCAAGTTTAATAGCATTTGCAGTTCTTATCATTGTAAAACAGCATACTGGTAGTGACAGTTTTGAGTCGTTTAACGGTTTGGGAAAGAAAAATCCATTTATTGCCTTTGCTCTAACAATAGCCATGTTATCGTTTGCAGGAATACCTTTAACAGCTGGTTTTATAGGTAAATATGTGATGTTTGTGAATGTTATGAATGAGTACCACACTCTATTGGTAATTGTAGCAATAATTAATGCTTTAATTGGATTTTACTATTATTTTAAAGTTATTACAGCTATGTATTTTAAGGAGGGTAAGGAGGTTGTGTTATCAACGTCTTTAGCTTATAAAATAGTTATAACTATTGGTGTCATATTTACTATTCTAATTGGAATCTATCCAACTGTCATTTTACATATATTATAAATAAACTTGAGAATTTATTCGTAGTTTTATGTATAATTGAATATGCAGGAGCTATGGAATTCATTACAAACGGTGATTGATCCAGCAACCCTATTAAGGGAAGGTGGGTTTTACCTGTTAATGTTTGTGATTTTCGCAGAAACAGGACTTTTAATAGGCTTTTTCCTGCCTGGTGATTATCTATTGTTTTTAGCAGGGATGTTTGTAGCTACCAATGCACTGGATGTACACATAGCTGTTTTAGTGGTCGGGTTAATTATTGCGGCTATCCTTGGAAATTTTACTGGATATTGGTTTGGGAAGCGTACCGGGCCATTACTATATAATAGAAAAGAAACATTTTTCTTTAAGAAACGGTATTTAGTTGCTGCCGAACAATACTATAAAAAGCAAGGTGCTTTTGCATTAATCATGGGTAGATTTGTTCCAATTGTTAGAACATTTGCGCCGATTTTTGCAGGAGTAGTAAGAATGGATTTTAAAAAATTTGCATTTTATAATATTTCTGGTGCAATATTATGGATCACTTCTTTAACTTTGTTGGGTTATTGGCTGGGCAAAAGATTTGAAAAAGAAATAAATGATTATTTACTTTATATAATTATTGGCTTTATAGTAATAACAACAATACCATTGCTGGTTACTTTTTTTAAGAAGAAAGTGGCGCCAGCAGAAGACAATAATAATGAAATATAAGTAAAAATGAATAAAGACGACCATCACCCCTGGCATGCCATTTCTCCCGGCAGTAATGTCCCAGAATTTGTAAATGCAATTATCGAAATTCCTAAAGGATCTAAAGCTAAATATGAAATAGATAAAGAATCTAACCTGATTAAATTAGATAGAATTCTTTTTTCTTCTGTTATGTACCCTGCTAATTATGGATTTATCCCGCAAACTTATTGTGATGATAATGATCCATTAGATATATTGGTATTGTGCTCTGTAGATGTTTATCCAATGACATTAATAGAGTCTAAAGTTATTGGAGTTATGCATATGGTAGATAATGGTGAGCAGGATGATAAGATTATCGCTGTTGCCAAAAACGATATGTCAGTAAATTACATAAATGATTTATCGGAATTACCTCCGCATACAATGAAGGAAATTGTGAGGTTTTTCCAAGATTATAAAGCATTAGAAGAGAAAAATGTTACTATAGAACATTTATTAGGTAAAAGGTACGCACAAAAAGTAATCAACGAAAGTATAGAGCTATATAATTCTACATTTAGAAATATTTAATAATGGCACTCGATATTTTTATAACCTTATTTTTAGTTTTTTTAAACGGCTTTTTTGTAGCCGCAGAATTTGCTCTTGTTAAGGTTAGGGCTTCTCAAATAGAGATTAAAGCTAAAACTGGAAGTAGAATTGCTAATTTAGCGAAGCACATGACCCAACATTTAGATGGGTATTTGGCAGCAACGCAATTAGGTATTACACTTGCATCACTCGCATTAGGTTGGGTAGGAGAAGGTGTAATGACACGTATAGTACACGTGTTTTTTGACTTTATCAATTTTAATTTGTCTGATAGTGTTGCAACCACTTTGGGACATGTTTTAGCTTTCTCTATTATTACTGTTTTACACATTGTATTCGGTGAGTTAGCTCCGAAAAGTTTAGCCATTCAGCGCCCGGTTGGAACAACTATGGGAATTGCATTGCCTTTATACATTTTCTATGTGGTATTTAAACCTGTTATATGGGTGTTAAATAGTTTTGCAAATAATATCTTGAAGTTAATGGGTATTAGTATGACCGGAGGCCATGATGCACACCATAGTTCAGAAGAATTGCAATATCTGTTAGATCAGGGAAAAGAAAGCGGAGCTCTTGACAACAATGAACACGAGTTAATCAAAAATGTATTTGATTTTAATGAGCGGGTTGTTAAGAATATAATGGTGCCCAGAACAAAAATATCAGCCATTGAATTAGGTGCTACAAAAGAAGAACTTATTAGTAAAATTATCGCAGAAGGATATTCAAGATTGCCTATATATGACGAAATAATTGATAAAATTGTCGGTATTGTGCATGCTAAAGATATTTTGCCTTTAGTGTCAGGAAATTCTGATTGGAATTTAGTAGATATACTAAGAAAGCCCTATTTTGTGCCAGAGACCAAGAAGATTAATGATCTATTAAGCGAATTACAACAGAAACGTATTCAAATTGCGATTGTAATTGATGAGTTTGGTGGTACCGCAGGTATGGTTACTTTAGAGGATATTGTTGAAGAAATTGTTGGGGAAATTCAAGATGAATACGATGAAGAGAAACCAATAGTAGAGAAAGTATCTGATACAGAATACGTAATTAATGCGTTAGCTACTGTTTATGACGTAAATGAACATTTGCCGCACGATCTTCCTGAAGATGAAGATTACGATACAATTTCTGGTTTAATAACACATACGTTTGGACGTATTCCTGAAGTTGGTGATAGCCAGGAGTGTTATGGATATCTTTTTACAATTCTTAAAAAGACAGAACAAAATATAGAAACTATTAAGCTCGAACTTGTAATAAACAAGTCTGACGCAGTTGACCTTAGATAGGGGGAAACTTATGCATATCTTTTATACTCCAGATATTAAAGGGTCTGCTTATAACTTAAATGAGCAGGAGAGTAAGCACTGTATTCAGGTATTGCGTATGTCGCAGGGTGATATAGTGATGTTAGTAGATGGTAAAGGAGGGAAATATACAGCTGAAATTTCGGCTGTGAGTAAAAAACAAGTTTCATTATCGGTTTTAACTTATGAGGAAAATTTTGGAAAGCGTTCCTTTAATTTACACATTGCGATAGCGCCAACCAAAAATATTGAACGATTGGAATGGTTTCTGGAGAAGGCTACAGAAATAGGAATAGATCAAATATCTATTCTTATTTGTGATCGTTCTGAGCGGAAGGTTGTAAAACCTGAACGATTAGAAAAGGTTATAACATCTGCAGTAAAGCAGTCTATAAAAGCTTTTCATCCTACCATTACAGATGCTCAGTCTTTTTCACATTTTATAAAGAACTGCAATCATATTACAAATAAATATATCGCACATTGTGCAGATGGAGAAAAAACAACCCTTGCTCGGGATCTTAAAAAGAACGAAGATTGTTTAATTTTAATAGGTCCAGAGGGAGACTTTACACCTAATGAAGTTAATTTAGCTTTGGTTAATGGTTTTAAAGCAATAACTTTAGGTGAGAGTAGATTAAGAACGGAAACTGCGGCATTAGCAGCGTGTTTTGAAGCTAATTATCTAAATAAATGAGAGGTTTAATATTTATAATTTTATTTAGTTTGGTAGGTGTTAATTTTGGATTTACTGATCCAACTTATCGGCTGGCCCGTGTTAAATATAACGGGGGAGGTGATTGGTATGCAAACAGAACCGCTTTACCTAATTTGATTGATTATAGCAATAAAAATATAGGGACTAATTTTTTTCCGGAAGAAAGTATTGTTGAGGTAGCAAGTCAAGAAATATTTAATTATCCATTTTTATATCTTACCGGACATGGGAATGTTATTTTTAATGATTTTGAAGCACGTAATTTACGTAAATACCTTATCAACGGGGGATTTCTTCATATAGATGACAATTATGGATTAGATCAGTACATTAGACCACAAATGAAAAAGGTTTTTCCTGAATTAAATTTTGAAGAAATACCTGCAAATCATCCTATATTTAATCAAAAATTTAAATTTCCAAACGGAATTCCCAAAATTCATGAACATGATGGAAAACCACCAAAAGGATTTGCACTTTCGTGGAAAGGAAGAATTGTTTGCTTTTATTCTTATGAGTCTGATTTAGGTAATGGGTGGGAAGATGCAGGGACCTACCCAGAAGATACCCCTGAAATAAGATTGAAAGCATTAAAAATGGGGACTAACTTAATACAATATGCCTTAACCAACTAATATGTTAAAGATTAAAGTTAATAACGCAGAAGCAATAGATGTAGAATCTAATGAAGGTTTTTTTTCAGTAAATGGAAAATCATTTGAATTGGATTCAGTTAAAATTGATGCTAAAAATTATCACATTATTCAGGATAATAAATCATATTCGGTAGAGTTGGTGTCGGTTGATGCAGATAAAAATATGCAAATCAAAGTCAACGGGAATGTATACAATGTTTCTGTAAAAGATCAGTTTGATTTATTGCTTCAACAGCTTGGAATGGAGGATCTGGCTTCTCAAAAAGTTAAAAATGTTAAAGCTCCAATGCCCGGATTGGTACTAGGAATTACTGTTACGACTGGACAAGAAGTTAAGAAAGGAGATAACTTATTAGTTCTTGAAGCTATGAAGATGGAAAATATTTTAAAATCTCCGGCTGATGGAATAATTGGTAAGATTAAAATCAATACGGGTGATAAGGTAGAGAAAAACGCCATTTTAATAGAATTTGAATAGACTTATAAAGATTGTTTTTTGTCAATATGTTATAAATTATACCTGATATTTTAAAATATATCATAAAGGGGCGTAATATTCGTTTCAAGTATAATAATGTAGTATCTTTAATAAAATTCTATACGAAATCATCCTTATTTTGAAGTGTATTAAAAGTTCAATTTTTAGTTTCTTCTTATTGCCTTTGTCTGTGGGGGGTGTTTATGCACAAGTAACTCCAGGTACCCAGACAGACGGGAGTGGTAGAAATACGATTATTACAGCGGTACCATTTCTTAGAATTACACCTGATGCCAGATCGGGGAGTATGGGTGATGTAGGTGTAGCAATTTCTCCGGATGCAAATTCTCTAAGTAACAATCCTTCGAAAATTTCTTTTGTAGACCAACCCGGAGGTTTTGCAGTTTCTTACAGCCCCTGGTTAAAACAGATTATTCCGGATGTAAATTTAGCTTACATGAGTGGTTTTTATCATTTGAATAATAGAAACACGATTGGAGCTTCTTTACGTTATTTTTCATTAGGACAAATTCAGTTAACAGACCAAAATGGGCAGGATTTGGGTACTTATAATCCCAATGAATTTGCTTTAGATTTTACTTTTGCCAGAAATTTTGGCTATAATCTTTCTCTAGCATCAACTTTTAGATATATATATTCAGATCTTACTTCGGGTCAATTTGTATCCGGACAAGACACCAGGCCAGGTACAGCAGTGGCGATGGATTTGTCGGGTTATTATAAGAATAACACGGTGATTTTTAATACAGAGGCTTTGTTCTCTGCCGGGATAAACATTTCGAATATTGGCTCTAAGTTGAGTTATGTGGATGGAGGTAACCGACAATATTTACCAGCTAATTTAAAAATAGGGGCAGCATCTACATTTGTTTTAGATGATTATAATACCTTCACTTTCTCTGTAGATTTAAATAAATTATTAGTGCCTACTGAGCCTATTTATGATAATAACGGCAATATTGTGAAAGGAAGAAATCCTGAGCGTTCTATCCCTTCCTCTATTTTTGGCTCTTTTTCTGATGCCCCGGGAGGTTTTTCTGAAGAGTTAAGCGAGGTTAGTGTGGCTACGGGTATGGAATACTGGTATAATCAGCAATTTGCCCTTCGGGCCGGGTATTTTTATGAGCACCCAGATAAAGGAAATAGAAGATATTTAACTATTGGTGCTGGGTTAAAATACAATGTCTTTAATATAGATATGTCTTATCTCGTTGGAGATGCTCAAAGAAGCCCGCTTGCAGGTATTTTGAGATTTGGCTTACTGTTTAACTTTGGTAATAGGTAATAATTTTCTGAAATTTTTTAATAATAATGAAGATAAAAGTTGGATTTGGCTTTGATGTACATCAGCTTAGAGAGGGGCATCCATTCATAATAGGTGGGGTTAATTTAGAACATACCAGAGGGGCTTTTGGACACTCTGATGCGGATGTTTTATTACATGCTATTTGTGATGCTTTGTTAGGTGCAGCAAATCTCGGTGATATTGGCACTCATTTTAAAAATACGGACGATAGATGGAAAGGGATTAGTAGTTTGGTATTGGTTAAAGAAACGTTAAAGCTTATTAAAGAGAAAGGTTATTCTATTGGAAATATAGATGCAATGCTATGTTTAGAAGCGCCAAAAATTAACCCACATATAGCTTCAATGAAAATTAATGTGGCAGATGCACTAGAAATCTCCGTAGATGATATTTCTATAAAGGCCACAACAAATGAAACTATGGGTTTTATTGGTCGAGAAGAAGGGGTGGTTGCTTACGCGGTATGTTTGATTGAAAAAGATTAATTTTTATCACAGATTTACACAGACTACCACAGATATAGTTCTTTTTTCTGGTTAAATCGGAGTATTAAGTATCAAAATAGGAATAAAAAAAAGCAACCTCGAATATTTCACATCAAGATTGCTTTTATAGTTGAGTCTTCCAATAGACCCGATATAGAGGGTTGAATATTAATCTAAAAAACCAAATTTTCCGGTATTATAATCGGTAATTGCTTCTCTAATTTCCTGTTCGGTGTTCATTAAAAAGGGGCCGTATTGAGCAATGGGCTCGTTAATCGGTTTGCCACTTAATACTAGAATAACGGCATCGGTAGTAGCCTTAACACTAATATCGCCAGCATCTGGTTTGAAATAAACGAGTTTATCTGTAGACACTGTAGCTTGTTCATTAAGGAAAATAGAGCCTTCAATAATTAAAAGAGCCGAATTGTGTGATTCTGGAAAATTAAATGTTACTGTAGCATTTGCATTTAATCGTGCATTGTATGTTTCAATTTCCGTAAACGTACTTGCTGCTCCTTTAACTCCCATATAACTTCCGGCAATAATTTCTATTATACCTCCATTATTTGGTACTTGCCATTTACCCATGTCCTGCTGTTTTATTGCCTGATATTTTGGTGCCGACATTTTGTCTTTTGCAGGTAGGTTTACCCAAAGTTGAACCATTTGAAAAGCTCCTCCATTTTTAGAGAAGTTTTCTTCGTGATATTCCTTATGTAAAATACCACTTGCTGCGGTCATCCATTGAACATCGCCCGGATAAATTACGCCGCTGTTACCCGCACTATCGTGGTGGGCAACCGCTCCATGATAGGCTAGTGTAACGGTTTCGAACCCTCTATGAGGATGTACATCTACCCCACGAGGATTTGTTCTTGCAGAAAACTCTATTTTCGAGTTATAATCGAGCATATAAAACGGACTTAAGTTAATTCTATATCCGCTCGGTACGAAGTTATGAACTCTAAATCCGTCTCCTACCATATGAGGGGCAGGAGGATTTAAGATTTCGGTTATTTTTCTGAAATTGTTCATGGTATTGTTTTATTTATTAAACAAGAATTTAACCTTGCTTAACAAATTGCACTTCTCCTAAAATGCGCACATCTTCGCTTACCATAACACCACCTGTTGCTAATACGGTATTCCAAGTAAGACCAAAATCAACTCTGTTTATTTTGCTTTCGAAAGTAAATCCAGCTTTTGTATTTCCCCAAGGGTCTGTAGCAATACCTCCAAATTCTACTTTTAAGGTAACAGGTTTAGTGGTGTCTTTAATAGTTAGATTGCCCACAACTTTATAATCATCACCATCTTTTGTAAAAGAGGTAGATTTGAAAGACATTGTAGGGAATTTTTCTGCATCAAAGAAATCGGCACTTTTTAAGTGGCCATCTCTATCGGCTGTGCCAGTTTCTATAGAAGAAATTTTTCCTTCAAAAGAAAGATTTGCATCTGTAAAGTCATCATTTGAACTTACTAAAGTTGCGCTGAAATCTTTAATGTTTCCAGTTACAGTAGTAATCATTAAATGTTTTACTTTAAACTGTAATTCGCTATGTGTAGGGTCTAAATTCCAATTTGTATTTTCCATATTGTTTTAATTTGATGAAGCAAAGGTATAGAGGTACAAAGACTTGCCCATTGATGTATGGTAAGAAAACAAAATCTGGAAGAAGTAGTTCTTGGATAATTTAAACTTTGAAGTTTTTATAAGCAAGGTCTTTTCTAACTCTACTTAGTGACTCGGGAGTTACACCTAAATAAGATGCTATCATCCATTGCGGTACTCTCAGGGTTAAATTAGGATATAATTTGATAAAATGAAGATAGCGTTCTTCCGCAGTTGCGCCCAGTAACATATTTATTCGATGTTGCATAAATCGAATAGAATTGTGTAGCATGGTGATATTTAGCTCTAAAATTTCAGGAATAACGTCTTTAAGATTATGGAAAAAATCTTTGTCTACGATAACGGCTTCCGTATCTTCGGTTGCCTCAATGTAATAAGCAGAGGGTTCATTAAATAGTAGCGTATTCCGTTCAGAAAGCATCCAGTTTTCGGGTGCAAACTGAATAATATGCTCCTTGCCTTTTTGATCTATAGAATATAAGCGAAGTAATCCGCTATTAATAAAATAAGATTCAGATTTTAAATCGCCTTCAGATAAAAGAATACTACCTTTTTTAAAATGCTTTACTTTTAATTCAGGAACCGCATTGTTGGCTTGTTCTTCTGTAATAGATAACCTATCAATCAGATATTTTTTAAACGAAGTAGCCATTTATTTCTGCGTTGGCGGCGGGTTGTTAAAATCTACTCCGCATTTACAGCTCCCACCACATTCAGATTTTTTAATATTAATAGACCTGAAAATCATTCGGCCAATATATATTGCAGCCGCAATGAATAATAAGATTACAATTATTAATTGAATGTCCATATAACAAAGATAACAGATGACGTATTATAATTGGTCATAATTGTGTTTTATATAAAAATATTAATTTTCAAACAGTTAAGATGTTTTTTCTATTAATCCCACGCTGCCTCCTACCCATTTATAATCTTTATTATAGCTTACGCCAATCATTTTGCCCATACTTAAGCGGGCTATAGTGATGCATAATTGGGGCTCCTCATTATCTGGCCAAATGTACATTAACCTAATTTCTACTTTAGAAGCAGCGGTGGGCGATTTAACAACTGATGCATAAGTTACTTTTTTCTGTAAAATCCAGTTTTCTGGGTCTTTTATCCCATCAATATCTTTTTTACCTACATCTATGATTACACCTTTACCGGAAAATGAAAATAAAGGTTTAAGGACATATTCGCCTAAATTTTGAGGTAGGTTTTGTAGTATGTCTTTTAAGAAATGTGTTTCTGGAATAGATTCTCCTTTTAGGTAAGGCAGTAAATACTTAGAAATTCTATAAAACCAATTTGGATGAGTAATCCATTCAATATCTAATGGTTTACGAGGGTCGAAGTGTTGTTTTAGTAGGCTTTTGCGGTCGGCTATCTCGTCGAAAATTAATCGGTTGTATATTCTTTTAAGTTTAATCTTAACATTGTCTTTATAATAAAACAGTTCATTTTTTTCTTTGAAAATATCCTGCATAGCCAATATGGGAAGACCTAATTTTTGATGTGTTAAATAAAAATCTATGGCTGTTTTTTGAGCAGGTGCATCTACATCCATGAGGGCTACTTCATCTTCATGATAAGGGCCTATAATTACTTTTCTTAATAATTCGAAATAACTATCCTCATTCAGATGATTGAAAAAAGGAGTATAATTGCTTAAGAAAGGATAAGACTCTTCATAGTTTTTAGCTAATAGCGGCTGAAATGCATAAAGAGATGGAAACCCCTGTAGTTCTATAAGTTTTGGATATAAAATGCCTTTGTTGTCCTCACAAATACCAAAATCGAATGTAAGGAAATGAGGGTGGCTGTTTTCATTCGGCACTTCCCAGTTTTTTGGGATGGCGTTTTCTGTAATTTTCTTAAAGTCGGGACGCTTTATTGTATTAATTATTTCTTCTCCGGCCTTTATTAATTTCTGTTTTAAATCATTAGATATAAATACGGGTGATTCGGCAATCCGAAATGGAATTTTGCCAAATTCTTGCTCAAAATTCTGAATGAATTTATGGTATTTATCTTCAGAAAAATGGTCGTTAAATATTGTTCGCTCTAATGAAATCATATCGCAATTAGGAAATAGATTTAATAGCTTCGCTTAAAAAATTAGGTAAAATAGTCTCAAAAGTATGGGTAATTTTTGCTTTATTGTTCAGATTTTCAATCATTTCTTCGTAGATGGAAGATCCATAGTTTTCCTGTATTAGTTTTTTTATTTCTGGTTTTTCTAAATAGAATTTAACCCCAATTGGGTTGGCTTCAGGATGAAATTGAGTGCCTATCATTTCTTTAGAAAACCTTATGGCCATCATACATCTCTCGTGTTCGGTGTTTTCACGATAATTTTCTATTGCGAGCAGTATAGCGTTTTTGTTTTTAAAATTTGTTTCATTAGGCTCTATAACTTGCCAATTTCGGTTGTCTACAGAGTAGAAAATATCTTTTAGACCGTTAAATACCGGCTCTTTTAGTCCTTGACGGGTTAAGTAAATAGGAAATACACCAGTTACTGTTTTATCTCTTTTAGTAACATTCCCTAAATTATATTTCATACAGGCCAATTGAAATGAATGACATATTAAAAAGCAGAATTTTTTATTTGAATTTATTTCATTGTGCTGATCAATGGAAGTAAGTAGATTGAAGAAATCTAGCTCCCATTGTTTGCCGTTTCCATCATACGGACTGCCTGGGCCGCCCGTAGAGATATAGATGTCGAAGTTTAAATCGGGAATTTCTCCTCTGTTGCGCAATGCAAAAGATTCTATAAAGAACACTACATCATGTTGAAGTTGAAAATCTTCTAGTATAGAGTATAAACTTGGTAAACCCTGATTGGGTTTGCCATTGTTTAAATCTATGATAGCTACTTTTATATTTTTTAATTCCTGCATTAATTAATTCCTATTAAAGTAGATGAGGTAATGTAATCTACTACCGACTCTAAGCTATTTGTTTTGTTGAATAATGCCAATTGCCTGTCTGCACCTGTTCCGTTTTCTAAAATTTTGTAGACATAATTTATATCATTTCTGGAACCTAAATCGTCGACCACATCGTCTACAAAATCAAGCAACTCTAATAATAATTTTTTGCATTCTACTTCTTGTTCTTTTCCGAAATCGATTAATTTTCCATCTATACCATACCTGGCTGCTCTCCATTTATTCTCATTAATTAATGCTCTCGAATAATTGATATAATTCATGTTTTGTAAGCGGAGTTTGTAGAGTTTAGCACACAAAGCTTGAAATAGTGCAACAAAGGCCATGGTTTCATCAACCAATGTTGGACAGTCACAAATTCTAAACTCTATGGTGTCATAAATAGGATGAACCCGTAAATCCCACCAGATTTTTTTTGCATTGTCCATGCAATTGGTTTTGATGAGCAGTTTAACGTAATTGTCGTAATCTTCAATGCTATTAAAAATATCCGGAATTCCGGTTCGCGGAAACTTATCAAAGACTTTGGTTCTAAATGATTTATATCCTGTGTTTCTGCCTTCCCAAAAAGGCGAATTGGTAGACATGGCGAAAATATGTGGTAAAAAATATCTTACCTGATTGGCAATTTGAATAGCCAGCTCTCTAGATTGAAAGCCTATGTGTACGTGTAAACCAAAAATTAGGTTAGAGCGTGCTGCTTCCTGAAATTCGTTTATAATTTCTGAATATCTTGGGTGGTCTGTGATTAGTTGTTTAGCCCAATGAGAAAAGGGGTGTGTTCCGGCCGCACCAATTTTAAGGCCTAAATCGGCAGCAAGTTGCGAAACGTAAACTCTTAATTCAGAAATTTCCTGCCTGGCCTGTTCTGTATTAGCGCAAATACCGGTGCCAACTTCTACTACTGCCTGGTGCATTTCGGCTTTAACCTGGTCTTGGTATTTTTGTTGTGCTGCTTCTACAATTTTTTGATCGTGTGAAGTGAGCTCCCTGGATTCGGGGTCTATTACCATGTATTCTTCTTCAACACCAATTGTAAATTTATTCATCATAAATTCTCTTTTTGTAGTTACTAGGCTGCTAAAACCTATTGTGTTGTTAAGGTATGTTTTTCGGAGGTATTTAACAATTATTTAGAGTATGAAATTTTTGTTCACCTGTTTATAGAGATGTGATTTAATATGTAGAATAAATTTTTATTAAATTATTGTTAAACAGATAAGCGTAAATAAAAGTTGAGCACGCTTTTTGTGGTTTAATTCAAAAATTAAGTGCCATAAAATCACTTATTTATTTACTAACTGCTGAATATCTGATTATTAAAGAGTTTTAATAACACAAAAAACGCCTGATTTTTCATAATTTTCATGTATCTTTGCGCCTTATTTTAGAGAAATCAATGCAAAAAGTTAGAAATATTGCTATTATTGCCCATGTCGATCATGGAAAAACAACCTTGGTTGACAAGATTCTTCATTCGTGTTCCATCTTTAGAGATAATGAGCATGCAGGGGATTTAATCCTAGACAATAATGATCTTGAACGTGAGCGTGGGATTACTATCGTTTCAAAAAATGTATCTGTTAAGTATAAAGATGTAAAAATTAACATCATTGATACCCCTGGTCACGCCGATTTTGGTGGTGAGGTAGAACGTGTATTGAAAATGGCTGATGGTGTACTTCTTCTTTGTGATGCATTTGAAGGTGCAATGCCTCAAACGCGTTTTGTTACTCAAAAAGCATTGGCTTTAGGATTAAAACCAATTGTTGTAGTAAACAAGGTTGATAAAGAAAACTGTAGACCAGAAGAAGTTTACGAGCAAATTTTTGAGTTATTCTTTAATTTGGAAGCTACAGAAGATCAGTTAGATTTCCCGGTAATTTATGGGTCATCTAAACAAGGTTGGATGAGCACTGACTATAAAACACCTACTACTGATATTTTTCCTTTAATGGATGCTATTTTGGATCATATTCCGCCAGCACCAATTAACGAAGGATCGCTTCAAATGCAAATTACCTCGTTAGATTATTCTTCTTTTGTAGGTCGTATAGCAATCGGTAGAATACATAGAGGCGCAATTACTGAAAACCAGCCAATTACTTTAATTAAGCGTGACGGTAAAATGGTGAAATCGAGAGTAAAGGAATTATATACTTTTGACGGTTTAGGTAAGGTTAAAGTTGCTGAGGTACGTTCGGGCGATATTTGTGCAGTTGTAGGAATTGAAGGTTTTGAAATAGGTGATACAATCGCGGATTTCGAAGCTCCAGAACAATTACCAGTAATTAAAATTGACGAGCCTACCATGAATATGTTGTTTACAATTAACAACTCTCCATTTTTTGGAAAGGAAGGTAAGTTTGTAACATCTCAACGTTTAAGAGAGCGTTTGTATAAAGAGATGGAGAAAAATCTTGCTTTAAAGGTTGTAGAAACAAACACTCCAGACTCTTATTTAGTATATGGTAGAGGTATTCTCCATTTATCAGTATTGATTGAAACAATGCGTAGAGAAGGTTACGAGATTCAAGTTGGGCAGCCTCAGGTTATTGTTAAAGAAATAGACGGTGTTAAATGTGAGCCAATCGAGACTTTAATTGTAGATGCTCCGGGTGATGTTGCTGGTAAAGTAATTGAATTGGTAACGCAACGTAAAGGTGAGTTATTGGTTATGGAGCCTAAAGGCGATTTACAGCATTTAGAGTTCGAAATTCCTTCTCGTGGTATTATTGGTCTAAGAAATAATGTTTTAACAGCAACCGCTGGAGAAGCGATTATGGCACATAGATTTAAATCTTATGAGCCATGGAAAGGTCCAATTCCGGGAAGATTAAACGGGGTTTTAGTTTCTATGGAGAAAGGACAGACCACAGCTTATTCTATTGATAAATTACAGGATAGAGGCCGTTTCTTTGTTGAACCTGGTGTTGAAGTGTACGAAGGTCAGATTATGGGTGAGCACATTCGTGATAATGATTTAGTAGTTAACCTAGTTAAAGGAAAAGCATTGACCAATATGCGGGCTTCTGGTTCTGACGACAATACTCGTATTGCGCCAGCTACAAAATTCTCATTAGAAGAGGCAATGGAATATATACAGGCAGATGAATATATTGAGGTAACACCAATTAGTATGCGTCTCCGTAAAATATATTTAAAAGAGAACGAGCGTAAAGTAAACGCAAAACAGTTCCAATAAAATTAGAAAAAACCGGGTGAGTAAATCGCCCGGTTTTTTTTTGCTCAATAAACACGCTAACTTTAATTTGTGAAATGGCAGAAATATAGTTAAGCAACATGAATATTGGAATTTTAGGCTGCGGATGGCTGGGTAGTAGAATTGCTGAGAAATTTAGCTCGGAAAATAATATATATACTACTACAACTTCTAGCGATAAAATAATCACTCTAGATCAAAAAGGGTTTAATCCGACGCTTGTCGATTTAGACGGAGAGTTTTCTGCTGATAACAATATACAATGGGAAGCCATATCTATTATAGATGTTTTAATTATAACCGTTCCATTTTCGTTGCGAAAGGAGAATGACATTCATGTCATTCATCAGAGAGTTAAAAACATTGCTACTTTAATAGGTGATTTTAGGAGCCAAATTTTTTTCATAAGTACCACCGGTGTATACCCTGATGAAAATAAATGCTTTACTGAAGTAGATATTGTTAATGAAAAAGCTTCTGCCGAATATCTTTTTAAAAGTCATTATCCTCAGGTAAATATTTTAAGGCTAGGTGGGTTAATGGGAGATAATAGACAGTTAGGGAACTATAATGTATTGAATTTGGATGCTCCCGTTAATCATGTCCACTTCGAAGATGTTATTCTTGTAATTGAGAAGATGATTAATCAGAAATGTCATTCAGCACTATTTAATTTAGTTGCGCCAGAGCATCCTACAAAGCGCGAAGTAATCTGTAAACAAAAAAATATTCCTTTCGTAGAGAAAAAATTAGAAGGCGGGAAAACGGTATCGTCAAAAAAAATAGTTGTAGAGCTATATTATGAATTTAAGCATAACGACCCTAGGTATTTTCATATAAAAGAATAATATAAGTACCGTTTATATTTAAGTCTATTCTTAAAGATAAGCATATTTTAATAAAAAAACAATTATCTAAGATCTAATATTTAAGACTCTTTTATATGGCGGTTTATTGTAATTTTTCTCAAAAAAATGTGCTTAAATAAAATAATCAGTAACTTTATATATGGAGTTGTTCCTTTTTGAAGAGATACAATTGAAAGGTAGATTCTAGGACAAAAAACACTTTTTATATAGGTTATGCCAATTTCTTCTACTATTAATTCTATTCAGCAGGTTACCAATTCTTACAAAACTTTTTTATCGGGCATTACTGAGGAAGAATTTCAAATGAAACCCTCTTCTAATGCTTGGTCATATAGCGAGATATATTTTCATATTTTTGATGCCAGCATTTTGTCAACCAAAGCCATTAGATCTATAGATACGGGTAGAGATGAGGGAGGAAGATTAACATTTATAGGGTGGGCAGTACTTTTTTTTGGAGCATTCCCGCCATCTGTTAGATTAAAAGCGCCGAAGAACATATTAGCCAGAGTAAAGTCAATTTCTAAGGAAGAAGCGCTCCGGCTTATTGAATCTTTCGAAACAAAGCTTACTTTTGTAGCTAATATAACTACCAATATAGACCTGATCTCTAGAGTTAAACATTCTCGATTAGGGGCCTTAAATAGAAATGATTGGTTTAAATTTATTGATGTTCATTTAAAACACCACCTAAAACAAGTAGAGCGCAATAGAAAAGCGTTCTTAAAAATTAAGTAATATGAGATATTTATATTTATTTGTAGTAGTAGCTTTTTTTGCTTCATGCTCTGAGAGCCCTAAAAATCAGGAAGCTTTAACACTGCCTGATGGAACTTTACCTTCGTTAAATGCATCGAACACTGCCCCCGCTGGTTTAACGGTTAATCCTGCTCATGGCCAGCCTGGACACGATTGTGCACTTCCAGTAGGCGCTCCTTTAAAATCAGCTACTGCATCGGTAAATCCGAATGCACAAATGCCTGTTGCTGCCCCGGGTGCGTTAAATCCTGAGCATGGTATGCCTGGGCATGATTGTGCTATTCCTGTAGGAGCACCTTTAAATCAGTCGGCAAGTAATACTGTGGCGCCAGTTAATAATGCTGGAGTTAAATTAAATCCTGAGCACGGTATGCCAGGTCACGATTGCGCAATTGCTGTAGGAGCACCTCTAAATTCAAAACCAACAACACCGGTTCAAAATGTTTCTACACCTGCTCCTGCACCAGTAAAATCTACTCAAGCAGAAATTTTGCAGGAAGCAAATGGAGGTTAATTCTTGTAAATACAAGAAACTCTATAACTTTATTGAATGATTAAAATTCCAGCTATAAGAGGGTTTGATGAACAAGCTTTCCAAAAGTATTTTAAAAATACAGGATGGCTCATGTTTGGAAAACTATTAAGCCTTATAGTTGGATTGGTTATTGCAAAATATTTAGGCCCAGCTGGTTATGGCGATTTAAGTTTTGGTATAGCGCTTGTAACTATTATGGCAGCTATCGGAGCATTGGGTTTAGATACCTTTATAATTCGTGAATTAATTAATGAGCCACATAAGCAAGGCGAAATTTTAGGAACTTCTTTAGGCTTAAGAGTTGTTGTAAATCTGCTGTTAATTCCAATAATTATCGGAATTTACTGGGTTTTTTATGATCAAGATAAAGGTTCCGGTAATTCATTAACTATTCTTATAGCCATTCTTTCTGCTGCTTATTTTTTCAAATCTTTTAATGTAATTGATGCTTATTTTCAATCGCAGGTAAAGTCTAAATATGTAGTTCATGTACAAAACACTGTTTTGTTCGTCTCCGCAGCTTTAAAAATAACAGTTGTGAGTGTAGGACTGCCATTATTATGGATTGTTCTTATTTTCTTATTAGAAGGGATTTTATTGGCAGGTGGATTGGTGTTTATTTTTCAGCGCAAAGGGGGCAATATATTTAATTGGACTTTTAGCAGATCGAGGGCAAAAGGATTGCTAATAAAATCTTTTCCATTGATCCTTTCTGCGGTAATGATTTCGATTTATATGAAGATAGATCAAATCATGCTGATGTCTGTAAGCAGGGAGACCGTTGGAATTTATAGTGCTGCGGCCAATATCAGTGAAGCTTGGTATTTTATTCCGGTAGCAATTGTAACCTCTGTATTTCCGGCTATTATTCATGCGCGCAATACAGATTTATTCCGATATAAAAAACGACTAGGCAATTTATACGATTTGTTGGTCTTAATTAGCTTACCTATAGCTATCGGTATAAGCTTTTTAGCAAATGATATAACCGCTTTAATCTACGCCGATAAATTTCCTGGATCCGGAATTATTTTATCTATTCATATCTGGTCTGGTATTTTTGTTTTCTTAGGAAGTGCTAGCTCTCAGTATTTGTTGGCCGAGGGGTATACATCTATTTCATTTTATAGAACCGCTGCCGGAGCTCTCGTAAATATTGGATTAAATTTCTGGTTGATTCCTCTTTATGGTGGTGTTGGTGCTTCTATTGCTACGCTAATTGCCTGTGCAGTATCTACTTTTTATTTATTGTTTTTATCCAAAACAAGAGCGCAAGGAATTATGATGTTAAAATCTTTATTTTTAATTTCAGCATTTCAAAAAATAATAAAAAGGTGAGCACCATAAAAGCAATAAGCGCTTTATTAAAGAACCCTAAAGCATTAAAGGCCTTAATGTCTTTTCATTCTAAAGGATATTTGCATTCTATAGGTTGGTTTAAGGCTTTTAATAAACAAGCTGCAGTAGATCAACATGAAAATCCTATACCATGGGTTACTTATTCGTTCATCGATTTTATTGAAGATAGAATTTTAAAGACACATACTATTTTTGAATACGGCTCTGGAAATTCAACCAAATATTATGCACTTAGAGCCGCAAATGTGACTTCTGTGGAACATGATAAGGGATGGTATGATAAAGTTAAAGTTTCTAATCCGGCAAATGCCGAAATAATCTATTCAGCTTTAGAAGAAGATGGAGCATATAGTAAAATGGCAGTTTCTACGAATAAGAAATACGATATTATTATTGTTGATGGTCGGGATAGAGTAAATTGCTGTAAATATAGTATCGCTGCATTGAGCAAAAATGGAGTGATTGTATTAGACGATAGCGAGAGGCCAACTTATATGGCTGCGCGTAAGTTTTTAATAGAAAATGGTTTTAAGGAAATCAGTTTTAGTGGGATTTCTCCCGGTTTATTTTATCTAAAGTCTACATCCGTTTTTTATAAAACAGAAAATTGTTTGGGTATTTAATATTGTAATATGCTAAATAGCGACTTCAAAACGGCGTACGACCAGTTTTATACAAATAATGATAATACATGGCGTATGATGGGAGCAAAAGCTAAAGCCGATCATATTCTAGAAGTATGTGTCGGACTGAAGCCGAAAAAAATTTTGGAGGTTGGAGCGGGCGATGGGAGTATTCTTCATTATTTAAATGAATGTAATTTTGGAGATGCACTTTATGCACTTGAAATTGCATCAACAGGTGTTGAACAAATCAAAAGTAGAGGTTTAGAACGGCTAGTAGAAGCTTTACAGTTTGATGGGTATAAAATACCTTATGCAGATAATAGTTTCGATTTAATAATTCTGTCGCATGTATTAGAACATGTGGAACATGAACGTGTTTTAATAAGAGAATTAAAAAGAGTAGCTAATAATATGGTTATAGAAGTGCCTAAAGATTATAGATTTGGTGTAGATAATAGAATGACACATTTTTTAAATTATGGCCATATTAATATGTATACACCTACTTTGTTAAGGTTTTTGTTGCAAAGTGAGGGGTTAAAGGTTGTAAGGGATATGACTTCTTTAACGGCTCCCGAGGTAGTATTGTATAATACTTACGAAAATCAAAAACAATCTAAATCGATATTTAAAACAACTAAAATCTATTTAGAATACTGGATAAAAAAAATATTGGGGAGTTTTTTAGGAAGAAGAAAGCAAGAACAATTTGCGAATGCATATACCGTTTTAGTGAAAAAAACTGATCAGGCAATTTCTATTTTTTAATTATGCAAAATTTCGCTCCCATTGCTTTATTTGTTTACAATAGACCGGACCATACCACAAGAACTATTAATTTCTTAAAGAAAAATGAGCTGGCGTTAGAAAGCAGACTCTTTATTTTTTCTGACGGTTCTAAGAACGAAAAAGACAAGGATGCTGTTAATTCAGTAAGAGAAATTATCAAGCATGTTGACGGGTTTAAATCTGTTGAAGTTATTTATAGGAAAGAGAATCTGGGCTTAGCCAATAGTATTATTTTAGGTGTAACCGATCTGGTTAATAAATATGGTCATGTAATTGTGCTTGAAGATGATTTGGTAACCTCTCCTTATACTTTAACTTATTTTAATGAAGCTTTAAATAAGTATAAAACGAATGAACGGGTAATGCATATCGGTGCCTATATGTATCCGTTAAAGGAGAATAATTTGCCGGAAACATTTTTTTACAGAGCGGCAAGCAGTTGGGGCTGGGCAACGTGGCAACGAGCTTGGAATCATTTTAACCCTAATATTGATGAACTAATTGGAAGTTTTGACGCTACCAGACGAAAAGATTTTTCTATAGACTACACCATGAATTTTTGGAAACAAATGGAGGAGTTTAAGAAAGGTAAAAACAATAGCTGGGCTATAAGATGGTATGCTTCTATTTTTTTGAAAGGGGGATTAACGCTTAACCCTGCACATTCTTTGGTAAATAATATTGGGCATGATGGTTCGGGAGTGCATTCGGGAATCAACGAAATTTATAACGTAGTCATAAACCCAAAACCAATTACCTCTTTTCCTTCAACGGTAGAAGAATCACCTGAAGCGTATATCGCTATCAAGCAATTTTTAAAGAATAGAAAGGGGTCTTTGTTAGCTAGAATTAAGCGCTATATAAACGCCAAGCTATTTAAAAAGGCTAAGTAACAGCTTTTAAAATAATGTGAGGCACTAGAAATGTTTGTTCTCCCAAAATAAGTCTTGAAACTAGTTTTTCTATTTAAAATACACTTCAATTATAAAAAAGCAACACAATAAATGTATTTTTACCTACATTGAAAGTATTACAGATAAATACATACGACGGTAATGGCGGCGCTGGTAGGGCGTGTTTACGCTTAGATAAGGCTTTGCGCGAAAACGGGGTTGACTCTCAGGTATTGGTGTTGTATAAATTTAATGAAACCTATAATATAAAAGCTATTAACGATACTTTCTTTGGTAAGGTTAGATCTATATTTAATATTTTTTCTGAACGTTATTGGTCAAAATTGTTGTCTAAAGCAACCCGAACACCTTTTAGTTTACAGTGGTTTGGCACAGATATCTCGAAAAACAAGGCTGTACTAGAAGCAGATATTTTACATATTCATTGGGTAAATCATGGTTTTTTAACGCCTAGGCTATTGGCTAAATTGGAAGATCTAGAAAAACCTATTTTTTGGACTTTTCACGACAGTAATGCATTTACGGGTGGTTGCCATGTGCGTTATGGATGTGAACATTATTATAAGCAATGCGGTTTTTGTCCGTTGGTAATTAATAGCGGCGTGCATGATTTATCTTACAGAAATTGGAAGCGCAAAGAGGCGGCTTATTCTGAATTAAATTTTAAAATAATAGCGCCAAGCGTGTGGATGAAAGACTCTGTGAAATTAAGTAGTTTATTGGGCACGCGCGAAACACGGGTAATTCCGAATACAATAGAATCTGCCATTTTTAAGCCATATGTTAAAGCCGAAGCGAAGAAAATCTTTAAAATAGATCCGCAAAAATTTGTGATTTTAAGTGGTTTTATGCCTTCAAAAAATGATAAGCATAAAGGCACAGCCTATTTGCTGGAAGCTTTACATTTATTGAAAAAAACAAAGGGTATTAATATCTCGGATATAGAATTGGTAATATTTGGCAATAAATCTAATGTAGAAATGCCAGACATCCCATTTAAGATAACATTTTTAGGAACCATTAATAAAGATGAGCATTTGGCGAAATGTTATTCTGCAGCTGATGTTTTTGTTTTACCCTCTCTGGAAGATAATCTGCCCAATACAGTAATGGAAAGTATGGCTTGTGGTACACCGGTAGTGGCATTCAGAACCGGAGGCATTCCAGATATGATTAATCATTTAGAAGATGGTTATTTAGCAGATTATAAATCGGCCGACGATTTAGTTGAAGGTATAAATTGGGTTTACCAACACTCAGATTCACTCGAACTCCAGAAAAATGCACGAAAGCAGGTTCTAAATAAATTTTCAGAATCTGTTGTTGCTGCACAACACATACAGTATTATAAAGGAAATTGAAATGGCGAAATTGTCTGTAATTACAGTTGTGTATAATGATGTAAAAAACATAAAGCGAACAATGCTTTCTGTGTTAAACCAAACATTTGAGAGCATTGATTATATAGTTATAGATGGGGCTTCGAATGATGGGACATTAGAAATTATTGAGTCATTTAATGATCGACTTGCTTATTTCATATCAGAAAAAGATGGTGGTATTTATGATGCAATGAACAAAGGTCTGGCTGCGGCGCAGGGCGATTATGTAATATTTATGAATTCGGGCGATGAATTTTATGCTTCAGAAACAGTACAAGAGGTTTTTGATTCTGCCCCATCGGGAGATATATATTACGGGGAAACAGAGATGTACGACGAGCAGTGGAATAGTTTGGGCAGACGCAGACATACGGCTCCTGAAAATTTTAGCTGGAGCAGTTTTAAATTAGGGATGAGCGTAAGTCATCAAGCAATCTATATTAAGAGGTCTTTAACAGTGCCGTACGATTTACAATATAAGTACAGTGCAGACATAGATTGGATTATTAAAGCAGCGAAGAAGGCTTCCAGCATTGTTAATACCCGAATTTATGTGGCTAAATACCTAGTTGGAGGGGTTTCTAAGCAAAAACACTTGGAAAGCTTAAAAGAGCGTTTTAATATTTTTACTAAATATTATGGGCTAATTCCCAATATTTTAAATCACTTTGTAATTGCAGCCAACTTACTCGTTTATTACATCCGCAACCGCAGAACAAACGATTAATTTTGGCGGTAAATTATATTTCTTTTTTAAAATATATTTTGAAGCTCTTTTAGATTACTGATAGATTTGGGAACATCTGTTGGAACTGGTTTATTAGTAGGATTAAAGAAAATGGCATCTAAGCCATAATTAAGGGCTCCATAAATATCGGCTTCTAAACTGTCGCCAATCATAATTGCTTCTTCTTTTGAAGCCCCGGCTATTGATAATGCCTGTCCGAATATTTTTGGGTCGGGTTTATTGCAGCCAATATCTTCAGATATAAAAACATTTTTAAAGTACCTGTTTAAGTTACAGACTTCCATTTTTGTTTGTGTAGTCGTTTTAAATCCGTTAGAAATTATATGAAGCGTATATTTTTCTTGTAAATATCCAAGTACTTCATTGGCTCCTTCAAATAACCTTGTTTTAGTTGGGCTTATGTTTACATAATCTTCCTCAAACTCGTGGGGTATTTCTTCAGGATCCATCCCCAATGCTAAAAAAGTAGTCTTAAATCTATGTGTTCTTAAATGCTCTTTAGTGATTTTTCCTAAGTGGTAATCTGCCCATAGCTGATGGTTATTTACCGTATAAGTCTCAATAAAAGTGTCAACAGAGTGAATGCCTTTATTGTGTAAATTATAGGTAGCGTATAACTCTGTTAAAGTTTCTTCCGCATTGCGGTCAAAATCCCATATAGTATGGTCTAAATCAAAAAATATATGTTTTTTCAATTATTAAAGAAGTTGGGTTAAACAACACAAATTTATAGTTTTTCTCCGTAGGCAAGGTCACCGGCATCTCCTAATCCAGGTACGATATAAGCTTTGGTAGTCATCTCATCGTCTACAGCACCTACCCAGAATTTAGCATTGGGTAAATTTGCCCTAACGTAGCTTAAGCCTTCTGTACTTGCTATTGCAGCAACAATGTGGATTTCTTTAATATTAAATCTTCCCATTAATTCTTTACAGCTTAAAACGATGCTTTGACCGGTAGCAAGCATTGGATCAGCAAGAATAAGTACTTTGTCATTTAAATCGGGAGTAGAAACATAATCCATCTGAATAATGAAGTCTCCATTTTTTTTAGTTTTTCGATATGCCGCAATAAAGCAGCAGGGAGCCTGATCGAAAACATTTAAAAGACCTTGTTGCAACGGTAATCCGGCTCTTAAGATGGTGGCGAGAATAGGTTGACCTTTTAAAACGGCACACTCGGCTATTCCAAGAGGAGTTTGAATAGACTTGATTTCGTAGTTCAGCGTTTTACTTAGCTCGTATGCCAGACATTCACCAATACGCTCTAAGTTTCTTCTAAAGCGTAGTTTATCTTGTTGAATCGTATTATCGCGAAGTTCTGCAATAAAAGTATTCCCGATAGATTTTATGTTTGTTAGCTTAAATAATTTGTTCGTGTTTATTTCAGATTTTTGCATAGTTGGTCATAAATTCATATAAGTAATGCCACTTTTTAAATTTAACATTATTTGATAAATTTTTTAATTGCCAAACTGTACAAAATGTTCCTTCTACAAGTTGTACGCGTTCAATTAGTGTTTCAATCCTGCTTTTTGCAGCTGTAGCTCCCATTTCAATGAGTGCAAAATCAGTAATGCAGTAGGGGTAAACGGTGAGTTCGGAGGGCTTTTCTAATTGCAAATCATACCATTTAAAAGGAGTGCATGTTCCAGCCCTAAATCCTGTATGGTTTTTATATCCCATAGAGTAATCGACCTGAGTTCCTATATTTAATAAACGTAAGTAATAAGTTGGTAATATTAAGTTATCAAGTTGTTGCGTGCGTAATATATCCGGTATTTTCAACGTTTTTAGCTCCGCTTTAAATGGCTCTACGGCAGCACTTATACTACTTAAATCGGATGGTTGAAAAATTCCAAATCTGGAGGGCTTATGGATGGTGTTAAAAAAGTGTTTAATAATTGAGCTAACATTTGAATAGCTACCGGTATCCAAGAAAAAATGCCCTTCAAGGTTGTTTTGGAGGTATAAGTTGTTTAAGAATTCTTTATTTAAAAGTTCATTATAACCTAATCCGGCTAAATTGTCTATAATTTTTTTGCGGCCGTCTTTATGGGTAATATCCGAAATAAATAATTTGCTCTTTTTGATCAGTCCTTTAGGTCTTTGGAGGGTGGGCACAGTAATGATACAAGGGATGTTTTGAAATTGCTTTTGTGGAAAGATAAAATCTGGGAATTTACTTTTTAGAATATTTTTCAATAAGAAGGCCCAGTCATTTATTAACGGCTTATTTAAGCAGTTTTCTTTCTTTTGGTAACTATCGCTTGCCGTGAATGGCTGTTTTTTATATTTTTTATGTACAAATTCTTCATATCTGCTGACCAAAAAGAAACTTGCTGCAAAAATATCGAAAGGTAACAGCCCTTCTTGCACAGGAAAGGGCACAAAAACATCAGCAAATTTGATTTTTTGCAGTTTAAACTGAATAATTTCTGTTTCAAGTAAAAAGTGTGAAGCGGCAAAATAAGGGATATCTTCTGCTATTTTTTCCCCATAACTTATACAAGGTATAGTTTGACTGGTTGCTTCTTCAACGGAATGGGTAAAAACGGGAGTTATTTTTAGAATATCTTGAAATATAAATTCCATGATATATCTAATACGGGTAGTTAATATAGGAGTATAAATGCAAATCCGCATGCTAAGCATAATTAATTATAACACAGGTAAGTTATTTTTGTTTTAATTAAAGATAAAGACTTGTGATAGGCAGAAAGTGTTTCTTATTGTTCCTTTAGCCTTTAGCCTTTAGCCATCAGCCTTTCAGCTTTTAGCTTTTAGCTTTTAGCTTTTCACTTTTCACTTTTCACTTTTTTTTAGTATATTTATATTAGAGCCTTTTAAATTTTTAAGAGGTGCTAGTCCCAATTCTTTTGTAATTCTCTAATAGTTATATGCAATTTAAAATCGTATCAGATTATAAGCCTACGGGCGATCAGCCCCAGGCAATAAAGCAGTTAGTAGAAGGTGTAAATGAAGGTGAGCACTATCAAACTTTACTGGGCGTAACAGGATCCGGGAAAACTTTTAGTGTTGCCAATGTAATAGAGCAGACTCAAAAACCTACCTTAATATTGAGTCACAATAAAACTTTGGCGGCTCAATTATATGGAGAATTTAAGCAGTTTTTTCCGGAGAACTCGGTTAATTATTTCGTTTCTTATTATGATTATTATCAGCCAGAAGCTTTTATAGCATCTACCAACACCTATATTGAGAAAGATTTAAGTATTAATGAGGAAATAGAGAAGTTAAGGCTTCGTACTACATCTTCACTAATGTCGGGAAGGCGTGATATTATTGTTGTTTCTTCAATTTCCTGTATTTATGGTATGGGTAATCCTGAAGATTTTTCCAGATCTGTATTCCGGATAGCTGTTGGGATGCGTATTTCCAGAAATTCTTTTTTGCATAGCTTGGTAGAAATTCTCTATGCCAGAACGACGAATGAATTTAAAAGAGGAACCTTTAGAGTAAAGGGTGATACAGTAGATATTTTTCCTGCATATTTAGATACGGCCTATAGAATTTCTTTTTTTGGTGATGATATTGAAGAATTGATGGTTATTGATCCTGTTTCCGGAAAAACTATTGAGAAGATGATGGATATGGCCATTTATCCTGCCAATTTATTTGTTACACCTAAAGATAAGTTTAACGATAGTATTTGGGGTATTCAGGAAGAATTGGAGGTTCGGAAAAATCAATTAATTGCAGATAAACACCTTTTAGAAGCTAAAAGATTAGAAGAACGTACCAACTTTGATATTGAGATGATGAAGGAGTTAGGTTATTGTTCGGGTATAGAAAATTATTCCAGATTTTTTGATGGCAGAAGTCCGGGTATGCGCCCGTTCTGTTTGTTGGATTATTTTCCGGATGATTATTTAATGGTGATTGATGAGAGTCACGTCACTGTTCCTCAAATACGCGCAATGTATGGAGGCGACAGGTCCAGAAAATTGTCGTTGGTAGAGTACGGATTTAGGTTGCCATCAGCTTTGGATAACAGACCTTTAAATTTTAATGAATTTGAAGCGCTGGCCCCCCAAACAATTTATGTTAGTGCAACGCCTGCAGAATATGAATTGGAAAAATCTGAGGGAGTAGTAGTTGAGCAAGTTATTAGGCCTACAGGTTTGTTAGATCCAGTTATAGAGGTGCGTCCGGCTATAAATCAGGTCGACGATCTGTTAGAACAAATAGAATTAACTATAAAAGAAGGCGGTAGGATATTGGTGACTACTTTAACCAAAAGAATGGCTGAGGAGCTTACCAAGTATTTAGATAGATTAAATATCAAGACCAGATACATCCACTCTGAGATTAAAACTTTGGAAAGAGTAGAAATATTAAGAGGATTACGACTAGGCGAATTTGATGTTTTAGTCGGAATAAACCTTTTAAGAGAAGGGTTGGACTTACCGGAAGTAACATTAGTTGCAATTTTGGATGCAGATAAGGAAGGATTTTTAAGATCAGAGCGGGCGTTGATTCAGACCATCGGCCGTGCCGCCAGAAATGATAAAGGAAGAGTAATTATGTATGCTGATAAAATTACCGACAGCATGGCCAAAACAATTGACGAAACGAATAGGCGTAGAGAGAAACAAATAGCATATAATTTAGAACACGGCATTGTTCCTAAAACAGTGGGCAAATCTAAAGAAGCAATTTTGGAGCAAACATCTGTTGTAGATTTCTCTACTGCAAACATGGTTAATAAAGAAAGAGCATACGTAGAAAATGCTGAGTTAAGTATTGCGGCAGATCCTATTGTACAGTTTATGGGTAAGGCAGATATGCAAAAATCAATAGATAAAACAAAAAAGGAAATGCAAAAAGCGGCTAAAGAAATGGACTTTTTACAAGCGGCAAAATTGCGCGACGAAATGTACGCTTTAGAAAAAATGTTTCAAGAAAAGTTTGGTAAATAATGAAAAGAGTTGTTTTTTTAATAGGTGTATTGCTAATTTCAATAAGTGTATTAGCACAGACTTCGGAGTTGAATTTTCCTTTAGGGGGTAATGCCTTTAGTTCTAAAAAAGGCTCTAAAACTATAACCAATAAAGGGATTGAAAATTGGAGCGACGTAAACGAACAATTCACCTTGTATCTCAGAACAACAGTGAAAGGGAAACTTACTATTTCGGTAGGCAATTTACAAGTGCAAGAGCGTGCTTCAATTGGGTTTTTAATAAATGGAGATGAGCAAATTTTAGAATTAAGTAAAGGCCTATCTGCTAAAAATAAAATTTTGTCATGGAATATTATGGATACAGGATATGTAGCTATAAAACTGAGAGGTATTGTGAAAAAAGGGGACTATTTCCCAAATTTAGAGCAGTTAATTTTGGGAGGAAATGTGCTTGAAGGTAATACCGCTTTTGTTCGTAATAATGAAGGTAATTTTTATTATTGGGGCAGGAGAGGACCGTCTGTACATTTAACTTATCCATTACCCGATAATTTTGAAGCAACATATTTTTATAATGAGATAACGGTTCCGATAGGCGACGACGTTATAGGTTCATATTACATGGCTAATGGCTTTGCCGAGGGGTATTTTGGTATTCAGGTAAACTCTGATACCGAAAGGCGAGTTTTGTTTTCGGTGTGGAGCCCGTTTAATACAGATGACCCAAAGGCTATTCCGGATGATCAAAAAATTAAATTGATTAAGAAAGGAACAGATGTATATACGGGTGAGTTTGGTAATGAAGGAAGCGGGGGGCAAAGTTATCTTCGTTATAACTGGAAGGCAGGGAGCACATATAAATTTCTGTTAAAAGGGGTGCCAGGTAATGATAGTACGACTACATACACTGCTTGGTTTTATCCTCCAGAACTTGGCGAATGGAAATTAATAGCAAGTTTTGAGCGGCCTAAAACCAAAACTCATTTGAAAAGATTTCATTCTTTTCTGGAGAATTTTATCCCGGAAACGGGTCTTATTGTTAGAAAAGTAAATTTTAACAATCAATGGGTAGCCGATGCTGCGGGGAATTGGAAAGAACTTACTAATGCCAGATTTACGGTTGATAATACAGGCAGGGTAAAATTTAGAATGGATTATGCCGGAGGCAAGATTGGAGAAGGATTTTATTTGCAAAACTGTGGTTTTTTTGACAACTATACCCCAGCAGGCTCTATTTTTGATAGACCAATACTAAATAATAAGCCTCTTGTAGATTTAAGGTCTATAGATAAAGTACAATAATTAAAATGTTTAATAGACTAGAAAGATAAAAATGAACGGGCAAAATAGAAAAGATGTTTATCCAGGATTATTGGTTGAAATAATATTAAAAAAAGATCAGCGGTCAGGTAAATTGACAGAAGGTATAGTTCAAAGTTTATTAACGTCTGCTGCTTTTCATTCTAGAGGAATTAAGGTAAGATTGGAAGACGGACAGGTTGGTAGGGTGGCCAATATCTTAGAATAGTTACATTAATTAGGTGTAAGTCGTCATTTAATTGCAATTATGTGATTATTTGGTAACAACTTTTAACAGAGTCGGTCTTATATTTGTAATACAAACTTTATGATGGCAATAATAAAATTCATACTTGTAACGCTACTTATATTTTATATAATAAGGTTCTTATTACGCCTAATTCTTCCTATGTTTTTGGAGAAGGCAGTTAATAGAATGAATGGGCAATTTCAACAGCAACAACAACAATATCGTCAAAAAACACAGAGAAAACCTGATGGGTCAATTTCTATAGACTATGTGCCACCAACTGCAAAGTCAGGAAAGACTGAAAAATTAGGGGATTTCGTGGATTTCGAAGACGTTAAAGAAAAATAAATCTTTAATAGCAATTAATGCTATAAACTTTATTTTGCCTTTATGTAATTTAATGTTTATTTTAACAATTGAATGCAGATTTTGGAGGGGTTTGTAGAGTGTGTTTTCTGAATGGTTTCTTTTTGATCATCATTCTTTTTTCTTCTGATTTTTAGTCTGCTTTTTTCTCTTTCCTTTTTCTAGAAAAAGATCTTTTTATAATAAAATGAGCAACGATATTAATTAGTACTAGCGGATGCCCAAAAATTTTCTATTTTTGAGATTGACAAAACTAATCAAACACTAATGAGTAACTGGTTTAATAAAAATGCAATCCACATGGGCATTATAGCCTTTTTTGTGGTAATATGCTTTGCTTATTTCAGCCCTGTTATGCAGGGTAAAGCACCTGTACAAGGCGATGTTTTACAGGCACAGGCTATGCAAAAAGAAATTATGGATGTTCGCGAACGTGATGGGAAAGGCCCTTTGTGGACCAATCAAATGTTCGGGGGGATGCCAACTTTCCAAATTTGGGTTCAATATCCTTATAATATTGCTACCTATGGAATTGATGTGATTAAAGGGGCGTTTCCAGAGCCGGTTGGTACCGTGCTGTTATATCTAATTGGAGCGTATATTTTATTCTGTGTTTTAAAGATAAATCCTTATCTAGCTGCGGCCGGAGCAATAGCCGTTTCGTTTACGTCTTATAATTTTATAATAATCGCAGCCGGACATGCAAATAAAGCATTAGCAATAGGATTTTTTGCGCCTATTTTAGCAGGTATAATATTGTCATTACGAGGAAAATATTGGCCGGGAGGTTCATTAACAGCTTTGTTTATGGCTCTGGAGATCCGGTCTAATCACGTGCAAATGACTTATTATTTGTTTATTGCTATTTTAATTCTGGCAGGTATTGAATTATATCATGCTTATAAGGCAGGAACATTAAAGGCATTTGCTAAAAGTGTTGGTGCAATAGCTGCAGGTTTAGTAGTTGCAGTTATGGTAAATGCAGGTACGCTTTGGACCACTTGGGAGTATGGTAAAGAAACCATTCGCGGAAAAGCAAATATTGCGAATAAAAGCACAGGTTCTTCTAATGGCTTATCTAAAGATTATGCTTACCAATGGAGTCAAGGAGTTGAAGAAAGTGTTTCATTTTTAGTTCCTAATATTTATGGAGGCGCATCTAGTATAGATCAAATAATAAAACCAGAAAGTAATATTTATCAGGCTTTATTGCCTTATGCACAAGATCAAACACCTCAACTAATTGTGCAATTGGCTCGACAATTTGGAATGCAGCAATACTGGGGCTTAAAGCCGGGCACTGCTGGTCCTTATTATTTTGGTGCGGCAATTTGTCTCTTATTTGTGTTTGGGTTGTTCATAGTTAAGCATAGATGGAAATGGTGGATTTTAGGGACGAGTATTTTACTATTGTTACTATCTTTTGGTAAAAATTTTCCGTTGGTTTCCGATTTGTTCTTTGACTATCTTCCGATGTACAGTAAGTTTAGAGCTGTAGAGTCTATACTTGCAGTGGTAGGGTTATTAGTGCCGATTTTGGCAATATTAGCTATTCAGGAAGCTCTTGAAGGAAAATATGATCAGAAGTATTTAGTTAAAAAATTAACCTGGTCTGCCGGAATTACCGGAGGTATAGCGTTAATAATTGCGGTAGTTCCTACATTGTTCTTCTCGTTTAAAACCCCAGATCATGACTGGGTTCTTCAGTCGTTAACTCAAGGGTTTAATAACGATGCTACAGCAGCTAATACAATCTTAAATGCATTGGTGCAAGATAGGGTAGATATGGCCAGAGCAGATGCTTTTAGAACATTGATATTTATATTAATAGGTTTTGGAATTGTTTGGGCTTTAATTACTAAAAAGATAAAATACAATACAGCATTCGTATTGTTAGCGTTCAGTATTTTGGTAGACTTATGGCAGGTAGATAGAAGATACTTGAATGAGAACAATTTTGTAAATAAATCTGAATTAAAAGCGCATTATCAACCGCGTGAAGTGGATAAAATTATTGCATTAGATAAAGATCCGAACTTTAGAGTTTACGATGCTTCATTAGGTGATCCTTTCAAAAGTTCTGAAACTTCTTTCTTTCATAAAACTGTCGGTGGATTTCATTCAGCACGATTAATGCGTATTCAAGAAGTTGTAGATCATCAGTTCACGAAAAGTGTAAATCAAGATGTGCTTGATATGCTAAATACAAAGTATATTATAACTCAAGATCCTAGTAATGGTACTTATAAAATGCAACGTAACCCAACTGTTTGTGGAAATGCATGGTTTGTAAAGAGTGTACAGTTTGTAAAAAATGCAGAAGAAGAAATGCAGGCTATTAGTAGTTTTGATCCAAAAAATGAAGCTATGGTAGATCAAAGATATAGTTCGTTAATAGGCTCCAACAATTTAGGTTCTGGTGTCGAGGGATTTATCAAATTAACAGATTATAAGCCAGATCATTTAACATATGAATACAGCATTGCAAAGGATGCTGTCGCAGTATTTTCTGAAATTTACTATGAAAAAGGTTGGAAAATGTTTGTTGATGGAAAAGAAGAGCCTTATTTCAGAGCTAACTATCTACTTCGCGCTGCTCAGTTAAAAGCAGGTAATCATAAAGTAGAATTTAAGTTCGAGCCTACTTCTTATTATGCTGGAGAGAAAATATCTTTAGTAGGCTCAATTTTATTAATGGGTGGTTTAGGTATGGCTTTCTACAAACGTAGAAAAGAAGCTTAATAATACTTTTTTATATTTTTAAGGGTGATGTTTTTTAAGATGAAAACATCACCCTTTTTATTTATTTGATTTTCAGTTATAAATCTTAAATATTCTTTAACAATTCCGTAATAATTGTGTCTTAGTTTTAGAAAAACATCTAATATGGGCAAGTTATTTTTTTTAGTAATTATCATTGTTGTTTTGATATACGCTTTTAGTTCTTTTGAATCATTTGTAGAGGAAGAACACGATTAGGTTTTTATCTGATTTCTTGCTTTATAATTTCTCAACCTAAAAAAAATCCCGATATTCGACTTTGATGAAAATCTTATACGCCATTCAAGGCACGGGTAATGGGCATGTAAGCAGAGCAAGAGAATTAGTGCCTTTGTTTCAGCAATATGGTGATTTAGATATTTTAATTAGCGGTACACAGGCAGATGTTGGGCTCGATCAGGAAGTTCAATATAAAATTCATGGGTTTAGTTTTGTGTTTGGTAAAAAAGGTGGGGTAGATCATTATTCTACTTGGAAAACAATGGATTTGCGTAAATTTCATAGGGATATGTACGCTATTCCGTTAGAGAGTTATGATTTAATAATTAATGATTTTGAGCCTGTAACCGCCTGGGCTTGTAAACTAAAAAAAATTAAATGCGTAGGGTTAAGTCATCAAAGTGCCTTTTTATCAAATAAAGTTCCTAAGCCAAGAAGTGTAGATTGGGCTCAGTTAATATTAAAATATTACGCGCCCGCCAATAAACATATCGGGTTCCATTTCAAAAAATATGATGAATTTATTCATACTCCTGTAATTAGGTCGGAAGTAAGGGCTTTAGAACCAGAAAATTTAGGACATTATACAGTTTATTTGCCGGCTTTGGCTGATAAATATTTAATTAAGTTATTAGGACAATTGCCAGATGTTAAATGGCATATATTCTCTAAACACAGTCATATTAGCTATACAGAGGGTAATATTCATGTTCAGCCGGTAACCAATTCCGCTTATTTGAAAAGTTTAGAAGGATGTGCGGGCTTATTAACAGGAGGGGGATTTGAAAGTCCGGCAGAAGCACTTTTTTTAGGAAAAAAATTATTGGTCGCGCCTATGCGCTATCAATATGAGCAGCAATGTAATGCGTATGCTTTAAAAGAATTGGGAATTCCCGTATTGTGGGCTAGTGATAGAAATTGGCTTCCTACTATTAAAATGTGGGTTAGCAATACCCAAATTTATGATTTTGATTTTCCAGACGAGTCAGCACAAATAGTGCATAATATTGTGAATACCTTCAGCAAATAAGAAAATATTTATTTGGGCTTAAATTATTCATTTTAAAGATTAGCATTTAAGCTTAACTTAGTGTCGTGATAAATTTATTCAGGACATTAAGCCCTCTAAATATTCTGTTGCTATTCGTAATTACATTTCTAATGCGTTTGGCCTTTTTTGTGCACCCACCAGAATCGTTAAATTTTGAATTTATCGAATCTTATACGAAACTATTCTTAAGTATACCTTCAACACAATTATTGTCACCAATAGCAAATGTTTGTATTGCTGGTGTTTTAGTTTTTCTTCAGGCTGTTTTATTTAATAGAATTATCAATAATCATGGTTTAATTGCAAAACCAGGATATCTGGGAGCGTTGCTATATATTGTTTCATCTAGTTTATTTTTGCCTTTTCTGATAATTTCTCCTCCTTTGATTTGTAATTTTTTGCTGATCTGGTTGATAGACAAATTTTTAAAGCTTGGTAAGACCAATAACGCAAACAATATGTTGTTCGACTCCGGGATGATTATTGCAATTGGTACATTGGTCTATTTCCCTTTTGTGGTAATGTTATTGATGATTTGGTTAAGCTTAATTATGAGTAGGCCATTTAGCTGGAGAGAATGGATAATGGGCCTACTCGGATTTCTAACAATATTCTTTTTTCTTGCGGTGTTTTATTATTGGAATGATAATATTGATCAATTTTATAAAATTTGGACCCCTTTAACCAATGCATTTCCATCTGTTTTTAAGATAAATTACTCAGATTATTTTAGTTTAATTCCATTATTGATAATTATTGTTTTAGCAATTGTTCAATTAAGGGAGAAATATTATAAAAGTTTTATCAGCACCCGTAAAGCATTTCAGATACTTTTTTTTATGTTTTTAATAGGGATATTAAGCTTTTATACGAAATCGGACTTTAGAGTTTATCATTTCTTGTTAAGTGTTCCGCCGGGTGCAGTTTTGTTGGCATTTTATTTTTCGAATGCAAAAATAAGATGGTTTTATGAATCCTTATTTTTGATTTTAGTTATTACCATTCAGTATTTCTTATTTGTTTAACCTTTTTTAACAAAATGATAAGGATAAAAAAGACAAAGATTAATAGCTTTGTGCTGTAGATGATGGTTTTTTATATAAATAGACCAATTTAAATGCGGAATCTTGTTATAGATATCGGGAATACCAATGCTAAATTTGGTGTTTTTAATGGTGATGAGCTATTAGAGGTTAAAAATAACATTAAGCCGGATGAAGTAGAATTTGCTGTTTGGATAAAACAACAAAATATTAAAAACGCTATTATTTCTAACGTTGGTAATGGAGGGTATAATTGGAAAGAAATATTATTGAAGCATATTAATCTAATAGAATTTAATACAAGCGTATATGCCGGAATAACGAGTGAATATGAAACTCAGCATACATTAGGGCAAGATAGGTGGGCTAAAATGATTGCTGTTAGTAGCTTGAATAGGATGGGGAATAGTTTAGTGGTTGATGCAGGAACGTGCATTACAATAGACTTTTTAGAGAAAGGGAATATCTATAAAGGCGGTAGTATTGCTCCCGGAGTTCAAATGCGATTTAACGCATTGCATAAATTTACGGAGAATTTACCCCAAATTAATTGGGATAGAGAAACAAATATTCCGCTTGGTTTAAATACTGTAGATGCTCTTAAAGCAGGTGTTTTAGGGGGGGTAAATTATGAGGTTGAAGGGCAAATTAACAATTATATAAAGGATTATAAAGATTTAAAAATCTTTTTAACAGGAGGAAATTCAAGTCTATTGTGGTCACGATTAAAAAATAGCATCTTTGCACCGCAATATATTTTAGATCCTTACTTAGTTTTGAGGGGTTTAAATGAAGTCATTAAGTTAGAAACATGCAATTAAAAATTACTAAATATACCGCTTTAGCCATTCTGATGCTTTTTGGTATCCCGGCTGTTGCTCAAATTACAACAGAATCACCATACTCGAGATTTGGTTTAGGGAACTTAACGAATAACTCACTTCCTAAATATAAAGGAATGGGAGGAATAGGTATCGGGATGAATGCTCCTACCGCATTTAGTTATGTAAACACTCAGAATCCAGCAACGTATACGTCATTTGCATTAACATCTATTGAAGCAGGTATGAGTGGCACGTATGTTAACCTGAAGCAAGGTAATGAGTCGGCCAGAAGTTTGAATGGAACGTTCAATCATATTGTATTAGGATTTCCGGTAAATAGAAAATCTGGTATGAGTGTTGGTCTTCTTCCGTATTCTAAATTGGGGTATGAATATTCGTCGTCGTCTACATTGGATACATTGAAAACAAACAATTCGGCCAGTGGCGAAGGTGGGTTAACAAAAGCTTATCTGGGTTATGGTTATATTGTTGCTAAAGGGTTCAGGGTAGGGGTGAATATGGAATATATCTTTGGTAGTATGATTAGGACAAGGTCCAGTGAAATATTAGATCCCACATCTATAAATGTTCGCATTCAAGACAGAGACAATGTTTATGGCTTAAGCTTTAGCTACGGAGCTCAATATGATATTGAATTGAACTCTAAAACCAAATTAATATTGGGTTATACCGGAAATGCTCCGAGTAAATTAAACTCGAAATTTACTAATATAATTACCAGATATACGAAAGATCTTGATGGGAATGACAACCCTGCTATTGATACTGTGCAAACAAATTCTAGTGTTGTAAATAAATTTAAGTTGCCTTTAACGCATGGTTTCGGTTTCTCAATTCAAAAATATAACAATTGGGTTTTTGGGGGAGATGTTAAATTTGGTAATTGGTCTAAACTAGAAATTGGCGGTGTAAATCAAGGTCTTCAAAATACATTTTCGGCTTCAGTAGGTGCTCAACTTACACCGGATGTTACTGCTGTAAGTGGGTATTTTAAAAGAGTTGACTATAGATTAGGTCTTACATATGATAAGTCTTATGTACGTGTTTCAAACCAGGATATTACTCAAAAATCAATAACAATGGGTCTGGGACTTCCATTATCATCTGTAAATAGATTTACATTCTCAAGAATAAATATTGCTGCTGAATTAGGAACTAGAGGAACGCTTTCTAATAATTTAGTTAAAGAAAATTTCGTGAATGTTCATTTAGGTTTTGCTTTAAATGATAAGTGGTTTAACAGGTTTAGATTTGATTAATGAAAAGCAAGGGCATTATATATAGCCTTTGTCTATTGTTAACAATATTTTTTCAAAGTTGTGGCGATGACGAAATTAAAAAAGTTGTTGCTATACCCGCCGAAAATATTCAACTAAATAAAGACAGAACTTTAGGAGGTGATATTATTTATAGCGATTCTGCTTTAGTGAAGGCAAAAGGATTTGCTCCTATTATAGATAAAATAACTGAAGCTTCTGGAATGATTATTCAAGAAATGCCTGAAGGCGTTAAGATAGATTTCTATGAAGGAGGCAAATTTAAAGGGTCTATATCATCTGATTACGCAATAAGAAAGGAAGCAGAAAAGAAAACTACCTTTTTGAGAAATGTAATTGTTGTATACCCAGAAGGAAAGTATGTTACTGAGGAGTTGGTTTGGGATGAAGTAAATGGTGTGTATTTATCACCAAGCGGTATTTATACAAAGAAAGACGGAACAATATTAAACGCTAGAAACTTTAATGCTGTTCAGGATTTTAGTAGAGTGTCTATGTCTACTGCAACTGCCGAAGTTCATACAGATCTTAAATAGGCATTTTTGCAATTAATTCATAAATTTTTTCATGGTAAAAATCATTTAAAATTTAGCCTATAGATATGAAAATAGGTGTGTATGTAGTTGCTTCTATTTTAGATGTTTATAATCTGTATTTAGCACTTCTACATTTCAATTGAAAGTTGTATCTTGCGCCCTCTTAAAAAAAATAATAAATAATACGAAGTAATATGGGTATAATGAACTTTTTGCGTAACCGTGCTGGCGCTATCCTTATTGGAGCAATCGGTTTGGCAATTGTTGCCTTTTTAGTTGGCGATGCAGTAAGTGCTGGGTCACCATTTTGGAACGCATCTCAACGTGTTGTAGGTAGTATAGATGGGGAAGATATTTCTATTGATGAGTTTTCTCCAAAAGTAGAGCAAAATTTAGCTCAGTTTAAGCAGCAATATGGTGGCTTGGGTGGTGCCCAAATGCAAGCAATGGCTGTTGATAATGCTTGGAATTCAGAGATTGCTGAAGTTATTCTTACAAAAGAATTTAAAAATTTAGGATTACAGGTTTCTAATGAAGAGCTTTTCGATTTAGTACAAGGTAAAAATGTAAGTCCTTTAATTGCTCAGTCTTTTACAAACCCAGAAACAGGTGTTTTAGACAGAGCATCTATTATTAATAGTTTAAAGCAAGCAGATTCAGATCCGCAATTGGCTTATCAATGGGAAATGATGCAAAATGAAATTGAGCGTCAAACCTTACAACAAAAATATAGCAGATTAATCAGTAACTCCGTTTTTGTTACTTCTTTAGAGGCGAATGAAGAACATACGAATCGTGGTAAATTAGCGAATTTTGATTTTGTTCATTTAGCTTATAGTTCTGTAGATGATAATTCTGTTAAATTAACAGATGCAGATTACAATGCATATTATAATGCAAATAAAGCTTTGTTCTATAATCCTGCTGAAACACGTTCTGTAGAATTTATTTCTTTTAATTCATTACCTAGTAAAGAAGACAGTATCGCTGTTAAAGCTTCTATAGAAAAATTAGCGGAGGATTTCAAAATTTCGACTAATGATTCTTTATTCGCAGCAGTAAACTCTGATGTAAAGGTTCCTTTTACTTATATAGGTAAAGGTTCTTTAGATCCAGAAATGGATGAGGTAGTGTTTAACAGTTCTGTAGGGACTTTTTATGGCCCTGTTTTTTCTGGCAACTCTTATAAAATGGTAAAGGTTGCTGGGGTTCAATATCAGCCAGATTCAGTTCAGGCAAGCCACATTTTAATTGACCCAGCAAAAGTAGGCGGAATGCCACAAGCTCAAGCATTAGCAGATTCATTAATGAAAATTGCTAAAAATGGCGGAAATTTTGCTGAATTGGCTAAAATGAACAGTGTAGATGGATCTGCTTCAAAAGGTGGCGACTTAGGTGTTTTTGGTCGTGGAGAGATGGTCGTTCCTTTCGAAGAAGCTGCGTTTTCAGGAAAAACGGGTGATATTAAAATTGCTATATCACAATTCGGGATACATGTAATTAAAGTTGGTACTCAATATGGTTCTAATAAGCGTGTAAAAGTTGCTTATGTAGAGAAAGGCTTAGCTTCTAGCAGTAAAACGCAATCAGCAGCTTATAAATTGGCTAATAGTTTTTTTAATGAAGTAAAAGCTGAAAACTTTGAAGAATTAGCTAAGAAAAAAGGGTACACAGTCATGAAAGCTGAGCAAATGACCGCAATGCAAGGGTATGCTAATGGGTTAGATAATCCGCGTTTAGTTATACGTGATGCATTCTCGGCAAAAAAAGGTGAGCTTTTAAGTCAAGTATATCAAATGGATAATGGCTATGTAGTTGCTAAACTAGTTGATGTTAGACCAAAAGGAACACTTTCTTTAGATGCTGTTAAAGGTGAAATAGAGCCAATGGTAAGAAATGCAGTAAAAGCAAAAGCGCTTATAGAGAAGTTTAATGCTGCACTATCTGGTGCAACAAATATTGATCAGGTTGCTCAAAAAGTAGGGACTACGGTAACTCCTATTGAAAACATGGTTTTTTCAAATCCGATTATTCCTGGCTTAGCACAAGAAAACAAAGTAGCTGGAACTGTTTTTGGTTCTCAGCCTAATAAGTTATCTAAACCAATTGAAGGTAGTAACGGAGTGTATGTGGTAATGGTAAAAGGTTTTACAGCTCCGGCTCCACTTTCAAACACATTTAAACAAAAACAAGATATGTTATTAGGCGTTTCTCAACGTTCGTTGGGAGCTGCTTTCCAAGCATTGCAAGATAAAGCCGATATTAAAGACAATCGTGTGAAATTCTATTAAAAGTATTTAAGTATTTTTGTAACCGTTCCGAATATTCGGAACGGTTTTTTTATTTTATTGATTATGGATATTCAGGAAAACTTCGTTAATAAAGTTGCTGAAAGTGGTTTAGTAACATTAGATCTTGAGGATTATTATCATAAAGGTGATAGAATAATGTATGATATTAAAGACAATCTATTTCATGGACTTATTCTAAGAGAGAAAGAATTAAGAGAGTTTGTTAAGAATCATGATTGGGAACAATATTCTAACAAAAATGTAGCAATATTTTGTAGTGCAGACGCAATAGTCCCAACCTGGGCTTATATGCTAATTGCAAACAGAATGTCACCTTTTGCTCATGAAATAGTATTCGGTAATTTGGATACATTAGAGGCCGTTTTATGGACTAAAGTGATTCAAAATATAAATCTCGATACCTTTAAAGATGCGCGAGTGGTTGTGAAAGGATGCGCTGATTTTAACGTCCCTATAGCTGCTTATGTAGCAATTACGAATCACTTATCGCCTGTTGTTAAAAGTATAATGTATGGTGAACCATGTTCTACAGTGCCGATTTATAAACGAAAATTATAATTTTGGATTGCTTTTTGATTAAATAATCACATGAAGAGATTAATATTATTTATTGTTTGCATTTTTTCAACATCATTGTTAAATGCTCAGGAATATTCGATAAGAAAAGATCCGGTTTTTGAAGTAGGAGAAGTTCTGGAATATAGAATGAAGTATGGATTTATTACTGCAGCAGAGGCAGTAGTGAAAGTGCTCCCTTCTGATTTAAGATTTGACAATAAACCAGTATTTAATTTATCAGTTAACGTAAGAACCTCTGGATCTTTCGATGTGTTTTATAAAATTAGAGACCAATACGATTCTTATATAGATCAGGAAACATTATTGCCTTATTTTTATCAAGAAAATGTGCGAGAAGGTAGCTACCGCCGACAAGATAAAGCACGTTTTTCTCAGGATGCTAAAAAAGTTGTTTCTAATCGTGGTACGTTTACCACACCTACAAAGCAAACATTTGATTTATTTTCTGCTTATTATTTTGCCAGAAGTTTAGATCTAAGCCAGATTAAGGTGGGCGATAAATTTAAATTAAATTATTTCTTAGGCGATGAAATTACCAATCTGGAAATAGAATATATAGGCAAAGAAGTTGTAAAAACGAAATTAGGAAATATCAGATGTTTAAAGTTTAGTCCATCTATAAATCCGGGACGTATATTTAGAAAAGATAGCCGTTTGTATTTGTGGATAACCGACGACGGAAATAGGGTGCCTGTAAAGGCCCAGGTAGAAATTGTGGTTGGCTCTGCAACTTTAGAATTAAAGTCTGCATCTGGACTTAAATATCCATTAGCAAAAACCTAAGATGGTTGAAGTAGAAAATATATTGGTGCATGAAGATGTGCTTTCCGAACAATTTGTTTGCAATTTAGATAAATGTAAAGGTGTTTGCTGTGTTGCAGGTGACGCAGGGGCTCCTTTAGAAAAAAATGAAGTGAGAATTTTGGAAGAAATTTATCCTAAAATAAAACACTTATTAAATGAAAAAGGTATTGCTGCAATTGAAGAATACGGTACTTCTGTTAGAGATTCGGATGGAGATTTAACTACTCCCTGTGTTGGAGGAAATAAAGAATGTGCATACGTTTTATTTGAGAATGGAATTACTAAATGTGCCATTGAGAAAGCCTATGAGCACGGAATTGTGGACTGGAAAAAGCCGATTTCTTGTCATCTATATCCAATTCGTGTCACTTCCTATCCAGACTTTGATTTATTAAATTATGATCGCTGGCATATCTGTAAAGATGCTTGTAGTTTTGGACGTGAGTTGCAGGTTCCGGTCTATAAATTTTTAAAAGAACCGTTGATTCGTAAGTATGGTGCGGAGTGGTACGCAGGGTTGGAAGAATCTGCACAAGGTTAATGTTTGTTGTCTCCATTGAAGATAATAAGCAGAATGCTATTTAGAAATCCTAGTGTATTACGGACTTGTGAAAATTTTACGGTTATCTTTCTGTTTTTGCTGAAACGAATTTCTGATTAACACTATATCCTCACTAAAACTGACTTTCGGGCGCTGGTGGATCTAATAATTTGTCTAATTATTTTTCCTACTTTTGAGTCACAATATAGTTATGTCAAAAAAAATATTAATTACTGGAGGTGCTGGTTTCATTGGGTCACACGTTGTTAGAAGGTTTGTAACTAATTATCCTCAATATCATATTGTAAACCTTGATAAGCTTACTTATGCGGGTAATCTTGAGAATTTAAAAGACATAGAAGAGGCTCCAAACTATCAGTTTGTTAAAGCTGATATAGTTGATGCCACAAGCATTCGAGATTTATTTGTTGATATGCAATTTGATGCTATAATACATTTAGCTGCAGAAAGTCATGTAGACCGATCTATTTCAAATCCATTAGAATTTGTGATGACGAATGTAATTGGCACAGTTAATTTGCTAAATGCAGCGCGCGAAGCGTGGAAAGATAATTATTCTACTAAACGCTTTTATCATGTTAGTACAGATGAAGTTTATGGTGCGCTAGGAGAAGAAGGAATGTTCACTGAAATGACTTCTTACGATCCGCATAGCCCTTATTCTGCATCGAAAGCGAGTTCTGATCATTTTGTTCGGGCTTATCATGATACTTATGGAATGGATTGTGTAATTTCTAATTGTTCTAACAATTATGGGTCTCATCATTTTCCTGAAAAACTAATTCCATTAGCTATCCATAATATTAAAGAAGGAAAGCCTGTGCCGGTTTATGGGAAAGGAGAAAATGTGCGCGATTGGCTTTGGGTTGAAGATCATGCAAGGGCTATAGATGATATTTTTCATAAAGCTAAATCTGGTGAAACCTATAATATTGGCGGACACAATGAGTGGAAAAACATAGATTTAATTCGTCTTTTATGTTCTATTATGGATGTAAAATTAAACAGATCTGCTGGTGAGTCTGCCAAATTAATAACCTTTGTAAAAGATAGAGCAGGCCATGATTTAAGGTATGCAATAGATTCTTCAAAATTACAAAAAGAGTTAAATTGGGTGCCAAGTTTGCAGTTTGAAGAAGGATTAGAGAAAACCGTAGATTGGTATTTGGAAAATGAAGAATGGCTAAATCATGTTACTTCAGGGCAATATCAGGCTTATTATGATAATCAATATAACAATAGATAGATGCAGGTAGAAGAAACCCAACTAAAGGGCTGCTTTATAATAAGTCCGAAAATATTAGAAGACGAAAGAGGTTACTTCTATGAAAGCTTCAACCGCCAGATATTTGAAAAATTGACGGGTGCGTCGGGTGCTTTTGTACAGGACAATCAATCGAAATCTTCATACGGTGTTGTTAGAGGATTACACGCTCAAGGCGGTGCATTTGCACAAGCTAAATTGGTAAGAGTTTTGTCGGGAAAAGTGTTGGATGTTGCTGTAGATGCACGACCCAACTCCTCCACTTATGGTCAACATGTAGCAATAGAGTTAAGTGCAGAAAACAAAAAACAGCTGTATGTTCCCAGAGGGTTTTTACATGGGTTTTCTGTACTGTCTGAGAATGCGGAGTTTTTCTATAAATGTGATAATTTTTATCATAAAGAATCAGAATATGGAGTAGTTTATAGTGATCCAGTTTTAAATATTGATTGGAAGGTTGATCAAACTTCTATGAATGTTTCTCAAAAAGATACTGTCTTAGGTTTATTTAAGGATTTAAAACATGACTAAGGTTCTGGTTACTGGTGCTAATGGTCAATTAGGACAATGTTTACAAAAAATAAGCGTGAACTATTCGCATATTGATTTCATATTCTCCTCATCAGTAGAAGTGAACATTGAGCATTTAGGGTCTTTAGATAAGATTTTTAACAGAGAAAAACCGGACTTTGTTGTTAATTGCGCCGCTTACACGGCTGTAGATTTAGCTGAGGATTTAGAAACATCTGCTAAACAAACCAATTGCGCAGGACCATCGAATTTGGCAAGTGTTTGTAAAAAACATGGTTGTACGCTGATTCATGTTTCTACTGATTTTGTTTTTAAAGGAGAAGAAGTGAAACTATTAAATGAAAATGATGATACTTATCCTATTAATGTTTACGGTAAGACAAAATTAGATGGCGAAAAAGCTATTCAGAGTATATTAAATCAGTACATAATTATAAGAACAAGTTGGTTGTATTCAGAGTTTGGCAATAATTTTGTTAAAACTATGCTGAGGTTGGGGCCTGAAAAAGAGGAGTTGAATGTGGTGGCAGATCAGGTAGGAACACCAACCTATGCGGTGGATTTAGCACATGCAATATTAACGATAATAGAATCAGCGGATATTAAATATGGTGTATATCATTATAGCAATGAAGGGGTGACTTCCTGGTACGACTTTGCTATTATGATTTTTAAGTTGTCAGGAAATAGAATAAAAGTAAATCCTATTTCCAGTGCTGCATACCCTACTAAGGCAAAGAGGCCGAAGTTTTCAGTGATGGATAAATCGAAAATTAAGCAGACCTTTGATTTGATAATTCCACACTGGATAGAAAGTTTGGAGGGATGTGTAGAGAACCTAAAACCTAAAACCTAAAAGCGTACTTAACAACAAAAGCGTTAAATTTAATAAAAACATACATGAAAGGAATAATTTTAGCCGGCGGTTCAGGCACTCGCTTACATCCCTTAACGTTAGCGTGTAGTAAACAAATGATGCCCGTGTATGATAAACCGATGATATATTATCCTTTATCAACTTTAATGTTGGCAGGGATTAGGGAAATTTTAATAATATCTACGCCTCACGATTTACCTCAGTTTGAAAAATTATTAGGCGACGGTAAAAATTTAGGATGTTCTTTTTCTTATGCAGTTCAAGAAGTGCCAAACGGATTAGCACAAGCATTTGTGATAGGAGCTGATTTTATCGGCACTGATTCTGTTGCTTTGATTTTGGGGGATAATATATTTTATGGAAATAGTAACTCAGACGGACTTAAAAGTATCCAGAATTTAGAGGGCGGAGTTATTTTTGCATATCCGGTTTCTGATCCAGAGCGTTATGGAGTTGTAGAGTTTGATGAGCATAAGAACGCAATTTCTATAGAAGAGAAACCTGTAAATCCAAAATCTAATTATGCGGTTCCAGGATTATATTTTTATGATAATGAGGTGGTAGACATAGCCAAGAATATAAGCCCATCTGCTCGTGGTGAATACGAAATTACAGATGTAAATAAGGTTTATTTACAAAGAGGTAAACTTAAAGTAGCGGTTTTAAGTAGAGGTACGGCATGGTTAGATACAGGTACTTTTACTTCTTTAATGCAGGCCGGACAATTTGTGCAGGTAATTGAAGAACGCCAAGGACTAAAAATAGGAGCTATAGAGGAAGTAGCTTATAGAATGGGTTATATTGATGCGGATCAGTTGAGAGCAGTAGCCAAGCCACTTATCAAAAGTGGATATGGAGAGTATTTATTGAAGCAGATATAGTAGAGGCCATTGAATATTAAAGTGATTTTACATAGAATTCTCTGATTAATTCTAGTATGCTTAATTAGAGATTTATTATATAATATAGCTATTAAATTTGCATGAGCTTAATAATAAACGATTTAAGGTTAAGAAGTTAGTCCTGATTTTTTTAAAAGCTCTATGAGTGTAGCCCATCTGTCCTAATTAAGATTGCTGATAGTCTTGCTTAGTGGCAGGGTTTTTTTATATAGCATGTTGTGCTGTAGATTTTCCAGACTATTTATATACCCTCCTTTTTAATTTATTGTATATATTAACCTGCGCTTCATTTATCGTAAAAATGATAATATTTTATCGTGAAAAAGTTGTGAAATTTTATGAATTATTGTTTAGTTAATTCCAAAAAAGCACACTTAGCATATAATTAATTAAATTAATTTCAGATTTTAAGTTAAGGTGACGATAAATATTATATTAATTTGATTTGAGAGAAAAGACACGTCTTTTCTTACATTTAATTATATTATATTTGCCAGCTAGATTCAAACTATCAAAATTTAAATGAAGGTTGCCTTAATTACAGGTGTTACGGGACAAGACGGAGCTTATCTTGCAGAATTCTTAATAAATAAGGGTTATTTTGTGCATGGTATTAAACGTCGTGCATCTAGCTTTAATACAGAAAGGATAGACCATCTCTATCAAGATCAACACGAAACTGATATCCGATTTAAGTTACATTATGGCGATCTAACAGATTCTACGAATCTTATTCGTATTATTCAGGAAATACAACCCGATGAAATATATAATTTGGGAGCAATGAGTCATGTTCAGGTAAGTTTTGAAATGCCAGAATATACTGCAAATGCAGATGGGGTGGGTATGTTACGCTTATTAGAAGCAATAAGGATTTTGGGGCTTGAAAAGAAAACACGTATTTATCAGGCTTCTACTTCCGAGTTATACGGTTTGGTTCAGGCGGTTCCTCAGTCGGAGACAACGCCATTTTATCCGCGTTCTCCTTATGCTGTTGCTAAAATGTATGCTTATTGGATTACTATAAACTACAGAGAAGCTTACGGAATATTTGCTGCTAATGGTATTTTATTTAATCATGAAAGCCCGCTAAGAGGAGAGACTTTTGTTACAAGAAAGATTACAAGAGCGGCGGCTAAAATAGCTTTGGGTCTGCAAAACACACTATATCTTGGAAATTTATCGGCTCAAAGAGATTGGGGGCATGCAAAGGATTATATAGAGGCTATGTGGTTAATATTACAACGAGATACTCCCGAAGATTTTGTAATTGCTTCAGGTGTTACTACAACTGTAAGAGATTTTGTTAAACTAGCTTTTGCTGAGTTGGGGATAGATATAGAGTTTAGTGGTAAAGGTATTGCAGAAAAGGGTGTGATTATTGATATAGATTATCAAAAAGCCGAAGCGTTAAAATTAAATATAGAATCTTTACATATTGGAACAACAATTGTGAAGGTTGACCCGAAATATTTTAGACCTACAGAAGTAGATTTATTATTAGGAGATCCAACAAAAGCTAAAGAAAAGTTAGGATGGAAACCTAAGTATGATCTGCAAATGTTGGTGAATGATATGATTTTTTCAGATTTAGAATTGATGAAGAGAGATAAGCTTTTAAAATCTGGGGGATATGACATAATGAATCATTTTGAATAATAAGAGTTGACCATACGATACTAAATTGGTTGACAAATTATATTAGTAAATAAAAACAACATTAATAATAAAGCTTAACTCCGACTTTTGGTTCCTATGACTAATAAAATATTAACATTTTTATTTTTTGTTGCGCTCAGCATTGGTTTTGTATCAATAACACAAGCACAAAGCGTACCTAATTTTTCTACCATAAAGGTGGATGAACTTTCAGATACTCAGTTGCGTCAATTCATATTACGCGTAGAAGCAATGGGGTATACAGAGTTACAGCTTGAGCAAATGGCGAATGCACAGGGAATGCCTCAAACTGAGATTCAGAAGCTAAAGAAAAGAATTGAAAGTTTAAAAACACAAGGGTCAAATACAGTTCTTAAGAGTTCTGATAACACATCTGTCGCTCGTCAATATTTAGGCAATGAACCCGATACCTTATTTAGAAGTAATGAGATAAGATCTAAAGAACAAATGCTACAGCAGGCATTTGATGATCTGAGTCCTAAAATTTTTGGTTCTGATTTATTTAAAAATAACAATATAACATTTGAACCTAACTTAAGAATCGCTACCCCAGGTAATTATGTTATAGGTCCTGATGACGAATTATTAATTGATTTAAGCGGAGATAATGATAAAAATTATACATTAAAGGTGGATACAGAAGGTGCCATACGTATGGAGTTTATTGGTCCTATTAAGTTAGGAGGTCTAACGATAGATCAGGCTCGCTCTAAATTAAGGGCAGCTTTATCCGGAACATATTCGGGCTTAAGAACAGGAAGAACGCAACTGGCAGTAAACTTAGGGAATATAAGAGGTATTAGTGTAATTTTAAACGGACAGGCAACAGTATCGGGTACATATACACTATCTAGTTTATCGAGTGTTTTTAATGCTTTATATGCAGCGGGAGGGCCAAATGAGAGAGGGTCATATAGGAATATACAAGTTATTCGAAATAATAAAGTCATTGCTGTAATTGATGTTTATAACTTTATTATGAAAGGCATTCAGCCGGAAAATATTCGTTTGCAAGATCAGGATATTATTAATATTCCAGTGTATAATAAAAGAGTTGAAATTGTAGGGGAGGTAAAGAATCCTGGCATATTTGAGTCGGTTGAGGGGGAAACTTTTCAGGATATACTAGATTACGCTGGTGGATTTTCGACCAATGCTTATCAAAGTCGTATAAAAGTTTATCAGAATACAGAAAAAGAAAGAAAAATCACAGACATTTTCAAAGGAAGTTATTTGGCATATCAACCGAATAATGGTGATAAGTTTTTTGTAGAATCTGTTTTAAATCGCTTTGAAAATAAAGTAGAGATAGAAGGTGCTGTTTTCAGAAGTGGTTCATTTGCATTGGAAGAAGGCCTTACATTAAGGCAATTAATTAAAAAAGCCGAGGGGTTAAAGGAGGATGCTTTTATAAATAGAGGATATATTTATAGACTGGATTTAGATAACTCATTAAAGCTTATTTCTTTCGATTTGGGTAAAGTAATGAATGGAAGTATTGCCGATATTATATTGCAACGAGAAGACAAAGTAGTTATTAATTCAATTTTTGACTTAAGAGAAGAGTTTAAGATTAGTATTAATGGAGAGGTACGAAATGAAGGACAATATGACTTTGCAACTGGAATGACTTTAGAAGATGCAATACAGATAGCAGGAGGATTTAAAATAGGAGCCACGCCTAGCAGAATTGAAGTCTCAAGGCGGATTAGGAACAGTGACGCCACTTCTTCTGCTGCTATTACTGCTGAATTATTTCATATTAATGTTGATCCTAATTTAAAAATTCAAGATCAATCATTTGTTTTAAAACCTTTTGATATTATTAATATAAGAAGTTCAGAATCTTATCAGGTTCAAAAAATCGTACGTATTGAGGGAGAGGTCTTATATCCAGGTCCTTATACTATTAAAGATAAGGATGAAAGGATATCGGATCTTGTTAAACGTGCCGGGGGATTAACCGGAACAGCTTATACAGACGGAGCTTCTTTAAAAAGATCCAAGATAGGAGTAATTGGTAAATCGAAAGCCGAGATTGAAGAAGAAAGACTTTTAGACTTAAAGCGATTTAATCAAGGCATAGAGAACATTGAAGGAGAAAAATTAAGAGTAGAATTAATGGAAGCTTCAGATTTAGTAGGGATTAATTTAACGGATATTTTAAAAAGGCCATTATCTTCTATTGATTTAATTTTGGAAGAAGGAGATGAGATTCGTATCCCTAAACAATTACAAACTGTGAAGGTAAGCGGAGAGGTTTTAAATCCTAATAATATTATATATAGTGAAGGAAGAGGTTTTAAAAAGTATATTAATAATGCAGGTGGATTTAGTGTTAATGCATTAAAGAAAGGAGCTTATATTAAGTATGCTAACGGTTCTGTAGAATCCGCTAGTTCATTTTTGTTTTTTAAATCTTATCCCACAGTTAGACCTGGCTCAGAAATTATGGTACCCGTAAGGTCTGAACGGGAAAAAATGACTGCTCAATCATGGATAGGAATCGGAACAGCATTAGCATCGCTAGCAGCTATGGTCGTTACGATATTACGTTAGATTTTTTCAGATAATATTACATGATGGAAGTAGATAAAAGTCATTATAAAAACGATGAGGTTTCTTTGAAGGAAATGATTCTTAACCTTAAAGATTGGATTGAATATCTTTTTTTAAAGTGGAAGATCATATGTGTAGTAGTAGTGTTAGGTTCGGTTCTTGGAGTAACCTATTCGATGTTTCAGAAGCCAACATATAAAGCTACAACAAGCTTTGTTATGGAGACTGATAACAGTGGAGGACTAAGTTCATTTGCAGGGTTAGCATCTATGGCTGGATTAGACTTGGGTGGAAATGCTGGCGGGTTATTTACGGGAGATAATTTAATAGAATTATATAAATCAAGGAAAATGATTGAAAAAGTTTTGTTGTCGCCCGTGAGTTATGACAGTACTCAATTATTGGTTGATTTATATATCAACTTGAATGAATTAAGAGTAAATTGGGAAGATAACCCTCAATTATTGAATATTAAATTCGGAAATGAAGGCGCAAATAAATTATCATATAAAAGCTCAAGATTGCAAGATAGTCTATTAGGGAAGTTTGTGGATAAGATTAATTTAGATTATTTAAATGTGGCTAGATCTGATTTGAGACCAACAGTCATTCAAGTAAGCGTAAGTTCAAAAGATGAGGTTTTTGCTTATGAATTTAATAAAAAGTTAGTTCAAACTGTAAATGAATTTTATAAGCAAGCAAAAACTCAAAAATCGACTTCAAATATTTCAATACTACAAGCTAAGGTAGATTCTGTACGAGCGGTAATGGATGGAGCAATATATAATGCTGCTTCAGTTATAGATGCAACACCTAATGCGAATCCCACACGACAGGCTCAAAGGGTAGTGCCGATGCAAAAATCTCAGTTTAATGCGGAATCTAATAGGCTTATACTTGCTGAGCTAGTTAAAAATTTAGAGTTGGCTAAAATTACGATGATGAGGGAGACACCGTTAATCCAAATAATTGCAGATCCAGTTTACCCATTAAATATCAGCATGTTCGGAATAAAAAAGGGGGTTATTTTTGGAGGATTTTTAGCAGGGTTTTTAACAGTAGCTTTTTTGGTAGTACGTCGAATATACAAAAAGGCACTAGAAGACTAATTTTAGTTTTTTTAATATCAAAATGTCGTATTTGAAATAAGATCATATATAAATATTGAATTTATTAATTAGTAACAGGACGTTACTTAAAATAATAAATGACTAATTCTAGAATGCTTGAAAAGAACTATATCCCATGAATACCGAGAAAAAAATTGCTGTAATTGGTCAAGGATATGTAGGGTTGCCGTTGGCTATAGAATTTTCTAAATTATTTTCTGTTATAGGTTTTGATATTAATAATACACGTATTGGTCAGTTGCAAAAATGTATTGACGTAACTCAAGAGGTTGAAGAGGGTATTATTGAATCATTAAAAATGGATGATAATCCTTTTGAAGTTGATTCCGGCATGTCTTTTCAAAAATTTGATTTTAATAATAACGTATCAATTTCAAAAGACAATTTTAGTATTGAAAGGGCACAACGGAGAGGATTATACTTTTCTTCAAATAAAGAAGATTTAAGAGGGGCAAATATTTATATTATAACGGTTCCTACTCCAATAGATAAATATAATGTTCCTAATCTTGAACCGTTGTTGTATGCATCTCAAGAAATAGGCTCTGTTTTGTCAAAAGGAGACCTTATCATATACGAATCAACTGTGTATCCAGGATGTACCGAAGAAGATTGTGTGCCGGTGTTAGAACAATCATCTGGCTTAAAATTAAATAAAGATTTTTATGTTGGTTATTCTCCTGAGCGAATAAGTCCTGGTGATAAAATCAATACATTAACCACAGTGAAGAAAGTTACCTCTGGTTCTACGCCCGATATTGCGGAGGAAGTGGATAAACTATATAAGCTGATAATAAAAGCGGGGACTTACAAAGCTCCCTCTATTAAAGTTGCAGAGGCTTCTAAAGCGATAGAAAATGCCCAACGTGATGTGAACATATCTTTTGTAAATGAACTAGCGCTGATTTTTGATAAAATGGGGATTGACACGCAGGATGTGTTAGCAGCTGCACGAACAAAATATAACTTTCTCTCTTTTACGCCAGGGCTCGTGGGTGGACATTGTATCTCTGTAGACCCATTTTATTTAGCACATAAAGCATCCCAATTGGGGTATATTCCAAAAGTCATACTCTCCGGAAGACGTGTAAACGATCAAATTGCAGGCTTTATCGTGTCTAAAGTAATTAAGCTTATGGTTGAGAAAGATGTTTCTTTAAAAGGTGGGACGATTTTAATATTAGGAATTACGTTTAAAGAGAATTGTCCAGACGTGCGTAACACAAAGGTGATAGATATATACAGGGAATTAAAGGAATATGGATTAAATGTGGATGTGTACGACCCTTGGGCTAATATTGATGAAGTTTATCAAGTTTACGGAATAAATCTATTAAAGTCGATCGAAAAAGACTCTGAGATTAAGTATGATGCTATTATTTTAGCTACAGCACATAAAGAATTTTTAGATTTAGATATAAATAGAATTAAAAAGATACCAAGTGTAATTTTTGATGCAAAGAGTTTTCTACCTAGAGAGTGGGTAGATGCTAGATTGTAAATTTCAGATAAAAATGATATTTAAGGTAAACGATTTTTGCGCATGAATAATGTAGGATTATCAAATTCCAATAAAATAATAAAACAATGAATAAAATAAAACATATTGCATGTATTGGAGCTGGTTATGTCGGGGGACCTACCATGTCTGTAATTGCGCAAAAAAATCCTCATATAAAAGTAACTGTTGTAGACTTAAATACAGCAAGAATCAATGCTTGGAATGACAATAATTTAAATAATCTTCCTGTATACGAGCCAGGCTTAGATAATGTAGTAGCTGAAGCAAGAGGACGTAATTTGTTTTTTTCTACAGATGTGGAGAAAGCGATAGATGAAGCAGATATGATCTTTATTTCGGTTAACACACCGACTAAAACATACGGAAAAGGAAAAGGAAAGGCGGCAGATTTAAAATTTATAGAATTATGTGCCAGGCAAATAGCATCGGTAGCAAAGAACGATAAAATTATAGTTGAGAAATCTACCTTGCCTGTTCGAACAGCAGAGGCACTAAAGAGCATTTTGAATAGCACAGGAAAAGGCGTGAAATTTCATGTCCTGTCTAATCCCGAATTTTTGGCAGAAGGCACAGCTATTGCAGATTTACATAATCCTGACCGAGTGCTCATTGGAGGAGAAGATTCAACAGTTATAGAGGCTTTAGCTGAAATTTATGCAACATGGGTGCCACGTGAGCGAATTATAACAACTAATTTATGGTCGTCCGAGCTGTCAAAGCTTGTAGCTAATGCTTTTTTGGCTCAACGTGTTTCTTCTATAAATGCAATTTCAGAATTATGCGAGGCAACAGGAGCCAATGTAGATGAGGTAGCTAAAGCAATAGGACAAGATTCCAGAATTGGCTCTAAGTTTTTAAAAGCTTCTGTTGGATTTGGTGGTTCTTGCTTTCAAAAAGACATTTTAAATCTGGTATATATTGCCCGTTCCTATAACTTGCATGCAGTAGCCGATTATTGGGAGCAGGTAATTATTTTAAATGATCATCAGAAATCCCGCTTTTCAGAGAATATTATTAAAACCTTATATAATACCGTAAATGGGAAGCAAATAGCTATATTGGGCTGGGCATTTAAAAAAGACACGAATGATACGAGAGAATCTGCTGCAATTTATGTAGTCAATCACTTGTTGGAAGAGGAAGCATTTATAAATATTTATGATCCTAAAGTGTTGGCTGATCAAATTTATGCAGATTTAGATAGCATGGGAACACGATCTGCAGAAGAAAATAGAAGACTCGTAAGAGTTGTGAATGACCCATATAAAGCTTGCAATGGTGCTCATGCTATTGCTGTTTTAACAGAATGGGATGAATTTAAAGGATACAACTGGAGTAAAATAAAAGACAGTATGAAAAGACCTGCCTTTGTATTTGATGGGCGTAAATTATTAAATCGATCTCAACTCGAAGAGCTAAAATTTAATTATTATGCAATTGGCGAATAGAGTAATTTTTAATAGTTAATAATGAAGTTTAAAAAGATACTAATCACGGGTGCAGCAGGCTTTATTGGCTACCATATAATTAAATCTTTATTGAATGAAGGAATTGAAATGGTAGGCTTGGATAATATAAATGATTATTACAATGTTAATCTCAAATATGCCCGCTTAGCCGAACTAGGTATTCCTGCCGAAAAAGCGAAAATATTTGGTCAAAGTGTCCAATCTGCAATTAGTTCTGAATTTAGATTTATACGTATGAATTTGGAAGATAAAGAAGCTTTATCACGACTTTTTAAAAAGGAGCAGTTCGATGCAGTAATTAATATGGCTGCACAAGCTGGCGTAAGATATAGTATCGAAAATCCTTCTTCTTATATAGAGAGCAATATAGTAGGCTTTCTAAATATATTGGAGGCTTGCAGGAATAATAAAATAAAACATTTAGTTTACGCATCCAGTTCATCTGTTTATGGAGAGAGTGCTAAAGTACCGTTCTCTGAAGATGATAAGGTAGATCATCCGATAAGCTTATATGCCGCTACAAAGAAAAGCAACGAGCTAATGGCTCATACATACAGTCATTTATATAAAATACCCACTTCAGGACTGCGGTTTTTTACAGTGTACGGACCGTGGGGAAGACCAGATATGGCGCCAATTCTTTTTGCTAATGCTATTATTAATAACCAGCCGATTAAGGTTTTTAATAATGGTAACATGAGCCGTGATTTCACCTATATTGATGACATAATAAAAGGGATTTTAGTTACATTAAATAATCCATCAACACAGGATACGGCGCCGTATCAATTGTTTAATATTGGGAATGGGTCGCCATTAGCACTCGATCAGTTTATTAATGAATTAGAGTTAAACTTAGGTAAAGTTGCAGAGAAAATATTCATGCCTATGCAGCCTGGAGATGTATCTCGTACATGGGCAGATATGACTCATTTGAAAAATTTAGGTTATAAAAGTACGACATCGATTCATGACGGCGTAAAAAGCTTCGTTGATTGGTTTAAAACGAGTTATGTAGAACAAGATGGTGAATTAAAATCTAACAACTTATAATGTACTATCGTTCGGAAATAGATGGGCTTAGAGCTATTGCAGTATTAGCCGTTGTTATTTTTCATATTAACCCAACTTTTTTACCTGGTGGATTTATAGGAGTTGACATTTTTTTTGTAATCTCAGGGTTTTTAATTACTAAGATAATATTCAAACAAATTAACGACGGAGAATTTAATCTTTCAAATTTCTATTTGAAAAGAATTAAAAGATTACTGCCACTTTTTTTTTCAGTAGCTATTGTATCGTTAATTCTTGGCTACTTTTTGTTGTATCCTAGTATCTATAAAGTACTTTCTAGAGATGTAATAGCGTCAAATCTATTTCTGGCAAATGTAATGGCTTCTATCTCCGGAAATTACTTTGATGCAGATAAAGTAAAGCCTCTATTACACCTCTGGTCATTAGCGGTTGAGGAACAATTTTATATTATTTTCCCTACTTTATTTCTAGTGTTATTTAAGTTTTTGAATCGCTATAAATTATTTATTTTATTAATTCTTTTTCTATCATCATTAATGTTAGCAGAATGGATGTCAGCGACACCCAGATATGCACATTATTCATATTTTTTACTCCCTACCCGAATGTGGGAATTATTAGCTGGGTGTATTTTGGCGATAGTTCAGCCTAATCCAATTAAGAAGTATAATATTTTTATTTCTTATCTGGGAGTAGTATTTATAATATTGGGTCTGGTGTTAATTAACGAAAATAGCGTATTTCCGGGGCTTATCACTTTACTTCCAATAGTAGGATCACTTTTAATTATAATCGCTGGAAATAAAGGATTTGGCTATTTATTAAGTAGCAAAATCATTTTGTTTATTGGTGTAATTTCATACTCGATGTATATGTGGCATTGGCCACTAATTATATTTTATAAAGTAATTTATCCTGATTTTCAATTTCATATTATTAGTGGTATTGTTTTTATAGCGAGTTTAATTTTTATTAGTCATTTGTCAAAGAAGTATATTGAGGATTATTTTAGGTTCAAGAAAATTAAATCTGGTTTTTTAGTAATATGGTCATATTTACTTATACCTACCATTCTACTTGTAACACTTTCTTTGTTTATATATTTTTCGAAAGGGATACCTTCTCGATATAATGTGGATGAGAAAATTAATGTTACCTCCACTGTTAAATGTCCTGCTTTAACTGTTGGATGTTTTATAACTAATAACAAATCTACTGATAATCAAGTTTTGCTGTTGGGAGATTCCCATGCACAACATTTTGCAAATTTATTTGGGCTTTGGTTTGATCAAAATAATTTGTCGTTAAAATTATACTCTTCTGGGGGATGTAATTTTTACTCAGATGAAGTTATTTCGCCTAATTGTGAAAACGTTAAAGAGGAATTAAGAAATGTTATATCAAAATCGAAGACAATTATCATCGCTAAAAGAAGTGATAATTTATATAAAGATGAAAAATTTTTACAGGAATTCACAGATTATATAAATGCTCTAACTCATGAAGGCCATAATATTATTTTGATAAAACAAGTGCCAAAGTTTCTAAATAGTGGATTTTTAGAAAAGTGGATGCAAGCGAGAAGATATGGATTCGAATTTGTAGACAAGGATTTTGTTATAGATGAAAATTATAAATTGAGTAATAGTATTTTGGAGGAGAAGTTTAAAGATAATAAACAAGTATATATTCTTGATTTTAATGATATTTTAACTCCGAATGGAGTGGTTCTTAAATATGATGAAAAAGGCATTCCAATATATTATAATTCTAACCATTTAACTGCGTATGGTGCAGAATGGATTTATCAACAGATTAAGAATAATAAGGATTACAATTGGGTTCTTGATCTGATAAAAAAATAGCAACAATATTTTTTTAAAAAAGTAATTAATTAAACACTTTAGAACACCTTTAATAGATATGCAAACAAAACACTTAATAATTTTCGGGACGAGACCCGAAGCCATAAAAATGGCTCCTTTAGTTAAAGAGTTTTTTAAGCATAAAGAATTTGAAACCAAGGTTTGCGTTACTGCACAACATAGAGAAATGCTTGATCAGGTATTGGATTTTTTTGAAATTAAACCTGATTATGATATGGATCTTATGAAGCCTAATCAAAATTTATACTCGTTAACTTCTGACATTATAAATGGATTAAAGCCTATATTGGAAGATTTTAAGCCAGATTATGTGTACGTTCACGGAGATACCTCCACATCTACTATTGCGAGTTTAGCCGCTTTTTATTCTGGCGCTAAAGTTTGTCATGTAGAAGCAGGCTTAAGGACGCATAACAAGTGGTCTCCTTTTCCAGAAGAGATGAACCGACAAATTACCGGACGTATTGCGGATTATCATTTTGCTCCTACTACTAAATCTAGCCAAAATTTGTTAGATGAAAATATTTCTGAAGATGTCATACTAATTACTGGAAATACAGTAATTGACGCGCTATTTGAAAGTAGTAAAAGAGTTGAGTTTTTAGAAAATGAGGAAATTCAAAATTTGAAAAATTTGATTAATCCAAACCAGAAAATTGTCTTGGTAACCGGTCACAGGAGGGAAAATCACGGGCAAGGATTTATAAATATTTGTGAAGCTTTAAAAGAAATAGCGATCTCAAATCCGGACATTCAAATTATATATCCCGTACATCTTAATCCTAACGTTCAGAAACCTGTTTATGAAATTTTATCATCTATGAAAAATATTCATTTAATAGATCCGATAGCCTACCCTTCTTTCGTTTGGTTAATGAATCAATCTTATTTAATTATAACAGATTCTGGCGGGGTACAAGAAGAAGCTCCAAGTTTAGGTAAGCCCGTCTTGGTGATGAGAGACACCACAGAAAGACCGGAAGCTGTAGATGCAGGAACGGTTATTCTGGTTGGAACAGATAAGGAAAAAATTGTAAAAGAGACCAATAGTCTTTTATTAGATACAGATAGATATAAAACAATGAGCAATCTGCACAATCCTTACGGAGATGGAAAAGCTTGCATGCGTATAGCAGAATTTGTTAGAAACTTAAAGTAAAATTTTTATTAGTCCCATTCGTTAAATTATAGTAGAAAAATGAAAACACAAGTAGTTACTATTGGTTTAGGTTACATAGGTCTGCCAACTTCAGCTCTAATAGCAAATAACAGCATCCCTGTCCACGGGGTAGATATTTCTCAACATGTAGTAGATACAATTAACGCGGGGAAAATACATATTGTGGAGCCAGAGTTAGATCAGGCAGTAGCTCAAGCAGTAAAAGAAGGTTACTTAAAAGCAGATACAAAGCCAGTAGTGGCGGATACTTATTTAATAGTCGTGCCGACACCTTTTAAAGGAAATCATGAGCCGGATATCTCCTATGTAAAAGCCGCGACAATGGCCATTATTCCATTATTAAAAAAGGGAGATTTATATATTATAGAGTCAACTTCTCCCATAGGAACAACGGAGAAAATGATGGATCTTATTTTCTTAGAGCGCCCAGACTTAAAAGGGAATATTTATCTGGCTTATTGTCCTGAAAGAGTATTGCCAGGAAATGTAATGTATGAATTGGTACATAACGACCGTGTAATTGGAGGTGTTAACGAAGAATCGACTAAAAAGGCAGTAGAGTTTTATCGTCAATTTGTAAAAGGAGAACTTCATCCTACGAATGCGCGTACCGCAGAAATGTGTAAACTTACGGAAAATTCTTCTCGTGATGTTCAAATAGCATTTGCAAATGAGTTGTCTTTAATTTGTGATAAAGCGGGGATAGATGTTTGGCAACTTATTAATTTGGCGAATAAACATCCTCGGGTAAATATTTTGCAACCAGGTTGTGGGGTGGGAGGTCATTGCATTGCTGTTGACCCGTATTTTATAGTTGCTGATTTTCCTATGGAAACAAGAATTATTGCGCAAGCAAGAGAAATTAACAATTATAAATCCTTTTGGTGTGCTGAAAAAGTAAAGACAGCGAGATTAGACTTTGAATTGAAGAACGGTAGAGAACCCTCAATTGCTATAATGGGATTAGCATTTAAACCAAATATAGATGATTTGAGAGAGTCTCCTGCAATACATATAGCAGAAAGAATATTGCAAGATTCTGGAGATGCTGATTTATATATCGTGGAGCCAAATGTAATGGAGCATAAGATATTTAAATTGACAGATTATAAGTATGCTGTTGAGAAAGCCGATGTAATAGTGTTTTTGGTTGCACATAACGAATTTAAAAATTTAGAATTCAGAGAGAACCAGGTCGTACTTGATTTTTGTGGGGTAAATAATAAATAACTTCCTACCATGAAGGAAAATTTAACTCATAAAACTTTTACTGGATTTCTTTGGCAATTCTTGGGGACTATTTTTAAGACATTCCTGCAGTTGGGAGTGTTATTTGTGCTTGCAAGACTAATTTCAAAGGGAGATTTCGGTATAGTTCAATCAGCGCTAATAGTAGTAGGTTTTTCAAAATTGGTTAGTCAGATGGGGGTTGGACCAGCGTTAGTACAAAAATCTGATCTAACTTCTTTACATATCCGAGCAGGAGCTACTCTTTCGTTAATTCTGAGTTTTATCTTTTTTATCGTAGTGTTTTTTTCATCGGGTTTGTTGGCTGATTTTTTTAAAATGCCCGATTTGAAAGATGTAATAAAGGTTGTTTCAATTCTTTTTGTAATTGAAGGTATTACAACTGTTTCGCAGTCGCTCTTAATGAGAGAAATGAAACAAAAGGTATTGGTGAAAATAGATTTTATAACTTATTTTATAGGTTATGGATTAGTAGCCATTATTCTTTCTTATTACGGATTTGGGTTATGGGCGCTAATTATTGGTCAGTTAACGCAGTCAATACTGAAATGTATCTTTTCTTTTGTGAAGAGTAGGTATCCTATAAAACCGTATTTAGGTAAAAAAGAGATAAAAGATTTATTATACTTTGGCGGCGGATTTACCATTGCGAAATTTTTCAATTATTTAGCAACTCAAGGAGATAATATAGTTGCAGGTAGATATTTAGGGGCAGATGCACTAGGGATATATAGCAGAGCTTATACAATAATGGTTAAACCAGTAAGTTTAATCGGAGATTCTTTAGATAAGGTGTTGTTTCCTGCAATGGCGGCTCGACAAAATCAATCAGATCGATTGATTGCTGCATTTGTAAATGGATCCAAGATGATCACTTTTCTGTGTATACCCATATCTATTGTCATTATCTTTAGTTCCAATGAAATAATTAATGTTATGCTTGGTAATAAATGGTCGGAAGCGGTTATCCCACTTCAAATATTGACCGCTGGGTTGATTTTTAGAATGGGCTATAAAATGGGAGATTGTTTGACTAGGGCAACAGGTAATGTTTACAGTAGAGCAAAACGTCAGTTAGTATATGCAATTTGTGTGATTGTAGGGTGTTATGTTGGAACTAGATGGGGAATAGTCGGTGTCTCTTACGGTACTTTATTTGCGGTGGCAGTTAACTATGTATTGATGATTAATCTCAGTTTAACAATTCTTAAAATAAACTGGATGTTTTTTTTAAAGAAAACGTTGGGTGATTTCTCCATTTCTTTATTATTAGGTGCTTTGTTTATCGGTGTAATATATTTAATTCGATTGTTTGTTGAATCGGATATCTTAATACTAACATTATCTTATAGTATCTATGGCTCCATGCTATTGGTACTGTTTTATAATTTCTCTCATAAATTAAGTTTTATTGAAATTTTGCCTTTCAAAGGTATAATTCAGCGGCTTACAAAAAAGTAATTTGATGGCTTTACAGATTATTGAAAATTTATTAAGTGATTTAAATTCTAATAATATAAATTATTGTCATTGGAAGAGTAATGAGCATTTGGAAGCTGCGATGAATGGCGATACAGATTTGGATATTCTTTTTGACAAGGATCAGGAGCAGCATGTGATAGAAATTTTGATGAAAAATAAATTTCATCTATTTGAAGCAGTCTGGTATAGGAGGTATCAGGGAATTGTTGATTATATCGGTTTTGATAAAGAATTAGGTAAAATAGTCCATGTACACACGCATTTTTCATTAAATATTGGAGAGGTAGGTATAAAAAGCTATCATTTGCCATGGGAAGAGCTGATATTGAGTAACAGGATATTTGATGCTCAATTTAATATATATAAATCGTCTCCAGAAGTAGAATATCTATTGCTTGTTGTGAGAAGTGCGTTTAAGTATGATTTTGTAAATCAAAGTTCTAATCAAAAGATAGCAAAACACTTCGACAGGGAAGCGTTCTGGCTATATGAACGTATCTCGCTTGAGGAGATAAACCGAATATCTTCATGTGAGTTAGGAAAGGAGATGACAGATTTAATAGAGAAAATTATACTTAACAGGAAGTATGATAACAAGCTATTTGCTTCTCTTAAGAAATTGCTTCAACCCTATTTTTCTGAACATAGATTACTTTCAGGTTTTAGGGTCGAATTATTAAAAACAATACATTTATTTAAGAGGATTGGAATTAAGGTTAGAACAAAGCTAAAACTACCAACTAAAGTCAACAAAAGAAGCTTGCCAGGTGACGGATTAATCGTTTGCATAATGGGGTCTGATGGAGCGGGAAAGTCAACCCAAACGAAAGAAATTACCCGTGAATTAGGTATAAAGGTAAATAGAGAGTACATCTATATGGGGTCTGGCGATGGGAAAAAAAGTTTTTTCAGAAGAATTTTACAAAAATTGATAGCCGCCAGAAAATCTAGTGTTAAGAAAAAATCTAATGCTGAAAAAAATAATGTTAATGTAAGTAAGCCTTCTTTCGAGATTCAGGATTTACCCTTCAAAAATAGAGTGTTAATTATTATCAATTCATTGCTTATTGCTTACGAAAAAAGAAGAAGGTTAATAAGAGCAAAAAAAGCGAAAAGCAAAGGTGAGATTGTAATTTGTGATAGATATCCTCAAATTAATGTCCTGGGGTATAATGATAGTCCCAAAATGTATATTTATTTGAACAGCGCTAATTATTTTCTAAGACTACTGTCAAAATACGAGTACGCATGTTATAAGCTTTCTGAAAATATTAAGCCAGATTTGGTTATTAAGCTAATCGGTGACACTGAAATTTTACATAGTAGAAGACCAGAAATGACTTTAGATGAAATAGTCAAAAAACAAAATGGAATTCTAAATTTACCATTTAGCAACTATACGAATATCGTAATTTTGGATATAGATAAACCAATATTCCAAATAAAAGGATTAATATTAGATGCATTATCAGATCAAATCTCAAAAAGGAATATATGAGGAGGTTTTTTGAAAGAATAAAAAGTTATATTTTTAATAAACAACGGGTTATTGTTGATTTGAGAAATGAAATGGTGGATGAACCCTTGATAGAGTCTCTAGATCAGTATTCGAAAGAAATAGTTTTATTGAAAATCCCTATAGATAAGTGCGTTTCAGGCATTTTTTGGAAGTTAGATAAGTCGAATCCTTTTGTAAGCTCATTGTATTTGGAAGATGAGAATATTTTAAAAACATTTTACGATGAATTTCAACCTTCAACAATTAATGAATTGTTCTCAATTGACTTAGACAATGAATTTGGGGTAATGTCGCCATATTCTTTCGTTTTTCCTTGGGATGAGGAATCTCCAACTATCGCATTGAAAAGGAGAGAGATTGTCGCACTTCGGGAAAATGCAAGATACAGTTTGAAAGATTTAACTCTTCAGGAGGGAGGGCATACTGATTTTGGTCCCGTAAATTTCGATAAACTTGAAATTGAGAAAATGCGTATTAAAAAACTTTTTTCTTCTATTCAGACCGATGGATTTAAAGAAGATATATTCAAGAATGATGGAGGGATCAAGGGATATTTTTTACTAAATAAAACATCAGATTGGAGATTTTTTATAACAAGTGGTAAGCATAGAGCTTATGTTTTGAGTGCGCTAGGTTATGATGAAATTTTGGTTATACTCAATGTAAATAAAAAAACTATAAGATTGGGATCATTGGATGAATGGCCACAGGTTATTAGTGGCAATTATACAGAAAGATTAGCGGACATAGTATTTAATAAATTTTTCAGGTAATATTATGAGACAGCAGTTAATTATGGATAAGATGGGGTGTTATTTTCTGCTACTATCGGTTGTGCTATATAACTCTCAAGGTGTATTAATCCCATTATTTCTTGGGCAAGTGTTTTTAATGCTGATCATATTAATATCCTTTTTTTATATTTTCAAGCTGGCACTTACAAGAACAAGATTTCCTAAAATTATGGTGCCTTGGAGCTTGTTTATATGCATGAATATTGTTGGATTTATTTTGTATAATGACCTCTCAGAATTTGAGATTTTAAAGGGAGTCTTGCTTAATTTTTTGCCTTTTTTTGCCTTTTATTATTTTGCAGAAAAGAAAATTTTAACATCTAATTTATTAGTATTAGTTTTTTTAATTTTTTTACCGGTTTTTATAATAAAATTTAATCAAACGCTTCTTGAGCTTATTTTACAAAAAAACAGGCTAGAAGTTGTTAACAACACTGTTTATTTATTCATAGGCTTATTACCGTTTCCATTTTTATTTAAGAAAAAAGCTTTTGCTTTGATAGCCTTATTAATTCTTTGGTATTTTATGGTTCAAAGCGCTAAGCGCGGTGCTATAGTGTGCGGTGGTATTGCAATTATGTTGTTTGTGATTCAGAATTTATATAATTCAAAGGGTAAGATTGGTGTAAAGCAGTATGTTTTATCTATCAGTTTGTTTCTTATTATTACTTATTTTGGCTATAATTTTTATCAAAAAAATCAATTTCTGATAGGGCGGATGGAGAATATGATTAGTGGAAATTCATCCGGTAGAGACAGCTTGATTAATAGTATCTTAGGCGCGTGGTATAATTCAGAAAATTTGTTCCACTATTTGTTTGGCCTTGGATATAATTCTTCTAGAATAGCATCTGGTATGGGGTCTCATAATGATTGGGTAGATATTTTAGCAAGTTTTGGAATAGTGGGCTTACTCGTGTATTTAGCTATTTATAAGGAGTTTGTTGTGCAGATTTTTCAGAAAGGGTGGGCGAGAGATAAAAGAATTGTACTTATTTTGGTGTTTTGCATAGCAATTATTACTTCTCTTACTTCTAGATGGTATTCAAGTACTTTTTCATATATGCAAATATTAATTATTCCTTATATTATTGCCCATAGACCTAAAGGAAATTTAAAATGAGAATGTTAATTGTAGCCAATACGTATCCATCGTTACAAAAACCTAATTATGGGGCATTTGTGTATAATTTAACCCAAGAGTTTGCTAAACAAGCTAATGAGGTAACTATTATTTCCCCTATTAAGATCTCCGATTTCTTTAGAAAAAAACAAGGAACTTATGGAATAGAAAGATGTGAAGTGTATAGACCTCTATATATATCTTTAGGTAATAAAAAGATGTTGGGGATTGATTTTGGGAAAATCAGCATGTATTTTCAAAGACTTTCCGTTGAAAGAGGTGTTAGAAAACTTAAGAAAAAACCTAATATAATCTATTGCCATTTTTTGTCAAATGCAGTAAGCATTTTAAATTATTCAAAAAAAGAGAATCTACCATTAGTGGTTGCATCTGGAGAGTCTTCCTATAGTTCTCTCAACGAAACAATAATGAACAACATACCTCGCTTAAAAGAATCGGTCAGACAGTTTATCTGTGTATCGAATAAAAACGTGGAAGGTTTAACTTCATTGGGTTTTGACAAAAGTAAGATGACTTTAATTCCGAATGCAGTAGATTACACTGTATTTAAAAAATTGGATAAGAATATCTCTAAAAAAAAGTTAAACATTGATGAGTCCAAATTTGTTGTAGGTTTTGTAGGACATTTTATATATAGAAAAGGCGTAAACAGAGTGATAGAGGCAATAGACTTATTGAAAGATGATTCTATTCATATGGTTTGTGTGGGTGATGGAGGTGAGTTAAATAAAAAAAAATTTATAACGGTATTAAGTCCAAGGCCAAATTACCAATTGCCGGATATTTATAATGCGTTTGACGTCTTTGTTCTGCCAACTCTTAGCGAAGGACATTGTAATGTAATAGAGGAAGCAAAGGCTTGTTGTGTTCCAATTATAAGTTCAAAAAATACGTCTGTAGAAAATCAAATCGATGATAGTACAGGAGTATTATTGGATCCCCTAAATGTTAAAGAAATTTCCGAGGGTATTTTTGAACTTAAAAATAACCATGAGCTGTATTCAAAAATGGTCGATAATTTAGCGAGTTTACGAGGACAAAATTCTATAGAGGAAAGAAGTAAGAAAATAGTAGAGGTGCTAAACAAGTATATTTAAATCTGTTAACATAACTGAAGTATTTGTTTTTTAATTTTATTTATGAATTATATTATTACAATTTGTTTGGTTCTGGTTCAGTTTGTCGGCAGCTGTCAGACAATTGACAAAAACATTCAATTAAAGATTAACAGCCTAAATGACGGTGAATCATTAATAATTCCAAATGGAGTATACAACGATGTCAAGCTTCAAGTCAAAAACAAAAAGAATGTAAAAATTGTAGCGGAAAAGCCTGGTAGTGTAGTTTTTATGGGGAAATCAATGATTGAAATCAATAATTCTACATCGATAAATATTAGTGGTTTTAAGTTTAGCAATACCACAATGAAGGCTACTGTTCTATTAGTGAACTCCTCAAATGTAGTAGTGGAAGATAATTATTTCTATCAATTGAAGGGCGATAGATATAATTCAGCAATTACCATAAAAGATAATTCTATAAATAATATTGTCCGGCGCAATACCTTTGATAGTCTTTTGACTATGGGAGTTCGGATTAATGATAATGATAATGTTGGCAACGAAGTAGCATTTAATTGGTTTAAAAATACGCCAAGTGTTAAATCTGCGTATCCTGAATCTAATGGGAACGGAATGGAGAGTATAGGAATAGGAGATGGGCATAATTGGGGTTGGAGTGCTAAAGCAAAAGTTCATCACAATTATTTTCAAAATGTGATAGGAGATGGGAGTGAAATTATTTGCTCAAAATCAGACGATAATGAGATTTTTTATAACTTTTTTGAAAATAGTCAGGGAGGGATCAGTTTAAGATTAGCAAATTTTAATGCAGTACATGGGAATATATTTTTAAATACGACACGACCGATAAGAATATTTGGAGATAGTCATAAGATATATGATAATTTTATTCAAGGAGGGGAAGTGGGAGTTCAGCTTCCTTCTGCAAATACTGATATCGGAGATAAAAGAACTGCGGCGCCCTATTTTCGATCAAAAAATATTGTTATTTCCAATAACTTAATTCAGGAGACAAAGGAGCCTATCGTATTTGGAGCAAACTATTCCTCTGTTAGAAACAAGCTTTCTTCCAACATTAAAATAGAAAATAATATTATAGACAAAAATGATTGGATAAGAAATATGCGAGAATCTCAAGATTCTTTCAACCTTAATAAAAACGAAATAAGAAAGGGTATTAGTTTACCTGTATGGCAGTCATATAAATTGGTGGGAGTAAGTTGGCTAAAATAGTAGAGTTGAACTTATAAATGCTAATTTTGAAACCAAATGACTCACAAGAAAATTAAAATAACATGTCTTTATCAGGTAGTAATGCATTACCGTCTTCCATTTTATAAGAAGATTAGTGAGGATTTAGATTATGAGTTTAAAATAATACATGGGAGGGGCAAAAAGGGAAGCAAATTAATAAATACTAAACAATTGGATTCTACTATTCATACGATAGAACTTTATGATTTTCGAATGCCTCTTCCTTTCTCTCCAACACTGTTTTTCAGGCTGATTAGAGATAATCCGGATATCGTTTTTTCTGAAGGATCTTCTTCTTTAATAAATGCTTCTCTGGCATTTTTATATTCAAAAATATTTAATAAAAAATTTGTCTGGTGGAGCTTGGGAATTTTAAATAATAAGCAATATAAAGGACTAAGAAAACTAATAAATAAATGGGAATTGTTGATAGAAAGGAATGCTGATGCAATATTTACCTATAGTACAAAAGGGAAAGAATATTTTATAAATAGAGGTGTTAAGCCATCTAATATATTTGTAGCGGTTAATGTCTTTGATACAGAAGCAAAACTAAAGGAAATTGAAAGGACTTTTCAGGAAGGTTATTTAAATAAAAATAATTTTAACCTTGGATTTATAGGCACTATTCAGAAGACTAAAAATTTAGAGCTATTGGTCGACGTAGTAGAGAAATTAAATAAGAAGTATGGTAATATTAAGCTACATATAATAGGTGATGGAGAGCATCTTAATGATTTAAAAAATTATGTAGGTAATAACCAGGATGTGGTATTTCATGGCAGGATGAATTATGGAGCTTCTAAAGTATTGAGTAATTGTAATATATTTGTCTTACCAGGATTGGGCGGCTTAGCTATATGCGAAGGCATGTTAAATAAATTGCCAATAATCACGGGAAATGCAGACGGGACGGAATATGATTTAGTGGACGATAGTAATGGATTCGTAATAGAAAACTTAAATATCGATACCTTATCTGAAAAAATAGAATTTTTATATATGAATAGGGATGTTTTAAACGAGATGAAACAGAATTCATTTAAGAAAATAACTACTGAATTAAGTTTTGAAAATTATTATTCTGTATTCAAATTAATGATTGCTAATTTAAGTAAATAAAATGTCTGTACCCGTAAAATTATATAGATTAGGCAATTTTTTTCATAGAAATAAGCTCCCGTTTATTGGCAAAATTATTTCTCTTTTAAATAGATTTCTATTTGCCACTTGGTTGCCGTCCTCTGCGAAGATTGGTAAAAATTTCACTGTAGGATACGGTGGCTTGGGAATCGTTATTCATTCCAATGTGGAAGTAGGAGATAATTGTTTGGTAGCACAAAATGTCACCATTGGGCGTAACTTTGGCGATAGGAAGGTGCCTGTTATTGGAAATGACGTGTATATTGGTGCGGGAAGTGTTGTTTTTGGTGAAATAAATATAGGTAATAATGTCATAATAGGCTCTAATTCTTTAATTAACAAAGATATAGGAGACAACTGTACCGTTGCAGGGAATCCGATGAAAATTATTGAACAGAATAGAGAAAAAAAATATTATGAGATTGATCATAAATAAAGAGAAAATTGAATCTCAAGCTAGTCATACAATTATACCAAAATATGGGATTGCGATATGTTTTGTATCGCTTAAAGCATGAATTGGAAAAAAGGATGGGTCTTCTAAAAAAGAGACATCCTTTGCGTCTTCAATTAAGAGAGCCTATATCACGAGAAGCATGGAAGCAAAGTAAGAGCTATTTTTTACAAAAGTCAAAATTTGATATAGGTTATTCTTTAAATCATAGTCATAAATTAAAAGAAACGGCGGAGCGTATACTCGGTGGAGAATTACTTTTTTTTAATGCAAGTTGGATTCAATTACCAGAAAAATATAATTGGCTTACCAATCCTTCTAACAATTATCAATACGATATATCAAAGCATTGGTCGGAGATACCAGATCTTTCTGAAGAAGCAGGCGATATTAAATTTGTATGGGAGAAATCAAGATTTTCATATTTTTTGACTTTAATTCGTTATGATTATCATTTTAAAAAGGATTTAAGTGAGTTTGTTTTTTCTGAAATAGAATCTTGGATTGACGCAAATCCAATAAATCATGGGCCTAATTGGCGATGTAGTCAGGAAATTTCTATACGTATATTTAACTGGTACTTTGCCCTTACCTATTACAAAGAAAGTAGCGCTCTTACAGAGATACGATGGAAAAAAATACAAAATGTTATTTATGCTTCATTGCATCATGTATACAATCATATTGATTTCTCCAGAATAGCTGTACGTAATAATCATGCTATTACAGAAACTTTATTTCTAGCATTGAGTGATGTCTTGTTCCCTTTTATTCCTGAGACGAAAAAATGGGCTAATAACGGGAAAACATGGTTTGAAGAGGAGATCTCTTACCAGATTTACGAAGATGGCACCTTTTTACAGTTTTCGATGAATTATCACCGCGTTGTAGTTCAACTCCTTACACTTGGGATTTCCACATTTGAAAAGGCTGGTCGCGCAGTTTCGAAAACGGTGTATGAAAGAGCTTATCAATCATTGGACTTCCTATATCAATGTACGCAGGACGAGAATGGCTGGCTTCCTAATTATGGAGCTAATGATGGGGCATTGTTTTTTCCCTGGTCAGATACAGATTATAGAGATTACAGGCCTCAGTTGAATTCTTTACACTTTTTGTTAACAGGAAAAAATCTTTTCATGGATTTACTTTTTACGGAAGAAAAACGCTGGTGGAATATAACAGATTCTTTGGCGCATAATTTTAACGTTATTAGTAAACAGAGCGGATTGAAGGAATATCCAACAGGAGGCTATGTAATTATTCGAGATGGAAATAGCTTTACATTTATCAGATGCGGAAATCACAAAGACAGACCCTCTCAGGCAGATAATCTCCATGTTGACATATGGGTAAATGGGGAAAATGTTTTGCGGGATTCCGGAACTTTTAAGTATAATACTTCTAAAGATTTGTTGAATTATTTTACTGGGAGTGCCGCACATAATACAGTGATAGTGGATGGACAATCGCAAATGTTAAAGGGTAGCCGTTTTATTTGGTATTATTGGTCGCAGAAAATAAACACAAAGTTAGTAGATATTAATGGTGAATACGTTTTTGAAGGCACTATAAAGGCATTTAATTTTCTGAATATAAATGCTACCCATTATCGTAAAGTGAGAAAGATAAAAGGAAGATTAGAGTGGGTGATTTTTGACAGAGTTTTAAACTTAAACGAATATGAAAAAGAACAGGTTTGGCATTGTGACAATCATCCTATTCGATTTCTAGCGTCCGAAAACCAAATAGAATTAGAGAAAAGGCGAACGGTTTCTTATAAGTCAGATTATTACGGCTTAAAGGAAAATGGAGAGGCAATTGCTTATTTATTTAATGAATCTATTGAAACCATAATTGAAGTTGAAGAATGAAAATACTTTTAGTGCACCAATATTTTTTGGAAGAGGATGACGCAGGAGGTTCTCGTTGGAATGAGATCACAAAATCATGGTTAGAAAAGGGGCATGAAATTACCGTTTTAGCAGGAATGGTTCATGCTAATGGTTTTGCTAAAAGGCCGGAGTATAAAGGGAAATATTTTGTTCACAATAAGCAGGGGGGAATTAATGTTATTCGCTGCCACGTGTCGGAAGCATATAATAACGGTTTTATTGGAAGGCTTTGGGGTTATTTTTCATTTATGTTCTCCAGCCTGTGGGCAGGGTTATTTAAATCTAAAGACAAGTTTGAAGTTGTTATTGTAACTTCTCCACCCTTATTTGTAGGCTTTAGTGGGTATTTAATTTCATTATTTAAACGAATCCCTTTAGTTTTTGAAGTACGAGATTTATGGCCTGAATCTGCAATTGATACGGGGGTTTTAGTCAATAAGTTTATAATCAATTTAGCGTTATGGTTCGAGTCATTTATTTATAAAAAATCAAAAATGATAAATGTATTGACACCGGCATTTTATAAAATTTTAAGAGATAATAAGAATGTTCCTGAAGAAAAGCTAATTATGATACCAAATGCAGCGGATTTTGATTTGTCTGAAAAGTTTTTTCAAAATTTTGACAGAGAGGAGTTTCGTTTAAAGCATGGCTTAAGTGGCAAATTTGTTATTGTATATGTTGGAGCGCATGGAGTTGCTAATCATTTGCAACAAATATTGGAAGCAGGAAAGTCTTTAGAAGATACAAATGCATTGTTTTTATTGATAGGGCAGGGAATGGAAAAGGAAAGATTAAAGGAATTAGCAGATACCATGGATGTGAAGAATGTTCGGTTTATAGATCCAGTTCCTAAACATGAAGTGTTTAGATATATTTTGGCATCTGAAATGGGTCTATCGGTGTTGAAAAAAGTAGATACCTTTAAAACCGTTTATTCAAATAAGTCTTTTGATTATATGTCTTGTAAGACACCTATATTGATGGCCATTGATGGGGTATCAAGAGAATTAATTGAAGAAGCAAAAGCTGGTACATATGTAGAACCGGAAAATATTAAAGAGTATGATAGAATAATTCGATCATATATTGCAGATCCCGATAAATTATCTGCAGAAGGGATTAATGGATATAACTATGCTAAATTAAATTTTGACAGAGAGGTTTTGGCAAGTAATTATATCGCTGAAATAGAAAAACTTAAAATTAGCTAATGATGTATCGCTCTTATATAAAAAGTATCGTCGATTTTTTAATTGCGACCATTGCATTTATTTGTTTGTCTCCAATCTTTCTTTTTATAACATTGTTTTTAATTGTTTCTAACCAGGGAAAACCTTTCTTTTTTCAAAAGAGACCAGGTAAAAACGAAATCTTTTTTAAAATCATAAAATTTAAAACGATGAATGATAAAAAGAATAAAGACGGCCATTTATTGTCTGATGCTGAAAGATTAACCAGAATAGGTGCTTTTGTAAGGAAAACGTCTCTTGACGAAATTCCTCAGTTGATTAACGTTATAAAGGGAGATATGAGTTTAATTGGCCCTCGGCCTTTATTGCCAGAATATTTGCCTTTATATTCTGATTTTCAAAAAAGGAGACATGAGGTTAAGCCTGGTATTACAGGATGGGCTCAGGTAAATGGTAGAAATGCTATTTCTTGGAATGATAAATTTAACCTAGACGTTTGGTATATAGATAATATTAGTTTTTTATTAGATTTGAAAATTATACTATTAACACTAAAAAAAGTAATTGTAAAAGAAGGTATAACGTCAGATACGTCTGTCACAATGGAAAAATTTAGAGGAAACTAATGCATATTTTAGGAGCAAATGGGCATGCTAAGGTGATTGCGGATATTTTTTTTAAAAATCAGATAAACGTAAATGGAGTCTGGGATGATAATCAAGATATAATAGCCTTAAACAATTTGCCGGTTAATGGAAGTATATCTGATTTTGAAGAATTAAAATCAAATCAATATATTATTGCTATTGGTAATAATAAAATCAGGAAAAAGTTAGCTAAAAGACTTCTATTAACAAGCATTGATATGCTGCATCCAAGTAGTATTATTGCAAAATCAGTAGTTATAGGCGCCGGGACTGTAGCAATGGCAAATAGTAGTGTTAATGCTGAATCAGTTATTGGAAAACACGTGATAATTAATACGAATTCGTCTGTAGACCACGATTGTAAAATTGGTGATTTTGTTCATATATCTCCCCAAGTAGGTATTGCTGGAGGAGTAAACATTGGAGAAGGAACTCATGTTGGAATCGGGGCGTGTATTATTCCAGGAATTAAAATAGGAAAATGGGCAACAATCGGAGCCGGAGCAGTGATTATAAAAGATGTTCCTGATTTTGCAGTAGTTGTTGGTAATCCAGGCAGAATTATTAAATATAACAAAGATGAACAATAAAATATGGCTTTCCTCACCGCATATGGGAGGTGGAGAACAGAAATATGTGCAACAAGCATTTGATACGAATTGGGTAGCTCCTTTAGGCCCTAATGTAACAGGATTTGAAGACGATTTGCAAAATTATCTTGATGCAGATATTTCGATTGCTGCATTAAGTTCTGGAACCGCCGCTATACATTTGGCTCTAGTTTTATTAGGTGTTGGTCCGGGAGATGAAGTGCTTTGCCAAAGCATGACATTTTCTGCATCTGCTAACCCAATTGCTTATGTAGGTGCAACCCCTGTTTTTATAGATTCAGAGGAGGAAACATGGAATATGTGTCCAAAGTTTTTAAAAATAGCTATTGAAGATAGAATTAAAAAAGGTAAAAAGCCTAAGGCTATTATCCCTGTCCATTTATATGGAATGCCAGCAAAAATGGACGAGATAATGAATATTGCTAATTTTTATGATATCCCTGTTATTGAAGATGCTGCGGAGGCCTTGGGTTCTACTATAAATGGAAAGAAATGTGGAACTTTTGGAGAAATGGCTTGTTTATCTTTTAATGGAAATAAAATTATCACAACTTCTGGTGGTGGTGCTTTAGTTGCCCATAGAAAAGAAAATGCCGATAAAGCTGTGTTCTTAGCTACCCAAGCAAGAGACGCAGCTCCGCATTATCAACATTCTCATATAGGTTATAATTATAGGATGAGTAATATTGTGGCAGGTATTGGTCGTGGACAAATGGAGGTGCTCAGTAATCATATAGCTAAGCGAAGGGACAATTACATGTATTATAAAAATGCTTTTTCTGAACATGCTCATATATCTATGTTGGAAGAACCTGCCGGATACTTTTCCACCCGCTGGTTGTCTTGTATATTGGTAAATCCTTCTGAAAATGTGAATAGAGAAACTATTCGTTTAGCTCTAGAGGTAGAAAATATCGAAGCTAGACCTGTTTGGAAGCCAATGCATTTACAGCCTGTTTTTGTTGATGCGCCATATTATGGTAATGGGGTGTCAGAAATTTTATTTGAAAAAGGATTATGCTTGCCCTCAGGATCTAATCTAAAAACTGAAGATCTAGAACGAGTGGTAAAATGTATTAACTCACTGTATTTGTAAATTCTTTTTTGAATTTTTTATAGGGATGATTGAGCAAAAATAATGTTTGAATGTTAAATATATTCGTTATATTTGTTAATTAACGAATATCATCCCTTGTTTAAACAGATTAATATAGTGCCCAGATGGGTAATATTTGTCATAGATTTATTTCTATGTTCTGTAGCATTACTGTTGGCGAAGATAATTAAACTGAATTTTATTGTAAATGATATGAATACATTGGCTTTGTATAAGTCATTTGTAGCTGTAATCATTATTAATTCAATTGTTTTCGCTCTTTTTAAAACATATTCTGGTATTGTTCGTTATACTTCCGCTCAGGATTCGGCTAGAATACTGGCTTCGGTTTTTTGTTCTGGGTTCTTGTTTTTCTTTTCTCATGCTGTGGTTTTGGCTTTTGGAGGAGAGAAATTTATTAGTAATCCTACGTTGATTATTTATTCTTTAATTACCTTTCTCTTTCTTATTGTATATAGAGTAATCATTAAATTTTTCTTCATGTATATCAATAAACTAAATATTGATAGAAAAAAAGTGATTATTTATGGGGCAGGTGAAGCAGGAGTTGCAACTAAAAGATCTTTTGATCATGGAGGAAAAATAAACAAAGTAATTCATGCCTTTGTAGATGATGACTATCGTAAAGTAGGTAAAAGTATTGACGGAGTGAAAATAATGAGTGTTGAGAAGTTACAACAGCTTATAAATAAACATGCAATAGATGAGTTAATTTTTGCGACCTATACAATGTCGTTAGAGAAACGCAATGAAATTATAGAATTGTGTCTCGAGAATGAAGTAAATGTTTTGAGTATCCCTAGTCAGGAAGCATGGAAAGGGAAAGAATTAAAAACAGCTCAAATTCAGAATTTGAATATAGAAGATCTTTTAAATAGAAAACCGATTCAGATAGATATTGATGGAATTGGTAATCAATTAAAGAATAAAAGAATTTTGATTACCGGTGCTGCAGGGTCTATAGGCAGCGAAATCGTTCGTCAGTTAGTTAACTTTGAAGCATCGCTCATTATTTTATGTGATCAAAGTGAAACTGCTCTTCATGAACTTTGTTTAGAGTTGGAATGTAGTAAGGGAAGGTTTAATTTTTATCCATTTGTAGGTGATGTGCGCGATAAGCGTAGGATGGAGCATCTTTTTACGAATTATAAACCACATTATGTTTATCATGCAGCCGCTTATAAACATGTGCCTTTAATGGAAGATAGCCCTTCTGAGGCTATAAAAACGAATGTTTTAGGTACTAAAACAATCGCAGATTTATCTGTTAAATATGGTGTTCATAAATTTGTAATGATTTCCACAGATAAGGCTGTGAATCCTACGAACGTAATGGGGGCATCAAAAAGAATTGCAGAAATTTATGTTCAATCTTTAAATAATTCTTTAAACAGCCCAGATTTTATATTTTCTAACGGTTTAAGTTATATTAATGAGCTAAATGTTAAACCTATTACTAAATTTATAACCACTAGATTTGGAAATGTATTAGGATCTAATGGTTCTGTTATCCCTCGGTTTAAACAACAGATTGAGAAGGGAGGCCCACTAACTGTAACCCATCCTGATATAACCCGATATTTTATGACCATACCAGAAGCATGTCGATTGGTTCTAGAAGCTGGCTGTATGGGTAAAGGAGGAGAAATATTCATATTTGATATGGGTAAATCTGTAAGGATTATAGAGTTGGCAAAAAAGATGATTAGATTGGCAGGATTGGTGCCAAATGAAGATATAAAAATAGAATATACTGGGTTAAGACCTGGTGAAAAGTTATATGAGGAACTTTTAAATGATAATGAAAATACATTGCCTACCCATCATGAAAAAATTATGATTGGAAAAGTAAGGGAATATGTTTTTACCCATATAGAAAAAGAAATATATAATTTGATTGAGCAAGCTCATGTTAGTAATGACCGAAAGGTTGTTATTCAAATGAAAGCGTTAGTAAAAGAGTTTATTAGCAATAATTCCGTTTTCGAAGAGTTAGATAAGATTCAAAATTAAAAAGGCTAAATTATTAGTTCCTCTCTTTGAAAAATCTATGTATCTGTTAAAAGTTTAGAGACTAAGGCAAAGGTTTAAACTGGGGAGTCGTCATATAAAAGCCTAAGTTTGTATTTTTCTCATAAATACAAGCGCTCTTTATTTTTTTTAGAAATATATAAATTTAAATTATAATACTTGAGAAGCTTCTTTCTTGAAATTTGTAATGTTAAAAATGTTTATTTAAGTATCTTATTTATTTCTAGGAAATCTTACAAGCAAAAATAAACAGGTAGAAATGCCCGCTATCATAATCCCCGCTAAACCTGCAGTAGAATATTTCAATCTGTTTTTACGAAGTGGTATTAAAGGTGTATCTACAATTTGAAAAGTAGGTGTTTCCTGAATTAGCATGGTGCGAGAAATCTCCAAGTTTTTAACAATTTCGGAATAGGTTGTCTGTATTAACCGTTTATCACGTTCTTGAACTTCAGTTGCAACACCCGCTGTAACGTAAGCAGGATTTAAGTCTAGTTGTGTATTCGCAGATACAGCCGTGGTCAATGTTTTTCTATTTAATAAGCGTTCTAAGCTATCGGCACGATGCTGTAATTTGTCTACATTAACACGTAACCTTTTGGTCTTTGTTTGAATATAAAATTCAGAAGCTTGTTCAATCAAGTGCTCATTAAATAATGCCGCCAAATTTTGGTCTTTCATGGTCGTGTTCAGAGCAAAGAAACTAAGCTTCTTGTCAGGCTTACTTACCGAAACCTGTTTTTCAGAAAGAGTACGTAAAATTTCATTTATTAAACTGTCTTGCAAACGTGTATAACCGCTATCAATAGAAGGGAAAACAATAGTATTGCCATTAAGATGTTTTTCCCATTTCTCATTTAGTTTGTGAACTTTTACATATCTATCGGCAATAGTTTCTTTGGAATTTTTTTCAACAGGTGTAAGTAAAGTTTCTTTCAGCATTTTTTGGCTGATTAGCAATTGCTGAACATTGTCTCCAGCTAATATCCCACTTGTACCTCCCATGATACTGCTTAAATCTAAACCAAAAGATCCGGCTAATGAAGACATTAACCCTCCTCCACCAGATGATTTTCCTTCCTCCACAACAAAAGTAGTTTTAGCTGTATAAGATACAGGCCATATCCAAGCGAAGAAAAATCCAATTAAACATCCCAATGCCGAGATAGCTATAATTTTAAATTTATGTCTCCATAAAAATGAAATGTCTTCCATACGCTCTTTTAAAGCATTGCGAAACGTGAAATCTTTTTCTGAATTATCTGCCGACATGGATTTTATTATTTGATAAAAATAGCAACTACAGTAAGCAATGCCGTCAAGCCTGATGCTATGGCAGAAATTTCTACCACATTTAGTCTCCCTTTACCCATTTGTTGCTCCGGAACAACAATTTTACTTCCTTCAACTACTCTAGGGAAATTTTTAAAGAAAAGGAATTTTTTTACGGGTTGATTGGTCCCATTAGGATATTGTACAAATGCACTTTTTAAACGTGCATTTTCTTTTAATCCGCCAGCTGCATTGATGTAATAAGAAAAGTTGTTGCTCGAGAAATTAATTAATTGTGGTGTATTTACAGCGCCCGATACTTCTACAAATGGCATAATACGGGGCACATGAACACTGTCTCCTTCTAGAAGCACAAATAAATTTTGTTGATTTTTAAGATTAACAGTTGAGAGGTTAATTCCTACCCTTGTACCATTTCTAAAAACTTGTGCATTTTCTAAAGAGCCAACTGGAGTAAGGCCACCTGCCCTTTTGATAAAATCAGAAGCAGTTTCATCTCGTCTTGTAAGGGGATAATTACCCGGAGATAATACTTCGCCAGTTACTTTAACATTTCCGAGCGACCGGTAATTAACTAATCTTGGTACATATATATAGTCTAGAGGTTCTAACTGTATATTGCTCCCTACACCAACCATAGCAGAATCTAATGAAACATTTAATATCTGAATTAAATTATTGGAAACGTTATCGGTTCTGTCCATTACCAATCTTGATATTTCGATTCGATGAGTGGCAGCTTCTGGACTAAATCCATTAGCCATTACCAATACATCCGCAACTGTCATTCCCTTTCTATAAACGAAATTTCCTCCATTACGTACATAACCACCAATGGTTACAGTTCTATTGTCTCTAAGTTCTTGACGTGATGCTATTACTACCGTATCTTCTCTAATTAAAGGGATATCTGGATCTGTTCCTTTTAAAATTTTATCCGGATTAAAAGAGATGAGTTCCTTATCTAAGTTTGGATTGGTTCGTTTTATATATCCCGATACTAAAGAAGCATCTTCACGTAACCCTTCGGCTTTACTTATTAATTGTTTTAAGGTAATTCCGTCCGTTAATTCAAATTGCCCCCCTCTGAAAACCGCTCCCTCAATGTTGACTCTGTTACTATAACGTTCTAAAATAGCTCCAAAATGTATAGAGTCAGCATTTTTTAAAACATATCTATCAAACATCTCTGCTGGTACATCTTTAATACTGCGTTCCCGTTCACCAACTTGCGACACCTTTGCTATTTGTTTGTAAGCATTATCTGCAAAACCACTAGAATATCTTAATAGATCTACAATTGTTTCTTCAGGTTTTAACTCATATAATCCAGGTCTTCTTACTTCACCATCCAATATTACGCGTTTTGTGTATGGCGGGACACGAATTATATCTTGGTCTTCAAGCCTTACGTTTTCTGACATAATTCCGCTTTGGATAAATGAATATAGATCGACAGTTTTAAGAACTCTATTTCCTCTTATTAATTCAATGTTTCTTAATGATCCATTCGCAGTGGGGCCACCACCTTGATAGAGAGCATTAAATAAAGTAGATAAGCTTGAAACTGTATGCGTTCCTGGCGACTCAATCTCTCCAATTATGGTTACGCGAATACTTCTTACAGTACCTAAAGTAACACTTAATTTTGTTTGTCCAGATGCAAGTGCAGGATAAACAATCTGTTGAGCTCTGGCTTTTATTAAATCATAAGCTTGTTCCACGGTTTTGCCGTTTAAGTAAACCATCCCAACATGGGCGATTTGTAAATTGCCTTCCGGTGTAATTTTACCTGTAGTAACAGATTCATTTCGTCCGGTAAAAATAACATTCACCTCATCGTCAGGGCCCAAAATATATCCCTTTGGGGTAGCAATTCGAATATTAGGTTCGAAATTTAAAATCGGATTGCTAAAAATCTCAGCACCAAATATTTTTGCAGATTTTTTTACAGGTTTTGGGGCATTAATTCTGGTCGTATCTCTACTATAATCAGTATTGGTGGTCTTAACAGAAGCTTGATTTCCGGTCTTTCCCGTTTTTCCGCCCGCTCTTAGGTCGGTGAGTCGTTTACTTAATAATTGTGCTTCAGAGGGGTCTAAGCCTCTTTGAATTAATAAACTAATTGCTTCACTTTCTGAAAACTGTCCTTCATATTGTTTGTACATCTCCAATAATTGAGCATCAGAAATGTTTTCCGATCTGATTTTGGTAAGATCCACATTTGAAATTTGAGCCTGTGAAGTGGAAAGAAATAGAAATCCTAAAAAGAGGAATGATAATATAATTTTTAAGCGCATGCTTTTAGAGCTATTGTCTGACTTTAACAAATATACTTAATAATCATTATTTGACAAGGGTATTTACTTGTAATCTCAATTTAGCAAGCGTTTTTGTGCGTTTGCTTAATGGTAGTTTGAGAATTTCTTTCGAAAATGGAGGGAAAATAATACTCGAATTTATTGCTTTATCCTTTCTTGTAACAGTTTTAGATATGATATTTTGCTTTATCACTTTTTATCCGTCACTACATAGAACACAATATTAAAATAACAATAGAAAGTGTGAAACTCTATTATGGAATCTTATTCTCGTATATTTGTTTAAAATTAGAAAATGGAAGAGATTAGTCGACTCAATAAATATATAAGTGAAAGCGGTTTGTGCTCCAGACGTGCTGCAGATCGATTTATAGAAAACGGACAAGTTTTTATAAATGGGAAAAGAGCTAAAGTTGGAGATAAAGTTTTCTTTGGTGATCAGGTATCTGTTAACGGACAACTTATTGAAGCCCAGGAGCCTGAAAACAGCGTTATTTTAGCGTATAACAAACCTGTTGGAATTACAAGTACAACAGAAAGCAAAGTGAAAGATAATATCGTAGATCATGTAAATTATAGTGAGCGCGTATTCCCAGTTGGTAGATTAGATAAAGATTCTCAAGGTTTAATTTTTTTGACCAATAATGGAGATATTGTTAATAAAATATTACGTGCAGGGAATAATCATGAAAAAGAATATATTGTAACAGTAAATAAGCCAATTACTCAGCATTTCTTAGAAAAAATGGCTGGAGGATTGCCCATACTAGGGGTTAATACTAAAAAATGTAAGGTAACTCAGCTAAGCTCTAATGTATTCAATATAATTTTGGTTCAGGGACTAAATCGTCAAATAAGAAGGATGTGTGAGTTTTTGGGCTACGAAGTTGTAAAACTGGAACGTACACGAATTATGAATATAACACTGAAAGGGATTTCACTTGGAGAATGGAGACCCTTATCTGAAGTAGAGGTAGTTTCTTTAAATAAGTTGATAGCAAATTCTAAATCGGTAGCTACACCTAAAAATAAAGAAGTAAATTATACTAAAGAAACGAAACCAGTTGTTTCTAAATTTAAAAAATCCGGGAAAGGAGCTGCTTCTAATCCAGATAAAAGAAATATTTCGAAATCTACGATGAGCGCTTCTACTGACTGGAATAAAAGTAACGGGCCATCGCGCAGGTCAGTTAAACCGAGTAAAGGCCGTTCAGGAGCCCCTGCTGGAAGAAAAAAATCGGGGAAAAGATAAAAAGAAAAGAAATTAAAATATTTGTTAATTATTCTACTAACTATTGTTTTGTATGAGGTTTATAAGGAATACATTTTTTCGTTTATCTATTTTACGTTGTAAATCTCTCATTTTATTAGGGTTTTTGTGTAGTATAGCACTCATCACAAGTTGTGCAAAAGAAATTAAGTCGGAAGAGTCTGTTTACTTTAACGATTTCGAATCTGGTGATCTTTCAAATATCACAGACGGTAAAATCACTGAATTTAATGGAACAAAGGTTATTGGAAGGTATAATTTAGGTGGATTTAATTTATATCTTGATAATTTGCCGGTTCATGATCTTATTGAAGTTTCATTTGATTTGTATATACACGACTCTTGGGATGGAAATATGCAAAGAGTAGAAAATGACAGCGGACCTGATATTTGGAAGTTTATTGCAGATAACGAGATTTATATAAACACTACATTTTCTAACTCGGGTTGTGCGCAGTTTTCTTTTTGTGATCCACAGTCTTATCCGTATAATTATCAAAATAATAGTACAAATCCACGTACTGGTGCCGAACCTATTAATCTTCCTGGCGCTTGCTTTTTAAGTGATCAGCCGAATGGCACAACAATGTATAAAATTAATAAACGTTTTATTCATAAAAATAGAAGTATTAAGCTTGAATTTTTAGATGAGTTAAAACAAACTAACGCGAGTGATCCACTTTGTGATGAGAGCTGGTCTATGGACAATGTGGAGATAAAAATTATTCGTTTATAAAATATAAGTAGGATAATAAATATGATAAAAAAATATAATTATACAGTTGCTATTCAGTTTGTCTTAATTACGTTTACCTATCTGTTTACGCAATCAACACCTCTTATAGCTCAAACTATACCTGTAGGCGCGCATGGCTTGGAAGATTATTATCGACGAGCTCAGTTAATGGGGCAGTTAGATTCTGCTTATTCTTTTGCTATTAGACCTTTAAGCCCAAAATATGGGTTGAAAGATCCCGCTGTTTTTTTCCCTGAAGCGAATGGTGAAAAATTTAAGTTGTTAGGTATACCTTATCAGATTTCTAAAGATAATGATGAATCGTATGTTACGTTGTTACCCTTTTCATTACAGTTACAAAACAATAGCCATCATCCTTTTGGAATAAATGATGGAGGGATGATTCCAGCGAAAGGTATACAAACCGTTATTAGCGGGGGGATATATGCGAGTGTTGGTCCTTTATCTATTCAATTGTATCCTCAGTTTGTTAATGCTGCTAACAAGGATTTCGAAGTGTTTGATAAAGATCATTATGAGATCATTAAGGCGAGATATTATGATTTTTATAATAGAATTGATGCACCTGTAAGGTTCGGAACAGAAAAATATTCTTCGATTAATTGGGGGCAAAGTAGTATAAGAATTAACTATAATTCATTTTCTTTTGGTCTTTCAAATGAAAACTTATGGTGGGGTCCTGGATTAAGAAATTCATTGGTAATGACCAACAATGCTCCTGGTTTTAAACATCTTACCTTGAATACTACGGAGCCTATACGCACCTCCATCGGATCATTTGAAGGACAATTAATTGCTGGACGACTAGAGGGATCTGGATTTGGCCCTTTAGAACCAGACGGTAATTATTACAATAGTCCTTTAGCACAAGAAAAGATTAATGATTGGAGATTGTTATCTGGCTTGGTGTTAACCTGGCAGCCGAAATGGGTTCCGGGATTATTTTTAGGTTTAACTAAAACAGCTCAAACTTATAGTCAGGATGTTAAAAATATAGGTGATGTGCTACCATTTTCATCTCCGCGTGTAATTGCAGATGTGAATGAAGGCTTAAAAAGCAGAGATAGTAGAAGTTCTTTATTTATGCGATGGCTTTGGGCCGAGGAACAGGCAGAGTTTTATATTGAGTTTGGTTATAATAACAACAAAAAAACTGCACGACAGGCAGCATTGAATGCGAGTAAAAATAGAGGATATGTGGCCGGAATTAGAAAAATACTTAACCTTGGGCATGCTGATAAATTATTGTTGGAAGTTGAGGCTACTCAATTGCAGCAAACAGAAGTTGAAGAAGTTTTTGCGATGCGTAGCTGGTACTTACACCCATATGTGCGTCATGGATATACACATAAAGGTCAAATTCTCGGAGCAGGTATTGGTCCCGGTGCGAATATGCAGACAATGCAGGTAAGCTGGTTAAATGGAATGAAACGGTTAGGATTGCAATTTGAGCGACTAGTACATAATAATGATTTTTACTTTTATTCTTATATAGATAGTTCAGATCCACGCAGACATTGGTATGATATGAGCCTTGCTTTATCGGGAGAATTGAATTATAAAAATTTTCTTTTTAATGCAAAGCTGCAAGGTGTAAAGTCTTATAATTACCAATGGTATTTATTTCAACCTCCAACGGCAACAACGTATTGGGTAAATGGTAAAGACGCAGTGAATTTTCAATCTCAATTAGGTATAACATACAGATTTTAAATGTAAGTGCTATATATAGATATTATGCAATCAGATAAAAAATATTCAATACTTTTGAGAAATAGCGGGTTATTGATTTTTGTATTTATTGGAATTTTCGCAAAATCTAACAATAGTTATGCGCAAAAAATTTCGGTTGGTTCAGTACAAGAAGAGTCCTATAGGAGAATGCAACTATTAGGCGAAGTGCCGATGTCTTCATTTAGTGTTAGACCTATTGTGTTGACTGACTCGTTAAGAGAAAACTCTATATTAGGATCTTTTTCTAAAACCATTTCTACTTTTGATAATGGTAAAGGTGTGATTTCTTTATTGCCTATATCTTGGAAAAATCAGTTTAATTCACATCATTCATATGGTTGGAATGATGGAGCGATGATTCCTTCAAAAGGGTATCAAACATTTGCTACGGCAGGTGTAAACGCGAAGTTGGGGCCGTTAAATATTAAACTACAACCAGAATACGTATTTGCTACAAATGATGATTTTGGAGGGTTTAGGGAAGGGAAATCTGATGCAGAATTAGCACAATATATTACATTTATGAGATCAATAGATGCACCTGAACGATTTGGAGACAAATCATTTTCTGCAGCATATTGGGGGCAAAGTAGTATTAGCTTAAATTTTGATCCGATTTCCTTTGGGCTTTCTACAGAGAATTTGTGGTGGGGGCCTGGGATTTATAACAGCCTCTTGATGTCGAATAATGCCCCTGGTTTTATGCACCTTACATTTAATACTACCAGGCCATTTAATACACCAATTGGAGCATTTGAAATGCAATTAATAGGTGGAAGATTAAAACAATCGGGCTATAAAACTTTGATGAACACCAATAACAGCAATGGGGTGGATCTTTTTGTGCCAAAAAAATCAGATAATAGATACTTATCCGGATTAAACATAAGTTATCAGCCCAAATGGTTGAAAGGCTTAACATTCGGCTTTATAAGAACATTTATGTCTTATGAGAGTGAATTGCATGGAATCGGAGACTATTTGCCCTTATTTGTAAAACTGCAAAAAGAAACTGGCGATCAGGATAATTATCCACGGGATCAAAGAATATCATTAAATGCACGTTGGTTGTTTTCTAAAGCCAACGCTGAGGTATATTTTGAATATGGTCTTAATGATAATGCATATAATTTTAGAGATTTCTTTGGCTCACCCGATCACGGAAGAGCTTATTTGTTCGGGTTTAATAAATTAATTCCTATAAAATCCCACAAAGAAGAATATCTGCAATTGTCGGCCGAGGTAACACAACTTTCACAATCTATTGATCGAACGGTAAGGAATGCAGGTGGTTTTTATAATCATAGTGGTGTAAATCAGGGTTACACACATAAAGGACAAGTGTTGGGAGCAGGCATAGGAACGGGGGGGAATCTGCAAATCGCCCAATTGAAATGGGTTAAAGATTTAAAAAACTTAGGGATTCAATTTGAACGTTATGAGCATTCAGTAGATTTTGAACAAAGATACTATAGTGCTTTTGGATCCAATAGAAGATGGGTAGATTTTGCATTTTCTTTAAACGGTCAATGGGATTATAGAAATTTTATATTTAATGCTACATTGAAGGGAGTTCAATCATTAAACTATCAGTGGCTTATGAAAGATTTTGAACCATCTCAAAATTATGTGCCACATAATGATGTATTCAATGTTCATAGTCAGATCGGGCTCACATATCGGTTTTAAATGGGAAAGAATTATTTATATAATTTAACCATTTCTCTGGTAAATATTCTATTCCCTATTATTACTTTTAGATATGCAGCAAATATATTAGGGCCTGAAGGAATTGGTAAAGCCCAATTTGCCATTTCTTTTGCAGAATATTTTTCATTAATAGCAGCATTGGGGATTCCCATATACGGAATATCGGCAACAGCTAGATCTAAAAAAAGTCCGGAAGAATTATCTAAAATATTCTCAGAGCTTATTAGCCTACATACTATAGCAGGACTAATTCTTTCTGTTGCTTATTTTATTATAATTTTTACAGTCCCTTATTTTGCTGATAATCAATCGCTATATGCGCTGGCAGGACTTTTAATTTTATTGGGTTTTACTTCGGTTGATTGGTTTTACTTTGGTATAGAAAAGTTTAAGCTTATTGCTTTTAGATCTATCTTTATAAAACTGACTTCTGTTTTCTTTTTATTCATGTGGGTAAAAACCTCCGATGACGTTTTAAGCTATCTTGGTGTATTATTGTTTACTATTTTAGGAAATAATTTTTTAAGCCTTATCTTAATCAGAAGGCACACCTCGCTTAGTTTTCGTGGAATTGGAATTAAAAAGCACCTGAGACCTGTATTATTTATTTTAGGATCTAATATAGCTATCAACATGTATGCCTTATGGGATATCTTGATCCTTAAATTTCTCACAAACGATTATACAGTAGGGCTTTATTTTGCAGCTATAAAGCTGGTTAAATTTGCTATCCCTGTAATAATTTCTCTTGGCGCCAGCCTTATTCCTAAAATTACCCAAAGTATAAGTGAGAAAGATAGTATACAAACGCAATCATTATTAAATAAGACATTTCATTTTTTGGTACTAATGGCTATTCCCATTTCTATGGGTATATTTTTATTGGCCCCAGAGTTTGTTTTTGTTTTATCAGGAGACAAATTTACAGATTCAATTCCCGTTATGCGTATGCTATCTATACTTCCAATGTTAATTGGATTTGGACATTTTTTTTCGCTGCAGATATTAGTGCCGGCAGGCTTCAATAAATTATTGTTTAAGGCCACATTTGCTGCCGCTATTTGTAGTATAGTTTTAAATTTTTCACTTATTCCCTATTTTAATTTAATGGGAGCAGGCATTGCCAATATTATGGCCGAGATGCTTGTAACTACTTTGCTCTTTTATTATGTGAGCATTCATATAAAGATAAATCTTCACTGGATTTTAGTGCCAAAGGCGATGGTCACTTCATTGGTTTTTATTCCTATTGTTTACCTTGTAAGAAATTTTTCTGACAACAATTATATGGTATTATGTATGTCAGTTATTTTATGTGGAGGGGTTTATTTTATGCTTCAATTTTTAATATTTAAAGACTTGTTTATTAAAAATATTTTAAGCAGATATGGAATTATAAGTAAGCCTTTTTAATTAAGGCTGTCTAAAATATAGGTTGCTTTATTGTAATTTGTTAGATTATCAACCTAAGTATCTATCTTAGTGGAGAATTACTATGTCAAGAATTTCTGTTGTTTTAGCTACTTATAACGGGGCTCTTTTTTTGAAGAATCAGTTGGATTCTATTCTTCAGCAAAGCCTTAAACCTTATGAAATAATTGTTTCTGATGACCATTCAACCGATGAGACGGTTAAAATCCTACGTGAATATGAAGAAAGAGGAGAAATAAAGTGGGTTTTTAATAAAAATGAAAAGGGTGTTATCGGAAATTTTAAATCGGCAGCAAGTTTCGTTTCTCCAGATAATTATATAGCGTTTTCTGATCAGGATGATATCTGGTTACCAAATAAGTTAAGAGATTCATTTAATGGATTAACAGGAATAGAAATCTCTGGTCACCCAGCGATGGTATATTCAGATCCAGAGATTATTAATTCTGACGGCGATTTAATAGCCAGCTCTCTTTGGGATATTCTGGGGTATAACAATTATAATCACGCTCTTCCAACCATACTTTTTGGAAATCCAGCCGGTGGATTAACTATGTTGATCAATCCTGAATTAGCAAAAGTGATTCGTCATATTCCTCAAAAAGCATATATGCACGATGCTTGGTTAACTTTATATGCATATACTTTTGGTGTAGCATCTATTGTAGAAGGACATTTGGTGCAGTACAGACAACATGAAAATAATGTTACTTTTTCTACAGGCTATAAAAGAACTTCTAGATATTCAAGGATATTTGCTGAAATAAAAAAGGCAATAATAGGGGAAAGTAGCTTATTTGTGGAGCAATTTTCATTTGTGAGACAGTTTTACCAATTTTATAAGGCGGATATTCCTTTGCAAAAGATAAAATTATTTGAAAATTTTTTGTCTTTAGAAAACCAGGGTTATATAGCGCGTAAATTAGCGTTTCGAAAGGCGATGAAAGCCACCCGAAAAAATACAGGTATTATTTAACTTTTTTAAATTCCTAACCGCATTCCCAGTCTTACAAAATTATTTTTTTCTGTTAAGCTACTTGTGACAAATTTTGTATTCTGAGATTGGAAGCTTCCATCAAAATAAAGGTTATTTATCCATTCGTAAGATACTCTAAATAGGAATTGAGTGTCTTTTCGTTGAAAATCGTCTAAGAATTTAGGCTGTGGTTCTGCAAAATATTGATCAAATAAACTGCCCGGGTCTCCTTTTCGAGTATGTTGAATTTGTAAAGTTGTTTTTAATTTTGGAATAGGAGTATACTTAATAAATCCTATTATTTTATCGGCATTTGCACCCATCCAGTCGCCCAACGGATAGTTCTGATGCGTATAATTTTGGGCCGGTATTAAATTTTGGTACGTAAATGGGTTAAGCCTTCCATACTCTGCTCCAATGGTAAGATAAGGGAGAAAAACATCCGTAATTGAAGCGCCAATATTAAACCCAATCTGATTTCGGTTTCTTTCTTTGCTAAATACTTCCGACATCCTTATTTCATCAATAAAAACGGAAGTATAGATATGTGTATTCTTGATATGGTTGCGAGAGCTTGCCTGAAAGAAAAACTGAGAGTTAGCTCCAGTAGTAATTTTATACCTACTTGAATGCTGATCGTATATCTTGAAAAACATTAGAGGGAATAGGTAGCCAACTTCTAATTTGTCACTGTAAACCATCGACTCACCTAAACTTAATGTTAAACCCTTAATAGGGAAAAAATTAAGGCTATGCGATGCCATATACTTTTGTACAAATTGTTCTCTTACATTTCCATAAATATCATTTCCTTTATTGTAAGTAGCAGCAGAATCTATTATCCCTGAATGTAACCATGCATGCGAATAGTTAAACTTAAGCCAAGATAATGGCTGATAATCTAGACGGATAAATGGATAAGCAGGTGCTTTATCTGAAAGGATAAGTCTGCCATTTTCGCCATATCCATATAATAATTGATCATTACCAGCTGTAATAGATCCATTATTCCAGCTGTAAGTTATATTTCCTGTAAATTCAGAGTAGTTTAACGATTTCGGATTTGGATTGGTTGTTCTAATGATACCTGGTTCTGAATTAAATGCTCTAACACTATCTAAACCCGTGCCTTGTTCTGTGATGTCGGTATAACCAGCTTGAAAAGAGAGATTTTTCCCTATTTGACCCCAAAAATTTATGCCATTTCCGCCCTTAAAGATGGATTTACCGCCGTTACCTTGAGTTGTTTCCAGTAGAATTGTCGGATCAATATTTAGAATAAAGTCTTCTTTTCTAACAGAAAGTGTTCTCAATCTGCCATATTGATCTTTTTTTAGAAAATTTGTTTGGTCTTCGCTGGTTGTATTAAACTCTCCATATTCTTTTTTGTAGAATTCTAATTCGGCGCGCTCAATAGCAGAAAGCTTATTAATATTTTCTTCCAGAGTTGCAAGATGTTGGGAAATCTCTTTTCTGGAATAAGGTTGAATATAGTCATTCAAGTTGATATTTCCTTTTTGTGCTTGCCTAGATAGAAAGGCATATATTTCTTTTTTTGGATTTTCCCAAACATCTTGAGCATACAAATAAGAACTGCTTAAACAGAAGATAATTAACAGGTAAAATAAAGTCTTAATACGCATTTTCATCTCCTTTTATAATATTAATGATAGTTTGTAAAATAATTTGGCAATCTAACCAGAAGGTCCAGCTATAAATGTAATATAAGTCGAATTGTACTCTTTTCTGCATTGCGCCTGGTGCGCTCGTTTCTCCTCTACTTCCGTTTACTTGTGCCCAGCCGGTAATTCCGGGTTTAACAAGATGTCTTAGCATATATCTATCTATAGATTGGGCGGATGCTAGATTGAGTGGTGTAACATGCGGCCTAGGCCCTACAACAGACATTTCTCCACGTAAAACGTTATAAAATTGAGGGAATTCATCTATATTCCATTCCCGTAATTTTTTTCCAAGTTTTGTAATGCGATTATCGTCTTTGGAAGCTTGTAAGAAATTGCCATCTTGATCAAATTCACCACAATTGTGGTACATAGTTCTAAATTTATAGCAAATAATTTTTTTATTATTTAGTCCCCATCTTTCTTGTTTAAAGAATACAGGACCTTTTGAACTCAACTTTATAAGTATTGCGATAATTGGAATAAACCACCATCCTATTATTATAAAAAATAGAATGGAAAATAAAATATCAAAAGTTCTTTTTAAATATTTATTGAAGGGCTTATCTTGAGGGAGCGCACGAAGGTTAAAAACGGGTAATTGACCAATTGTATGTATTTGAGTATTGCCAGAGGTATATAAATGTAGGTCAGGAATCATCCTTAATCTCTTAGCATGCTTGTCACAAGTTTGAATAGTGTTTTTAATAAGCTCATGCTGGGAATTTGGCAAAGCAATAATTATTTCGTCTATATCAGAGGTTTCCAATACATTTTCTAAATCATCTATTTTTCCCAGGTAGTTACAATCATTTAGCTTAGTAACTTCGTTATCTAAAAATCCAATACATTTGTATCCGTAAAATGTATTTTTTTGTAAAGTATCGTAAAAATCTTTAGCTGCATCTGTTGATCCTATAAGAAGAACTCTGTCTTGTAGCTGACCCCGATAAAATGTACTATGTAAATATTTCCTTAATATATATTTGAATATTATGATCAGCACAAAAGTGATCCCGATATATAGATACAAAAAGTGATTTTGAAAAAAGAAATGTTTTCGAAATACAAACAATAAAGAGGTAAGCAGTATAGTAAAAAGAAAAACGTTATAAAAAATGTAAATGATTTCCTCTGCAAATTTATTAGAACGTAAATCGTTATAAATACGGGTAAATTGAGCAACAGTATACCATGCAATAAGGGCTAAAAAGAGAAAAAGGATAGCATTTAATGGCTGAGGGTTCGGGGTAACGTGAGCATCAAATATTTTTGCAATAAAAAAGGAAGATATTAACAGAGGGATATCTATTAGATATCTGATGGCACTGTATAAATAATAAGATTTTGTCATATACTTTATCAGTGTTTCTTAATTAAGTTTTCTGCAACCTTAATATATTCGTCCGTAATACAGTCCCAATCGTATTTTTCTGTCAGGCCTTTGGAGACTATTTTTCTCATATTTTTTGGAATTTCCAGATTGTTCTCCAGTAGCTTAAATTGATTAATTATAGACTGCTCATTTTCGTCAAAAAACAAGCCAAAATCTCCATTTTGTAACATTTCTTGATTAAACGTTGTGTTTAATGCCAGTATTGCACAATGATGAGACATGGCTTTTAACATAGCAGGGTTTGTTCCTCCATATTTATGACCATGTAAGTAAACAAAGCAATGTTGATAAAGAGACATTAGTTGTTGCTGATTTTTTATATATCCAACAAAAATTAGCCGGTCATTTTGTAGTTTTTTTAAATTCTCTGCATAATCATCTTTATACGGAACATCACCAACTATAATTAATTTTTTAGTTGAGTTAGACTTAAGGAATGCCTTAATTATTAAATCAGCGTTGTTGTCGGGAATTAGACGACCAACTATCAGATAATAAGAGTTGGATGGGTAAAGTAAGGCTTCGTTGTTTTCTGTTGGGATGAATTTTGGGGCGCCGTAAGCAATTACTTTAGAGTCGGTCTTAAATTCATTCAAATAAACCGTGCGCATAGCTTCGGCATCAGTAATTATTTGATCATACAATTTAACAGCTATTTTGGCAGCATAATAAAAATATTTTGCACCAATGCCTTTCCATTTGGGTCGTAGCCATTCTAATCCGTCTACATTAATCATGGTTTTTTTCCTCGTAAGTTTAGGAATCCACCCCATAGGGCCTGCTGCAAGATTTACTACTAAAATTATATCTGTTCTGCTGAAAGTTGCATGAAGTATTGACAGGAAACAGTGAACAATCTGATTTAGTGATTTATAAGGTAAGGTAGGAATGTAAACTAATTCAATACCGTTAACGTTTTTGGGATAAGTTGTGAAAAGATTTTTTTGGCAATAAACTTTGACAATCACGTTCTTTTTAACCAGTCGCTCACTAATTTCCTTTACAAATGTTTCAAACCCCCCATAAACATATGGATAGCCGCGAGAACCAATGATAGAAAGCGTTATACGATTGTTAGATTTATTATTGATGGCTCCTCCTTATTAAAAATTACATAGGATTTTATTGACTTATTTGCCAACACAAATGTACTAAATTTAGAGATGAGTAACTAAATAGTTTAATAGAACTTTATCAAAGTCTACTGTTTATAGAAGAGATGTTTTATGGTTTTTTTGTAAATTTTGCTCAAAAAAGATATATATCTTGATTTCGTTTTAAAATTTTTACTTATTGTGTAATATTGATCATAATTTTCAAAATTATTTGACTCTAGACAAGTGGTATATTCCGAAAATAGCTCTTCTACATCTGGTCGGTTATCAAGCGTATAAGGTGTATTGTGAACTGTAAGTTTTCTTTGTTTGAAGGTCTCTACATTTGCCCCGCTAAAATGAAAGAAAACTAAAGGGTAAACATTATTAACTACATAGTTTTTTCCTGATTTGGAAATAGTACGTTCGTGTAAGTTCCAATAAGCAACATTATACCCCAAGTCTTTAATAACATATACTTTTTGATGGTAAAGCGGCACAAGGTTTAGCCAAAGCTGCTCAGCAAACATACCTGCCTGAGCATTTATAAAGCAATGATTTTTAACTTTATCTTTCCACCAGTTTAAAAAATGAAATCCATATTCGTCATTTTTCACTGCAAAAAATCCAGCATTATAAATTCCACTTCTTAAAAAATTTCTATCGGTAAGATGTGTAGCTTCTTCGGGTGAACTTAATGCATGAGGACTCAATAGAACACTATTATTCATCATCTTTTCTTGAGTGATTTCTACAATGTCACTGTATAATAAAATATCACTATCGAGGAAAACTATTTGTTCTACTTCTTTGCTTCTTAAAATATAATCAGCAAAATAGGGCTTCAAAGCACTATTTAGTTCTAATGCGGTATATTTTTTGAACATTTCATCCAAAAAAGGCAATTGCATCTCTTTAGCACTTATAATTTCAGAATCGCAGTTAGGGAATACCTCATTACCTTTGTCTACCAATCCTATTATTAATTTCGTGTTTGCACAATTTTTCTTAATTGAGGATGCCAATGAAAATGCCCGGCCAATATGATTATAGGTACAAGTAGTAAAAATAATATTCATCTCTTACAAATTTAAAGGTTTTTGAATAGATAATATTTTTTATTTGTAAGCTTCTATTTACAAGGTTGTAGCTTTGCGAAAGATATCCTTTAGTTGGGCTGCTGTATTTTCCCAAGAATAGTTTTTAAGTCTTTCTTTTCCTTTTAAAATGAGGGTGCTTCTTAAGTGCGGGTCATTTAAAAGAGATTCTATGTGTGATGATATTTCTGTAGGTTTAGTCGGGTCGAAGGTTAAAGTGGCATCTTCACCTATTTCTGGAAGTGCTGAATTATTAGCGATCAATACGGGAATTTCATGTTGGAAAGCTTCAAGCACGGGAAGACCAAAGCCTTCATTAAAGGATGGAAAAACATATGCGAAAGCATTCTTATAATAAACTGAAAGCTCACTATCAGGAATGTAACCAGGTAAAAAAACAAATTCACTAAGATTGTACTTTTCTATTAGTTGAAGAATGTGGCTACTGTCATCCATGTTGTTTTTAGGACTAAATTGTCCCCCAAGAACCAACTCAAGGTCGTGTCCAGCAAAACGTAATAAGTGAAAGGCTTCAATTAATGCTGCTAGGTTTTTCCTTTTTTCAAACACACCAATATGTAATAGATATTTTTTATTTAATAATCGTTGAGGCAATTCCGCATCTGGATTTTTTGGGAATGTTTTTGGGGCTTCGGGTATGGGTACAAGACGATCTTCAGAAATGTTTAAGTAGGGTTGAATCATGCGTTTTGCATGTAAGGTAGGCGTTACAATATATGCAGATTTTTTAGCACCTGGAATGCAAATTTTTTCAAATCCTATTAGCCAATATTTATTGTAATGTTCGGGGTATTGCCAAAAAAAAGCATCATGAAAAACCGGGATAGTCTTGAAATTGGGTTGCCATATCGGTACAAAGTAATCAGTTACAAATACAATATCACAACCCTTTAGCATGGCAATTAATGGTAGATAAACCTGTTTATAAAAGAAAAATCGCAGGTGCTCAATAAGTTTTAAAATTTTATTTTTGCCCGTATAAACTGGAATAAAAGTATCTAAAAACAGGAAGTCGAAACCTTCATGTTGTTTTTTAAATTCTCTCACAATCTCGGTTAAATATGTTTGAGCTCCTGTTTTAGCAATTCGAAGATCTCGTATATCTATGCCTACCTTTATCACTTTCTTCATGCTGTGGGGTTTGAAACAACAATTTGATTCGGTTTTGCTTTTTCATCGGCAATCATGCCAACAAATATTCCGGAAAGCAACCAAACAACATAAGATATATAGGCCGAAGATTCTAATTCTGAAGTAATCATAGGAATGATAAATCCTATTTTTAGTAATAGTAGGGTTAAACAAAGCATTCGCTTATTTCCTGATAGTTTTGTAAACCACTTCCAGGTTAGTACAATTAATTGAACATAAATTATTATATAAATAATTACGGCTATTAGTCCAGTTTGTACTCCAATAATAAGGAATTGATTTTCGCCTCCTATACCTCCTCCTGCGCTTTCGGCAAGTACTCCAGATGCTCCTAAGCCCATGCCTAACGGATTATTTATTATCGCTTCTATGGAGTTTAACCAAGCAATAATGTGCCCTACACTACTTGGGTTGGTAAAGGTTAATGTTTCATAAACCAAATCGTATAAATCTGGGTTTAGCACCGTTAAGAAGAAGATAAAATATAAACAGGCAACTGCCGATAATAGATAAGTAATATTAAGAATTAATTTGTTTTTAGTGATTAAAGCATATACATAAATCATTATCAAATAGCTAACTAATGAAGCCCGCGATATTGCCAGAACAATAGATAACTGTGTGGCTATAATTGTGATTAACCCTAATGTATTTGGAACAAATTTATTTCCTTTTTTAGTATATAACCCTGCAATTACTGCAAGGACGAGTAATGTTGCGGCAGCGTATTCTAGCGGGTTCGCAAAAAAACTTGCATATCTTTTTTGTCCGGTGGCGGTCTCAAAAGTCCATGTTAATCCGTGATTACCACTTGGTTCTTGATTAAACAAATAAAAATTATAATCTGCGTAACCGGTTGCTGCTTGGAAATGTTCGCCTGTAAATACTTCGAAAAATAATAGCACGGTGCCGGCTATCATTACAATGAGAAAATAATGAAAATACTTGCTGATGTAAATTTCACTAAATTTAATCAACCTGCCGGTTAAGTATACGATACAAAAAAAAGAACAACTTTTAAAAGCAATAATTTTTTCTTTTAAATCTAGGGTCCCTATAGGTAATAGTATATATAAAAAAGTGTAAAAAAAGAAAGCCAGCACTAAGTAGTCGGTGGTTTGCATCAAAAATTTCCCCTTATATTCCCAGACACCCACGCCTAATGTGAAAAGAATAATTATTTCTTTAAGGGGTTGCATGTAGGGGAGGAAACTCCCAAATCCAGATTGAAGTGCTAAAGAAAGGCTTGTGGTATAGATTGGTAACCCAAAAACAAGGAATATAAATATTCCTTGTTTGTTTTTTAGTATTAGATTTTTTAAGGCATAAAAAAATGAACCTAAATATAATAGTGGGAATAAAAACAAAATTTTTGGTTTTATTTCAAATCTAATAAATTTTTAGATTTAGGTGTTTAATAAAATAAAGTATTTTTCAGATGTCAATGAAAAGCATAAAAAGGAAAAAGACAGGCAAGCGGCTTTAACTGGCTATAGTATCCGTCTTTCTAGCTATAGCAACTTTTTTAACCTCTTTAATTATATGTTCTTTATTGTACCCGCATAAATCCCATAATTCTGATTGCTCTCCATGTTCTATAACTTGGTCAGGAATACCTAAACGAACTATATCTGCTTTAAAATTATGATCAGCCATAAACTCAATAACTGCAGATCCCATTCCTCCTTGTAAACAGCCATCTTCAACGGTAATTACATGCTTAAATTTAGTAAAAACCTCAGTTAACAACAATTCATCTAAAGGTTTAACAAATCTTAAATCATAATGAGCGGGGTAATACCCTTCTGTACTTAGCTCTTGGCATGCTTCTACGGCAAAGTTACCTACATGTCCAAATGTTAAAATTGCTACATCTTCACCATCACATATTTTTCTGCCTTTTCCAACTTCCATCTCTTTAAACGGTGTTTTCCAATTTACCATAACACCATTTCCACGTGGATAGCGAATAGAAAAAGGTCCTGCGTTTTCTAACTGAGCAGTATACATCATGTTGCGTAATTCTTCTTCATTCATAGGTGCTGCAACAACCATATTGGGAATGCATCTCATATATGCAATATCATAAGCACCATGATGAGTAGCTCCATCAGCGCCTGCCAATCCTGCTCTATCTAAGCAAAAAACAACATTTAAATTTTGAATAGCAACATCGTGAACAACCTGATCATAAGCGCGTTGCATGAAGCTTGAGTAGATGTTACAAAAAGGAATCATACCTTGGGCTGCTAAGCCCGCAGAAAAAGTTACCGCATGTTGTTCGGCAATACCTACATCAAACGCTCTGGTGGGCATAGCTTTCATCATAATATTCATAGATGAACCAGATGGCATTGCAGGGGTAATACCGGTAATTTTAAGATTAGATTCGGCCAATTCTACTAATGTATGTCCAAAAACATCTTGATATTTAGGAGGTTGAGGGGTTTCTGAAGCCGATCTTTTGATTTCGCCAGTAATTTTATCGAACAAACCAGGTGCATGCCATTTTGTTTGATCTTTTTCTGCTAATGCAAAACCTTTACCCTTTACTGTTACACAATGTAAAATTTTAGGGCCTGGAATAGCTGACAAATCACGTATAATTGAAGCTAATCTTTTAACATCATGACCGTCTACAGGACCAAAATATCTAAAATTTAAAGCTTCAAAGAAGTTACTCTGCTTTAACAGTGTTCCTTTAATACTTTTTTCAATTTTTTTGGCGTACTTATATGCATTAGGTCCTAATCTAGAAATGGTGGTAAGTACTTGTGCAACATCATCTCTAAATTTATTGTACGACTTAGAGATAGTAATACTTGTTAAATATTCTTTCAATGCCCCAACATTTGGGTCTATAGACATGCAATTGTCATTCAGAATTACTAGTAGATTAGAGTTCTCTATTCCTGCATGATTAAGTCCTTCAAATGCTAATCCTGCAGTCATTGCACCATCCCCAATTACTGCTACATGTTGTCTGTCTGTCTCGCCTTTTAATTGCGAAGCAACAGCCATCCCTAAAGCAGCCGATATTGATGTTGAAGAATGACCAACGCCAAAAGTATCATATTCACTTTCGCTGATTTTTGGAAATCCGCTAATACCTTTAAAAATACGATTGGTATGAAAAACATCCTTTCTTCCGGTTAATATTTTATGCCCATAAGCCTGATGACCAACATCCCATATTAACTTATCGTACGGAGTGTTTAAAGCATAATGAAGGGCCACCGTAAGTTCTACCACACCCAGACTGGCAGCAAAATGTCCGCCATTAACGCTCACTACATCAATTATATGCTGACGTAATTCTCTTGCTATTTGTTCAAGATCATTTTCATTGAACTTTTTAAGATCTGAGGGATAATTGATCTGAGATAGTAAAGTGCCTTCTTTTATTTCCATGCAAAAAGTAAAATACAAATTACGGTAAAATTGTTTAAAAACGAGTGATTTTCCTTTTTTAGGGCTTTACCAATTCTTTTGCCTATAAAAACAAAATTACACATAATTATATTCTTGCTTACGACTAATAATTAAAATTAATAAATGTAATTGACTATTAATCTCAAAAGCTTTGATTTAACATTTTCAAAATGCACAAAATTTACGCCAAAATGCTTATTTTTACGCAAAATAATTAGCAATGAAAAGAGATTCCGCAATATTCGATTTAATCCAGGATGAATTAAATAGACAAGAGCACGGCATTGAGTTAATCGCCTCAGAAAACTTTGTTAGTAAACAAGTTATGGAGGCTGCTGGTTCTGTTTTAACCAATAAGTATGCGGAGGGTCTTCCGGGAAAAAGATATTACGGAGGTTGTCAGGTAGTTGATCAAATTGAAACATTAGCTATTGATAGAGCTAAGCAGCTATTTGGTGCAGAATGGGTAAATGTTCAACCACATTCTGGAGCTCAAGCAAATGCTGCCGTTATGCTTGCCGTTTTACAGCCGGGAGATAAAATTTTAGGTTTTGACTTGTCGCACGGGGGGCATTTAACACATGGTTCTCCGGTTAATTTTTCAGGAAAATTATATCAGCCCTTATTTTACGGTGTAAAAAAAGAAGATGGTTTAATTGATTATGCGCTGTTAGAAGAAGTGGCATTAAGAGAAAAACCAAAATTAATAATATGTGGCGCATCTGCGTATTCTAGAGAATGGGATTATGCCTTTATAAGAAAGGTGGCAGACCAAATTGGAGCACTGGTTTTAGCTGATATTTCTCACCCGGCGGGCATGATAGCCCGTGGATTGTTAGCAAACCCACTTCCGCATTGTCATATTGTAACTACAACAACTCATAAAACTTTAAGAGGTCCGAGAGGTGGAATGATTATGATGGGAAAGGATTTCGAAAATCCATTTGGACAGAAAACGCCTAAAGGAGAGACCAAAATGATGTCGGCGGTTTTAGACATGGCCGTATTCCCAGGTACTCAAGGCGGACCATTAGAGCACATAATTGCGGCTAAAGCTGTGGCTTTTGGTGAAGCGCTTTCTGATGAATATTTATCCTATATAAAGCAAGTTAAAAGTAATGCATCAGCAATGGCTGCTGCCTTTGTTGAAAAAGGATATGGTATAATTTCTGGAGGCACAGATAACCATTTAATGTTAATTGATTTAAGAAATAAAAACATTACAGGAAAAGCCGCAGAAAAGGCATTAGAGAATGCCGAAATTACGGTAAACAAAAACATGGTGCCATTTGACGATAAATCGCCGTTTGTTACATCAGGCATTCGTGTAGGAACTGCTGCTATTACCAGCCGAGGATTAAAGGAAGCTGATATGAAAACCATCGTAGATTTAATAGATGAAGTTTTATCTGATGCCGAAAACGATGAAAACATTCAAAATGTTAAATCAAAAGTATTAACATTTATTAGGGATTTTCCGTTGTATAAATAGTGAAAGCTAAAAGGAAAAAATAAAGGTTGCTATACTCTGAAGCCATTATTTTGTAGATATTATAATACTTAGTAGATTATTAGCTAATTCCTTTAGTTAAATACATAGAAAAGAGGGTATCCGGTTTATTGGATACCCTCTTTAAATTAACGCTCTTTTATTATAACGCATATGTATATTATTTAGTATATGCCAGTGCAGCAACATTAATCGTTGCAGCTCCGCTTTCTAATAGTTTTAAAGAGCAGGCTTCTATGGTAGACCCGGTGGTTAATACATCATCAACCAGTAAAATAGATTTGCCTATAACTTCCTCTCTGTTCAATACACAAAATACCTCCATCATATTTTCGAATCTATCGTATCTATTGCGATGTGTTTGACTGTTTCTTTCTTCTGTTCTAATTAGCAAATCTTCTCTAATAGGTAAGTCGAGTACTTCTGCAATACCGTTAGCAAGTAATCTACTCTGATTATAACCTCTTTTTTTAGCTTTTTTAGGATGCAAAGGAACAGGGACTATATAATCTATATTCTTAAAATAAAAACTCTGTGATAGCCTATCCCCAATGAGCCTACCCATAGTAAGCCCTACAGATGTTTGTTTCTTATACTTAATATGATGTATAATTGTTTGTACTTTGCTTGCCTTCTTAAAGTATAAAAGGGCCATTGCGGCTTCTATATCAACTCTGCCCCACAGCTGCCGAGCTAATGGGTTGTTTTTATAAGTATGAAAATCTGTATAGGGTAAGTCGCCATAACAAAAAGTACAAATAATCTTCTCTCCATTTAAAAGCACGTCTCCACACGCATGACATAAATCAGGAAAAAACAGTCTGAAAACATCTTGAAAATATCTAACTGAAATCATGTTCCAAAATAAAGAAACAGGTTTAAGTTAATCGTGAAATAAACGTGTATAATCGAGTAAAAATGGGAAGATAGGTAATAGAAAGTCAGGGATTTGGAAGTTAAGTTTAGAAGTGGTAATTCAAAAATTTAGAATAATTCACTCCTTCTTGGATTTTAAGAATTAGTTCTTCTTAAGCAGGTTGTTTAATCGCCAGTTGTCCGCATGCAGCATCTATATCCTTACCTCTGCTTCTACGAATATTTGTATTGATACCCTGTTTTCTTAAGTAAGTAGCAAAAGCATCCAGTTTATCTGCCTCCGTATTCTTAAAAGCTGCAAATTGTATAGGGTTATATTCAATGATATTTACTTTACATGGAACGTGTTTGCAAAAGCGGGCCAGTTCAGCTGCATCCAACTCTTCGTCGTTAAAATCATTAAACACAATATACTCGTACGTTACTGGATTTTTTGTTTTAGAATAATAGTACTTTAATGCTTCGGCCAATGCCTCTAAAGAATTATGCTCTGTTATGGGCATAATTTCGTTTCGCTTTTTGTCATTTGCAGCATGTAAAGACAAAGCGAGATTAAACTTTACTTGATCATCGCCCAGTTTTTTAATCATTTTAGCAATGCCAGCAGTGGAAACCGTTATCCTTTTGTAAGACATATTTAATCCGTCTTCGGCAGTGATGCGGTCTATAGATTTTAATACGTTTGCGTAGTTTAAAAGAGGTTCGCCCATACCCATATAAACAATATTAGATAATGGCTGGTTGTAATTTAATTTTGCCTGCTGATCAATTAATACAACCTGATCGTAAATTTCGTCGGCATTTAAATTCCGCTTGCGATCCATATAACCCGTAGCACAGAACTTACAAGTTAAGCTACATCCTACCTGAGAGCTAACACATGCTGTCATACGCTCTTCGGTTGGGATTAATACGCCCTCCACGATATTTTGATCAAATAGTTGAAAAGTGCTCTTTATAGTATGATCATTACTAAATTGCGAATTATGAACCTTTACAGCTTGAATTACAAAATTTTCTTCTAATGCCGCCCGCAATGATTTAGATAGGTTGGTCATTTCATCAAATTGATGAGCCGATTTTTCCCACAACCATTGATAGACTTGTTTAGCTCTGTAAGCCGGTTCGCCTATAGCAATAAAGTGTTGCTGCAGTTGAGCAAGATCTAAACTTCGAATATCAATTTTCTTTGTGGCAGACATAGTGCAAATATACGAATAAACAAGAATGAGAAGTTTATTAACTACTAATTGTTGGTTTTCTCTATTTTATAACATCAGTAGAAAAAAAATCATAGTTTTGTTGGGAAATGGGCAGCCTACTTAAAAATATTGGATTTATAAAAGAGCGTTTTCCTCCAGAATGGAAAAATTTAGATATAATAACAACTTTGTATCGTCTGTCTTTTTTTTTAATAAGAGGATGTTTTCAACGTTTATTTTTTTCAAAATCGAAGGGAATGGTACTTGTAGGGAAGGGCGCATCTATTCGATATGCAAAATATTTAAGTGTTGGAAAAGACTTCATAATTGAGGATTATGCAGAATTAAATTGCATGGCTCGTGAACGTATAATAATAGGTGACAGAGTAACTATTGGTAGAAACGCGATTATTAGACCAGTAAATATTTACGGTTCTGAAATTGGTGTAGGTCTAAAAATTGGGAATAATTCTAGCATTGGTCCATATAGTTATATAGGATGTTCGGGGTTGATAGAAATTGGGAATAACGTAATTATGTCGCCCAGAGTAAGTATATACTCAGAAAATCATTTATTTGATGATAAAGAAACCCTGATTATGAAACAAGGGGTGAAACGCGAATTTGTAAAAATTGAAGATAATTGTTGGATTGCATCTAATTCGGTAATTCTTGCTGGGGTAACCATAGGCGAAGGTTCGGTTGTTGCTTCCGGAAGTGTTGTCACCAAAGATGTCCCTCCTGGAAGTATAGTAGCAGGAGTGCCTGCAAAGGTTATAAAAAGTAGATTATAGATGAATATTCTCGTATTAAATAATACTTCAGATTTATATGGCGGGAGTAGAATATTATCTATCGTTGTAGATATTTTAGCAAAAGGCGGACACAACCCTATTGTTATACTATCTGAAAAAGGCCCCTTAATAGACGAATTAGATAGATTAGGGGTTGAATGGCGTATTATTAGATTAGGTATTCTACGACGTAAATATCTTTCAATAAAGGGTATTCTCAATCGTATTAATGTAACGCGTAAAGCGTGGAAAGCTTTAAATTCTTTAATAGATGAAAAGCAGATTGATTTAATTTATTCGAATACCACCGGGGTATTTATAGGAGCTTTTTTAGCAAAAAGAAGAAAAATTAAACATGTTTGGCACGTACATGAAATTATAACTAAACCCGTAGCTTTTACACATATTTTGGGTTATCTGCTTGGTAAGTGTAGCGATCTGGTGATTGTGGTTTCTGATGCCGTGAAAACACATTGGTTAAAGCATATTAGCGGGGCTCCTATAGAAAGAATTTATAATGGAATTAATACCCTCCCATTTGAGCAAAAATTAGGAGATTTAAAATTGAAACTAGCCATCCCTGAAAAAGATATCCTTATTTTAATGATCGGTAGAGTAAATCATTGGAAAGGCCATCATTATTTTTTGGATATAGCCGAGCATATTCAGGCTGAAAATAAAAATGTACATTTTGTGTTGGCGGGCGATGCTTATACCGGGAATGAACACTTAGTCGAAATTTTAAAAAATAGAATTGAAAATCTATCTTTTGCCAATAATGTACATTACTTAGGGTATAGAGAAGATATTCCTAATTTATTGGGATCAGCAGACTTATTTGTGCTTCCATCAACCCTTCCAGATCCGTTTCCCACCGTTATATTAGAGGCAATGGCTAGTGCAACCTGTGTTGCGGCAACCGCTCATGGAGGTGCTTTAGAAATGATAGATCCCGGAAAAACCGGGATACACATACCTTTTGATAATGCGAAAGCTGCAGCCGAGAATATTGAAGTGATATTAAATGAAGTTACCTTGAAGCATTTAGGAGCTCTAGGCAGAGATAGAATACAACAACAATATTCCTTAAATGCATTTAGAGGAAATATTTTAAATACATTTAATTCATTGCAAAGCTAACATTAAACCTATTTTTGAATAAATATTAAGCAATAATTATGGCGTTTAGTTTTTCTGCTGATATAATATTGCCTGTAATTGGTAACCCAATCAGAAATGGTGTGATTTCTGTAGATGAATCTGGGGAAGTGTTATTTATTGGCGATTTACTGGAAGCCCAAAATTTTGGTATAGATAATATTCAATTTCTAAAAGGAGCAATAATTCCCGGACTCGTAAATGCGCATTGCCACCTAGAATTATCCCACATGCTGGGAAAAGTGAACGAACATACAGGATTGGTAAAATTTTTAACGTCAGTAATGTCTTTGAGGGCGGCGGCAGATGAGGAAGTTTTATTTCAGGCAGCAAATGCTGATGCATTGATGTACAGAAATGGGATAGTAGCTGTAGGAGATATCAGTAATATACCTATTACCCAATCTATAAAAAGAGCTTCAAAAATTTACTATCATACATTTGTTGAAATATTAGGTGTAGATCCTCAAAAAGCTCAAAAAGCGTTAGAAAACGGGATAGCTACAGCTACATATTTTAAAGGACTGCCTACTTCAATAACACCGCACGCTCCTTACTCTGTTTCAGAAAATTTATTTCAAGCGCTTCAGGTATATTCAGGAGATAAATGCAATGTTTTTAGTGTTCACAATCAAGAATCGGAAGAAGAGAATTTACTTTTCCAAAAAATGGAGGGTGATTTTTTAGATCTATATTCTTTTATCGGAGCAAAGCCTCCGTTTTCTAAAGCGCCCAACAAACGTTCTATAGAAACGTATTTACCCTATCTTACCAATCAAACCACCGTTTTGGTTCACAATACAAGTTCTGATTTATATGATATGGAATATGCGATAAAAACACATCATAATATATATGTATGTGTTTGTCCGGCTGCAAATTTATACATCGAAAATTGTTTGCCAGACATAGAGATGTTCCAGAAATTAAAAATGAATTTAGTAGTAGGAACAGATAGCTTAGCCAGTAATAAAACTTTAAATATTCTGGAAGAGCTTTTGGTTTTGCAAAATCAAAAGAGCGTTTCATTATTGGAATCTCTAAAATGGGCAACCTTAAATGGGGCTGAATTGTTAGGGCAGGAAAAAGTTCTAGGTAGTTTAGAGGTTGGGAAACGGCCAGGTTTAAATCTAATATCCGTAGATGATAATTTTAAAATATTGAACAATAAAGTTCAAAGACTTATTTAAAAATATGGATAATTGTAAATGATAATATGAATACTATTCAATCTTTATTTAAAATAAAATATCCGATTATACAGGCTGGTATGATTTGGTGCAGTGGTTGGCGGTTAGCATCGGCCGTTTCTGAAGCAGGAGGATTAGGAATTTTGGGTGCAGGGTCAATGTATCCAGATATTCTGGAAATGCACATTAAAAAATGTAAAGAAGCTACAGATAAGCCATTTGCAGTGAACTTACCGCTATTGTATCCCAATATAGAAGAGCATGTAAGCATAATTATTAAAGAAAAAGTTCCGATTGTATTTACTTCTGCAGGTAATCCTGCAACATGGACAAAAACCTTGAAGGATGCCGGAATTGTAGTTGTTCATGTAGTTTCTAATAAAAAATTTGCATTAAAAGCGCAGGAACAGAGGGTAGATGCAATTGTAGCGGAAGGGTTTGAAGCTGGCGGACATAACGGAAGAGAAGAAACAACTACGTTGTGTTTAATACCGATGTTAAGAAAGGAAATATCAATTCCCGTTATTGCAGCTGGAGGTATAGCTTGCGGGAAGTCAATGCTAGCCGCTTTTTGTTTAGGAGCAGATGGCGTGCAGGTTGGGTCTGCCTTTGCTGTAGCAGAAGAAAGTTCAGCTCATATAGCATTTAAGAATAAGATAATTGAGGCTAATGAAGGAGATACGCGATTATCTATGAAGAAATTAGTGCCAGTAAGATTATTAAAGAATAAATTTGCGGAACAAATTGCCGAAGCTGAGGCAGCAGGAGCTGATCGAGCTACTTTAGTCCAGTTACTTGGTCGAGCAAAAGCAAAGCTTGGTATGTTTGAAGGTAATATGGAAGAAGGAGAATTAGAAATTGGTCAAGTTTCGGCAATGTTAACTGAAATTAAGTCTGCCAAGACCATTTTGATGGATATCTGGAATGAATTTATCGATGAGAAAAACAAAATTCAACAATTAAATTTCGACTAAATGAAACATGTTAATATCCGTATAGTTGGTAAGGTACAAGGAGTGGGGTTTAGGGAAACAAGCAAATATATTGCCGATCAAATGGGTGTAAAAGGATATGTACGCAATGAAAAAGATGGTAGTGTATATATGGAAATTGAAGGAAATAATATTTTAATTGAAGAAATGATTGCATGGTGTAATGAGGGGCCAGATAGAGCTATTGTTGAAAGTGTTTCATGTGAAGATTCAGAAATAGTTCATTTTAAGAATTTTGAAATAATGAAGCGCTAATATCTTAAAGTAAGGCATGTCTGTATTTAAAAAATTTGCGGGTCAAACAGTTATTTATGGTGTTAGCACCATAGTATCTAGGTTATTCAACTTTATTTTAACCCCAATTTTTACTCGTACATACGCTGCGGCTGCATATGGTATTTTAACGAAGATGTTTAGTTACGCATCTTTAATAAATGCTATTCTGGCACTTGGAATGGAGACCACTTATTTTAGATATCTTAACAAGTATGAAGATAAAAAGGCCACCGTTTATAACAATACTTTTTATGCTATTTTTGGGATTTCAACACTTTTTTTAATAACAGGTTTAGTTTTTACTGATCCCATTACACAATGGGTAGCGAATGACTCTACCGGGTCTTATCAGGATCATAGATTGTACGTTCAAATTTTTGTATGGTTGCTGTTTCTGGATGCAATTTGTATTATCCCATTTGCCAGATTAAGAGCTGAAAATAAACCCATAAAATATAGTCTGCTAAAATTTATAAATATTTTTGTGTTTGTAGGTTTTAATCTTTTGTTTATTTATATAATTCCTGCACTTATTAAGGCCGATATAGGTGTTAGTTTTTTTGAAAGTTGGTTTAAAGAGAAATGGATTGGTTATGTTTTTATTTCTAACATTATTGCGAGTACAGTTACCTTTTTATTGTTAATACCGGAATTTTTAAAGCTTCAATTGAGATTCGACTCTAAGTTATTTAGAAATATGTTAGGCTACAGCTGGCCAATTTTAGTAGCCAATTTGTCCTTCATTATTAATGAAAATTTAGATAAGATTTTATTAGATAAATATTCAACAGAAACCCAAGTAGGTATATACGGGGCGGTATGTAAGATAGCTATTTTTATGAGTATTTTTAATACGGCGTTTAGATTGGGGGCAGAGCCGTTTTTTTTCAGTTATGCAAAACAAGCAAATGCCAGACAAACCTATGCTGTTATATTAGAATATTTCGTAATAGCATTGTCGTTACTTTTTGTAGGATTGATAGCCAATATCGAAATTCTTAAATATTTTATTAGCAGAGACGAAGCAAACATAGCAGAGTATTGGGGAGGACTGCCTGCCGTTCCTTATTTATTGTTAGGTTATGTATGTTTAGGCATATATATGAATTTATCAGTTTGGTATAGACTTTCTGATCAAACAAAATACGGACTTTACATATCTATTATTGGAGCTTTTATAACAATTACCTTCAATATTATATTAATTCCTGTTTACGGGTATATGGGCTCAGCCTGGGTGTCATTAGCCACTTATAGTACCATGATGGTGATTTCTTATGTGTTAGGACAAAAGCATTTTCCCATTCCTTATAATTTACGTAAGATTTTAGGGTATTTAATCGCTTCAATAATAATTGTTTACATTTCTTTTTTTATGTTTGACAGGAATATCTATATAGGGAATTTACTATTTTTGTTGTTCGCAAGCTCAGTTGTTTGGATAGAGCGTGCAAATCTTAAGAAGATATTGAAAGGATGATAGGAATGATGTTAAAAAAAAATGTACAGAGTTATTTAGTAGTCGGACTTCTAGTTTTTTTTGCATCTAATTTATCCGCACAACCCAGCTCAAATTCGAATGAAAATCTTTCTAATGTCTACTTTTTTGAAGGATTAAGAGAAAAATTAAAAGAAAATTACGGTGCTGCGGCTTTGCAATTTGAGCGGTTTTTAGCCTTAAATCCTGCTAGTGATGCAGGATTGTATGAGCTTTCCGTTGCACAATTCAGATTGAATAATTTTATCGACTCAGAATTAAACATTCGCAAAGCAATTGCCATTAACAAGAAAAATGTCTGGTATTTTAGGCACAAGGCCGAAATTTTAAAAAAAACCAACAACATATCTCAATTAGTTCAGGTTTATGAAGATTTAATTGAGTTAGAACCGCTGAATGAGAGTTTTTATCTAGAAAAGGCAAATGCTTTTTATTTATCCTCCCGTATAGAGGATGTTAAAAAAGTATACGATGAAATGGAATCTAAATTTGGTATTTCGAATAAGTTACTTGAAGCTAGGAAGGCATTAAATTTATTTAATAACGACAGACCTTTAGACATACAGTCGATTAAACTTTTAATTGATAAGGACCCCCGTCAAACGCAGAATTATTTATATATGGTAAATCTGCAGTTGGCGGAAGGAAATTATGAAGAGGCCTTGAATACTTTAAAATTTGCAGAGGGAATAACGGGCGAGCACTTTGAATACTCATTGGCCAAGGCTATTATCTATAAAAGTTTGGAACAACCAGATTTAGCATTTAAGGCTGTTATTGAGGCTTTTGATGATCAGAAAATGGATTTTGACAGGAAGTATCTTTTTCTGCAGCATGTATTAGGGGCTTCTGATCAAATTTCAAATAAAGATTATTTAGTTAAAATAGTTGAAAAATTAACAGATCAATATCCAGATAATAGTAAAGCTTTTACGATATATGGGGAGATATTATACAAAATAGGATCTTTAAAAAAATCGGCTGATAAGTTTGAAATAGCGTTAAAGCTGAATGATCAAAATTTTGCGATTTGGGAAAAACTTATTTATATACAAACTGTTTTGGGGAATTACAAGGAGGTAATTCGTGTGGTTGACGAAGCCCTTTCGAGCTACCCAAACCAAGCTATTTTATATTATTTTAACGCGTTTTCTCGACATAGAAATGGAGAGGAAGTTGCTCACAATCATTTAGATTTCGCATTACAATTAGACACAGACAATAAACGACTTTCGTCATGTATTTACGGGCTTAAGGCCGAGATCGCTTTAAATAGTGGGAAAATTAAAATGGCAGAAGAGTATTTCGCTAAAGCAACAGAGATAGACCCTCTTAATAATGTGCTCTTTAATAGTTATGCATATTTTTTGGCGTCAAAAAAGTTAGAACTCAAGCTAGCGGTTGAACTCATAAATAAGGCTATAAAAAATGAACCGAAAGAAAACACACATGCTGCCACTTATGCTTTTATTTTAAAACAAATGGGCAATTATTCGGAGGCGAAAATATGGATAGACAAAGCATTGTCAAACAATGCACATGAGAATCCTGTTTATCTTGAGCTGAATGGTGATATTTTGTTTTTATCTGGATTAAAAGAGGAAGCGCTTCTTCAATGGAGCAAAGCTTTAGCAGAGGGAAGCAAATCGGAGAAATTGATTAGAAAAATAAATGGAAAAACGTATATTAATTAGCGTAATTGCTGTTTTATCGATCGTGCTTGTTTCGTGTGGCACAAGAAAAACAGCGATTAAAAATGCGGATAGTAAAGTAGTGGTGGTGCCAAATGTTCCTATCGCAGATACTTTAAAAACTGAGAATAAGCTAAATGATATTGAGTTATTACAGGCTACTAATTTTAAGTTTTCTAATCTGGCATTAAAAGGGAAAGCCCGGCTTAATATTAATGGCAAGGAAAACGACGTAAATTTGACGATACGTATTAAAGAACAAGAAAAAATATGGGTGAGTGTATCGGCAATAATTGGAGAAGTTGCTAGGGTATTAATTACTCCAGATAGTATTCAGATTATAAACAGACTGGACGCTGTATACACAAAAAAGCCTTTTAGCTTTATCCATGATTATACCAATAAGGAAATAAATTTTTCTGTGCTTCAGTCAATCTTAACAGGTAATTCTATTGATGAGTTTATTAGTAATAAATCAGAGTTATCTGCAACGCAGAGTACGTACGTTATAAGTGGTGCGTTAGAAGAACTTCTTTATAGTTTTACATTTAATACTTTAAAACGTCTAGAAAAAACAGAAATAAATGATGTTTCTGCCGATCAGTTTTTGAATGTACAATACAGCAAACATCAGGTATATAATGGATTAATGTTTCCGGGAAATATTCAGATAAATAGCGAAGCAGAAAAAAATATAATAGGAGTTCAGGTTGCATTTTCTTCTATAGAAGGCAATGTTCCTTTAGAATTTCCGTTTACTATACCATCAAGGTATAAGGTTATCAACTAAATTTTCTATTTTTGATCAATGCGCATTCAAAAATTACTTTTCATCTTATTGTTTTCTGCTATTTATATTGGTGTGTCTGCACAAAATTCGTCGGCACAAACCTCTGCTGAGTTAAGTAGAAAAAAGGAGGCTTTACAGCGGGATATTGATCAACTTAATAAAAAGTTAAAAGCGGCCGAATCCAATAAAAAGGCAACTTTGTCTCAAGTAAATGCGCTAAAGGCTCAAATTAGGTTACGTCAATCTAAAATCTCTACGATAAATTCGGAGGTGAGAAATTTAGATAATCAAATTAGCGACAACAATACCAAAGTTCGAAATCTGCAAAATCAATTAACAACATTAAAAAAGGAATATGCAAGTATGATTCGTTTTGCTCAACGCAATAGAAATGCTTACGATAAAATGATGTTTATTTTTGCAGCACATAACTTTAACCAGGCATATATGCGTGTGAAATATTTGCAGCAATTTGGTGAATATAGAAAGAAACAAGCTGGTTATATAGAGTCTAAGAAGAAAGATTTAGGAGCTCAAATATCTGCTCTTGATAAAAACTTAAAAGAAAAAAATCAGTTGTTGAATAGTGAAATGGAGGAGCGCAAAAAGCTTCAAAAAAATCAAGATCAACAATCTACTGTTTTAAGAAATTATACGAGACAAGAGTCGCAAGTTAAGGCAGATATTCAGCGCCGTAAAAACGAGCAAAATACAATAGATAGGCAATTAAGAGCTGCTATTGCTAGAGATCAGGCCGAGGCAAGAAAAAGAGAACAGGCAGCAGCAGAGGCTAAAGCGAGAGCAGAAGGTAAGCCCATTCCACCTCCTTCTAGCAGTAGTAATGCGGGTTTAACTAGATCGCCCGAGGTAATGAAATTAAATGCTGCGTTTATGAGTAATAAAGGAAATTTACCATGGCCGGTAGAAAGCAAGTTAGTTCTTGAGAAGTTTGGAAAACATAAAATTGATCAAGCAACTTATTCTAATGATGGTATAAAAATTCAGACAAGTGATGGAGCCAATATAAGGGCAGTGTTTGATGGGACGGTTTCTAAGATATTTGATACTTATGGGAAGTTTTATGTAATTATTAGTCACGGTGAGTATTATACCATATATCAAGGCTTAAGATCTGTTAGCGTTTCTGAGGGAGCTAAAGTTACAACAAGACAAAATATTGGTAAAGTGGGCAGTGGAGAAGGGGCCGAATTATCATTTCAAATTCATAAAGCAACAACAAAAAGTACTATTCCCGAAAATCCGGAGTCTTGGTTGGCCAGATAACCTATTGTTTTTCACAAAATACATATATTTGTCGTATAATTATTTGAAAGAAGATGAGTAACGGAATACTGTTGTTTCTTAATATGGGTGGGAGCGAGATTGTCGTAATCTTAGGGGTTGCACTATTGCTGTTTGGAGGTAAAAAATTGCCAGAGTTAGCTCGAGGATTAGGAAAAGGAATTAGAGAATTTAAAGATGCTTCTGAAGGGGTAAAAAGGGAGATTCACAGAAATATTAATGCCGTGAATGTTGAAGAAGAGCTAGATGTAAACGATAATAGCAGACATCACCCAAATACTACTGTAGAAAGCCCGAGACTAGATCAGATAGAAGATATATCTGAAATAAATATAGAAACTAAAGAAAATACTACTGCATCCGAAAACGAGCAGGTAGATGAAGATAAGACCGAACCCGACACTAAAATATAAATAGTATGTTAAATACCTTATTAATGCCAATTGGCGGTACCGAAATTATAGTAATTCTAGTAATTGTATTGCTATTATTTGGAGGTAAAAAAATTCCTGAGTTAATGCGTGGACTTGGAAGAGGAGTAAAAGAGTTTAAAGATGGAAAAGATGGTATAGATTCTAATGAAGACAATACCAATTCTCCAAACAAAACTGCTTAACTTTTTTTTATTGCGCCTTGAAGCTGTTTTCAACACTGAAAGAGATTAGGACGGCTATTGAGGGTGGCGATCTTCTGCTACCCGAACTTTTAGAGTATTACTTCTCTAAAATAAAGGAAAATGAACACCTCAATGCTTTTAATGAGGTGTTTTTTCATTCTGCACGTGTTCAAGCCGAGGTTGTGCAGAATAAAATCATTAACCAAACTGCAGGAAAATTGGCAGGAATGGTTATAGGGATTAAAGATAATATTTGCTATATAAACCACGAAGTTACTGCTTCTTCAGCCATGCTTCAGGGATTTATTGCCCCTTATTCTGCCACAGTAATAGAAAAACTAATTGCAGAAGATGCGGTTATTATCGGGCGCCTAAATTGTGATGAATTTGCAATGGGCGGATCTAATGAAACCTCTTATTATGGTCCGGTATTAAATTATGCAGATTCTTCGAGAGTTTCTGGGGGCTCATCTGGAGGCTCGGCAGTGGCCGTACAAGCAGACATGTGTTTAGCTGCATTAGGAACTGATACAGGTGGCTCAGTTCGACAACCAGCGGCCTTTACAGGTTTAGTGGGGATTAAACCAACTTACGGGCGTATATCCCGCTATGGGGTAATAGCTTATGCATCTTCTTTTGATCAAATAGGAACTTTTACAAAAACGGTAGAAGATGGTGCACTGTTAATACAAATTTTGGCGGGCCATGATCCAAAAGATAGTACTTCAAGCGACTGCCCTTACTTTAAGGAGTCAGGAACAGTTAATAAGGTTAAAAAAATTGCTGTAATAGAGGAAATGATTACAAGTAAAGCTTTAGATGCCGAAATCAAGCAAGCTTTATTGAGTCAAATAGATCAACTAAAAAAAGAGGGAAATATAGTAGAATATGTTTCTTTTGACCTGCTCGATTATCTCGTTCCAACTTACTATATATTGACAACGGCCGAAGCATCATCAAATCTAAATCGTTATGATGGCGTCAGGTTTGGTCACAGAACCGAGCAGTCGGAGAACTTAAATGAGCTATACAGGAACAGTAGAGCTGAAGGTTTTGGTGAAGAAGTAAAAAGACGCATTTTGTTGGGCACGTTTGTATTAAGTGCAGGCTATTATGATGCCTACTACCAAAAAGCACAAAAGGTTAGACGCTTAATTACAGAAAAGCTAGAAGGTATATTTAGCAATTATGATTTTATATTAACACCAGTTACACCAACCCCTGCATTTAAAGTAAATGAATTAAACAAAGATCCATTGGTTATGTACATGGCCGATATATTTACTGTATTGGCTAATTTAGGTGGTTGTCCTGCAATTTCGTTGCCCTTAGGTGTAAATGTTGATAACTTACCTATTGCTTATCAGCTTATTGCTGATAAATTCGAAGAGGCATCCTTATGTGATTTTGCAGAACAAGTCACCAAAAATATTTTAAGTTCTTAATAGATATGAAAAGATGTAGCTTGGTTTTATTGATGGTTGTAAGTTGTTTTACGTCTATTTATGCACAAGAAATTAATGAAACAACGAGCGATTATGACCAGGAAAATATTCCTTTTTTGGAATACGATCCTGTTGTTAAAGCTAGATTAGACAATGCAAGTGTCTATATGAGTTTTCCGTACAATGCATTGGTTCATGAAGCAATTACAAAATATGAACCAAGAAAAGTTGAAATGGGAAATATGTTGGGATTAGCCATCTATTATTTTCCTTTATTTCAGCAGGCATTAAAAACGTATAATTTACCTGACGAGCTTAAATATTTACCTGTAATAGAGTCTTCTTTAAATCCGCTAGCTATTTCTGTTTCCGGAGCTGCCGGATTATGGCAATTTATGCCCGCTACAGGTAAAGGTTATGGTTTACATATCACTGCTTTTGAAGATCAGCGGCACGATCCGTATTTGTCTAGCTATGCTGCAGTTACTTACTTAAAAGATCTTTATTCCGAATTCGGTGATTGGTGGTTAACATTAGCAGCTTATAATTGTGGGGCGGGTACGGTAAGAAGAGCCATGCATAAACACAATGTAGATAATTACTGGGATTTGAGACCTTTTTTACCGTTACAAGCTCAACAATATATTCCCAAATTTATCGCTACGGTGTACACTTTAAAAAATGCTGAAAATTTAGGCATCGCATTAAGAGAAAGTTACTTGGCCGCAGAGCTAGACAGTATAGTGATTCACAGTAATATTAGTTTTAGCGCTTTGTCTGCTACACTCAATATCCCTGAGCAGGTTATTGCAGACCTAAACCCAATTTATAGAAAAAAGATGATTCAAGGAAGTAGCGATAATTCAAAAAAAGTCTTGCTCCCTAAAATTTCTTTAGATAAATACGACTCTATGTATGAATTACTGAATACTAAGGAGGTGCCAACGCTGGTATATAATAAAAAACAGAGCGCTTCGTCGGGTGTAAGCAACACACAAACTGTAAACCCCTCTATTCATAAGGTTGTTAAAGGTGAAAATCTGAGTAGAATAGCAATTAAATACAGTATATCTGTTCAAGAATTGAAAAATTTTAATTCCCTAAAAAAAGATGCTTTAACAGTAGGGCAGATATTAAAGATCCCTTCTTCAAAGGATATTGCTTCACTGGCTTCTAGATAATAGTCTATTTTAATTTGTTTTTTTAGCCGATAAAAATATTTTTTTAATAACCAGAGGCTCAAAAAACTAATACTCATAAAATTAATGATAACTTTGCTGGGTTTACCAAAAAAAGAGATTTATGAGTAAAATCAATCGGAAACAAGACGCTTTAGATTATCATTCGCTCGGGCGACCTGGAAAAATACAGGTAGTTCCTACAAAACCGACTAATTCGCAACGCGATTTAACACTGGCTTATTCGCCTGGGGTTGCAGAACCATGTCTAGAAATAGCAGAAAATAAAGAAGATGTTTATAAATATACTGCCAAAGGTAACTTGGTGGCCGTTATTAGTAATGGTACGGCAGTTTTAGGTTTAGGAGACATAGGTCCTGAAGCCAGTAAGCCAGTAATGGAAGGAAAAGGACTTCTTTTTAAGATATATGCAGATATTGACGTTTTTGATTTAGAATTAGACACAAAAAATGTAGATGATTTTGTGAAAATTGTTAAATCATTAGAGCCTACTTTTGGAGGGGTAAATCTCGAAGATATTAAAGCACCAGAGTGTTTTGAAATTGAGAGACGTTTAAAAGAAGAAATGAATATTCCGGTTATGCATGACGATCAGCATGGAACCGCTATTATTTCTGCCGCTGCATTGTTAAACGCATGTGAGCTTCAGAAGAAGAAAATAGATAAAGTAAAAATTGTTGTAAACGGTGCTGGTGCAGCTGCAATTTCTTGTACGCGCTTATATGTTTCATTAGGAGCAAAAAGAGAAAATGTTGTTATGTGCGACCGTAGTGGCGTAATTCGTGACGACAGAGCTAATTTAGATGCAATTAAAGCAGAGTTTGCAACTTCTAGAAAAATAAATACGTTAGCAGAAGCTTTAAAAGATTCTGATGTGTTTATCGGACTTTCGTCTGCAGATTGTGTATCTGTAGATATGCTTAAGTCTATGGCAAAAAACCCTATTGTTTTTGCTATGGCAAATCCCAATCCGGAAATCGCTTATGACTTAGCAATTAACAGCCGTAAAGATTTAATTATGGCTACAGGAAGATCTGATTATCCTAATCAGGTTAATAATGTTTTAGGATTCCCGTATATATTCAGAGGCGCATTAGATGTACGGGCTACAGCCATCAATGAAGAAATGAAGATAGCTGCGGTTAAGGCAATTGCTGCGCTGGCAAAGAAACCTGTTCCTGAGGCTGTAAACATGGCTTACAATGAGAAAAATATAAAATTCGGCAAGAATTATATTATTCCTAAGCCAATGGATATTCGATTAATCACCAATGTTTCTACCGCGGTAGCAAAGGCAGCAATAGAAAGTGGTGTAGCGAGGTCGGTAATTACAGACTGGGATGCATATGTAGAAACTTTAAAACAACGTATGGGCATGGACGATGCAATTATGCGAGCCATTACCAACAAAGCGAAATTAGACCCACGCCGGGTAGTATTTGCAGAAGCGGATAATTATAAAATTTTAAAAGCTGCTCAAATTGTAAAAGATGATAATATTGCCATTCCAATTTTATTAGGTAATAAAGATATTATCAATAAAATAATTAATGAAAATGGTTTAGAGCTTGAGAATGTTGAGATTATTGATCCGGCATTGGAAGCAGATCGTTCTGCAAAATATGCAGATATCTTATTTAAAAAGAGACAACGTAAAGGCATTACAAAATTCGAAGCATCTAAGTTAATGCGCGATCGAAATTATTTCGGTGCTTCTATGGTTGAAGCAGGTGATGCAGATGCAATGATTTCGGGGTTGACAAAAAATTATGCTTCTACAATTAAACCTGCCTTGCAGATTATAGGAACAGCACCTGGTGTTAGTCGTGTTGCAGGAATGTACATGATGATGACCCGAAAAGGCCCCGTATTTTTTGGTGATACTACCGTTAATATAAATCCAACAGTAGAAGAATTGGTAGATATAACTTTATTGTTAGATGCTTCTGTAAAGAAATTTAATATACAGCCTCGTATAGCAATGCTATCTTATTCTAATTTTGGATCTAATGAAGGCCCAGTTCCTGAAAAAATTAAGAAAGCAGTAGAAATTTTACACGCTAACCATCCCGATATTATGGTAGATGGAGACATGCAAGGGAATTTTGCAATGAACTCTGCTATGCTAAATGATAACTTTCCTTTTAGTAGACTTGCTGGAGCCCCCGCAAATACACTTGTTTTTCCTAATCTGGAATCCGGGAATATTGCTTATAAATTGCTGCAAGAATTAGGTGGAGCCGAAGCAATAGGGCCCATTTTATTAGGATTAAAAAAACCAGTTCATATAGTACAATTGGGTAGTTCGGTAAGAGAGATTGTAAATATGATTACGATCGCTGTTTTAGACGTTCAAACAAAGGAAGAAGAATCTATCCCTAAAAAAAGAGGGATTTTTGGAATTAGAAATAAAAAATAACTATGTACGCATATATTGATGGGAAACTCACTTATAAATGTCCAACTTTTATTATATTAGAAGCTGGGGGGGTGGGTTACCATATCAATATATCTTTAAATACATATAGCTTATTGCAAGATGCCGAACGTTGTAAAATATATACTTGGCTCCATGTTAAAGAAGATGGACATACCTTATATGGTTTTGCAGATGAAGGCGAACGAAGACTTTTTCTTCACTTAATCTCAGTAAGTGGTATCGGTCCGAATACAGGAAGAATGATGCTATCTTCTATTACACCTAATGAAATTCAACAGGCAATTATTCAGGGTGATGTTCCTTTGGTTCAGAGAATTAAAGGTATAGGAGCAAAAACGGCTCAAAGATTAATACTAGAGTTGCAGGATAAGTTGAAAAAAGAAGGAACAGGGTCATTAATTTTGGCACCTATACACAATACAGCAAAAGATGAAGCGTTATCCGCTTTAATTATGCTTGGTTTTGCAAAACAAACAGCGGAGAAAGCTCTAGATAATATTTTAAAGAATACAACTGATAAACCAGCAGTAGAACAACTGATTAAACAAGCTTTAAAGAATTTGTAACCTCTTGCAGAAATTTTATTTTGTCCTGATTCTTCTGGTATCCGGATTAACGTTGAACACTGAGGCACAAAATACTCAAAGTTCTGTTAGAGATACCGTACGTAACACCTTCAGCTTGAAGGAGCGGGCTCGGCTTGGAATAAATTCTGGAAGAAATCCTTTTTACCCATTCCCTACTAATATGAATAGAGACGTACAATATGATGTACGTACAAATAGATATATTATTAGAGAGATGGTAGGTGATCGAGTATTGTCTGTACCTCAATATTTAACAGTTGCAGAATATCAAAGATTAATTACGTCCGAACTAAAAGAGCAAAATTGGAGGTTATTTTCTAATACTGAAATAGAAGATGTGCGAAGTGCCGGGGCATTGCCAGTTATAAAAGTTAATAGCAAAGCTTTCGAAAAGATGTTTGGTAGCAGCGAAATTAATTTAAGACCTATTGGAGAGGCTAGTTTAACTTTTTTAGGAAGAATAAATAAGAATGAAAATCCACTGTTTAATGAGCGACAACGAACACAGGGTGGTTTTGACTTTAATCAACGCATACAAATGCAGTTGGTTGGAAATATTGGAACGAAATTAAAGCTGAATCTTAATTATAATACAGAAGCTCAGTTTGATTTTGAAAATCAATTCAAGTTAGATTATACCGGTGGAGAAGATGATATTATTAAGAAAATAGAAGCGGGTAATGTTAGCTTGCCTTTAAATACAACGTTGATTTCTGGTCCTCAAGCATTATTTGGATTAAAGACTCAGTTACAATTCGGAAAGTTAAGCGTAAGCTCTGTTTTTAGTCAACAACGTTCTCAAACAAGAGAGATAAAAATTGACAACGGAGTTCAACAAAAAGATTTCAGAATAGAAGGGGATAATTACGAAGCAAATAAAAATTATTTTTTAGCGCAGTTTTTTAGAGATAATTTTAATAAGGCACTTTCAAATCCACCCATTATAAATTCTGGGGTTCAGATATCTAAAATAGAGGTCTGGATCACCAATAAGTCCGGTAATAATCAGGAGTCAAGAGATATTTTGGCTTTTTTAGATTTAGGCGAAAATAAACCTTATAATACTGCTCAGATTACCGGAGGAGGAGGGTATTCAAATATCCCCGCCGGATTTAACTCAACGAGATTCACCCAACAGTCTAATAATTTACTTCAGAATCTGGCTATATCAGCGCCCAATGCTAGGTTTACAAACTCAAACGATATAGCTACTTATTTTCAATCAAATGGAGGTACAGATAATTATGCTAAAGTTACTTATGCAAGGAAGCTAACAGAGCGAGAATTTGTATTTCAACCGCAGCTGGGTTATATAACCTTGATGTCGCCTTTAGATGGAGATGAAGTACTTGCTGTCTCATATCGCTATACCTATAATGGAATAGAATATCAGGTAGGGGAGTTCTCCAGCGATGTCCCTTTTGATGCTGCAACACCTAAAGTGTTATTTGCGAAACTGTTAAAAAATGAAACCATAAAAGTTAATCTTCCAACTTGGAAATTAATGATGAAAAACATTTATTCTTTAAATGATTACCAAATTAGTAGCCAGAATTTTAGATTAAATGTGTTTAGATTGGATGATCAAACCGGTATTGAAAGACCCCTGATTTTAGAGGGCGATCAAACAAAACACAAGCTTTGGATAGAGCTAACCGGATTGGATCGTTTAAACGTTCAAAAAGAGCTTAAACCAGATGGAATTTTTGACTTTGAAGCAGAAAATAAGCCATTTAATCCAATATTGATTACCCCTCAGAATAATTACGGAGCAGCAGATAATATTTTAAATACTGCTAATGGCAATATTAACCCTAACGTTAACAATAATGTAACCAATGGATATATAACTATTGATCCATTAAATGGGCGTTTAATTTTTCCAACGGTAGAGCCCTTTGGAAGGGATTTAGAAACAAAGTTTAACTCAATTACCGAACAGGAGCTAATTGATCGATATACTTTTAAAGAACTATATGATTCTACTAAGGTGAATGCTCAACAGTTGTTTACCAGAAAAAATAAATATGTAATTAAGGGAACATCTCAATCAGATTTTGCTTCAGAAATTAGTTTAAATTCTTTTAATGTTACTCAAGGTTCAGTAAGGGTGTTTTCTGGAACCATCCCACTAACTGAGGGTGTAGATTATACGGTAAACTACTCAATGGGATCGGTTAAAATTATCAATCCCGCATTGGTAACTTCTGGACAACCTATTCGGATCTCTACGGAGAATAATGATTCATTTGGAATGCAACAACGTTCTTTATTTGGAACACGATTAGATTATAGAGTTAATAGTAAACTTAATCTGGGCGGAACCATTATGAATTTAACTGAGAAGCCTTTAACTGCAAAAGCTAATTACGGAGAAGAACCTATTTCTAATACGATGTGGGGGCTCGATTTTAATTATAGCTCTCCATCTAGATTCTTAACAAAGTTAGTTGATAAACTTCCTTTTATTTCCACTAAAGAACCTTCATCTATAAGTTTTGGAGGAGAATTTGCTCAACTCATTCCTGGCCATCCTTCAGTTTTAAATACCGGGGGCAGAAAAGGTGGAGTGAGTTATATTGATGATTTTGAAGGAACCAGATCTGTAATAGATTTAAAGAGTGCAAATGCTTGGCAACTTTCAGGTACGCCTCAAATGTTCCCCGAATCGAGTTTAATTAATGATCTTGCCGGAGGGTATAACAGAGCAAAAATGGCTCTTTATAATATAGATCCTCTTTTTTATAATGGGGGTTCTGGATTAGTACCAGATAATATTAGAAACAATAGGGTAGAATTATCAAATCATTATGTGCGACAAATTATTGAACAAGAAGTATTTCCGTTTAAAGAAACGGCACTTGCTCAGAATTTACCACTTCCAACATTAGATGTAGCTTATTATCCTTTTTTAAGAGGGCCGTATAATTTTACCACTACTGGCTTTCAATCTAACGGTAATTTGTTAAATCCGAGACAACGTTGGGGAGGATATATGCGTGGAATCCAAGCCAATGATTTTGAAGCAATTAATATTGGTTACATAGAAGCATGGATTATGGATCCATTTATTTATAAGCCTAATTCTCAAGGTGGAGACCTGTATTTTAATCTAGGTAATATTTCAGAAGATATACTCAAAGACGGACGAAAGGCCTTAGAAAATGCACTTCCAGCAAATGGGGATCCTACTAAATACGACGAAACCAATTGGGGAAGAGTTACCAAGTTACAACCCATTATTCCGGCGTTTGACAATGATCCGAATGCAAGAAGAGCACAAGATGTGGGATTAGATGGTTTGTCTGATGCAGATGAAAGAATTAAATTTTCAAATGTCATCAATCAAATAAAATCTATTTTAAACCCAACTGCAGCTCAAGAGTTTGAAGCCGATCCTGCGTCTGATAATTATAGATATTTTAGAGGAGCATTTTTAGATAATATAAATGCCGGAATTTTAAAAAGATACGAAAATTATAACGGGCCAGAGGGAAATTCGAAAACCGCTCAACAATCGTTAGAAGAGCTAGGAATAGAGAATTCCGCTTCTACAGCTCTTCCGGATGGAGAGGACGTAAATAGAGATAATAATATGTCCCAATCTGATGAATATTTTCAATACAAAGTATCGTTAAGGCCGGGAGATTTAGAAGTAGGTAAAAATTTCATAAGTGATAAAGTAACATCGCAGGTGCGTTTAGCTAATGGTCAAACACAGGCGGTTACTTGGTACCAAATTAGAATTCCTATAAATGAATATCAAAGTAAAGTAGGAGGCATACAAGATTTTAAAAGTATCCGGTTTTTTAGATTTTTTATGACAAATTTTGCGGATACAGCTGTAGTTCGATTTGCAAAATTACAGCTTGTACGTGGCGATTGGAGATTATATAATGCTAAAAATGAATCTAAAGAGCTTATTGTAGATCCTTCATTAATGCCGGCAAGTCCTGATAATTCTACATTAGATATTGCAACTGTTAATATAGAAGAGAATGGTAAAAGATCTCCCATTCCTTATGTACTTCCTCCTGGAATTGAGAGAGAGCGAGATTTTACTAATTATAGAAATGAAACCAGACAAAATGAACAGTCTTTATCTCTAGCAGTTCATAATTTAAGAGACGGTTATGGCAGGGCAACTTATAAAATTGGAATGAATGATCTTCGATCTTATAAGAAGCTGGAAATGTACGTGCATTTAGAAGCTTTTCAAAATAATTTGCAAAATGGAGACTTGCATGCATTTATTAGATTAGGAGCCGACAATCAAGATAATTATTATGAATATTCAATTCCGTTAAAAGTAACACAACCAGGGTCAGTAAATCCTGCGTCGGTTTGGCCTGATGAAAATAGACTGGAATTAGAACTTGAGCTGCTGCAAAAAGCTAAGACAGCACGTAATGCAGCTACTGTATCTGGCGGAATGCCTTGGCCTATTAATCAACCATTTGTTTACACATCTGAAGGCAAATCGGTTATTGTTAAGGGGCAACCAGACTTAAGCGCGGTTAGGGTTATAATGTTGGGATTAAAAAATCCTTTAAGAAATCAGGCTAGTCCAGGCAACGATGATGGAATGGACAAATCGGGATTGGCATGGTTTAATGAATTACGATTAACAGAGTTCGATGAACGGGGAGGATGGGCAGCAACAGCACGAATGAGTGCCAAGTTAGCTGATTTTGGTGATTTTAATATCTCAGGAAGTAAGTATACAATTGGGTTTGGCTCAATAGAAAAAAGAGTTAGTGAGCGCTTAAGAAGCGACGATGTTTTTTTTGATATTTCTTCAAATATGGAACTAGGGAAGTTCCTGCCAAAGAAAAGTCTTATTAAAATACCTTTCTTTATGAGTTATTCTAATCAGATTAGAACACCTCAGTTCGACCCGCGCTCACAAGATATAGAGTTAAAAAATGCACTCAACAATGCTTCTCGTGCAGGTAGAGATTCTATTTTAAATTATGCTCAAGACTTTACAACCAGAAGAAGTATAAATTTTACAAACGTTAGAAAAGATCGTTCTCCAGATCAGCCTGTGAAATTATGGGATGTTGAAAATTTTAATTTAAGCTATGGATCAACAAATTATATTCATCGAGACTTTATTATAGAAAGCAATGTTCAACGAACGTATAGAGGGTCTATAGCGTATAACTTTAATAGCACAGCAAAGTCGTACGAGCCGTTTAGTAAGCTTAAATCTAATATGCTCAGTATTTTAAAAGATGTGAATTTTACATTACGACCTAATTCGATATTTTTTAGAGTAGATCTAGATCGTTATTTTTCTGAAAATAACCTTCGAAATAATGATCCTAATAATTTTATACCTATCAATACCACGTACAATAAAAATTTCTTAATGACAAGGGTGTACGGTATAGGATGGCTGCTTACCAACTCTTTACGCTTAAATATTGATGCAACTAACTATTCTATTATAGATGAGCCAGAAGGCAGAATCAATGGATTAAAAAGAGATACAGTTTGGCAGAATTTAAAAACACTGGGACGTACTACAGATTATAATCATAGTTTAAACATTGATTATACTTTACCTATTAATAAACTTCCGGGGCTAGACTGGATAAATGTGGTAACCAGATATGGAACCAATTTTACATGGCAAACCGAGCCAATGTCTACACGTAGCAATCCTAATATTAACTTAGGAAATACGATTCAAAATTCTAGAATTATCCAGCTAAATCCGGAGCTTAAATTAGAAAATTTATACTCTAAATTTGGGTTCATCCGCAAAACAAAACAAATAGATTCTGTGGGAAGTAAGTTCAGTAAGGCATTGGTTAACTTATTAACGAGCGTTAGATCAGTCGAAGCTGCTTTTACCGAAAATAGTGGATTGTTTTTGCCAGGCTATTTACCTAATACCAATTACTTTGGTATTGAAAATGCTACCGGAGCTCCGGGATGGGGTTTTGTGCTGGGAAGCCAACAAGATATTCGTTTACGGGCATTACAAAATGGCTGGTTGTCTCAAGATACTCTACAAAATCAGTTATACATTAATACTAATCGTCGAGATTTAAGCTTGAGCAGTATTGTAGAACCTATAAATGACTTACGTATAACTGTTTTTGCAAATAAAAATGAGAATTTCAATTATTCTACTAATTTTAGATATAGTCAGGTAGAAGGTGCATTCAGAAATTTGACACCTATTACAACGGGCGATTATAGTGTGTCGTTTATTTCGTTGGGTAGTGCTTTTGGAGATTTTAAAAATAGTAATGTGTCGAAATTCTACAATAAATTCATGGAAAACCGAGAAATGATTTCCAGGAGATTAGGTGCTGAAAACCCGAATTCACTAGGAGAAAATCCTGATGGATTTTTTGACGGTTATGATAAAAACTCTCAAGACGTAATAATCCCTGCATTTATAGCAGCTTATACAGGAAAAGACGCCAATAAAGTAAAGCTGAACTCAATGCCAAAATTTCCCTTACCAAATTGGCGCTTAAATTATACCGGATTAAATAAAATTCCTTTTGTTGCAGAAAGATTAGACGATATAGTATTGTCTCATGGATATAGATCTACTTTTAGTGTGAATGGATTTAATTCTTTAATCAGATATGAAGAATTGGGTGGGTATAGCAGTTCCAGAGATGATAACGATAACTTTTTGCCACTCTATCAGTTTAATCAGGTAACCATAAATGAGCAATTTAGTCCGTTAATTGGAGTGAGCACTAAATTCAAAGGGAATTTATCTGCCAACTTCGAAATAAATAGAACTCGGTTATTAGGCTTAAGTTTAGCCAATACCCAGATGGCACAATTGACAGAAAATAATCTGGTAGTGGGCTTAGGCTATATAACCAATAATTTCAGATTCCCATTTGGACTATTTAAGCAATTAAAATTAAACAATACACTAGATTTTAAATTAGATGTATCAGTAAGAGATAATAAGACTGTAATTTATAGACCCGATATTTTGGAAGCCGATGTTTCTGCGGGTAATAAAAATATAGCTCTAAGGCCAAGTATAGATTATGTGTTAAATCAACGATTTAACGTACGTGTATTTTATGATTCTAATATTACGAAGCCATATACTTCTCAGTCATTCAATACTTCTTATAGTAATTTTGGCTTTTCATTGAGAATGGTGTTCAATTAATTTATAACTTTGTTAAAAAAAATATTTGATATGAACTTTCCTTCTGAACTAAAGTATACTAAAGACCATGAGTGGGTTAAGGTAGATGGTGAAACACTTATTATAGGGATTACTGATTTTGCACAACGCGAATTGGGTGATATTGTATATATAGATATTAACACGGTTGGTGATGTAGTAGAAAAAGATGCTGTTTTTGGAACTGTTGAGGCAGTAAAAACTGTTTCTGATTTATTTATGCCAGTTTCTGGAACCGTTTCTGAAGTTAATGATGCTTTGAATAACAACCCTGAATTAGTTAATTCTGATCCATATGGTGAAGGGTGGATGGTTAAAGTTACTCAACCAAGTTCTGATCAATTGTCGCAGTTATTAGATGCTGAAGCTTATAAAGCTTTGGTAGGTGCATAAATTATGCTTCTAAAAGCATTAAAGGATCAAAAGTGGGCTATTTTATGGTCCGTTTTGATCCTTCTCCTTTGTAACATAAAAATATCTAACGAAGTATCGAGCAATCGTTTTTTCTTCGAGGGGTTTGATAAACTAGCACACACAGGCTTCTTCTTTGTCTTGTCTGTGTTGTTATTTTACGGCAAAATAAAATCTCAACATAATTTTACATTCAGGCTTTATACAATTGTTAAAGTCTTACTTATTTGCGCGTTTATAGGTGGGGTAATAGAGTTATTACAGTGGAAAGTTTTTACATACAGGGGCGCAGAATGGTGGGATTTTGTATGCGATATGATCGGCACTTGTATGGGAATTTTGAGTTTTGTTTTGTTACATGCGCCAGATTATATACGAAATAAAGTCTCTTAATTTTATCTTCTATAAATAGAAGATTTTAACATTTTAATGTAATTGATTAAATCTAAAACTAAAATTTATATCGGGTTTAATCAAAAAGTAAAATAAATTTTTAATCAGCTTTTTGATTGTAACTTATTGATAGTCAATTAATAATAATATTTTGCTTTTCTCTAGTAACGTAAAAGTTAGTTGTATTTAAAATGTTACCCATATTTTAACATTCAATAACAAACTTTTTGGCTCTAGCTGAGTCTGATACTTACAAATTGCCCAAAATTAAATTCTAAAATATGAATACTTTTACTAAAAGACTTGTTTTAATTCTATGTCTTTTCGCCGGCTTTACCGCTCAGGCACAGAAATCAGGAAACGTAACAGGAAAAATTCTTGATCAAACAACTAAAAAGCCTATTGATTACGCTTCGGTAATTATTAGAAAAGCTTCAGATTCTACAACCGTAGGATCGGCAATAACTTTGCCTACTGGTGCTTTCGAAGTTAAAGATTTAGCACCTGGATCTTATATTTTGCAATCAGCATTTTTAGGATATCGTACAACAACTAAAAATTTCACTATTCCTTCAGACAGATCTAATGTAAATGTTGGAGATGTTTTTATTGAAGATACTGGTTTAAGCCTAGAAACAGTTGATGTTGTGGGAGAGGCTCCTCCGGTAAGAGTGAAGAAAGATACACTTGAATTTAATGCATCTTCTTTTAAAGTGAAAGAGAATGCAGTAGTTGAAGATCTTTTAAAGAAACTACCTGGAGTAGATGTTGATAAATCGGGATCTATTACAGCGCAAGGAGAAACCATTACAAGAGTTCGTGTTGATGGTAAAGACTTTATGGGTAACGATCCTTTATTAGCGACCAGAAATTTGCCTGCCGATATGATTGATAAAATTCAAATTATTGATGATTTATCTGATCAATCTAAATTTTCGGGTATAGATGATGGTAACAGAGAGAAAATTATCAATATCACAACCAGACAAGATAAGAAAAAAGGATATTTTGGAAATAGTACTATAGCTGGCGGAACAGACGAACGTTATGAAGCTTCAATAAACGTGAACAAGTTCAATCAAGATCAGCAGTTTTCTATAATCGGGCAGTTTAACAACGTTAACAAGCAAAGCTTTGGTGCTGGTGGCGGCGGTGGATTTAGCGGCGGTGGTGGCGGCGGCGGTCGTGGTGGATTTGGCGGCGGTAGCGGCGGTGGCGGCGGTGGTGGTATTACTACTACAAACGCTTTAGGTTTTAATTTTGCTGATACTTACGCTGACGAAACTAAAATTAATGGTAGTTACTTCTTTAACAAGACTTCTACGTTAAACACTTCTAACTCATTTACTCAGAATTTATTTGGAAGTAATACAACTACAGTTAGAAATGACGCTTATTCATTGTCAGAAAGATTAAATCATAGATTAAACTTTACAATTGATACCAAGTTAGATAGTACAACGTCTATTCGTATTCAACCAAACATTAGTTATGTACAATCTGATGGTGTTAGTACAAATGATTACGAGCGTGATGTTTTGGCATCTCAAACTATTGGTTCACAGAGATACAATACACAATCTAGTGCCCCAAATTTCAGTAACAGTATTTTAATTAGAAAACGTTTTGAGAGAAGAGGCAGAACCTTATCATTAAATGTTAATACAAATATTAACTCTTCTGATGCCAATAACTACAACTACATTAATGATATAGTAACTACGGGTTCTGGAACTATTATTAACTTAACCAATCAGTTAAACGATAATAACAGTAGAAATTTCTCTAACACTGCTCGTTTAGTTTTTACAGAGCCTTTATCTAAAACATTAAATTTAGAATTAAACTATCAAAACAGTTTTAGTAAAGACAATAACGATCGTTTGGTTTATAATTTTAATCCTGTTACGCAAGAGTTTACAGTATTAGATCCAACTTATACGAATATGTTTGAGAATCAAACTTTAACAAATTCATTAGGATTCAGTATTAATAAAGTTGAGAAAAAATATAATTGGAATTTAGGTTTAGCGATTCAGAATACAGATCGTAAAAATTTAAACTTAACAAATGGTAGTGAGTTTAATCAGAATTTTTACAACTTAACGCCAACTGGTCAGTTTAGATATACATTTAGTCAAAACAAACGTTTTGAAATTAACTATCGTGGATCTACTTCTCAGCCTGGAATTAATCAAATTCAACCAATTCCTGATAACACAAACACCCAGTCAGTTATCTTAGGTAACCCTGGTTTGAAGCCATCTTTTAGCAATAACTTAAGATTAAACTACCGTAATTTTGATTTTGCATCATTCAGAAGTTTATTCTCTTACTTAAACATAACACAAACTTTTAATGCGTTTGGTAACGATCAGCAATTGGTTACTGATCCAACGGATGTTAATTATGGTAAAGTAGCTACAACTTTTGTGAACGTAAAAGGAAATATTTCTGCTAATGGTGGTATTAATATGGGGCAGCCGTTAGTGGCAGGTAATAAAGTCTCAATGAGTATTGGAGCTAACATGAATTATAACAGAGAAACTAACTATACAAGTGGCTTAGAAAATATCAACAATAGATTTGGTGGAGAAGGAACACTTAAATTTGTTTCTAACATGGATAAATTAGATATGAATGCAGGTGTGAGATTAAGATATGATAATTCGAAATTCTCAGCTCAACCAAATTCTAATACTGATTTCTATACTTTAACTCCAAATATTGATATCAGTTATATGTTCCCAGGAAATATCCGTTTACAAACTGATGTAAATTACAATAAGGTAACTGGTAGAGGAAACGGATTCGACGTAGACTATACATTAGTTAACGCATATATTAGCCGTCAGTTCTTTAAAAACAGAGGTACTTTTAAAATTTCTGCATACGATTTATTAGATCAGAATACAGGTATTTCGAGAACAGCTTCTGCAAACTCAATTCAGGATAGTAACTTCAACGTATTAAAAAGATACTATATGTTCGGATTTACTTATTCATTAAACCGTGTAGGCGGACAGACAATGTCTGGTCCTGGTGGACAAGGCGGTGGCAGAATGGGTGGTGGAATGATGAGAATGTAAGCGTTTAGCTTTAATACTCTATTTAATATAAAAAGCCCCGTAGTACTTTTAAAGCTACGGGGCTTTTTTATGCATAAAAATATTACAGAGGTTTAGTTAAAAATGATGCTCTACAAAGCTTAATAGCATTTTCTTGAAAAGCATCTTATTTGGATTTATTTTAAATAATCGTTAAATTTGTATATATACATAATTATGAATCTTTCTCAATTAAAACCGGGTGAAAGTGGAATTATCGATTCTTTTACCGATTTAGAAATGTCTGTTAAGCTGATGGAAATGGGGTGCTTACCGGGTGAGGTAATTGAAGTGGAAAGATTTGCTCCGCTAGGTGATCCAATTGCCGTTAAAGTTTCAGGATATCAATTATGCTTACGCAAAAGCGAAGCTGCTGTCATTAAATTAGTTTAAGCCTTGGAAAAAAATCTTAAAGTTGCATTAATCGGTAACCCGAATACGGGGAAGTCTACCCTTTTTAACCTACTAACAGGTTTAAATCAAAAAATTGGAAATTTTCCAGGTATAACTGTCGATCGTAAAACCGGTAGTTTAAAGCTGCCATCTGGTCGTAATGCCGATATAGTTGATTTACCAGGATGTTATAGTTTAAATCCAAAGAGTAATGACGAGGCCATTGTATTTGAAGTTTTAGCAAATACTAAAGACAAAAGTCATCCAGATGTTATTGTATTAGTTGCAGACGCAACTAATTTAAGGAGAAATTTACTATTGTTTTCTCAGGTAGCTGATCTAGGAATCCCTATGTTACTGGCTTTAAATATGTCAGATCTCGCAACTAATGAGGGTATTGATATAGATGTAGATTCTTTAGCAAAAGCTTTAGGTGTATTGGTTGTGCCTATTTCGGCAAGAAATAATATTGGTACAGAAGTGTTAAAGCAGGCCATTGAAAATACGACCTCCAATTTTCAGGACTCCATAGTAGATGTTTCTAGTTTTGCACCTGAAGCTATTGAGCGTGTAAAGTCAGAGTTTAACCTGTCTAATAATTATATTGCTTTACAATATCTTCATCAGCATAAATTGCTGTCTAGTTTCACAGAAGAAGAACATCGTAAGCTAACAAGTATAGCAGAAAGCACGAATTTTAACTCTCAAGATTTACAAAGTCAGGAAGTTCAACTCCGTTATCGCGCGTTAAGCAAGTTGTTATCAGGTATTGTTAAAGTTAAATCTGCCAAGAAAAAATTTCAACTTACCGAGAAAATAGATGCCATTGTAACCCATAAGGTTTGGGGTTTTGCAATATTTTTAGCTATTCTCTTTTTTATTTTTAACGCAATATTTAGCTGGTCGGCAATGCCGATGGATCTAATAGAAAATGGATTCTTAATATTGGCCGAAGCAGGTCATGAACACTTGCCAGAAGGTATACTTACTAGTTTGTTATTAGATGGTGTCGTAGCAGGTTTAGGAGGTATTATTATTTTTATCCCTCAAATAGCTATATTGTTTGCTTTTATATCTATATTAGAAGACACGGGCTATATGGCACGGGTTACGTTTATGATGGATAAAATTATGCGTAACGTAGGTTTAAGTGGTAAATCGGTGGTTCCATTAATTGGTGGGTTTGCATGTGCTGTTCCATCTATTATGAGTGCCCGTACCATTGAGAATAGTAAGGATAGAATTATTACAATAATGGTTACCCCGTTAGTGAGCTGTGCAGCGAGACTTCCGGTATATATTTTGTTGATTTCTTTAATTATTCCGGATGAAACTGTATGGGGTTTTGTAAACTTACAAGGTTTAGCTTTAATGGTAATGTATGTAATCAGCCTTGTAGCTGCTGTTGTAGTGGCTTGGGTAATGAAAGTAATCATCAAAGCAAAAGAACGCTCTTATTTTATAATGGAATTACCTGTGTATAGAGCTCCGAGATGGAGAAATGTTTTCTATACCATGTACGAGAAGTCTAAATCATTTGTGGTTCAGGCAGGTAAGGTTATTATAGCCATTTCCATTATATTATGGGTATTGGCTTCTTACGGACCTTCAGATAAATTTGAACAAATTGATCAAAAATATGCGGTTGAGCTGGAAACGAGTGATAATCCAGAACACGTAGAAACGATGATTTCTTCAGAGAAGTTGGAGAATTCTTACATCGGCATCATGGGTAAATTTATTGAACCTGCAATTCGTCCGCTCGGCTACGATTGGAAAATAGGTATCGCATTAATTACCTCTTTTGCAGCTCGTGAAGCATTTGTAGGAACCATGGCCACAATTTATAGTGTAGACGGAGGCGATGAAGATACAAGTACTATTCGGGAGCGTATGGCAGCATCGGTTAATCCTGTAACTGGGTTGCCTATTTATACATTTGCAACAGGAATATCGTTAATGTTGTTTTATGCTTTTGCTATGCAATGTATGAGTACCGTAGCAATTGTTTATAGAGAAACAAAAGGATGGAAATGGCCTATGATTCAGTTAGGCTATATGACAGCGTTAGCTTATTTTGCCGGATTAATTGCTTATCAATTACTCAAATAAAATCAAAATATTAAACACCTTCGGGTGTTTTTTTGCTTTTAGTAATTTTATATTTGATTGTGAATAGAATTGATTTATTAGCACAATATTTGCCCGAGCCTGCTGCGCCAATTATTTCTAAATGGATTGATTATTTTCAATGTGAATTTACGATTTCTAAAGCAAGAGGAACGAAACTTGGTGATTATAGACATCCCTTCAAAGAAAAAGGCCATAAAATATCGGTTAATAATAACCTTAATAGGTATGCTTTTCTGGTTACTACAGTTCATGAGTTTGCTCACCTTCTGACCTGGAATGAATATAAAAATAAAGTGAAACCCCATGGTGCAGAGTGGAAGACTAATTTTAAAAGAATGATGGTTCCTTTCTACGAACTAAATATCTTTCCGAAAGATTTACATCTTGCAATAACCACCTATTTGTCAAACCCGGGAGCTTCAAGTTGCACGGATTTAAATTTGGCCAGAAGTCTAAAAAAATATGATGTTTTATCTAATGAAACAATATTGGTAGAGAGAGTTGCCGAAGGAGCAGTTTTTAAATTGAAAGACGGACGGCATTTTAAAAAAGGTTCGCGTATTAGAAAACGTTATAAATGTCTATGTCTAGAGAATGAAAGGATTTATTTATTTAATCCGTTGGCGGAGGTTTTTTTAGTAGAAAATAATGAAATATAGTTGATTTTCTCAGATTCACACAGATAAATTATATCCGTGCTCCTCTGTGCTATCTGTGTGCTTATTGTATTTTTTTCTCTCAGATACCACTGATTTTCACAGATGAATTATATCCGTGTTATTCTGTACTATCCGTGCGCTTATTGTATTTTCTTCTCTCAGATACCACTGATTTTCACAGATGAATTATATCCGTGTTATTCTGTGCTATCCGTGCGCTTATTGTACTTTCTTCTCTCAGATACCACTGATTTTCACAGATGAATTATATCCGTGTTAATCATTTTCAATTAATGATTCTAATTAAACTTTCTTTATTTATCAGATTTTTAGCGTTGAAGTTTACTAAAAGACCTAAATGCATTCCTGTAAGCTTGAGGTAATTTAACAACTGCTTTTTGTGGACATTGTGAAGGACTTCTACTGACTTTAATTCAATTATAACTTCGCCGTTTACAATTATATCTGCACGAAATCCCATAGCCATACGGATATCTTTATACATCACAGGTATAGCCACTTGGGCTTCAACAGTTAGCCCGCGATTTAATAGCTCATAAATTAATGCGGCTTCATATACACTTTCAAATAAGCCCGGACCTAGCTCATTGTGCACTTCAAAAATTGCACCTCTAATTAGATAAGTAAGATTATTAATATCCATAAAGCCTTTTTCCTAAAATACTAACTTTTATGGAAGAGCTTATGAAATCAGATTATATACATTTAATTTATTTATAACCTAAAATACCCTCAGCGGTGTGTCTAAGCGATATTTAAAATATAAATAGGTTGATATTTTAATCCCAAATATGGATACGAAATAAATAACTAGAGAGGAGGTCGCTTAAAAAGCCAACAGCTTCTCTACAGTTTCCGCTAACCTATCTTTTGCTAAGAATGAATCTTCTAAAACTTTACTCATCGGAATGGCTGTGTCTAAACTACCGCAACGCATTACTGGAGCATCTAAATCTTTAAAGCAGTTTTCTGAAATCCAGGCAGCTATTTCTGCACCAAAGCCCGAACCAACGGTATCTTCATGAAGTACAATAACTTTTCCGGTTTCTTTAACCGCTTTGGCAACAGTTTCTTTATCCCAAGGAATGAGCGTCCTTAAGTCAATAATTTTTATGCTTTGTTGTGGGTTTTTCTCACAATATTCTAAGGCCCAGTGCACACCTAAACCGTAAGTTATTATAGATAAATTATCACCGTCTTTAAGAATTTTAGCTTTTCCTATTTCTGTGGTATAATATCCTTCAGGAACGGGACCTGTTAAGCTTCTATATAAATATTTGTGCTCGAAATACATTACAGGATTAGGATCTTCTATAGCTGCTAGTAATAAGCCTTTAGCATCATCAGCGAATGCTGGATAAACTACTTTTAACCCTGGTGTTTTGGTAAACCAGGCTTCATTACTTTGTGAATGAAAAGGCCCGGCACCAGTTCCAGCTCCTGCTGGCATTCTAATTACAACATCGGCTTTTTCTCCCCATCTATAGTGGGTTTTTGCTAAATTATTTACGATCTGGTTAAAGCCGCAACTTACAAAGTCTGCAAATTGCATTTCAACAACGGCCTTATAACTATTTATAGATAAGCCTAAGCCTGCACCAACTATAGCTGATTCGCAGATAGGTGTGTTTCTTACTCTCCCTTTTCCAAATTCTTCTACAAACCCATCGGTAATCTTAAAGGCACCTCCGTATTCAGCAATATCTTGTCCCATAATAACCAAGTTTTTATGACGCTGCATACCTAAACGTAACCCATCAGTTATTGCATCTAGATAACGTTTTTCAGAAGTATTGGTAGATGGAGTAACAAGCTCAGCGTTGTATGGGAAATACATATCCGCTAATTCTTGTTTTGGATTGGCAACAGGTTCTGGCTCTAAAAAGGCCGCTTCAACGTCGGTATTAATTTGAGTTTTAAATTCGGATCTAATTGTAGCTATAGAATCGGTTGTTAGTACATTAATGGATAATAGATAATCTTCGAAGTTTTTTACCGGATCTTTTTTCTCCCACTGCTCAAATAACTCAGCAGGAACATATTTAGTTCCAGATGCTTCTTCGTGTCCGCGCATTCTAAAAGTCATACATTCTACAAGCACAGGTCGCGGATTTTTTCTAATATCTGTTGCAATTTTTGTGATTGTATCGTATACTTCCAATATGTTATTTCCATCAATTTTAACCCCTTCAATTCCGTAACCGATAGCTTTATCTACAATGTTTTCACATTTAAACTGCTCTTTTATAGGCGTAGAAAGGCCATAACCATTATTTTCGACAATAAAAATAACTGGAAGGTTCCAAACAGCAGCAACATTAACTGCTTCGTGAAAATCGCCTTCACTTGTGGCACCTTCGCCTGTATAAACAAGTGTTGCTTTTTCATTATTCTCTAATATATTCGCAAGGGCAATCCCATCGGCTAATGCCAGTTGTGGCCCTAAATGAGAAATCATACCTATAATTTTATACTCTTGAGTACCGAAGTGGAAGGATCTGTCTCTGCCTTTGGTGAAGCCAGTAATTTTTCCTTGCCATTGAGCCATGAGTTTTTTTAGCGGAATATTTCTGGTTGTAAAAACGCCTAAATTTCTATGCATCGGAAGAATATACTCTTCTTTATTCATAGCAAGGGTTGTACCCACTGCAATTGCTTCCTGCCCGATACCAGAAAACCATTTGCCAATTCTTCCTTGACGCAACAAGATCAGCATTTTTTCTTCGATTAAACGAGGATAAACTAAGCTTTTATAAATATGAATAAGCGTATTGTTGTCTTTGTTGTTTCTTTGGAATTGCATATTATTGGTCTGGATTATCGATATTTTTGGACTTCCACAATGCTGAAAATGATTTAGGGGCTACGGTAGGCATTGTTCTATTATTACCCCAAGTTTTTTTGAAAAATGTTTTTAGTAGAAAATTTTTCATTTTACCACCTACTTTATCCATGAGAGAGCGTTTTTTCATGCCCATTTTCCATAGCTTCCAGCCAAAGCCTTCAGTCTTGGTATTCAATTTTTCTTGTGCTGCATCTACTCTGTTTAGTAAGAGCATTTTATGTATATCAATTTTTACGGGACAAACCTCCGTACATTTACCGCACAGAGAAGAGGCATAGCTTAGGTGTTTAAAGTCCTCCATCCCACGCAGATGTGGTGTAATAACAGAACCAATAGGTCCGCTATAAGTGGTGTTGTAAGTATGGCCCCCTACATTTTTATAAACTGGGCAAGCGTTTAAGCAGGCTCCGCATCTAATGCAATACAAACCTTGACGCTGTTCCTTTTTTGCCAGCAACTCTGTCCGCCCGTTATCTAATAAGATAACATACATCTCTTCGGGGCCATCGGTTTCGTCTGGCTGGCGCGGGCCATTAAAAAGTGTATTGTAAACGGTTAAATTCTGACCTGTTCCATGGCTGGCCAGGAGCGGCCAAAATAAGTCTAAATCGGCAATAGAAGGGATTACCTTTTCTATTCCAACTACAGCAATATGTACTTTTGGAAAAGTGGTGGTTAACCGCGCATTCCCTTCATTTTCGGTTACTGCAATACTTCCGGAATCAGCAACGATGAAATTACCTCCAGTAATTCCAATATCTGCTTTTATATACTTTTCTCTTAATAATTCCCGTGCTTTTTGTGTTAGCTGCTCGGGGGTAGCATCTAATGGAGTACCAAATCGTTCGTTAAATAAAACGGCAATTTCGGTTTTGTTTAAATGCATTGCAGGTGTAACAATGTGATAGGGTTTCTGACCCAACAATTGTACAATGTATTCACCTAAATCGCTTTCTAAAGACTCAATGTCATTTTTCTCTAGAAATTCATTTAAATGAATTTCTTCGGTAGTCATAGACTTGGCTTTTATTACGGATTTACCGTTTCTACTTTTTATAATTTTAAGAATTTCTTGTTGGGCTTCTTCAATTGTGCTTGCCCAAATAACTTTTCCACCTCTTTTTTGAAAATTGGATTCAAACTCTGGTAAGAATTTATCTAAGTTTTCCATTACACGCCATTTTAGGACATGTGCTTTACGCTTAGAGTTTTCAAGATTTTCGAATTTAGATAGACCACGTTCAACCGCCATATTGTACTTACCAATATTATAGTTTATAGTTGAACGGTGGGGTATGTCGAATGCTTTTGCTGCCGACTGTTCAAGAAATTCTTCTGCTATCTTCATTCAATACAAATATAGCTAATCCTGAATGATGAAGTCAATTTAATTACCTTTTTACAAAAAAATCCCGAAGCTTTTGACTTCGGGATTTCTATGAAAATATAGGCTCTTATTTTATAAGTTTACCTTCTGCATCTTTGTTAACTACTGGACGGTCTTTGCCGTTTGCTAACATCCATGCTGTATAATAAGCTAATTGAGAACGCTTCGCCAACATAGGGAAATCAATTTTATCAACCTCATCACCTGGAGCATGATAATCATCATGAACACCATTGAAGTAGAAAATTACCGGAATGTTGTGTTTTGCGAAGTTATAGTGATCAGAACGGTAGTAGAAACGCTCAGGATCAGTTCTGTTATTGTGTTTTTCATCTAAGAATAATCCAACATAAGTATTGTTAGCTTCTTTTCCAATTCTGTCTAAGTCGTCACTTAGCATGTTAGATCCGATAATGTAAACGAAGTTATTATCAGGATGCGCAGCATCTCCACGGCCAATCATATCGATGTTTAAGTTCGCAATAGTGTTTTCTAATGGGAAAACAGGGTAATCGCCATACCATTCAGAACCTAGTAATCCTTTTTCTTCACCCACAACAGTGATAAATAAAATACTTCTTTTCGGGCCTTTACCAGCTTTTTTAGCATTCATGAATGCTTCAGCTAATAACAATACACCAGTAGTACCAGAACCATCATCATCGGCACCGTTGTTTACTTTATCTTTAGCATTAGGGTCTGCTACTAAACCAATATGATCATAGTGACTAGAAATAACCACTACTTCATGCTTTAATTTAGGATCTGAACCTTCTAAGAAGCCTAATACATTTTCTGCACGAATTTTTTCCTCTTTTCTAGTAGCGTTAACAGAAATTGTAGCGTTAACCACCATTGTGCTTGGTGTTTTAGATTCCGTTATTTTAGCTCTTAAAGCATCCACAGTGGTGTTTGCCGAAGCTAAAATTTGGTTTGCAGTTGCAGTGCTTACGTTGATTACTGGTAAGTTTACTCCAGATTCTAAATTTTTTAGTCTTTCTGGTGTTGTTAATATTGGAGCACCATTTATAAACCTAGCCATTTGTGGGTTTAAATTATCCAATGCTGGGTTAATTAAAATTACACCTGCGGCTTTATTATCTGATAAGTATTTTAATTTAGTAGTAGTTGGTCCTGGTGCTGGTTGACGGCGTTGTTGCTGGCCAGCCTGAGGAGCAGGGGCAGGAGCAACAGTAGGATCTCCAGTTGCAAATACCATTACAATTTTTCCAGCTACGTTTTGTCCTTCGTATTCGTTAAAGCCATCTTTAGAAATACCAAAGCCAGCAAATACAACTGAAGCAGCATCTAATTTTAGACCTTTCATGCTCACACTATTATTGTTTAAATAATAGTCTTTTGTCATTTCTTTAGATTTACCGTCTACAGTTAAAGTAGCCGATACAGGAAAAGAAGAATATCCAATTGGTTGGAAATAAGGGTCGCTATTATCTTTAACCGGACCAGCTAATCCGATAGATTTAAAATGGTTTTTAATATATTCTGCAGCCATCCAAGCACCTCTTGTTCCGGTTTCGCGACCTTCGTACTCGTCTGAAGCTAATATGCTTAAATGTTTATAAGCTACTTCCTTGTTAACAACGGCGCTGAATTTAACAGCGTCTTTGTCCTTTTTTTGTGCATATGCAGTACAGCTCAGTAATAAGCCTATACCTGCATAAAGAAACTTTTTGTTCATCATTGGTTAATTTAAAAATTTAAGTTTAGCAGGAGATCTTTTGAGTTCTACCTGTGTGTCTTCCACCTTCAAAAGCGGTGTTTAAAAATATTGTAATCATCTCTTCGGCCAACTCTTCTGATACAAACCTAGCCGGGATACAAATTATATTAGCATTATTATGTCGTCTGGCAAGTGAAGCTATTTCTTTTTCCCAAGATATAGCCGCTCTTATCCCCTGGTGTTTATTTGCAGTAATGGCCACGCCATTGGCCGAACCACAGATTAAAATTCCAAAATCAAAATCACCTGCTTCTACAGCAAGGGCAACCGGATGTGCAAAATCTGGATAATCTACAGATTCTAAAGAATTTGTTCCGAAATCTTTGTAAGATACATTTTCTAGAAATGTTTTTACTTTTTCTTTCAATTCAAATCCAGCGTGGTCTGCACCAATTGCTATTTTTATTTTTGATTCTTGAGACATTAAATCAAATTTATGTAGAATAAATGGATAAGTTAGTAAGATTTTTGATATAGTAGATGTTAAAAATCTTATAAAAAGAAATATTCTGTTAAAGATTTAAAACTCTAAAGAATAATAATGGTAAATATCTTTATTCCTATTTGTTTTTAATTCTTGCTACACCATATAGTTCTATATTTCTTTTGCGCTCAATATAAGCAGAAATATAGATGCTTATTTCATAAAGAACAAATAGAGGAGCTGCTACGACAAGCATGGTTAATATATCGGCTGTTGGTGTTACAACGGCTGCGATTATTAAGATTAATACGGTCGAATATCTGCGGCTAGCACGCATAAATTTAGGCGTCATTATGCCTATTTTTGAGAGAATATAAATTACAATTGGAAGTTGAAATATAATTCCCGAACCTAGGGTTAAAGTCGCAACAGTAGATAAGTAGGAGTCGATAGTAAAGGTATTTTTAATATCGGGGCTAACGGTAAAGTTAGCCAAGAAATTAATAGAAAGTGGGCTAATTAAATAGTACCCAAATAAAACACCAATAAAGAATAAAGAAGAAGAAAAGAAAACGAATCCTCTGGCAGATTTTTTCTCATTTACTTTTAGGGCGGGTTTTATGAAAAGCCATATTTCGAAAAGAAAATAAGGAATCGTCAATATGATACCGCAGATTATAGATGAGTTAATTTGTAAGGTAAATTGTCCGGCCATTTGTGTGTTGATGATTTCACCTGGAATTTCGGTCACACAAAACTCTGATCCAATAATGGATGGCCAGGTTTCTACCATTAAACACATCATTCTGTAAGTCCAGAAATCTGCATGTTTTGGGCCCATGATAATCACCTCATAAATATATTCGGAGAACCATAAAGCACCGGCGGTAAAAATTATTAAAACAAGCAACGATCTTAATAAATGTTTTCTTAAAACATCTATATGATCAAAAAAAGACATTTCTGCTTCTAGTGTGGTCTTTTTCTTTGTTGACATGGTTATATAATCTTTTAAAAGATTACTCCAGCCTAAGCTGGAGTAATGATGTATTAAAACCTATTGAGCATTTATGTCAAAGGTTTCCATAAATTTTGTTGTGAAATTTCCGGCTCTGAAATTCGGGTCTTTCATTAATTTTAAATGGAATGGGATAGTGGTTTTAACACCCTCAATCACAAATTCGCTTAGCGCTCTTTCCATGGTACTAATTGCTTCTTCTCTGGTTTGTGCAACACAAATCAGTTTAGCAATCATAGAATCGTAGTTAGAAGGAATTTGGTAGCCTGCATATACGTGTGTATCTACTCTTACACCATGTCCGCCCGGAGAATGAAAATTTGTTATTTTTCCTGGACTTGGTCTAAAATTATTAAATGGATCTTCTGCATTTATTCTACACTCTATAGCATGCATATCTGGTAAATAGTTCTTTCCAGAAATAGGAACACCGTAAGCTACTTTAATTTGCTCTTTTATTAAATCATAATTAATTACTTCTTCTGTAACCGGATGTTCTACCTGAATACGGGTATTCATTTCCATGAAGTAAAAATTACGGTGTTTATCTACTAAAAATTCGATTGTACCAGCGCCTTCATATTTAACAGCTTTAGCACCTTTTATGGCAGCTTCGCCCATGGCTTCACGTAATTCAGGTGTAATAAAAGGAGAAGGAGCTTCTTCTACCAGCTTTTGGTGACGTCTCTGTATAGAGCAATCTCTTTCTGATAAGTGGCAAGCTTTTCCGTATTGGTCTCCAATAATCTGAATTTCTATGTGTCGTGGATCCTCAATATATTTTTCAAGGTATAAGCCATCGTTTCCAAAAGCAGCACCTGATTCTTGGCGTGCACTGTCCCATGCATTTTCAAACTCGGCATCTTCCCAAACAATACGCATACCTCTACCACCACCACCTGCAGTAGCTTTTAGGATTACTGGATAGCCCATTTCGTTGGCTATTTTAATACCTTCAGAAACGCTTTTTAGTAAGCCATCTGAACCCGGTATAGTAGGAACTCCTGCTTTTTTCATGGTCTCTTTAGCCGAAGCTTTATCGCCCATTCCGTTAATTTGTTCAGGTGTAGCGCCGATAAACTTTATGCCGTAATCGCGACAAACGGATGAGAATTTAGCATTTTCTGATAAGAATCCATACCCTGGGTGAATAGCATCTGCATTCGTTAATTCAGCTGCAGAAATAATATTTGGAATACTTAAGTAAGAGTCTTTACTTGGTGGTGGGCCAATACATACGGCTTCATCAGCAAACCTAACATGAAGGCTTTCACGATCTGCGGTTGAATAAACAGCAACCGTTTTTATCCCCATCTCTTTACAGGTTCTGATGATACGCAACGCGATCTCACCACGGTTGGCGATCAATATTTTTTTAAACATGTATATAAATTAGCTGGAATCTGAATACCAGAATTTGGTTTCTAGATTGGTTCTACTAAAAATAAAGGTTGGTCGTATTCTACAGGTGATGCATTATCTACCAAAACTTTAACAATTCTTCCTGAAACTTCACTTTCAATTTCATTGAAAAGCTTCATTGCTTCAATAATACATGTTACTCTTCCAACGCCTATTTCATCTCCCACGTTTACAAAACTTGGCTTTTCTGGGCTTGAAGATCTATAAAAAGTGCCAATCATAGGCGATTTTATAGTAATATACTTAGAAGTGTCGTCTGCTGCTGGAGTTGCGGCTACTGGAGCTGTAACTGGTGCAGGTGCAGTTGCTACTTGTGGCATTGCAACTGGGGTTGGAGCAGCCGCTACGGTTGCTTGTACAACTGTAGGTGTCTGATTTGTTTTGATGGTGATTTTGAAGTCTTTTTGTTCAATAGCCACTTCATTTACACCGGAACGAGAAACAAACTTAATCAGTTCCTGTACTTGTTTAATATCCATTTTTAATTTTTTTAAATAAAAACGTGTGAAATTTAAAATTCTAATTTATAATTTTTTATAATAAATACGACTAATAAGCCCATTTAATATAAACGGATCCCCATGTAAAACCACCGCCAAAAGCAGCAAGAATTATATTGTCTCCTTTTTTTAATTTATCTTCCCATTCCCATAAACACAAGGGAATTGTACCATTTGTGGTATTTCCGTAACGCTCAATATTAATCATTACTTTTTCAGATTCTAACCCCATTCTGTTAGCTGTGGCGTCTATAATACGTTTATTGGCTTGATGAGGTACTAACCAAGCAACATCATCAGAGCTCAAATCATTACGTTCCATAATCTCTGCTGCTACGTTTGCCATATTGGTTACTGCAAATTTAAAAACAGTTTGACCTTCTTGGTAAACAGAGTGCTCGTTATTTGTAACGGTTTCAATACTTGCGGGTCTTACAGAGCCTCCCGCCTTTTGTTGTAGGTATTGTCTTCCAGATCCATCTACTTTCAGAATAGAATCCATTATACCGTTTCCTTCATAATCTGGCTCCAATAAAACAGCACCGCAACCGTCTCCAAATATGATACAGGTAGTTCGATCTTGATAATTGATGATTGAAGACATTTTGTCTCCACCAACTACCAACACTTTTTTATGTTTTCCTGACTCAATAAATTGCGCACCTGTGGTTAGTCCAAAAATAAAGCCCGAGCAGGCAGCCTGTAGATCATAGCCCCATGCATTTTTAGCGCCTATTTTCTCAGCTAAAATATTGGCAGTAGCTGGGAAAGGCTGGTCTGGAGAGGTAGTACAGAAAATAATTAATTCGATTTCTGAAGCGTCAATTCCACGCTTTTTTAATAGAGCATTTACAGCGGGTACAGCCATATCTGAAGTGCCTAAATTTTCGCCCTTCATAACTCTACGCTCTTTAATGCCTGTACGAGAGGTTATCCATTCATCAGTTGTATCTACAATGGATTCCATTTCCTTGTTGGTTAATACATAATCAGGTACATAACCGTGAACAGCTGTTATAGCGGCATGAATTTTATTCATAGGTAAGCTTATTTAAATGCAGAGGTAATTTTCTCTGTTAGCTTAGATGTAATCATCTCTTTAGACTGTAAAATCATGTTTTTTACAGCTGTCGGATTAGATATTCCATGACCAATTACTACCGGAGCATTTACCCCTAATACCGGGCTTCCTCCATATTGTTCGTAGTTAAAGCGATCAAAGAATTCATCTTTAAGCCCTTTTTTAATAGTTAATACGTAGAACGACTCTGCTAATTTAAGCATAATATTGCCGGTAAAGCCATCACAAACAATTACATCTGCTTTGTCATTGAACAGGTCTCGTCCTTCTATATTACCAACAAAGTTGAATAATTTAGTTTCCTTCATTAACGGAAAAGTTGCCATGCTTAGCATATTTCCTTTTTCGTCTTCCTCTCCAATATTCATTAAAGCTACTTTTGGAGTAGGAATCCCCATAATATTTTCGGCATATAGGCTGCCTAAAATTCCAAATTGTAATAAAGTGTCGGGTTTACAATCGGCATTTGCTCCAACATCTAATAATAATCCGGTTCCTCCTTTTAATTTTGGAACGATAGAAGATAAGCAAGGTCTGATAATCCCCGGAATAGTTTTAACACTTAAAACGGCACCAACAAGCATAGCACCTGAATTTCCGGCACTGGCAAAAGCTTGAATTTTGTTTTCTTTAAGGAGGTTAAACCCTAGAGCGATACTAGAATTAGGTTTTTGAATAATGGCTTTAGTTGGGTGTTCACCCATGCCAATAAATTCATCGGTATGTATATACTCAAAATGATCCGGATTAAAATCCAGATCATTTAAAATGGGGTATATTTGACTTGTGTCACCAATAAGCACTATGTGCTCACCAGTATTTAGTGATTTATGTGCTTCAACAGCGCCTAAAACAATAGCTTTAGGGGCATGATCTCCGCCCATTATATCGAGGCCTATTTTCATACTTAAAAAAATCTGTGTTTATAAAACTACAATGCCTAAGCAAAGCAGAGGTCTAAGTTAAAATTAAACCTGCTTAATACACAAAATATTTTTAAAGAATATTACCCGATAGCGGTGTTTTCAATAACAAGTTTCCCGTTATAGTACAGGTTACCATCAACGTTATACGCACGGTGTGGTTGGTGAATAGTTCCAGTAGCCTGACAAGTAGTTAAAGATGGCAACTCAGCTTTATAGTGAGTCCTTCTTTTATCTCTTCTGCTTTTAGAGATTTTGCGCTTTGGATGTGCCATTTTTTGTTGTTTTTATTTTATTTTAATTTTTTTAATGCATCCCAACGAGGATCTGCATTTGTATTTTCCTTTTTATGAACAGAAAAGCTTTCCAATTTGGCAATCATTTCTGGGTCACATTGTAAGTTTTCACCTACTTCATTACAGTTAACAATATAAGGAATCGAAACATTGATATATTCATATATTAATTCAGAAACATCAATCTCACTTTCTCGCTTATTTATCATAATGATTTCCAAGTCATCGCTTTCCAGGTCATCTTCTGTAAATTTTATTATTTGACGTTCCTTTATCTCTAAAGGAGCCAAACATTCTGATAAACATGTATCACAAGTTAAACTTACTTTACCATTAATCTCAAAATTTAAGATCATCATGGTCTCCTGTTTGTCTAACTCTACATGAACTTTTAAATCTCCTTTTTTAACTAAAGAATATTCAAAAGCATCAAAAAAACTGTTGTTGACTTCAAAATCAAACAAATGCTTGCCAATTTTTAAGCCTGTAAAAGGGATTGAAAATTGTTTTAAAGGTTTCAAATCAACAAAATTTTAGCTCGCAAAGGTATGGATTATTTTAATATATAGGAAATGTTTTCAAAAAAAAATACCATTCTATATTTGACCAATTTGATGTGTTTTTGCTGATTACTTAGAGAAATTATTACTACAGTAACTTTACTGTCTTAATGATTCTGCTTAGTGCAAGCTGCTTACAAACCTTTAAACGTTGCTTCGTGTTTAACTTCGAAGTTTAGGGAGTTAGCTATAAAACATAGTTTGTTAGCTTCTGAGTGTAATTTATTGGCCAATTCTATTTGACTTTTATCCGCTATAACGATGGTGGGTTTTAAAGTAATTGAAGTGAATTTTCCGCTTCCGTCCGCCATTTCAGTCATAATGCCTATAGCATTGTCGACATACTCCATAACCACTATGCCATTTTTTGAACATAAATGTAGATACCATAACATATGGCACGATGATACAGAAGTTAATAATAAGTCTTCCGGATTATGCTTCGTTTTGTCGCCCAGAAATTCTGAATCAGACGACCCTGCAATTTCTTGTTTACCTTCTATAGCAACGGTAAAATCTCTATCGTATGAGCGATAATCCATTGTTCCAGAACCTTTATTGCCCGTCCAGGTTAACTGCGATGTATATTGATGTTGCTTAGCCATAAATAAATATTTTAGCGTATTGTCCTCTAAAATACTAATTTCTGGAGCTTATCTGCAAGAACTTCCGATATTTTGATGTAAGAATCGACTGTCCATCCCGCAACATGCGGCGTTAATATTATTTTGTTATTGTTTATTAAATCTTGATACCAAGGTTGCTGGCTCAGGTTTGGGAACTTTTCTACCTCCAAAACATCCAGCCCTGCGCCCAAAATTTTTCCGGAATCTAAAGCATTTAAAACTGCTCTAACATTTATAATCTCTCCTCTTGCGGTATTTAATAAATAAATAGGCTTTTTAAAATGAAAGAGATATTCGTCATCAACCAGATTTCTGGTTTCTGAAGTTAACGGTATGTGGAAGCTTAATATATCTGTATGCTTAACAATTTCTTCCATACTTACCTCACGGGCAAATTGGTCGGAAAATCCGGTTTGGTATTTATCGTAAGCAATAACCTGAACGCCAAACCCACTTAGTTTTTCGGCAAAACTTTTGCCCATAAAACCATAACCTATAATTCCTACCGTTTTATTTTTTAACCCAACGCCTCTATTTCCTTCTCTATCCCAAATACCTTTTTTAACTTCGCTATTGCCCTGATTTATGTTGTTAAGTAGCGATAATAACAAACCTATTGCATGTTCTCCTACAGCGTCAGAATTGCCTTCAGGGGCATTTAAAAGTGTTATGCCTCGTTCTGTTGCGTATTTTTCGTCTATGTTGTCTAGTCCGGCACCCGCTCTCGCAACAAATTTTAGTTTTTTCCCGGCTTCTAAAATCTCCCGGTCGATGTTAAATTTTGTGCGTACAGCAATACCCACATAATCGCCTATTACTTTAATGGTGTCGGCTCTACTCATGTCGGGATGATCATCTACTTCATAGCCCATTGCTATTGCCCGTTCTTTAAATACGGGGTGAAGTGCATCAACAATCAGTATTTTATTAGAAATGTCAGCCATTTAACAAAAGTATTAAATGTTCTTAATAACCTGCATATTTTAAATTACAAGGCCGTACTTTTGTGCCATGCAAAACTCAGCGGAACGGTTTAATAAACAACAATTAACCGTTGTATTACTCTTAGGGGTACTTTCGGCCATGGGGCCATTTACAATAGATATGTATCTTCCAGCTTTCTCACAAATTGCAGTAAGTTTAAAGACTACCCAGGATCAGATTCAGCTTTCATTGGCTTCTTATTTTATTGGCATTTCTGCCGGACAGCTTTTTTATGGGCCAATTACCGATAGATTTGGTCGTAAAAATCCTTTATATATAGGATTAATAATATATACCTTAGCTTCTATTGGCTGCGGATTAGCGGCAAATATTGATCAGTTAATTGCTTTTAGATTATTACAAGCATTGGGCGGGTGTGCCGGGATGGTTGTGTCTAGAGCGGTTGTGCGCGATTTATTTCAACCACATGAATCGGCAAAAGTATTTTCTATGTTGATGTTGGTTATGGGCATTGCGCCGATTATTGCACCGAGTATTGGGAGTTTTGTAAGTGCAGCATGGGGATGGAGAGCTATATTCACTATTTTAACCTCTATTAGTGTAGCAACTTTTATCGCAATTGCGTTGTTCTTACCAGAATCTAAAAAGGCAGACAAAACAGTTCAGTTAAAGTTGATTCCAATAGCTAAAACCTATTTCAATTTATTGAAAAATAAATCCTTTATTTTTTATGCCTTGTGTGGCTCATTTGCGTCGGCAGGCATGTTTGCCTACATATCTTCATCGTCGTTTGTATTTATTACTTTATTCGGTTTTAGTGAAAAAACCTTTAGTATTGTTTTTAGTATTAATGCAGCAGGGCTGATATTATGTAGTCAGTTAAATCGATTTTTCTTGAAAAAATATACCATGCAAAAGTTACTGCAATTTGCGAGTAGAATGATGTTTATGTGTGGCTTATTGATTACTATAGCAGCTTTAATGGATGCTCCGCAATTGTTAATTATTACATTACTGTTTTTCTTTGTTAGTTTTTTAGGATTTATTTATCCAAACAGTACAGCGTTGGCTTTAGCCCATACGGGGGCACAAACTGGCTCCGCTTCGGCATTATTGGGCGCTTTGCAGATGTTTTTTAGCTTTTTATCAGCCGTTGCTGTAAGTGCATTTTTTAACAATACCTTACTTCCGGTAGCTATTATTATTGGAGCTTCTGGGTTGTTTACTATTGGAATACTAACTTTTAGGAGAAAATATTCGGCAAACATCGATAAAATGATTGCCGGTGAAATAGAGTGACGTAGAAGCTAGGCTTTACTTAAAGCCTCTACATGCTGTGTGAGTTCAATAAATTGTTGTACACTGAGTTGTTCTGCACGTTTTTCGAAGAAGATGTTGTTGTCCATTTTTTCTTTAGGGATGGTTCCGGATAAAGCGTTTCTTAATGTTTTTCTCCGTTGATTAAAGCCTGCTTTTACAACTCTCCAGAATAATTTTTCGTCACAGTCAAGCGTTTTTATGTTATTGCGTGTTAACCTTATTACACCCGAATTTACTTTGGGTGGTGGATTAAACGTTCCCGGTTTTACGGTGAATAAATATTCGATATCGTAGTAGGCTTGTATTAAGACACTTAAAATGCCATAATCTTTAGTTCCTGCCGGAGAAGCGCATCGCTCTGCCACCTCTTTTTGAAACATCCCCACCATTTGCACTACCTGCTGTCTATTGTCTAAAATTTTAAATAAAATCTGCGAAGAAATATTGTATGGGAAGTTGCCGATTACAGAAAACTGTGGGGCAAACTTTTCTGAAAAATTCAATGCTAAAAAATCGCCCAGAATTAATTTGTCTCCCAGTTGCGGGTATTTGTTTTGAAGAAAGGCGTATGACTCTGCATCGATATCTATTAGATAAACATCAAGATTTTTGTTTTCAATTAACTGATCAGATAAAATACCCATTCCGGGGCCCACCTCTAATACCTGATTGTATTTGTCCGTTTTTGTTAAGGCATTTACAATTTTTCCGGCAATGTTTTTATCCGTCAAAAAATGTTGTCCGAGGTGTTTTTTTGCTTTTACCAAACTCATATTATACAGTAAGAATCTCAGGCATATAGAGATTATACTTACAAAATAAGCAAAGATTAGTCGCAAAATCAGTAATTTGCACAAATTCTTTCATCAACATATGCAGAAAAAATTAAAAATAGGAATAACCATCGGTGATGTAAATGGTATCGGATTAGAAGTAATTCTTAAAACTTTATCGCACGCGAGTGTATTAGAAGATTGTATTGCCATTGTTTATGGGCAAACAAAAATTGCTTCCTATCATAAAAAGGGGTTGGGAATGAACGACATAAATTTTAATGTTGTACAATCGCCTGCCCAGGCTGTACCTGCAAAAGCCAATATGATTAATTGTTGGGAAGAAGATGTAAAGATTGAATTAGGGAAAAACACCGAAAATGGTGGTAAATATGCTGTTCTATCTTTAGAGAGAGCTACTAAGGATTTGCTGGAAGGTCATATTGATGCGTTGGTTACCGCTCCAATAAATAAAGATAACGTACAGTCAGATGGTTTTAATTTTCCTGGGCATACCGAATTTTTTGAATCTAAAAGCAATGGTAAAAATGGGCTGATGTTTATGGTAAGTGAAGACTTACGAGTAGGTGTAGTTACCGGTCATATGCCTTTGCAAGATGTTGCTAAAAATGTAACTCGGGAACAGATTTTAAGAAAACTGGTTTTGATGAATGAGAGTCTAAAAAAAGATTTTTGGATAGAGAAACCGAAAATAGCCATATTAGGATTAAACCCGCATGCGGGCGATAACGGATTATTGGGTAAAGAAGAACAGGAAATTATAGCGCCGGCAATTCAGGAAGCTTTTGATAAGGGTATTATCTGTTTTGGGCCGTATCCGGCCGATGGATTTTTTGGCAATGGTACCTATAAGCAGTTTGACGGTGTTTTGGCTATGTACCATGACCAAGGTCTGGTTCCTTTTAAAACATTGGCCTTTGGTGGTGGCATTAATTACACTGCCGGATTAGACTTTGTGCGCACGTCACCCGATCATGGAACAGGGTACGGTATTGCTGGTAAAAACATGGCAGATCCGAGTTCATTTATGCAAGCTTTATATGCAGCAATTCATGTTACAAATAGTAGGAGAGAGCAAGAAAGTATGTTGTCAAATCAGCTAAAAACCGGCGGAAAAATTGTAGAAACACAATTTGATTTAAAAGACGATGCTTCTTAAAGTAGTCTTGAAATAAAGGTTTTGACTAGATTTTAATTAATCTGACACCCTTTCTATAAATATACCTAAAAATCTCGATAAAAGCAATAGAAAAAGTAAAGTTTCGGTTGTCTTTTGACTGAATCGGTTATCAATTTTTTATATTTACTTGTAAATAAAATTTTTAACCTATGACTTTACATTCGAAATTACGATTTTTTGCAGGCAGCTCATTGCTTATTTTGGCTTCCTGCTCTAACAAGGAGGTGCCTAAAGAACTACATTCTGGGGTCATATTAGATAATATAGATACGAGCGTAACGCCGGGAGATAACTTTGCAAACTACGTTAATGGAACTTGGAATAAAAATACCGTTATTCCGGCCGATAAAGCTTCCTATGGCGTCGGCTATATTCTCCATGAACAAGCTCAAGATCATGTTAAGGAAATAATTGAACAAGCAGGTAAATCTAAACCTGCAAAAGGCAGTGATGCGCAAAAAATAGGGTCTCTTTATGAGTCGTACATGAACTTGGAAGCCCGAGAAAAAGTAGGCGTAACTCCTTTAAAAGCTGAGTTTGATAAAATAGACGGCTTAAAAAGTAACAATGATTTGGCGGGCTACTTCGGTTATGCAACAAAATATGGGATTTCTGTTCCTTTTGGTTTCGGTGTAGAAACTGATTTTCATGACCCTCATAAGTATATGCTATTAGCTTGGCAAACTGGCTTAGGATTGCCAGAACGTGAGTACTATCTGCAAACGGATGCAAAATCTTTAGAGTTAAAAGCTCAATATCAAAAGCATGTCGAAAAAATGCTCCAGATATCGGGTATTTCTAATGGAAAGTTGTTAGCAGCAGAAATCGTTGCTTTAGAAACAAAAATTGCTTCTAAGCAGATGAAGAAAGAAGATACGCGAAATATGGCGGCTATCTATAATAAATATGCAACTTCAAATTTAAAGCAGTTAATGCCTAATTTTAATTGGGATGCTATGTTTAAAAGTGCCGATATTCCTAAGCAAGATACGGTTGTAATTGGTCAGGTAGCGTATATCAAAGATTTAAATGCCATTATTGAGAATACACCTTTGAATACTTGGAAGGCTTATTTAAAATGGGGTGTTGTTAATAAGAATGCAGCCAGACTCAATAAAGCATTAGACGATCAGAATTTCGAATTTTATTCTAAAACATTGTATGGAATAAAAGAAAAGCAACCTTTATGGCGTAGAGCAGTGAATTCTACAAATGCAAATTTGGGGGAAATAGTGGGTAAGTTGTATGCCGAAAAATATTTCCCACCTGCGGCAAAAGAACGAATGCTTAAATTGGTTAATAATTTGTTAAAGGCTTATGAATCGAGTATTAAAGAGCTGGATTGGATGGGCGAAGAGACTAAAAAACAAGCACTAGATAAAATCACGAAATTTACGCCTAAAATAGGATATCCTGATAAATGGATTGATTACTCAGCTCTAACTATTGAAGAGAATGATCTTTATGGAAATTTAAAAAGAGCAACAGAGTTTGATCATGCCAGAACAATTGCGAAGTTAGGGAAGCCGGTTGACAGAGGCGAATGGGTTATGACCCCTCAAACTGTTAATGCCTATTATAACCCTACTTTAAACGAAATTGTATTTCCCGCAGCTATTTTACAGCCGCCATATTTTGATATGAACGCAGAAGATGCCGTAAATTATGGAGGAATAGGTGCTGTAATAGGTCATGAAATTGGTCATGGCTTTGATGATCAGGGAAGTACTTTTGATGGGAATGGCGTTATGCGTAATTGGTGGACTGCTAAAGATTTAGAGCAATTTAAGTCAAAAACCAATGCTTTAGTTGCACAGTACGATGCATTTAAAGTTTTTCCGGATTTAAACGTTAATGGAACATTTACCTTGGGTGAGAATATAGGTGATTTGGGTGGGCTAAGTATTGCATTAAAAGCATACAAAGCAAGTTTAAATGGTAAAGAAGCACCCGTAATGGATGGGTTTACAGGAGAACAAAGAGTGTTTATAGGCTGGGGGCAAGTTTGGCTGGAGAAAGCTAATGAAGAATCTTTACGCAATCAGGTAAATACAGACCCACATGCACCAAATAATTTTAGAGTGAACGGAGTAGTAAGAAACATACCCGAATTTTACAAAGCATTTAATGTAAAGCCTACAGATTCACTATATCTGGCACCAGAAAAGAGAGTTAAGATTTGGTAGTTGGTTGTTGAAAGGTGTGCGGATTGCACATTACCGCTGTATGATTTATCTGTGAAGCTCAGTGTTATCTGGGAGAAAAAGATGTAAGCGCACAGATAGCCAGATTATCACTGATATAATTCATCATCAAAGATAAAATTGGTAAAAAATTTGTTTTTGTAAGCGGGGAAAATTATCTTCGTTTTTATACAGAGCAAGACTATAGCGGAAATCCTCCGTTATGGTCTTGTTGTTTTTTAGAGGATTTAGATAATAAAGTAATGACAGAAGTAACCTATTATACGCAAGAAGGATTAGATAAATTGAAAGAAGAAATTCACGAGATGACCACAGTTGGGAGACAAATGATTTCTAAACAAATTGCAGAAGCAAGGGATAAGGGTGATCTTTCTGAGAACGCAGAATACGACGCTGCAAAGGAAGCTCAGGGTATGCATGAAGCAAAAATTGCTAAACTTAAAAATACCCTTGCAAATGCTCGATTAATTGATGAAAGTAGATTGGATACATCTAAAGTGTTGGCTTTATCAATTGTTAAAATAAAAAATGTGAAGAATGGTGCTACAATGACTTATCAGTTGGTAGCTGAAACTGAGGCCGACTTAAAAACGGGTAAAATATCTGTTAAATCGCCCATTGCTCAGGGTTTGTTAGGCAAATCTGTAGGCGAAATGGCCGAAATTGAGGTGCCTGCGGGTAAAATGCAATTCGAAGTATTAGAAATTAGTAGATAAATATGTCTGTTTTCGAAAAAATTATTTCTGGTGAAATTCCTGCTCATAAGGTTTTGGAAGATGAATATTATTTAGCTTTTTTAGATGTTAGTCCGTTGGTAATGGGACATACATTAGTGATTCCTAAAAAGGCGGTCGATTATATTTTTGATATAGAAGATGAACAATATGTCGGTTTGTGGATTTTTGCAAAAAAAGTTTCTCATGCTGTAAAAGCTGCTTTCCCTTGTAAAAAGGTGGGAATTGCAGTGGTAGGCCTAGAAGTTCCACATGCACATATTCATTTAGTTCCTATCAACGCAGTAGCGGACATGAACTTCAGTAAAGAAAAATTAAAGCCATCTCAAGAAGAATTAGCAGAAGCAGCTAATAAAATAAAATCTTTTTTATAAATTACGGCACTAAACAACCAAACAAACTAAACCTAAGAATCCCGCAATTGCGGGATTTTTTATTTTAACTTCGGATTGTTTTTATGTCTTTCGGCATCTCTAATACTTTTTTTATCTAAGTTTTTTTCTAATGCTGATGTTAAATCTATACCAGTCTGGTTGGCTAAACATATTAAAACGAACAACACATCAGCCATTTCGTCGCCCAAATTTGCATCTTCTTCTTTATTTTTAAACGATTGTTCTCCATATTTTCTGGCCATTATTCTCGCTAATTCACCCACTTCTTCCATTAATATGGCTGTATTGGTTAGTTCGTTGAAGTATCGGATGCCCTTGGTTTTAATCCATTCGTCAACTATTTTTTGAGATTCAGCAATGGTCATAATTATAGGTTTATAGAGTTTGTTTATTCTTTTTGTTTGCTGTCTATAATAATAGTTACCGGACCATCATTAATTAAGCTGATTTTCATGTCGGCACCAAATACACCGGTTTCTATAGTTGTAGAAGTTAAAACATTTAGTTTTTTTATCATTTCTTCGTACATAGGGATGGCCATTTCTGGTCTAGCAGCTCTGGTAAAGCCTGGGCGATTACCTTTCTTAGTGGCAGCAAATAATGTAAACTGACTAATTAATAATATTCGGCCACCAACGTCTGACAAAGATTGATTCATTAGCCCGCTTTCATCGTTAAAGATGCGAATGTTGGCTATCTTCCCAGCTAACCACTCTAAATCTTCAGGCGTATCGATAGCCTCTATACCCAATAGAATTAGAAGTCCATTTTCAATTTTTCCTGTAATTGTTCCTTCTACTTCGCAACTTGCTTGCAACACACGTTGAATTACTGCACGCATATTTTTTGTTAAATTAAATGATTAAGCTCTGGTGTCGTATCCATGATAAATACTTTCATAGCTTTCGTATCTTGATAAGGCAATGTCGCCATTTTCTATAGCCGTTATAACGGCACAACCTGGTTCTTGTAAATGTTTGCAATTGTTAAACCTACAATCATCTGATGCTTTAAATATTTCAGGGAAAAAGTGACTGAGTTCTCCTTTCTCAATGTCTATTACACCTAATTCTCTTATTCCCGGCGTATCTATTAAATATCCGCCATATGGCAGGGGGTGCATATTTGCAAATGTGGTAGTATGTTGACCTTTATTACTCCAGTCAGAAATTTCGCCTGTTTTAATATCTAAATCTGGCAAAAGATGATTTATTAAAGTAGATTTTCCTACCCCCGAATGCCCTGAAAATAATGTTATTTTGTCTTTTAACAACGACTCAATTAATGCCATGTTAGTGCCTTCTATAGCGGATACTTCATAACATGGGTAGCCAATTTTTTCGTAGATAGCCTTTATTTCTTGATAATAGGTTTGATCTTCATCGTCGTGAAGGTCTATTTTATTAATGATTAAGCAGGTTGGTACAGAATAGGCTTCGGCCGTTACTAAAAAGCGGTCAATAAAGCCTAATGATGTTCTGGGCGATGAAAGTGTAACTATTAAAAAAGCTTGATCTAAATTTGCGGCAATAATTTGCGCTTGCTTAGATAGGTTAATAGATTTTCTAATAATATAGTTTTTTCTGGGCTTAAGCTCCGTAATTAAGCCGTTTTCACTTTCTGGCTCTAATTCGAATTTAACCCGGTCGCCCACCGCAATTGGGTTGGTGGTTTTAATATCTTTTATTCTAAACTTACCAATTATTCTACAAGAGTATAGCTTATTGTCGTCACCTTCAATTGTATACCAACTTCCCGTAGATTTTATAACTAGGCCTTCCATAGAATTGTAAAGTTAGGGAATAAAAAAGCAAAAAGCTTTAAGCTATGAGCTTTTAGCTTTAAGCTTCCCACTACTACTGCACCACCTTCTCCTCAAAATGACTTTCATTACCGGTTCTTCCCACCGCCGTTACTCCAATTGCTTTTAGTGGAATTTTGATACCCGCTTTGGTGGTTTGGGAGGTAGGGTATTGGAAAAATCTATCCTTGCTGTTTAAAATTTGATATTCCCAATTGTCGCCATATTTTGCGTAAACTACATACTTGAAAATTTGCTCGGCATTTTCCGTTTCCCAACTAATATGCAATGTATTTGCTCTGAATTCAGTTTTAACACTTGGCGTAGCAGGCAATTCTTTTACAAGCCATGGGCTAGGAGGTACCAGTGCCTGACGTTTGTACGGGCCTGCCAGTAAATCGTTGCGTAAACTTTCATGGGTTTGTAATGCCGCTATACTCCAATGAATATGTCCCGGGCTTTCGGGCACTATTCCTCTGGTAATCATTATCTGATTAATAATTTCATCACTGTTTGCTGGTCCGCCACCTATTCCGCTATTCATACCTGGCCATAAGTGTTTGCCTGTAGTATTTTCTTTAGCCCACCAGCCTAATAAAACAGGAAAACTTTGCGGAAGTTGATTTACCTTCCAGTATAGCTGCGGAGAGAAATAATCTATCCAACCTTCGTTTAACCAAAGTTTGGCATCTGCATATAACTTGTCGTACTGATCCATTCCTTCAATTGATTCCGGATAGCCAGGGCGCCATATTCCAAAAGGACTTAAGCCAAATTTTACATGCTTTTTAATCGTTTTTATTTCATCGTAAACACGTTTAATGAAAGTATTTACACTCTCTCTTCTCCAATCATTTAGCGCCAACGTTCCGCCGGTTAGCTTATAAGCCTCGTATGTTTTTTTATCAGGAAAATCTGCTCCTTTGTTATACGATTCGTAAGGGTAAAAGTAATCGTCGAAATGTACACCATCTATATCGTATCTGGTTACAATATCTCTTACAACGGCTGCCGAATGATCTTGTGTGCCTTTTAACGATGGATCTAGCCACCAATACCCTTCTGCTAATTTATAAACGAGTTCCGGATTGGTGTTGATAATAGATTTTTCGGAAATTTCTTTTCCAGAAACATGATGCGCTCTATATGGGTTTAGCCAAACATGTAATTCCAATCCGCGTTCATGCGCTGCCGCAATCCAAAACTCAAGAGGATCGTAATATGGATTGGGTGCCTGACCTTGCTTGCCGGTTAAGAAGTACGACCAAGGTTCTAAATCACTTTTGTATAAAGCATCTGCCTGAGGCCTTATTTGAAAGATAACGGCGTTTAGATTGTGCTTTTTTAGCATGTCTAAAAGGTCTATAGCTTCTTTTTGTTGCTGCGCCGTTGTTAATCCGGGTTTACTTGGCCAGTTTATATTGGCTACAGAAGCTACCCAAGCAGCTCTAAATTCGGCGTCGGCTTTTGGTTTTTTATTGGAGTATTGCTGTGCCCAGGCAGTAGAAATGGTTAGGCTAAGAAATAGAATTAAAAAGTTTTTTACACTCATATTTTTAAAATATTGCTTCTGCAATTTTTTTAGTGGGCTCGGGATTACTCATAGTATAAAAGTGTAATACCGGAGCACCGATTTTAATTAGCTCTTTACATTGTTCAATCATCCATTCTATGCCCACTTCTTTTACCTGCTGTTCATTTTTACAGTCGGTAATAGCTTCACTTAAGAGCTCTGGAATATCGATATGAAAAATTTTAGGCAAGCTAATCAATTGTTTTGAATTGGTAATAGGTTTTAGTCCAGGAATTATAGGTACATGTATATCGTTCTCTCTGCATAAGGCAACAAATTTTTTGTATTTCTCTACATCAAAAAACATTTGTGTAACAATAAATTCGGCTCCCATTTCTACTTTCTTTTTAAGGTATTTAAAGTCAGTTTTCAGGTTAGGCGATTCAAAATGCTTTTCAGGGTATCCTGCTACACCTATGCAAAAATCGGTGCTAAATGCTTGATGATCTTCATGTAAATATTTGCCTTTATTCATATTTACAACTTGTTCTAACAAATCGGTAGCATAGGCATGACCGCTTGGTGTCGGGATAAAGGTATTGTCGGCCTGCCGCGCATCGCCTCTTAATACCAGTACATTGTCTATTCCTAAAAATTGTAAGTCTATTAATGCATTTTCAGTTTCTTCTTTGGTAAAACCGCCACAAATTAAATGCGGTACTGCGTCTACTTTGTATCTGTTCATGATGGCAGCACATATTGCCACAGTTCCTGGTCTTTTACGATAAGATACTTTTTCTAATAAACCATTATCGTGCTGCTTATAAATATAATCTTCTCTATGGTAGGTAACATCTATAAACGGTGGGTTAAATTCCATCAAAGGGTCTATTGCTTTATAAATTGCATCGATACTTTTTCCTTTAACTGGAGGTAGTAATTCAAAGCTAAATAGCGTAGAGTCTGACTTTTTTATATGATCTATAATTTTCATTTATGAAAAACTGATGAATAAATTAATAAGATAAATTAGGACTTAACCATCTTTCGGTTTCTTCTAGCGTCATTCCTTTGCGCAACGCATAATCTTCAACCTGGTCTTTGTTTATTTTTCCTAAGCCAAAATACTTAGCTTCCGGATTGGCAAAATAATAGCCGCTTACAGCTGCGGTAGGGTACATTGCAAAGTTTTCTGTCAGCTTAAGACCAATTTTATTTTCTGCATCTAACAACGCGAATAATGTTTCTTTTTCGGTATGGTCCGGGCAGGCCGGATATCCGGGGGCGGGTCTAATACCTTTATAGTTTTCTTTTATAAGATCTGCATTAGAAAGGTCTTCGTCTGGAGCATAGCCCCAAAACTCTTTTCTAACCATTTCGTGCATTTTTTCGGCAAATGCTTCGGCCAATCTATCGGCCAATGCTTTAGCCATAATGCTGTTGTAATCATCGAAATCTCTTTCAAAGCCAGCTACCAATTCATCGCAGCCAATTCCGGTTGTTACGGCAAATCCGCCCATGTAATCTTTGATTCCTGTTTCTTTTGGAGCAATAAAATCTGACAACGCATAATATGGGAGATTGGCACTTTTTTCTGCCTGTTGTCTTAAAGTATGGATTACGACTTCTTTATTGTCTACATTCAGATAAATATCATCGCCCTGCGTGTATGCCGGCCAGAAGCCAATTACACCATTAGCCGTTAAGAGTTTTTCGTCGATTATCCGTTGTAATAAAATCTGTGCATCATCGTATAGTTTTTTTGCTTCTATACCTACATATACATCGTCAAATATTTTTGGGTAGCTGCCTCTTAGTTCCCAAGTATGGAAAAAAGGTGTCCAGTCTATATAGGGAACCAGCTCGTGGAGTGGAAAATTTTCTAAAATTTTGGTGCCAGTAAATGATGGGGCATTAACTGTGGTTTTTTCGAAATCTATTTGAGGCTTTTCTGCTCTTGCTTCTTCAATTGTTTTGAATCTTTTATCCGATTTTTTATTGAGGTGGGCAATCCTCGATTTTTCGTAATCTTCTCTTATCGTATTAATATAGCCGTCTCTGGTTTCGGCGTTCATTAATGAACTGCAAACCGAAACACTGCGTGAAGCATCTAAAACGTGAATGGTTGGGCCTGAATAGTTGGGCGCAATTTTTACAGCCGCATGAATGCGGGATGTTGTTGCACCACCAATCATTAACGGAATATTTAAGCCTTCGCGCTCCATTTCTTTGGCAAAGTGTACCATCTCGTCAAGCGATGGCGTAATTAATCCACTCAAACCAATTATATCTGCATTTATTTCACGTGCTTTTTTAAGAATATCTTGTGCCGGAACCATTACCCCCATGTCTACAATTTCGAAATTATTGCAGGCCAAAACTACACCTACAATGTTTTTTCCGATATCGTGTACATCTCCTTTTACGGTTGCCATGAGTATTTTTCCGGCCGATGAGTTTTGATTAAGCTCTGGATTATTTAGTTTTTCCTGTTCTATAAAAGGGAGTAGATAAGCCACTGCTTTTTTCATTACCCTGGCCGATTTAACTACTTGCGGAAGAAACATTTTACCAGCTCCAAATAAATCGCCCACTATGTTCATGCCATCCATTAGAGGGCCTTCTATGACCTCTATAGGGCGGGCATATTTTTGCCTGGCTTCTTCTACATCGGCATCTAAATGCTCAATTAAGCCTTTAACTAAGGCGTGCGATAAACGTTCTTCTACTGTTCCTAACCTCCATGTTTCATCTTTAACAACTTCTTTGCCTTTAGATTTTACTGTTTCTGCAAATTCCACCAATCGTTCGGTAGCATCAGGTCTTCTGTTTAATAAAACATCTTCTACATATTCTAAAAGCTGGGGAGGAATTTCCTGGTAAACTTCTAGCATACCGGCATTTACAATTCCCATATCTAAACCTGCCTGAATGGCATGGTATAAAAAAGCAGAGTGCATGGCTTCACGAACAGAGTTGTTTCCTCTAAAAGAGAAGGAGATGTTTGATACACCTCCACTTACTTTTGCGTGTGGCAGGTTTTCTTTTATCCACTTTGTGGCTTTAATAAAGTCTACCGCATAATTATTATGTTCTTCTAGTCCGGTTGCAACGGTTAAAATATTAGGGTCAAAAATAATATCCTGAGGAGGGAAGCCTACTTCATTTACCAAGATGTTGTAAGAGCGTTGACAAATTTCAATTCTTCGTTCGTAATTATCGGCCTGTCCTTTTTCATCGAAAGCCATAACTACCACCGCAGCACCATATAACATTACTTTTTTGGCACTTTCTATAAATTTTTCTTCTCCTTCTTTAAGGGAAATAGAGTTTACAATAGCTTTTCCCTGAATACACTTTAACCCAGATTCTATAACCGACCATTTAGAGCTGTCGACCATAATGGGGAGCTTAGAAATATCGGGTTCAGAAGCTATTAAATTTAAGAATTTGGTCATAGAAGCTTCGCCGTCTAACATGCCCTCGTCCATGTTTACGTCTATTACCTGTGCACCACCTTCTACCTGTTGTCTGGCAACAGTAAGAGCGCTTTCAAAATCGCCACTTAATATAAGCTTAGAGAATTTTGGAGAACCAGTAACATTTGTACGTTCGCCTATATTTGCGAAAATACTGTCGGGCTTAATGGTTAGGGCTTCTAATCCGCTAAGACGCATAAAAGGCTCTATGATTGGGATGGGTCTTGCAGATCCTTTGGCCGCTTTTTTAGCAATACAATGAATGTGTTCGGGTGTTGTGCCGCAGCAACCTCCTACAATATTTACGAATCCTGAGTTTATAAAATCGTCTACAAAATGCGCAGTTTCGTGAGGTTGTTCATCGTATGCTCCAAATTCGTTGGGAAGCCCGGCATTTGGGTAAGCAGAAACATAACAATTTGCTTTTGCTGCAAGTTCTTCAATGTGTGGGCGCATTTCTTGCGCGCCTAAAGCACAGTTAAAGCCAATGCTTAAAGGTTTTGCATGGGTTACTGAATTTAGGAAAGCTTCTACGGTTTGTCCGGAGAGGGTTCTTCCAGAAGCGTCGGTTATGGTTCCAGAAATCATTATTTCTGTTGTTTTACCAATTACTTCGTCGTATTTTCTGATAGCAGAGATAGCAGCTTTTGCGTTTAATGTATCGAAAATGGTCTCTATTAATAAAACATCCGATCCGCCATCTATCAGTCCGCGTACTTGTTCGTAATAAGCTGCTTCCAGCTCATCGTATGTGATGGCTCTAAACCCCGGGTCGTTTACGTCTGGAGAAAGAGAAAGTGTTCTGTTTGTTGGGCCAATTGCACCGGCCACAAAGCACGTTCTATTAGGATTGGACAGCATAAATTCTTGCGTTGCTTCCTTAGCAATTTTTGCGCCTTCAAAACTCAATTCATAGCTGAGTTCTTCCATTTTATAATCTGCCATAGAGATACGTTGCGTGCTAAACGTATTGGTTTCTATAATATCGGCTCCAGCTTTTAAATATTCTAGATGAATGGCTTTAATAATATCGGGGCGTGTAAGGTTTAATAAATCATTATTGCCTTTTACATCTGCATCATGATTTTTAAAACGATCTCCTCTAAAATCATCTTCTGTAAGGCCATACCGTTGAATCATGGTGCCCATTGCACCATCTATTATTAAAATGCGTTTCTCTAGTTCTTCTCTTATCGTCGCCATCAGGTGGTAGTTGTATAGTCGTATAAATGTAGACTACAAATAGGCTTATAGCAGAAAACAGGGTGGTTCCTTTTCTTCACTTATCTTTTTCTGAGTCCGATAACCATCGGAACAGAATAGAATGTAGCACCTTGTTGGCACAGGTTGCTAAGATTTCGTCGGGTCCATTCCCTCCATCTTTCTGAATAAGCTATACAAAGGTGCAACAAAGAAATATGAAATCCAAACAAAGCCTAATTTTGCAGAATTAAATATCAAATTATTTGTTTTTAGGTTGTTTTTTCAGAATATAATTTCATGATGAAGGATTTGATTTTTTTGATAATAACTCAGTTTATTTTTTTATAATTGCATACACACAAAAACACATCTTATGAAACCAATGAATTTATTTTTAGCAGGCCTGCTGGTAGTGGGCTTGGCAAGCACGTCTAACGCTCAAATTGTAGCTCCGGCAAAGCGGGGGCAGACAGTATTTGTAGAGGTAGGCGGACAAGGGTTATTATTTACTGCTAACTACGATACCAGATTCTCAAATAAGAGAGATGGATTGGGTGGCAGAGCCGGAATAGGTTATATGGCCATTGATGGCGATAATATAACAACCATTCCATTTTCATTAAACTATTTATTGGGAAAGGGAAAGCACTTTTTTGAAGTAGGTTTAGGTGCAACAGCAATGATTGCTTCTACAAATTCGGATATTTTATTAGATAACGATTCTGACGGGGGTGTTATAGGAACGATGAGCTTTAGTTATAGATTACAACCTGAAGACAGCGGATTTTCTTTCAGAGCAGGACTAACCCCTATTTTTAACTCGCGTAACTTTATGCCTTATTATGCGGGCATAAGTTTGGGGTACGCTTTTTAAAAAGCTAAAAGCTACAGGCTGAAAGCGGAAAGGGGAAAGCGGAAAGGGGAAAGCCGAAAGGAAAAAGTAAAGAGCTGAAAGGGAAAGGCAGAAAAGCGAAAAGTTTAAGCATTGCCATGTATGTATTATACTATAGGATTTTTTCCCTGAAGCGATAAGTTTCCGCTACGTTAGACCTCGAGGATGACGGGGGGCTTCTAAGCACCCTGCTATCCGGCCTATCAATATTTATACTAGCGGTTTCAAATTTAATAACCGCCAATAACTCGTCATTGCGCGGAGGAACGACAAAGCAATCTTAAAAGTAATAATTAATAAGCGTATTTTTAAGATTGCTTCGTGCCTCGCAATGACGATAATTCTTAAGCGCCAATCCGCGACGCAGAGCGGAAGCAAGTCTTGCGCAGCAAAATCTTTCGGTAGCTACGCTAAACCTCAAGGATGGAACTTCACGCGTTGAGGATTGAAGCGACATCCTTTTTAATAAGCGAAGCGATTAAAAAGATATAGTCCCGACGGGTTCATTATGTAACGGAAAGTGTAGAAAGCATTCCTGCGGGACCCAACCCGAGGTACGAGGGAAACGCCAAAGAAGCTAAAAGCTGGGAGGTGAAAGCTGAAAGACCGAAAGGAAAAGCTAAAAGGATAAAGACCTAAAGCATAAAGTTCAAAAAGGTCATTGTATGACTTATAAGCCGAAAGGTGAAAACAATAAACGACTGGGGTTAATTAAACCCCCAGTCGCTTCTTTTAAATATTTTGGTGACGTATAGTGCGCGGGTGTTTCCTTTAATAGATTTAACTTTCCCGCGTTGTTCGTTGCTGTCGAAGGAGTTGTACCACGATATCTGTACCGATCCGATAGATTTTATACTTCCTTTTACTTCATGTATATCGAAAGCATTGTTGTACTTGAAAGCAATATTGCCGATAGATTTTATAGAGCCGTTTACTTCATGTATATCGAAGCTATTGTTGTATTTAACGGCCATTTTACCAATAGATTTTAATCTTCCTTTCTTATCGTGAATATCGAAACTCGTAAAATAATCGAAAACGACATCATCAATAGATTTAATTTTTCCGGCTTTTTCGTTGTCAAAGTTGTCGTAATACGTAAGCTTTAAGTTCCCCAGATTTCTTGATCTCCCTCCGGTAGGGTTGTCGTGAAAGTCATCCCATTCATTAGCGCGGCTTTGCTTTAAAGGCTCTATAAAGATTATTTGTCCGTCGGCACTCATGCCCATAACAAAAGTGCTAAACGTAAGTTCTATTTCCTGAACGTCGTTTTTATAATCTTCAATTTTAAATTTGGCGCTGATGAGTTCTTGCGCATTTGTGGCTGATCCAATGCATAGCATTAGCCCAACAAAGAGTAATTTTCCAAGTTTCATTATCATAGTGTGTGTAGATGTTATACTAAGATAAGAAATAGGTACAAAAAAAAGCTCCGATTTGGAGCTTTTTAAGATTATTTTCTGTTTCCGAAGATTCGTAATAAGAAAAGGAAAATGTTTAAGAAATCTAGGTATAAAGATAATGCACCCATGATGGCCATTTTCTTAGATTCTACTTGCAGAACTTCTTCTCCTGCCTGCTCAATACCCATTCCTATGCGTTTAATTTTCTGAACATCGTATGCCGTTAGGGCAGTGAATACAGCGATACCAATATATGCCATAAATAAGCTAAACTGTTCGCTTTTGATAAACATATTCACAATGCTGGCAATCACCAATCCTATTACACCCACCATTAAGATAGGGCCGAATTTACTTAAGTCAACATTGGTGGTATAGCCTAAAACTGCCATGATCCCAAAAATTCCTGCTGCGGCAGCAAAACAACTCACAATAGATCCGGCAGTATAAATAAGCATAATAAAGCTTAAACTAACACCGGTAAGTACTGAATACAGGATAAAAACACCTACTAAAGCACCGTAAGAAAGTCTGCTAAGACCAGCGCTCATTAAAAGAACCAAGCCTAGCGGGGCAAACATTGCTACATAGCCTAATCCGCTCATGCCTCCTTGCTCTGAGATTAATAAACTTAAAATTTCTGGTGAATTGCTTACATAAAAAGAAGCAAATGTTGAGATGCCTAATGCTACAAACATCCACATAAATACATTTGCAAAGAACCTCTTAGAGATGGCTCCTTCTTGCTGTATGATTACATTCGGGTCGTTATAATTATAATTTTGTTGTTCCATTTGATCTAAATTGGTTATATACCTATAAATATACTAAATTAATTTAATCTTTTTGTCAATATTTCTTCAACTTTTTTAAAGAATTGCAGCGGTTTTAAGGTCCTCCAAGGCAGGTTATCGAGCTGGCCGCCAAAGTTTATATAGTAGTCGATGTTATTTTTCTTAAACTCATCAATAACGTGTTCCTGAAAGTTTATGCCTACAATCCAACCATCTTCTACGTCCTGAAACAGCTCTTCATAGTAGCTGTCGTCTGATGCGTGAAAGTTTAAAACGTTCTCACCTATAAGGATAAACTTATTGATGCCTTCGTCTATCATCAGCTCCAAAATTTCTCTTTTAAGAAGCATAATATCGTTGTTGATGGCATCGTTCCATTCGCCTATAAACTCTATAATACTATAATTTCTATCGTAATCTGTATATAGAACTTTAATATACAGGGTGTTCGATCCAAAAACATCCCACTGTGGGTGAATTAAGAAATTATAGAGCTGCTTGTCGAAATAAAATTCTGAATATTCCGTATTGTAAAATGGCGAAAGCTCATCTTCGGCCGCAATATAATCATCGCGCCACAGGTAATACGGTTCTATCTGGTGCATGTTTAGTCTCCTTTGTGTGCCAATACTGCTTTGCGCACACTTCCATGTGTTTCTAATAAAAATGCTGCTGTATCCTCATCAATATCCAGTTCTTTCATCACCATTTTGGTACCTCTGTCTACTAGTTTATGATTGGTTAACTGCATGTCTACCATTTTATTGCCTTTTACTCTGCCCAAGCGTACCATAACGGCTGTGCTTAACATGTTTAAAACCAGCTTCTGAGCGGTTCCAGATTTCATGCGGGTAGAGCCAGTAATAAATTCAGGGCCTACAACTACTTCTACAGGGCAATTAGACTCGGCCACTATAGGGCCACCGTTGTTGCAAACAATGCAACCTGTTAAAATGTTGTTTTCTCGTGCTTTTTTTAATCCGCCAACAACATAAGGTGTTGTACCTGAGGCAGCAAGACCCACTAAGCAATCATTTGCCTGTATGTTATAAGCTTGTAGGTCAACCCATGCCTGGTTAATATCATCTTCAGCATTTTCTACTGCTTTGCGGATGGCTTTATCGCCTCCGGCAATGATGCCTACTACGGTATCAAAAGGTACGCCAAAGGTTGGTGGGCATTCTGATGCGTCTACAATTCCTAAACGCCCACTTGTTCCTGCTCCAATATAGAATAATCGGCCACCCGCACGCATACGTTCTGCAACTGCAGAAACTAATTTCTCAATTTGAGGAAGTGCTTTTTGCACAGAAAATGCTACTCCTTGATCTTCCTTATTAATATTCTGCAAAATCTCTTTAACTGACATCTGGTCGATGTTGTTGTGAAGTGATTCTTGCTCCGTAATTCTTATCATATTCTTAATATTAGACACGCTTTTTTGTGTGACGCTGCTTTATTTACTATCTAAATTTCTTTGTTTAGTTAAAAGGGTTTTCGAAAATGCAAATTTAGTGAAACAAAATTAATTAGAAGCCGTTTATTTATTAGTAAGAAACTTCTATTTTTCTTACTTTTGCTCAACTATCTATGAATGAAGCAGCCATCCCGTAATAACGTCCTAATTGCACTTACCTATTCTGTTACTTTAACATTAGGGATGTATCTTGGTTATCGGTTTTTAAAAGACCAGGGGTTTCGTGTTTCAAGTGCTATCGCATTTAATGATGAGCCGGTTGATAAACGTACTGAGATCATAAATATTATTGACAATAATTATGTAGATGAGGTTAATGCCGATAGTTTAAAACATTTGCATATCGATTCTCTTCTGCATCAGTTAGATCCTCATAGCGCCTATTTACCGCCGCTTAAAGCTTTTGAGTTTGCCGAAAATTTAGATGGGAATTTTGGCGGTATTGGTGTCCAGTATTATGTGTTAAATGATACCTTAATGGTTACTGGCGTTGTAAAAGATGGTCCGGCTTTTAATGCAGGGCTGAAGCTGGGCGATAAGATTCTGAAAATAGACAGTACTTATGTAAGCGGTAGAGATTTGCCGCGCGATAAAATGACCGGTCGTATTCGTGGAAAGATGGGCACAAATGTAACGTTGGTGCTTAAAAGAAACAGTGTTCAACAGCCGGTTACTTTAAATATTATGCGCGACAGGGTTGCTGTGAGCAGTATTGATGCGGGGTATATGCTCAATAATGAGACAGGTTATATTCGCATCAGTAAATTTGGCTCTAAAACGGATCAAGATTTTACCGATTATTTGCGCGCATTGAAAGCCAAAGGCATGAAGAAACTCATTCTTGATTTGCGCGACAATGGCGGTGGCTTTTTAACTGCGGCTACCGGATTGGCTAATCAGTTGCTGGCCGAAAATAAACTGATTGTTTATACCGAGGGTAAGCACGAGCCCCGTACCGATTATATTTCGCTAGGTGGTGGAGAGTTTGAGAACGGAAAATTAGCTGTGATTATTAATGAGCAAACGGCTTCGGCAAGTGAAATTATTGCCGGAGCGGTACAAGATTTAGATAGGGGGATTATTGTAGGTCGCAGGTCTTTTGGTAAAGGCTTGGTACAGGAGCAATTTGCTTTTCAAGATGGATCGGCACTCAACCTAACCATTGCCAGATATTATACACCGTTGGGTAGAAGTATTCAGAAATCTTATAAGAAAAATGGTTATGATGCTTATCAGAATGAGGTAGACGATAGATATGTGGAAGGAGAGTTTACCAAATCGTTACCTAAGCCAGATTCTACTGTAAAACCTTTTGTTACGGCAGCTGGTAAGAAATTATATGCTGGAGGCGGCATACAGCCCGATGTATTTGTAAAAATAGATACCACCGGATTTACCCGTTTATATAATGATTTGATTGAACGTAAGCTGATTTTCGATTTTGTATACGATGTGTTGGTGAACCGATATAACTTAGCCAACTTAGAAAATTCTGTTGAAGAATTTTCAGTGTCTGAGGCAGATTTAAAAGATCTGGTACGTTATGCTCAAAACCGAAAAGTTACGGTTAATCAGAAGCAGTTTGCAGCGTCTAAAAACTTAATTAAAAACGATTTGAAGGTGTTGCTTTATAAATATTATATGGGCGACATCGGCTATTTTAAAGCGCAAAATGTTACCGACCCGATGGTAAAACAAGCATTGGTGAGTTTAGGTAAACCAGAATCTTTATAAAGAACTATTTCTGTCTGAAATAAATCTGAATAGGCACGCCCTTAAAATCGAAGTGCTCACGTAATTTATTCTCGATAAATCTTTTGTATGGGTCTTTAATATACTGTGGTAAATTACAGAAGAAAGCAAACATAGGAGAGCTTGCGTTAATCTGTGTAATATATTTAATCTTAATGTATTTACCTTTCATAGATGGCGGCGGATAGTTTTCAATAATAGGTAGCATTACATCGTTAAGTTTAGATGTTGGTATTTTCTTGCTTCTGTTCTTGTAAACTTCTAGTGCAGCTTCTACGGCTTTAAAAATTCTTTGTTTGTTTAATACCGAGATAAAGATAATTGGCACATCTGTAAAAGGTGCGATCTTATTTCTGATCTGGTCTTCAAATTCATTAATGGTTTTGTTGTTTTTCTCAATTAAATCCCACTTATTTACCAGTACAACAATTCCTTTTTTGTTTTTCTCTGCAAGATGAAAAATATTAACGTCCTGCGATTCTAATCCTTCTTCGGCATCAATCATCAACATAATCACATCAGCTTCTTCTAAAGCCTTAATGGTACGCATAACCGAATAAAATTCGATGTTCTCTTTTACCTTGGTCTTTTTACGCAAACCCGCAGTATCGATAAACATAAATTCATTTCCAAATTGATTGTAATGAATGTGGATGCTATCGCGTGTGGTTCCTGCAATTGGGGTAACAATATTTCTGTCTTTACCAATTAAAGCGTTTATTAAGGATGATTTTCCAACGTTTGGCCGGCCAACGATCGTTAATTTAGGTAAGGTGTTTTCTTCTTCCGGAATATCTTCAAAATGCTTGATAACCTCATCCAAAAGATCGCCAGTACCCGAACCGGTCATAGAAGAGATGTTGTAGATTTCTCCTAATCCGAAACGGTAAAACTCGGTTGCGTCATTTTGAAGATTGTTGTTGTCAACCTTATTTACAACCACAAAAACTGGTTTATTACTTCTGCGAAGAATGTTCGCAATTTCATCGTCTAAATCGGTGATTCCGGTAGTAACATCTACCATGAATAAAAGCACTGTAGCTTCTTCTATAGCAATTAAAACCTGTTCACGAATGGCAGTTTCGAACACATCCTCAGAGTTGGCTACATAACCACCTGTATCAATTACAGTAAAGTCTCTGTTTGTCCACTCTGCAACACCATAATGGCGATCTCGTGTAACGCCGCTAAAATCATCTACAATAGCTTTTCTGCTTTCGGTAAGGCGGTTAAAAAGGGTAGATTTGCCTACGTTTGGCCTACCTATGATAGCGATAATATTGCTCATATTGTTGTTGATTTCTCCGCATAAACGGAGCTACTAATGGGATGGATTACAAAATGCAAAATTACGGATTTTTTATTTATAGTAAAAAATCTAATAATTAGATGCTTAAAAATAAGTGTTGTTAAGGGTGAAAAGTGCTTATGCGTCGTATCCGAAGCTTTTTAAGTAGTTTTTCTTGCTGCGCCAATCGGGGATAACTTTCACAAATGTTTCTAAGAAAACCTTGCTGTCTAAGAAGGTTTCGATGTCTTTTCGTGCTTCCATGCCTACTTTTTTAAGCATTGAGCCGCCTTTTCCGATTAAAATGTTTTTCTGTGAATCGCGCTCTACAATAATCTCGGCCGTAATGCGAATCATATCCCCGCTTTTTACAGTTTCTTCTTTAAACGACTTAATAATTACCTCGGTGCTATATGGAATCTCTTTTTGATAGTTGGTAAAGATTTTTTCTCTTATGATTTCTGAAACGAAGAAACGTTGTGTTCTATCTGTTAGGTCTTCTTTATCGAAATAGGGCGGGTGTTCCGGAAGATTTTCTAAAATCATATCCAGCATACCATCTAAATTGTAATTATGTAGGGCAGAGATTGCGAAAATATGCTTTGGGTTTAGCTTTTCTTCCCAATAAGCTTTCTTTTCTTCTACTTGTTCTTGTGTGGCCTGATCTATTTTATTTAGGAGCACAACCAGTGGGATGTCTGTATTCTGTATTTTGGTTAAAACATCTTCTTCGTCGTGTTGCTCATTAATATCGGTAACGAACAAAATAAGGTCAGCATCGGTAAGGGCGCCATTTACAAAATTCATCATAGAGTTTTGTAGGCCATATTTTGGTTGAATAATACCGGGGGTATCAGAAAAAACGATCTGATATTCTGGTTCGTTCACAATTCCAAGAATTCTATGACGTGTAGTCTGCGCTTTTGGAGTAATAATAGAAAGTTTTTCGCCAATAAGTGCGTTCATTAAGGTAGACTTACCTACGTTTGGTTTACCTATGATGCTGACATAGCCTGCTTTATGCGTCATTGAAAATATATTTTAAAATAAATTTGGAGTACAAAGAAACGAATAATATCTTTGCAGTCCAATTTAAAAGCAACACAGTTCGTTCTTTAAAGCTTTTAAAAAAGGTAAAGTAGCTATCTGAAATCATAACAAGATGATGCTTTAGGATTATAACCTGAAGAAAAACAGATAAGGAAAATAGTGCGGGGTGGAGCAGTTGGTAGCTCGTCGGGCTCATAACCCGAAGGTCGCACGTTCGAGTCGTGTCCCCGCTACCCAAAGAGCAAATAGCTGTAAGCCAAAAGCCGAAGGCGAAGTGCTTAAAACGAAAAGGAATAAGCATCCTATAAGAAGCTTTTGACTTTTTGCTTTAAGCTTAAAGCTCAAATTGGCCCGTTCGTCTAGGGGTGAGGACGCCAGATTTTCATTCTGGAAACAGGGGTTCGATTCCCCTACGGGCTACAAAAAGCATCAACCGCAAGATTGGTGCTTTTTTATTGGAAGAAAAGCTTGAAGCCAAAAGCTTTAAGCGAAAAGAAGAAAAAGCTAATGATCAAAGTAAAAAGTTGTGTATAATCCAGCTTTTTGCTTTAAGCTCAAAGCTCAAATTGGCCCGTTCGTCTAGGGGTGAGGACGCCAGATTTTCATTCTGG
>CAZOVM010000002.1:275586-434341 GCA_964583395.1 uncultured Pedobacter sp. | reverse complement strand
TGACAAGGATTATATTTGATCTTTAAATCTGTCAACCTATTTTAGGACGACTCAATATGAAGATTACTCTTCTACAATTTCATTGTTTATAGGTACCTCATCAATTATATCTTCTTTAAAATAAGTTTTTTGAAAAATCAAAATAGCAATTACACCTATTGAAATTGCCGCATCGGCCAAGTTAAATACTGGTCTAAAGAAAATAAATTGCTCTCCAGACCAAAATGGAAACCAAGAAGGATAAGTACCCTGAATAATAGGCATGTAAAACATATCTACTACTCTTCCATGAAAAAGGGTTTCATAATTATAAATTACCCCATAAAAAACTGAATCGATAATATTTCCCATAGCACCTGCGAATATGAGTGCTACATTTAATATTAAGCCCCTGTGATATTTATGCTTAACCATGTAGTGAATAGCATACCCAATACCAATTACTGCGGCAATTCTGAACAGTGTAAGGAATAATTTCCCAAACTCACCTCCAAATTCCATACCGAAGGCCATTCCATTATTCTCCGTAAAATGAATAATAAACCATTTTCCGAAGATATTAAACTCCTGTCCTAAATACATATTTGCTTTGATCCAAGTCTTTAATACTTGATCTGCAAGCAATACAAAAATTATTAATAAAACTGGCTTGGTATATCCCTTCATTACAATATTCTTCCTCTAGAAATTTAGTTTTGCTTCAATTTTGCTTCCATACTTAAAGTAGCATGTGGAACAGCACGTAGTCTTTCTTTTTGAATTAACTTACCAGTTTCTCTACAAATTCCATAAGTTTTGTTTTCTATTCTAACTAAAGCTGCTTCTAAATTTTCAATAAATTTCTTTTGTCGGGCAGCAAGCTGATTTAACTGTTCTTTTTCCAATGTTGCAGAACCATCTTCTAACGTTTTATAAGTACCTGAAGTATCTTCAGTTCCATTTGCATTCGGATTACTTAAAGATGAGGTTAATAAATTAAACTCCTCTCTAGCCATGCGTAATTTATCTTGAATTAATTCTTTAAACTCCAATAATTCTGAGTCAGAATATCTTGTTTTGTTAGTGTTTTCCATGCTTTTAAATTTTGTTTATCGAAATGCTTAACTCAACATCATCAATAGTTATTTTGTTTAAATTATCTCCACTTAATTGTAAATCAAATACATCTGCTAAAGTTTCGTTACAAATATATTCTTTGTTATTCATAACTGCATCTCTTATGTAGTCATCATCCTGAAGGTAAATCTTTATCCTATCGGTGACTTCAAAATTAAGTTCTTTACGTAAATTTTGAATTCTATTAATTAACTCCCTAGAAATTCCTTCTTCTTTTAATTCGTTGGTTATCGTTATATCAAGGGCTACTGTTAGCTTTCCAGAATTTGTTACTTGCCATCCAGGAATATCTTCTGCAATAATCTCGACATCCTCCAAACCAACAGCATAAGGCAAATCTTTCAATTGAAGTGTTCCCTCTTTTTCTAACTGGGCTAGTTCTTGCTGATCCAGAGCCTGAATTGCAGCAGTTACCACCTTCATATCTTTTCCAACTTTTGCTCCCAATGCTTTAAAATTAGGCTTAATTTTTTTCTTTATCAAACCTGTCGTATCTGTTATAAACTCAATCTCTTTCACGTTGGTCTCAGAAAGAATTAATTCCTGAACTAATTCTACCTGCGTTTGAAATTGAGCATCTAAAACAGGGATTAAGATTTTAGCTAAGGGCTGACGTACGTTTATACCTTTTCTCTTTCTTAAAGATAACACCAATGATGAAATATCCTGAGCAAGTTCCATTCTCGATATCAGTGCATCGTCTTTAATTGATAAGTCTGCGTCTTCCCAATTTGTTAAATGGATAGAAATAGGCTGGCCTTTATCATTAATACTTAAATTTTTATACAACCAATCTGAAAAGAAAGGTGCTATTGGCGACATAATCTGCGCTATGGTTTGTAAACAGGTATACAATGTCTCGTAAGCAGCTTGTTTGTCTGCTGTCATCTCACCTTTCCAGAAACGCCTGCGGCTCAATCTAATATACCAATTACTCAAGTGTTCATCTACAAAGCTCTGAATGGCGCGGGCAGCTTTTGTAGGTTCATAGGTATTGTAATTCTCATCAACATCAGATTTCAACTTCTGTAATAAAGATAAAATCCATCTATCTAACTCGCTGCGTTCTGCATAAGGCGTAACATTATTCTTATCGAACTCGAACTTATCTATATTTGCATAAAGGGCAAAAAACGAGTAAGTATTGTACAAAGTACCAAAAAACTTCCTTCTTACTTCATCTAGGCCTTCTTCATTAAATTTTAAATTATCCCAAGGAGATGCATTGCTAATTAAATACCAACGAGTGGCATCTGCACTGTATTGATCTATAGTAGTAAAAGGATCAACTGCGTTACCTAAGCGTTTAGACATTTTATTACCGTGCTTATCTAATACTAATCCATTAGAAACAACATTCTTAAATGCAACCCCTCCATTATTCACCAATGAGTTAACAGCTTTAACTTCATCCGATGTTTCGCTTAACATCACCGCAATTGCATGCAATGTAAAAAACCAACCCCGGGTTTGATCTACTCCTTCGGCTATAAAATCTGCCGGATAGGCTTTTTCAAATTTATCTTTATTCTCAAAAGGAAAATGCCATTGCGCATAAGGCATCGCACCGCTATCAAACCAAACATCTATTAAATCAGTCTCACGCGTCATTTTTTTACCCGATGGTGCTACCAAAAAAACATCGTCTACATACGGTCTGTGCATATCTTTTAGCTCAAAACCAGATTCCATAAATCCGGCTTCAATAGATTTTACTATTTCCGCGTTTAACTCTTCGATAGAGCCTATACACTTTTCTTCTGTGCCGTCTGCTGTTCTCCATATAGGTAACGGTGTACCCCAATATCTGGAACGTGAAAGGTTCCAATCTACCAAATTCTCTAACCAGTTTCCAAATCTTCCAGTTCCTGTAGCTTCAGGCTTCCAGTTAATGGTTTTATTTAGCTCAACCAATTTATCTTTTACAGCCGTTGTTTTTATAAACCAGCTATCTAACGGATAATATAAAACGGGTTTATCGGTTCTCCAGCAATGCGGATAACTATGTTCATATTTTTTAACGTCGAAAGCTTTATTATCCTCTTTTAGTTTTATCGCAATTAAAACATCAGTTGCCTTAAAATCAGGTTTAGCCCTCTCTTCGTCCGAATAATATTCTTCTTTAACATATTTTCCGGCAAAATCTACCACCTCTGCAACAAATTTACCTTGCTTATCTACCAATGGTAACTCATTGCCCATGGCATCCTTAACCATTACTGCCGGAACGCCATTTTCTTTTGCAACCCTAAAATCGTCTGCTCCAAATACAGATGCTATATGTACAATTCCGGTTCCGTCTTCAGTAGTTACATAATCTGCCGGAATAACTCTAAAAGCGGAGGCTTCCAATTCCTCATTCGTAACATAAGGCATTAGCTGGTGGTAATTAACCCCTACCAAATCAACTCCTTTAAAAGTATCAGCAATTTGCCAAGGAATTAACTTATCTCCAGCATTATATTCTGTTAAATTTTCTGCTTCTGCTTTAAAAAATTTAGGCACTAAATCTTTTGCCAAAATTACACTAACAGGCAAAAACGTATACGGATTATAGGTTTTAACTTTTACATACTCTATTTTATTCCCAACTGCTAAAGCTCCGTTTGAAGGTAAAGTCCATGGCGTGGTTGTCCAAGCAATAAAACCGGTATCTTCGGCCTCATTTTCGAACAAGCGCTTCATTAAAGCGTGATCTTGATTACGTTTTACCTTAAAAATAGCTGTAATAGAGGTATCTTTAAGCATTTTATAGGTGCCTGGCTGATTCAATTCATGCGAACTCAATCCCGTACCCGCAGCCGGTGAGTAAGGTTGAACTGTATACCCTTTGTATAGAAAATCTTTGTTATACAACTCTTTTAAAATCCACCAAAGAGTTTCTATATATTCATTTTCGTAAGTGATATATGGATTTTCCAAATCAACCCAATACCCCATTTTTTCAGTAAGATCATTCCAAACATCCGTATAACGCATTACTTCTGTTTTACAAGCTGCGTTGTACTCATCGACACTAATTTTAACTCCAATATCTTCTTTTGTAATGCCTAATTTCTTTTCTACAGCAAGCTCAATTGGCAAACCATGTGTATCCCATCCGCCTTTGCGTTGTACACGAAACCCCTTTAAGGTTTTATACCTGCAAAAAATATCTTTTATAGCGCGAGCCATTACATGGTGAATACCAGGCATTCCATTCGCTGAAGGTGGACCTTCATAGAATGTAAACGGATTATTTTCTGGCCGGCTCGAAATACTTTTTTCAAAAACCGATTCTTGTTTCCAGAACTCTAAAATCTCTTCGCCAATCTTGGCTAATGCTAATTGTTTAAATTCCCTATACATCAAGGCAGTAACTACGAAAATTAAGGATGCAAAGTTACGATTTTAGAATGATTTTTTACAGGTTTTTAGCTAACATAATAGTGTATAGGCAAATAAGACCCGTAAATCCAATAATAATATGTATATTTAATATACTGTTAACATTTTCCGACTTTCTATTCGTCCTAACTCAGGTTATATACTTCTTAATAATTTTAGAATTACTTTATTAATTTTCGCTCCTAACTTTTCAGTTTCGAGATTATATTAAGACGCAAACATTTTTGTCTTCAAAATAGACTTGCCGACTTCATACTTTCCCCTTTCTCCTTTCTCCTTTTCCGCTTTTAGCTTTTAGCTTTTAGCTTTTAGCTTTTAGCTTTTAGCTTTTAGAAAAAACTTTTATTCTTCTTATTTGTTTTTATTGCAATTTCTAATTGAAAATTAACATGATTAAGGTTCTGAAAATTCAAAAAGGATTGTGGATTATTATCCTTGGGGTAATAACAATTGTTGCATACTCAATTATGGTTGTAAGAGATCATGACAGTAGCCAATACGTACTTGGGTTTGCCGGATTTCTCTTTATACTTGGCTCACTCATGTTACTTTATCCAATTTTAACAGCAAAGAAAGATAAAGATGGCATTGTAGAGCTCGACAAAGAAAAGGCCGAAGCATTAGCTGCTACGGAAGAAACCAACGAATCAATAAAAACACCAACTGCAACCGCTAAAAATAAAGCTGAAATTATTTAGACTTTCTCAACTCTAACCACCTTACCAATGCCGGCAACAAGGTTAAATTAAAAACCAAAGCAACCAGCAATGTTACTGATAACAATAACCCCAAAACAACAGTTCCTCCAAAAGTTGAAGCAGTAAAAATTCCAAATCCAAAGAATAAGATAAACGCAATATGCGTCATACTTACACCCGATTCTTTAATGGTGTTTGTTAGAGCCTGTTTAGCAGAATGCTTACCATACAACATCTCTTGTTGATAATGCGTCAAAAAATAGATTGTTTGGTCGGAAGCCAATCCAAAAGCAATCGTAAAAATTAATATTGTAGATGGCTTTAAATCGATCCCAAAAAAACCCATAATGCCCGCTGTAATCAATAAAGGCACCACATTAGGTAATAAAGATATGAGCATAATACCTATACTTCTAAACTGAACATATCTTATTAAAGAGATTAAAACAATTGCAATACAAATACTCTCTACTAAATGTCTTAACATATAATCAGTACCCCTCGAAAAAATGATACTGGAACCTGTAAAAGTCACATCGTATCTACTCGGACTAAGAATAGAATCTGTTCTTAACTTAATTTCATCTAACAATGGGCTTAATTTTTCTGAACCTATATCGGCCATTTGAAAACTTATTCGCGCAACCCGCTTATCTGGAGAAACAAAATTATTTAACATATCGCCACTCCCTTTTCCACTATTGGCTACATACTGAAGTATGAAGTTTTTTTCCATCTCACTAGGCAACCTATAAAATTCTTCACCACCATTAAAAAAAGTTTGAGTAGCGTATTTAATTCCCGAATTCAAAGAAATTGATTTTGAAAATTCCGGATATTCGGCAATCATCTCTTCTACTTTTTCAATTCTTTTTAAGGTAGATAAGTTAAGAACACCATTATTTCTTCTTGTATCTACACTAATCTCCAATGGTAATATTCCTTCAAAATTCTTCTCAAAGAATTTAATATCACGCTGTATTGTACTCTGACTAGGTAAGTCATCGACCACATACCCGTTTACCCGTACTTTAGAAATCCCAAACAAGGCAATTAAAGTAAGCAAAACCGTAGCTAAATAAATGCGCTTACTATTATTAGTTACCAAATGGTCTATTTTCAATAACACTGTATCCAAGAAAGACTTTTTATGTACCTCGGCCTTAACTTTTGGTGTAGGTAGCCAGCTAAATATAATCGGGATTAAACACAAGCACATAATCCATGTAAACATTACATTTAGGGCTGCCACAGCTCCAAATTCTACCAATAAAGCACTCCCTGTGAAACACAATACACCAAAACCAATAGCTGCTGTAATATTTGCAATTAAGGTAGTAATAGAAACGCGCGCCGTGGCCGTTCGCATCGCAATTAACTTAGGTTCGCCTCTTTGCAACTCCGCTTTATATCTATTTAGAATTAAGATACTATTTGGAATTCCAATAATTACAATTAACGGCGGAATTAATCCAGTTAATGTGGTTATATCGTAGCCAAACATCACCAAACAACCAAGGCTCCAGACCACCCCTGCTATAACTACCAATATTGGAAATATAACGGCAAATACATTTCTAAAGAAGACTAATAATATAACGGCAGACACCAAAATAGAAAGCCCGAGAAATAGCACAAACTCATTCGATACCAATTTACTGGTCGCGGTTCTTATATAAGGTAAACCCGAAACATGCACCTCTACTCCAGAAATCTGCTCAAATTGAGCCGTTTTTTCCTGAATATTTTCAATAATTATGTTTCTATATGCTGTATTCAACAACTTCTTATCAAAAGAAACTGCCATCAAAGTAGCATCAGAATTTTCATTAAAAAGTAATCCTTTATAAAATTGCAATCCCTTAATTTCGACTGCTAATGAATCCATTTCCGTATTTGTCTGAATAACTCTCCCAGGCAAAACCTTAATATCAAATCTTTGAGCTGTGGTATCTTTTGTTAAGGCTACCATACTTCCGGTAGACAAAACATTGGTAACACCTTTCACTTCTTTAAGAGAAGCAGCCAAGTTTACCCATTGATTATAAAGTGTAGTTTTAAAAATGTCGGGCGACTGTATCCCCAGAACCATAATACTTCCATCTTCTCCAAACTGCTCTTTAAAAGCGTTGTACTTAACAAATGCAGAATCGGTTACCGGTAAAATTTTGCTTCCAGCATAAGATAATTTTAAATCCTTGGCCTGCCATCCCATAAATAGGGTTAAACCAATAAAGATTAACAAAATGACAATTCTATTTCTCAGAATCATCCTGGCGAAGCCTTCCCACATACTTGACTATTTTTTTGGCAAAGTAACAGAATTTTGAATATTTATGCCTCATTTACCACAATTTAATACGTTTTTTAATTGTCAAAAGTTTAATAAAGCTTAATTTTAGACCTTGTAACTCAAATAATAAGCACAATAATTACCTCATTTAAATTTTAAACAATAGTGATACATAAAATTCGTGGTATTGTTTTAAAAACTACTGCTTATAGCGAAAGTAGTGTAATTGTGCAGATTTTCACAGACAAATTTGGGCTACAATCTTTTATGATTCAAGGGGTAAAAAAGCCAAAAGCTAAAATAGGCATGAACCTGCTACAGCCCCTGCATCTACTGGATATAGTTACCAATTTTAAGCAGAGTGCATCAATACAAAGATTAACCGAAGCTCGTCCAGGACCGGCATTTTCTTCCATCCCTTACCACATTATAAAAAGCACCATGGCAATGTTTTTAAATGAAGTACTTTATAAAAGTATTAGACAGCAGGGGGCTGACGAACGCTTATTTGAGTTTCTGCACAATGCTATTTCTTGGCTTGATGAAACTGAACAGATTAACCCTAATTTTCATTTATCCTTTCTTTTAAAAATAACCAGATATTTAGGCTTTGCACCTAACATTGCCAATAGAACAGATCAAATATATTTTGATTTACAAGAAGGGGAGTTTACTTCGCTTACTCCTATTCACTTAAATTTTCTAGATAAGCCCGAAGCGGTTAACTTCATAAAACTTTATGAAACATCATTCGAAAATTTAGATCACTTGAATATAAACACACTTCAAAGAAGAACATTACTAGAAAAGATTCTGCTATATTATAAATTGCATACTGCCTCGTTTGGTGAAGTCCAATCTCATCATATTCTTGAAGAAGTATTGAGTTAAGTAAAATAAATTCCGTTTAAGGGGTTTTTGTTCTAATTTAGCTATTCATCTTATCAAATAATGTCATGAATACAGTTTTTAAAGAGCAGTTTAAGCTTATCGGAATTTCCTTACCATACAAAACCTATAATGCAGACGGGAAATCTATGGCCGATTGCGGAAGTTTATGGCAAAAATTTGAAGAAGGTGGTTATTACAATCTTATTAATGATAAAACTGAGGAAGCAGTTTACGCAGTATATCATAACTATGATGGCGATCACAATCAACCCTACAGTTTTTTTATTGGCTGTAAAGTAGCATTAGAGACTGAAATTGATGGATTTACAAGTTTAATTATCCCTGAAAACTCTTACAAAGAAATCATAGCAGCTGGCGAAATCCCCAAGTGCATAGCAAATAGCTGGAAAGAAATTTGGAAAGACGAATTTGAAAGGGCTTATAAATTTGATTTTGAAATTTACGACAACCGAAGTAGTGATTGGAAAAATGCAGAAGTTCCTATTTACATTTCCATTCCATAAAATTTAATCTATAAAGCTTCATTGACTGAAAATAATTCAGTATTTTCAATTATTTAAAATACGTAAAAAGCATGTACATGTCTAAAATCAGCACTATTATCATAGCAAGTATTTTCCCTCTTCTTTTATCTTGTAGCTCAAACAATACTGAAGATAGTTACGCAACAGGCGAAAATGCCAATATTCAAGTTTATGATGCGCCAGATCTAAAACAAGAAAAAATTACTGCAAATGAAGAAGCTAGTTTAAAAAATAATAACAAAGCCTCTAAAATAATTAAGGATGCATCGCTTACTGTTAAAACGGCCGACATACAAGCCAGCAAAAAAAACCTGAATGAGCTTATAAAAAGGTTTAATGGGTATTATGAAAAAGAAGATTTAATTAATGACGATTACACAACAAGCTACAATCTAAAAATCAGGGTTCCATCAAAAGATTTTGAAAATTTTATCACTACAATAGAAAGTGGAAAAGAGGAAATTAAAAACAAGAGTATTCAGGCAAGAGATGTAACAGAAGAATTTATTGATATAGAAAGTAGGTTAAACAACAAAAAAGAGTATTTATCAAGATATAAAGTTCTGCTTGGAAAAGCAAACTCCATTAAAGATATACTCGACATTCAGGAAAATATCCGAACAATTGAAGAAGAAATTGAAAGCACAGCTGGCCGATTAAAATACCTCAACGATCAAATTACTTATAGTAATATAGACTTAAATCTATTTAAGGAAAAGGACTATACTTTTAAAAGAACAAGTAAAGGGAGTTTCTTCGAAAGATTAAAATCCTCATTGAGCAACGGCTGGATAGCCATCGGTGATTTTATGCTTTGGCTTATATCAATTTGGCCGTTCTTAATCATCATTGTTTCCGTTATATGGCTCACAAGAAAATACTTAAAAAAAAGAAAAACTTCAAATAACAACTAACTACTATAAAATGGAAATTATTGAACAGATGGAAGGCAATATCAAAACCGCTCTATTGGTTTCCGATAAACTTATTATCAATTCAACAGACGATGCTATAGACCTTCTAGGCAATATATATTACCAGGGTTTCCATAAAATTATATTACATGAAAAAAATATCACCCCCTTATTTTTCGATCTAAAAACCCAGATAGCAGGAGATATTTTACAAAAATTCTCCAATTATAGAGTTCAGTTAACCATAAAAGGCACTTTTTCTAAGTATACAAGCAATAGTTTGCAACAATTTATTTCTGAAAGCAATAAAGGAAACCTAATCAATTTTATTCAGGAATAGAATTTCAAAAATTCATTTATGGAATTCCTTCTATAATTACATCTTATGTATATAAGCATAATAATTGAAACACTTTCAATTATCTATTGCTAACACAATTTTAGATGTAATTAACAGAGTTATTCATTAAATTTTTGAAATCATGTTTGCTGCAAGAATCGATTTATTTAAAAAAGACTGGCTAGATGTCATCTTTTCTTCCAAAAACAAAAAATACGGAGCTTACGAGCTAAGAAACACCAACGGTGCAACAACATTTCGTGCTTTCTTAATTGCTTCTATTTTATTTATAGGTGCATTTTTTGCCCCAAAAATACACGCCTTAATTGTTGGCACAAAAACAGAGGTACCGGTTTTAAAGCAAACTGAAGTGATAACTATTGCTCCTCCGGTTGAAAAAGAGGTTATTGTAATCCCTCCAACCATTGAACCTGCTAAACCTAAAACTGCTACTGTAAAGTTTGCGCCTCCCGTTGTGGTGGTCGATAATAAAGTTAGGAATGAAGAACCTCCAAAAATAGCAGAACTAGCGGTGGCAGATCCTGGACAGAAAACTATTGAAGCCGACCCGCTCGCTGATATTGTAATTGCAGTACCTGCGGGCGAAGGCGTTAAGGAATCTACAGGTTCTGTAGTAACCGAAAATAATACTATCCATGATTTTGTAAGCTTAGAGGTTTTACCTTCTTATCCTGGCGGGATGGATGCATTCCGCAGATTCTTAGGGAACAACATTAAATATCCCCCACTAGCGTTAGAAAACAGTACCCAAGGTACTGTCTATGTTAGTTTTACCGTCGAAAAAGATGGCAGGTTAACAGATGTAAGTGTAGATAGAAAAATTGGTGGTGGCTTGGATGAAGAAGCTATTCGAGTAGTTAAGCTTGGTAAAAAATGGACTCCAGGTATACAAAATGGACAACCCGTGCGTGTTAAGTACAATGTACCAGTAAAATTTGCACTTTTATAAAGTTTTAATAGTCGGTAGAGTTTAGCCAATTCTACCGACTATTTTTTATATAACTAAATTTTTAGTAGGTTTGTTTTGAACCTAAATTTTATTTATTATGAAAAGAAAAAATCTAATCTATTTTGCTGTATTCGCTCTATTTATGGCTTCCTGTAATAACAATGCGTCTAATAATAATTCTGATAGCGATTATCAAGAACAGACAGATAGCGCTTCTAACCCTGAAGGTACAACAGAAGAATCAGTCATTGAAATAAACAGCGACTCTACATCCGAAAAAATACATGAATTTTCTAAAATAGATGTAATACCTCAACCTAAGGGTGGAATGGATGGGTTTAGAAAATACATAGCCGACAATGTAAATTATCCAAAAACGGCTGCAGATAATAATGTATCAGGAACGGTACATGTTAATTTTACGGTCGAAAAAGACGGATCTATTACCAATGTTAAAGTAGACCGAAAATTGGGCAGTGGTTTAGATGACGAAGCTATACGAGTTGTAAAAGCAAGTGAAAAATGGTCGCCGGGCATACAAAACGGTGAAGCAGTGCGGGTACAGTTCAACGTACCGGTTAAATTTGCTTTAAAATAAGATCCAAAAAGCATTATAATGATTAAATCATTATAATGCTTTTTAAAGTAGAACTTAAAGCTTAAAATTAGCTACTGCAACACAATCACTAATTTTAATCCTTGTTAATCAGGACAATAAATAATTTTTCAAAAAAAACTTTTGAAATAAACAATAAGAACCTATATTTGCATTCCCAAACGGGACAAACCAAAAGGGAGATTAGCTCAGCTGGTTCAGAGCACCTGCCTTACAAGCAGGGGGTCACTGGTTCGAACCCAGTATCTCCCACCAATAAAAAGCCTTCAGAAGAAATTTTGAAGGCTTTTTCATTTTCTGAGATTTTTATATCCTTAGGAAGAATGAGGGATCAAATTGTTTTCTTTAATATTCTTATTTAAAGTAAAATTAATTATTTTACCAATCTGTAAAAAACGTAGAATGCATTTTAACAGCATCCCAATGAAAAATGTTAAAACATATCTAATCTTAGCATCCCCTACCATTCTTTATCAAAGTTCGCTTATCAGTAATAAAGTATTCACAGCTTGCATTTTTTTATTCATTTTTACACTTTTTGCTATCAGAGTACCTGAACGTATAAGAGGAGTAAAATTATTTTCGGGTATTATATGTAGTTTATTCGTGTTTTTTGCACTCTATTTTTATACTCGGAATCAAATTGACCAAAATTGGGAACGAGGAGCCAAACTCGTTAACCATTTAGAAGCTTATTACAATAAGTATAATCATTATCCCGCAAAATTAACGGATTTAAAGCCAGAGTTTACTTCTTCAATACCACGAGTGGGAAGAGGTATAATCAGCAAGTCTTTTTACTACGAAACTGATTCGGCAGCTCGTTATGAAATCAGTATGGAAGTAGGCATGGGAGAAGAAAAGTGTCATTGGAGTACAGGAATGGGATGGGGTTGCCCTTATTGAGACAATCAAAAACCTTCATCCATTTCTATATTCTTTTGAAAATAATTGGTGAAATACTTCATGTACCTCTTTCCTCTCCACAACTGCAGGCTCAATGCTTAAACAAATAAGTATATTTACAATACAACAAAAAATAATATCCAATACAATAACATCTTATTTCACTTAAGCTGGATAAGCCTGGTGTTTTTCGCCCTTATTGCGCTGGATACTTATTATTTAAAATCAACATTTGTATTAGTCGGCATAATTAGAGAACTCATCACCATTCCATTGGTGATTTTACAAATAGTAACCTTCATAAAATGTATATCTTCATGGATCAAAAACACCTCAATGAAAGGATACACACTGGCAACATTTGTTTTTTCATTGATAAATACGATTATAATTATCCTGAGTTTTTTTGGCTGATAATTCTTACATAAGAAAATTAAATGCTGATTCTTGTTATTGTAAAACGCCTAAACCCTTAAATCTTCCTAAACCCTGCTTATCACAAAATTTCATCTACCCTCGGCCACTACCACTGTTGCCCTCATTTTAAATCGTTTACCCGCCAAGTCAAACACATCTAAAACCAACAAATATATTCCTTGTGGCACCACTCTCCCATCATCGGCATTTCCCTGCCAGATTATTTCGCCCGTTTTTCCTAAAAGATGATTATTGAACACCGTTTTTACAAGCCTCCCTTTGTCGCTAAAAATTTTTAGCGTTCCTATATTCCCTCGTTGTAAAAATCCATAAGAGATAACTAACGAAGATTCCTCCGAATTTGCACTTAATGGAACAAAAACAGGTTTATTTGCCTTAAAAAAATTCAATAAATTTTCTCCTGAAGCAGCGTTCTTGTAACCCGGGGTAGCGTATCCTGCCCTGCTGCTGGCCGACACAAAGTTACCTATACTATTTGCCGAAACTTTATCAGACACCCGCTCTAATGAAACACCTTTGTAATTAGAAACCAATGGAAAATGCATATTCTGATGGTATTCAAACTGATCTATAATTTCCTGATCGTTTAATACGAAAACCTTTCCCTTTTCTAGGGCAAAAGCCGGTAAATTAAAAGTTTTTAAAGCATTGGGGTTCGAAATTCTATAATAAACATGCTGCGCTTCTACATTACTGGTTAAAACAATATATTCTTTAGGCTCTATGTATAAAGGTTCTGTTGTTATTAAGCGCTTCACAGATGGCTTTCCTTGCTGATCTGCGTTAGCAATCGTTAATCCCGTTAAATTCAAAATGTGATCTGTTGTATTCATTAATTCTAAAAAATCGGCTCCTCCCGGCTTGGGATCGAAAAGAATTTCATTGATAATTATATCGCCAGCTTCTATACGTTTTGTCCTCAATATTTTACCCGAATTCTTTTCAGGGTTTATCAAAACTCCTCCACAATTTCTAAGTTCCACCATAGTCAGCAAATGTTCTAATCCGATTCTTGGGGGCTCGCGCAATGTTAATTCTACATGTCGAAATTCATATCCTATTATTTTAACACTTTCCGGAACACCTATCCCATTGTTAATAACATAATTGGCGGGCCTAGATAGCAATAAGCTATCAATAGAATTCGAAAAAATCAGCTCTATAATTCGTTCATCTTTTAACTTCACACTTATTAACTCTGGTTCTGTTTCCTTTAACTGCGTTTTATAAACACTATTCATACCACCTGGTGTTCCGCCGGCTTCGTTAGCAGAAGCCATCCAATTTTGACGGCCAACACATTTATTGTCCGGATCTATTAATTCCAAAGAATACCCCCCATCTTTCTTTCGAGCATCCTTGTATGTATTTAAATCATAAAATACTTCATCAACAATCTCTGAATTAGAATTTATTAATCTAAGAATCCCGTTTTCATTACGCAAAGCTGCCCACGTAGTGGGGCTAATAATTTTTGTTTCAATATGATTAAACAAGGGTTTATTCGCAGTAGAAGTTATAATTACAAATGATTGGGGTAAAATAGTATCGACACCAAATTTCATTTCTGCACTCTGTGTTTGCAGCTTCCAGTTTTGCAGCAATATATAATGATCTGATTTATTCCAAAGTTCTACATATTCTGCATTAGGCAATCCTACTACGGGTGTTGGATCTACCATTAACTCATTAATAAAAAACTCACCTTTTCTAGGAACATAAGGTCGCACATAGAAAAAAGAAGTAATAATTTCATTTGACTGTATATTTCCGGCCAAATCTTCCACATCTTTAATTTTCAGCAAATAGCTTCCGGTAGCAGGTGAAACGTCAAATATTAAATTAAAAATATGAGGTGCAAAAGTTGGTTCTATCCTAAAATCAGGAACAACTGAGCCAAATTTAAAATTAAGTGTATTCGCAGTTGAACTTATTTTTAAAGGTTCCGAGAATTCAATTTCTATTGTAAGACTATCAATTACGCGTACTTTTTGCAAGGTAGGTGGCTCTACATCCAATTGTATTTCCCGAACAGAAAAGTCATCAAAAAAGTGCTTTTGATGAAAACTGACGGTCGATTGCTGAATATAAATACCGAAAAAAGCTGTATGCACAAAAGTTTTATCATTTACACCTCCCTCAAAAACATAATTCAACCCTGTTCCGGTTTTATCTCTAAAGATTTCAAAATCGCCATTTGCATTTCTAACTACCTTAATTTTTAAAATTGTGTTGGTACTATTTGTAATCCCATCTTCGCCGTCAACAATTTTAACCGCACTAGCCAACATCCCACTTCTCTTAAAAAGTGAAATTTCATCGTTTGTTCCACCTATTCTTATAAAGTATCCATTTATAGAAGTGCTTTTTAAATCCTGCTTATCAGAAACCAGATAAATATCTACATAATTTGCACCCGAAGTATTGAATTTTAAATTCACCCAAAACTCCCAAATGCAGTTAACAGACAACTTATTTTCAATTGAAAGATAAAAATTGCTATTAGCTACGGTAGATTGAGATTGAAGCATCCCATTATTAATGACAAAATCTTTAGATAAATTGCTGCCTACCCAATTTGAACTTAAGCTACCGGAAAAATCTTCATTTAGCTGAGCTGAAGTAATTTTACAGACCAACAATAGTAAAAAACACGTAATTATTCGCATATTTGATGTTAAAGGCGTACAATCAGGGATGCTAAAAAATCTACAATTTAAATATACGACAATTTTTTAATTTAAAAGAAAAATCTACAAATGAAAATAGCTTTAGTGGGCGCCACCGGTTTGGTTGGAACAGAGATGTTGAAAGTGCTAGAATCCAGAAATTTTCCATTAACGGAACTTATTCCTGTTGCTTCTGAAAAAAGTATAGGCAAAGAAATATCGTTTAAGGGAACAAAGTATAAGGTGGTTAGCATGGATCAAGCTATTGAAATGCGCCCAGAAATTGCTTTATTTTCAGCAGGAGGCACCACCTCCTTAGAACATGCTCCCAGATTTAAAGAAGCCGGCACTACGGTAATCGACAATTCGTCGGCATGGAGAATGGACCCGGCTATCAAATTAGTTGTTCCCGAAGTAAATGGACATACCTTATCATTAGATGATAAAATTATTGCTAACCCCAACTGCTCAACCATCCAAATGGTTTTGGCCTTAAAACCTTTACACGACAGCTATAAAATTAAAAGAATAGTAGTTTCTACTTACCAATCGGTTACCGGAACGGGTGTAAAAGCAGTAGATCAAATGATGAATGAGCGCAACGGAATTGTAGATGGCCCAATGGCATATACGTATCCTATCGACTTAAACGTTATTCCACAAATTGATGTTTTTACCGATAACGGATATACCAAAGAAGAGATGAAAATGGTTAATGAAACCAAGAAAATTCTTGGCGACAGCACCGTAAAAATCACAGCAACTACTGTTAGAATTCCTGTTATTGGTGGACACTCAGAATCAGTAAACATTGAGTTTGAAAATGATTTTACAATTGAGGAGGTTAGGCATCTTTTAGATTTAATGCCGGGTGTTGAGGTAGTAGATGATATTGAAAATTTAAAATATCCGATGCCAAAAGATGCACATGGAAAAGATGAAGTCTTTGTAGGCCGAATTAGAAGAGATGAATCACAACCAAAAACGTTAAATATGTGGATTGTGGCCGACAATTTACGCAAAGGAGCTGCTACAAATGCTGTGCAAATTGCTGAGTTTTTAGTAAAAAATGAAATGGCGTAGTTTCATTTATAAATGTTAAACATGAAGTCTTTTAAAATTGCTACAATCGTATTTCTATCGTTTCTAACATTAACGAGCTTTGGTCAATCTAAAAAAGAACAGCTTGAGAATTCATTTAAAACTTTATTGGATGATCCTCAGGCTAAATATTCATTGGCATCGCTCTGCGTTTTAGACGCCGAAACAGGAAACATTATTTATGCAAAAAATGAAAATATCGGACTAGCTACTGCTTCAACGTTAAAAACCATTGTTGCTGCTACAGCATTCCATATTTTAGGCAAAGACTACAGGTATAAAACAACGCTAAGCTACACCGGAAGTATAAATGCCGAAGGTGTTTTAGATGGCGATATCGTTATTCAGGGTTCTGGCGATCCCAGCTTAGGATCGTGGAGATATACAAATACCAAAGAAGAAACGATACTGAAGCAATTTGTAGAAGCTATAAAAGCCAAAGGCATAAAATCTATAAAAGGCAGAATTATAGGTGATGCTGGAAACTGGCCTACGCAATCCACTCCTGAAGGATGGATTTGGCAAGACATCGGCAATTATTACGGAGCTTCTGCTACAGGGTTAAATTGGAGAGAAAACCAATTTGACATAAAACTAACACCAGGTTCTAAACCTGGAGACCCTGTTAAAATGCTAAGAATGGTTCCTGAAAGTAATTATATAAAAATATATAACGAACTTACAACAGGAGCCCAAGGTTCAGGAGATAATGCTTATGTATTTCTTGCTCCTTATTCATTTGAAGGATATTTACGTGGTACTTGGGGCATAGGTATTGCTAAATCAGCAATTTCGGCAAGTATTCCTGATCCTTCTTACGAAGCAGCTTATAGATTACAAGACACTTTAAATAAAATAGGTATCACGAGTATAGAATGTTCATCAAGTAGCCGAATCATCTTAAATGAAGGAAAAAAAGTAGAAAATAATAGAAATATTATCTCTACACTTCAGTCGCCCACCCTTTCTGAGCTTTCTTATTGGTATCTCAACAAAAGTGTAAACTTATATGGTGAAGCTTTCGTAAAAACTATTGCCGCCGAAAAAGGTCAATCTGCTACCACCAGAAACGGGACATCTGAGTTGATCAAATTCTGGAAAGCCAAAGGATTAGATGAACGTGCACTGAATATAATTGATGGTAGCGGATTAGCACCGGCAAACAGAGTAACTACATTGGCTATGGCTAAAATATTATTCGAAACACAGAAAGAAACCTGGTTTCCTGATTTTTTAAAAGGTTTTCCTACCAACAATGGGATGAAAATTAAAAGTGGCAATATCAGTAATGTTCAAGGTTATGCCGGCTATCATACCGATACGAAAGGGAAAAAGTATATTGTAGTTATAAACATCAACAACTACAACGGAAGCGGTATGGCTCGAAAGCTGTTTAAAGCTTTAGAGCCCCTAAAATAAGGGTAGTTTTATATGAAAACACGCTAAACTCAAGATAAATCATATATTTGATTTCGGGAGTATCGAATGTTAAAAGTAAACAAGAACAAATATTACACTTTATCTATTCTAATATGTTTTCTGACATTAAAGCTGTCGGCACAACAAAGTGTATCTATAAATGATACAACCACTCAGCATTTTTTCACTTACAGTCAAATAGAGGTATTGCCCGACAAGGAGGGTAATCTTAAATTTAATGAAATATTAAAACCTTCTATTCAGCAAAAGTTTAAACCAAGTACAGGAAGTACTCCTCACACAGATAAAAATCTACAGACTTTTTGGTTTAAAATAAAAATCAAGCACAATGAATCTATAAATACGAAATTTCTATTAGAATTTTTCGACCAAACAATAGATAGAATTGATGTATACGCCCCACTTGAAAATGGCGGATATGCGCATCGGGTTTTAGGTGACCGCTTAGATTTTAACAAGCGAGAAATTGACCATAAAAATTTTGCTTTATATCTTGAAAATTATGGCCACGATGTTAAGACCTATTATTTTAGAGTTCATTCCGAGCAAATATCTTACGCCATAATTGTATTGCGTTCGGTTAATTGGTTTATATCGTATGCGCTCCATGAATACTTATACTTCGGTATATTTTATGGAATGATATTGGTTTTCAGTTTCTACAACGTATTAATGTTCATTGCCATGCGTCAAAGGCAATATTTACATTATGTAATGTATATTTTGAGTGTGGCAATTTTTGAAATGAGCTCTGACGGAATTGCTTTTCAATTTCTATGGCCTAAAGCAACTAATTGGAATCAAATTGCTTATGCCTTTGCACTTTGCGGAATAAGTATTTTCTCCTTACTCTTTTCAAGAGATTTTTTACATGTTAAACGTATATCGGTAAAATTAGACCGCATTATACTAAGCGTAGTATATATTAGAATCGCATTTTTATTAATCTCTATCTATTTTTTCCCTGTTTTATTAACTTATAAATTCTTAGACTTTATACCATTAGCTGTAGCCTTTTACTCTGGCTTATACATTCTAAAAAAAGGTTATACCCCTGCCCGATTCTTTGTGGTAGGGTATAGCTTCCTCTTTGTGGGTTTCATGATAAAACTCATGATTACTTTATTCTTTCAGGAGCTTAATCAACAACCCATAGGATATTATAGCTTAAGTATCTGTTTTGTAATAGAAATGATCTTTCTTTCTTTTGCCATTGGCGATAAGGTTCGAATTCTAAGAAGAAAAAAAGAAGATGCTCAAACAGAAATAATGCATCAAATGGCCGAAAATGCAGCATTAAAAGATTCTCTAAATAAAGATTTAGAACAAAAAGTTAGTGAGCGCACCAAAGAAGTATTTCAAAAGTCAATAATTATTGAGGCCAAAAACAAGGAGTTGACGCTAGTAAACAACCAGTTGAAAATACAATCGGAAGAAATCGAAAGAATGAATATTCTTTTAGAGCAAGATAATAGAGAATTATTGGTAAATGTAGAAAAGATTACCAGAGACAGAGTAATGTCTACTGATGTAGATTTTGAAGAATTCAGTAAAATTTATCCCAATAAAGACAAATGCAATGATTTTCTGGAAGAATTAAAATGGAAAAATGGATATACCTGTAAAAAATGCAAAAATCAACAGTATTATAGCGGAGCTATTCCACTAAGTAGAAGGTGCACCAAATGTAGTTATACAGAATCTGTTACAAGTTATACCATTTTTCACAATACAAGAATTCCTATTAATAAAGCCTTCTATATGGTCTTTTTAGTATATACCTCAAAAGGGAAAATCTCATCTCATAAATTATCCCAATTATTAAATATGAGACAAAGTACCTGCTGGACTTTCAGTACAAAAATTAAGACCGTTATGGAAGAAAGAAAAGCTAAACTTAAAAAGTCAGGAAAGTCTGGCTGGAGCGAATTAGTATTAGATTAACCAAAAATCACAAATTTTACCCCTACTTATTGTTATTTTTACACTATTAAATTAACATTTTTTTGAATGTTGTTAAAGCGTATCATAGCAACCTATACCGCACAAACAAAATCCATCCTCAGAACATCTAGAACCTTGTTTTTAGACCCTCTGACATAAGATATTATAACGTATCAAAAATTTGTTAATTAATTAGTTATCAGACATTTATAAGATTTTTTTTTCTTTAAATATTTGCTTTTATCTTTTTAATCACATTAACTTTATAATTCTTTAACAAACTAAATTATACTATGAACCTACGGTATACACTCCTATTTACATTAGTTTTATTAGTCAGTTTTGGGAACGCTCAAGTTTCAAATACTTCTAATAATATAGACAATAAAGTAAGTGCTCTATTGGCCAAAATGACTTTAGAAGAAAAAGTTGGACAAATGGCTCAAATCACTTTAGATGTAATTGGAAAAGGACCAAATAGATTTGCTAGTGATGAACCTTTCTCATTAGATCAGGCTGCAATGGAGAAAGCATTGGTAACTTATAAATTGGGTTCCGTTTTAAATGCTTCTAACAATAGAGCAAGAACACCTCAAGAATGGCTAAAAGTAATTAGTACCATTCAAGAAGTTGCTACTAAAAAAACAAGGTTAGGCATTCCTGTAATATATGGTATTGATGCTATTCACGGAGAAACATATACTGCCGGAGCTACTATGTTTCCACAGCAAATTGGACAGGGAGCCACATTTAACCGAAATTTAGTTAGAAAAGGCGCAGAAATAACTGCTTACGAGACAAGAGCAAGCTCTATTCCTTGGGTTTTCTCACCTGTACTCGATTTAGGCTTAGATCCGAGATTTCCCAGACAATGGGAAGCATTTGGCGAAGATCCCTTCATGGTTGCAGAATTAGGTAAAGAAATGATTATTGGATATGAAGGGGTGGGCAATAAAGTGAATGATCCTAAAAAAGTAGCTACCTCTATTAAACATTTCCTTGGATACCACGCTACTGTTTCGGGTAGAGACAGAACACCCGCATATATATCTGACCAAGCGCTAAGAGAATACCATTTACCAGCTTTCAAAGCAGCTATAGATGCTGGTGCAAAAACAATTATGATTAACTCTGGGCTAATAAACGGCATTCCGGTACATGCCAACTACCAGTTATTAACAACTTTATTAAGAAACGAATTAGGTTTTAAAGGATTGGTAGTAACGGACTGGGCAGACATAGAAAATCTTTATAAAAGAGATAAAATTGCTAAAAACAATAAAGAAGCTGTTAAAATTGCTATAAATGCGGGCATAGATATGTCTATGATTGCATACGACTATGAGCCGTTTTGCGACGATTTAATCGCTTTAGTTAAAGAGGGAGGTGTAAGCATCAAGCGTATTGATGAAGCCGTTTCTCGTATCTTAAAATTGAAATATGAGCTAGATTTATTCGACAAACCTACTACCAACATTAAAGATTATCCAGATTTTGGAAGCAAAGATTTTGAAACAGTAGCTTTAAACACAGCCAAAGAGTCTATCACTCTGCTGAAAAACTCAAATAATATTTTACCCCTAACTACCGATAAAAAGATATTAATTACTGGCCCTAATGCTAATTCTATGCGCACATTAAATGGCGCCTGGACCTATTCATGGCAAGGAGAGAAGACAGAAGATTTTGCTTCTCAATATAACACCATATTAGAAGCCATAAAATTAAAGGCTCCAAATGTTGTTTACTCACCGGGAGTGAGTTATAAAATGGATGGCAAATACTATGAAGAATATGCTGATAAAATGGAAGAAACATTGGCTGCAGCAGCAAATGCTGATGTTATTTTATTGGCTTTAGGAGAAAACTCTTACACAGAAACGCCTGGTAATTTAAATGACCTATATCTATCTGATTTGCAAACCGAACTTGCCCTTAAATTGGCTGCAACAGGGAAACCAATCATATTAATTTTAAACGAAGGAAGACCCCGCATTATCAGCAAATTTGAAAACAAAATGGCTGCCATTGTGCAATTGTATTTACCTGGGAATTTTGGAGGAGATGCACTTGCTTCAATGCTATTTGGAGAAACAAATCCTTCTGGTAAGCTTCCTTACACCTACCCACAATTTCCAAATGCCCTATTCACCTATTTTCACAAGCCAGCCGAATCAAGAGACACTGCAGAAGGGATTTATAATTATGACGCAGATTACAATCCTCAATATGTATTTGGCCACGGATTAAGCTATACAACTTTTAAATACGAAAACTTACAGCTAAGCAGTAATGAATTAAAAGGCAAAGGAAAAATTACCGTATCCGTAGATGTGGTAAACACCGGAAAAGTTGCCGGAAAAGAAACCGTATTGATGTTTATTTCTGATTTAGTAGCATCGCATATTAGCCCAGATGTGAAACGTTTAAAAGGATTTGATAAAATAGAACTCAATCCGGGTGAAAGAAAAAAAGTACAATTTACAATAGACGCCGACTTAATTGCTTCGGTAAACAATGAACTTAAAACTGTTGCTGAACCAGGCGAATTTCTAATTCAAATTAATGACCAAAAACAATTACTAAACTATACCCAATAACACAAAAACAACGATTAATTAAACTAAGGAACTATTTAAAAGAACCAATTAAATGGAAAAAAACTACTTATTAAGAGGTACATTTTTAGCTTTCTTGTTGCTATTTGCAGGCTTTACTGCACTTGCACAAACAGGAAGCATTAATGGAACGGTGTATGATGAGGCCAGGCTTCCTCTCTCCGGGGCAAATGTTAAAATTGAAAGTATAAATAGAAATGTCACAACCGACGCAAATGGTAAGTATGTTATCTCTGGCTTAAGTGCAGGAACATATAATATTACTGTTTCTTATTTAGGCTTAACGAGCGTTCAGCGCGCAGTTGCAGTAGGCTCCGAAGCAGTTACTGCTAATTTTAATTTCGAATCCAAATCAACGGATATTGATGAAGTGGTGTTTATTGGTTATGGTACTCAGAGAAAAAGTGTTGTTACGGGAGCTATTTCTAAAATCAACTCATCCGATTTAGAAAATAAACCCGTAATGCGTGTTGAGCAATCTCTTCAAGGAAGAATCTCTGGTATTACTGTAACAACTAACTCTGGTCAGCCAGGTGAGGGTGCTACATTAAGAATCCGTGGTACAACTTCGATCAACAACAGTGAGCCACTATATATTGTAGATGGCGTTCAGATTGGTGGTGGAATAGACTATTTAAACCAATCCGACATTGCTACTATGGAGGTACTTAAAGATGCCGCATCTGGTGCTATATATGGAGCCAGAGCTGCTAGTGGTGTAGTTATAATTACAACTAAAAAAGGAAGTACAGACGGCATAAGAGTTAATTACAATGCCTATGCCGGAACTCAGGAACCTTCTAGACAACTCAATCTGCTAAATGCTACACAATACGCGGCTCTATATAATGAAGCTCAATTAGGTGCAAATCCCAGCGCCACTGTCCGTTTTCCTAACCCTTCTCAATATGGAGTAGGTACCAACTGGCAGGATGCTGTTTTTAACAACAGTGCTATGCTTCAAAATCATGAGTTGAGCTTAAGTGGTGGTAGCCAAAAATCTCAATATTACGGATCATTTGGATATTGGGATCAAGAAGGTATCGTTGCTTCTAACAACTCAAAATACACACGTTTTACGGCAAGATTTAACTCTTCTCATGAAATTACTAAAAGCATAAAATTTGGTCAAACAATTAGTTATGCAAGAGTTAACAATGTTGGTGTAGCAACAAATACAGAATATGGATCACCTCTAAGCAGAGCGATAAACATGGATCCTATTACCCCACTAATAGAAACTGACCCTGCCAAAATTGGACCAGGATCAATCTATGCTACCAACCCGGTTGTTCGCAATTCTAGTGGATTTCCTTATGGAATCTCAGAATATGCACAGTCAGAAATTTTAAATCCAGTAGCGGCACTGGCTGTAGCACAAGGTAATAGTTGGTCGGATAAAGTAGTTGGAAATATCTTTGTAGAAGCAGAAATTCTTAAAGGATTAAAAGTTCGTTCTACTGGTGGTTTCGATTTAGCTTTCTGGGGTGGACATAGCTTTCAACCTATTTTTTACTTAAACTCTATCAACAAAACCGACATTACTGCATACAATAGAAATATTAACAGAGGTTTATTCTGGCAATTAGAAAACACGGTTAGCTATAATAAGCAAATAGAAAAGCATAATTTTAGTTTATTAGCGGGCTATGGTGCACAAAAAAATAAAGGTGAAACTCAAGGAGGATCAAAAGAACAAATTCCTGCAACCAACTTAAAAGAAGCTTCACTACAGTTTAGTGTACCTAGAATAGACGACTCATTTTATGGAGGCGAATATTTAAATACATTAAATTCCGTTTTTGGTCGCGTTACTTATGATTTTGATGAGAAATATTTATTCATGGGTATCATAAGAAGAGATGGTTCTTCTAGATTTGGCCCCAATAATAAATATGGATATTTCCCTTCTGCATCTGTGGGTTGGGTAGCTTCTAAAGAAGACTTTTTCCCTCAATCTAATGCTGTTAACTTCTTGAAATTTAGAGGTTCGTATGGTGTTACAGGTAACGATAACATTGGTGATTTCAGATATTTATCGACCGTTAGTGGTGGAAGAAACTACACATTAGGTTCATCTGCTGGTTTGGTAATCGGCGTTAGCCCCGATGCTTTATCGAATCCTGACTTAAAATGGGAACAAACAGCACAAACCAATATCGGTGTAGACGCTATTTTATTTAAAAACTTTACATTAACGGCCGAATGGTTTAATAAAAAAACTAGCGGAATGTTAATTCAAGTTGATGTTCCAGGATATGTTGGTAATACAGGCCCTATAGGCAACGTTGCAGATCTTACCAATAAAGGAGTAGAATTAGAATTAGGCTTCAGACAGCAATTCGGCGAGTTAAGTTTTAATGCTTCAGCAAATGGTTCATTTATAAAAAACAGAATTGTTTATCTAGGTGATGACAAAACATTCTTAGGTGGTCAAACAATTACACCTCAAGGATTACAAGTAACACGTACACAAGTAGGATATGCTATTGGTTCTTTCTACGGATTCCGTGCAGATGGTATATTCCAAAACACTGCCGAGATAGCAGCCTATACAAATTCTGCCGGGGCACCTATACAGCCTAATGCAAAACCTGGAGATATTCGTTTCAGAGATTTAAACAATGACGGTATAATTAACGAAGATGATAGAGAAATTATCGGCGATCCAACCCCTAATTTCACATATGGCATTACATTAGGTGCTAGCTATAAAGGATTCGATTTTTATATGCTTGGAACAGGAGTTACTGGAAACCAGATTTTTAATGGATTACGTCGTTTCGATCTTCCTACAGCTAACTATACAACAGATATATTAAACAGATGGAGAGGCGAAGGAACAAGTAATACAATGCCAAGATTAACTACACAGGACGACAATAAAAACTATAGTAGAGTTTCTAGTATCTTCCTTCAGGATGGAACTTATTTTAGAATTAAAGTGCTCCAAGTAGGATATACCTTTAAGTCTGACCTTACTAAAAAAGTAGGTCTTGATAAAGTTAGATTTTATTTAATGGCAAACAACCTATTAACCTTAACAAAATACAAAGGTTATGATCCAGAAATTGGTGGAGGTAGTTATGGTGTTGATCGTGGTTTTTACCCACAAGCAAGATCATTCTTTGCAGGAGTTAATGTTGGATTTTAATTTATAACAATTATGAAACTAAAATATTCAAAATATTTAATCGCTATAACGGCGGTTTTGTTACTGAGTGTTTCTTGTAAAAAGAGCTTTTTGGAACTATCGCCAAGAGGTACTGCACTCGAAGATAATTTCTATCAAAATGAATCAGAAGTAATGCAAGGCCTAATTGCCGCTTACGATGTAATACAATGGGGAAACACTGGTGGATACACCATGAAAATGCCATTGTTGAGTGCGGCATCTGATGATACCGGAGCAGGTGGAAGTGATGCGTCCGATCAGCCAAGCTGGGTTGCTTACGACAACTTTACTTTAGATTCTAGAATTGGTCCACAAGGTGGTCTTTGGAGTAAAAATTTTACTGGCGTTAACAGATCAAATGTTATTCTTTCTAAAATTGAAAACGCTCCAAATCTTTCGGCCGGATTTAAATCGAGAGTAATTGCTGAAGCAAAATTTTTAAGAGCTTACTTCTACTTTGATTTGGTACGTTTCTTTGGTCGTGTACCATTAATAACAGCACCCATTCCAACAGCAGATTTATATACTCAACAACAAGTTGAGCCTGCTGCAATTTATGCTCAGATAGAAAAAGATCTAAGAGAATCAATGAATGATTTACCGCCTCAAATTTCTGATGCAGAAAAAGGAAGAATATCTGGAGGTGCTGCAAAAGCACAATTGGCAAAGGTTTTAATTTATCAGAATGATAATGCAAAACTAAGTGAAGCTGCCACGCTCTTAGAAGACATCAACAAAATTGGAAATGCTTATGGATATAAATTATTAGATAATTTTGCTGACATCTTCGACCCTTCCAATAAATTCCATACAGAATCTATTTTAGAAATCCCTCATTCTAATAATGCTGCTTGGGGCGATTGGGGATGGATTAACGGTGGAGAAGGTAACGTTGCCCCTCAGTTTATAGGAATGGACAGTTACAATGGTCCAACTTATTCGAGTGGTTGGGGATTTTGTCCGGTAACAATGGATTTGGTTAATTTCATGAGAAACGATCCTCGATTTGAAGCGTCTATCATTGACGGATTAGCTTTAAAAGCAGCTGGAGCTACCTACAATGAAAGATATCAGAACACTAATTACTTCATTAAAAAATATGCTCCTTTAGCGGCACACAGATCTTCAAGTGGCACAGCAGAACTCAACTGGGGTATTAACGAAATTGAAATTAGACTTGCTGACACTTACTTACTACAAGCCGAAGCCCTTGTTCGTACAAATACAAATCTTACCAGAGCTCAGGAATTGTTAGACGCCGTTAGAGGAAGAGTAGGGCTAGGCTCTGTTCCTGCAACTTTAGATAATATTTTTGCTGAAAGAAGAATGGAACTAGCTTTTGAAGGTCATAGATTTTTTGACTTAGTTCGTTCTGGTAGAGCAGCAACTGTTCTTGGTCCATTAGGATGGAGAGCTAACAGGAATGAATATCTGCCTATTCCAGCTAATGAAATAGAAGTAACTAAAGGTGTTATCACTCAAAATCAGGGCTATCCAAATTAATCATAATTATGAAAAATTTAAAAAACATTATAAAATCCACCACAATTTTAGGAGTTGCCTGCCTCCTAACTTTTATAAGTGCGTGTAAAAAAGATACTGTAATCGGAGATCTTGGTCAATTAACACCAACAGCCGATCAAGTAGTATTTACAATGACCCCAAGTGCGGCAAACCCCAATATAGTACAGTTTACGAGTCAATCTAAAGATGTAATTAAAGTAGCCTGGGATTTAGGCAACGGAACCTCTGTAATTGAAGGCGAAAATGCAACTGGATCTTATCCTCTTGCGGGTACCTATACTGTAACATTAAAAATTGTTACACCAGGTGGTGGAACCGTTCAGGCAAGTAAAACACTTGTTATTGCAGCTACCAATTTCTCTATGTTAAGTGATCCTGAGTATGGACTACTGTCAGGCGGACTAAACGCCGGCGGAAAAACATGGATGGTAGATAGCATGGAACCGGGGCATTTAGGCGTAGGTCCTATAACTTCTGGAGGACCAGACTGGTATCAAGCAGGTCCGAACGAAAAAGCCAGTAATGGGTTTTACGATGACGAAATGACCTTTACGATGACCAACACAGGCTTAACTTATACATATGATAACAAAGGAGGAACATTTACCAATGCTTCCAATTCTAGAGATCTCGGTGGAACCGGAAGCGGCGATGACCCTACCTTACCATATACGCCGCCAGCAAATATGGCCTGGTCGTTATCTCAATCTGGAGGAAAAACTTTCATAAATATTAATAATGGTGGTTTTATTGCTTACTATTTAGGTGTTTCTAGCTATGAAATTTTATCGATATCAGAAGATTTTATGCATTTAAGAATGCTTGATAATTCTAATGCAGGAAATGCTTGGTATCTTAAGTTAATTAGAAAAGGCCACACAAGACCGGTAGTACCTCCTGTTGAAAAACCATTAGCAGCGGCTAACTTAAATGACGATTTTGATGGTGGCGGAAATGTAGAATGGTTGGCAGAAAACATCAACTTCAAAGTATACGATAACCCGCTTCCTTTAACACCAAATACATCATCTAAAGTAGGTTTTTATGAGAAGTTAGATGGTAACGATTTCCAATATGGCAATTTACAGATGACTTCTGCCTCAAGATTTGATTTATCGACTAAAAATAAGATCAGATTAAAAGTATACATACCAAGTGCAAACGACTATACAAAAGTTGCTTCTCAAGTAGCTGTGAAATTGCAAAACTCATTAATGGGTGGCAATGCTTGGCAAACTCAAAAAGAATCAATAAAAGTGATTGCCGCTGGCGATTACAACAAATGGATTATATTAGAATTCGATTTTTCTCAATTTGCGAGTGAAAAAGTTTACGATAAAATTGTTATACAATTAGGTGGTGAAGGGCACCCTAATCCTGGAATCTTCTATATTGATGATTTTGAGTTTAAATAAAAATAACTACTTTACTAAGCCGCAGTCCACTAGATTGCGGCTTAGTAATTTAATAAAAGAAGAAATTTATGAATAAAAATTTATTAAGAACACCATTTGCTTTTTTCTTTGGAATAGCTTTTTTTGTACAATGTGCTTGTAAAAGCGGTGGAGATGACCCTATCATTATTATACCCAAACCAGTTGTTCCTGAAGATAAATTCTGGCAATTTGAATCCACCCCTACCTGGGCCGACGAATTTAACTATACTGGATTACCGGAAAGTGGGAAATGGGATTATGATCTTGGTAAATCGGGATGGGGAAATAACGAAAAACAAAATTACACCAACTCTATTAACAACGCATCGGTAGGGAATGGTGTATTAACTATTACAGCAAGAAAAGAAAATTCTGATGGAATGGATTACTCGTCGGCAAGACTTGTATCTAGAAACAAATTAGATGTTTTATACGGCAGAATTGAAATTAAGGCAAAAATTCCTTCTGGAAGAGGAACATGGCCCGCATTATGGATGTTACCAACAGATTTTTCTTATGGAGGTTGGCCTAAATCTGGAGAAATAGACATTATGGAGCATGTAGGATATGATCAGAATGTCGTGCACTTTTCAGTGCATACCGAAGCTTATTATCATTCTATTGGCACCCAGAAGTCGAACAAAAAAACTATTCCTACTGCTAGTACCGCTTTTCACCTTTACAGAGTAGATTGGACCCCTTATGCGGTAAGAGGTTATTTTGATGACGAAAAAGTTTTCGAATTTGTAAATGAAGGAACAGGTTATAAAGTTTGGCCTTTCGACAAGCGTTTCCATGTTTTAATGAATGTTACTGTAGGTGGCGATTGGGGAGGTGCTCAAGGAATAGACGACTCAATATTCCCAAGATCCATGGAAGTAGACTACATCAGATACTATAAAATGATCGATAAACCTTAAAATTATACGATGCTGAAACGTTGGGGAGTGATTTTTTGTTTGGTTATTGTTTCATGTGCATGTACCAAAACACCAGTTATTGAAGAGGACGTTATTCCCGAAAAACCTTATAAAACGGATGTTTCGGCTTGGATTACTACGCCTTCACGATCTTTATTATTAGAAAAACAACAAAAAGAAATACTTTTTGGAAACGAATTAATGGGGCAACCCATAATTGAAGTAAATGAATCTATTACATACCAAACAATAGATGGATTTGGCTATACCCTAACCGGAGGAAGTGCAAGCCTTATAAATCAATTGAATACGGATGTTAAAGAAGCATTGCTTACCGAGCTTTTTGGAAGCACTGATAAATCGATAGGCGTAAATTATATTCGCTTAAGCATAGGCGCATCCGATTTAAGTGCATCAACATTTACTTATAACGATTTACCGGCAGGAGAAACCGATGTTACACTTTCTAAATTCAATCTCGACAAAGAGCAGACAGATCTAATTCCTATATTAAAAAAAATTGTTTCCATTAACCCAAGCATAAAAATAATGGGTTCGCCGTGGACAGCCCCAACTTGGATGAAAACAAATAAAGCTTTCAAAGGCGGAAGCTTATTGCCTCAATACTACAACGTATATGCCCAATATTTTGTGAAATATATCGAGGCTATGAAGAATGAAGGTATTTTAATAGATGCCATTACTATACAAAACGAGCCTTTACATGATGGCAACAATCCGAGTATGTATATGAGTGCATCAGATCAAGCTGTATTTATTAAAAATCACTTAGGCCCTGCTTTTGAACATGGAGGTATCAATACTAAAATTATAATTTACGATCACAACGCCGATAATACAGATTATCCAATTAGTATATTAAATGATCCGGAAGCGAAAAAATACATCAACGGGTCGGCTTTTCATTTGTATGGTGGCGAAATAAACAACTTATCCAAAGTACACAATGCACATCCTGATAAGGCCATATACTTTACGGAACAATGGGTTGGCGGACCAAGCAATTTTGGTGAAGATTTAAAATGGCACATGACCAATCTTATTATAGGAGCTACCCGAAATTGGAGCAAAAACGTTCTGGAATGGAATCTTGCAGCTAATGCAAATTACGGGCCTCATACTCCGGGTGGTTGTACAACTTGTTTAGGAGCTCTAACCATTACGCCAGAAATCACTAAAAATGTTGCATATTACATAATTGGGCATGCTTCAAAATTTGTACCCACAGGCTCTGTAAGAATTGCTTCAAATATGATTGCCAACCTACCAAATGTTGCTTTCAGAACCCCTGACGGGGAAAAAGTACTTATTGTGATGAACACAAGTAGCGAACCACAATCTTTTAATTTAAAATTTGATAATCGAAGTGCTGGTATCTCTATCCCAGCAGGGTCAGCAGGCACATTTACTTGGTAGGTATATTTTATACAAAAATTGAGTTATTGTAAAGAAGAATTACAATTACTTTGAGCTATTTTATATTTTGTAAATTGCACATTCATTACTTAAATAAAACTTATGAAGAAGTTCATTATTCTTTTATTTTTTAGTATATTTATAGTTAGAGCTCAAGCAAACTTCTCTATTGATACACTAAATAATAAATCAACAGAAGTTACAGGAATTCCAGAGATTGCAATTATTCCCGAGCCAGTAACCTTGATTAGGCTTCAAGGAAAATTCACGCTCCCTTCAAATATTACCATAGAAGCTCCTGCAAGTTCGGAACTAGATTTCGCTGTAGATTTTTTAAAAGATAGATTAACCATTCCAACAGGTTATTCAGCTTCGATAATAAACACTTCATCTAATAATGCTACTATACGTTTACTATTAAATGAAGAAGAAGATCCTTTAATAGGCAAAGAAGGTTATAAATTATTAGCAGAAAACAAGCATATTGTTATTAAAGCCAATACATCAGCAGGATTGTTTTATGGAATTCAGACTTTAATACAATTATTCCCTAAAGAAATAGAAAGCAAGGAAAAAACAGCTATTAAATCGTGGTCTATCCCTGCTGTGAGCATAACTGACTATCCAAGAGTAGGATGGCGCGGATTAATGTTCGATGTTTCCCGTCATTTTTTCACTAAACAAGAAGTAAAACAATTTATAGACGCTATGGTGCGCTATAAATACAATATTTTACACTTTCATTTAACAGATGATGAAGGCTGGAGAATAGAAATAAAAGGTCTGCCTAAGCTTACAGAAGTAGGTGCTTGGCGTGTAAAAAAAGAGGGAGATTTTGGTACGTTTATTCCACCAGGACCCAACGAACCTAAAAATTACGGTGGTTTTTATACGCAGGAAGACATCAAAGAAATTGTTCAATACGCTGCAGAACGTTTTGTAAATGTTATGCCAGAAATAGATGTACCAGGCCATAGCTTGGCTGCTATTGCTGCCTACCCTGAACTTTCATGCACACCTGATGCGGTAAACTATAGAGTACGTAGCGGCGAAAGAATTATGGACTGGAGTAGAGGCGCCCCTCCTATTGCACTTGTAGACAATACGCTTTGCCCTGCAAATGAAAAAGTATACGAATTTTTAGATACCGTGATTACACAAGTAGCAGCATTATTTCCATTCGAGTACATACACATGGGTGGAGATGAAGCCCCTCATAACTTTTGGCAAAAAAACGAAGCTATTAAAGCTTTAATGGCGAGAGAAGGCTTAAAAACCATCCCTCAAGTTCAAGGATATTTTACAAGACGTGTAGAAAAAATTGTAGAATCTAAAGGCAAAAAATACATGGGATGGGATGAGATTCTGGAAGGTAATATTTCATCTTCTACAGCAATTATGAACTGGAGAACCTTAAAATATGCTATAGAAGCTACTAAAAATAAACATGAAGTTGTTATGAGCCCTACCGAGTTTGCCTATTTAGATTATATGCAAGCCGATGCTATTACAGAACCTCGCGTTTATGCTTCTTTAAGATTGAGTAAAAGCTATGAGTTTGACCCAATCCCTGCAGGAGTAGACCCGACATATATTAAAGGCGGACAAGGTAATTTATGGACAGAGCAAGTGTATAATATCAGACAAGCAGAGTACATGGTATGGCCAAGAGGTTTTGCGATTGCCGAATCAGTATGGTCGCCCAAAGAAAAAAAGAATTGGAATAACTTTTTTGCAAAAACAGAACAACATTTTAAACGCTTAGATATTTTAGAAACCAAATATGCTCCGAGTGTTTATGATCCTATTTTCTCAGTTAGAAGAACATCTGATAAGCAATTGTCTATTTCTTTATCTACAGAGATTGATGGCTTAGATATATACTATAGTTTTGACAATTCATTTCCTGATAGATTTTACCCTAAATATACTGAACCTTTAGTACCTCCTGTAGATGCTACTGTGTTAAAAGTTATAACGTATAGAGGTAAAGAACCTATAGGTAGAATGATGCATATGCCTATCGCAGAGCTACAAAAAAGAGCTCCTAGCCGATAAGCCAAAGAGTTTTACAACTCTATTCATGTAATTTCCGGATTAAATCTGCAGTAGTCAGATTTAATCCTTCAACTGTAATTGCTGCTTTTTCGTAAAAAGGAGATCGCTCTTGTAGCTTTTCACGAATAAAATGAAGTAAAGTTTTGTCGTCCATCCCTTTAATTAGTGGTCTTTTATCTCTGTTCCCTAGTCGAGAAATCAAAGCCTCTGGCCTCATTTTTAAATAAATAGTTATTCCTTGAGCATTCATCCATTCTATATTGCTGTAGAAACACGGAAGCCCCCCACCCACAGCAATAACACTATTATTTGCAAAATTATAAGCTCTTAATATTTCACTTTCCAGTTTCCGAAATGCGGGTTCTCCATACTGTGCAAAATATTGAGTGATTGAAATATCTGCAACTTTTTCTATTTCTGCATCTAAATCTACAAAGCTCCAACCCAATTGTGCTGCCAATTCTTTGCCTCGTCTGCTTTTGCCGCAGCCCATAAATCCAATCAAAAAAACTTTCATTACTCCAACTTTACGCGTGGATCTACTATTGCATATAAAACATCCACCAAAATATTTACAACAACAAATACAAAAGCTATAAACAAAATAGAGCCCATCACTACCGGGAAATCCGATAACTCTAATGCAGTAACCGTTGTACGACCTAAACCATTGTATCCAAAAACATACTCAACAAAGAAAGATCCTGCCAATAAACTAGCAAACCATCCCGAAATAGCTGTGATTACAGGATTCAGTGCATTTTTTAAAGCATGTTTATATATAATTGAATTTCTACCCAAACCTTTTGCCCTGGCGGTACGTATATAATCTTGAGACAGAACATCTAACATGGCACTTCGGGTTAGCTGAACAATAATAGCCAGAGGTCTCAATCCGAGTGTTAACATGGGCAGCCATAAATTTCTCCAATTTATAACAGGCCCTTTAAAAGGATCGTAATCATATAAACTGCCACTCATGCGCAGACCAGTATAATCACTTAATACGAATCCAAATAGCCAAGCAATAATTATCCCCGCAAAAAAAGAAGGAGCAGATATACCCAGTATTGCAAAAGTATTAGCAGCTTTATCTATCCATGTATCTTTATTAATAGCAGATACAACTCCCAGAAATATCCCTATTACAGTAGCAAAGAGCATTGCGCTTAAAGCTAAGATAAAAGTGTTGGGTATTGTTTCTGCCAGAATAGTGGTTACCTCTCTCTTGGTTTGATACGATCTTCGTAAGTAAGGCTTTTTTAAAGCTATTACATCATCGCCTAATGGCAAAATACGCACATAATTATATTTTACCTTTGCTTCATCCGAATTTTCATGGAAACCAATAGGCGACAAATCATTTACATAATACAAAAATTGCTGTGTCTTAGACTTATCCAATCCAAACTCTTTACGAATGGCTTCTAACGACTGTACGTCTGACCGTTGCCCTAAGGTCATGCGAGCAGCATCGCCTGGTAAAATATTAAATAGCAGAAATACTACTACTACTATTCCCGACATCACGAACAGTCCATAAACTACCTTTCTTGTAAAGTACTTCAGCATTATTTTTGAAAGTATTTCTTACTTAATTCTTCAAAACTCGGCAAACTATTAAAATGCCATTTATTAATTATCTCCCCATTTTTTAACAACATTATTCCGGGATTGGCTCTAACCATCGATTTTACAGGAACGTTATCAGCATAAAAAACCTCCGGAAAAAGTTTAAGATCCTTGCCCACCAACATAGCTTGAGCCGGACTACTCGAAGTTACTATAATTGTACGTATATTAAATTGATCTGACACATTTAAAGCCAATGCATTCATATTCCCTAAAGCATTTTTATTGGTGGTAGTTAAGTTGGGCACCACAATAATCAAATTAAAATAAGGGTTCTCTATAAGCTCAGAAGTATAATCAGTGCCAAATGCATCTTTGATGGTTAAATCGCTTATAGGTGGTGTAAATCCTTTTTTAACCAACTTACGAGCAGGTGTTCCGTCTATCGCCCAAGTGGTATCTTTCCATATCCCAGATTCAACGTATGTATTTTTATCATACTTTTTTATTTCTCCAGAAACTGTGTTCTTTAAAGTATACTGTATATCGTATTCATCTTTTGGAGCGCCATCTGGTCTAAGCATGGCATCTGTAATATTCACACCAACCTTATAAGGCAAAAAATCTATAATAGGCAGGAAATTTAGTGTAAAAACTCCCATCGCAAAACTAAAACCGACTAAGAAATAAGCAATAATTTTCTTGGATTTATCAGATAAATTGCTTATATTTAATAAGGCCCTGTTTTGGTAAATTACCCATATAAAAATCAACAACACAACATCCTTTATAAAAGATTGCCAGGGGGTTAAAGGCAGAGCATCTCCAAAGCATCCGCAATTGCTCACTACTTTAAAAATTGCCGATAAAAAAGTGAGTACAGTAAAGAAAGTTATGCTTACTAATAAGCCTATTAAAGTTTTTTTATTATAAAAGCCGAGCAATAAAAATGCCCCCAATACTACTTCAGCTACTGCTATAAAAATGGCTAAACCTACCGCAATACCAGACAGAAAGCTTAATCTACCAACTTCAAAATATTCTTGCAGTTTATATGCGAATCCTAAAGGATCATTTAGCTTAATTAATCCAGAAATAATATACAGAGCACCTACAATTAAGGTTAAAATAATTAGTATTGGCTTACTAACTCTGTACATAGAAATTCTTAATTAGACAATTTAATGAGGGCAAAAACAGCGTAATTTAACATATCCTGATAGTTTGCAATAATACCCTCGCTTGCCAATGTTTGGCCGTCGTTATCTTCTATTTGCTTAACTCTTAAAATCTTCATTAATATTAAATCTGTTAATGAGCTAATACGCATATCTCTCCAGGCTTCACCATAATCATGATTTTTTGCAAACATCAATGCTTTAGTAGCCTGAACTTCTCTATCAAATAAAATTTCTACCTGTTCGCTTGGCATTTCTATCGGATCCTCAGGTTTTAATTCTAATTGTAAGACAGCAATTACACAATAATTTATAATTCCAATGTATTCGGAAGCTATACCTTCATCAACTTTCGCTACCTTTTTCTCCTCTAACGTTCTTATACGCTGCGCTTTAATGAAAATTTGATCAGTTATAGATGAGGATCTCAATATCCGCCATGCGGTACCATAATCTTTCGTTTTTTTTATAAAAAGATCTCTACAAACCTTTATAACTTTATCGTAATCTTCTGAAGTATTTACTGCCAAAACAAATAATATTAAATTTACAAGCTAAGATACATTTTTTGTTAATAAGCCACACCAATTACCACATGAATACACTAAATATAAATGGCCGACTGCTAAATTTAAACAAACCTGTTGTAATGGGGATTCTTAATCTGACACCCGATTCCTTTTACAGCAATAGCAGGATTCAAAATATAGAAATGGTGGTGAGCGCAGTAGCAATGATGCTAGAAAATGGTGCTAGCATTATAGATTTAGGTGCTTATTCATCACGTCCCGGTGCTGCAGACATAAGTGAACAAGAAGAATTAGAGAGAATTATTCCGGCAGTAAAGGCTATCATCAAAGAATTTCCCAATACGATATTATCTATAGACACCTTTAGAGCAGAAGTTGCAAAGGCAACAATTGGTGAAGGTGCCGGAATAATCAATGATATTTCTGGTGGAACAATAGATCCAAAAATTTTTGAAGCTGTTGCGCTTTTAAAGGTGCCATATATATTAATGCACATGAGAGGAACACCGCAAAGCATGGCCAGTTTAACTGATTACAATGCATTAATTCCAGAAATGCTTCATTATTATAATGAGAAACTCTTATTATTAAAACAATTAGGTGTGCAAGATATCATAATAGATCCTGGATTTGGCTTTGCTAAAACAACTGACCAGAACTTTGAAATACTAAAACATCTGGAAACATTCAAAATGTTAGATTTACCTTTATTGGCTGGTTTTTCTAGGAAGTCTATGATTACAAAAACCTTAAATATTACGGCAAAAGAGGCATTAAATGGCACAACTGCTTTGAATATGATTGCACTAAATAAAGGCGCGAAAATTTTAAGGGTGCATGATGTTTTAGAAGCTAAACAATGTATTGAACTTTTTGAGAAGGTGGAAAGCTGAAAGCATAAAGCTATAAAGGGGAAACTAAAAACGACCCTTTATCATTATAATATTGCTAAAATTACAAGAATAACTTACCTTGTACATACATGAAAGGTTTAGAGTTTGATTTTTTAAGAATAACGTTTGTCGACGTAGTCGATATTTTACTCGTTGCACTACTTATATATTATGTTTACAGCCTTATCAGAAACACTTTAGCTGTTAATCTGATTCTGGGAATGCTAATTATTACACTTTGTTATTTTGTAGTTAGCACCTTGAACATGCGCTTAATGGAAGCCATTATTAATAAGTTTATTAGTGTGGGGATTATTTCTCTGGTAATTATATTTCAACCAGAAATAAGGCGTTTTTTATTACATATTGGTAAGAATACTTTCATGCAAAAAAACATGGCATGGTATTATAACCTATTTGGAAAGAAGGCTCTTGTACAAGATAACTACCTACGTATAAAACCTATTTTAGATGCCTGCAAAAGCATGAAGAAAACCAAAACGGGCGCTCTAATTGTTTTTCTTAAATTTTATGACGATCAACTGTTTGCCAACAGTTGTGAGATGGTAGACGGAAAAATTTCTAAACGTTTATTAGAAAGTATATTTCAGAAAAACAGTCCGCTACACGATGGAGCAGTTGTAATTGCAGAAAATAAAATTAAGAGTGCTAGTTGTATTTTACCGTTAACAGATAACGACAAATTACCTCCGCATTTTGGATTAAGACATAGAGCAGGCATTGGAATTTCGGAAAATACCGACGCTGTAGCAATTATTATTTCTGAAGAAACAGGAGAAATTGCCTATGCGAAGCAAGGGCAAGTTAAAAGTAACTTAACCTTCGAACAACTCGAAAAATTGCTAAATAAAGATTATTAATTTTCATTGCCTGCCGTATATACTACAACAGGCAATGAATAATTAGCAATGTTCTTCAAAAGCACCAATCAGGCTATCGGCAATCATCTGTGCAGGACGGCCCTCTATTTGATGGCGCTCTATCATATGCACCAACTTACCATCTTTAAACAAAGCCATTGCTGGTGATGAAGGTGGAAAAGGCATCATATAATTTCTAGCACGATCTACTGCTTCACGCTCCATACCGGCAAATACAGTCACCAATTTATCCGGATGTTTTCCGTTCTGAGCTGCTAATTTAGCCGCTGGTCTTGCATTTGCTGCCGCGCAACCACAAACAGAATTAACCACAACAAATGTGGTTCCTTCAGATTTAATTGCATTATCTACATCTTCTGCGTTTAATAACTCTTGGAAACCAACATTCGTTAATTCCTTACGCATGGGCTCTACTAAATATTCTGGATACATGGTATTTCTATTTTAAGACTACAAAAATAACAAAAGAAAACAGAAGTTAACAGCTTAGATTATAGGTTAAAGGTAAAATTTAAACTGGCCAGTTTGAGAAACATATCTTAGAAACGATAGATTTTACTACTTTTAAGGATGAAAAAATTACTACTATTAATACTAATTGCACTACAAACCACTTCTGGATTTACACAAGAAAAAAATCAAGCTGAGCTTTTCTGGGAAAACCTAAAAGCCCATTGCGGAAAATCTTTTGAAGGAAAAATGTTAGACAGTACAAGTGTTAAAGATTTTATAGGTAAAAAATTAGTCATGCATGTTCGCTCATGTGAAGATGATAGAATAAGAATTCCATTCTTTGTTGGCGACAATAAATCGAGAACCTGGGTATTTACAAAAAGTAATAATATTATAACGTTAAAGCACGACCACAGGCATGAAGACGGGACAGAAGAAAAACAAACACAATATGGTGGCACGGCGCCAAACTCTGGTTTTCAAAATTTACAGATGTTTCCGGCCGATGTACACACCGCTACTATAATACCTTATGCAGCCACCAATTTATGGTGGGTAACGATTTCCAAAGATAAGTTTACCTATAATTTACGTCGTATTGGTGCCGGAAGGGATATTACGGTGGTTTTCGACTTAACCAAACCAATCGAAACACCAGATGCCCCTTGGGGATGGAAAGATTAATATTGATGCTTTAAATTATGGATGAATTATCAAAAAACAAGCTAAACCAAAAAAAAGCTGACATTCAAAAAAGAATAAAAATAGATGCAGAAATTAATTCCGGAATTATATTTCATTGGTTAGATTACTACCAAGAAATGATCGATTTTGGGATGAAAGTAAAAATTTTATACTTACACCAGGTAGAAAACCAAGATCTTGAATTATATAGAACACGTATCGAAAATTTAGAAAATCCGCTTTTAAAATCAGCAGATATTATACCTGTTTACAACCCTTTAATGGATCGGGTATTTGATAGATTCCCTTCTAACAGCTATTTTAAATATGAAATAGATGCGCCAGCTCTCGCAGCACCGGCTGATGATGTTAGCGAAAACCTAAATAATGCCGCAAAGCTTCTTAATGTTAAGCCAACAAAGGTCTTATTCATGTCGAACGACTTCCTCCCTGTTGTTGAATTAGAATGGGCAGAATTATTGAAATATGGGCATCAATTGTTTAACGATGGCGGCAGAACAACACTAGTGTTCACAGACCCTGATTTCAAGTGGATAATTTTCAGATCTATTGAAGAGAAATGGAACTATGAAAAGTGGTAAAATTTCAACTTAAGGTTGTTTAGATATCACCGTGTTATAGTCATCATAGAATTAAAATCCTCCTTATCTTTAAAAATTCGCTATAAAAGTCAATTGTAAGCGAATCAATCATCCAAATTGATGTATTTCGTTTTTTGAAATAAATTTTATTTTATGAAATTTTATATATCTTTGTATGGTAATCATATTAAAAAAAACGCTGCAAGTATTTGCTAAAAAACATACCTCTGCGAGTTATGCTTTAAATAAATGGTATAAAACGGTACGCATTTCAAACTGGAATAAATACGCAGACGTAAAAGCTACATTTAGCGATGTAGATTACGTTGGAAATGATCGGTACGTTTTTAATATTAAAGGAAATTCATTTAGGCTAGTAGCCATGATATTTTTTGACAAGCGTACGGTTTATATCCGTTTTATAGGCACGCACAGTGATTACGATACAATTAATTGTTCAACTATTTAAAATTTAAAATCATGTTAGACAAAATCAGAAATGAAAAGCAATACGCTCAGGTAATGGTTTTAATCGAAAAATTTATTCAAAAAGCAACGGATGGCGGCGGTTTCTCTACGCTTTCAGAAACTGACGCCAATGAACTTCAAAGGCTTACTTTATTAGTAGAAGCCTTTGAAGACCAAGACTTAAACATTATGCCCTTGCCCGTTACTTTAAGCGCAGTAATAGAAAACAAAATTAAGGAAATGGGCATTACCCAAGCTGCATTAGCAGAAATGCTTGGGCTAGGAACATCAAAGCTTTCCCAAATCTTAAATGGCAAAAGAGAACCTGATGTTGCTTTCTTAAAAGCTGTACACAGTAAATTAGGAATAAGTGGAGATTTCTTAATTGAGAAAGCTTAGATAAATCAAAGAACTGCAAAACCAGCGTCTATTGATAATTCATCAAATTAAAATGAATACTTTTTTAGCACCATAGCTTTCTCTACATTCCTCACCCTAAAACAGAAAACCTATTAAAACAACTCTAATCGAAACTCTTTCCAAATCATTCAATTATAAAGAATACATACTAAAAACTCCTTTTCCTAAATCTGACTTTCTTAATTAATTTTCACTATTATTATTTAATCAAATGAACTATAAGAAAGTTTTTTTTTGCTATCGGAAGGTTGTCTTGCAAAATAGATGCTCAACTTTACAATAACGCTTTTAAAGATAACAGCCTCAACTGTAAATAAGATATTAAAACTAAAACTTCTAAACCAGCACTCTGCAAACTTAATTTCAAAAAGTCAATCGTTTCTATGTATAAACTCACAATGCGATAATTATAAAAGCTGAATATACATGACTGGAAAACTATTACTTTACATTGGTACAATTCTATATTTAATGTCATACATATATTCAATGTTCTTTCAAAGTGATGATGAACAAAGAATAGAAGTTGAAAAAGCAAAATACCTTGCATTGATAAATTTTAAAACATGCATTAGATGGATTGCTTCGGTTGAAATCGCGATAGACCTAGTATTCACATCATTAACTATAAAAACACACGAAAATATCTTGAGCAAATATCCATTTTCTAGTCTATTCATAGGCATCTTGGCATCTATTATAATATCTTTTGTTTTTCATAGAATTATCTTCCGCAGGTTAATAAGATAAAGAAAATCAACTTGATTTAATTTTCTATGATTGATTAGTAAAAGTGATTATCTATTTTTTTCTTGTTAAAAAAATGTCGAACATGACTATAAATAATTGAGAATCAAAAACCATCTCCAAATTTTTGGATCTATTTTTTCTTACCTCAAACAAACATAAATGTTGGTAAATTGTAGTAATTTTGTAATCTTGATTGCAAGAGCTAACCATCAATAATAGATGAGTTTATCAGGCATCCAAAACGTTTATTTATTAGTAATTAATCATTTCAAATATGTCATCAGTAGAGACAAAATACGTTCCTTATAAAGTTAAGGACATTTCACTGGCAGAATGGGGCCGCAAAGAAATTGAATTAGCGGAGGCAGAAATGCCCGGCTTAATGTCGTTGCGCAAAGAATTCGGCCCGTCACAACCTTTAAAAGGTGCCCGCATTGCAGGATGCTTGCACATGACCATCCAAACTGCAGTTTTAATTGAAACTTTAGTAGCATTAGGTGCCGAAGTTACCTGGTCGTCATGTAATATTTTCTCAACCCAAGATCACGCAGCAGCAGCTATTGCGGCAGCAGGAATACAGGTATATGCATGGAAAGGCCTTAATGAAGAAGAGTTTGACTGGTGTATTGAACAAACATTACACTTCGGCCCAAATCAGGAGCCTTTAAATATGATTTTAGACGATGGTGGCGATTTAACCAATATGGTTTTTGATCGTTTCCCTGAATTAATTAAAAACATTAAAGGTTTATCTGAAGAAACGACTACCGGTGTTCACCGCCTGTACGAGCGCATGAAAAATGGCACCTTACATTTACCAGCAATTAATGTAAACGATTCAGTAACCAAATCTAAGTTCGACAATAAATACGGATGCCGTGAGTCATTGGTAGATGCTATTCGTCGTGCAACAGATGTAATGATGGCTGGTAAAGTTGCCGTTGTTTGTGGTTATGGAGATGTGGGCAAAGGTTCTGCAGAATCTTTAAGCTCGCAGGGTGTTCGTGTTATCGTAACAGAAATTGATCCAATTTGCGCACTTCAAGCTGCAATGGAAGGCTACGAAGTTAAAAAACTAAGCACAGCGGTTAAAGAAGCTGACATTATCGTTACAACTACAGGTAACTGTGATATTGTTCGTTCTGAGCATTTCTTAGCCATGAAAGATAAAACCATCGTTTGTAACATCGGTCACTTCGACAACGAAATTGATATGGCATGGTTAAACAAAACTTATGGTAATACAAAAGTTGAAATTAAACCACAGGTAGATAAATATACCTTAGAAGGGAAAGACATTATTGTATTAGCAGAAGGCAGATTGGTAAACTTAGGTTGTGCCACTGGTCACCCAAGTTTTGTAATGAGTAACTCATTTACCAATCAAACATTGGCTCAGTTAGAGCTTTGGACAAATACAGACCAGTATGAAAATCAGGTTTACACTTTACCTAAGCACCTTGACGAGAAAGTTGCTCGCTTACACTTAGAGAAAATTGGTGTAGAACTAGAAGTTTTAAATCAGCATCAGGCAGATTATATTGGTGTTAAAGTAGAAGGCCCGTTTAAAGCCGACACCTATAGATATTAATATCAAAGTTTGTATACATAAAAATGCCCTGCGGTAAAACTACTGCAGGGCATTTTTTCTTTCTGTACAATCTAGAACTGATAGCCTATAACTGTGTAGTTTTCCAAATAGCTGATATTCTGACTAGCTTTATCAATGTCGTTTCTTCCTGTGGTACGTATATTATTCAACCTACTCCACCCCACTTTAGCAGTATTCTGAATATATAACCCTTTTGTAATATGAAACTTTAAACCAACCTTAGCAGATGCTCCATAGCCAGCAAAATTCCAGTAATGATTTTCCCCCACTCCAAAAAAACGAGCATCTGTTCTGGGAATAATGGTTCCTACTCCTAAACCGGTTTCCATTGTCAATCTGTTTTTCTGATTTTTCGCCAACCAAACATCATCATGACGTTCAATTTCTGCACTTACATAATTGTATCCATCGGTATGCTCGAACGTTAACATAGTAGCCGGAACTTCAATTTTCTCTCCATTGTAAACACCGGCAAAACTCCCTGTAGGAATGCCTGGATCAGAAACAATCGGATCTATATATCCATAAATTGATACCGTTTGAGGTATATTCATCACATATTTCATATGATCCCAACCAATAGATATACTATAATTATCATTTATAAAATATCCGAAACGGATATTGACCTGAGGTGTAGTAATCTGCATCGGATTAATATAATCTAGAGACAACTTGGAAGGTCTATCTTTAGCTTTTACATCTTTTAATGTAAAATCATATCCTTTACCTTTAAACCGGATGTCACTTGGTGTGTACCACGAAAAGTTGTAACCATAAAAAGCATACCATTTACCCTTTCTAGACTCGGTAGACTTTATCTTTGTATTGAATATACTTTGAGATTGAAATGTTGAACTGATTAATTTTTGGTCGGGCTCCTGTGCGTATAATTGACAGCTAATCATAACTGCCAGTATTGATAGTATGTGTTTCATTTGCGCGCAAAAATGAAAAACTATCTTAACAATAAACTAAAATTATAGTCATTATAAGAAATATGACTTTCATCTTTGAATTCTTAATCTATTCAATAACCATTTTCGTATTATTGTATAAAATTTTACATATTAGCAAACAAAAAAACCCGCTTTACACTATGAAAAACGCAATATTAGTACTCATTTTGAGTTTCCTTAGTTTCCATGCTTATTCTCAAAACTCTAAAAAACAAGTCCAGCTAAAAAACACTTTGGTAGAAACTGCATGTGGAGAATGTAAATTCAAATTAGAAGGCAAGTCGTGCGATTTAGCTATTCGTTATAAAGGCGTTGCTTACTTTGTTGACGGAACCGGCATTAATGATCATGGTGATGCACACGATAAAGACGGATTCTGTAATTCAATTAGAAAAGCAGAAGTTACTGGCACTATTGAAAATGGCAGATTTAAGTCGACCAGCTTTAAATTAATGCCGAAGAAAGCAAAAAGCGGGAAGTAAAAAGGGAAAAGGTGAAAGGTGAAAGGCTGAAGAGCAAAGAACGAAAAGCTGAAACCCTCTATAAAACATAGATAATTAACTCTACTTACTTATTTTTGTCACATATAACATAATGACTACCTCTTTATCTGTTAACATTAATAAAATAGCAACGCTTAGAAATTCACGTGGTGGAAACAATCCGGATTTGGTAAAAGTAGCGCTCGATTGTGAAAAATTTGGCGCACAGGGCATCACGGTACACCCCCGTCCAGATGAGCGCCACATTCGCTACCAAGATGTTTACGACTTAAAAAAGGTAATTAGCACAGAACTTAACATAGAAGGTAATTGTAGAGAAGACAAATTTGTACAATTGGTATTAGCCAACAATCCGGCTCAGGTAACACTGGTTCCAGACAGCGAAGGTCAGCTCACCTCTAATCATGGATGGAATACCATAAAACATCAAGACTATCTACAGGATATGGTGGGTCTTTTTAAAGAGGCGGGAATCCGGGTATCTATTTTTGTAGACCCCGTTTTAGAGATGGTTGAAGCGGCCAAAACTACCGGAACAGATAGAATTGAATTATACACCGAAGCGTATGCTGTTCAATATCATCAAAATAGGGAAAAAGCTATTTTACCTTACTTAAACGCAGCGATTCGTGCTGAAAAGTTAGGAATTGGATTAAATGCAGGGCACGACTTAGATTTAAATAATTTAGCTTATTTTGCAGAAACACTACCTAACTTGCTGGAAGTTTCTATTGGGCATGCTTTAATAAGCGATGCTTTATATTTAGGCCTCGAAAACACAATAAAACAATATAGATCAAAACTTTCTGTTAATCATTAACGTTAAAAGATAAATTTCAATCATGAAAAAATTAGCGCTTAACTTCGTTTGTTTATTTTTAATCTTCATCTCGGCGTGTTCTGACAAGTCTACCATCAATCAAAGTGAAGCTGGTAAAGTGATCACCAAATATTTAGAAGCCAATCCTGAATACAAAACGGTAACTTTTCATTATGGTGAGTTAAAATTCAACAGCAATAAAGAAAGAGAAGAGCTGAAAAAATATAGAGATTTGGCTGCTCAGGGCTATGTAGATATGTTATTAATTAGTCAGAAAAAGCAATTTTTATCTAAAGACAGTAGTTTTGTATATCAGGTAAAACTGAATAATTCTGTTCAAGATTATATATTAAAGCAAGCTGATCAAAAGGCCACCGTAAAAGCAGTTAATTATATCTTATCTGATAAACCTGTTAATTTTGAACAGGTTAATTCTAAAAATGCTAAAGTTACCGTAATATTAATTAAGGATAATACACCATTTAGTCCTTTTCAGAAAAAGCAAGATGAATTTAGTGAAACGCTAACCAAAACCTACAAATTAAAACTTCATAAAGAAGAAGGCTGGAAAGTAGACAATTAATTGAAAGTCACATTTCTATTATCTTTTAAATTTTCGTGTTTTTATAGGCAAAGCAGTTGTAAAACGGCTTGATAAACCTATGGCTTTTATTTAACTTTGTAGAACCAAATAACCCACTCTACATGAGCTTAAATATTCATTACAAAGAAGATTTTCAAAATCGCCATATTGCACCAAATGCAGATGATACTGTAGCAATGTTAAACGCCGTTGGCGTAAATTCTATAGAAGAATTAATTCAACAAACAGTACCTGACAGTATTCGCTTAAAGCAGCCGTTAAATTTACCGGCCGCAAAATCAGAAACACAATATCTAAGCGATCTGAAGCAAACTTCGATGCTAAATAAGGTATTTAAAAGTTATATCGGGCAAGGTTATTATGACACGCATACCCCTGGCGTAATTTTAAGGAATGTTTTCGAAAATCCAGGATGGTATACCCAATACACACCTTACCAAGCAGAAATTGCTCAAGGTAGATTGCAAGCGTTGTTAAATTTTCAAACCATGGTTATTGACCTTACCGGAATGGAAATTGCCAATGCTTCTTTATTAGATGAAGGTACCGCAGCGGCGGAAGCTATGTTTATGCAATACAGTTTACGTAAAAACCAATCCTCTAACAAGTATTTTGTATCGGAATTAGTTTTTCCTCAAACAATAGATATTTTAAAAACTAGAGCAAACCCTTATGGTATTGAACTGGTAATTGGAAATCATGAATCAACAGAAATTGGCGAAGGTTATTTTGGCGCCATTGTTCAGTACCCTGCCGGAAACGGAGAAGTTTTTGACTACCGAAATTTTGCATCTAACTTACACGAACAAAATATTAAGCTAACGGTAATTGCAGATCTATTAAGCTTGGTATTATTAACGCCTCCGGGCGAGTGGGGAGCCGATGTAGTTGTTGGTACAACTCAACGTTTTGGTATCCCAATGGGATTTGGCGGTCCGCACGCTGCTTATTTTGCGACTAAAGACGAATACAAACGCGCAATTCCTGGAAGAATTATTGGTGTTACCATAGACAGTAACAACAACTATGCTTTGCGCATGGCATTACAAACCCGCGAACAGCATATCCGAAGAGACAAAGCAACATCTAATATTTGTACTGCGCAAGCTTTATTGGCTATTATGGCAGGTTTTTATGGTGCATATCACGGTCCTAAAGGATTAAAAGCTATAGCAGAAAGAACCCACGGTCTAACTGTTTCGTTAGCTAAAACATTAACAAACATGGGCTTTACATTGGTAAACAGTGCTTATTTTGATACCATAACCATTGAAGCAGGTGCTTTAAAAGACGCTATTCATAAAGACAGTTTAGATCAGGAAATTAATTTAAATTACTCAAACGGCAATATTTCTATTTCTTTAGATGAAACATCGACGTTTGATGATATTAAAACCATTGCTCAAATATTTGGTAAAGCCAAAGGCATTGCACGTGATCAAGTAGAAATAGTGGAGACTGTAGATACAATTGTTCCTCTAGATTTACAACGTTCTTCCGAATACCTAACACATCCGGTTTTCAATTCTCACCACAGCGAGCATGAAATGCTTCGCTATATAAAATCATTAGAAGCAAAAGATTTATCTCTTTGTCATTCAATGATTGCGCTGGGAAGTTGCACCATGAAATTAAATGCAACTACCGAAATGATTCCGGTAACATGGTCGCATTTTGGAAAAATTCACCCATTTGCGCCTGCTGATCAAGTAATGGGCTATTACCATATATTTAACGATCTGGATAAATGGTTAAGTGAAATTACCGGCTTTGCGGCCATGAGTTTACAACCGAATGCAGGTGCTCAGGGCGAATATGCAGGTTTAATGGTTATTCGTGCTTATCATCAAGATAGAGGTGACCATCATAGAAATATTGCTTTAATTCCGGCTTCTGCACACGGCACAAACCCAGCTTCTGCAGCCATGGCGGGAATGAAAATCGTAGTAGTTAAATCATTAGAAAATGGAAACATTGATGTTGATGATTTAAAAGCAAAAGCAACCCAATACAGTAACGAACTTTCTTGTTTAATGGTTACTTACCCTTCTACACATGGGGTTTTTGAAGAAAGTATCGTTGAAATTTGCGAAGTAATTCATGCAAATGGTGGTCAGGTTTATATGGACGGAGCCAATATGAATGCACAGGTAGGCTTAACCAGCCCAGGAAGCATTGGCGCTGACGTTTGTCATTTAAATTTACATAAAACATTTTGTATACCACATGGTGGAGGTGGTCCTGGCATGGGCCCTATTGGTGTTGCAGCTCACCTAGTTCCTTATTTACCGGGACATGCGGTTGTAGACATCGCCAATGAAAAATCTATTCCTGCAGTTTCGGCTGCTCCGTGGGGTTCAGCTTCAATCTTAATCATCTCACACGCTTATATTGCGATGATGGGTGGCGACGGATTAACAGATGCAACCAGATATGCTATTTTAAATGCAAACTACATGAAGAGCAGATTGGAACAACATTATCCCATTTTATATTCTGGAAGCAAAGGAAGATGTGCACACGAAATGATTTTAGACTGCCGTGCTTTTAAAAATATTGGCATTGAAGTTACTGATATCGCAAAACGTTTAATGGACTACGGATTCCATGCTCCTACAGTTTCTTTCCCTGTAGCGGGAACCTTAATGGTTGAACCAACAGAAAGTGAGCCTATGCATGAGTTAGATCGTTTTTGCGATGCATTAATCTCTATAAAAAGAGAAATTGACCAAGTTGCAACTGGCGATTTAGATAAAGTAGATAACCCATTAAAAAATGCTCCTCATACTGTAGCTGTAATTACAGCTAACGATTGGGATCATGGATATTCGAGACAAGAAGCTGCTTTTCCACTTCCTTATGTTTCAGAAAGAAAATTCTGGCCTTCGGTGGGAAGAGTAAACGATAGCTTTGGCGACAGATCATTAGTATGTGCTTGTCCGCCAATTGAAAGTTATGTAGAAAACGCTTAAACTATTTCACTAAAATAATGTCATAAAGATTGGGACTTTGTTTTCTTATCATATGTTAAGGAAACAAAGTCCTACTTTTAAATACTTTTGACCTATTATTAAAATTAAATTAAACTTTAAACATGAAATCATTTATTCTAACTGGCGCAATGTCAATAGCTTTTGTAGCGTTAACGGCGTTTAACACGCCAAAGTTAAAGCCGGAAGTATACAATGTTGATACTAAAAAATCAACAATCACTTGGTTTGGTAAAAAATTCAGTGGATCTCACAAAGGTACTGTTGCTGTTAAATCTGGATCATTAACTTTTGATGGCAAAAAACTAGTAAACGGTAGCTTCGTTGCTGACATGACTACTATTAAAGATGACGATGGCAGCAAAGGTTTAGAAAATCACTTAAAAAATGATGATTTTTTTGGCGTAGATAAATTCCCTACTTCAAGTTTTGCAGTAAAAAAAGTTGCGGGATCTGGCGACAATTGGAATATCACTGGCGATTTAACAATTAAAGGCGTTACACAATCTATCACTTTCCCTGCTAAAGTTACTTGGAATGCTGATGGTACTGCAAATGCAGTAGTTCAAAAAATTGTGGTTGACAGAACCAAATACGGCATTAAATTTAAATCTAAATCATTATTTGGTGACTTAGGGGATAACTTTATATATGACGAATTTGAATTTGGCGTTAATTTAGTAGTTACTAAAGGATCTAGCGTAGCTAAATAAGCAATAAAAATAAATAATCACCCCGTCTCTCTCATTTAAGAAAAAAGAGGCGGGGTTTTTTATGTAAAAATCAAATGAAAAATCGCACTATATTAAATATTGTAGGTGCACTACTAATTATCGGGGGCACAATAGGAAGACTTTACCAGCCGGAAAACAAATATGCTTTGGTATGCTCTATCGCAGGATTTGCGATCATCATTTTGATAACGCTAAGAGCTACGTTAAGAAAAAGATAAACTGTTTAAACGACCTTAAATCCACCTGCTTCTTCTAATACCTTGCCTGTTGCGGCCGACTTACCATGATAAAACAAGCAGGTCCAGTTCTCTTCTGCCGCTCTTGCTCCAAATTGTTTACGCTGTTCCATGGCTAGCCTGCCGTCAAGGTCATACTTAGCAATAAAATTCTTAACCAGCTCTTCGGGCTCAGGAAGCACATCTCCACCAAAAAAAACTTTCTCTAAACCATCCTCAAATAAAAAAACCTGATGGAATTTAGTATGAGCGCCGGTTAATTCAAAATCAATACCCCGATCATAATTACCAGAGCCTTCTATAAAATCTATCTCAGCATTGCGCTGTAAAAAATCAAAAATTTCCAGCTTATAAGAACTTCCTGGCTTAATATAAGCTTGCTCCCATTCTCCTCTTTGAATAACATATGTTGCTTCCGGGAAACTCAAAGCCAAATCATTATTTTGTGTTTTAACCATTCCCCCGGCATGATCATAATGTAAATGTGACATCAGCACCAATGAAATATCTTCCGGCTCATAACCCATATTTCGAATATTTTGATGCAATACCATCTCCCCTTGATCATTGTTAAACCCCAAACCAGTATCAACCAAAATTAATTGGTTATTAAGGTTAATTAAAAAAGGTTGAACATTTATAAAAAGTGATCCCGGTCTATCTTTATAACTGTGTTTAGATAAATCGAAAGGGATAAACTTTTTAGTAATGTCAACAGAATAAGTGCCCTCGTATAAAGTATGTACTTCCAATAGAAAAAGATATTTTAATTATATTTACAAATGTAAAGATATGCAAAAAAGGTGGGTACAAATTTCGAATGATTCTCAGGAAAGTGTAGAATTATTATCAGCGGATCTAAATATAGATAAAGCATTAAGTACAGTTTTAGTAAACAGAGGCATTACCTCGATAAATGCTGCTAAAACCTATTTTTCGCCTCAATTAACTGATTTACATGATCCTTTCTTAATGGAAGACATGAACAAAGCAGTGCGCAGAATATTACAGGCTTTAGAGAAAAAAGAACGAATATTAGTTTATGGCGACTACGATGTAGATGGAACCACTGCTGTAACTTTAATGTATAGCTTCCTAAAACCACATACAGAACATATAGATTTCTACATCCCTGACAGGCATAAAGAAGGGTATGGCATCTCTACAATAGGCATAGATTATGCTGCTGACCACCATTTTTCATTAATTATAGCCCTAGATTGCGGTATAAAATCTATAGATAAGATTGAATATGCATCAACATTAGGTATAGATTTTATTATTTGTGATCATCATAATCCGGGAGATGAAATTCCGAATGCCATTGCTGTTCTCGACCCCAAAAGAGTAGATTGCAATTATCCTTTTAAAGAATTATCCGGTTGTGGAATTGGATTTAAATTGGCTCAGGCATTAGCCCAAACCATGAAATTAAACGATTCCAGTTATTTACAATTCCTGGATTTGGTTATGGTAAGTATTGGAGCAGATATTGTATCCATTACTAATGAGAATAGAATTCTAGCTTGGCACGGATTAGAAAAGTTAAACAATAGGCCTAGTCCTGGTTTATTTTCGCTAATTAAGGTAACAGGTAGGCCATTACCTTATTCTATTACGGATGTTGTATTTTTAATTGCACCAAGAATTAATGCAGCAGGAAGAATGTATCATGCAAAAAAGGCTGTTGAAATGCTTATCTGTGAAGATGAATTTGAAGGAATAGATCAAAGCACTTTCATTGACAACAGTAATACAGAAAGAAAAGCGCACGATCAGGATATAACTCAAGAAGCATTAAATCAAATTAAACAAGATCCAAATACCAGCTCTAAAAAAACCACAGTAGTTTTTAAAAAAGATTGGAATAAGGGGGTTATTGGAATAGTAGCCTCCAGATTAACAGAAACTTATTTTAGGCCAACAATTGTGCTTACAGAATCTAATGGTGTATTAACAGGATCAGCCCGCTCTGTTCCCGGCTTCGATCTATACGAGGCTTTGGTAAGTTGTAGCGAGGCCTTAATACAATTTGGAGGTCATAAATTTGCCGCAGGCTTAACTTTAGAAAAAAGCAATTTAGAAGTTTTTAAAAATCTTTTTGAATCAGTCGTATCTTCAACCATAACAGATGAGCAATTAATCCCAGAAATAAAAATTGATTCTGAATTAAACCTGAATCAAATAGATGCAAAATTTTATAGAATTTTAGCTAGAATGGCACCATTTGGGCCCGACAACATGGCTCCAATCTTTTCTACTAAAACCGCCAAAATTGTAGGCAAACCACAGGTTATGGGTGATAAACATCTGAAATTTTGGATAGCCGAAAATAATTCAGCTCTTTTCGAATGCATTGCATTTGGGCAAATTGATCAAATTAAACTACTGGAAAATGATCCCTTTGCTATTGCCTATACCATTGAGGAAAAATATTGGAAAGAAAAGAAAACACTCCAGTTAAATATAAAAGCTATTGAAAGCATTACAAATTTTCCTTCGTAGGAAAAAATAAAAAAAGTAATTTAGGCCTATGATCCTCAAAGCGGAGAACCTGATAAAAAAATATAAACAACGAACAGTTGTTAATGATGTATCATTTAATGTCTCACAGGGAGAAATAGTTGGTTTATTAGGGCCTAATGGTGCCGGAAAAACAACTTCATTTTATATGATAGTAGGCTTAATTAAGCCCAACGAAGGAAATATTTTTTTAGAAGAAGAGAATATAACTACCGACCCTATGTTTAGACGTGCTCAAAAAGGCATAGGTTACCTTGCGCAAGAAGCTTCCGTTTTTAGAAAGCTAAGCGTTGAAGATAATATTCTCGCAATATTAGAGATGCGCAATTTAGGCAAGGAAGAGCAACGTCATAAGCTTGAAGAACTAATTAATGAGTTTAGTTTACATAAAGTAAGAAAAAATCGTGGCGATTTACTTTCCGGTGGCGAACGACGAAGAACAGAAATTGCGCGTGCTCTTGCCGCCGATCCTAAATTCATTTTACTTGACGAACCATTTGCAGGAGTAGATCCAATTGCGGTTGAAGAAATTCAAAGTATAGTATATAAGTTGAAATCCCGAGATATTGGCATTTTAATAACGGATCATAATGTACAGGAAACGCTCTCTATTACAGACAGAGCCTATCTCCTGTTTGAAGGTAAAATATTAGAATCGGGAACCCCCGAAATTTTAGCTGCCAATGAAATGGTAAGACGTGTTTACTTAGGCAGCAATTTCGAATTGCGTAGAAAATCATTCTAAATATGGCTATTGTAAACTCCATCTTTACTTGGTATATAAAGAAAAGAATACATCAAATAGAGCTGTTTATAAAATACCCCATAGATGTTCAGGAAGAATGGTTTCACAATCTAATTTCGAGTGCCAATCAAACAGAGTGGGGCCGTAAATACGACTACAAAAGTATTCTTACAGTTGAACAGTTTAAAGAAAGAGTACCCATTCAGGATTACGACACTTTAAAGCCGTATATTACACGTATGCTTAATGGCGAGCAAAATGTATTATGGCCCTCAGAAATTAAATGGTTTGCAAAATCATCGGGTACCACCAGCGACAGAAGTAAATTTATCCCGGTATCTGAAGAATCCTTAAAAGAATGCCATTACCGTTGCGGTAAAGATATGCTAAGTATTTATTGCAATAATAACCCAGACACAAAAATGTTCACGGGTAAAGGGCTGGTTTTGGGCGGGAGTCATCAAATCAATCAGCTAGGTGGCGACTCTTTTTATGGTGATTTATCAGCCGTGCTGATAAAGAATTTGCCTCTATGGGCCGAATTTTACAGAACACCCGATATGTCTATAGCCCTTATGGACAATTATGAAGAAAAAATTGAGCTTATGGCCAATTCTACTATTCATGACAATGTAACCAACATTTCTGGTGTTCCAACGTGGACACTTGTACTCGCTAAAAAAATTCTGGAGATAACCGGAAAAAACAACTTATTAGAAGTTTGGCCTAACCTAGAACTATACATTCACGGCGCAGTAAATTTTGCACCTTACAGAGAGCAGTTTAAAGCATTAATTCCGTCTAACGAAATGTATTACCTCGAGACATATAACGCCTCTGAGGGCTTCTTTGCGATTCAGGACCAAAGAAATTCTAGTGAAATGTTATTGATGTTAGATTATGGCATTTACTATGAGTTTTTACCAATGGAACACATAGACGAAGAAAACCCGCCTACCTTATCTTTAGACCAAGTAGTATTAAATAAAAATTATGCTATAATTATCTCTACAAATGGAGGCTTATGGCGCTATATGATTGGCGATACTGTTCAATTTACATCTCTTTCGCCCTTTAGAATCAAAATCACAGGCAGAACCAAACACTTTATCAATGCGTTTGGTGAAGAGTTAATTATAGATAATGCTGAGCAAGCTTTAATAAAAGCATGTAAGGAAACGGGCGCCAGTGTAAAAGATTATACAGCCTGTCCTATTTATTTTTCTAAAAATGAACCTGGCGGGCACGAGTGGATTATTGAATTTGAAACTGAACCCACTTCTAAAGATCAATTTGTAGACATTTTAGATAATGCTTTAAGAGAGGTGAATTCCGATTACGATGCCAAAAGATTTAAAGACATGGCTATGCGTAAGCTTATTTTACATATTGCACCAAAGAATACTTTTTTTGAATGGCTAAAGTTAAAAGGAAAACTGGGCGGACAACACAAGGTACCGCGATTAGCCAACAACAGAGATTATGTTGAAGAAGTCTTAAAAATAATGAATGCGCAATAAATAATGCGCATTCATTATTTTCATCATTTTACCATCGCCAGTCGCCCGAGATAGTTAAAGGTACTTCCAGTTTATGATCAATTAAAAATTGTTTTAACTGTGCATCTCCCATTCTAGAAACGGGTATTTTATCCATATTAGAAAGACCATAAGCTAAAATAGCTCCATAACGTACGGTATTTTTTAAACCTTTCTCATCAACTAAATTAAAAGAATCACCATCTGAATGGTAATACAAGCGTGCATTGTTTGGCAAAGAGCCACCTGCCCCACCACCTGTTGGAATACCTAATAACATAAATGGCTGATGATCGCTATGCAATCCGGCACCGGCATTAAACATATTTGGAAAACCTACTTCAAATGCCTGAACCTGCGCCCCCCACCCTTTAAAAACAGGCTCTAACTCTTTACGGGTAGTAGAAAACCCTTTAGGATCGTTGGTCATATCAAAATTTAGCATGAACTTAATTTGATCTAGAGTTCTTTGCTTCTCAGCTCTTTCTACATAAGCCTTAGAACCCAATAAACCTTGCTCCTCACCCATAAACATAACAAACTCAATGGTTCTAAGTGGCTTAATACCCAGCTGTTTGAAAGCTCTGGCCATATCTATAATCGCAAATGATCCGATGCCATTGTCTATTGCTCCAGTTGCTAAATCCCAGCTATCCAGGTGACCACCTACAACAATTTTTTCTTTTGGATATTTACTTCCTTTTATAGTGGCTATTACATTTCTGGCCTTAATCATCCCGGAAAAATTAGTCATATTAATAGAAGCATACTGCGGACTGCTTTTTATTTTTTCTTTAAGTGCCATCCCATCCTCTAATCCAATACATACCGCAGGAATAGAGATAACCTTACCCGTTACAGATGCAGTACCTGTTAGCAAAACGCCATCTTTAACTGTATTGATAATAATTACGCCTATAGCACCATTTTGAATAGCGATTTCTGTTTTTTCTGATCTATGTAGCGACCCTGTGCCTTGCGGGGAACCAGGCAATACACCCAGATATATTAAGGCTATTTTTCCTTTTACGGCATCAGGTTTTGATTTATAGTCTGACTCTAAACCATTTCCCATATCAATTATCTGACCAGTTACATCTGCACTTACAGGCGAATGCGCCAATGTAACCGCTTTCATCGGAGACAATAAATTAATGCTGCTTCCAACTTTAACATCGATCGTTTTTCTACTCCAGCTCTCTACTTCAAATGGTTGATAAGCTACCTTTAAACCATATGATTTTAACAAGTCATATGTATATTTTTCTGCTTTTGCCCCATTCTCTGATCCGGTTAATCGATGTCCGATCGTTTCTGAAGCATGCTTTAAATTAGCATATGCTGCAGATTTTTCCAGAACGTTATCGTTTATTCTTTTAAAATCTTTAGAAAAATCTTCCTGCGCAAAAGAAAAAGATACACAGGCCATTAAAAATGTAGTAAATAGGGCTTTCATTGTTTAAATTTTCCTGAAAAATAAACAATTTATAGTATTAAATAAAGTTCTAACAGAATTACTACACAGTAGGGTGCTTTGCCTTTTTCTTCGGAAATAATAAGGATGCAACAATACTTGTTGTTAGTATTACCAAAATAATAATTAATGAGTGCATAGTTTTAAAACCCCAATCTGCCAGATTTGAATGCAACAACATTTTTAATCCGATAAAGAACAACAAAAATGCCAATCCAACTTTCAAATAATGGAACTTATGAATAATATTTACCAATAAGAAAAACATAGATCGCAGTCCCATGATGGCAAAAATATTAGAAAAAAACACGATATATGGATCTTTAGTCACAGCAAAAATTGCAGGAATAGAATCTACTGCAAATATTAAATCTGTAAATTCCACAATTAATAAAACCAAAAACAGAGGAGTTATAAACTTCTTCCCATTAATTTTGTGAAAGAACTTATTTCCTTCGTAGTGTGGATGAATGGAAAAAAACTTAGAAGCCACTCTTACAATCGGATGATTCTCGGGATCAATCTTTTCCTCATCATTTCTTGAAAGAAACATTTTTATTCCGGTGATTACTAAGAATCCTCCAAAAACATATAAAATCCAATTAAAATGGGTAATTAATGTAGCGCCAACAAATATAAATATGAAGCGCATAACAATGGCCCCCAAAATACCCCAAAACAGAACTCTGTGATAGTATTTTTCGGGAACAGCAAAGGCCGAAAATATCAATACTATTACAAAAATATTATCAACGGAAAGCGCATATTCTATTACATATCCCGTAAGAAACTCTATACCCAGATTTTGTCTGTAAATATTCAAACTGGAAGTAAAACTTGTTGGATCGAGTACAATATTGTGCTGATGAGCAGTTACCACTTCCTGCAAACGTGCAAAACTATCAATTCCATGCAGCTGATGGCCTTCTGTAATTAATACCACATAAAAACCTAATGCAAGAGACACCATAACAAAACTCATTATGGATGCCTGCTTTAAGCTAATAACATGATCTTTTTTTGAAAACAACCCTAAATCGAGTGCTAGAATAAATACAATAAACAGAAGAAATCCGGATATAAAAATCAGTTCGTTTGACATCGAAAATAAAAGGATTAAAGCAGATCAATTATTTAATTATTACCTTAACAAAGAATTGACCAAGTTGTTACCATACAAATTTATGTAATTTACATCAAAAGCCTATTTTTAAAAAATATTTATCATGAAAAAAACAGGCGTCATTTTATTAATTCTATTTCCGATTATTGGAATCCTTTATTTTATGGGTCCAAGGCTCCCCAGGCCAACCTATAATTTAGAGTTGCCTATAATTCAGGAGCAAACTAATATGAATGATTTTGTAGTAAAGTTAGAATCTAAACATGCCATAAAACCTGGAAATGAAGCTGAAATTGTATGGGCAGGTAAGGAAAATGATTCTACAGAATATGCAATAGTTTATTTGCATGGATTTTCTGCATCAAAAGAAGAAGGCAATCCTATACATTTACAAACTGCAAAAAACCTGCAAGCAAACTTATATTTAGCGCGTTTAAGCGATCATGGAATTGACACCGTTGATGCAATGATCAATTTTACCCCCGAAAGACTTTGGGAAAGCGGAAAACAGGCACTCTCTATCGGTAAAAAATTAGGCAGAAAAGTAATATTGATGGGTACTTCTACAGGAGCATCCCTCGCAATTCAGCTGGCAGCGAAATTCCCCAACGACGTTTCGGCACTTATTTTATTGTCGCCCAACATTGAAATAAACGAAAAAGGAGCTTTTTTGCTAAACGACCCTTGGGGCTTACAAATTGCCCGTTTCATGATGAACGGGAAAGAAAGAGTTTTGAAAGACAAATCAGAAGATTATCAAAAATACTGGTATACTGCATATAGATTAGAAGCGGTAGTTGCTGTTGAAGAATATATAGAAACAACCATGCATTCAAAAAATTTCAGCGCAATAAAACAACCTCTTTTAATGTTATATTATTATAAAAATGAAGCCGAGCAAGACCCTGTTGTAAAAGTAGAGGCTATGTTATCCATGTTCAATAAAATTGGAACACCTGAAAATAAAAAATTTAAAAAGGCTATTGAAACGGCTAACAACCACGTTATAGGATCGTATATAACTTCTAAAGACTTAATTACTACACAAAGTGAAATAAATAGATTCACTGAATTTTTAAAAACTATTAAATAGAATATTTACATAATTAAATACCAATATGAGTATACGTTTAGGAGATGCAGCTCCAGATTTTACTGCCAATACATCGCAAGGTGAAATTAACTTTTATGACTTTTTAGGCAATAGCTGGGGCGTATTATTTTCGCATCCGGCTGATTTTACGCCTGTTTGCACAACCGAATTAGGAAGAACCGCAGCTCTTAAAGGAGAATTCGAAAAACGCAACGTTAAAGCGTTGGCTTTAAGTGTTGATGATGTAGAATCACACAAAACATGGATAAACGACATTAACGAAACACAATGCGTAACGGTCGATTTCCCAATCATTGCAGATGAAGACAGAAAAATTGCCGAGGCATATGATATGATTCACCCAAATGCATCTGCTACTGCTACAGTAAGATCATTATTTATCATTGCGCCCGACAAAACAGTTAAACTAATGATTACCTATCCGGCAAGTACTGGCAGAAACTTTAACGAAGTTTTACGTGTTATTGATTCGTTGCAATTAACAGCAAATTATAGTGTTGCTACGCCGGCAGATTGGAAAGATGGTGAGGATGTAATTATTGTCCCTGCAGTTAAAAATGAAGAAATACCTGCCAAATTCCCTAAAGGACATACAGAAATCAAACCTTATTTAAGAACAACACCTCAACCGAATAAGTAATATTATTTTTTAATTTAAGCGGGAGTAACCAATAGTTTATTCCCGCATTTTTATTTAAAAAATCTTTATAATCAGGTATTATTCTGAAAAAACATGAATTTCCCAATATCAGAAATTAAAACAGCAATAAAATTCAGGCGATTTTCTGCTCTTGAGAATATCAATAGTGGCATGCTTCAATTATTCTGGAAAATTGGAGAATATTTAAATTGTAATCTTGACGATAATATTCCTGCTGGCATTTTTGAAGAATTATCCCTCCATCTTGAAAAGACATTCGGTATATACCTAAACAAAGAAAACATCTTACTTATGCAAAATTTTGCTAAATATTGTCCTTCCAATATTTTAGAAGATGTTTCTTATGATATTAGCTGGAAGTACCTGCCTGTTTTAAAAAATGTTAGCTCTGCATATTCGTGGTTATATTATAGCCAAATAATACATCTCCAATCTTTAGATCCCGATCAATTAAGTAATTTAATCGGAAAAAACTTGATCTTTAAAGAGGAAGTAGATAGATTGGTGTTAAACCCTGATGATAAATTTTCCAATGTCCATTATGAAGAAATAATGGATTACGACGCTTTCTATAACCCGATGCGCGTGAAACAAATCCGTCTTTTACTTGAGCCCAAAAGAATGTTGGCCGTTGAGCTGAATAATGCTTCTTTACAGAAAATGATTGAGGATATTGAAACAATGATTTTTAATTTTCAAATTAATTACAATCACATCATACATACTATGATAAACAATTCGTTTCAATATATAGGTTTACAGCTAGGAAATGTCATTAACAACCTAGAACAAAATATAGATATAGAAGCTTTTATTGAAGAAATAGCAAATAAGCTAAACGGATTTCTAGATGAAAAGGCGCTGTTGACTTGTTTAAAGTTTGCAAATGAATACAAACATGAATTTGTACCTTTTACCCAATTAGTAAAATTTGAGCATATCAAAATCCTTTTAAACATCTCAGATAAACAATCCAGATTAGATTACGCTCAACAAGCATTTGAATGTGGGTTAAATCCTCAACAACTATTGAAGTTGGTAGAGAACAATGAGATCCGAACGTTCGCTAAAAGCATGACGGCGTTCAAAAAGCCGACAACTACCGATCAGCATGTCGCGAACAAAAAAAATAATACAATAGTAAATCTCGAAATAAATGAGGTCGAATCAATAATCGATTTACAGCATTATCTAAACTGCAACATTTTTAACGACCCTGATATCTTAAAATATCTAGGCATTAAAACAGAGATTATTAATTAAAATTCTTCCTCCTTAAAAGTTGGAAGAACTTCAAAAATATTACTGAGGAATCAAATCCTTAATAGCGGCGTATCCGCCAGCTACGTCAATTACCTGATCTATGCCTCTCGATTTTAATATAGACGCAGCAATCATAGATCTGTAGCCTCCTGCACAATGAATGTGATAAGTTTTATTGGGATTTAAATCTTGTGTCCATTCATTAATAGTATCTAATGGCAGGCTTTCTGTAAAATTAAAATGCCCGTTGGCATACTCACCTGGTTTTCTAACGTCTAATACGTTTAAATCAGCATGATTATTCATACCTGCAAATTCTGCAGCTTTAATAGATTGAATTTGATCTACCGGTTTACCTGCATTTCTCCAGACTTCTACTCCACCTTCTAAATACCCAATTGTATGATCGTAACCTACTCTGGCTAAACGGGTAATCACCTCTTCGGCTTTACCTTCTTCTGTTACCAGTAAAATATTTTGTTGAATATCTGGAATCAAGGCTCCCACCCATGGTGCAAATTGTCCGTTTAAGCCAATATTAATAGATCCAGGAACAAATCCTGCAGCAAAAACCTGCGGATCTCTTACATCTAGAATTAATGCTCCTGCAGCATTTGCTACCGATTCAAAATCATTCGGTTCTAAAGCTATTAATCCGGTTTTAAATACGTCTTCTAAAATAGCACCTCCGGCTTTATTCATTGCAGCATTTTTTGCGAAATACGCTGGTGGAGGCATTATACCATCCGTAACCTCTTTAACAAATTGCTCTTTAGACGTAGCTTTTAATGCATAATTAACCGTTTTTTGATGTCCTAATGTATCAAAAGTCTCCTTGCTCATGTTTTTACCACAAGCCGACCCGGCTCCATGAGCAGGATAAATAATGATAGAGTCTGGCAACCCCATAATTTTGGAGTGTAATGAATCATATAATGTTGCTGCCATATCTTCCATGGTAAGCTCGCCTTTTTGCGCTAAATCGGGTCTACCTACATCTCCTATAAACAAAGTATCTCCAGTAAAAACACAATAAGGTTCACCATTTTCATCCGTTAGCAAGTAACAGGTAGACTCGGGTGTGTGACCCGGCGTATGTAATACAGTAATGGTTAATTTACCAATCTTAAATTGTTCTCCGTCTTGCGCTACATGGGCTGCAAAATTAGTTACTGCTGTAGGGCCATACACAATTTTTCCGCCAGATTTAGCCGCTAATTCTACATGCCCGGATACGAAATCAGCATGAAAATGTGTTTCAAAAATAAATTTGATTTTAGCATTACTCTTTTCTGCTCTTGCTAAATAAGGAGCCGACTCTCTAAGCGGATCTATTACAGCAGCCTCTCCGTCACTTTCAATGTAGTAAGCTGCCTCTGCAAGACACCCTGTATATATTTGCTCTACCTTCATCTTTATAGGTTATTTTACTAAAATAAATGTAATTTATGGATGTATAAATTACTACTACCTTAATTTACAAAAAATTTACTAATTACTCAACTCTCCGTTCATATTTGTTTCCATCAATCTGCATACTTCTGTTTTAGTTAAGCCATTGCCTAACAAGAACATTAGTTTTGTAACCGCAGCTTCAAAAGTCATATCAAACCCACTTAAAATACCTAGATCTTTTAAAGATTTACTGGTTTCATATTTACCTAATGAAACGGTTCCGCTATTACATTGGGTTATGTCTACAACAATTTTCCCGGAGTCTATTGCCTGTTTCATACACTCTAAAAACCAGGGTGCTGTAGGTGTATTACCCGCTCCAAAAGTCTCAATAATTAAGGCGTCTACAGACGATAATGTTAAAGCCTCTACCGCCATTTTAGAAATTCCCGGATACATTTTTAAAACCCCAATATTTGAATTAAATTGTGTTTTTATCTCAAATTTTCCTTTTGGAATGGGTAAAATATAATTATCAAAAAAATCTAGGTTCACCCCAGCCTCAGCCAAAACAGGGTAATTAGGCGATTGAAAAGCTTCAAATTTTTCTGAATCGTATTTAATGGATCGATTCCCCCTAAATAATTGATAATCAAAATAAATAGCCACTTCAGGCACGCTAGCTTCTCCTTTTTCATTTAGCGATGCTGCTATTTCCAGCGCTGTGATCAAATTTTCCTTAGCATCAGTCCTGATCTCCCCAATGGGCAACTGAGAACCTGTTAAAATAACGGGCTTAGATAAACTAACCAACATAAAACTTAATGCAGATGCAGTAAAGGCCATTGTATCCGATCCGTGCAAAATTACAAACCCGGCATATTTAGAATAATTAGATTCTATTATCTGAGCAATATTGATCCATATTTCTGGATTCATATTAGAAGAATCTATAACAGGATCAAAAGAATGTACATCTATTTCATAATTCAATCGATTTAATTCAGGAACATTCTGGCGAATTTGAGTAAAATCAAAAGGCACTAAAACGCCCGTTGTAGGATGGTGGGCCATCCCTATTGTTCCGCCTGTATAAATTATTAAGATACGAGTCATATATTAAAGACTTTTTTAGAATTCTGAGTTGTAATCTGAGCCACTTCTTCTATACTGATGTTGTATATTTCGGCTACTTTATCTGCAACGTACACTAAATAGCTACTTTCATTTTTTTTACCTCTTTTGGGCACTGGAGCTAGGTAAGGGGCATCGGTTTCTAATACAATATTTTCAATTGGTATGTTCTTTAAAACAGCATCTAAACCTGAGTTTTTATAAGTAACCACACCACCAATACCCAGTAAAAACCCAAGCTCTATAACTTTATTAGCTTGCTGCAAACTACCTGTAAAGCAATGAAAAATTCCGCGCAACTGCGGATGTTTTTTTTCGTTTAAAACCTCAAAAACTTCATCAAAGGCATCTCTACAATGAATCACGATAGGCAAATCTAAATCAATAGCCCAGTCTATTTGTATTTTAAAAGCATCTTGCTGATTAGACAAAGTCGTTTTATCCCAATATAAATCGATACCGATTTCGCCAATTGCAAAAACTTTACTATGCCCATTAAATTCCTTTAATCGCTGTAATACCTGTAAGTAATCGTCCTTCACTTCACAGGGATGTAAGCCAATCATCGGAAAACAATTATTAGGATAGGCTGTAACCAGATTCTGTATTTTCTCTAGAGATTGAAGGTCAACATTTGGAAGAAAAAGTCTGCTAATATTTTGCTCCAAACAACGATTCATCAGGTTGCTTTGTTCAGATAAATCTTCCTCGTAATATAGATGTGTGTGGGTGTCTGTAAGAACCATTTACAAAGTTAATAAAAAACCCTGCAGTAATTTTATACTGCAGGGTTTTCATCCTCAAAAAGCGGCTATAAGGCTTATTTCTTCTTGATGTCGGTTACTTCAACATCAAATACCAGAGGCGTATACGGATTAATATATGGGCGTGCACCCTGCTCTCCATAACCCAACGCAGATGGAATAATAAATTGAGCTTTGCCACCTTTACCTAAAAGCATTAAACCTTCATTCAATCCTTGAATAATTTCACCTAATACTAATGGTCTAGGACCGTAAGGAGCCATTGGCTGATATGGTTGCATGTTTCTACCAGAATTCGCTAATTTAGCATCACTTGTATCGAAAATATCTTTAGCAATTTTTTTAGTTACTCTACCAGTATAACTCGCAAGTACTGTATCGCCCATAGCTGGTTTATCGCCAGAACCTGCATTTTCAATAACATATTGCAAACCAGAAGCCGTAGTTGTAGTTTTTAATTTATTGTCTTCAACAAATTTCTTGATTTTTGCAGCTTCGCCATTTTTAACACGCTCCATTACATCTAAATAATCCTTTTGAAAGAAATCACTTGCTCTTTGAGCATAAGTAGAATCTGCTTCATCGGCATTTTTAGATAAAACTTTTTCAATTTTCACATTGAAAACGAAATACTTTCCTTTAATATCAGCCGGGCGGGGTTGATTCGTGTATTTTGCCATCGAGTCTAAATCAACTTTAAATGTTGCACTATCTCCTTCTCCAAAATAAGTTAAGATATCGTACATATCTCCAGCATACATTTTTGCAGGCATTTGAAATACAATTGGCTGCTCAGAATCATATGAGCTATACATTAAAGAATCTTTATCTGTATTTTGAACCATTTGAAATTTCACAAAATCTCCCTCTTTAATTTTGTCTTTACCTCCGCTTTTATGGATTTTATATAAAGTTCCAGCGGGAGCTTTTTCAAAATTATTACATGCAGTAAGTCCAATAGATGCTGCAAGAATTAGCAATAAGCCTTTTTTCATTTTTGTTTAAATTTTTATATTTTGTTATTCAGTTCGGGGTTTAAGAATTATAGGGTTTAAAAGTACAATTCTATATTTATATATTAGCCTTAAAAATTGTTTATTAAATTAATAATTGAGGTTTATACTCTACTAGTATATTTTTAAATTTATCAACCACTTCATTTAAAGTTCCGTCAGACGCTCCTCCTGCCGCATTTCTATGTCCGCCGCCATTAAAATACTTGTTACATATTTCATTTGCCGGAAAATCACCTGTGGAGCGTAACGATAATTTAACTTTATCTGGCCGCTCAACAATAAAAGCAGCCAATTTAATACCATTAATAGATAAGGCATAATTTACAATGCCTTCTGTATCGCCTGTGGCTATATTAAATTCTTCTAATTCTTCTTTTGACACCGCTATAATAGCTGTATTATACTCACGAAGAACCGTTAACTTATTAGATAAACAGTAACCTAAAAACCGCAACCGTGTTTCGGAAGCATTATCGTAAACCAATTGATGTATTCTCCAATGCTCGGCTCCCAGATCTATTAATTCGGCAGCAATTCTATATACATTCGAAGTCGCATTCGGAAATCTAAAAGAACCAGAATCTGTCATTATACCAGTATACAAGCAACTTGCTACATCTTTGTCTATATGTTTTGGGTCTTCAAGAATATTGATAATAAAATCATAAACCAATTGAGCAGCGGCACAAGCATTAATGTCCCAATGTCTGTAATCATCAAAATCTTCAGGATCCAGATGGTGGTCAATCATTATTTTATATGCGCCGGCATTTCTAACCAATTCTCCCAAATCATTAATTCTACTTAAAGAATTAAAATCTAGACAAAAAATTAACTCAGCATCCTGCACCAAATTAGCCGCCAAGTCTGTATTATCTGTATAAATTAATACTTCTGAATTATAAGGCATCCAATGTAAAAAAGCCGGATAATCTGTTGGAGTAATTACCTTTACATGGTGGCCACATTGTATCAAATAAGCATACAACCCCAAAGAAGAACCCATCGCATCGCCATCAGGTTTATGATGCGTTGTAATAACAATTTTTTTAGGTGTGCTTAAAAGCGCTTTTAATTCAGATATTTCTAACATATAAAGTTGGCAAAGCTACATAATTTTGCATAATTATTTAGCTTTTTAATATGCTTACTTCCTAATTACAAGGAATAAACGTAATTTTGCAAAAAAATTGAAATTATAAAACAATGACAACAAACAGAACATTTACTATGATTAAACCAGATGCTGTTGCAAACGGCCATATGGGGGCAATCATTAATGATATTATTGCTGCTGGATTCAAAGTAATAGCACTTAAATACACTCAACTTTCTGAAGAATCTGCAGGCAAATTTTATGAAGTACATAAAGAACGTCCTTTTTATAAAGACTTAGTTTCTTTCATGTCTTCAGGACCAATTGTTGCTGCAATTTTAGAAAAAGACAATGCTATTGAGTCGTTCAGAACTTTAATTGGCGCAACCAATCCGGCAGAGGCTGCAGAAGGAACTATTCGTAATAAATATGCAAAATCTATTGATGCAAACGCTGTTCACGGATCCGATTCTAATGAGAATGCTGAAATTGAAGGCAATTTCTTCTTCACTGCTGCTGAGCGTTTCTAATATTTAGTAAAAAGACATAAAAAATGAGCACCTAACATGTGCTCATTTTTTTTTAACTACCTTAAACAAAACTTTAATAAATGAAAAAATTATTTGTCTTCATCGCTTTAGCCTTTTTTGGAACGGCTGTTTTTGCTCAAACTAAAACAACAACTCCTCCAAAAAGTGCACCTGCAAAGCCTGCAACTTCAACACCTGCTGCACCAAAACCATTAACCAATATTGATACAGCAAGTTATGGATTCGGATTATCTTTAGGAACCAGTCTAAGAAAATCGGGTATTAAAGAAGTTAACTTCGAGTTGATTAACAAAGCAATAAAAGACTCCTTTAATGATACCACTTTATTGTTCACACAAGAACAAATTCAAAGCGCCATTCAAAATTTATTTGAAAAAGTTTCTAAAGAAAAATTTGCATCAATAATTAAAGAAAATGAAGAATTTTTTGAGAAAAACAAGTTGGTTGAAGGCGTAAAAACCACTGCCAGCGGAATTCAATATCAAGTTATTACCGAAGGTAACGGAGTGAAACCTAGTATGGACGATACTGTGACCGTTCATTATAAAGGAACATTAACGAACAATGAACAGTTTGACAGTTCGTACGAAAGAGGCACGCCAGCAGTTTTTAATTTAAAACAAGTAATACCAGGCTGGAGCGAGTCAGTAATGCTAATGAGTGAAGGTGCTAAATACCGCTTCTGGATCCCGGCAGATTTGGGATATGGCGAAAGAGGTGCAGGAGACGATATTCCTCCATACAGCACCCTGATTTTCGAGATAGAACTCATTAAAGTAGCTAAGCCCTAAAAAAATATAAAACCAATGGTATAATAGGGTTGTTATTGAATAAAACGATCAGAAAATGAGAAAGTATTATTCACTAACCCTTATTGCACTAATAACAGCCACCTTATCTAGTTGCTCTGTTGTAGAAGGAATTTTCAAAGCAGGAGTATGGTCTGGAATTATTTTAGTTGTTATTGTAGTAGCTGTTATAATTTGGGTTATAAGTAAATTGTTCGGAGGGAGAGGTTAATTAAAGAAAAACTATTTCATTAATTACCTCGCCGCCCCCAGCGCGCTCATTTAATTTTTCTATTATTCCGCTTTTTACCATCAACAATTCATTTTTTATAACTGACGATTCTATTCTTACAAATAGCTTTTTGTTGTGTATATACAGCTGAGTAGTTCTGTTAGACACAGCCATCCCCATTAGCTCAGGCCAAGCATTTATAATGGTTGTTTCTTCTATTTTTGATGTTAGCTTATACGTTTTTAACATCTTTTGGATAGCGTCCTTTAAAGTGGTGTCATTAGGTTTACGCATTTACTATTGCTCCTTTATCCACTTTAAATAGTTTAAGCTCCACACCCATTTGTTTAAAAATTGATGCTATTCTTTCGGCAGATGTATCAGTTATAAATATTTGACCAAAATCATGATGAGAAACCATTGCCATTAATTTTTCGATTCTTAAGTCATCTAATTTATCAAAAATATCATCTAACAGCAAAATGGGTTTAAACTCATTTTTCATCGTAAAATAGCTATATTGAGCTAATTTCAGCGCAATTAAAAAAGATTTTTGTTGCCCTTGAGAACCAAATTTTTTCATAGGCATAGAATGAATCTTAAAACTCAACTCATCTTTATGTATACCTACTGTGGTTCGCTCGAGGGCTCTGTCTTTCGAAAGCGCATTTGACAACTGAACTGCAAAATCATCCTGAGCCAACTGTGATTGATAGGTAAGTTCTACGCTTTCATTATTATCACTAATGTAATTATAATGCTGATTAAATAAAGGAATAAACTGCTCCATAAATTCCTTTCTATACGTGTGAATTTTTAGCCCAGAAGAAATCAACTGCTCGTCATAAATCTGAAGCAGATCTAAATCTAAATTTCTGGTTTCGCCTACCTGTTTTAAAAATGCATTTCTATTCGCTAAATGCTTATTATAAATTATCAATTCTTCTAAGTAAATAGCGTTTGTTTGAGAAATCACACTATCCATAAACTTTCGCCGGTCCTCACTCCCATCCATCACTAAACTCACATCGTAAGGAGAAATCATAACCAATGGAAACTGGCCTATGTGATCTGCTAGCTTCTCATATTCTTTTTTATTCTTCTTAAATTGCTTCTTCTGATTGCGTTTTAGTCCGCAAGATATTTGCTCGATCTGACTATTTTTATCAAATTTTCCCTGAATCAAAAAAATATCTTCACCAATTTTAATTTGTTGAACATCTATAGGATTAAAATAACTTTTACACAAACACAAGTAGTGAATAGCGTCTAACAAGTTTGTTTTTCCAGCCCCATTAAGGCCTACAAAGGCGTTTACAGTATCTGAAAAGCTAATTTCAGCATCTGCATAATTTTTAAAGTTTAGAAGGGATAACTGCTTTAACCACATAATTTTCAAGTTCAAAGTTAACTTTTTAATACGCTAAAAGGTTTAATTTTAATTAAATACCTTGTAGAGAGTTGATACTTAACTTGAAAATTGTATTTTTGCACCTCTTAATTCTTGAATAATAATGTCTGTAAAAGAAAACGAAGTTAAGCAACCGATTAAAAGAGGTTCTTTTTTATTAGAAAACACCAAAAGCTTGTTGTTTATAGCAGGTGCAATCATAGTTCTTATTGCTGTATATATATGGTATCAGAATGTATATCTTAAAAATCGTGCTACGGATGCCGCAGCATTGATGTTTAGGTCTGAACAATATGTAGGAATAGATTCTTTAGCCAATAAAGCTATTAAAGGTGATGGTGGCTATGCAGGATTTGAACAAATTGCAGAAGAATATGCAAATACTAAATCTGCTAACTTGGCTAATTTATACCTTGGCGGAATTTATTTACGCAAAGGTGATTACAAAAAAGCCACAGAAGCATTGGGCAAATATACTGCTACAGGAAGTCCGGTAGCTGATCCTTTAGCTTTAGGAATGCTGGGCGATGCTTATTCTGAATTAAAAGACTACAAACAAGCAGCAACTTACTATAAAAAAGCAGCTGAAAAATCAAGCAATAAATTTACCTCACCTATGTTCTTAAAGAAATTAGGATTAGTATATGAAGCGCTACAAGATTACAAAGCTGCCGGAGAAGCTTATAACAAAATAAAAACGGAATATCCGGATAGCCAAGAAGGCAGCTTGATAGACTCTTACATTGCTAGAGCTCAAGCAAAAACGAACTAAATTATAAAGGGTGTATCAAATTGATCACCCTTTTTTCTTGTTCTTCTTGCATCTATATCTTTAAAGACGCAACTTTGAATATAAACCTCATTCGGCTGAAGTTTATTTTTATAATCTATTTCACATCCTCCTATGTCTAGCGCATTAAAAAATTTATCAGACTTTTCACATACAACCATTCCCTCTGGGAGCAACTTTCGTTTTGCAATTGTGGTTGCAGAATGGAATGCAGAAATAACCGGAAAACTATATAACGGTGCATACAACACACTTCTGGCTAACGGCGTTTCAGAAAACAATATTTTGAGTTTCCCTGTTCCAGGAAGTTTTGAGCTTACAGCGGCAGCTGATATCGTATTAAGCAAAGACAGTAAAATTGATGCTGTAATTTGTCTAGGTTGTGTTATTCAAGGAGAAACACGTCATTTCGACTTTATATGTAATGCGGTAGCAAACGGCTTAGCGAATGTAGGAATAAAGCACAACAAGACGGTAGTTTTTGGTGTTTTAACAACCGATAATCAAGAACAGGCATTGGCACGTGCCGGAGGAAAGCATGGCAATAAGGGGGATGAAGCTGCAATAACAGCCATTAAAATGGCTCATTTATCTTCCACACTCTAATAACCACACTAATAATGGAATGGATTACGCTAAATAAGCTAGAACAACTTGATGAGATTAAATCGTTTACCGGCTACTCGGTAATATTTAAACATAGTACGCGTTGCTCTATCAGTATGATGGCTAAAAGAGGGTTTGAACAAAGCTGGGATGCGATACCTCCATCTACTAAGTTGTACTTTCTAGACTTAATTGCAAATAGGGAAATTTCTAATACAATTGCCGAAATTTTTAATGTATACCACGAATCGCCTCAAGTACTTTTAATTTACGGTGGAGAATGTATATTAGACGCTTCTCATGGAGAAATTTCAGCTGATGAAATTGCCGATTCTATAAAAATATAATTGTTTCCTGCACATTTATATCGGGATGTATGCTATACATTACCGGGCAAGTTTTAATAGCACGGTCAATAATTAATCGCTCCTTTTCACTGTAGTTATTAGCTGGAAAAGTTAAATTTACTTGAATACCTGTTACTCTTCTAGGTGCTTCACCCATCAACTTTGTTATTTCACAAGTGGCTCCATCGATGTTAAAACCATGCTCATTTGCTGCAATTCCTGCAATAGTAAGCATACAATTACCTAAACTGGTAGCCAACAAATCTGTTGGAGAAAAAGACGCTCCTTGTCCTTTATTATCTACCGGAGCATCCGTAATAATTGTGGTGCCCGATTTAAGATGCTCAGAAGTAGTTCTTAGTCCGCCGTTATAAGTAATCAATGAAGTAGCCATAAATATGTGTTTTAAAAAATAAAGTTAATCGAAATCTCCATAAAAACGTAAAACTTAATTAAGAAGTACTCAACTTAATATCACTTTACTTACCTTTACAAAATGATTGCACTACCTGTAATTTCAGAACAAGAAGTAAAAAGAAAACCAGATTGGCTACGTGTTAAATTACCTGTAGGTAAGGAATATGCACAAGTACGTAGTTTGGTTGACACCCATAAATTACATACTATTTGTGAAAGTGGTAACTGCCCGAATATGGGCGAGTGTTGGGGTGCCGGCACAGCAACTTTTATGATTTTAGGTAATATTTGCACCCGTTCATGTTCATTTTGTGCAGTAGCTACCGGCCGACCGTTGGCAGTTGATGTAGATGAACCTAACAGAGTTGCAAATTCCGTAAAATTAATGCAGGTTAAACATTGTGTAATTACATCAGTAGATCGGGATGATTTAAAAGACGGAGGTTCTATTATATGGGCAGAAACTTTACAGGCCATCAGAAGAGAAAGTCCGCAAACAACTTTAGAAACCTTAATCCCCGATTTTAAAGGTCAGTGGGACAATTTATACAGAGTTTTAGCAGAACGTCCAGAGGTTGTTTCCCATAATATGGAAACAGTAAAAAGATTAACCAGACAAGTTAGAATTCAAGCCAAATACGATAGAAGCTTAGAATGTTTAAACAGAATAAGCAAGGAAGGGTTAAGAACAAAAACCGGGATTATGCTTGGATTAGGTGAAACCGAAGCGGATGTTTTAGAAGCTATGGACGAATTGGTTGAAAACGGTGTTGACATTTTAACATTAGGCCAATACTTACAACCTACGAGAAACCACCACCCGGTGATAGATTGGATCCATCCAGATCAATTTGCTAAATATAAAGAAGCAGGGCTGTCTAAAGGACTTAAATATGTAGAAAGCGGACCATTGGTTCGTTCGTCTTATCATGCTGAAAAACATTTGTTTTAACTTGCAAAAGTCAATTATTTTTCGTATCTTAATTTAAGTAGTAAGTATATTTACAAATTCTGTGAAAAAATGCAGGGATAACCACATCTTTTTCACAAACAGCAATTGTTTTAAGCCATCTCTTTTTTTAGGAACTTCCCGGTTATACTAATCGGGTTTTGAATTAATCCTTCAGGAGTTCCTTCAAATAAAATTCTTCCGCCACCAGCGCCACCCTCTTCGCCTAAATCTATCACCCAGTCTGCCACTTTTACTACGTCCAAATTATGCTCAATAACTAATACAGTGTTGCCTTTATTGACCAGTTCATTTAAAACACCTAGCAACACATTGATATCTTCAAAATGAAGCCCTGTAGTTGGCTCATCTAAAATATAAAAGGTTTTACCTGTATCTTTTTTACTTAACTCTGTAGCTAGCTTTACACGCTGCGCCTCTCCTCCACTTAATGTTACCGACGATTGCCCTAAACGGATATAACGTAAACCAACATCTTCTAAAGTTTTAATTTTTCTATGAATAGATGGAATTTGATCAAAGAATATGCAGGCTTCTTCAATACTCATATCTAACACATCACTAATAGACTTCCCTCTATATCTAACTTCTAAAGTTTCTCTGTTATATCTTTTTCCATTACACTCTTCGCAAGGCACCTGTACATCGGGCAAGAAATTCATTTCAATTAATTTCATGCCTGCTCCCTGACAGGTTTCGCACCTTCCTCCTTTAACATTAAAAGAGAATCTACCAGGTTTATATCCTCTAATTTTAGCTTCAGGAAGCTGTACAAATAAGTTTCTGATATCAGAAAAAACACCTGTATAAGTAGAAGGATTTGAACGGGGTGTACGTCCAATTGGGGCCTGATCAATTTCGATAACTTTATCAATTTCCTTTAATCCATTTATTTTCTCGTACGGCAAAGGCTGTTTTTTTGCTCTAAAAAAATGATGATTTAAAATAGGGTAAAGCGTTTCTGTTATTAAACTAGATTTTCCACTACCCGAAACACCCGTTACTGCAATAAATTTTCCGAGTGGAAAATCTACTGAAACGTGCTTTAGATTATGACCAGTAGCTTTTATTAAAGAGAGTTTGTGTCCGTTTCCGGGTCTTCGAACTGCCGGAGCAGCTATTTCTTTAGTGCCATTTAGGTAAGCTGCGGTAAGTGTTTTGCTTGCTAATATCTGCTTTGGAGTTCCCTGTGCAACAATTTCACCGCCATGAAGTCCGGCCGACGGCCCTACATCTATAACATGATCTGCTTCCAGAATCATATCTTTATCGTGCTCAACAACGAGCACGGTATTTCCTAAATCTCTTAGATTTTTAAGGGCACCTATTAAACGTTCATTATCTCGCTGGTGCAACCCAATACTTGGCTCGTCTAAAATGTACATTACATTCATTAATTGAGAACCAATTTGAGTAGCCAGGCGGATGCGCTGAGCCTCGCCTCCAGATAAAGTTCTGGCAGTCCTGTCTAAAGACAAATACGTTAACCCAACATCTGTTAAGAAACCTATTCTGGCGCGTATTTCTTTTAAAACTTCTTTAGCAATAATATTTTGGCGGTCGTTTAACCTCGATTCTACATCAACAAACCATTTTTGAAGCTCATTAATATCTAAATCTGCTAGTTCAAATATATTTTTACCATCTATTTTAAAATGTAGACTTTCTTTTTTTAGTCGTGCTCCATTACAAACCGGACAGGTTTTTAATCTCCTAAAGGCCTCCATGTCATCTACTGCATGGTCGCCTCTCTTTTCTTGTTGTTCTTCTAAAATTTTAATAATACCATCGAAAGTGATCGAGTAATTTTGAACGTTCCATTTATTGTACTCAACTGCCACGCTTAGCAATTCATTAGTACCATTCAAAATCATATCTATTGTCTCATCACTGAGCTTTTCGATGGGGGTAGAAAGAGAAAAATTATTCTTTTTAGCCAGTGCTTTTAACACCTGAAACACCCAGGTATCTCTATACTCACCTAACGGAGCTAATCCTCCGTTTAGGATGCTCAATTTAGGATTTGGTATGACCGAATCTTTGTCTATTACTAAAATATAGCCTAATCCATCACAGTTCTCGCATGCACCATAAGGTGAGTTAAACGAAAAACTATTGGGTTGAGGCTCATCATAGCTAATCCCTGTTGTTGGGCACATCAAAAACTTACTAAAATGAGCAACAATATTCTCTTTATCGGTTATTTTTATAACACCTTTACCTACTTTCATAGCTGTCTCTACAGAACTGTAAAGTCTTTTATGATCGTTTCTATCTATTAAAAGTCTATCTACAACAATTTCTATATCATGAATTTTGTACCTATCTACCTGCATTTTAGGCGTTAAGTCTCTAATTTCACCATCGATACGAACTTTAACGTAACCTTGCTTCCTAATTTGCTCGAAAAGTTCTCTATAATGTCCCTTCCTACCTTTTACAACGGGCGCAAGAATGTTAACTGCTTTTTGGTCAAACTTATTATAAATATTATCCAGTATTTGATCTTCACTCATCCGCTCCATGCGTTCGCCAGTGTTGTAAGAGAAAGCTTCTCCTACTCTGGCATATAGTAAACGCATAAAATCGTATATTTCGGTGATTGTTCCCACAGTTGATCGAGGGTTCTTACTGGTTGTTTTTTGTTCAATTGCAATAACGGGGCTCAATCCGGAAACCTTATCCACATCTGGACGTTCCATTCCACCCATAAACTGCCTGCTGTACGCGCTAAAAGTTTCCATATATCTACGCTGTCCTTCAGCATAAATAGTATCGAATGCTAGAGATGACTTACCGCTTCCACTTAAACCCGTAATTACTACGAGTTTATTTCTTGGAAAGGATACATCAATATTCTTTAAGTTATGTACACGGGCTCCATAAACTTCAACGTCTTGTTGCTCACCCAGGTCGATGGTTTTATTGCTCATATTGTAGAATAACAGCATTTTAAAGCGTAAATTCAATAAAATACTCTAATTACAAAAATGCTAAAAAAACACCAATAATTTTAAGAATAAATTATTGGTGGCTAATAAAAAAAGGAGTTCAATTATTGAACTCCTTTATAACGTTTCCCTTAGCGGTTATTATTCCGAATGTGTATTTAACGACACATTTGGCTTTACATAACCATATTTTATTGGTTGATCTATTATTTCTTTCATTGAGATTAATTTATAGACATAACCGCCAGTTTCTTTATTCAATTTCATCTTAAAATAATTGTCCTGATTTTGAGCATATATTTGGCGCTTTAATTTCGTATCACCTAAATTATAAGCTGCTGCTGCAAGCGACCAGTTACCAAATATTTTATATAAATCTTTTAAATATCTGCTAGCTGCAATAGTAGATTTATGTAAATCGTATCTTTCATCTACTTTACTATTTACTTTTAATCCGTACATTCTGGCTGTTGATGGCATAAACTGCCAATATCCTGCTGCTCCTTTTGGAGACACACCTCCTTTAATTCCAGATTCAACAAGTGGCATATATTTAAAATCTTCTGGTATTCCATATCTTGCCAAAATAGGCTCAATAGTAGGAAACCATTCGTTCGCTAATGCATGCAACTTATTAGACTGAATTTTAGAGTGACTGTGATCAGCTAATATTCTTCTCATTTTTTGCTCCACCTTTTTATCACCTAAAGGGAGCGATTCGTTGGCAAAATTTAAGCGCTCCATTAACGATTTTGGAGCAACTTCTTTGGGTATTATAAGGGTAGTAGGGTTGTTATAAACGTTATTTTCTTCTGCTTTTGGTAAGTTGTAAGCAAACACTTTTGCCATCACTAGTAATCCTAAAATTACCGTACATGTTATTATGTGTTTCTTGATCATCTTCCTCCTTTTTTTGGTTAATAATTCTAAAACAGGCGCAAAGATACGAATTATATGTCAGATTATCAAATAGTTATGTTTTAACCTACAAAAACAGCTCCCTAAACAGTTTAAACACAGATTATAACCAATAAAATTTTATACAAACAATAAGGCAACTTAACGCGTTATTTTACTTAAATTTGCAGGTCATATTCAGCATTCACAGAAGAGCAACATCCATGAGAGAAAATAAGCGGAACAGTCGCGACGACAAGTCCAATAAGGAAGAAAAAAGAAATTCTTCAGAAAATTTTAAGAAGAATCCTTCTTCCTATTCAAAATCAGATGCATCAAGTAGTTCCCGAAAACCTACTTCAAGAACCGGGAAATCAGAAAGCACATCCAACTTTAATAAAGATCGTTCATCAAGCAGATACAGTAAAGAAAATGGTCCTTCTGGTAAATCTGCTCGTTTTTCATCAGATCGTAAGCCATTTTCATCATCGCAAGATGGCGAGCGCAGTTACAAACCAAAAAAATTCTCGGCAGATGGTGAATCTAATTATAGAGACACTAAAAGTCCTCAAAAATTCAGCAACAAAAGCAATTGGAATAAAGAATCGGGCTCAGCTGAATCTAAAGGCAGAAACTATGTAAAGAAAGATACTGTCAATAAAAAATTTGGTCGTCCAGCATCCGCTTCTAAAGACGTAAGACCTTTCCGCAAAAGAACCGAAGGAGATACTTACAAATATAAAAATACGGAGCCTAGAGATCATAAGCCTACAAAGCAAGGCGTAAGCCACAATTTAGATGGCAAAGTACGGTTAAACAGATATATTGCTAATGCAGGCATCTGCTCACGCAGAAAAGCAGATGAATTAATTGAAGCAGGTGTTATTTCTGTAAACAATGAAGTTGTTTCTGAACTTGGTTTTAAAGTTGATCCGGCAAAAGATGTTGTTAAATACAATGGTGCTCTTTTAAAAAGAGAGAAAAAAGTATACGTTCTTTTAAATAAACCGAAAGACTATATAACTACTACAGAAGACCCTCAAGAAAGAAGAACTGTAATGCACTTGGTTGAAAAGGCCAGTCGTGAACGTATCTATCCAGTGGGAAGATTAGACCGCAATACAACAGGCTTATTATTGATGACCAATGACGGTGATTTAGCAGATAAACTATCTCATCCAAAAAATGGCATTACCAAAATATATCAAGTAGAACTTAATAAAAGCTTATCTCAAGGCGATTTAAATAAAATTCAATTCGGCTTGGAACTGGAAGATGGTTTAATTAAACCAGACAATATTTCTTATGTTACCGGTGGTAGCAAAAAAGAGATTGGCATTCAAATACATAGTGGCAAAAACAGAATTGTTCGACGTATTTTTGAGCACTTAGGATATGATGTTGTTAAATTAGACAGAGTAGTTTACGGAAATCTAACTAAAAAAGATTTACCAAGAGGAAGATGGCGTTATTTAGACGAGCACGAACTTATCCAAATTAAACACCTTATAAAATAAAAATGCCGAGATTAAGAACCATTATTATATTAGCTGCATTAGCCCTTCCCTTCAGTGTTGCAGGACAAATGTACCCCCTACTAATTGGTTCATACACCGGTCCCGGAAAAAACAAAGGCATTAATACAGCTGTTTTTGATAGCCAAAGCGGAACTATTGTACCCACTCAAAAATTTGCACCTATTGATAATCCATCTTTTTTAGCTGTATCGGCAGATGGAAAATTTGTTTATAGCGTAAATGAGAGTGGCAACAAGAGCGGCGTATCTGCCTTTCAGCTAGACGAAACGCAAACCGACATTAAGTTAATTAACAGGGTTTCTATGCCTAGTTTAGATCCATGTTATATTATTGCAAGCAGAAATCATGTAATTACTGCAAATTATTCTAGTGGTGATATATCTGTCTTCCCAATTGCCGCTGATGGCAGCTTAAAAGAACTGTCTCAAACAGTAACGCATGAAGGCAAAAGTGTAAATCCTACTCGTCAAAGTAAACCACATGCTCACATGGTTATGTTTACCCCAGATCAGCGCCATTTATTGGTAAGTGATTTAGGATTGGATAAAATTATGCTTTATGCCTATAATGAAAACAGCGATGAGCCGTTGCGCTTAATTAACAGTTTTGACGTTCCAGCAGGTGCTGGTCCACGCCACATGGCATTTTCAGCAGACAACACTGCTTTATATGTTTTAGGTGAGTTAGACGGGAATATTTATGTATATAGCTTTGCAGATAATGTATTAACGCTCAAAAATGCCTATTCATCCATATTTCCAACTAGAGAAGTGGAAGACTTTGGCGGAGCCGATTTACATTTATCACCAGACGGCAACTTTCTATATGCAAGTATTCGTGCAAAAGAAAACATAATCGCAGTATTTGAAGTACAAAAAGACTTTACATTAAAACCTATTCAACAAAGTAAAACGGATGGTTTAGGACCTAGAAATTTCACAATTAGCCCAGATGGAGCATGGTTGCTAGTAGCACACCAGAATTCTAATTCTATTATAGTTTTTAGCAGAGATGATTTAACCGGAAAGTTAAGTACTACAGGAAATTATATGACTATAGCAGCACCGGTAAATCTAATTTTAATTCCATAAAAAAAGCCGCAATTGCGGCTTTTTTGCTGTCATCTTTCTATAATTTCCCTTTGTCTATAGCCTTATTAATTACGTCCTGGATTCGCCTTCTAATAGCCAAGCTTCCTAATTTATCAGAAACTGAAGGATTTACCCTGTTCGACAAAAAGATATAAATCATATCTCTGGCCGGATCTACCCAAACACCTATTCCCGTATAACCGGTATGCCCATAAGTTTGATTAGACGCCAGTTCTGAAGGATATTTATTTTTAGGATCCGGATCCCATCTATCAAATCCCAACCCTCTTCTACTTACATTGCTCTGCTTAGAAGTAAACATCTCTACCGTTTGTGGAGTAAAATACTGCGTGCCCCCGTAGGTGCCTTTATTTAAAAGCATTTGATAAAAAATTGCTAAATCATTTGCATTACCAAAAAGCCCGGCATGACCGGCAATTCCGCCCGCCAATGCTGCGCCCTGATCATGAACATAACCATTTAACAAGGTTTTTCTAAAAACTTTATCATCCTCAGTCGGCACAATTTGATTGATTGAAAAACGTTTTCTAGGTAAAAAACCCGTGTATTGCATCCCCAATGGCGCATAAAAGTTCTCGTCTAAATATTCAGTAATAGGCTTTCTGGAGATATGTTCTACAATATCTTTCATAACATACATACTAATATCACTATACACATATTTACCTTGCGATACTATAGGCGAATTTAACATTCTAGGCCACATAAACTTAGAGTAAAAATCCTTTTTCACGTAAAAGCTATCAGCAACTTTAACATTGAAAACCCTGGTTGAGTCTCTACTATAGTCAGGCTCCTTAACAAAATTATGAAATGGAATAAATGGGATAAATCCTGCCTGATGTAGCATTACATCTCTAACAGAGGTAGCATTCATCGGGGTATTTCTAGCTTTTGGGATATAGCTACCTACATTTGTATCTAGTTTCAATTTTCCCTGTTCTACCAAACGCATAACGCCTGGTGTTGTTGCGGTTGTTTTAGTAACCGATGCTAAATCAAAGATATCTAAAACATTTTCAGGTCTCAGTTTATCGTACGTATGATAACCAAAACTCTTATTATAAACTACCTTTCCTCCTTTAGCCACTAATACAACTACACCAGGAGCAGCTTTCTGTCGAATAGTTTCTAAAGCTATCGAATCAATCTCGGCCAAGTCCTGCGAATTAATCATCGCATCTTCTGGCAACGTGTACTTTAATCGGGTTACTGAAGTCTGAAATCCTGACCCTGCAGTAAACTTCTGAGAAACCTGATTTTTTAAAGTATTCGAAATAGCAATACCTCCAAATATGGCTTGTGGCGCAAGGAATGCGGCATCTTCAGAAACATTATTTATCCAAACAATAGGGCTTCTAATAGGATCCAGAGATTTTAATCCTTCCGACTTTCCGAAATAAGCTATCACAATGTCTTTATTCAGAGACATTGAGTTTATAAAATTCATTGATTTAGGATTCCCTAAATCCAATTCAGTAATAGGCAAAACAACTAAATCAAAAAATCTTAAATCATCTTCCAGATCGTTAAAAGTAGTTGAATCGGCATATTTAGAAGCCTCTATCTTTTCTATTTTTACATATTTATTCAACAAACTGTCGAATACTTTTATATGCTCAAAACCTAAATTAACTGCTGCAATGTTTAAACCTGACAAATTTTTAACAGGAAGCAAATTTTTCTGATTATTGAATAAAACGAATTCTTTTTCAATAGCGTTATAAACTGCAACTTTTCGTTTATTTTCTGTATTTATTTGCGCACAGGCAGTTAAAACATTACAAAAAACAAACGCTATCAGTAATGGAATACCATTATTTCTTTTCATAAACCTTCTCACCGTTCAAATATGTTTTTAAAACTTTAGTATTTAATATTTCATTTGCGCCCGATTTCATGAAATCTTTATCCATGATTACAAAGTCGGCAAATTTCCCTACTTCCAAGCTCCCTTTTTCATTCTCCTCAAAGTTAGCTTTTGCCGACCAGATGGTCATCCCTCTTAATGCTTCTTCAGGCGTTAGCGCATTCTCTGTTTGAAATCCTTCGGCTGGAAATCCTTTTGCATCTTTTCTAACTGTAGCTGCATAAAAAGTCAACATAGGATTAATTTGCTCTACCGGAAAATCTGTTCCTAAAGTTATCCAGCCATTCTGATTTAACAATTCTTTATAAGCATAAGCACCTTTTATTCTATCTGCACCTAATCTATCTTTAGCCCAATACATATCTGACGTAGCATGAGTTGGTTGTACCGATGGAATAATAGATGCGTTTCCGAATAAATTAAAATCATCTTTATTTACAACTTGAGAGTGCTCTATACGCCATCTTTTATCATTTTTACCTTTCAGTACTTTGTTATATATATTTAAAACTGCTCTGTTTGCAGAATCTCCTATGGCATGTGTACACATCTGAAAATTATGCTTATCAATTTTAAGTGCTATTTCTTCAAAATGTTTAATATCACTCAATAAAAATCCCGAATTTGTAGGGCTATCTGAGTACGGATGTAATAAACAAGCTCCTCTCGAACCCAATGCACCATCTGCATATACCTTAAAAGAACGAACATTTAAACGATCTGTTTTAATTGCTCCTTTATTTATTAAGAAATCATAATTTTTTGGCGCATCACTAAGCATTACAAACAAACGCATTTTTAAATCGTCCGCTTTTTGAAGTTCTTCTATTGCAGAAACCTGCTCATGATCTAACCCGCAATCTACAATAGTGGTAAGCCCAACCGCAAAACAATTGGCCTGAGCTTCCATTAATATTTTTTTAACGAATGGCATATCAGGAACTGGCAGTTTAGAACTCACTAAACCAATTGCATTGTCAATTAAAACACCCGTTAATTGGCCGTTTTGCATAAGCATATCTCCTCCCACCAAGGTTTGTCGACCTTTTATTCCCGCTATTTCTAATGCTTTTTGATTAACTATTGCCGCATGTCCATCAACACGTGTTAAAATTACAGGGCGATCAGGAAACAACTCATTTAACTGTTTATTAGTTGGAAATTGCTGGCCCGGCCATAAGTTTTGGTCCCAGCCTCTCCCTTGCAACCATCCTTCAGGATGAGTTTTAGCAAATTCCTTTAGTCTATTTAATAGTTCATCCCAAGTTTGGGCACCAAATAAGTCGGCTACCTGTAAACTCTCTCCATAACCAAAAAAATGAGCATGGCCATCAATAAACCCTGGATAAACAGGTTTTCCTTCTGCATCTATCAATTCATCTGCTTCAAATCTATCTTGAATTTCTTTTGTAGTTCCGGTTGCTAAAATTTTGCCATCTTTCACAGCAAAAGCCTCAACAACATCAAACGCGTTGTTCACTGTGTATACAGAACCATTAATGACTATTAAATCTGCTTTTTGTTTGCCACACGATATAAAAAATACACTGCAAAACAATAACAGAACTGACTTAAAAAATAATTTGTTCATGCTTAAAAATTGGTTAGTTTAGTTTACTAAGGTATAAAAATGGTTGAATTTATGCATTTATTGAAAGAAGAAACGACCTTTTTCCCTCAAAAACATGTATTTTTTATGTAAATTAGCTTTTTGATCAAGAGAAATTAATGCCCGATATAATTCAACTATTACCTGAAAGTGTTGCTAATCAAATTGCTGCAGGAGAAGTAGTGCAGCGCCCTGCTTCTGCTGTAAAAGAAATGTTAGAAAATGCCATCGATGCAGGAGCAACTAAAGTTCAGCTAATAATAAAAGATGCTGGTAAAACATTAATTCAAGTAATTGACAATGGTAGTGGCATGAGCATTACCGATGCGAGAATGTGCTTTGAACGACATGCTACTTCTAAAGTTCGCAAAGCAGAAGATTTATTCGCTATAAGAACAATGGGCTTTAGAGGTGAAGCAATGGCTTCTATTGCCGCCATTGCACAAGTAGAATTAAAAACCCGACTTCACGACCAAGAGTTGGGCACTTTAATTAGAATTGAAGGTGGCAGTTTTACAGAGCAGGAACCTACTGCTGCTCCATACGGAACATCTATAGCTGTAAAAAATTTATTTTTCAATACACCCGCCCGAAGAAATTTTTTAAAAAGTAATTCAGCGGAAATGCGTCATATTATAGACGAGTTTCAAAGAGTAGCCTTACCTAATTCACATATTTCTTTTACTTTACACCAAGATGGTTTAGAAATTTTCAGGTTACCAATAGCCCCTTTGAAGCAGCGAATTGTTCATTTATTTGGCAATAATTATAATGAACGATTAATTCCTGTTGAAGAAGATACAACTATATTAAAATTAAAAGGCTTTATTGGTAAACCAGCTTATGCTAAAAAAACCAGAGGCGATCAATTCTTTTTTGTTAACAATAGATTTATAAAAGACCCTTATCTAAATCATGCAGTAATGAAGGCTTATCAGGATTTATTACCAGATGATAACTTTCCGTTATACGTTTTGTTTATAGATATGGATCCGGCAAATATCGATGTAAACGTTCATCCTACAAAAACGGAGATCAAGTATTTAGACGAACGCTCTGTTTACGCCATTATTCATGCTGCTGTAAAAAGGTCTTTAGGGAAGTTCAACATTAGTCCTTCACTTGATTTTGATCAGGAAACAGGATTTAACAATATGATTACGCCCAAAAAGCCAGAAGATATTGTCCCTCCTGCTATTAGCTTCAACCCGAATTTTAATCCTTTCGAATCTGCCGTCCCTAACGCTAACAAAAGTTATGGATCTGGATTTAAAGCTGAAAAATCAACAAGATTGAGCGGACAGGATAATTGGTCTAGTTTATACCAGATCAATGAAGAGCCACTTTCCGTGCAACAAAATATAGAATTAACAGAAGAGCCCATAAGTGAACCTCCTACAAAACAACTCATGCAGATTCATAACAAATATATTATTTCGCAGATAAAATCTGGAGTAATGGTTATTGATCAGCAAGGAGCACATGAAAGAGTGTTGTTTGAAAAGTTCATAGAACATCTGGATAATCAACAAGGAGCATCACAACAATTATTGTTTCCGCAAACCGTTACTTTATCGGCTGTAGATTTTGAATTAGCTTCCTCTATACTAAACGACATTAAAAATTTAGGATTTCAGGTAAGAGAATTTGGACGAAACACAATGGTTATTGAAGGAATCCCGGTAGATATTGACAATAATCATATTCAGCCAATCGAGCTTTTTGAACAACTGTTAGAAGGTTATAAAAATTCGCAGCAAACATTAAAATTAGATAAAAGAGAAAGTTTAGCTCGATCGTTAGCTAAAAATAGTGCTATAAAAGTTGGCACCAATTTAAGCTTCGACGAAATGCATACTTTAATAGAACAATTATTCACTTGCAAAATGCCTAACTTCAGTATAAATGGGAAACCAATTATACAAACTATAACGATCCCGGAAATTGATAAAAGATTTGAAAAATAATGAATAACTATATACCTCCAGTTGTTAAAAACCTGCTAATCATCAACGTCATATTTTTTGCAGCAAAATATTTATTAGAGGCACAAATAAATTTCAATGCTGTATTTGGAGTTTTTTACTTTGACTCGCCACATTTCAACTTATGGCAACCCATTACTTATATGTTTATGCATGGCGATTTTATGCATATATTGTTTAATATGTTTGCGCTGTACAGCTTTGGATCTGTATTAGAAAGCCAATGGGGGGTAAAACGATTCATCAACTTTTACTTAATTACCGGATTAGGTGCTTTAGGATTACAATGGTGTGTTCAGGCCATTGAGGTTTATCAAATTGCGGGCTCTATAAGCGTTCCAGAAACTTTTAACGTACTTTCTCAAGATAACTTTAACACTTTAAGAGAAATATATACTACACCAATGGTAGGTGCATCAGGAGCTATATTTGGTTTATTAGTAGCATTTGGCATGATGTATCCAGATGCGGAATTATATATCATGTTTATCCCGGTACCGGTTAAAGCAAAATATATTATGCCTGTATACGTTGTCATTTCGTTGTTCCTCGGAATGGCTAATATTAAAGGAGATTCTATTGCCCATTTTGCTCATTTGGGAGGTGCATTGATTGGATTTATCATAGTTAAACTATGGCAAAAGAAAGATAGATTTTACGATTATTATGAATAATAGATTAATGAACAACATACAAATGTTGATGCGTACCAATCAGCCTTTATATGTTTATATTTTTATTAACATTGCTATTTTACTCATCATAGGGATTTTAGAGGTCATTACTTTTTTATTTAAAATACCTTTTGACGTTAAAGGTATTATCTGGGAATATGCGGCTTTTCCAGCTTCCATAAACAATGTCCTTTATAAAATATACACAATAATTACCTACCAGTTTTTACATAAAGATTTATGGCATTTATTAATTAATATGTTAACCCTTTATTGGTTTGGAAGAGTGTTTACGGACTTTCTAAAACCTAGACAATTTCATTTTGTTTATATATTGGGGGGCGTATTTGGAGCTTTATTATATTCAATTGCTTTTAACTTTTTTCCAGCATTTGAAATAATTGCTAAAGATAGCTTTATGGTAGGTGCATCAGCTTCTGCAATGGCTATTGCCGCCGCTGCTGCTACTTTAACCCCAAATTACACCTTCCATTTACTATTATTAGGATCTGTAAGAATTAAATATTTGGTTATATTTTTATTAATATTTGACGTATTATTACTAAATGCAGGGAATGCAGGAGGCAACTTCGCTCATATTGGCGGGGCATTAGGCGGATTTATATTTATCCGTCTTCTTCAAAAAGGATATGATTTAAGTAAATGGTTTATTAAGAAACCCAAATTAAAAGTGGTAAATCATCAAAAAACGGCTAAAAAATCTGCTACAAATACTGTTTCTCAAGAAGAAATAGACAGAATATTAGACAAGATATCAGCTTCTGGTTACGATGGTTTATCCAGTGAGGATAAACAAAAACTATTTAAAGCTAGTGGGAAGAATTAAAAATAGAAACTCTAAATTTTCATTCTTTAGTTCGTTGTTATTAATAATAACGTGTGCTTTTGCTATTTTATTGTTTATAAGTGCGTTTGCAGGGAAATTTGACCCTAGAAACTATATATTAATTGCATTTTTAGGTCTCGCTTATCCGTTCTTATTACTTATAAATGTTATTTTATTTATCTGGTGGATATTAAAAAAGAAATGGATGATAGCTTCTATGATTCTTCTTTTTACTTTAACGGGTTACTCCACTCTATTCTCCACTATAAAGTTTTTCGGCAATGAAGGCCCTACAGAAAAAACTGCCGACCATTTAAGGGTTATGACTTACAACGTACATAACTTCAAAAAAGTTGGAGACAAAAATAACCTCGAAACAAAAAGAAAGTTTCTCCAAGTTTTAAAAGAACAAAACCCGGATGTTGTTTTATTCCAAGAGTTCTATACAAGATACAAAGGGGAATATAATTTAACTGACAGTGTGAAAAAACTTTTAAATACTCCTCATACATACTTTATCAGTTCTAAAAAAAATGATTATGAGGCCATGGGATTAGCCATATTTTCTAAGTATCCCTTGAAAAACAAAAACTTTATACCTTTTGATCGAGCGGGTGCAAATGGCTGTTTATATGCGGATATTATATATAAAAATCAATCATTAAGGATCTTTAATGTTCACTTAAGATCGATATCGTTCGAGCAACAAGATTATCAATATTTAGATCAGGTGAAAGAGATTAATCCTGATAAACAATCGTCTAAACGAATTTATCGAATGCTTAAATCTGCATTTCAAAAAAGAGCAGAAAATATTGATCTATTAAAAGAAGAAATTGAGAAATGTACCACTCCATATATTATTGCGGGCGACTTTAACGATACACCTGCTTCTTATGCAGTATCTCAGATTACTGGAAAACTCAACAATGCATTTCAAGAGAAAGGTCAGGGATTAGGTATTACCTATAATGGAAAATTTCCAAATTTTCAGATAGATTATATAGCAACCACCAAAGAACTAAGAATAGTTAACTACCACATTACGAAAGCCAAACTGTCTGACCATTATCCCGTAAGGTCTGACATCGAAATTTTACCATAAATCGACAACAATATCGATCGATACGCTTAATATATTATATTTAAATAGTCAGCAAATTTTATCTTTGTAGATATGGAACAAAGCTTAAGAATATACAATACAGTTACCCGTAAAAAAGAGGTTTTCGAGCCACTACATGCTCCGCACGTAGGCATGTACGTTTGTGGTCCAACCGTATATAGTGATGTTCATTTAGGCAATTGTAGAACATTTATATCCTTCGATGTTATTTACAGATATCTACAATATGCAGGTTACAAAGTACGTTACGTAAGAAATATAACCGATGCCGGTCACCTAGAAGGAGATAGAGATGAAGGTGAAGATAAATTTGCAAAACGCGCAAAATTAGAACAATTAGAACCCATGGAGATTGTACAAAAGTATACCATAGGGTTCAGAGATGTTATGCGTTTATTTAATACATTACCTCCAAGCATTGAACCCACAGCCACAGGACATATTATTGAGCAAATTGGTATGGTTCAAGAAATATTAAAACAAGGATATGCTTATGAGGTTAATGGAACTGTATACTTTGATGTAGATAAATACAGTAAATCTTATAATTATACGCTTCTTACAAATCGAAATCTTGAAGATATGCTCGCTAATACCAGAGAACTAGGTGGGCAAGATGAAAAAAAAGGGCGCTTAGATTTTGCACTTTGGATCAAAGCGAAACCTGAACACTTAATGAAATGGGCTTCTCCCTGGGGCGAAGGATTTCCGGGTTGGCATATAGAATGTTCGGCTATGAGTGCCAAATACTTGGGTAAGCAATTTGACATTCATGGGGGGGGGATGGACTTAGCTGCAACCCATCACACCAATGAAATTGCTCAATCTGAGGCATGTAATCATGTTCAGCCAGCTAAATATTGGATGCATACAAATATGTTAACAGTAAACGGAACAAGAATGTCTAAGTCAGCAGGTAATGGCTTTCTTCCTGGTGAACTTTTTACAGGCAATCATCCGTTACTTGTTAAAGGTTATGCACCAATGACTGTAAAATTCTTTATGCTTCAGGCACATTATAGAAGTACCCTAGATTTTAGTAATGAAGCTTTAGAAGCTTCTGAAAAGGGATTTAAAAAATTAATGAGTGCCGTTTCTAAACTACCTAAATTAAAACCATCAGCGCATAGTGACTTCAATATAGATCAATTTAAACAGAAATGTTTAAATGCGCTAAACGATGATTTTAATACCCCAGTTGCAATTGCAGAATTATTTGAGGGAGTTAAAATCATCAATAACATATATGATGGCAAGGCTGGATTAACAGAAAATGACCTGCAATCGCTCACACAGTTCGTTAATGACATCGTACATGAAGTATTTGGATTAAAAGACGAAGAAAGTTCTAATACCGATTTAAATGACGTTCTGAGTATGATTATAAATCTAAGAACCAACGCTAAAGAAAACAAAGATTACGCAACGTCCGATCAAATAAGAATAGGTCTTCAAGAACTAGGAATCCAGCTAAAAGACGGAAAAGAAGGTACAACCTGGAATAAAATTTAACCCTATTGTTTAATTGTTAATTACTTTATTTATAAAAAGAAAAAGCAGTTATTACATTTACACAAAACTAAAACAATGATCAAAAAGATTTTAATTACGACTGCTTGTTTATTTACATCCATAATATGCTTTGGCCAACGTTCAGATGGGACCACTAAATCATTGGTAAATGCGGAAAAAGATTTTGCAGGGAAAGCTATTAAGAATGGAGAAAAAAATGCCTTTTCAGAATACTCCATAGATAACACATTAATTTTCAAACCTAACCCTGTAAACGCAAAGACTTTTTATGCTACGCAGCCAAATTCTAAAGACCTTACCTGGAGTCCGGTTTACGCAAAAGTTAGTAAAAGTGGTGATTGGGGTTTTACTACTGGACCTTACACCGTTAATAAGGCAGAAAAAGAATATGGTCAATATTTATCTATTTGGAAAGCCCGTAATGGAAAATGGGAATTAGCTCTAAATTTAGGCGTTCAGCATAACAAACCTTTAAACGCTACAAATGATAAATTTGTAGAACCAACCGGAAAATATACACCAAGATTGTTTAGCACGAAAGATGTTGCTGTTGGGCTGGAAATTATATACGACACTGAAAGAACATTAAATACGGCATTAAAATCATATGGTATTGCAGCATTCGGAGGCTTTTTAAATAAAGATGCCAGACTTTTGTTTACAGGAAATGAACCAATTATTGGTAAAACAAATATTTTAGGCTTTCAATCAAAGATGATTGAAAATATAAACTTAAAAACTACTGGAGCAAGCAAAGCAAATGGCGGAGAATTAGCTTACACTTATGGCATAGCTACTGTAGATTATAAAGGGGGTGATTTAAGAGAATCATTCAACTACGTATTTGTCTGGGAAAGACAAGCAGATCATAGCTGGGATATCATTGTACAGATATTCTCGCCCGCAGAGCGATAACTTTAAACAAAAAAGGATGCTTCGGCATCCTTTTTTTGTTTAAAGGCATATTTATTGTTGTAAGTAAGGTTTAATTACAACTATGCGTGCAAAAATTACTTTATTTCTTTCTCTTCTTTTTATAAACGCTATTGCTCAGCCTAAATTTGACATTCAAGGTCAACGTGGAGCAAGAGGTATTCTTCCCGAAAACACTATTCCCTCTGCAACCAAAGCATTAGAATTGGGCGCCACCACTCTTTCGCTGAATGCAGTTATAAGTAAGGATAAAAAAGTAGTTTTATCGCATGTTCCCTACTTTAATAACGAAACTACTACCACACCCGAGGGAAAATTCATCTCCTTAAAAGATGAAAAAACATATAATATGTATAACATGGATTATGCCGAAATAAAGAAATTTGACGTTGGCATGAAAACACACGCCCGTTTCCCAGGTCAGCAAAAAATTCCGGCATATAAACCACTTCTAGAAGACTTAATAGACTCCGTTGAACTTTTTGTAAGGAAAAATAAGTTACCAAAACCTTATTATAATATTGAAACAAAAACCATTCCTAAAGGCGACTTAATATTCCATCCAGAACCCTCCGAATTTATAGAATTAATAATGGATGTTGTAAAAAGAAAAAAAATGGAAAAAAGAGTAATTATCCAATCTTTCGATATAAGAACATTGCAATATCTCCACGAAAAATACCCTTCTATTAGCACTTCTCTATTAATAGATGAAAAAGAAAATTTTGAAGAAAATATTAAAAATCTAGGTTTTAAACCGACTATATATAGTCCCTATTCTGTATTAGTTGGGAAAAGTTTAGTAGATCGTTGTAAAGCAGCAGGCATTAAAATAATACCCTGGACAGTAAATACTGTTAAGGATATCATTTATTTACAAAATTTAGGTGTAGATGGAATAATTACGGATTATCCGAACCTTATGAATGTTGTTAAACAACAACAAAGTGATTAGTTAAACAAAATAAACTAATAATGCCAATGCAATAATGTTTACACATAATGGTAATACCCATGCAACAAATGTACCTGGTAAACTTGGATGGTTGGTATTTGAATGATTTTCTGCCATAACTTTATATATATACCCAATTTTAGCAAAAATCGGGCTAATTTGCAATTTTTAGCTGTTTTTTTTACAATAAATTCTCGATCAACTTCTCAACAGATAAGCCTTCTGCTTCAGCCCTGTAGTTTCTAACAATACGGTGTCTTAAGATTTGTTTAGCTACAGCCTGAACATCCTCTATATCGGGCGCGTATTTACCAGAAATTGCAGCATGACATTTTGCGCCTAGCACTAAGAATTGAGAAGCTCTAGGTCCGGCACCCCAGCTCACATAAGTATTAACTTCTGATGTAGCTAGCGCTGTATTTGGGCGGGTTTTTGCCGCCAACTTAACGGCGTACTCTAAAACATGATCAGTAACGGGAATATTTCTAACAAGTTGTTGAAAATATTCAATTTCTTGAGCAGAAATAAGCTTCCTTGGCTGTATATTTCTTGTTCCTGTAGTATTCCTAACAATTGTTAGCTCATCTTCTATAGAGGGATAATCTAGCGACACATTAAACATAAATCTGTCCAATTGAGCCTCCGGAAGCGGATAGGTACCTTCTTGTTCTATTGGGTTCTGTGTAGCTAACACAAAAAATGGCACTGGCAATTTATGTGTCATTCCGGCCGCAGTAACAGATTTTTCCTGCATTGCTTCAAGCAATGCCGCTTGAGTTTTAGGTGGAGTTCTGTTAATTTCGTCTGCTAAAATCAGATTAGAAAATAATGGCCCTTTAACAAATTTAAAGCTTCTATCTTCTCCCAATATTTCTGCACCAATAATATCACTGGGCATTAAATCTGGCGTGAATTGAATCCTGTTAAACTCTAAATCCAATACTTGTGAAATAGTTTGAACCAAGAGCGTTTTTGCAAGACCAGGAACCCCAACTAATAAACAATGACCATTGCTAAAAATAGATAAAAGAACAGATTTCACAACAGCATCTTGCCCAATAACAATTTGTTTAATTTCACTTTCTATGCTCTTAAACGTATTGTGCAAAGCATTAACCGCTTCAACCTCATTCTTATATTGCATATAAAATACTATTCTTTTTTACCGCTGTTCTTTGTCCATACTTTAAGTTCTTCGCACGAAACAAACTCCTCATCAATCCTAATTGTTGATTTTTCTCTACGTTTTTCGAACCACAAACTTAAAGCTTTATCTACTTTCTCTTGCTGAGCATATTCCTTAAATTTAGGATAATCTTGTTCCAAACTAGCTTTATGTGGTGGAATTTTAGATTTTAAATAAAGAATCTTATAACCGGTACTTCCATCCTGAGCTTTAAAAAATACAGGAGCTGAAACTGATCCTACCTTCATTGTATCTACAACAACAAACACACTTGGATCTAAGGCACTAACAGGAAAAAAAGTAGTCCTAGCTGTTACATTATCTGCGTACAACAACATACCTCCATTAAACTTAGTCTCCTTGTTATCAGAATAAGTGGAAGCGGCGTGATTAAACCCTATTTCTTTATTTACTAACTTAGTATATACGCTATCTGCTTTAACTTTTGCACGCTGTAAACTTTCTTCGGGAAACTGCGATTTCACTAAAATATGTCGAGCATGCACTTGTTCTCCACGTCTTTCAATTACCTGTAAAATATGAAACCCGAACTCAGATTCAAAAACATGAGAAACCTCTCCCGCTTTTAATTTAAATGCCACGGCAGTAAATTCCTTCACCATCTGACTTCTATCAAAAAAGCCCAAATCACCTCCTTCAACTGCTGAAGCCAAATCCTCAGAATATGTTCTTGCTAAAAACCCAAAATCTTCACCGCTTCTAATTCTTAAACGCAATGCTTCAATTTTATCAATAAATTTTTGCTTTTCACTCTTATTTAGTTGCGGATAAAAAACTACTTCACCTACTTCAACTTCTGCCCCAATATCTGGTAAACTATCTACGTGATATGATTCAAAATATTTTTTTACTTCTAAAGGGGTTACATTAATATTTTCAGTAATCTTACCTTGCATTTTATTCGAGATCAGCTGCTCTTTAATATCAGGTCTCATCTCATCTTTATATTGAAGTAGCGACTTACCTAAAAATCTCTCCAGATTATCTTGTCCGCCTGCTCTTTGAATTTGTGCACGCATACGTCTGTCTAGCTCATAATCCACTTCTTGTTCTGTAACCTCTATTGAGTCGATTTCAGCCTGTTGCTTCAGTAATTTCTGAGCCAACATTTGCTGAACTATATAACATTTAACACTCGGGTCAGGCGGATTACCTTGATTCAAGTATAAAGTATACTGCTGATTTAAATCTGACAATAAAATTGGGTTACCACCTATTACAGCAACTATTTTATCAACAGTACTCTTTTGTGCCTGCGCACTGAAGAACACACAAAACAATCCGCATGCTATCCAAAATAACTTCTTCATCCTTTAATTTATATTATTTACAAATTTACTATTTATTTGGTGTTTACCATTAAAACTTTATTGACGAGCTATTTTCCTCAATTCATCTTGTAAAACCACCACTTTATATTTATTCCTCAACTCCTGAATCCACTTCTTCTCCAACAACTCTATTTTTTCTATGTCCGAATCTTGAGCAGCATAGGATGGTTCCCATATTAACTTCTCTGTAACATTAAACATCAGAACCCCGTCTTTATACTCATTTAGCACATATTCTAACTCTTTTTTTTGTGATCTAAACTTCGACTTAATTATTTTCTCAAAATTATTGACTTCCAAAATAAAAGCTGGGTCTAAGTCTAACTTTAATGCTTTAGCCTCCAAAACTTTCAGCTTATAATCAATATACAACTCTAAATAGGCAGAAAGATGCTCATAATCTTGTGCCGTTTTATCTCCATTATTTTTCTTGTATACCCAAATAAATTCTTTAGAAAGAATAGGGTTATTATCAATAATAGCCACATTTTGCGCTTTAACACAAAAAGGAATTATTAAAAAGGCCGTTAAACAAGTTAGCTGAATGGTTCTTATCGGGTTCATTAATCAGCTAAAATTAATAAATTAAACCATCTACAATGGTAATTTAACTAAATTTAACAAAGAAATTTATACTACTTTTGAACATGAATAATCTATTACTTCATGACTCTGCAGCATTAGCCGATTTTTTTACCGATACTGTATTCGTAATTTCAGAAAATGAAAAGGCAATTCCTGAGTTCAAATATATTGGAAGTTACCAAAAAAACATACTCATTTTAGTAAACGACTCACTAAATGAAGTAGGTACAATTGAAGGAAAAGACTTATTAAAAAATATCCTTAAACACCTTAATATTGGAAATAGAGATTTTGGCATTTTAAATATTTGTTCATTTCAATCATTGTCATTTTCAACACTAAAAAAAGCTTTGAATCCGGCCTTAGTTATAGCTTTTGGTATAACTGAGCAAAATCTGATTTTTAATCCGCCGCTAAGCTCTAACTATGAAAAATACGAAGGAATTGAAATATTTAAAGGGGATTTTTTAAATGATATGGCTCACAATGTTGAAATGAAAAAATCTTTTCTGAAAACTTTGCAAAACTTTAAAAATTAATGAATACACTTGTTTTTGCATCTTCTAATGAAGGAAAAACCAAAGAAATAAGATTTATTTTAGAAAATAGATTTAAAATTTTAAACTTACAGGATATCGGATGCTTTGTAGATATTCCTGAAACTGCAAATACTTTTGAAGGAAATGCTTTACAAAAAAGCACTTATGTCTTCGAAAACTATCAATATGATTGTTTTGCGGATGACAGCGGATTAGAAGTAGATATTTTAAATGGAGAGCCTGGCGTGTTTTCGGCCAGATATGCTGGATCGAGAGATCCTATAAAAAACATCGAATTTTTACTCAGTAAACTACAAGGACAAGAAAATAGGTCAGCTCAATTTAGAACGGTAATTTCTTTATTAATAAATGGCAAAAACTACTTTTTTGAAGGTTTAATTAAAGGCACAATCACAACAGAAATGAGCGGCACGCAAGGATTTGGATATGATCCTATTTTTATTCCCGAAGGTTACAACCAAACATTCGCGGCTTTAGATCCAACCATCAAAAACACCATTAGTCACCGGGCAATTGCTATAGCCAAGATGGTAGATTTTTTATTAAATAAATCTATTTAACAACATTTTTATTAAGGTTCCTTTTTAAGAACAACAGGTTTTTCCTGGACAGGCAATCCTATAACATCTTCTTTTGACAACGGTCTTAATTCGGGTTTCCAGATAAATCCGGTGAGCAATTTATTATCCTTCAACTCATCAAATGGTGTTAACTTACCCTCACTCTGTTCTCTCCAATGAATATTGGCTAAAGATTTGTTTATAAAATCAAAAATAATTCTACCCGCAAAACTTTGGTGCATATCGGTAACCACATCCTTATTCCTATTAAAATAAATACTTTCAGCATTCCCCTGCACATCCATATTATTAATTTCTCCATCTACAAAAGCCCCAGTAATTCTATTCCCTTTAATTTGATTAAAATTCACAGAATCTCCTTCTACATTTACGATGAAACCATTACCAAAAATATCTGTCTTATGAAGTTTTTTGTTTTTTAGCTCTAGAAAAATAGTATCACCTGTTTGTTGTGAATTTTCAGCCCATATAATGGGATTATTATACCACCTTAAAGTAGAATCTACATCAGCATAAAATAAAGAATCTGCGCGCGCCTGAAAGTTACTTTTATAGACTTTAACATTATGATATGCAAATATGACGCGCGATTTCACAGTATCAGTTTGCAGAGAATCTTTTACTCCATTTTCATTAATACCCGGTAATTTCAAAACTGATTTATCCATCAAGGAATCTGGCGGCAGGGATTTCGTTTCTTTTGGTAAAACAGCGTTTTTATTTGTGAGCGAGTCAGTAGTATTTTTACTATTTAAGGGTATACCCTCATCAACTACCGCTACATCATCTTTAGAAATTTCAACCCGTATCGGTTTAATATCTTTTTTCAACACCATCATAGACGATAAGGTGTCGGCACTGGTCCATAATGTATCTACCACCTTAATACCATTTACCATCACAGAATCCTCTGTATGTAAGCCAAAATAAGCATTCTGCGTAACTACTACCCGCTCTTCACTTTTAAAATACTCTCCTAAATTACCTTTAAATAAAATTTTATCCGTTGTGTCTTGAAATACAATATTTTTTACTGCCTTACCATAGCCTTTTGCTCCATAGTAATATAAGCTATCGCCTTTTAAAGATCTACTACCGTTTGTATATAAATTCTTTAGTCCGAATATAGCATCGCCTGACTGCGTATTGTAAACACCATTCTCAGTATACATATTATCGTCCTTCCCAGTAATATTGGTAGGGCCATAAAAATAGGTCCAATTGGTTAACGTATTGTATCTAAGCGTATCCGATTTAATGGTACTTTGAGAAGTTACTGCAACAACATTATATCTAAAATATGCATCTCTCGAATTAGCAAAATAATAACCAGTTTTGCTATTCACAGTAACATCTTTAGATACAATTTTACCGTTATTCCAATAATTTCCAATTTTTGGCGCCATTTTATAATCCAAAAAGTTAGTGGTTAATACCGCATCTTTATGGAGCATCCGAACATTTTGCGTTAAATGCGCTATCTTATTGTTCCCGTCGTACGTTAAACGATCGGAATATATATTAACAGAATCTGCCTGATTAATGTGTACTTTTCCAAAAGCTTCAAAATAATTTTTTTCACCGCCATATAATACAGCACTATCGCAAGTAAGTATTGCATTATCATGCCTAAAAATAGGTTTCCTTAAATAGGCCACCTCAGTATTTCCTAGATAAATTATATTATCGGCTTTCTCCAAAATTATAACTGTCTTCTTCTGAGCAGTTACTAACAGTGGAAGAAATAGGCAAGAAATAAGGATAAGAATTCTATACACTATGCAAAGTTAGTTGTTTGGCAAACAATTTCATTGAATTTATATAAAACAATACGCTCATTTAACATATTTAAAGTTTAAATAGATAATTTTGAAAATGCTTCAATCGCAATTATTAGATTTTATTCAGCAACACCAACTTATAAATTCGGAAGACAAAATATTGTTGGCTGTAAGTGGCGGAAAAGACTCTGTCTTAATGGCTACCTTATTTAAACAGGCTGGTATTGATTTTAGTATCGCGCATTGTAATTTTAATTTAAGAAGGGATGAATCACAGCGAGATGCTGCATTTGTACATTTATTGGCCACCACAATGGAAATGCCCCTGCATACAAAAATTTTTGACACTGAATTATATGCAAAAACCCATCAAGTTTCCATTCAAATGGCAGCGAGAAGTCTTAGATACGATTGGTTTGAAGAGTTAAGCTTACAATTTGGGTATACAAAAATTGCTTTGGCACACCATAAAAATGACGCTATAGAAACTGTTTTATTAAACTTAACACGTGGAACCGGCATTTCAGGACTACATGGCATTTTACCTAAAAACGGAAAATTAATCAGACCTCTACTCTTTTTAAACGCCGACGAAATTGAAGCAGCAATTGAAACCGAGGCGATTACTTACGTTGAAGATAGCAGCAACCAAACAACAAAATACGCCAGAAATAAGATTAGAAAATTGGTGATACCGGCACTAAAAGAAATAAACCCTAATCTGGAGCATACTTTTTCTAAAAACATAGACCGGTTTATCGAAACAGAGCTCGTCTTAAAAGAGGTAGTTACCGGAATTAGAAAAAAAATATTTACTTATAAAGATGAAATATGTTTTATAAAGATTGAGGATCTAAAATCTTTAAATCCATTAAAATTACTTTTTTATGAGCTTCTAACTCCTTATAATTTCTCTGAGGGTGTAATTGAATTAATTACTCAAGATTTAGATAAGCCATCAGGCACATCCTTTTACAGCTCAACCCACAGATTAACTTTTGACAGGGAGCATGTACTTATTTCGCCCATAATAATAGATGCCAATCAATCTCTGTTATGGCATTCAACAGAAAAAGAGATTGTCTTTTTGAATGGCAAAATGAGAATAACGATTGCCGACACACTTCCGTGGCAATTTAACACAAATATGGCTTATGTAAATTATGATCATTTAATTTTTCCTCTAATTTTGCGAAACTGGGAACAAGGCGATCAATTTATGCCTTTTGGAATGTCTGGCTTTAAGAAGGTGAGTGATTTTTTTATAGATAATAAAATCTCTATTCCCGAAAAGGAAAGACTACCTATTCTACTAAATGGGAACAGTGAAATTTTATGGTTAGCAGGATTAAGACAAGATAACAGATATAAAGTAACTGAGACAACCAAAAAAGTTGCTATCTTCGAATGGATATTAAATGAATCAAAATAATCACTTTATAGAAAAACAATATATAGGCAGGGACTACATGCGTAGTGCTATACGCCTAATATTAGCCGCATTTTGCTTTGCAGCATATGTATATGAACGAGATAGAGATAATACAATCGATTTGTTTTTAATAGCTGGATTTGGAATAATTGGTGTATCAGTTATCCTAAATTTCTTAATTCAATACAAAACTGTTATTGAAAATAACAGCATTATTCTAGACGGACTGTGGACCTCTAAAAAGGTAAAAATTGACTTAAACAGTATTGTAAAAGTCAGAAAGGATCAATACAGCAGTTTCTTTTTCAATAATCCTGTTTACAATTTGCACAAGAATGGCACCATTCGTTTTTATGCCTCAGGTAAAGATGCCATTGTGCTAACCGACAGGGATGGCTTAGAATATTATATAGGCACACAACGTCCAAATGAGATGTATTTAGTGATCATGGAAGAAATGAGAACCAAGTCTAAATAAATTGCATTCATATAACACATATATTCTATTAAGTACGGTTATTTGCATCAATTATTCAACCAAATGAAGATAGGAATTGTTTGTTACCCAACCTTTGGCGGAAGTGGCGTTGTAGCTACTGAATTGGGAAAAGCCTTAGCCAAAAAAGGTCATCAAGTACATTTTATAACATATAGTCAGCCTGCTCGCTTAGATTTTTTTTCTGAAAACCTTTTCTATCATGAAGTTTCAGTTAGAGACTATCCGTTGTTTGATTATGCTCCGTACGAATCTGCATTGGCCAGCAAATTAGTAGACGTTGTCCGATTTGAGAAGTTAGATTTGCTCCATGTACACTACGCAATACCACATGCTTCAGCTGCCTACATGGCTAAACAAATACTAGAAACTTTTGGAATCAATATCCCTTTTGTAACTACATTACATGGCACAGATATTACGTTGGTAGGAAAAGATGCCACTTATAAACCTGTTGTTACTTTTTCAATTAATAAATCGGATGGGGTAACTACCGTTTCGGACGATTTAAAAAAAGATACCTGTAGTTTCTTTAACATTAACAGAGATATTCGTGTAATTCCAAATTTTATTGACTTTTCACGCTTTAAACTACAACCAAAAGATCACTTCAAAAAAGCTATTGCTCCTAATGGAGAAAGAATATTAATTCATACCTCTAATTTCAGAAAAGTAAAAAGAACGGAGGATGTTATTAAAACTTTTCAGAAAGTTGTTTCAGAAATTCCATCTAAGTTGTTGATGGTAGGCGATGGGCCGGAACGTGCCCATAATGAACACCTTTGTAGAGAAATGGGGATTATGGAACATGTACGTTTTCTAGGAAAGCAAGATGCAATAGAAGAAATTTTATCTGTCTCTGACTTATTTTTAATGCCTTCGGAGACAGAAAGTTTTGGTTTAGCTGCCTTAGAGGCGATGGCTTGTAAAGTACCTGCAATAACATCAAATGCTGGCGGTTTACCGGAGTTAAATGTTAATGGGTTTTGTGGATTTATGAGCGAAGTAGGTGATATAGAAGATATGGCGAAAAATGCAATCTATATCTTAAAAGATGATGAAACCTTACAAAAATTTAAAGAAAATGCTTTTTTAAGGGCCCATGACTTTGACTTAGACAAGATTTTACCTCAATATATATCTTATTATGAAGATGTTTTGAAAAAATCGTCGTAACAATTAATCATTGTAAATTTCTCCTTTATAATTTACTTTATTATCCTACATCAATATATATGTTAGATGTTAGTACTAGTTTTGTATAAAACTTTACAATATGAACTTAATTGAGTTATTAAACTGGCGTTATGCCACTAAAAGCATGAACGGAGAAAAAGTTCCTGCTGATAAATTAGAAAGAATTTTAGATGCAATCAGACTTTCTGCATCATCAGGCGGACTACAACCCTATAACGTTATCGTTGTTTCTGATCCAGATTTAAAAGAAAAGATAAAAGCAGTAGCCTACAACCAAACACAAATTACAGATTGCTCAGATTTATTAATTTTCGCAGGCTGGGATGATGTAACTCCTGAGCGCGTAGATCACTTTATTAACAACATTGCAACTACCAGAAACGTAAGTATTGAGTCTTTAGAAGGCATGAGAAATATGGTCGGCGCAAATTCGGCTTTATCACCTGAAGATACCATTGCATGGACTGCAAAACAATCATACATAGCCTTGGGCACCGCATTAATTGCCGCAGCAAATGAGCAAGTAGATGCAACACCTATGGAAGGATTTGACAATAAGGAATTAGATTTATTGCTAGACTTAAAATCAAAAGGTTTAAAGAGCACCGGACTTGTTGCATTAGGATATAGAGATACGGCCAATGATTGGTTGGTTAATCTACCAAAGGTTAGAGCTTCTAAAGAAACGTTGTTTATTCGCTTATAAGGAGTTATTTTAAAAAAATTGGCATAAAAAAAGGCGTCTTTATAGACGCCTTTTTTTATGCTGTTTTAAATTTTACTTGTCTTTAATGAACACAAAAGGAGTTCCTTGCTGAACTAAGGTAAATTCTCCTTTTTGAACATCGAATGTAAAAGTGATATTCGCTTCAGAAAACACGAATTTATCACCAGATTCATATTCCAATTCTAGTTCTGGCTGGCCTGCCAATTGTGCATAAATCACGTTATTTTTATTTACGATAATAACTTTTATGTTTAACTGCGCATTGCTATAAGTACCAGGATAAGCAGCTATATTTTTAGGTAATTCTTTTTTAGGTGCATTAGCAGACAACCATTTATTGTTCGTATCGTCTGAATCAGGAAGTACTTTTTCAGGGTCAATAATTACTGAAACCACTTCTTCTGTTCCCGGATAGCGAACTGTCCATGACGAATTACGCATCCAAACATCTACACCAACACGAACTGTATCTTTTTTACCACTTTTAGTCATGATCTCTAAAATAATTGGCATTGGCATTGGCTCTAAGTTATCGATCGTAATATCTGTACGTGTTTGCTTTCCTTCTGCAAGTACAGGTTTTACATCTTTAATTCCTTGATCCATTTTCCAGCTTTCTAAGAACCAGCTTCTCCAGAACCAACTTAAATCTTCACCCGCTCCATTTTCCATAGAACGGAAGAAATCGTAAGGAGTAGGATGTTTAAACGCCCATTGATGGGTATATTGTTTAAATGCATAATCAAATCTATCTTTTCCAATAATTTGATCTCTCAAAATATGTAAACCCCACCCTGGCTTACTATATAAATTAACACCGATATTTCTTTCTTGCATTCCATCAGGGATCTGCATGATATTTTCGTAAACAGGGTTACCGATTACGCGCTTACCTAAACTGTTCATATTAGGTTTTGCATTTTTGTATTCCCCGTTGTTAAACGCATCAGAAGACAAATCATTTATAAAAGTGTTGAATCCTTCATCCATCCATCCAAATTTTCTCTCATTAGATCCTACAATCATTGGGAACCATGTGTGACCAAATTCATGATCAATTACACCCCAAACAGCTGCATTTTTATCCTTCCAGCTACAAAATACAATACCCGGATACTCCATTCCACCAATATTAGTAGCAATATTTACAGCCATTGGATATGGATATTCCAACCATTTATTAGAATAATGTTCTACACTCGCTTTTACATACTCTACAGCTCTTCCATAAGCGTCTTTTCCAGCACTCTCTACCGGATGTGCAGAAACTGCCAATGATTTTTTACCACTAGGTAAATTAATTCTTGCTGCATCTAAAACAAAAGCTTTAGAAGATGCCCATGCAATATCTCTAGTGTTTTGCATTCTAAATTTCCAGGTAAGTGTTGGCTTTCCTGTAGGTCTTGAAGACGGATCTGTTACTTCGGCTTCTGTTCTTACCTGTATAGTTTCTTCACTATTATGCGCCGCAGCCCAACGTTGTTGTTGTGTAGCTGTAAAAACTTCTTTAGGATTTAACAACTCACCAGATCCCATTACAATATGACTTGCTGGAACAGTTACTGAATAATCAACATCTCCAAATTCATTATAAAATTCTCCAGCACCCCAATATGGTAAGGTATTCCATCCAATTACATCATCATAAACACTCATCTTAGGAAACCATTGTGCTACCGCATAAATTTCGCCATTTTTTGTTTTCAAATGCGATGTTCTATCAGAACCCATAGCTGGAATTATGTAAGAATAATCCATTTTTATAGTTATAACATCTCCGTTTGCAGACATTGCATCATCAAAACGAATTTGCATTCTTGTATCTTCTACTATTGAACTAAATTTTACATTACTTCCTTTACGAGTTACAGCTAGATTTTTAATTGTGTAACCGCCGGCTAAAATTTCACCTTGTTTACCATAACGACTTCTAAGAGCTGCAATTTTTTCAGCACGTGAATCATCTTTAAAAGAGTTTTGTTCTAAACTTAACCACACATACGGCAACTTATCGGGGCTATTATTCTTATAAGTAATGGTTACTGATCCCGAAACTGTATGATTAGTTTCATCTAAGCTAACGGCGATATTATAATCCGCTTTATTTTGCCAATAATTGGGCCCCGGATATCCGCTAGCAGATCTATATGAATTGCCATTTTGAGTATAAAACAAAGGGGAAAAAGCCTTTGATGGGCTATATCCCGATTTTGCAGGAGCAGGCGCCGCTGGTTGTTGCGAAAACCCGACTTGACTGGCTAATAAAATAGCCGCAACCGCTAGATTTCTAAAATTTTTAATGTTCATAGGATAAATTTATATAATTATCCAATTTACACCAAATTTAAAAAAAACGAGAATTTTCTTTAGGGTCTTCCTTCAATTTTAGGTAATGGAGGGAGCTTTCTTAAATGAACAGGGGTTTTTAACCATTTATTATACGCCTGAACAATATACGTTTCATAATTAAATGGACGTTGGGCTTTAACTTCGGCTACAGTAGGCCTATATAAATCCATAAAATCTTTTATTTCTTTATCTTCAAGATCCAAAACAGATTTTATTTTTTCGACAGTAAATTTTTCCGTTATTTCTGCTTCGTAACGTTCCTTTTCTTCCAACTCACGAGATCTTTGTTGTTCTCTACGATACTTCCCATAACCTAATGATAAAATTAGCCCCCCCGCTTTATCTTCATTTCCCTTACCGCGAACCCCATCAGTCATAACACGTTTATAAACCTGAGCACTCGGATCTTTTAGCTGTAAATAAGGCGATAATTTAACACGTTCAATATTTACGGTCTCAATATCTACATTTCTAGAAGGCAGATAAATAACCCTAGGTTTTAAATCTATAAGGAATAAAGTATCTGTATGATAACCAACTGTAGAAAACTCTAAAAGATCTCCGGTTTTAGCGACAATAGAAAAAGTTCCCTGTGCGCTTGTAGAGGTTGTTTCTTTATTTGTAAGATTTCTTACCGTTACCTTCTCTAGTGGCATTGTTTTGCGCTGAAAATCGAACACAGTACCTGTCAAATTTGTTTGAGCAGACACAACATTACCTAAACCTATAAATAAAATTAATAAAAAAACATTCTTAAGCATCATGTAAATTTAGTAGAAATATGTTGATAATAACATGTATTAACAAAATTTAACAGCATTATGGTAATTTCTTAGCATAATCTTCTTCCGTAAAACCAATTAAAACAGGGTTTCCATTTTCCTCCAAAATTGGGCGTTTTATAGCACTGGTGTTCGATAATAAATAAGTTAAGGCAGCACCCGAATTAATGATTAAAGCTTGTGCTTCTTTATCCAATTTTTTAAACGTCAAACCTTTTTTATTAATTACATTTTCCCAACCAAATGTTTTAAACCAATTTTCTAATAATTGTGATGTTATCCCATCTTTTTTGAAGTTATGAAAAACATATTCAACATTTTTAGTCTTTAACCAAACCATCGCCTTTTTAACAGTATTGCAATTAGGAATTCCATAAAGTATATAACTCGACATAATTTTAAATTTTATTAATGAATTCAAATAACCAAAAATCCATCACATTTTTATACAGCTTCATCACATTTTTACAAATGTTGACTTAATAGGATGTAAACTTGCATACAAATTTAAACGATATGTCTAATACTGTATTAACAAAAGAAACATTTAGAAAAATTGAAGCGTGGGTTCTAACGTTTGGGTTCACCTTTTATTTGATAACCTTGTTACTTAACACCCGTGGAAATAGAAATTATGGATCATGGAAATTTGAAAATTTCAGGATTAAATATGATTTTTTTGAAAATTTTTTCATGCCCATGCTGATCATTGGTGCTACGGTATATATAGCGTTAATGATTGCTATTCTGATTATCGAACCTTTATATTTACGTACAAGATCTATTTTTAAAACAGCGGTATCTTATTTTATATTATTCATTTTTACATTCATCATTATTGCTATTTGTAATACCTATTTGGACGCCTGGATGTTTGGCGAGCTCGCAAAATATGATTCTTTAGATCAAACTTATAATAAGATATTTTATGATGCCTTTGTTCTGGTGTTTGTGTTCTCGGCTTTCTATATCGGTTACTTTTTACTGAAATTATTGATTGGTAATTTAATAGAAATAAGCCCTGAATCTACTAGTATAAAAGGAATTCAATATGGTAAAATGGGAAAATATGCAGCAGGATTTTTTGTTTGGTTATTGGGACTATTTTTATTTACAATTTCAGGAAGTATTCCCAGAATATTTGCTGTTATCTGGGCTGTTATAGTACCGTACAGTGTTATTATAACAACATTAAATATAAATTGGCTTATTCCACAAGCTAGAGGAAAAGCTTTCAATCATTCTTCTTATTATTTAAGAGCAGGAGCTATCATTTTATGTATATCTATAATGGCGTCGGCATTTATTTCTGCTGTTAAAAATTACAATGGCCCACAATTTATGATTGTTTTAATCCTGATTCTATTATGGACAGCGCTAATACTCACTCCATGGTCGTGGCATGTATACAACAATTTAGAAGAAAAAACAGAATTGGAAACCGCTTTGGGCAAATCTACAGCCAACTTAAGCTTCCTAAAAGCCCAAATTAATCCTCATTTTTTATTTAATGCATTAAATACTTTATATGGAACTGCCTTACAAGAAAATGCTGACCGAACAAGTGAGGGCATACAAAAGTTAGGCGACATGATGCGATTTATGTTACAGGAAAATGTTCAAGATAAAATATCATTAGCGAGAGATATCGACTACATTAATAACTATATTGATTTACAAAAATTAAGAATCTCTAAAACAGCTAATATAAATATAGAAACACATATAGAGGAACAACATAATTCGTTAATGATTACACCTATGATTTTAATACCATTTATTGAAAATGCTTTTAAACACGGCGTATCGTTAAACTATCCGTCTCACATAAAAATCACGCTACAAACCGCAAACACAACCTTATACTTAGACGTACAAAATAGCGTTCATGAAATAAAGTTAAATGACCCAGAATTGCATAAAAGTGGCATTGGCTTGATGAATGTTAAACAACGATTGGCGCTTCTGTACCCCAACAAACATGAATTCAGTATTAGAGAAAATGCCAAAGAATTCTTCATACATTTAACATTAGATTTAAGCTAAATTTAAACTCATTAAGCTATAAATTTAACGGCTTAATAAATACAGATTATGATTGCCATAGCAATAGATGACGAACCCATTGCGTTAGATATTATAAAATCTCATGCATCAAAAGTCCCTTTTATAACTCTTGAAGAAACTTTCACCAATGCTTTTGATGCTATAGGCTATTTACAAAAAAACAAAGTTGATGTTTTGTTTCTAGATATAAAGATGCCTGATATTAGCGGAATCGATTTTTTGAGAAGTTTACAAAATCCACCAATGGTAATTTTTACCACAGCTTACTCAGAGCATGCCGTTCAAAGCTTTGAATTAGATGCTATTGATTATCTTTTAAAGCCTTTTTCGCTGCCTAGATTTCTAAAAGCCTGCAACAAGGTCAAAGAAATGTATGATTTAAAATCAAAACAAGATCATTCTGCCGAAGAGTCTATTTTTATAAAAGACGGCTATGAGCAAGTACGTGTTTCTTTAACAGATATTCTTTACTTAGAAGCTTCGGGTAACTATACTCAGATACATCTCAAAAATGACAAGCTAATTAGCACCAGAATGACTATTAGTGACATGGCTGACATGCTACCTTCTAAGAAATTCTGTAGAATTCATAGAGCTTATATTGTCTCTAAAATTTACGTTACGAAATTTGATAAATCATTTGTTTGGATAGACACTAAAAATTTGCCTATTGGAACAACCTTTAGTTTTACTATTTAATTATTTATTGAATTCGGTCATAGTAAGTGCTGGTCCAATGGTCGCAAAACTCTTAATTAATGAAACACTTCTATTAATAAGCACTGGCAACTCTTTTACTTCTTGTTTATCAAACTCTCCCAACACGTAGTCTACTTGTCGGCCTTTAGGGAAATCGCTTCCTATTCCAAAGCGCAAACGAGCATAATTTTGTCCACCACAAACTTCTTCTATACTTTTCAGTCCATTATGTCCGGCAGAGCTCCCCTGTAATTTAAGTCTTAATTTGCCAAAAGGCAACGCTAAATCATCTACTATAACCAATACATTTTCTGGAGCAACTTTCAATTCCTTCATCCAATAATTAACGGCTTTACCGCTTAAGTTCATGAAGGTTGTCGGTTTTATAACGTGAATTTTTTTGCCTTTATAACTTACTTCGGCATAATAGGCTAACTTAATATTTTCAAAACTCCCATTTAATTCATTTACAAGACCATCGGCTATTTTAAATCCGATATTGTGTCTTGTATCAACATAATCAGGGCCAATATTGCCCAGTCCAACTACTAGAAATTTCATTGTTGAAAGATACTAAAAAATTGCCACTACCCCCTTCTTTGCTGAGTATAGATAATTAAATAAAAAAGCAAAAAAAATAGCCCACATATTTGCGGGCTATTTTTTTTATATAAACATTTAAGCTTATTTGTTTTTTGCAGCTTCTTGTTCTGCCTGTTTCAAGGCTCTTGACATACCTACAGAAACGATTGTATCTTCTGGAATATTTGTAATGGTATAGTTTTCAGGCTTAACATCACGTACTCTTGATAAGTTACCAACTTCTAATTTTTCGATATTTACGTCAATAGTTTGCGGCATGTTTTTAGGCAATGCTTTGATACGTAATTTACGTAATTTCTGGATTAATTTACCCCCCATTTTTACACCTGGAGAAACACCTACTAATCTAACCGGAATTTCCATCATGATTTCTTTATCTTCAAACAATTGAAGTAAATCTACGTGTAATAATTGATCTGTTAAAGGGTGAAACTGAAGGTCTTTAATGATAGCTTTAGAAGTTTTACCATTAACTGTAAGCTCGATAAAGCTTACCTCTGGGGTAAAAATTGCTTCTTTAAACTCAGTAGCAACGATTGCTAAATGCTGTTGTTCAGCACCACCATACAATACTGCAGGAACTTTACCTTCGTAACGTAACTCCTTAGCATCGCGTTTCCCTACGTTCTCTCTTGGAGAACCGCTAATTGCGATAATTTTCATGTTTTTTTATTTTATTTCCTAAAGCACTTTTGCTTTGGGAGTGCAAAGTTAAGAAACTTTATTAACTATTTAAAATTAAACCACTTTAAATAGTTCACTTATAGACCCATGTTCATTTACATTCACTATTGCTTTAGCAAATAAATCGGCCGTACTTAATACTTTAATTTTAGGACTTTTTCCTTTTAACTCTATGGTATCGGTAACAATTAACTCAGAAAGCATAGACTTCTCAATGGTTTCATAAGCATTGCCAGATAATACGGGGTGTGTACAAACTGCACGCACACTTTTGGCCCCTTTTTCCATGATCAACGCTGCTGCCTTAGACAAGGTACCTGCTGTATCACATATATCATCTATTAACACAATATCCTGTCCCGCAACATCTCCAATTATAGACATAGATTCTATTTCATTAGCTCTTTTTCTGCGTTTATCACAAATCACGACTTCGGCATTAAAGAACTTAGCAAAAGTACGCGCTCTATAAGAGCCCCCCATATCTGGAGAAGCTATTGTTAGATTCTCTAATCCCAAGCTTTTAATATAAGGAACAAATATTACGGAAGCATCCAAGTGATCAACTGGGATATCGAAGAATGCCTGAATTTGAGCAGCATGCAAATCCATAGTCATAATTCTATGTATACCTGCGGCTTTAAGCAAGTTTGCCACTAATTTAGCCCCAATAGCAACTCTAGGTTTATCTTTTCTATCTTGTCTGGCATAACCAAAATAAGGTATTACTGCAGTAATATAATGAGCCGATGCCCTTTTAGCGGCATCTATCATCATCAGCAGTTCTAATAAATTATCGTTGGGCTGGCAAGTACTTTGAATGATAAACAAATCGCAACCGCGAACAGTTTCATCATAAGAAGGCTGAAATTCGCCATCGCTAAATCTACTTAAAGTTACTTCGCCCAAAGGTTTTCCGTACTGCGCTGCAATATCAGAAGCAAGAGATTTAGATGCTGTTCCTGGAAATATTTTTACAGGGTTGAACTGGAGAGGCATAGTGCTTAATTAATCAAATGCGTATATAAAAAAAAACGGATTGTGTATTAAACACAATCCGAAACTGTTCAGTTGTCCGACCTGGATTCGAACCAAGAACAACGGTACCAAAAACCGTTGTACTACCCTTATACTATCGGACAATCTCCTCAGCAAATCCTTGCTTTGAAATGGAAGTGCAAATTTAAGCAGATTTTTCATATCTGCAAGTCCTAATTCAAAAAATCTTTAATTTTTATACTTTTTTTAATGTTTCCTATATTAGACCATAAAAAGTTAAAAAATGCAACTTGTGCTAATTTGTTAATCTTATTAATTAATTTCGGCGGGACTTTATTGAATAACCATAACATATTATTATGTCATATACTAAAATCAACAATATAGCTGGCTGGCTATGTTTTGCTATCGCACTGATTGTCTATACACTTACACTTGAACCATCGGTTAGTTTTTGGGACTGTGGAGAGTTTATAGCTTCAGCATTTAAAATGCAGGTGGTACACCAACCAGGTGCCCCATTATTTTTAATGATAGAAAGATTCTTCTCCATTTTTGCTTTTGGACAAACTGATAAAATTGCTTATTGGATGAATTTTGGTTCTGCTACCGCAAGTGCAGCAACTATTTTATTCTTATTCTGGACAATAACTGCTCTTGCAAAAAAAGTAGTTTTACGCAATAACGGAACTATTAACAACAGTAATCTGGTTGCTATAATGGGAGCGGGCATTGTTGGAGCTTTAGGATACACCTTTTCTGATAGTTTTTGGTTTTCGGCAGTTGAAGCAGAAGTTTATGCCCTTTCATCGTTGTTTACAGCGATTGTATTCTGGGCAATTTTGAAATGGGAAGCAATAGCCGACGAACCTAGAGCCGATAGATGGTTGCTATTTATAGCTTATTTTATGGGCCTATCTATAGCTGTTCACTTGTTAAGTTTATTAACCATTCCGGTATTAGCATTTGTATATTATTTTAGAAAATCGAAAAATATCACCAATAAAGGATTGGTTAAAACATTTTTATTAGGTGTTTTAATTTTAGGAATTATACAATACGGTATCATACAGTATCTTGTTTATTTTGCTGCTTATTTTGATCTTTTCTTTGTTAATACATTGGGATTAGGCTTTGGGTCAGGGGTATTTTTTCTTGGTCTGTTAATCGTAGTTGGCTTATTCTTAGGTGTAAGATATTCAATAAAACATCAGAAAAGGATTTTAAATCTAGCGCTTCTTTCTACTGTTTTAATCATTTTCGGGTACAGCTCTTTTGCTATGATTGTTATTCGTGCGCATGCCAATACAAACCTGAACAACAGCGATCCTGATAATGCATTTGCTTTATTAAGTTATTTAAATAGAGAGCAATATGGCGACCGACCTCTTTTCTTTGGCCCTAACTTTAATTCACAAAAGATTGATCTAAAAGAAAAAGGCACTATCTATAGAAAAGGAGCAGAAAAATATGAAGTTGCAGGGAAAAAGAGCGACTACGTTTACGATAAAACTACGCCTTTTCCAAGAATGTATAGTGATAATGACCAACATATTGGTTATTATATGGATATGATGGGCTTTAGTCAAGGTCATTTCCCAGGTTTATTTGATAACATAAGCTTCATGGCTAAATATCAAATCGGACAAATGTATATGCGTTATTTTATGTGGAATTTTGCAGGTCGTCAAAACGATCAGCAAGGGCAAGGAAGCGTGTATGAAGGAATGTGGTTAAGTGGAATAAAGCCAATAGACGGCTTATTTTTAGGTGATCAAACCAATCTACCTCCAACTATTGTTGAAAGCAATGCTTACAATAGATTTTACTTCCTACCATTAATATTAGGATTAGTTGGTATTTTCTGGCACTTTAAGCGTAATCAGAAAGATGCTGGCGTTGTATTTCTATTATTTTTCTTCACAGGATTAGCCATTGTTTTTTACTTAAACCAGAAACCTTTAGAACCTAGAGAAAGAGATTATGCATACGTAGGATCTTTTTATGCCTTTGCTATTTGGATCGGATTAGGTGTTATGGGTATTTATGAATGGTTATCGAAACGAATTACTCCAAAAACGGCCGCAATAGGTGCTACCGTTTTAGGTTTGTTTGCTGCTCCAGTAATTATGGCCACTGAAGGATGGGATGACCACGACCGCTCTGATCGTACAGTAGCAAGAGATATCGCTATTAGCTACTTAGAGTCTTGTGCTCCTAATGCTATCTTATTTACTTATGGTGATAATGATACTTATCCATTGTGGTATGCCCAAGAAGTAGAAAATGTAAGACCTGATATCAGGCTAATAAATCTAAGTTTATTTGATACAGACTGGTATATAAACGGAATGCTAAGAAGACAAAATGAATCAGACCCAATTCCGTTGTCAATGAAGCCCGAACAATTTGTTCAAGGGGTAAGAGATGTTTTATACTATGAAGATTATAAAATATCTCAATACGTGGAGCTTCAAACCATGTTGGATATTATGCTTTCTGAGAATGACGCCGATAAGGTTTTACTTCAGGGCGGCTCAAAAGCAAATATTTTCCCAGCTAAAAATCTTAAGTTAACCATTAACCCACAAGATTTAATAAAGAGCGGACAAGTAGACATTAGCCAGATTGACAGAATTGATTCAGTAATGAAATGGACTTTTAACGGCAATTATGTTACCAAAGGAAATTTAGCAATGCTCGATTTAATTGCTACCAATAAATGGGAACGTCCTATCTATTTTGCAAGTACAGTACCTAGCAGACAATACAATGGTCTAGATAAATACTTATATAGCGAAGGATTGGCTAAGCGTTTACTTCCATTTAAACAAACAACACTTGATTCTGGCGAGGTTGCCGATGACGAATTGGTGAATACGCCAGAGCTGTACAACAATGTGATGAATAAGTTTAAATGGGGTAATTTAAAAAACTCCAAATATTTAGACCCTCAATCATCAGATGATATCAGCATATTAGGAAATATCTTAAATTCTTTAATCAGCGCATTAATTAAAGAAGGAAAAATAGAAGAAGCTAAAAAGGTAATTGACAAATATTACGAAGTTCTTCCTCTTAAGTTTTACACCATGCGATCGGTAATGAGCAAATACTTCTTAGCCGAAAACCTTTATTTGATTAATGATAAAAAGCGCGCAAATGAACTTATGCTGCTTTGCAAAGATTTTATAACCAAAGAAGTTACCTATCTAGCCGATGTATCTAAATCTAAAAGCAGATTTGTAGGCGGGCAGAACGTTCAGCTGGGAATGAGCTTTATGGCTAGTATGAGCAGGCTTGCAGCTGCTAATGGCGAAAGTGATTTAGCGAAAGATATAGAAAAAACTTATACAGATTTAGAAAATAGATTCTCCGCTTTCTTTGCTCCAGAATAAGGCTCATAACTGGCGAATCTTTTAAAACGTCACTTTAAAAACCGAAAGCCCCGATGAAAATAATCATCGGGGCTTTCTATTTTATAATTATTAAAATTTCTTTTATTCCACCACAACACCCATTGCACAGAACTTATCAATACGTGTGGAAATAAGTTGATCTCTATCTAATGGATTTAATGTTTTAATATCTTGTAAAATTTGCTTTTTTAAAGTAGCGGCCATTTTTTCGGGGTTTTGATGCGCACCCCCCAATGGTTCTTTTACAACTCCATCTATTAACTTGTTTTTGAACATGTCTTCAGAAGTAAGTTTTAAAACTTCTGCAGCTTTTTCTTTAAAGTCCCAGCTTCTCCATAATATAGATGAACAACTCTCGGGTGAAATTACCGAATACCAAGTATGTTCTAACATGTAAACTTTATCTCCAATACCAATACCCAGCGCTCCTCCAGAAGCGCCTTCGCCAATAATAAAGCAAAGGATAGGCACTCTTAATACCGACATTTCCAATAAATTTCTTGCAATGGCCTCTCCCTGTCCGCGTTCTTCTGCTTCTAATCCAGGATAAGCACCCATTGTATCAATTAAGGTAACAACAGGTCTGTTAAATTTCTCAGCCAATCGCATTAACCTTAGGGCTTTTCTATAACCTTCCGGATTTGCCATACCAAAATTTCTATACTGACGCTCTTTCGTGTTTTTACCTTTTTGATGACCAATAATCATAACTGGCTGTCCGGCAATTGTAGCAAAACCACCAATAATCGCTTTATCATCCTTTACAGTTCTATCGCCGTGCAACTCAATAAAGTCGTCACAAATCATGCTGATGTAATCTAGCGTTTGAGGTCTGTCTGGATGCCTACTCATCTGCACTTTCTGCCAACCAGTTAAGTTATTATACAAAGATTTTGTAGTTGTAGCCAACTTTTCATTAAGTTCAGAAAGTGTGGCAGACATATCTACTTTAGTCTTTTCTGCTACCTGTTGTACTTTTTCAATCTGTTGAACAAGATCATTAACAGGTTTTTCAAAATCAAATGATGTTTTTATCTCTTCCATAAGCGGGCTGTAAAAGTAGATAATTATCTCCAAAAATTCATAATAAACAATTATCTCTGTGTGAAAGCGACTTATAAACTGCTCAAAAACCCAAAATAAAGGCTTAAAAAAGCCGCAATTTTAATTTTCATAAAACTGCGGCTACTCTTATTAAAAGAAATTATTAATATTTAGCCGGCACCCCTGGTTTCGGTAATGTTTTATTAATAAAATCTCTGATGTGTTCATTCCCTAATTTCAAATCTTCTTTTCTTAAATACATCATATGCCCACTTCTATATCCTTCCCAGGTAATACGATCTTTAAATACACCTTTTGCATCCATTTGCCACATGTTATATTTTGCATTAAAATAATCGCAGGCACCATCATAATATCCAGACTGAACCAATACGTGTAAATAAGGATTCATTGCCATTGCCTGACGTAAATTATCACCGGTTCTATTTCCTGTATTATCCCACGGACTTACAGAACCAAACATATTGTATTTCAAATCTGTTTTATAATTGAGCTTATTGCGCAAATACATGTTAATTGCGGGTGTAAACGAATGCTCCCAGCTTAATAACTCTGCGTTAAAGTCTGGTCCCGATCCAATGTCGGCACGATCAATTCCTTTATATCTTGAATCCAGACGTCCAACAGTAAAACCTTCTTCACGCAATAACTCCTTCCAAAAATAATTCAGAGAAACATCTAAATTGCTTTGAGAAACAACTTTTTCTGAAATTCCTGAATATTTAGCAATCTTGCTGATGATATTTTTCTTACGTTGCGGATCTATAGAGCTACCTAAAGATAAAGCGGGAATAAGCTCTTCTACCGTAAATTTCTCTACTTCAGGAAGCATATCTGTTAAATCTTTGTTTTGTAAATCGGCCGGCAACTTTTTATGATACCATGCAGTAGCAGCATAATATGGCAATTTTAAAGCCTGTGCAACAGGCCCAGAACGCTCAATTCCTAAATCAGTTGGAGAAACCAGAATAACTCCATTTAAGAACATCCATTGATTATTTTGAAGCTCCAATGCCAATCCAGAAACACGTGTTGTTCCATAGCTCTCGCCCACTAAATATTTTGGAGATGCCCAACGGTTGTTACGTGTCACAAAAGTATTTAACCATTCGGCTAAATATCTTATATCTTGTCTAACACCAAAAAACTGGCTATTCTGAACATCTTTCCCTGTAGTTCTAGAATAACCTGTATTTACAGGATCTATGTAAACAATATCGGCAACATCTAAAATAGAATAAGGATTATCTTTGTAACCATAAGGCTGAATAGGATATCCTTCATCGTCAATTTTCAAAACCGCTGGTCCTGTATATGCTAAATGCATCCATACAGAAGCCGAACCTGGTCCGCCATTAAATGAAATCACTAATGGTCGAGCTTCTCTGTTGCTTACATCCGTACGCTCATAATAAGTATAAAAAAGACCTGCAATTGGTTTCCCATCTGCATCCCATACTGGCATAGTACCTGTCATGGCTTTATAAGGAACTTTAGCTCCTCTAATAGTAACCTCATGGTTACTTGTAACTACTTGATCTGGATTAATAGTTCTACTTCCTCCTGAAGATCTAACATCTTCTCTTTGTGGAGCTGCCTGTGGTGGTGTAGTTGGCTGGGCAGCTGCCGAACGGCCTTGTGGTGTTTGTGCTAACGCAGATAAAGTTCCACATAGCATTAATCCAAGAAATATTTTCTTCATTTTGAATAGGTTTGGTTACATAAATATGAATAGAAATGCATTGATTGGCAACTAAACTATAAAAATGTTACTATTTATTCAAAAAACCAACTGCCAAACGCTAGAATAAACACCTCAGAAATTACTATTTTGCAATACGTTTATTTCAAAAAAAACCGTAATCCGCCAACATTAACCTTATTAAAAATGAGAAAATTATTCATATACATTGCCACCAGTTTAGATGGGTATATTGCTAAACCCAACGACGATCTGAGTTTTCTAAAGTTAGTAGAAAAAGAGGGCGAAGATTATGGGTATGTAGAATTCAACAAAAACATAGACACAATTATTCTAGGCAGAAAAACTTATGATTGGGTAGCTAAAGAAATGGGTGTTTCGCATTATGATAATGGCAAAAAGGATGTTTTTGTAATGACGAGAACCAAAAAAGCAGATTTCGGAAGAGTAAAATTTTACACTGGCAACCTAATAGAATTAGTTAAAAAACTAAAATCAGAAGAAGGAAAAAACATTTATTGTGATGGTGGCTCGGAAATTATAAATGAACTTCTGAAAAATGACCTGATCGATGAATTCATTATATCAGTGATTCCTATTTTAGTAGGAAATGGTGTCCGTCTTTTCAAAGACGAAAGGCCAGAGCAATTATTAGAACTCGTGAGCGTAAAAACATTTGACACAGGCTTAACTCAATTGCATTATAAACGAAATAAAAAAATTGATTAGTGCTAGCGGTTATTTAGTAACCCGTCACGTTTAACAAAGATTCGTATCTTTGTTAAAAAAATGGCTGGCATCTATATCCATATTCCTTTTTGTAAAAAAGCTTGCCATTATTGCGACTTTCACTTTTCTACATCCTTAAAATATATGGATGAGATGGTTGAAGCAATTTGCAATGAACTAATTATAAAGAAATCGAGATTAAATTTAACCGTACAAAGTATATACTTTGGAGGAGGCACTCCTTCCCTATTAAATGAGGCTGCTTTTCAAAGAATATTTAATACCCTATTAGAGAATTATTCTATTGATCCTAAAAGTGAAATTACGATAGAGGCAAATCCAGACGACCTTACCATCGCGCAGTTGCGGATGTTTAAAAGTTTGCCGGTAAATAGATTTAGTATTGGTATTCAATCTTTTTTTGAAGAAGATTTAAAATGGATGAATCGAGCACATAATGCCGTTGAAGCTGATTCGAGTATAAAACGGGCTCAGGATGCCGGGTTTGAAAACATTACGATAGATTTAATTTATGGATTCCCTTTATTGACTGATAAAAAATGGAATTATAATTTAGAACAAGCTATTGCATTAAACATCCCACATTTATCGGCTTATGCCATGACGGTAGAATCTAAAACGGCTTTGGCGCACGCTATAAAAATTGGCAGTCAACCAAACATAGACGATACGCAAAGTGCTAACCAGTTTTTAAAAATGTTGGAAATTGTAGGCAAAGCGGGATTTGAACAATATGAAATTTCCAATTTTGCCAAAAACGAACAGTATGCGCAGCACAATACCAATTATTGGAAAGGTGTACCTTTTCTAGGAATAGGTCCTTCTGCACACGGCTATGATGGAGTTAACAGACAGTTTAACATTGCTAACAATCAACAATATATACGCCAACTTTTAAATCATACGCTGGCAGAAACTATCGAAACATTGTCTTATGCCGACCGCTATAATGAATACATCATGACTGGCTTACGCACCAAATGGGGTGTAGATTTAGGTTTTATTGAGCAGCAATTTGGCAAAAATGCAGTAGAAAAGCTCTTAGAAGATTCTAAAAAGAATATTAATAAGAACAATGCATTTATCAACAATAATGTTTTACTTTTAACTGAAAACGGTAAACTTTATGCGGATCGGGTTGCTTCCGATTTATTTCTTGTAGATGCTGAATAAGATAAATAAAAAAATATTTATCTAACTTACATCATGAATCAACAAATTATCTGGATTACAGGAGCCTCTTCCGGAATTGGCGAAGCGTTAGCCATTGCTTATTCTAAAACCGGTGCAAAGCTTATTCTATCTGCGCGCAACATAACCAAACTCGAAGATGTTAAAAAGAAATGCTTTAATCCCGAAGATATCTCTATTTTAAGCATTGATTTAAATGAAACAAAAAGTTTAGAAAACGTGGTAGAAACTGCCTGGGATATTTATGGCGACATAGATTTACTGATTAACTCGGGTGGGGTTAGTCAGCGGGGATTAGGCATGCAAACAAGCCTTGCTACCGAGCAGCAAATCATGAATGTCAATTTTTGGGGAACAACAGTTTTAAGCAAAGCGTTAATAAAGAAGATGCTCCCGAAAAAGGGTGGGCAAATAGTATGTATTAGTAGTTTAGTGGGTAAGTTTGGCACTAAATACAGATCAGCATACGCAGCGAGTAAGCATGCTTTACATGGTTATTTTGACAGCTTACGATCAGAGCTATTTGACCAAGGAATTTTCTTTACAATAATTTGCCCCGGATTTATAAAAACCGATGTAAGCATCAATGCACTAACCGAAAATGGCACCAGGCAAGGGTCTATGGACGACGCGCAGGACAAAGGTATGTTACCTGAAAAATTTGCTGAAAAAGCGATTAAAGCTATTGACCGAAAAGCAGAAGAAGTGTATATTGGAGGTAAAGAAATATTAGGTGTTTATTTAAAAAGGCTTGCTCCAAGATTATTTAGCAAATACTTAAGAAAAGCTAAAGTTGTGTAATTCGTAACATTCCTTTTGAGATTACATCTAATTAAAACGCACAATTAAAATTGGATCGTTTTCTGGAGTTTTGTCAAGTTTATTTCAGAACTTGATAGTCGTTAATAATTAGATGCAATTTTGATTAATTTTGGTTTTAATTTAACATCAAATTAATATGAAATTCGATTTATCAGCCATAGATGTAGTTGATGATATCTCTAAAGAAGATTTCGAAAAAAACTACTTAAATCCTCGCAGGCCATTAGTAATAAAAAATATGGCTAAAAAATGGCCAGCTTACCAAAAATGGACAATGGAGTATATGAAGGATGTTGTGGGCGACAAATCTGTTCCTCTTTACGATAGTTCTAAGGCAGACCCTTCTAAGCCTATAAATGCCTCGGCTGCGGAAATGAAGTTCACAGATTATATTGATTTAATTAAAGAAACACCAACAGACTTAAGAATATTCTTATTTGACCCGATCAAATTTGCGCCTAAATTGCTAGACGATTATATCGCTCCAAAAGACTTGATGGGCGGTTTTTTAGACAGCTATCCAAATATGTTTTTTGGTGGCAAGGGCTCTGTTACTTTTTTACATTACGACATAGATTTAGCCCATATTTTTCATACACATTTTAATGGACGAAAACATGTAATTTTATTTGATTATAAATGGAAAGATCGTCTGTATAAAATACCAAATGCAACTTATGCATTAGAAGATTATGACGTAGAAAACCCTGATTTTGAAAAATTTCCTGCACTAAAAGGTGTTAAAGGTGTAGAAGCTTTTTTAGAGCATGGCGATACTTTATTCATGCCTACCGGATACTGGCATTGGATGAAATATCTGGACGGTTCTTTTTCAATAAGTTTAAGAGCGTGGGACAAAAGCTGGGCTGTTAAAGCAAAAAGTCTTTATAACTTAACGATTCAGAGAAAGTACGACGATTTTATGAAAGCAAATTTTCGTGAAAAATACATGAAATGGAAGGAAGAATTGGCTATTAAGAAGGCAAATAATGCCTTGGCGAGAAACCTGCCAAAATAAAATCTTTAAATATAAAAAAGGGCCTTATTAATCAATAAGGCCCTTTTTTATGTGCATTTATTTTTATCCCTCACTATCGTAAGTGATTTTAGTTACATGCTTGTCAATCTCCCATCTTCCTATTCCTTCTTCACCTATAACATCGAAAAGTTCTACAGCTCTTCTTGCTTTGTACTCTTCTTCTCTTTGTTCTTTCAAGAACCAGTTTAAGAACTCCATTGTAACAAAATCTTGTTCTTTATGACATCTAGCAGCTATGTTTTTAAAGGATTGTGTAATGGCAATTTCTTGCTCTAAAGCCTCTTCAAAAACTTCTCTAAATGAATGAAATTCAGCCTTAACATCTGTAACCTCAGGTGAAATTGCCTGACCACCCATATCTAAAACATATTTAAATAGTTTTAATTGATGTGCGCGTTCTTCATCTGCTTGGTCGAAGAAGTAATCTGCCGAATTATCATAACCATTTCTATCGCACCAAGATGCCATAGATAAATATAAAGCAGAAGAATGAGCTTCTTTTTTAATTTGTTGGTTTAAAAGTGATTCTATATCTGCGGAAATGAGCGCTTTAATGCGCATTAAGTCTTTCATATTGGTAATTATTTAACACAAGGTAACAACAAAGTCGCAAACTCGGTGCCAATAATTGCAATATGTAATTAATCTAAATCATAAAAACGTAAAGAAAAGGCGAAAAATGCTATTTTCAGATTAACAACCTATTTAAATGGCAATTCTATGAAGCCTGTCTTGTAAAATGTTGTTCAGATTAAACATGACAAAAGCGCCATCTAAAAGTTCTTTAAAATTAATTATGTCTATAGCTGACAAAACATAACAATGATCACAGGTAGAAATAGTAATCAACTCGAAATTTGGGCTATTTACATCAATAAACATATTTTCAATATCTACCTTCTTTAGCTCATTTCTAAGTCTGTTTAAACAAGAAAATCTATATTTTGCAATTTTACCTCCAAAATCAACAAATAAAGCGCGCTCTCTATCAGATTGATAAATTATGCCTTTAGCAGTACTAAAGACCTCAATTAAATCAGATGAAAAGCAGTTTTCGTTGTTCATTAACTACAAAATTCGGCATTATTTAGAAATAATCCAAATAAATAGAATGTAATTTTGCAACTATTATGCTATATTAATACACGAAAATTTATTTGAGTAATTTTATCGTAAACTGTTGACCTTATAGATTTAAAACATGGGAAAAACTGCTTTAGAATCAAAAGTCTTTATAGGTATGCTTCTGTTATTTTCGCTTACAGGAGTGGTTGGGCAATTTGTACTATCATTTTTGGAATCGCCATTGTCTACACCGCATTTTATACTTCAGTTTTTCAGCTATTTTACAATCCTTACCAATTCATTAATTGCCATTTATTCATTTACATTACTTTTTCTCCCCAATTCAAAATTAGGCAGACGATTTATCAGGCAACATTATTCGGCATCATTAGCTTTGCATATACTCGTTGTGGGGCTAATTTACAATACCATTTTAAGATACACCTGGAATCCGGCCGGATTCCAGATGATTATTGATGAGTTCTTACACTTAGTAGTTCCGCTCTTGTATATTATATATTGGGTTGCTTTTGTACCTAAAACACATTTGCGTTATTCGAGCTTTTTCCCTTGGTTAATATATCCTCTGTTATATATAGCCGTAATTATGATAATTGCTACGCGTACAAAATTTTATCCATACCCATTTATTAATGTAAACGAATTGGGTTGGAACGCCGTGTTTGTAAATATTATTTTAATTACAGCAATGTATATAATACTCTCTCTAATAATGATTGGAGCCACTAAATTATTAAGAAAAAGTACGTTAAAAAAAGATTAGCTACTATGATCAGAAACCATTTTCCAAACGCCGTCAATTTTTCTGAATATTAAAGTATAATATCCTTTAGGATTATCTGTTGCTCTTTTTAGGCTCCAGCTACCCAATACAAATGCAGCATCTTTGCTTAAAAACTCTACCTTCTTGATTCCAAAAATAAGTTCTCCCATTGCGTCTTTATCAGGATACGTCTTTTTGTAATTTTCTAACGTTTGATCGTAACCATAAGTTGGTCCATCAGAAGAAACGAATAATAAACTATCGCTTTTCCAATAACCCTGCATAAACGTTTCCAAATCTCCCTTGTTCCAGGCTTGTCTTTGGGTTTCTAAAGTATTTAAAATACTGGCGCGATCCTTATCAGTATCGCTACATGCGCTTAGTACCAAAAGCACTAAACCTAAAAATAAAGAATTTTTCATTTTACAATATAGAAAAAAATCAGGGTATTAAAATGACAAATTACTTAACATTATATTTTTTGAATATTTTAACTTAGTTCACTAAACTTTTGAAAATTAGAAACTCTGTTTTTTAGCGTATCTTGTTGTAAGCATTCAAAAACCAGACGATTTCCAAAAAAATCATTGACAAACAGCATATTATTAAGGCTACGTTTAGAATAAAAAGTAAGACAATTAATGGGAAGAATATATATATTAACGTTTGCCAGTATTTTTTTATTGGCTTTTGATCTTTATTGCTACAAAGCGCTATTGGGCTTATTCAGAAAGTGGTCGGCAAAGAAAAAAAGAACCTTTGTAATCGTGTATTGGTCGTACAGTATTTTATTGATTATAGGTGTATTTGCTTCTATTTTCCTCCCTCTATTCTTAACTGCCAGAGCAATAATTTTAGTTGCTTTTTTTCTGACCGTTGTGGCTAAAATATTTATGTTACCTTTTTTATTAGTAGATGACATACGCAGGGGTGGAATAAAATTATGGCGTTATGCAAAGCGGAATAAGACTTTAGCGGAAGCTGATAACACGCCGTCGCACTCCGTAGGTGAACCTATTAGCAGATCTTCATTTTTAGTAAAAGCCGGATTGGTTGCTGCCGCCGTTCCCTTAAGCTCCTTAAGCTGGGGTATTGTAAGCAGCGCATACGATTATAGAATTACGAGAACAAAATTGGTATTACCCAATTTACCAAAATCGTTTGAAGGAATGAAATTGGCGCAAATTTCGGATGTTCACTCAGGTAGCTTTTACAATCAGAAAGCAGTAAAGGGAGGTGTTGATCTGCTTCTATCCGAAAAACCGGATATGGTATTTTTTACGGGCGATTTGGTAAACAACTTAGCGTCAGAAATGCGTGAATATCAAGATATTTTTTCAAAAATAACGGCACCTCTAGGTGTATACTCTGTATTGGGCAATCACGACTATGGAGAATATCATTTTGGGCAGGGTGCTTCGCCTGCGAAAGCTAAAAACTTAGCAGATATAATATCTACACACCATAGAATGGGATGGAACTTATTGATTAACGAACACAAGGTTATCACCATAAATAATGAAAAAATTGGCATTCTAGGTATCGAAAATTGGGGCATGGGTCGTTTTCCAAAGTTCGGGAAAATGGAATCAGCAGTTGCTGGAACAGACGACCTTCCGGTTAAACTATTGTTGTCGCACGACCCATCGCACTGGCGTGGCGAAGTTCTAGAAAAATACCCCACTATAGATGCTATGTTTAGTGGCCATACACATGGGATGCAATTTGGCATAAAAACAGATTTTTTTCAATGGAGCCCCGTACAATTTATATATAAAGAATGGTCGGGCTTATACAAACAAAACCATCAGCAGCTATACGTAAACGTAGGATACGGATTTTTAGGCTATCCAGGGCGTGTTGGTATACTGCCAGAGATAACTATATTTGAGTTAACATCTGCATAGTTCACTTAAGCTCATGAAGCATGGTAACAATAAAGAAATTTAAAGAAGTCTTTTATGCTTTTCTAGATATGCTTTTATTCAGCAATTTATTTATTGCTGTTTGTGCTGTAGCTCAGGGTCTGGTTACCTATCACTTAATTAATATAGAACCGGATAAGTATGTTTTAAGTATCCTTTTTTTAGGAACCTTAGTCATTTACAACCTAAGCATGCTCTTGAGTAAACCCAAAGAGCCACAAAAATCGATACATAAACGTGTTCGATGGATTTTTGCACACCATAGATTGATGGTAACCATAACCATGGTGGCCTGCATCGGGTTAATACCGTTAGGATTATTGTTTATTAGTTTTCATGGATTAATTTTAATGGGTGTAACCGGATTATTAGCAGCGGCCTACGGATTGCCCATCTTTATGCTAAACAACAAGCCTGTGGGCTTGCGAAATCTTCCCGGCGTTAAATTATTTTTAATAGCTTTAATATGGTCGGTAAGCACAGTTGTTTTCCCAATTATTGAAGCAGAACAATTTTACAATTTTAATGTACCATTAACAGACACATTTTTATTAGCGGCTAAAAGATTTTTATTTATAGCTGCAATAACCATCCCCTTCGATATTAGAGATCTTTTTCAAGACAAACTTTTTGAATTAAAAACACTCCCGGTTTTACTGGGTGCTAAAAAAGCCCAATGGATTTGTTTAGGTTTCTTAATTATTTATCTAATCATGCTCATCCTATTTAATGATGGCATCACTTTAAATACGATAGCGCTTATTGGTACTATTATACTTACGGTCTGGTTAATATTTAAATCCAACTTTAAAAGAAATGAATATTATTATTTCTTGTTTTTAGATGGGACTATGATTCTACAGCTAGTACTTCTTGAAGCCACCAAATTACTATAAAAAAAGCCCTAACACTTCTGTGTTAGGGCTTTTTATTTAAGTTTATTAGGTTAAATATTGAATTTATACCCCACCCCTCTTACGGTTTGTAAAAGTTGAGGGTTATCTGGATTAGCTTCTATTTTCTTTCTTAAGCGAACAATATGCATATCTAAAGTACGGGTATTAACATCCGAATTATAACCCCAAACAACCAGCATTAATTCATCTCTATTAATTACCTTACTTGGATTACGCAAGAAATACAATAAAATTCTATTCTCCAGAATGGTCAACTCTATTTTCTTACCTTTTGTAAACAAAGTATGAATATTTGGATGGTGCTCCATTTCTCCAAACTTATGAACTTCCGGTTTATCGGCATTTTGAAGAAACTTAACCTTACTTTCTAACATAGCTACCAATACATCCATATTAAATGGTTTCGTAACATAGTCTGAAGCTCCAAAGTTATAAGCATCAATTTTATCTACATCTTGTGCTTTCGCAGTCATCATAATTATGAGCTTATCAAAACCTAACGACCTAACTTTTTCACAAACCTCTGCCCCTTGTTTTCCTGGCAACATCCAATCGAGTAATACGATATCCGGCTTTTCTGACATGATTAGCTTCTCGGCTGTTTCGCCATCTCCGGCTTCTATAACCTGATAATTTTCTGCTTGTAATCTATGAGCGACTAAAAAACGTAGATTTTCATCGTCTTCTACAATAAGTATTTTAATTTCTTTAGACATGATATACTATTTAATTAAAAGGGAATACAATTTTAAATTCTGTCCCATTTCCAATTTTGCTTTTAACACTTATTTCACCTTTCATAAAATTAACCAATTCTTTGCAAAAGGCTAATCCTAATCCAACGCTACCATTTTGATTATATTGATTTTGTATACGATAAAACTTTTTAAAGATATTATTTATTTCTGAGGATGGAATACCTATTCCATTATCAATAAATTTAAAAACAATTTTATTCTTTATCAATCTAACCGTTATTTTTAATTTCTTTCTATCGGGAGACGAATATTTATAAGCATTTTCAGCTAAATTATCGAATAGACTACCCAGAAGTACCGGGTCGGTCGTAAAAGTTTCTACATCAAACAACTCATAAGTAAAATCGAAATCCGGGTGTTTTAGTGTATGAGAATCGATGGTACTTTCTATAAAGTCTCTCAAATTTATTTCGTCATTATTTAATGCAATAACTCTGTTTTCTATTTGTGTAAAGGAAAGTAATTTATTCATTAAGCCATTTAATTTATCGGCTTCTTCATCCAATATTTTTCCGTATAGTTTTTGCTCTTGAGCGGATATTGAAGGGCTACTTTTGATATTGTTTCCTGCTATTTTTATTACACTTACGGGAGTTTTAAATTCGTGGGTAAGATTATTTACAAAGTCGTATTGTAACTTATACATCTTACGATTAATATTTAGGTTTCTATAAATTAGAAAACCGACCAACATTAAAACACCGTAAACAGAGAGTAAAATAAGCGAAAGTGGTAAAAATTCACGTAAAATAGCCTTATTTACAAAAGCTCTGGTAGAAGTAAAATACAGCTTATAATCAGAAAATGGACCAGGTAGTGTTATTTCGGTTGAAATAAAATTTGAAGGTGCATTTAAGGGGTCATAAGTAATGGGCTTAATTTCGATACTTTGATAGAGTTTAGGTCTGATGTTCAAAATTGGGATTTTTCGCGGATCGAGTTCAAAAGACAACATATCTTGTTGAAATACAACAGGTGGCATTTCTACCTTGCGCAACATTTCCTTATAAACCTTTAAATCGTCGAACTGAGGAATATTTAAATAGGTTATTTTATTGGTCCTTACATTTGTAAACACAGCAAATAATTCATCTTGGGTAGGTACTCTTGCTGTATCTAAATGTTCTATATAAGAAGTTAGCTTTAATGCCAGCTCTCTAAAATCGTCGCCCGCCTTAAAATAAAGCACTACCGAGTCTTTGGGTATATCAGGGCCAAACTGAAAGGCTGCTTTAGGGCCAAAACTATAATTACCCAAGGTTAGTCCGTCTGATACCGGAGAGTTTTTAATTTCGGCATCGTAAAAAGTTACTTTTTTAACAAAAGAATATTTCAGTAATACAGTGTCTATAAATTTAGATGCTGTTAAAGAGTCCAGATAACCATTATAAAATGATATTTCGGGTAGTTTGTTCTGAAAAAAATCATTATAAGGTTTTACAGATCTTTCCAAAACATTGATCTTCTCCGAAACAAATTCATTTTCTACAACCTTTTTACTATAGTTATAGGCAAAAAACAAAGACAAAACGAAGAAAGCAGAAATTAAAGCAATAAAAATTACTACAAGAGAAAAATTCTTCCTATAACCAATATTACGCTCCTTTTTCATAGGTTAAAACACAGCTATTTTTTATTCAAATTAGAAGAAAGAAATTCTTCAAGGGCTGTATATAGTTTCATCCGATTTTCGTCTCTTTTAGGCGAGAAAGGTGGATCTTGATTTTCTAGATAAGTAACCTTATTATTATGCTTTTGTAATTGTTTTACAAATTGATTGACATCTCCCGGGTTATTTCTTGTATCTTTTATGTTAGCATTAATAAATATTGGAATTTTAATTTTATCTACCTGAAATATAGGAGATACTTGATTCATATAGCTGTTATCATTTAAAGGATCTCCATAAATATCGTGCATCATATTCAAGTTGGCATGATAAAACGGAGGAATCGATTTCAAATAACTAAACATATTTAATACTCCGGCATTTGCTGCTGCTGCTACATAGGTACCTGGGTTTCTATACACACTGCTCAGCGCAGTAAACCCACCAAATCCAGACCCATAAATAGCGACCTTTTCAGGATCAATAATTTTTTTCTCAGCCAACCATTTTACACCATCTTCATAGTCGTCATTTATTTTAAGTCCTAATTGCTTAAAGCCAGATTTATAGAACTCTTTACCGTACCCGGAAGATCCTCTTGTGTTTAGTTGTAAAACTGCATATCCTCTGTTGGCTAAAAACTGTACTTCGGCGTTATAACCCCAGCTATTTCTAGATCCTGGCCCCGAATGAGGCAACACGATCAATGGCAGCATATTGGCTTGTTTATAAAGCGGTAACGTTAAATAACCTTCCAATTGAACTCCGTCTCTACTTGTAAAATTAATTGGTTTCATTTTACTCATTTCACCTTCATTGATAGAAGAGTTAAAATCGCCCAGTTTCTTCACTTTTCCTTCATTTACAAAAAAGAGATAATAAGAGCCCGGATTTCTATCGGTAAATGTTCTAACTATAAAAACATTGTCATTTTTATCTCTATCCGTTATTCTTGTCTCCGTATTTGGTAACAATTCCTCCAACTTGTCATAAAGAGCTTTGACATCTGGGTCGAGATAATGCTTTTCTTTTTTCCAGGTTTCGTATACCACGAAAGCCATTTTTTTACGAACACGCGAGTATTGAGCATCCACAACATTTAAAGAATCGTTTTCAAACAATACTTTTGCTTCATTTCCGGTATTACAGTCTATCTCTACTAATGCATTTTTATCTCTTCCTGCATTAGAAATTGCATAAATAATATTGGCAGAATTTTCTGAAAAAGCAACCGGTCTTACTGTTGTGGTGTTGCTATTAGAAAGTACCGGTTTAAATTCTTGTTGTTCATTAGCTCTATACAATAAGGTTTCTTTAAGTCCGTCGCTAGAAGTAGCCAACCTCAATTTCCCTGCCCCATCTGTTATCCATCTGGTAATATTGCCCGGGTTTTTTGCCGCCATTTCAAATTTACCATCCCGAACGTTCAATCTGTATACGTCAATTACAGCCGAATCTCTCTTGTTAGAAGCAACCAGTAAAAACTTACCGTCAATTAACTGATCGTCTAACACCTGCATTTTACCTTGTTCGTTGTTCGTTAATTGACGCTCATTCTTTCCATCTTTAGATATGATAAATATATCTGATTTTCTTACCCCAGTATTTTGTTCTTTATAATAAATTAACTCATCGTCACTCACCCAAGAATAAAAATTAATGGTTCTGCCTTCCGATTTTGCTGCTTGAACCACTTTTCCCCCATCTGTAGGCTCGATAAATAATATAGATTGTGTTCCTTGCTGCTGTAAATAAGATATAAATTCTCCATTAGGCGATATCCTGTAAGATGTTTTTTCTTGGGATTTGAAAAAATCATTTACCGGAATAATGCGCACAGTCTTCTCCTTATTGCATGCAGAAAACAGCAATAAAAAGCTTAATAATATCGTTAATACTCTTCCTAACTTCATAATTCTTTCAAAAATAAGCATTGTTAACGCTGATATATGCATATTCAGCAACAAAGTTACCAATGCAAAAGGTAAGTATCTACAACCAAAAAGTATACATTTTTCAGGTAACAATTAAGATGCTTTACTATTTGCAACGAACAGAAAAATATGTTAAAAATCTGTACATTTAAAACATTAAGATGAAATTTTTTCTATTTATAATTTCTTTTTTCTGGTCCACAGCAATTTATGGACAAACCCCATCCTTATTACAACAAAATGAGGAGATTCTTGCTTTTCAATATTACCAGCAAGGGGCATATGATAAAGCGTACACACTATTCGAAAAACTATATAAGACAGACAAAAAAAGTCATCTTTTTGATTATTATTTTAACACCCTTATTAAAATCAAAAAGTTTGATGAAGCTGAAAAAGAGCTGAAAAAGTTGATAAAAGATCAACCCAACAATCGGATTCTTGGCGTTTCACTTGGCAAGCTTTACTTAGAAACTGATCAAAAATCTTTGGCAGAGAAGACTTTCAACGAAGTAATTTCTTCACTTCCAAAAGACGAATTTATGATTAGAGAAATTGCCAACTCTTTTTATAGAATCGAAAATTATGACCTGGCAACTAAAGTATTTACAGAAGGCAGGAAGCTTTTAAATAACGAAACATTATTCACATTCGAACTAATAAGCATTTATAGATTTAAAAAAAACAAAGATTTCTTAGTTCAAGAATACATTGCTATTTTAGAGAATATGCCGGAAATGATTTTTCAGGCCCAAAATGGAATTTCAAGTGTTTTTGAAGACAATGAAGACTATCAAATATTACAACGAATTCTCTTAAAAAAAATTCAGCGTTCTCCAGATAAAGAAGTTTATACAGACTTATTAATATGGGGGTATATTCAACTTGGCGATTATGAAATGGCCTTGCGTCAGCTTTTGGCTCAAGATAAAAGAACTAAATCAGACGGTACGCCTATTCTAACCGCAGCAAATACCTTTACTTTAAATAAAGCTTACAGCGTATCTATAAAAGCTTATGAGTATGTTGTAGGGAAAGGTAAAGAGAACAGCAACTATCTTAAAGCACGACTAGAATTAATAAACACCAAGCATTTAAAACTCCTTTCTGAAGACACCCCTCCTCAAGCATTTAAAGAGCTTGCGGAACAATATGCCGGAATTATTAATGATTACGGTCAAAGTATAAATACTTTGAGTGCTTCTAAAAAACTGGCTTATTTATACGCTTATTATTTAAACGAGCCTCAAAAAGCTATTTCTATAATGGAAAAATTAATTACGATGCCCCGTGTTTCAGCAAATGAGTTAAGCTCTATTAAATTGGAATTAGCAGATATATATATATTAAATGATGAACCTTGGGAGGCATTTTTAACCTATGAACAGGTTGCACGTGTTAACGAAAATTCTGTAAACGCCCATGAAGCAAATTTTAAGTCGGCACGCTTATCTTATTTTCAAGGCGATTTCTCTTATGCAAAAGCTAAAACTGATTTGCTGAAATCTTCTACCTCTCAGTTAATTGCAAACGATGCTTTAAATTTAAGCTTACTTATAGCTGACAACCTTCAAAATGAGACCGATAGTCTGGCGCTTAAAATGTATGCCGACGCAGAGTTGCTACAGTTTAAAAATAAAATTGATTTAGCTTTCAATAAACTCGATAGTATTTCTATAAAATATCCGAACAATTCGTTGGCCGACGATATATTGATGATGAAGTCGAAAATGCATTTAGAGAAAAACAACTATAAGTTAGCAGTAGCAGACTTAGAAGCCTTGATTATTAACTTTAGTAATAGTCTGTGGATAGATGACGCCTTATTTACTCTGGGAGATCTTTACGACACACAATTAAAAGACTCTGCAAAAGCCATGCATTATTTCCAGCTTTTGATTACCGATTATCCAGGCAGTAATTTTACAGCCGAAGCGCGTAAAAGATTTAGGACATTGCGAGGCGACACCATCTAAATGCCTTGTTTATTAATTCTATAAGATCTAAATCGATTCTTATCTTTGTATTATGTTATTATATAATGTTACTACAATAGTAGAAGAAAGCGTTGCGCAGAAATGGCAAGACTGGATGATTGCTAAGCACATCCCTGATGTTATGAATACCGGTTTATTTGTGTCGAATAATTTTTTAAAAGTTTTAGACTCACCAAATGAAGGAGTTACTTTTTGCGCTCAATTTATTGCCAAGAATGAAGAAGATTACAACAACTATATAGAAAACCATGCTCCGGCATTGCGGGAAGAAGTTCAGCAATTGTTTAATGAGCAACTGGTATCTTTTAGAACATTGATGGAATATATAGAAACCGAATAAAGATTAGCTCCAAATTTTAAGAAAAATCACTTGCATAATTCAATAATTTTTCTTATATTTAAATAGCGTGCTTTTCGCACTAGATTAAGCCAACACTTATTATTCTGCTTTTATTTAACAACACACCGTATGGAGTTCGCTAAGCAAAGCTTTAGAAAAATTATCCATATAGACATGGATGCTTTCTATGCTTCGGTTGAAGAGCGTGATTTCCCAGAATACAAGGGCAAGCCCTTAGTAGTTGGCGGGCAGCCCGATAGCAGAGGGGTAGTGGCAACAGCTAATTATGAAGCCAGAAAATACGGAATCAAATCTGCAATGACTTGCAGCAAGGCTTTTATGCTCTGCCCGTTTGCTTTATTTGTTCCACCCAGATTTGATGCATACAGTGCCGTTTCCAAACAAATTAGAGAAATTTTTTACCGGTATACCGATCTTGTTGAGCCCTTATCGTTAGACGAAGCTTATCTAGATATAACCGAAGACAAGCTAAATATAGGTTCTGCTTTAGAAATTGCTCAACAAATAAAAGATGCCATAAAATCAGAATTAAATTTAACGGCGTCGGCAGGCGTATCTATTAATAAATTTGTGGCGAAAATTGCATCAGACATGAATAAACCTGATGGATTAACCTTTATTGGCCCTTCCAAAATCGAGAAATTTATGGAACGCCTTCCGGTCGAGAAATTTTTTGGTGTAGGCAAAGTTACGGCTCACAAAATGCGTGTTATGCAATTGTATTCGGGCGCAGACATAAAGAAGCTCACGGAAGAACAGCTCAATCATCATTTTGGTAAAACGGGATCTTTCTTTTATAAAATAGTGCGTGGCATAGACAACAGGCCGGTACAGCCCAGCCGAGAAATGAAATCGCTCAGTGCCGAAGATACACTAAGGAACGATACCGACGATATTAACGAACTCAGTGCTTTGATTAAAAAATTAAGTGAAACTGCTTTTAATAGACTTGCTAAGCATCAAACCATCGGAAAAACAATTACGTTAAAAATTAAGTATACCGATTTTAAGCAAATAACCAGAAGCATTTCTATTGCAACTGGGTTTACATCTGCTGACAAAATAACCCATACAGGAGTAGAGCTTTTAAATAAAACGACCATCCATAAACCTATCCGGTTATTAGGAATTGGGATCTCTAACTTTATAAATCCAATTGCAAAAATTGAAGTCGAAGAACAACAACTCAGATTAAAATTATAGACTCCATAAAAAAAAGCCCTGCTGTATAGTATACAACAGGGCTTTTTAAAATATTTTAATTTATTACATTCCGATCATAGAAACGGTATCTCCATTTGCATCAACAAATGTAGGTTCGTCTCTCTTGGTTTGTGCTTTGTTGGTTACATAAGCAACGCCCGTTTTTTTGTTGATTACAACTGTATTTGGATAAGTACCTGTTTTTAGATCTGCTAAAATTTTATAAGTAGTTGCGTCTATTACGGTAACAGTTCCCGACTGTCTGTTGGCAACATAAACAATATTTTTAGCAGCATCTAAAGTTATGCCTAATGCACCTGCTCCAGTTTTAACTGTTTGTACAACTTTTCTGGTGTTTAAATCTAACACCGTCATATCAGCAGTTTTTTGATTTGCTATAAACAATCGATTTGTTTTAGCATCAAACTGTAAATTAGTTGGACTTTCGCCACCTGCCGGGATAGAATCTATCAGCTTGTTTTGCTTAATATCAATAATACCGATATGGTTTGAACCCATATTAGTTACATATAGTTTTTGAGCTTTTTTATCTAATGCGATACCAGTAGTAGATTTTCCGGTATTTTCGATGATACGATCTAAAGTATTTGTTTTACCATCAATTACCCATACTTTACTACCTCCACCTACATCAGTGATATAGATTTTATTTAAATCTTCATCTGCAAGAACTTCTCTTGTATGTGCTTTGCCGCTTGGCGCAACAATAGTATTGATAATTTTTCCGGTTTTAATATCAATAGCACTAACAGAGTTATTTCTTGTATTGGTAGTATATAAAGTTTGTGTTTTATCATTAATACCAATACCATATGCTGGCGCATCTGCCACACTTATACTGTCTATTATTGCCAGTGAGGTAGGATCTAATTTATAAACTGCTTTTGTACCTACTGAAGCTACGAATACGGCATTACTCTTTTCGCTGTAAACTAATTCATAAATACCTTTACCTACTTTAGCTGTTTTTTTAACAGTTTGAGCTTGTGAAGTTGATACTGTAAGGGTGCTAATTGCTACAATTGCGACTATCTTACTTAGTGATTTTATTGTTGTCATAGTGTATATATATTGTTGTTTAATTCATTATTAACCATTGGTAAAACTCAGCGAAAGCACTTCTCCAGTACCATGCACCATGTCTACCTTCCGGATTTATGGACACTTTTATCTCCGCTCCCGAGGCTTTAAACTCAGCAACTGCTTTATTTACATCATCATTCATTCTCACAAAACTTCCATCAGGTTTTGCGCGGTTTTCATTACCTCCTCCATAAAAAAAGTAACGTTGTTTTTTAATTAAGGGATTGTTGAGCTTTTCGCTTATTTCTCTATTAATATTTGCATAATCCTGCCATATAGAGGGAGACAACACTCCTAAACCTCCAAATACATTTGGATAGTTTAAACCTGCGTAAAAGGTGATTAGTCCTCCCATAGAACTGCCAGACATAAATGTGTTTTTTTGATCAGGCTTGGTTCTATAATTTTTATCGATGTAAGGTTTTAAAGTATTTACCATAAAATCAAGGTATTTTTTCCCCTCCACATCTTTATTTTCAGGATTATCGTAATAGAAATATTCTTGGAGTCTCTTTAGCTTATCCTCATCGTGCTCAACAGCTACTACAATAGCTTTTTTTGCAGCTGCATCAATTGTTTCGTCTACGCCCCATTCTAGTGGTCCTATTCTCCCCTGAGAAGTTGCTTCATCGAATAAATCTTGTCCGTCGTGCATGTACAACACAGGATATCTTTCTGTAGATTGCTCATAACCTTCGGGCAAATAGATCCATATTTTACGTTTTAGACCTAATTGAGGTACCTCAAACTGATCTGACAATAGCTTTACTTGTTTAGATGCTGTAGAAGCTGGAAAATCGTCTCTCCAACCTTCTATGTTCACATGAATAACTGTATCTGCAGCAATAATAGCTTTGCGTGGAGCAACCAATCGGCCGTCTACAGTACTTTCTAAATTTACCCAACTGCCTCTGGTAAACTTAAACTCTAATAAGCCGGGCTTAACATCGGTAATTATATATTTCTGAATACCGTTTGCAGGTTCACTTAACAAAGATGCGGTATCACCAGGGGCCCATCTATTAAAAGCACCTGTTATATAAATAGGATCAGTTTTATGCGCCTCCGGTTTCCCGTGCAATACAATCTCTACAGCATATTGTGCATGCACACTCGTACCGGCGACTAAAAGAAACAAAATAAAAAACGACCTCAACATTCTTATAAAGTAATTTTATAGAAGCCAGAAATTGATCCACCTTCTGTTACATTAAATAATGAAGTTGCAGATGTAAAATCGCTGCTTAACTCATAATAACCATTTAGGTTAGCAGAAGGCGCATTAACACGCAACATAAGCTTATTATCTACTTTTATTGTCCCAAATGCTGCTCCCGGATTAGTTACGGCTGGTACTCCAGCAATTTTTGTACGCACTTTAGTTGCAATGTCTATTGTATAATATTCCCAGATTTCAGAGAAATTAATATTACCTGTTGGGCCACCTGTTAATGGCACTCTAGGAAGTACCGTAATAATTTTACCATTGCTTGCAAAAACATTAACGAATTTTCCACCATCTCTTATCTCGTCTATCTTTAAATCCCAGGTTTTATCGATATCTGTATCGGCTGCCTTAATACGAACAATTTTTGATTTTCCGCCTAATGCGCTTCTTCCCTGCGTTACGATATACAAATCGCCATTAGTGTCAAAGCTGTACATATTGTTATCATTAATGTAAGCGATGCTTCCGGTATCTTCAATAGTAATGGTTTTTTCATAATTTCCAGTAGCTACATCAATCACCGCGATATAAACGTCGTCATAAAAATCATCCCAAAATCCTTTTTGAGTACCATTGGTTTTAGCATAAGTAATGTTTGCATATAGCTTACCTCCTTTTACGGCTAGAAATTTCTGTCCTATCGATCTGTATAAAATACCTGCTTCGCCCACTCCACGTGCATTTACCGCAGCAGTTAAATCAATTTCTCCAGTTCTAGATAAGTCGGTCGGATTAAATTTCTGAATTTTTAAAGGCTCTGCTCCGTCCCAATAAAATCCGGTAGTGGCTGTTGCTACTACAAAATTTCCTGATCCATTGGTTGTATTATCTACTGCTTTTAAAAATTTATCTGCTACAACTTTATTAGAAGAATTTACAGTTAAACGTTCAATACCTAATTCATTACCTGTAGAATTAAACATTTTTAATAAAGAGTTACCAAATGGTCTCCATCCACCCATACCCATTCCTTGTAACGAAGTAGCGTTAATATTTGAAACATTTCCACTAGGGAAAGCATCAAATGCAGTAGCGTATCCGGGTTTTGTAAGCACATTTTCACTCATTGTAATCATGACGTACTTAGTAGTTAGAATGGGTTCTATTTTTGGTTCAGTCTTGCTACAAGACGATAAACCCGTAATAGCAGCCACAGCTACTACTAACCCTTTTAAATATAATTTGCTCATTGTATGATATAATTTAATTTTAAATGAAAACTCCTGCCCGCTTTTTGTACTCTATAATTATCGTACAAACGGTTATTTAATATATTTTTTACCTCGGCACCTAAAGTCAGCTTATTTGCTGTTAACGAATAATTGGCTCCTGCACTTACTAAATGTTGATCAGGAATAACCAATAAACTGTTTATATTTGCTTTGCCACCCAGCCCCAAGAAACCACCCGGCTCTAATCTTTTCGGGATTGTTTCCAGATAATATTCGCGCACAAAACTGTAATGACCGTAAAGTTTAATCTTGTTAACACTATAGTTTAAACCAGCATTTGCAAATAAATAAGGTGTATTTCTTAATCTGGCATCATTCTTTTCAGAACCACCATTAGCAATAGAGACATTAAACAAGCGTAAATCTTGCCAGGTGGCATTCGCGTTTAATTGGAAACCTTTAAAAAGGTATATATTCCCATCTACTTCAACACCGTAACCTTTTACATTTTCTTGGTTTTCGAAATGTGCATAAGGTTGCTGTATTGGCACTAATAATATTAAGTTTTTAGTTCGGCGGTAAAAAGAGTTCACTTCTACAGCATAGGCCGAGGGTTTAGCATAACGATATCCTAAATTCATATTCAGGCTCCGTTCTGGTTTTAAATCGAAGTTAGGTACTATAAAAATTCCATCTCCAAATAGTTCATTCTGATCGGGTAATCTATTTGCATACTCGGCAGAAAAACGAATTAAATTTTTACTGTTAAATTCGTATTTAATAGCATCTGCTAATCCCCAGCTGGTACCCCCCACAGTTTTAACCTCGTTACTAAAAACAGGTCTTGCTTCATAAGCTTCAATACCACTGGCATTGTAATTGAAAAACTTGCCCATAAATACATGGTTCAATTTCTTATCTAGGAAATAGGATGAAATACCCAATGAAGAAACCCATTTTTTATAAGTAGATGTAATACTTAATATGTCTATATCAGTTCCTGAAAAACGTGCGCCTAAAGGATCACTTCCATCGCGCGATGCGCTCACATAAACATTGTTAAGCTCCAGACTATTATTGGCCGACAACTGGTAAGATAAATTAGTTCTGCTAATAAAGTTGCGTACACTTATATCTGAATTAGAAGGTTGTCTGCTCTCTCCCAACCTTAATGTATTGGTTGTTAGGTTACCAAACCAATCATATTGTCCTTGCAATGTATCAATTCTATTAATTTTCAGTGCATTGTAAACAAAAAATTGATTTACACTTAAACGATTATCAAAAAACGCTTTTTTATAATTAACAGTAGGAATAATTGATGCCTGTTTACTAACCAAAGCTCCATACGGGTCGGTCATTAATGCCGGATGCTGCTGCTCTCTTTTATTATCAAAAAAACTGAGTTCAAAGCGAAGCTCGTCTGTCCATGTTCTATTACGAAGACCTCCATAAAATTGTGAGAAATAACCTGTAAAAGCATTGTGAAATAAAGGAACTTCTACTGCATATTGATTTCTTGTATCAGGGTCTGTTGCATTTACCAATGCTTTATAATTATTGTCAGAGCGATTTATAAATGCATCTACTCCTGCAAAAACTGTATTTTCGGGATTGGTATAATATCCGTTTAAATTGAAACGGTGTGTGTTAAAAGAAGCAATTTCGTAACCGGCTTCTAAATATTTTTTTGCGGGTCTTCTGCTAATTAAATTTATAGCCCCGCCCAAAGCGTCGGCACCTAAAGCAACGGGTAATACACCTTTATAAATTTCTATTCGTTGCAGCATGTTAGAAGGCAAAGCCGATAATGCGAATCCTTCGCCCAAATAATCTAATGGAATTCCATCTTTAAAATATTTTACAGCCTTACCTTGAAATCCATTTAGAGAGACATCAGAATTAGACCCTAAGCCACCGGTTTGGCGGATTCTTACACCTGCAGTACGATTCATTAATTCTACTACAGTAGCCGGTTTATTATAGGTTTCTTTAAGATCTATAACGGCAGCTCTAACCGACTGATCTTTTACCCTTTCTGTTTCATTTTTACCAACAACAGTAATATCTTCTATTTCATTCACTGTGCCAAGTAATATAAAGTCAAAAGAGTAATCAGCAGCAGTAGTCATTACTTCTTTTTCGGTGGTTTGATATCCAATTCCGGATAACTTAACAGTATATTTTCCGTGAGCTGAAATAGAAATACTAAAATCACCATTTGAGTTGGAAACCGCTTTCTGAGAAGAATTAAGAACTTGGATACTGATTCCAGGAATTGGCAACCCATAAACATCTACAATTTTTCCTTTTAAAATCAAGTTTTGTGCATGTACATTTAAACTAAGCACTAATAACAACAGTAGGCTTGATAATGAGATATATGTTTTCAGAAATTTCATCAGGCATCGACCATTATTTGTAAAAAACCATTTGAACAAAGCTCTACGCGCGCTTCTACTTCATAAACTTCTTTCAGCATTTGAGGAGTAATTACCTCTGTAGCAGGCCCTGTACTATAAATTTGAGCATGGTTAAGAATGACCAGAATATCTGCCCAACGGGCTGCCAAGTTCAAATCATGCAAAACCATAATTACGATATTGCCTTTATTGGCATATTCTTTTACCATTTTCATTACCGTAACCTGATGGTTAAGGTCTAAAGCACTGGTGGGTTCGTCTAGCAAAAGTACTTTTGGTCGCCTTACAATAGCTTGTGCCAAACTGGCCATCTGGCGCTGTCCGCCCGATAAATCGCACAATGGCTCTAATGCGATGTGCATCAAATCAAGCTGTTCTAAAACATCTAATGCTTTTTTACGTGTTTCAGAAGAATGATCATTATGATCGAGCGGAGAAACCTTTAAAGCAGTAATTAAAGCTTCTAAAACAGTGAGCTCAACAGATGTATTTTGGTGTTGAGGCATATAGCCTACTATTTTAGCTCTTTCTTCCTGAGAAATACGGATTAAGTTCTGCTCTTCGAAATTTATTTCCCCATCGGTCGTAATTAAAGCAGCAATAGATTTCAATAAGGTAGACTTACCTGCGGCATTGGGTCCTACTAAGGCAACAATGCTTCCGGCAGGTATATCAGCCACATTAAAATTTTGGAATATTTTCTTTTTTGGGTATCCGGCTGATAGATTTTTAATATTAAGCTCTTTCATCACGCTTTTTTACCCTTTCTGATAATTAAGTAAAGAAAAACGGGAATACCTACCAATGCAGTAACTACACCTACTGGAACTAAAGCCCCCGGAACTATAATCTTGCTTGCCACAGAAGCTAAAGACATTACTAAAGCACCTGTAAGGATACTTGCCGGAAACCAATAACGATGATCTTCTCCGATCAACATTTTCGCAATATGCGGACCAACCAACCCTATAAAACCAATTGTTCCTACAAAAGAAACTGCTGTGGCAGATAAAAAACTTATTCTAAGCATAGAATAAAAACGCAGTCTTTTTACGTTGATACCGAAGCTTTGAGCTCTTTCTTCGCCTAATCTCAAAGCGGTCATTTTCCATGATGCAAGCATAGAGAATGGAATTACCAAGGCAACCACAATGGCTAATATTTGTACTTTATCCCAGTTAGAGCGTGCAAGACTTCCCATATTCCAGAAAACCAGTTGTTGCAGGGCTTCTGGAGTGGCTATAAAATGTAACAATGCTACCAACGCATTAAATGTAAATACGAGTGCTATACCAAACAAAACCAACACGTCTACCCCTGCTCCTCTCCATTTTGCTAAAGCTTGTAAAAGCAATACCGATGCAAAAGCAAAAATGAAAGCATTGACAGAAACAATCCAGTTATCTGATATAAAAGGGATACCAATTCCCATAATAATAGCTAATCCTGCTCCTAAAGAAGCTGCCGCAGAAACACCTAAAGTAAAAGGACTGGCCAAGGGATTGTTAAGAATTGTCTGCATTTCTGCACCGGCCAATGACAAAGCCATCCCTACCAATACAGCCATAACTGCATAAGGCATACGGATTTTCCATATAATGATACTTGTTCCCTTTTCTACAGAATCTGGAGAGAAAACACCTTTCAATACTTCTGAAAACTTTAAAAAGGATGGTCCCGTAGAAATATCTAAACAGAATGAAAAAACACATGCAATAACAAGCAGCATGAGTACTAGCCACCGTCTGCTCAGTTTCTTTGCATAGAGGTTTTCTACTTCTGACCTAGATGCTTTCGACACGGGAATATGCTTACTTACAACCTGCATATTATTTTAAGCTGATGAAGTAAGTTCCAGTCATGGGAACCGATAAAAATTTTTGATTCAATTCTTTTAAAGATGCTTCCGGACTTACATCTTTAAACAAATCGGGGTGCGACCATTTAGCGACTGCTTCGGCAGCAAGAATATTAAATGGAGAAGCATAGAATAAATGCCATAATCCATAAACCTTACCTGTTTTAACAGCCGATATTTCTGAAATTATGGGGCTAGAAACCTGCTTTGCTATACTTTGTCTGGCTTCGGTCGCACTAATATCTTTACCTAAAACTACCCCTCTTCCTCTAAAAGAGTCTACTCCGGTAGCTATATATATTTTAGGATCTGAAGTTAAAATATACTCTACGTTTAGCTGACCCAACGGACCTGGCAATACATCTTCACCAATATTTTTGGCACCAGCTAGAGTAATAAAAGGTGTTAAATTACCTTTCCCAGCTGTAGAATACTGGTTTTCAGTAGTACCTGCCTTCATATCAATAAACACCTTTGGTCTTGCAGGCTTCGCTTTTGCTATTCGATCTGATATGCGCTTTTTCCTTAATTCATAAAACGCTATAAAATCGTTTGCTCTTTTCTCACGATTTAAAATTTTTCCCAAAATACGCATGCTTGGAATTGTATTTTTAAAAGGGTCTGTTCTAAAATCTATAAAAACAACCGGAATACCTGCTGCCTGTAGCGCATTAATAATCTCTTTATGTGTTTGGCCTGGACCATGACCTTTTATGCTAAAAATGGCCACCTCTGGTTTAGAAGCTATTGCTTTTTCTACCGAAAATGTCTCTGCATTTGTTCCAACAGTTGGAACTTTATCTATAGCAGGAAATGCCGATTTATAATCTGCATACTCAGAACCTTTTTTAAAATCTGCAGACCAAGAAGCAATAAGAGAAACCGGATTGGGATCTAATATATTTAATGTAATTAAATCGCGGCCCTCGCCAAGCAACACCTTTTTAGCAGGTTTTTTTAAAGTAACTGTTCTACCTAAAACGTCTTTAATAACTATTTGTTGAGCGTTAGAAACCGAGAGGCTGAAAACGAAAAAACTTATAAACAGAAAATATTTCATCCCGCAAATATAACTATTTAGACTAATTAAAAATAATAAGTTTGAAATGTTGCAATATAATTACTTACGGTACTCCATAAATAAAAAGACTATTAAGAACAGTATTTATCTACTAATAAAATTGTTAACCCGGAATAATTAACTTAGTAAACCAAACTAAACCAAAAATGACCGACCAAATTGCTTCTGCAAATAGATTATTTGTAATTGATAAAATACGTGGCACTGCACTTTTAGGAATTCTTTTATTTAATATACAAACCTATGCTCTTTTCGCTTTTCTGCGACCCGAACAGGTTTATAGTTTAGGCTTCGACACAGAAGTAAATTATTCTTGGACACAGTTTATTACGCAAACATTGGTTAAGGGGCAATTTTACTCCATATATAGTTTCTTATTTGGTCTTGGTTTTTTTATGATCATGAAGAACACCGCAGCTAAGGGACTAGACAGCTCGCGCATTTTTAAACGACGACTCTGGACTTTGCTGGCCTTTGGTCTTGTACATGGAATTGTATTTTGGTTTGGTGATGTATTGCATAAATATGCAATTCTGGGATTTACACTATTATATTTTAATAAGAAAAGTAATGTTACTCTTATTAAGTGGATTGTGGGATTGGCAATTGCTGTATTGGTATTTCAAGTATTAAAAGCTTTTTTAGGTGGTCCTGTTCCAAGCTCACCCGACCCAACAGTAGATAAGGTTATTATGGAAGTAGTGCACACCTGGCAATACGGAAATATTGTTGCGGTATTTAATTTACAAAAGCTCGGGATGGCTATGCTTTGGATTAGTTCTATTATGAATGGATTCGCAAGCTTTGTTCATTTCGAAATTATGTTCTTACTTGGTTTGATGGCTGGCAGGCTTAATCTTTTTAATCGCATAACAGAAATCAGCAAAAAATATTTAAAATATGCTTTAATTTCCTTATCTTTAATAATAGGACTTAAAGCGTTTTCTGCAATAGACCTTATTAAGCCCGAAATCGTTTCTATTCCATATATGAAATCTTTAATGGGCGTAGCAGAATTTATAGCAACCCCTTTACTTTCTATTATATACATACTCTTTTTATCGGTTTTATTTGAAAAAAAGGATTCTATCATTTTCAGATGGATGGGAAATGCCGGACGTTTAGGTCTTACCAATTACCTGTTACAAACGTTTATTTGCATGTTGCTTTTCTACGGTTATGCTGGCAGATTAGCAGGACAACTTAGTCTAGCTCAATCGCTTGTAGCAGCTCTTTTCATCTATATTTTTCAACTAATATTTAGCACCGTTTGGCTACGTTATTATCAAACTGGCCCTTTCGAACAGCTCTGGAGAAGAATTAGTTACGGCAGCAAAAAAGTCTAAAAATGTTTTTTTAATATAATATTTCACTAAGTCAAAAATTAAAATTTTTTGAATAATTTTTTATATTTTTAATTTTTAGTCATTTATTAACTAAAGTTTTAAGACTTATAGAATTCCTATGTTTAAAAAGATCTTTTATAAATTGCTTTCCGCTCTATTTTGTCTATGCTTTTCATTGACCGCTATCGCTCAAAATGACATTAATAAAAATCTGGAAACCCTAGTCTATTCTAGTTTAGAAAATGAAAAAGGCAAATTATTTATTCATTTTGATAAAACTATATATGTACCTAATGAAACCGTTTACTTTGCAGCTTATTTTATAAATAATGCAGCGTACCCCAATACCGCTCAAGTACTAAACTTAGCGTTCGTAAAAGATGACGACAAAACTGTTCTTCTACAAAAGAAATACGTAATTAACGAAGTATCTTCAACCGGAAGCTTAATTATTCCGGATTCAATCCCAGAGGGTGATTATTCAGTAATTGTTTATCCCAACATATTAATAGATGGCAAGCCTAATCTTGTTTTTACCCAACATATTAAAGTAAAAGACCCTACTGTTCTTCAAAATAATGTTGTTTCCAGCCCCACGACTAAGAACAATCTTAAGCCAACCAATTATCCGATAAACCTTAAATTTTATCCTGAGGGAGGAAGTCTTATTGCAGACTTACCCATTACAATTGGATGGGAATCTAGAGACACTACAGGCGCTCCGGTTAAAGCAACTGCCGTTTTATTGAAAGATAACATCGTGATTGACACCATCAGTTCCTCCATTCATGGTCTTGGAAAATTTTCATTAACACCTACTACAGGGAGTAAATACAGTGCACGATTAATAGACAATATAAACACCAATAATATTGAATTGCCTGTAGTGTTACAAAACGGGATTGTACTTTCCATGGAAAATGCTGCAGTAGACAATTCATTAGATTTTAAACTTTTAACAACCAATCCTAAAAAGCTGAGCCTTGTTTTACACAATACGCAAAATGTATTTTATGTGGATTTAAATCAAAAAATAGAAAGGGAAAAAGAATTCAACATTTTGCTCGACAGTATTCCAAAAGGTTTAACTACTCTAACTATTTTTGATGAGCAGCTAACACCTATAGCAGAGCGGATATTTTATGCTCATTTTAATCGACCTTCCTTAATTTCTATAAAAACAGATTCATTGGAATATGACAAAAGGCAAAAAATAGACTTGACGTTAGACTTTAATTCAGAAATTGACAGCAACGCATTGGTTTCTGTAGCGGTTGTACATCTTAATAGAATTGACAGACGAAAATTCAACAATATTGAGAATTATGATTTCATAAATAGAGATTTAAATTATCTGCCAATGTCTTTAATAATAAGCGAGAACAGCTTTAAAAAGGAATACGTGGAAAACGTTTTATTGGTTAGAGGTTGGAGAAGCTATCATTTAACCGGAGAACCCAGAGAAATAAACGGCATTAGTGGAAATGTGCTAAAAAATGAAAAGCCTTTAAAAAAACCTATGCGGTTAACTTTAATGGGTAATAATGACTTGGTTTTCGTAGAAACTGATGAAACCGGAAACTTTAATATCCCCAATGAAGACATGGGTGTAAAAATCGGCAAAAAACTATCTCTTTTTGCACTGGGCCCAGAGATTAGTGTAATTAAAATCAATTTTGAGAATCCTTATACCGCTCTCAACCAAAAACTAGCAAACGCACTGCCCGTTTTTAATAAAGCGCTATTTCCAATAAACGAACAGCCTGCAGCTGTAGATTTATTTCTAAGACATCAGGTTATGATTAAAGAAGTAAGCGTTGTGAGATCAAAAGACCGTAATTTTTTCAACTCTTTTAATAGCCCCAAAACTAATGAGTGTGGCGATTATGTTTGTAGAGCCAATATACTTAATTGTCAGAATCACAGAAGAGATCCAGGTAACAAAGTGCCTGTAATAGGTGAAAAGTATATAATTGGCCAGCCATTTCTTACCGCTTACACTGGTTGTTCAATGGTTAACCCCACTGCAATTTCATTCGAAGGAATTAATTATTACAAAGAGCTTTACACTTTTGCTCCCGCCGATATTGAAGATGGGCTTCCGCTCTACAATTCGACCATCTACTGGCAACCCGATGTATTACTAACTACTGGAAAACCTTTTAATATTAATTTCTTTACTGGCGATATTCCCGGTAATTATACCGTAATAATTCAAGGTATTACCAATAACGGAGTTGTATATAGCGAGAAACTATTTTCCATAAAAAAGTAATTTATACGCCCGACATATAAATTCTTTAAAAAGAAAATTATGAGCAGCAAATACGATTACTTAACAGCATATAAGTTTTTCTGAATTTTAGTTAAATTAAACAAATGCCTAACAGACTTAACTTCATACATGCCAAGCTCTTATTCATTGGGATGCTTATACCATTTATATCTTTGGGTCAGAACTCAGAAAAAATTGAAACGCTTGTAATGAAAGCCTTGACCAAGGAACCAAGCGCAATGTTTATACATTTTGACAAGACAATTTATGTACCCAATGAGTCCATTTACTTTTCAGCTTATTTTATCACCAACAATGTGCATTTAGATATCGGGCCGATATTGCATATTGCACTTGTAAAACGTGACAACCAAACAGTATACGCTTATAAGAATTACATAGTTGAGGAATTGACTTCTAGCGGGAGCCTCATTATACCTGATTCTATTCCAGAGGGAAATTATACCCTATTGGCATTCAACAATATGCTTGTAGGGAATGAACCCAATCACACCTTTAAGCAGCATATTTTTATAAAAGACCCCAGCAAACCCAGTACAGTTCCTATTGCAAAAAATCTACAGCAGAATGGCTTGACTGAAAGCAATACTACCAAAGTAGAGCTAAAATTTTATCCCGAAGGTGGCGTGTTGGTAGACGGGATTCAATCTTTGGTAGGTTTCGAGGCCAGAGACGAGACAGGAAAACCGCAAGCCATACAGGGCATTCTATACGAAAACAATATTGCTATAGACACCATCCACACCTCTAACTTTGGAATGGGAAAATTTCTACTAAAACCAGATATTAATAAGAGCTATTATGCGCAACTAATTTCGGCACCGGCCGATGCCAAATTCCCATTACCAAATATTCAAAAAAAAGGGATTGGTTTACAATTAGCTCAAGCTACTCCAACAGATACCTTAAAATTTAGAGTAAATACACAAGTACCTCAGAAAATCAGCATTGTTTTACACAACGTACAGAACGCCTTTTACATCAATTACAACACTACTGTAAACGAAACGTATAATTTTAATATCCCGTTAAACAGCGTGCCTAAAGGCTTAACTACTTTAACTGTATTTAATGAGCAAGCTGAACCTGTTTCTGAACGTATGTTTTATGCGCATTATGCATCTAAAAGTACAGTACTGATTAAGAGTGATCAAAGTGAGTATGCGCAAAGGAGTCCTATAAAGTTGGAGTTAGGGTTGCAGTCGGGCGGAGATACCAGCGCAGTTGTATCTGTTGCTGTGGTTCAGTTAAATAGAGTGGACAGACGTAATTTTCAGCAAATAGATAATTACGGCTACATTATGCAGGATATAGAATATTTGCCGATTAATTTTCTGATAGAAACTGAAGCAAAAAAACGGGAATACATTGAAGATCTATTGCTTGTGAAGGGATGGAGAAAGTACGCGGATCACAAACCTTCTGAAATGATACCTAACCCAACAGGGTATGTATTGAGAAACAAAAAAGCGCTAAAGAAGGCGATTAATTTAACTCTAATTGGCAGTGAAGGTATGTCTTTTATACCTACGGAAGAAACTGGAAAATTTGATCTCAATTGGGAAGAAATGGGGGTAGGATTTAATAAAAAATTAAAGCTATTTGCTCTGGGAGAAGATGCACAGTACACAAAAATTTTTGTTGAAGATCATTCCCAACCTTATTTAAAAAAATTGGTGTTTAGTAACGTTACTGCTCCTCCACTTAATATATTAAAATACGAAGTTCCTAAGCTTGAGCAACTATTTTTTCAAAGTCAAATTGCAATTGAAGAGGTGGTAATTTCCAGGTCAAATACAGATCAATTTAGAAGATTTCTGCCTTGGAAAGCAACTAATAAGTGCGGAGATTACATTTGTGAAAATGACATATTAAACTGTCCGAATCACAGAGGAGGAATAAGAAATTCTGCTCCTGTAGTAGGAAAGGTCTATTATATACCAGGAATCACTTGGTCGATGAGTACATATTTAGGATGTGACGAACCAAAGGTGAGTACTATTGACCTCGAAGGAGTTAATTTTATAAGAGAATTGTACACATATACCCATCACGATCTTGAATCTAGCTCTCCAATGTACCACTCTACCATCTATTGGCAGTCTGATTTAAAATTGATTGCAGGTAAGCCCCAAGAAATTAGCTTTTTTACGGGTGATATATACGGAAACTTTACCGTGATTTTACAAGGGATTACCGACAACAGCGTAATTTACAGTGAGAAGGGCTTTAGCATTAAAAAGTAGGATCTAGCTATTATTTTTGGTAAATTGCTAAACAGAAATACCAAAACGTATGTCAACAAAAACAGCAAAAGCATTTGGAACAGAAGATGCTAAATCAACATTAAAACTAATGAGTATAGAGCGTCGTGGCCTCTTACCTAAAGATATTGAAATAGATATTCTCTATTGTGGCGTATGCCATTCAGACTTACATACTGCACGTAACGACTGGGGAGGCACTATTTACCCAACTGTTCCAGGGCACGAAATAGTTGGCCGTGTTATTAAAATTGGAGATTCTGTAACCAAATTTAAAGTTGGAGATTTAGTTGGGGTTGGCTGTATTGTCGATTCATGCAAGACCTGTAGCAGCTGTGCACAAGATTTAGAGCAGTACTGCTTAAATGGATTTATAGGAACTTATAACGGAATAGATAAACACCTCAACGGACATACATTTGGCGGCTATTCAGAGCGCGTTGTAGTTACCGAAGAATTTGTATTAAGAGTACCTGAAAATTTAGACCCCGCAGCAGCTGCGCCACTTTTATGTGCCGGAATTACTACCTGGTCGCCATTAAGACACTGGAATGTTAAAGAAGGCAGTAAAGTAGCCGTTGTTGGATTAGGCGGATTGGGCCATATGGCTATAAAATTAGCGAAAGGCTTAGGGGCATCGGTTACGTTGTTTTCCAGAACCCCTAATAAAACCGAAGATGCTTTAGCATTAGGCGCAGACAATGTAATCATTTCTACAGACGAAATACAAATGAAAATGGCTAGAGGACAGTTCGATTTAATTATTGATACGGTTCCGTATGCGCACGACTTAAATCCATACGTTGCTACATTAAATATTAACGGAACATTGGTGCTTGTAGGCTATTTAGGTCCGTTAGACCCGGTTTTAAACTCTGTACCGATGATATTAGGCAGAAAAGCCGTGGCAGGTTCTGTAATTGGAGGTATCGCCGAAACTCAAGAGATGTTAGATTTCTGCGGTAAACACAATATTGTTTCCGATATCGAAATGATTAATATGCAGGAAATCAACGAAGCATATGAGAGAATGCTTAAAAGTGATGTAAAATATCGCTTTGTGATAGATATAAATTCTTTGAAGGGTTAATTTTTCAACCCTCTTGTAAAAAATCCGATTATATTTTGATAATCGGATTTTTTTTGCTATATTTCTAGTTTATAGCCTTTTCCGTGAATATTTACTAGCCTTACAGATTGATCTCTATCTAGTTTTTTTCTCAACTTAGAAATAAATACATCCAAACTTCTTCCAACAATTATTCCTTCATCTTCCCATATTTCTTTTTGAAGTCTGGTACGCTCAATAATGCTATTCGGACTATGGGCGAAGATCAATAGCAGTTTATTTTCTGTACTGGTTAAAGGCAATGTGATTCCTTCAAACAAAATTTCGCGCTTTTCTGAATAAAACTCAGTATTTCCCAAAGTAAAAAATCCATTCTCAGTCGCCAATACACTCCGCTCTCTTTTATAACTAAAAGATTTTGAAATTATTAACCCTATAAAAGCAAGGAAAGGCAATCCACCAATTAAGTAGCTTTTATGTATAGCATTTAATCCGCCGTTCTGAAATTTAATATTAATCATATAGCAGTCACGATCTTGTTCTCGACCGGTACAAGGCACAATATCCTGCTGTTGATCAGATAAAATTGCATATCCAAAAACAATATCGCTGCCCGAGCAATTTAGAACATTTACAATGTAATTATTACCTATTTCTTCATCTACCAGAACGCCTTTTATTGCCGACACCAACGAATCGGGCTGGAACGTAAACTCGTTCTCAAACTTAATCTGATATTCATTTTCGGCTATCTGAGTAACTGGAAGTACTCTAGAAGTGCTATCGCCAGCAAGCAACAATATTTCGTGTCCTACTTTACGTAGCAAAATATTTTGTTTAGCAATTTCAAAATCGTCTTGACTGCGCCAGCCAAAAGCTACGAAAACCCACGCTAATAAAATCAACAATCCCATCCAAAGTCCCCATTTGGGACTTTTAGAAAGTGGTTTAAAATAAGGTGCGCCGTACATGAAGGTTAAATTTACAAAGTTTACACTTTAATTTACACTATTTACGCGATATATATTTACCGTGACACCTAGGTTTACACATCAATTCTTTTGTCATGATTTATAAACCATTTTTTATGCTACTACTTGTAGCTATTCAATTATCGGCCAGTGCCCAACAAACCTATCAATTAGATATTAAAAAAAGCAAGATTATTTGGAGCACAGGTAACACCATGGGTAAACATACTGGCGATATTCATTTTAGCTCAGGAACGTTGAATTATGCTACCCCGGATAAAATCACAGGCGGGAGTTTCAAAATAGACATGAATAGTATGCGTGCTCTGAACGAGGAGCCAGCCGATATTCAAAGGGTTAATAAAGAACTTAAATCTAAAGCATTTTTCGATGTATTAAAATATCCAACAGCCACCATGGTTGTAAAACAAATTAACTCGACCGGTAATACAGATGTTTATAAAATAACCGGCGATCTTACCATTAAAAGCATCACAAATTCTATTGTATTTCTGGCTACAATAAAAAAAACCGGAAATGATATCCGCGCCACGGCTAGTTTTAAAATAGACCGGATAAAGTGGAACATCAATCACCAGCCAAAGCCCACTACTTTCAATATTTTTGACATAATTAAAGATAAAGCAATGGCTGATGAGATTCCTCTTTCTTTAGATTTGTGGTTTAAGTAATGGATTACTATTTAAATCCGAAATATCTTAAAGACTCTGTCTATCGCTTTTTAAGTAAAGCGTAACCAACAAAGGTTTCCTGAAAACTTTATGATACAACTAACTGAGGAAGAAGTCGAAAAGAAACTGGGTAAACAAGATGAAAAAAATAGAACTACTTTCTACCTATTTGAGTAAATTCATAGAAGCGGAAAATATTCCACGTAAATTAATAGGCTATAAATGGAAAAACGAAATATAATTTCTTTAAGAACAATCCCTGTCCACCTGTGGACAGGGATTTCCAAATATGTCTATATAAGAGTATTTTGCTACCCTTTTTTAACAAACTTTTTAGGTTCTGCAACAAACTTCTTCTTACAAAGATCCGAACAAAAACCATATACTACTTTTTCATAGCTAAAGGTTTTTATAGTTCCTGCTTTCACTTTCATCCCACATACTAAATCTTTACCGTCTTTTTTCAAAGTATCAACCTTTTCTAGTTGCTTCGTAAAACTGTTCAACCCCGTGCTCAAAAAACCTAAGCACGCTATTGTCATTAATATACTTTTCATGTTATTTTTCTTTTAATAAAATATCCATATCCTTCATAAGTTGTTCTACCTGCTCGTCGGTAACACCGTCGTATGCGCTACGTACGCGTCGATGCTTATCTACCAATATAAAGAAGCCTTGATGCACGTACCCTCCTGCTTCAGCCTCATCTTCGGCCACCGCTACTAAGTAATTTTTCTGCGCTGTGCTATAAATATCGGCCTTTGGCCCCCAAACAAATTGCCATTGATCTCCATCAGCGCCCAATTTAGATTTATAGGCTTTTAATCGTGATGGTTTATCATACTTATAATCTATTGTATGCGAAAGCAACATTACATTAGGGTTGTCTTTAAATTTATTAAACACCTTCATCATATTGCGGTGCATAGTAGGGCATATGGTAGGGCAACTGGTGAAAAAGAAATCGGCGACATAAATTTTTCCATCAAACTTGCTATTGTCTATTAATACGCTATCCTGATTATAAAAACTAAACTCTGGGATGGTTTTAAAGATTGTATCTAGCACTTCTTTACCATTTTCAATTCGGGTTTCGACTCTATCCGGAATCATCGGAATTTTTCTTTCCTCGCTCTTACAAGCAGCCCATAACAAGGCTATAAGCACTAAAAACAATGCTGTTATTTTTCTGTTAGTTTCCATAATTTTAATGTTTGCTATGATCGTGCCCGTCGTTTGCTACATGAACCTGAACGCCAAATCTTTTTAAATAAGCTTCAGAACTATCAAGCGCAGTTTTATACAAGCTATCCATTTTTACCAGTTTTACTTTTTCTGCTCTAAAGTATTCTACAGCTTTGGCATTGCTCATGCCCTCTACGTCTGCTATAAAATCCTGCATCCAGTCCATCATACTTTCATCTGCCTCCTCTAATAAGGCTATTAATTGATTAATTTGCTGTCTTTCTGCTGCAGTATCTACATCCACTCTGTTGGGTAATTCTCTGATAGCAAAAGTATCGAGTACCATTTTATTGTGGATGGCTTTTTCTCCATCTATCATTAATTTATCGTGCAACGCCACCACATCTGCACGTACCACTTTATAATCGGGGGTATCGCTGCAAGCAGTTGCTAATGATATGAAAAGCATTAAAATGCCTGCATAAATTGTGTTGTAAATGTTTGTTGTTTTTTTCATGATTCTATTTTAAAAAGCAAATGAAGTGTGTATCATTAATCTATTTCCGGCTAATGCCCGGCCGCCAGCTAAATCTTGCGAACGTACATTTTGATAATTGGCTCCCAACGAAATGCGATTAAACGAAAACTCCATTCCGCCTACGGCCGATAGGGAATATCCGCCCGAAGTTGCCACCGCGTATTTTTTATCGGCTATGTCTTTCTCGGCTGTTTCATAAAGCAACCCTATGTTGGGTGCAATGGTAAACAATTTCGCAATTCTAAATTTATGATACAATAGCACATTAGAAGTAAACTTATTTCCATAGCGGTAACGGTGCTTGTTCTCTGTATTCATTTTATAATTCAGATTTACATTTAATCCTAAGTCTTGAAGGCGGATATCGTATGTTGCATTTAACGTAAAATCGGTACTCGCCGTACCTAGCTGAAAATTGTTGGGCGATTCTGAAATAGCCAATCGCTCGGATGGCTCGTATTTACCCGTGGGCAATTTTACACCTGCACCCACCCACAGCGACTGCACCAAGAGTTTTTGCCCTACGCTGGTTTTATGATCTGCCAATCCGTAATAACCCATAAAGGCGATATCGCCTAATCCGCTTTTACTTCCATTTCCTGTTTGGGCAACTTTCTCATTAAAGTTGTATGGGATAAATGCTAACACTCTAAACTTTTTCCCAAAATTTACGCCTCCCCATAGTTCTGCACTTTGGTAGGTTTCGTTGGCCGATATAGGTGTACGTTCTCCATTAGGCCCTAAATGTGTAGACAGTGTTTTATGCTGGTAACGCAATCCTGCAAACCGCTTGTTAAATTCGGGTAGAAGTCCTAAGTAATAACTTCCCACACCGCATCCGCAGATATCGCACGCGCGTACAACTGTAAATGTGCAAATGCTTAAAAGGACCATTAATATTATTCTCTTTTTCATTTTATTGTTCTGCTAATAATTTGTTATTAATAAATGTCTCGTCGTTCAACGTAAAAAGGAAAGCTGTTAAGCGGTTTTTTTCTATTTCCGACAACGTAATACCTGGCTTCGCTTCCTTGTTTAATAAAGGGTCTAGGTTTACCGGATTACTAACTTCTGAATTGTAATATTCCAAAACACCGCTTAATGTTAGAAACCTACCATCGTGCATAAAAGGACCTGTATAACGCAGGTTTCGTAAAGATGGCACCTTGAACTTATACTTATCTGTATTTTTCAACGTTATATTATATAGACCCATATCATTTACTGTGCTAGGTGGCAAGCCGTTATTGCGGAAAGAACCATCCGTAAACAAAGGTTCTGAATGACAGGATGAACATTTTTCTTTAAAGATGTTATAACCCTCTAATTCTTCTTCTGTAAATGCGGCATTATCTTCATTACGCATCACTTTATCGTATTTAGAGTTACTGCTCACACACATGAGCATAAACTGCGATAAAGCTTTCATGAAATTAGCAGTTGTAATTTCCTCTGTTCCAAATGCAGCTTTAAACATAGACCTGTATTTAGGCATAGCTTGTAGCTTGGCAAAAACATTCGGTAAATTTTCGTCCATCTCCTCGTGTGCTGTAATAGGTGCTATAGGCTGAAGATCCAGGTGTGGTACTCCTCCGTCCCAATTAAAGGCTTTACTCCACGCCAAGTTCATAATGGGTGGCGAGTTACGCGTACCCAGTCTATCATCTATACCGTGGCTTACATCGTGTCCATGCTGTGTAAATGCAGACGACTGAATATGACAAGAGCCACAAGAAATGGTATTGTTACGCGAAAGTCTGGCTTCATAAAAGAGCGACTTACCTAGGTCAAATCCGGCATTAGTAATTTTGTTTAATGTAAAATCATATACCGGCTCGGGAAAGTTAGCAGGCTTTTTAAAGCCTATAAACGCTTCAATTTTATCTATCACCACATCGCTCTTTTTACAGGAGAAAATGAACAGCCCTAGTATTACCAGGACTGTTAAATGTCTTCTATTCATAAGCTTTAATTTTCGGTATGATCGTGCCTAAACATTTCTGTTAAATTATTGGCAATATTCACACTATAAGCACTAAACATTACATTTGGATGCGCGGCTATATCGAAAGCGTTCTTACCATTAAAAACCTTCATTACATCTACAAAAAGGTGCACGTTGCTTTGTCGGCCTTTCCGAACCTTTGCTATTCCGGCAGCGTTTAAATCAATAGTAATGGTCTTAATATTATTGATGGTTGGAGCACTATAACCACCAAAACCGCCAATATGATATTTAAATTGCTTTTTCCCTGTAGGATCGCCTTTTACATCATCTGAAATTACGGGTGAATTACCTTCCAGTTTAAAGAAAATATAGCCTGAGTTCCAGCCCCAGTACATGCCCCCACTATCGTGTCCGCCACCTGTAGCCGGATCCAACACGCCTGTACGTTTACTCAAGTCCATGGTGCTGCGTAAGCTATCTACGCCCAAAGTGAAAGTTACCTTGGTATAATCGCCTTCTGGCACATCTACTTTGGTAAAACGGGTTGATTTATCTTCTCCATTAATCAAAAAATAACTTTGATCTTGAGGAACGGTATAGCTATTACCATTGGCCTTAGTTACTTTAATATTGCTAATGAAATATTGAAGTTTAGAAATGCTGAATTTATCGCCCGCCGCATTGGTATAAAGGCTACTTGTATTATTGATAGTAAATGTCCTTTCTCCAACAATATTATCGAATTCGATAGAGAAGGGAGCTCGCTCGCCGTTTGCAAAATCGGGTTGTGGGTCGGTTTTTGAACAAGACGTAAATATGGTGCATAATAAGGTCACTAACCCTATAATTATAGAATTTTTTTTCATTTTTTGTATACTATTTTCCTTTGAGAAACGGCCATAGAACCCTTACTCAATTGATTTAAAAAATTGATTAATTGCCCAAAGTGCAGGGCAAGCCAGGCCATTCTTTTTAGAACAGAAAATGGCTTTTAAAATTTTCTAAAAATTACGCGTAACGCGGCGGCTGGAAAATAGACGCAGAATGATCTATAGTCTGCTTGATAATAGTTTGAGGGTAAACTTTTTTTGCATGTGCAATTTTAATCGGCTCAGGTAGCTCTACTTTTGGAGGTAGTGTTTCTTGGAAGCGGTTACGTTGGTTTTCCATTTCCTGCTTGCGTTCCTTTTCTTCTGCTGCTTGCAGCTTCTTTTTAAGGAAACATTTACCATTACAATTTAAAGAAGGCTTATCACGGTTTTCACACAGTTCTGCTACGATGTACGATTTGTTGATTTCAAATCCCGCATACACAAAAGAACGGGAAAAGTGAGCACTAATCATCGCTAATAAAAGAAGTATAGAAATGTATCTTTTAAGCATTGGCGCAAAGATAATTATCATTTGCGCTGGAAGCAAGGAAAGAGGAAATTTTAGACTAAATTTTCCGTAGTTTACTTAAAGGTGACACAGATTACTATATGAGCAGATAGAAAGTGCTATTTCTCCCATTTACACAAGGTTTTTCCAGCTTTCTTTGCTTTTTCCAAGGTTGTTTTAACGATTTTTCGCTGGCAATTACTTAAGCCTCTACATTTCTCTTTAAAATGATACTTTTTGCCTCCCGGGCTGTCGCAGAGGTAAACGGGTTTCTCCTGAACTGAAATAATAAAAATTAGGAGGACTGAAATTAGGGATAATGCTTTCATATATTTTAATTTGTTAATAATTTTGAACTGCTTGATGTAGTTGCTCTCTGCTATCATATATCTCATCGAGTGTGGTTAACTGGATCTTTTCACCTGCATCTTTTCCATTGTGGAATAACTCCAAATATTTATTGGAACTATTAAAATGAAAGCGGCATATAGGTTTTCTATTATTATCATCCAGTAAAACCCCGAAATACGATTTTGTGTCTCGGGCCGCAATTCTATCAGCAGAAATTTTCTCTCTTAAAATAGCCTTCACGATCTGAAACGCTTCCAATTCTTCATGCGTAGTAACTACTTTAGGTAGTTCATTATTTTCATCAATCGGATTAACTTTTATATCTTCTTTTATGTCTACCGTTTCACTGATATTCAATGCAGATTTAAGCCTGTGGCTAATAGATTCATTGATAGAGTTGGTTAATGCTTTTTTGGTATACTCTTTAAAGGCGACTAGTCTGTTAGCAGTTAAGGGTTTTTCAAAAAAACGATTTACTAACAGCCTGACAATCTCATCTGAAGGTTCTTCAATCTCCTTTTCAAACTCCTTTCTTATAGCCTTAATATATTTGAGAGCCTCAGCAGAGTCTAAAATACTTTCAAGATTATATCCTCCTTTAGTAAAACTTTCAAGAACTTTTAAGGAATTATCTTTTAAATCTTCAATATCTATTGTAAGAAATGGTTTTTCATCCATGATATTGGGCTTTTCCAAATCGGCATAAAAATTATATATTCTTCCGTTGGTTAACACGCCAAATCTTGCTTTAGACACATGATAATACCTATGTAATTGAGAATTGTGTGCATCGGCGTTTTCTTTCCAATGCTTACATTCAAAAATTAAAATTGGGTCTTCATTATTTCGAATTAGATAATCGACTTTTTCTCCTTTCTTAGTTCCTATATCGCAAATATGCTCAGGTATAACTTCAGTAGGATTAAAAATATCATACCCCAATATTTGAATAAAAGGCAATACAAAAGCATTTTTCGTTGCCTCTTCAGTTCTAATCTGATCTTTTAAGTCTACCACACGCTGATGAAGCTGATCTAGTTTAAGCTTTAAATCCATCTTATTAACCTCTATGTATTATGGCTTCATTTAGTGCATTAACAACTTTTTCCACATATTCGCGATCTGAAGAAACAATACTGTTTGCTTCTCCGGAATTTGTACTTATTCTTACCGCATAATCATTTTTCATTAGCAATAAAATCAGCACACCGAGAAAAAGAATAACTCCCCCTACTATCCTCATCTCTTCAGAAAAAAGCATTAAGAACCCTATCAATATTAAGATACCGGGTAAGGTTTTACTCTTTACGATTTCAAAAGTGTGAACCGACGAAATATTTCTCATTGCATAAGTTTTTGAACTTGTCACATATCTGGATTGTGTAACCAACACGGTCTCATCTCTGTAAAACGTAACTTCATTTTGTATTTCCATTGATTAAATAGTTTATTTAATCAAACCTATAGATTGATAAAATAACCTCATTACTGAATCCCGTAATGAGAGAAATTATTTCCTGATGCTCGAAAAAATGAATTTACCCGTAATCTAAAAACAAAAAAGATTGCCTAGTTTAAAAACTAATGGCAATCTTTCATTCCAAAGCACTAAAAATTAAGACTTATGGCAAGGCCTGCAACAGATCCAACAACCATCTGCAGTTAAAGGATAAATTTTCTTCGCTTCTTTTAAAGCATCTTGGCAATTAGAAAATTCACCCAAATATTTTGCATTTTCACTATTAGGGAATTTTTCACAATCTCTAACATGCATTTCGTGATCGCCATTAGTCTGAGCCTTCATGTTTACATAATACTTTTTCATAATATTTTAATTTTTATGAATAAAAGTATGTTCAAAAAACAAAGGTCTTTTACGGGAATCTGTAACGAAGATTAAAAATTTCCTAGATAATTTTTTGATCTCTACAGTAACCTATCAATTGCGCAGGAGTAGAAATATTAAGCACGGTTTTTAAATGTCCTAATGTTTTTTCTACACTACTTAAGCTACACGGTTTCATTTGATTTTCTTCCAGAAAAGCGGCTATTTCTTTTTGTGATTTGCCTTCATAAAGCAAGGAAACAATTAATTTTTCGATTTCTGTAAACTGATAATTCTGTCGTAGATCAATATCATATTTTAGATTAGGAGAATGATAGCGTTTATTTTTATAAATAGCGTTTATTGCCGATTTAAAATCTACTATCGCACCACGTGTTTTAGGAACATAACCATTGATGCCTAAATCTATAAACAAAGAATCGGCCATACTTTTTCGATCATCTACTGAAAAAACCAGTATCTTTATATCTGGTTGTAACTCTTTTACTGCTTTAATTAGTTCTAATCCCGAAGCTATCTCTTGCTTACGAAAATCCTCATCAAATGAAAGATCTGTAATCAGTAATTCGTAAGGGTTACCTTCCTGAATAGCTTTTTTTACTCGACTTAAAGCATCATCACAATAAGTTACATAATCACGATTATCCTGATGAATGTCAAGATCTTTAAGTATCGCCCTAAGCGAAACATTCATAAAATCGTGATCTTCTGCAATTAATACTTTTTTAAACATAGTTGATAGAACTTAAATAACAGGAAAAGAAATTTTAATTTTCAAGCCTTTTTCACCCCTTGTATCAAAGTTAATAGTGCCACTAATATCTGCCATACGGTTTCCCGTATTGGTCAAACCATTTTTATAGACAAAATCTTCGGAAATGCCTACTCCATTATCTTGATAAACTATATTTATAAAGTTATCTATTCGTTCAAAGCTTATATGAACTTTAGTTGCCTGACTATGTTTAATCATATTAGTCATCAACTCCAATAAAACATTCATGATTTCGGATTTCACATAAGCAGTAGTACCTGCCCATAAATCCTCTCTATTTCCTTCTGTAAAAACTCCAACTAAATCAGAAGAATAATTGGAAAACATTTTTTCTATCTGCTGTTCATATGGCACTTTTTCTTCTAGGTCACTGCGCTCGTAAGAAATATCTCTTGATATATTATAGATTACTTCTAATTTATCTGCCAGAATGGTCTTATCAAAATTATCTGTGTTTTCTACCTCCATCATAACATTGTAGACTTTATTGGCTACACGATCATGCACTTTTTTAGCATATTTAAGCTCTGTTTCTTTAACCTCCAACTCTTTTTCTTGTTGTAATCTCTTTTTACGCTTTCTATACCACCAAAAGCTCATCAGTATAAAAAAACCTAAAATTCCAACTAAAATATTTCTGCGTAAAATGACATTTTCTTTTAATGCTCCTTCAGCTTGAGCCTGTATAAAATTAAGTTTGTGTTTCTCTGTTTCATATCGAATTAATGCAAATTGGTTTTTAGCATCCATTCTTGCCAGATAAACACTATCCGCTAATTTTTCATAAACAATAAAATATTCCCTAGATTTTTTAGGTTCGCTGAGAATAACTAATTTATAAAGCGCTTCTAACTGATCGTTGGGGCTTTTTATCTCCTTGGCTATATGATACATTTTACGGGCGTACTGCTCAGCCAAAACTGGATTTATTTTAGTATAATAATCAGCTAATCGTGCATAACAAAAATTTAATCCAAGCAAATCTCCTTTTTGCTGATAAATTTCTATAGCAGTTTGTAAATCTAGCAAAGGATTAAAATTAGAATTTTCCATCCATTTCGTAGTTGCTAAATTGGCTAAAGCTTGAGCATAAAAAACTGAACCTCTATTAGTTTCATTTACAATTACACTGTAAACCTTAATAGCTTCTGCATAACTTTTTAATTCTTCGTAAACCTTTGCCTTATTATTTAAGTACTTCCTTTTATCCTCTTCTGCACCATTAGCAAATGCCAATGCTAAATCATAATATTTCAGAGCATTCTCATAATCTCTTAGGAAATAATTAGCCAGTCCCAAATTGTTATAATTTGCTCGAATCAAAAAATATACTTTTTCATTTAGTTGATTCAAATAGTTAATTGCATTTAATGATATCTCAATTCCCCCATAATAATCTCCCTGATCTGTCGCAATAATTCCCATATTAACTAAACATGTTGCAACTTTTGTACTGTCTCCCTCTAATAATAATACCTCTTTAGCCTTGTCGAAATAAAAAAAAGCACTATCTCTTTCACCTGCATCTCTGAAATCATACGCTTTATCATAAAATGGGTGATTCTTACTAGACTTTTGTTGTTTGGGCTGAATAGAATAACCTATTTTTACTATAGTAAAAAGAAAAAAGAAAAAGAAATACTTCATATTGCAATTTTTTTCTAATATAGAAAATAATTGTTTTACCCTTTTTATTCCTCTCTTAGTTATTATTTAAAAAAATAATTTTAATATAAAAAGGGGTCATTAATAACCCCTTTTTATAAATATTTGCTTACGGTCTCGGTGGAGGTGTTTGCGATGTTCCTCCCCCTGTACCTGTTCCACTACCTGGCCCATCACTCCCATCATCATCTGGATCATCCGGATCACCTCCCGGAGGAATTGAATTAACTTGTACCGTACCTCCACCATTACAGTGGTTATTTGAGTGTGTTGCAGGGGATACCAATCCCAATAATATGGCTATTATTAATGGTAAAAAAAACATTTTCTTAAAATTTAAAAGTCAATTACTATGCAGGCCCTCACACCCATGGTGAGGGTTACTGCGTTTTGTAATCAGAAGGCCTTCTGAAATTTTTGGGAAGTGTTTCTGAGTTTCAATCGCGGGAGCTTATTACTGCTTCCCAAACCGGTTATTTTACTACCGCGATATCCGCTCATATTTTTTGAAATCAGTTTTGTACTTTTATTCTTGTAAGTTGTTTTTGACTGACTTCGGAAGCAAAGATGTGGAGGTAAATTAGCTTGCTATAATTTGTACTGAAAGA
>CAZOVM010000002.1:0-275576 GCA_964583395.1 uncultured Pedobacter sp. | reverse complement strand
ATTGATTGCAGTAACTAAAAGTCGCTTCCCTTTCGGCTATTAATCACCGCAATCGCTTCGGGTTAGAAATCAATTTCAATATTTTTAATTAGGTACTGTCGTTGATTTCTGAAGCAAAACTATAACGACAAATGGCTTAATACAAGGAAATTAAAGGTATTCCGAATGAATTCCGAAAGCCAACTTCAGATTCCGGAAAACCGTAAAAATTCCGTGAATTCCGTCTTATTTTTGTGAAAATGCCCAACAATATAATGACATATCAAGAAACGGTTTTAAGTGTCTATCAACAGAAGAAAAATGATGGTATGCTTTCAGATAATCTTATTAATCCAACACGAGCTAGATTAAAAGATGCATGTGTAAAAAAGTATGATAGTAAAACAATATCTGAAAAGGATAATGAGATTCTAAAGGTGTTTCTTGGCCTTCAAAGATCCGAACAAGATTATATCCAATATATTAATGAATACGAGGATGGTAGATTTCGTCCACTTGATAATTTATTAAAAAAAGAAGTGGAAAACTCTCATGTGAGAAACTTAGATTTACTTGCCTGGTTAATAGACTTTCCAGACAGACCTTATTCAATTTGGGCAACAACAGTAAATTGGACAGATAAACCTAATTATCCTCCCGACCTCCTTAAACGTATTTTTAACTTCCTAAAAAAAAAGAAAGTTTGGATTGCAAGCTTCTTTCTGACACTAACCTTCATATTGATTATTTTTTCTTCCTTTTCAAAACAATGTATGTATTGGACAGGCGAACAATATCTACCTATTAATTGTAATGAAACAGTAAATGCGGCAGTGATTCCCTTAAACAAAAGAAAAGTTGAAAAGCTAAGAAAAATAACCAGGTTAGATACAATTACTAAAAACTCTATTGGAAATATTTGGTATGCAAAAGTAAAAATAGATAGCGCCGAATTTTATACAGATAGTGGTGAATATCCATTAGATACCCGAAAGCGATTACTACCAGTAACAGATTATATGTTAGAAAAATATGTTTTTTCTAAAAGACTTCAATAACAAAACAGACAAGATATATCTTTAGCTATTAAAACCTCTTTTCATTTTTGCTATAATATTAAAATACTAAAAATATTAGCATTATATTTGCTATTCTCTATGAGATGAGCAAAGTAATGAGCACCCTACAAGATAAAAAAGCATTGTTTACTGCCTTGCAAAAAGATATTTTGCAATGGGAAGGCTATAAACCAGCACCTGCCGGAGTGCAGGAGTTAATTGGTTTAGGTCCGGTAGAAGCTGCTTTTCCAAATGGGGTTTTTCCAAGAGCAGCGGTGCACGAAATGGTTTGCACAAATACCGAGCAAGCTACCGCATCAAGTGGACTTATAGCTGGCTTATTATCGGTACTTATGCAAAACAGTGGTGTGGGTTTATGGATTAGCTTAACAGATCATTTGTTCCCCTCGTCCTTAAAATCTTTTGGTCTAGAAGCAGACCGACTCATTTTTATTCGCGTAGCGAAAGATAAAGAAGCACTTTGGGTAATGGAAGAAGCGCTGAAGTGTTCGGGGCTCTCTGCAGTAGTGGCCGAAGTACATGAGCTAGACTTTAAACAATCGCGTCGCCTACAATTAGCTATAGAGCAGAGCCAAGTAACAGGCTTTATATTGCGCAACTGTTCTGATAAAATTGGTTCTACTGCCTGCACTTCTCGTTGGCAGGTCACATCACTACCAAGCGAGCCTATAGATGATTTACCTGGGCTCGGCTTTCCGCGTTGGAAAGTAGATTTATTGCGCGTACGTAATGGTCAACCTGGAAGCTGGACACTAGAATGGGCCGAAGGTAAATTTAAAGCGGTCACAAAACCAGCAGCCTTTAAACTGCATAAACAGAAAGTGGGGTGAGCCATGCAGCAGAGATATATGACCATATGGTTTCGCCATCTTTTAACAGACTGGGTGTCGCTTAGGAAACCAGCATTTAAAGAAGTTCCTTTTGTTTTAACAGCTCCCGAGCGCAACCGTATTATTGTGATAGCCGCCAACCCAGAGGCCGAAAAGCAAGGTGTATATGTTGGTATGCCATCAGCCGATGCGCAAGCTATAACGCAGGGTTTAAAAGTATTAAACTACCCCCCAAACAAAGAAGCTCAACTTTTACGTCAGCTAGGCTTATGGTGCATCCGTTATACACCTATTGTAGCAACCGATCTCCCCAATGGGTTAATATTAAATATATCGGGTTGCACACATTTATGGGGTGGCGAAAGAGCATATCTAAAAGCTATTGTTTTTAAATTAAGAGAAATGGGTTACGATGTACGTGTAGCCATTGCCGATACCGTTGGTGCTGCTTGGGCCGTTGCGCGCTATGGAACACACTCTCCTATTGTAGCCAGTGGCAAACAAACCGATGCTCTTATGGCACTCCCTCCTACAGCCCTTCGATTAGAACCTCTTGTATTAGATAAACTACGTAAACTCGGCTTCCAAAATATTAAAAGTTTTATAACTATGCCTCGAACAGTATTGCGAAGGCGATTTGGCGAAGATTTTTTAAAGAGATTAGCTCAAGCTTTGGGTGCTGCTAATGAATACATAATACCCATTATTCCACCCGTTCCGTATGTAGAGCGGTTGCCTTGTTTAGAACCTGTTAGAACTGATAAAGCGATTGAAATTGCTGTAGAAAAACTTTTAGAGACCTTGTGTATTAGATTACAAGTAGAAGGTAAAGGTTTACGCAAAGCTGTTTTAAAATGCTTTAGGATAGATGGCAAAATGGTTCAAACAAGCATAAGCACTACCCGTGGCTCCAATAATGTACAACATTTATGCAAGTTGTTCGCTTTACAAATTAATAGAATAGAACCTGCCTTAGGTATTGAACTATTTTTACTAGAAGCCACAAAAGTAGAAGATATTGACCCTTTACAAGAAAAATTATGGACAGGCAATCCCGGCTTACAAGATAGCGCCTTATCGGATCTACTAGATAGAATTTCCAACAAAATTGGAGTTGATCGCATTAAAAGATTTTTACCTGCTGAGCATTATTGGCCCGAGCGCTCTATCCGGCCTGCGGTTTCATTAAAAGACCTTCCTCAAACTTTTTGGCGTACCGATAGGCCTCGTCCTATTCGCTTGCTATCCCGACCAGAACCTATTCAAGTAATGGCTTTATTGCCTGACTATCCTCCCAAGGTCTTTACTTTCAAAGGTAAAAGACATATAGTAGGTAAGGCCGATGGCCCAGAGCGCATTGAGCGCGAATGGTGGTTAGATAAAGGAGAACACCGAGATTATTATGCTGTTGAAGATGCAGAAGGCCAACGATACTGGCTGTTTAGATCGGGACACTATAATGGTGAGGATGGCGGCTGGTATTTACATGGTTATTTCGCTTAATTATGGAGTACGCAGAATTACAATGCACTTCGAACTTTAGCTTTTTGAAAGGTGGTTCGCATCCCCAAGAATTGGTGGAGCAAGCTGCTGTATATGGTTATTCGGCTATTGCTATTACAGATGTAAACAGCTTGGCAGGCATTGTAAGAGCACATATTGCGGCTAAAAAACTACCTATACAGTTTATTCCTGCTTGCAGAATAGATTTATTAGATGGTCCTAGTTTATTGGCTTACCCAACTAATTTAACTGCCTATAGCAGATTATCTGCTTTATTAACTTTGGGCAACTTACGGGCAGAAAAAGGAGATTGTCATTTATACAAAGTAGATGTATACAACCATAAAGAAGATATCTTATTTATTCTTATTCCTCCCGATACACTTAACGCGCGTTTTGATTATGCTGAAGATTTTAAGGAGCATGCAAAAGAATATCGTACGGTTTTTGGGAATGCATTGTACATGGCAGCTACCCGCTCTTATAGTGGCGATGATGCTAAACGTTTACGCCGATTAACGCAAACAGGCATCCCATTAGTTGCCACCGGCGATGTGCATTATCACGAGCCCAATCGCAGAGAATTACAAGACATACTTACCTGTGTTAAAGAAAAATGTACCATTCATAATGCAGGTTACCGTTTACATCAAAATGCAGAACGACATCTCAAACCTATTGATGAGCTTCATCGCCTTTTTCGACAATACCCAGAGGCCATTCATAATGCCTTAAAAATTGCTAATGCCTGTAAATTTTCACTCGATAGTCTAAAATATATAGAACCCGAAGAAAAGGTAATAGATGGACTTACACCACAGCAACGTTTAAAAAAACACACTTTAGAAGGAGCGCACACACGCTATGGAGAACATCTTCCTGAAAAAATCAGCAGTCAACTCGATTTTGAACTGGCATTTATTGAAAAACGCAAACTAGCACCTTACTTTTTGAGGGTTTACAAATACACTCAGAAAGCCAAAGAACTGGGTATTTTGCATCAGGGGCGCGGATCGGCAGCCAATTCTACTACCTGCTACTGTTTAGGTATTACTGCAGTAGACCCGATGGAGTCGCGCTTGTTATTTTCTAGGTTTATGTCGGACGCCCGGGAAGAATGGCCTGATATTGATGTAGATTTTGAGCACGAGCGCAGAGAAGAAATTATTCAATATATATATGAAGATTATGGGCGTGAGCACGCTGCAATTGTAGCTACTGTTACACAAGAAAGGCATAAAGGTGCTATTCGTGATGTAGGCAAAGCGATGGGTTTATCTGAAGATCTTATAAAGCGCATTGGCGGAACTATATGGAGCTATTATGAAGATGGGTTTGACGAAGAAAGACTACGAGAACAAGGATTAAATCCGCACGACCCCTTAATTCATAAAGTACTCGAATTGACGGGCCTATTAATGGGCTTTCCAAGACAGCTGGGACAACATACGGGTGGTTTTGTAATTACTGACAATAAGCTTTCTGACCTTTGCCCCATTCTCAATGCCCGAATGGATAATCGCACACAGCTTGAATGGGATAAAGACGACTTAGAAGCCTTAGGTATCTTAAAAGTAGATGTGCTGGGACTAGGTATGCTTACCATGATTCGCAAAGCTTTTGATCTAGTAGAACAACATTACGGCCCCACACTTACCTTGGCCAATGTACCACAGGGTGATGAAAAAGTTTATGAGATGATTAGCCATGCCGATACTATAGGTGTTTTCCAGATTGAAAGTCGTGCGCAAATGTCTATGCTACCGCGATTAAAACCCAAATGTTTTTACGATTTAGTTATACAAGTGGCTATTGTAAGACCTGGCCCCATTCAGGGCGATATGGTACATCCATATTTACGCAGGCGTAACAAAGAAGAACCCGTAGTTTATCCCAAAGAGGAATTAGAAGAAATTTTAGGAAGAACATTAGGCGTTCCTCTGTTTCAGGAGCAAGCGATGGAAATTGCCATTACTACCGCCGGGTTTACCCCTGCCGAAGCAGATGAATTACGCCGCAGCATGGCCAGCTTTAAAGCCAATGGAAAACTTGGGCTCTATGAAAAAAAATTAGTAGACGGTATGGTATCGCGAGGCTATGATAAAGATTTTTCTAAAAGAGTTTTTAAGCAATTACAAGGTTTTGAAGGTTATGGTTTTCCAGAAAGTCATTCAGCATCATTTGCTGTATTAGTTTATATTTCTTCATGGCTTAAATACCATTACCCGGATGTATTTGCAACGGCATTGCTAAATAGTCAGCCAATGGGCTTTTATCAGCCTGCCGAAATTGTAGACGATGCACGCGTACATGGAATACAAGTACGAGAAATAGATGTTAATCATTCTAAATGGGATCACACTTTAGAAGAACCAGATGGTAAATATAGAAGCTTACGATTAGGATTTAGATTGGCAAAAGGGTTACAGGAAGATGAAATGAACCTCTTGTCTGCCCATGCCCCTTACACTTCGATCACAGATTTATGTAATACAGGCATTTCACAAGGGGCTTTAGAGAAGTTGGCAGATGCCGATGCATTCCGCTCTATAGGACTAGACCGTAGACAAGCCTTATGGGAAGTAGCAGCGCTGGGCGACCGTCCTATTGCTTTATTAGAAAATTTACCCTCGGCAAGTATAGGGGAACAAATTGAATTACCTTTAATGACTGCCGGTGAGCATGTAGTTCAAGATTTTGCTACAACTAATTTATCTATAAGAGCCCATCCTGTAAGTTTTTTAAGGAAAGACTTTGATCGGTTAATGGTTATTCCTCTCCATAAATTAAAAACCATGAAAAATGGCGATAAGGTAAGAGTAGCGGGCATGATTACCGTTCGCCAAAGGCCTGGTACGGCCAAGGGAGTAGTGTTTGTAACCATTAAAGATGAAACCGGATTTTCTAACTTAGTAGTATGGGGCAAATCTTTTGATAAATACAGAAAGGAAATTATACAATCGCGTTTATTAATGGCAGATGGAAAATTACAGATTGAAGGAGAAGTAATTCACGTAGTAGTCTCTAAATGCTATAACTATAACTTCTTATTGGAAAAAATTACTGAAACACCTGAAAATAATCATCCGCAAATAGAGAAAAAAGAAGTGTTTTATAAGGGACGGAATTTTCATTAATCTATTTTTTTAAATTGCTATTTTATCAACTTATATCTCAGTTTTTTTTTTGCACCTTTAAAAAAAAGGTAGTAGATAAAACCTAAATACGGATGTGTGCTACCCGTTTAAAAGTGGGATATGACAAAAAAAATATCAAAAAATAAAGAGGCTTTGTTTGAGCAAATCAAACATACAGATGAAAATGGCAATGAATATTGGTTGGCAAGACAATTTGCTAAAGCATTGGGATATGCCAATTTCAGAAACTTTAACGGCGTTATAGAAAAAGCACGTGCTGCCATAGTAAATAGTGATATTGATCCTTCCGAACACCTCGTCGACATCGACGAGGTGTTAACTGCTGGGCGAGGGGCAAAACATACTTATTCTAGCTACAAACTTTCGCGTTATGCCTGCTATTTAATTGTACAAAATGCCGACCCTTCTAAAGAGGTAGTAGCTTTAGGACAAACCTATTTTGCCATTCAGACACGCATTCAGGAGATACAGCAAATGGACGCTTACAATCGTCTCACAACAGAGGAAGAAAAACGAGTTTTCCTCAGAAATGAAATGAGCAAGCATAATATATATCTGGCAGCCGCCGCAAAAAAAGCGGGCGTTCAGGAAGGACTTGATTACGCTATATTCCAAAATCATGGCTACGAAGGGTTATATGGTGGCTTAGATGCTAAAGGAATACATAAACACAAAGGGCTGAAGAAAAGTCAACAAATTTTAGATCACATGGGTAGCGCGGAGTTAGCAGCTAATTTATTTAGAGCTACTCAAACAGAAGAAAAACTAATAAAGGAAAAAATAAAAGGTAAAGAACAAGCTAACAAAACCCATTATGAAGTTGGTGCTAAAGTACGCAAAACCATACAGGACATAGGAGGCACAGTTCCCGAAAACTTACCAGTAGCTAAAAGTATTAAGACTGTTCAAAAGAAATTAAACAGAAATAATAAGAAAAAAACTGATTAGATATAACACAAAAAAGGCTATCTATTTTAGACAGCCTTTTTTGTTTAATTATATTGTAGCCGATTATTCTATTACAAAAGAACTTAGGTTTACAAACTCCTGAATACGCTGCTTAATCATTGTATCATTCAACTCTGTTAGCTTTTCTGTTCCAAATTTCTCTACGCAAAATGACGCTAATGCAGAACCAAAAATCAAGGCATTTTTCATGTTATTAAAATTCACTGTGCCCACCTTAGCCATGTACCCTATAAAGCCTCCGGCAAATGTATCGCCTGCTCCCGTAGGATCAAATACATCTGCTAATGGAAGGGCTGGGGCAGAGAATATCTTATCTTCATGAAATAACAATGCACCGTGCTCACCTTTTTTGATGATTAAGTATTTTGGCCCCATTTCTAGAATCTTCTTGGCTGCTTTAACTAAAGAATATTCACCAGAAAGTTGCCTAGCTTCAGAATCATTAATAGTAAGCACATCTACCATACTGATAGTTTCTTTTAAATCGTCCATCATAATGTCCATCCAAAAGTTCATTGTATCTAGTACAATTAGCTTAGGGCGGTTATTTAGACGTTTAATTACGGTCGATTGAACCTGAGGGGTTAAATTCCCCAACATCAAGTATTCACAATCCTGATAACTATCCGGAATAATCGGATCAAAATTTTCCAACACGTTTAATTCTGTGATTAATGTATCACGGCTATTCATATCGTTATGATATTTACCCGACCAAAAAAAGGATTTTTCTCCTTCTTTAATCTGAAGCCCCTCGGTATCAATTCCAAGTTCTTTAAATTTTTCTATGTCTTTTTCAGGGAAATCATCCCCTACTACTGCTACGATTTTTGTTTTATTATAGAAGCAAGCAGCGGCTAAACTGGCGTAAGTTGCGGCTCCACCTACTATTTTATCTGTTTTTCCGAAAGGGGTTTCAATAGCATCAAAAGCTACAGTACCTATGATTATCAGGCTCATGCGTATTAATTAAAATTTTTTTAAAATTTTTTCTCTACAAATATTGCATAAATAATTTAAAAGCCCTAATATTGCATTCCCAAATCAAAGAACCCGAAAGTGGTTTTACAATAAGATGAGGGTAATAACCAGAATAAACACTCCCGAATAGCTCAGCTGGTTAGAGCATCTGACTGTTAATCAGAGGGTCGCTGGTTCGAGCCCAGCTTCGGGAGCCATTTTAAAGTCATCCCTTATTTAAGTGATGACTTTTTTTTATGCAATATTTTATCTATATTCTTTATTCAATTAAGTCTGATGTTTACTATGTAGGGTATACCTCTAATATTAAAACTCGACTTCATCAACATAATTTCGGCGAAAGGTTAACATATACATCTAAACACAGACCTTGGGAATTAAAAGCATTATTTTATTGTAGTGAGTCAGAATCGGACGCTGTTAGAATTGAAAGCTTTATAAAGAAACAAAGAAATAGGTTATTTATAGAGCGATTAATAACAAGTGATCAATTAACCGGAATTTTAGCTCAGCTGGTTAGAGTCCCGAAACTTCGGGATTAATCAGAGGGTCGCTGGTTCGAGCCCAGCTTCGGGAGCTATTTTAAAGTCATCCCTTATTTAAGTGATGACTTTTTTTTATTTCTGGGCGAAAAGTTTATCCCGATTTTTATCGGTAAGCCCAGCTTCGGGAGCCTTTTATTTTATTCCTAGTACAGCAATTTCTCACAACAACTTCTCATAACAATAAAATCGCAGCCCTGGTCTTTTGGCCAAGCTTATCTCACCACTAAATTTGTACCCCAACTTAGGAAAAAGTGCCTGAGTGGCTGTATTTTTTGTATTGGTATCTACTCTTAAAATAGAAATTCCTTGTTGTATAGCCACTTCTTCTGCTTTATTCATTAAAATTTTGGCTATACCTTTTCCTTGAAAATCGGGATTTACAGCCAGTCGATGCGTTACAATAGCCGTTTCAGAAATATCCCATCCCGCATCTGCGTACTCGGGGTCTTGATCTTTAGTAATGGCTGTTACCCCTGCTATAGCACCATCTATATCTACCACCCAAAGCTGATTTAAAGAAATATCTTTTGCAAAAACTTCGGGATTAGGATAATCGGCTGCCCATTGAAAATTACCCATCGACTGCATTATCGGCACAACCTTTTGAACCAACATCATAATTCCTGGAATATCATCCAGCGTAGCTAATCTTGTCACCATTTAACAAATATAAGTTAACCTGCCTGCAAAAAATATAAATTACCGCGCTTTATTTTATGGAAAACAGGTCTTTTTCTCATCATATATATAAGAGGTTTATATTTCTTATCTTTCCCTTTTACGAGATAATTTTATACTATGTTACAAGCTGCGAAAGACATTGATAGCCATATTGCCGCATATCCTCTCCCTGTTCAGGATAGATTAAACAAAATAAGAAATTTTATTAAATCAGAAATCCCTGAAGCAACCGAGGCAATAAAATATGCTATTCCTACCTTTATTCTATCTAACCAGAATTTTATTCATTTTGCTGGTTACGATAAACATATCGGTATTTACCCTGGCTCAGAAGCGATGATTAAATTTCAGGAAGAATTGTCTGCTTATAAAACCGGGAAAGGGTCTTTTCAAATTCCTCACAACGCTCCTTTACCTTTGCCCTTAATAAAAAAGATCATAGATTATGGCAAAGAGATAATAAAAACAAAGAGATAATTTTTATTGCTCAACAGGTAAGAGAACGTAAAAAATATATAATCCTAAATAAAAAGCCAAAACACTACACAATATGTGCAAGTTGTTTTGGCTTTTTATACTCGTAACCAGACGGGGTTTTATTAGATTAAGCCGGAACTGGCATTCCCCAAGCTATCCACTCTTCTTTAGACGGACCATACACGCCCGGAACCTGCAAACCTAACAAACGCATAATTACCGTCATTTGCCCTCTGTGATGAGCCTGATGCAAAACAAACACCTGTAATGTCTTTCCTTTTGTCCATGTATCACCATACATTTCTACTGTATCTGTCAATCCTGAATCTGTCCATTTAGAATGAACCGCTTTAGCTAACTGATCTGCATAATTTTTATACTGCTCTATAATTGCTGCCATTCCTACAGGAATCAATCTATCCTTTAATAAATTTTCTGGAAACAACCCTGCATTAAGACCCATTTCCGGCAAAGTTTCAGTAAGATGCCAAGCTAAACGCTCTAATGATCGAACATCTTCATGAATAGCTTTCTGGTAAACTTCATCAGAAATAGAGCTAAATACCTTAATCGTAAGTTCAGTTTCGTATGCCCAATCGGCGAGAAAGTCGTTAATATTTCTATACATAGTTGATGATTTTTATATTCAAATATACACTAAAAAAATTAGCTTATTAAAATATTAAAACTAAAAAATTTAGTTTTAATAACTAAGAAAGTAAGCGCCCAATAATTTTAAATTTTCCGAAAACAGCTTCAGTATGCGGTGCCTCGGCTAACTCTTCAGTGAGATCCTGACCAGACCAATGTTCATAATGCTTACCTGTTAACCACAATCTGCTTTCAGTAACATCATATATCATACCTTTATAAGCAACCCAAACTACCGGTTTATCCTGTCCGTTTCTAAGTGCCAGTTGCTGCTTGGTATATACTGGGAGTTCCATTATGCCTTTTTCTTTCCAACCTGCAATCTTTCAAATACAAAAACGGCAATTAAAAGCATAATCATCCATACAAACATGTTCTCAATAGGTACAGGACCAAAATCGTATTGAATACGCGCTGCAGGGTTAAAAGTAAAGACCTCTTCCTTAATTAAAATAAAGCTGATTAACCAAAATGGAATTAGGAAAGCAAGATATACTCTATAGAATTTCCCCATAAAACGTATTTTATTGATGTATTCTATAGCAATCAACATTAAAAAAAGAAGTACAAAAGTTAAGAAAGTATAAGGTCTGGCATAAACAAAAAATCCTACCGCTATGCACAAACCTAAAAGAATATTACTCACACCAAAAGTATACTTTTCGAAAGCAGGAGTACCATATTTATTATTTAAAAACACATATAAATACAGTGCCGAAATAAACATCAGAAATTTCATTAAAGGCGCTGCTATCGGCAACCCTTGAAAACTATTACCTCCCAAAGCATCCGTTCTGTACGACAAAATCCCATTATCTATTAATGCATAATTAAATAATGTCAACATAAATGTTGCTATAAAAGACGCAAAAAAAATATTTCTCGCTGTAAAAACTATCGATGGCATAAATTACTTTTTTCAAAAGTAATCTTTTAAAGCCTCTTTCTAAATTCAAAAACAAAAAAAAGCGCTTTAATAATAAAAGCGCTTTCATTTAAGTAGTATAATCTTATCCCTAACCTTGTATTTGCATATCTTTAGAATAAGTTTTAAGATATTTCTTTAATATATTTCTCGCTACGTGAATTCTTGTTTTAACTGTTCCGATTGGAATATGAAGCATATCCGCAATTTCATGGTATTTATACCCTTCAAAATAAAACATAAACGGGTCATGATATTCAGGTTGTAATGTAGATAAAGCCTTTTCTATATCTGCTAAAACAAATTTTCCTTCAGCCTTATTAGAACTTGCGCTGTAATGTAAATTTGCTGAAGATATATCGTCCGACTGTGTTATTAATGTATTTGTTTTAACCAATCTACGGTAGTTATTTATAAATGTATTACGCATAATTGTAAATAACCATCCCTTTAAATTCGTGCCCTCTTTAAATTTACTATAATATGTAACCGCTTTTAGCATAGTATCCTGCACCAAATCATTGGCATCTTCTATATCTTTTGTAAAATTTAAGGCAAATGATCTTAAAGAAATTGCATGCTGATCGAGCTCTTGATTAAATTCAAATTTGGTCATAACTTTTAGGTTTTTTAGTTCAAAAAAATGCCCCCATGGTTAATGGCACATATTAATTTAGTTATTCAAATCAATACAACCTTAGTGCCAAAAAAAAGAAACATTTTTAAAAAACTTAAAAAACCTACCTCAAGAGCATAGAAACAAAGACTTAAAAAATATTAACTTCTCGTTCTAATTTGATTTTAAATTTGGCATAGACCTCTTCTATAATTCTTTCTGAAAAATCATACACTTCTTGACCAGTAGCCCCGCCATGATTCACCAACACCAATGCCTGATTTTTCCATGTCCCCGCTTCTCCAATTCTAACTCCCTTAAAACCAGCTCGCTCTATTAACCAACCTGCGGCCACTTTTACAGACGCGGCACCCGCCGGATAATTAACAACATCGGGAAATTCATGAACCAATACATCAAAATCTATTTTAGATATAATTGGATTCTTGAAAAAACTCCCTGCATTCCCAATTGTAGACGGATCTGGCAACTTACTTACTCTGATGGTCGAAACCGCCTCTGATACTGCTTGTATAGTAGGCACCGCCACATCCATTTTATTTAATTCTTCCACTATTGCCCCGTAAGAGATATTTAAAGAAGGTGTCTTAAACAAACGAAATGTTACTTCAACGATTATATACTTTCCTCTATGTCGATTTTTAAATACCGAATCACGATAGCTAAACTCACATGCAGCATTATCAAAAACCTCGAATGCACCGGTTTTCAAATTGAACGCTTTACATGAATAAAAAACATTTTCTAACTCTACGCCATAAGCCCCAATATTCTGCACCGGAGCTGCGCCCACTGTTCCAGGTATTAAACTCAGGTTCTCTACCCCAGCGTACGAATTCTGAACACAAAACTGAACAAAATCATTCCATATTACACCGCCACCCGCCGAAACATAAATATACTCCCCTTCTTCCCTTGCCTGTATTCCCTGAATATCATTCTTAATAATTAAGCCCTCAAACTTCTTAGTAAATAAAATATTACTCCCACCACCTATTACTAAATAAGGAGCAGACTTAAATATCTCATGTTCTATAAGCTGCAACAGTTGATTTTCAATCTCAATACTCGTAAAATATTTAGCAACTACATCTATTCCAAACGTGTTATAGTCTTTTAATGATTGATCATTTAAAATTTGGAAACCCATAATATTTATTCTAAAGTGCCAAAAATACGCCAATAAGAGGAGAAACCGGAATGTTTCCTCTAATAATATTTAACATACTTAACAAGCAATAAATTTACAATAAAATGAAAAAATAAAACAAAGGAAACTTTGGGCGTAAAAATAGTTTCTATAGTTTTGTGTGATTAAAATTTAACCTCTCTAAATTGGAAATAAGAACTTATATAATAGAAGAATCTAAAAAGTTATTTTTTCGCTATGGATTTAAAAGCGTTACTATGGACGACATAGCCAAAACTTTAGGAATGTCTAAAAAGACTATCTATCAACATTTTAAAGACAAAGACGAATTAGTAAACATTCTAATCGATGAAAAGATCCATAACCAACACTGCATCATAAAATGTCTTGAAATTGAGTCCAAAAATGCTGTAGATGAGCTAATGATGGTTGTAACAAACATGAGTGATTTACTCTCTAATATGAATGCAAATGTTTTTTACGACTTACAAAAATATTACCCTATAACATGGAAATGCTTTCAAGATTTTAGGGATCAAGACCTTTATGGTATGATTCACAATAATCTTTTAAGAGGCATAAAAGAAAACTTATACAGAGAAGACATCAACCCTGAAATATTAACCAAATTAAGGTTACATCAGATAGATATGATTTTTAGTGGAAACAAAATAAGTGACAATTACAGCCTAAGTGAAGTTATGAAAGAAATTACCCTCCATTTTTTACGTGGAATTTGTAACGAAAATGGATTAAAAGAAATTCAAGACTACCAACCTATATCTCTAAATATTACCAACATCTAACTATTAAAAATGAAACATTTACTTTCTATTGTATGTTTGTTATTGCCTCCAATATTTGGCTTAGCACAACAACGCGATACCACTGCTAGCTTTACTTTAAAGCAAGCTATTGAGTACGCACAGCTGCATCAATCGAGCATATTAAACGCACAAATTGATGAACAAATTGCGTCAAATACCGTGAAAAAAACAGTCGGGATTGGCTTACCTCAGGTTACCGGATCTGCCAATTTTCAGGATTTCCTAAAATTACCAACCAGTTTACTCCCTGGTGAAATTTTTGGTGGTGCTCCAGGTTCTCAGATACCGGTTCAATTTGGTGTGAAGTACCAATCGTCTCTGGCCTTAGAGTTAAATCAGCTTATCTTCGACGGCAGTTATCTGGTAGGTCTTCAAGCATCTAAAACTTTTAAGGAGCTATCCAATAAGTCTTTAACGAGAAGTAAAATTGAAGTAGCCGTTGCAGTTACTAAAGCCTATTACTCGGTTTTAGTTAGTCAAGAACAGCTTACGCTAATAGACGCCAATTTAATTCGGTTAAAAAAGACCTTAAGCGATACCGAAGCACTCTTTAAAAACGGGTTTGTAGAACAAATTGATGTAGATCGCTTAAACGTTCTAACCAACAATTTAGAAACAGAAAAAGAAAATATTTTAAGATTGTTAGAGCTTAATGTTAATCTTTTAAAGTTTCAAATGGGTATGACTATTGGCAGTAACTTAACCTTGGTCGATAAAATTAATGATCTTAATAAAACTGAGACTTCTGTTAAATTGGAATCAAACGCTTATCAGAATCGAATTGAATATTCCTTATTAGAAACTCAAAAAAAGCTTAATGAGTTAGACCTTAAACGCTATAAAAGTCTCTATTTACCTAGCTTATCTGGGTTTGCGAGCACTAGTGGCAATTTTCAAGACAACTCTTTCAGGGCTCTGTTCGACAGATCTTATCCTTCAACCATCATCGGACTACGTCTAAATCTACCTATTTTCTCAGGTTTTCAACGTTTATACCAGGTTAGAAATGCCAAACTGGAAGTTTTAAAAACACAAAATGACCTTAGCAATTTAGAAAATGCCATTAATCTTGAAGTTTCTCAAGCTGACATAAGCTACAAAAACGGCCAAAAATCGTTAACTAATCAACAACGAAATATGCAGTTAGCTCAGGAAGTTTTAAGAGTCTCTAAAATTAAATATGAGCAAGGTGTTGGTTCAAGCTTAGAAGTAACAACAGCCGAAACCGCATTAAAGGAAGCTCAAAACAATTACATAACCGCACTTTACGAGATGCTTATTAACAAAGTAAACTTAGACAAAGCGCTTGGAAATTTTCAATATTAATTAAATGCACCCATTCATTTTAGCAAATAAACTTTTACAAATGAAAAAAATATACATAATCGCAACAGCACTATTTTTAGCAGCCTGCGGCGGAAAATCAACAGATAAAAATGCAGAACTAAATGCACTAAAGAAGCAACGTACGGAGATTGAAGCAAAAATTGCAAAGCTCGAATCCGAGTTATCCGTAAATGCACCTAAAGCAGAAGCAAAAGATGTTGCCATTTTAGATGCTACAGAAACTTCATTCAAAAATTACATCGAAATTCAGGGAAGAATAGATGCTGAAGATAATGTTCAGGTAAGCTCAGAAACACCAGGTGTGGTAACAGCGGTATATGCAAAAATAGGTCAACAAGTTAGCCGCGGACAAGTTTTAGCTCAATTAGACGACCAAGTTTTAAAACAGCAAATATCAGAAGCACAAACTCAATTAGAGTTAGCTACTACTTTATACGAACGCCAGAAAAACCTTTGGGATCAAAAAATCGGCACAGAAGTACAGTTCTTAAACGCTCAAACTCAAAAAAATGCCGCTGAAAGACGAATTGCTACTATACGTTCTCAAATTTCGATGTATAAAGTTAAAGCACCTATTTCGGGTACTATAGATTTAATGGATTTAAAAGTTGGCCAGGCCGTGAGCCCAGGCATTTCGAGCATTAGAATTGTAAATGCTTCAAAACTTAAAGCCAAAGCTCAATTAGCAGAATCGTATGCTGGCACAGTTAGTCAGGGAGATGAAGTAAATGTCATTTTCCCAGATATCCCAGATTCTTTAAATACCAAAATATCATTTGTATCTAAAACAATTGACCCCGCTAGCAGAAGTTTCGACGTTCAGATAAATCTGCCTTCTAACGCAAAGTACAGACCCAATATGATTGCTATTTTAAAAATTGTTGATTATACCAATAACAAGGCAATTGTAATTCCCATCAATGCCGTTCAAAAGGCAGAAAGTGGATCGTATGTATATGTTGCTGAAGGTGGTAAAGCAAAACGTGCCGAAATTAAAACTGGAAAAACTTCTTCAGGAAAAATCGAAGTTTTATCAGGTTTAAAAGCAGGTGATAAAGTTATTATCGGCGGATTGCAGGATTTAAATGCAGACGATACTGTTAAATTCTAATTCTTCATTTCTTATTTATTACTCAACCAAACATAATGAAAGACGTAAATAAAGAATTTAAACCCTCCAGTTGGGCTATAGATAATAAAACAGCCATATATGTTCTTACGGCTATTATTTCTATAATGGGTTATTTTGGATATCAAGGACTTCCAAAAGAAAATTTTCCGGAAGTAATTATCCCAAAAATATTTATCCAGACCATATATCCGGGAACTTCTCCCGCCAACATGGAAAATCTGGTTACAAAGCAAATTGAAAAACAACTAAAATCGACCAATGGTCTTAAGAAGATAACTTCCAATTCTTATCAGGATGCATCCGTTATTACGGCTGAATTCAACACCGGAATCGATATTAAAGATGCTAAACAACGTGTAAAAGACGCGGTAGATAAAGCCAAGCAAGATTTGCCTACCGATTTGCCTAGTGATCCAAATATAATGGATATAAACTTGGCCGATATGCCCATCATGTATGTAAATATTTCAGGCGATTACGACTTAAAAAGTCTGAAGCAATACGCCAAAGATATGCAAGACAAGATTGAGGGGCTGAAAGAAATATCGGGGGTTGATGTTGTTGGTGCATTAGAACAGGAAGTTCAGATTAATGTTGATTTAAACAAGATGAGTGCTGCCCAAATCTCATTTAATGATATAGGCAACGCTATTAATTATGAAAACAGAACCATTAGTGGTGGTACCATAAAAATGGATGGTTTACGTAGAACCTTAAATGTTAAAAAAGAGTTTGACAATGCAGAACAAATTGCGAATCTAGTTATCAAAACCCCAACAGGATCTTCCGTTTACTTAAGAGATATCGCCGAGGTAGTAGATGGTTTTAAAGAGCAGGAAAGCTACGCAACCCTGTTTGGCAAAAACGTAATAACGTTAAACGTTAAAAAAAGAAGTGGTGAAAACTTAATTGAAGCATCCGATAAAATCAATGATTTAATTAAAGAAATGAAGGAAACTTCATTGCCAAAAAATTTAACAGTAACCATTACCGGCGACCAGTCTGACCAGACAAGAGTTACTCTTCATGATTTAATTAACACCATTATTATTGGTTTCAGTTTGGTAACTATTATCCTCATGTTCTTTATGGGGGCTAAAAACGCGATATTTGTGGCCCTTTCGGTTCCGCTATCAATGTTTATTGCATTTATTACCATGCCTGCATTGGGCGGAATGTTCGACTTTAACTTTACAATGAACATGATCGTACTCTTCTCCTTCCTGTTGGGTTTAGGAATTGTAGTTGATGATGCTATTGTTGTTATTGAAAACACACACCGAATTTTCAATAACGGTCAAGTTCCAATTGTAAAAGCTGCGAAAATGGCTGCCGGAGAAGTGTTTTTACCTGTACTATCAGGCACTTTAACAACCCTAGCTCCATTTGTTCCGTTGCTATTCTGGCCAGGTATTATTGGAGAATTTATGTTCTTCTTACCTATTACTTTAATCATAACTCTACTAGCGTCATTAGTAGTTGCATATATAATTAACCCTGTTTTTGCGGTAGATTTCATGGAGATTGAAGACCATGAAGCTCCAAACCCTACTTTTGACAGAGGTGTTAGAAAAACTGTCATCATTATGGGCGTTCTGGCCATTTTGGGTTATTTAATTGCGTTTGGGTTAGGTAATTTTATCGTTTTCCTTATCCTTATATATCTAATTAACCACTTCTTCCTTACTAGAGCTATTAGTAAGTTCCAAAATAAAATATGGCCTGCTTTTCAAGAGAAATATGTAAGGTTACTTAGGTGGGCAGTAGATAGACCTAGAACGATGTTATGGGGTACAGTTGCTTTATTCTTCTTCTCTTTAGGGCTAATGGTAGTGGTACCTCCCAAAGTGGTATTTTTCCCAACCAGCGACCCGAATTTTATCTACGTTTACGTTAGTCTTCCAATCGGCACCGATCAGGCTGCAACTAACGGAGTAGTAAATAGTTTAGAGAAAAAAATAACGCAGGTTGTTGGAGAAAACAACAAAGATGTTTCTTCTATTATTACTAACGTAACGGTTGGTGTTACTGATCCGCAGGATGAAGATCAAGGAAAATACACCAATAAAGGTAAAATAACCGTTTCTTTTGTTGAATTCGGAAAACGAACAGGAGAGGCAACCAGCAATTATTTGAATAAAATTAGAGATGCAGTAAAAGGTGTAGCTGGCGCCGAAATATCGGTAGCACAAGAACAAGGCGGTCCGCCAACTGCAAAACCTATCAGTATCGAAATTACCGGAGATAACTTAGACTCGTTAATAAAAGTCTCTGAGAATTTAAAGAAATACATCGTTTCTAAAAGAATTACTGGAATTGAAGAACTAAAATCAGACTTCATCAACAACAAACCTGAAATTGTGTTCGATATTGATAGAGAAAGAGCCAATAGAGAAGGGATTTCTTCGGGACAAATTGGTATGGATCTCCGTACAGCAATTTTTGGAACAGAAGTTTCTAAATTCAGAGATCTGGATGAAGATTATGAGATTAACGTACGTGCTAAAGAAGAACAACGCAATAATCTGGAAGCCTTAAAGAACATGAAAATGACCTACCGCGATATGGCAATGGGCGGACAAATTAGGCAGGTTCCTCTTTCTTCTTTTGCAAATATTGAATACGTAAATACATACGGCGGTATTAAAAGAAAACAACAAAAGAGAATTATTATTCTCTCTTCGAACGTTTTAGATGGCAGCAACCCAAATGAAGTAGTAGCCGAGATCGCAAATGAAATAAAAAGCTTTGAAACACCTGCTGGAGTAGAGATAAAAATGGCTGGCGAGCAGGAAGAGCAAATGGAAACCATGGCTTTCTTAGGAAAAGCGATGCTCATTGCATTAGGTCTTATTTTAATTATTTTGGTGAGTCAATTTAACTCTATCAGCAAGCCGCTTTTAATTTTAAGTGAGATTCTATTCAGTATCATTGGGGTAATACTAGGAATTACCATTTTTGGAATGGAGGTGTCTATTGTTATGAGTGGAATTGGAATTGTAGCATTGGCCGGAATTGTTGTTCGAAATGGAATTTTACTAGTAGAATTTACTGATTTAATGGTAGAACAAGGAATGTCTGTAAAAGAAGCAGTAATTGAGGCAGGAAGAACCAGAATGACGCCTGTACTATTAACTGCAACAGCCACTATGTTGGGTCTTGTACCTTTAGCAGTTGGGTTAAATATAGACTTCACCAAACTATTCAATGAATTTAACCCACATTTATATTTTGGTGGCGATAACGTTGCATTCTGGGGTCCGCTTTCATGGACTATGATTTTTGGATTAAGCTTTGCCACATTCTTAACCTTAATATTGGTTCCGTGTATGTACTTGATTGCCGATATTAATTCGAAAAGAATTAAAGCATGGTTTAAAAAGAAACCAACTAACTAATATTAAAACCATATTTATTTAAAAAGCCTCGCAAATTGTGAGGCTTTTTTATTCCAAAACTTTCCAGAATTTCAAATGTTTTTCATAGGTGTTAAAAATTCTTGTTTCAGTTATACTTTTTGGTCAGCTCGCAAGCTGCATTTCTACACATATGGTTCTGGCCACAAACCTAGCTACCGATACTTTGAAACTAAGTATGGGAAGCATGCCTATTAACGTCGTTAAATATAAAGGAGAAAACCTAGGATTAAACTTATTAATTGTACATGACAATGAGGATACGGGATTAAGTGCTGGTTTAGCCTACATCGCCGAATGCGGGGGTACCGTAACAGATAGCCAATATGGCGGTGGCAGAAATTTTTCATTTTACTTTCAAAACAAAGAATACCATGTAGATCCTAACTCCATTTATTCTATGCAGGGTATTTATGGAAATTTAAAAAAATATTCATCCTATAATAAAGAGCTGGCCGATAGCTTGATTGTAATAAGCGAACAAATACTCTCGCATTATTCAGGTGATCCTATTCCGAACATCATTACTTTGCACAACAACTCTGATGAGTATTTTTCTGTATGGTCTTTTTTAGAAGGAGGAGAACTACAGTTAATGGCCGATTCTGTTTATTATAATCCGGATATGGATGAAGATGATTTTGTAATAGTTACCAACACTGCCTATTTTAATTATTTAAAGAAACATTTAGTCAGTGTTGTACTTCAAAGCAACAATCCTGTTGGTGATGGATCTCTATCAGTATTTGCACATCAAAGAAATATACCTTATGTAAATATAGAGGCCCAGCATGGGCATTATAAAGAGCAGCTTAGATTAATAAAAATTGTAGATAATATGATTAAAGCAACTCCTATAAATGCACAAAGCCGGCAAAAGTAAAAGCCGGCTTTGTATATAAACACTATTAGAGCTTAAATATGAATAGCTCTATTCTCGGTTGCTGCTAATGCAGCTTCTTTTATTGCTTCTGTATAAGTTGGGTGTGCATGACAAATTCTGGCAATATCTTCAGCAGATGCTCTAAACTCCATTGCAACTACTGCCTCTGCAATCATATCTGCCGCTCTAGGCCCAATCATATGAACTCCTAAAATTTCGTCCGTATTTGCATCTGCCAACACTTTCACAAAACCATCGGTATCCATACTAGCCTTAGCTCTTCCACTTGCTTTAAAAGGAAATGAGCCAGCTTTAAATTTAACACCGCTTTCTTTTAATTGCTCTTCTGTGGCACCTACCGACGCAACTTCTGGCCAGGTATAAACTACTCCAGGAATTAAATTATAATTTATATGGGGCTTTTGCCCTGCTATTCTTTCTGCAACATAAATACCTTCATCTTCTGCTTTATGCGCCAACATTGCACCTCTTACCACATCGCCAATAGCGTAAACCCCAGCTACAGTAGTCTCTAAATGATTATTTACCGGAATTTTATTACCGCGTTCTTCGGTTTTAATGCCAATATTTTCTAATCCTAAGTTATCTGTATAAGCCGTTCTACCCACAGCTACGATGCAATAATCACCTTCAATACTTACGGCTTCTCCTTTATTATTTTCAGCCGACACAACAACTTTCTTACCTGTATTTTTTGCTCCGGTTACTTTATGTCCCATAAAGAACTCCATACCTAAAGATTTCTTAAGTACACGTTGTAATTCTTTACCTAAACCAGCATCCATAGTACCTATAATGCTAGGCATAAATTCTACGACACTTACTTTAGTACCCAGTCTTGCATACACAGACCCTAACTCAAGACCAATAACACCGCCACCTATAACCGTCATGGTAGCAGGAACTTCCTTAATATTTAACGCTTCAGTAGACGTAATAATACGCTTTTTATCAACCGGCAAAAATGGAAGTGCAGTTGGTTTAGAACCTGTTGCAATAATTACATTTTTAGCTTTTATTACTTCTTTGCTTCCGTCTTCTTTATTTATTTCAATTGTATTTTTGTCAGCAAACGTTGCGTGTCCATGATAGCTGTCAATTTTATTTTTTTTAAATAAATATTGAATACCGGCAGTATTTTGAGCAACTACATCATCTTTACGTGCAATCATTTGTGGCATATTTACCTTTAAATTTTTCAAGTCTATGCCGTGAGTAGTAAATGTATGCGCAGCATTGTGATAATGCTCTGAAGAATCCAGTAATGCTTTTGAAGGAATACAACCTACATTTAAGCAGGTTCCACCAAAAGTTTTATATCTCTCTACAACTGCGGTTTTTAAACCCAATTGAGCACATCTAATAGCTCCAACGTAACCGCCAGGCCCAGAACCTATAACTACAACATCGTATTCCATAGTAACTTTTAAAATTTAACCAAAGTTAATTAAAATGCCTATTACTTACCAATTCTCCTTCTTAGAATATGTCTAAATCTTGTAACTTATTAAACATCTAATAAAATTAAACACCTTATAAATTCATCAGGCAATGCTCATCTAAAACCTCTGATTCCCTTTTTTAATGAAAACTTGCAGAAATTTATAGATATTTACCAGATAAATTACGCTGATTTTTTTAAGAATTATATTAATTATCAGCAGTCTACTGAACAACCGATTACCTTATAAAATACTTTTTACAATGAAATATATTTTATGCCTATTTACTTGTTTATTACTATCTACAACCAGTATGGGACAAATTTTAGCCAAAAGCTCTAGCGAGTTAAGAGCCGAATCCCTAAGAGGAAAACTTACGCCATTAAGAACCTGCTACGATATTAATTATTACCATCTAGACGTTAAAATAGATTTAGAAAATCAATCGGTAAATGGCAGTAATGAGTTTAATTTTACAGCTGTAGAAGATTTTAATAAGCTTCAATTCGATTTATTTAGAAACTTAAAAGTTGAAAGAGTTATTTACGCAGGTGTTGAAATACCATTTACACGTGAAGCGGATGCGGTGTTTATCACCTTTCCTAAAACTATAAAAAAAGGTGAGAAGGATAAATTTACAGTATGGTATGGTGGAACGCCTAAGTTAGCCCGAAATCCACCTTGGGATGGAGGCTTTATATTTAGTAAAGACAATGCAGGTAATCCATTTGCATCAGTCGCTTGTCAAGGTTTGGGGGCAAGCGTATGGTGGCCAAACAAGGATCATCAAAGTGATGAAGTAGACAGTATGCTAGTTAGTATTACAGTACCTAAAGACTTACATGAAGTTTCGAATGGTAGGTTAAGAAGTATTGAAACACTACAGGATGGTTCGAAAAAATATAATTGGATTGTTTCAGAACCGATCAACAATTACAACGTCACATTTTACATAGGGAAATATGCACATTGGACGGATAATTATGACGGTGAAAAAGGCAATCTGAGTATAGATTACTGGTCGTTAAAAACAGATAGTGCACAAGCCAAACCACATTGGGATGCCGATACAAAAAGAATGTTAAAAGCATTTGAATTCTGGTTTGGTCCGTACCCATGGTATAAAGACGGGTTCAAGTTAGTTCAGGCCCCTCATCTGGGCATGGAGCACCAAAGTGCCATTGCCTATGGAAACCAATTTAAAAAAGGCTACTTAGGAATGGATATGTCGGGCACAGGCCATGGTCTCGACTGGGATTACATTATAATTCATGAAGCAGGCCACGAATGGTTTGGGAATAATATAACAACAAAAGATATTGCCGATATGTGGGTTCATGAAGGATTCACAACTTACTCTGAAGCTTTATTTACCGAATACACACAAGGAAGAATAGCTGGCGATGCTTATGTAATAGGATTAAGAAAAATGATTGGTAATGATAGTCCGTTAATTGGTAAATACGACTCAAACTCTGAGGGATCTGGCGATATGTATGCAAAGGGAGCAAACATCATTCATACAATCCGTCAATTAATAAATGACGACGAAGTATTCAGACAAATATTGAGAGGATTAAATAAAGATTTCTATCATCAAACTGTTACCACCAACCAGATAGAAAATTATATTTCTCAAAAAAGCGGGATAGATTTATCTAAAATATTTGATCAATATTTAAGACATTCTAAAATTCCTGTCTTAGAATATTCCGTTTCCAATGGAAATATAATGTATAGATGGGTAACAGATGTAAAGGGCTTTAATATGCCTATTAAATATTCTTTTAACGAAGTAGATTACGAAACATTGAATCCTACTAATAATTGGCAAAACCTACCTGTTAAGCCTGATTTAAACGGAGAAACCTTTAAGATAAAACCTTCTTATTATGTAAATCAGCAAAGAGTAATTGATAAATAATTATTTTTATGCAACGTTCAGGTTTTATCTGCGTCTTATAATTATAGATCATCTTTCAATCTACCTTAAAATTGATTTTTATTATGAAAAACATATATTTAATAATTGCTTTTATAACTGGAATTTCAACTGTTGCTATTGCAAATAACAATATTGAAATAAAGTCGTCTGCAATTTCTGAAGACAGATACGTTAAAAACTTTAATGGTGTTGCCTCTAGCGGTTTTGTAAACGTAGTTATAAAATTAGGAGATGTAGAAAGCTTGAGATTAGAGGGCGACCCCTCAGCCATTGCCGATCTAATTACAGAAGTTAAAGGAAATGTATTGAACATTAAACCAAAAACCAAAGTATATTGGAACAATAGATTTAAGAATGCTAAGGTTACAGCATATATTACGGCCAAACGTTTAACAAACGCTACCATGAGTGGTTCAGGAGATATGAGAATAGAGAATTCTTTAAACAATCAAAATTTTACTGCTACGGTAAGTGGTTCTGGCTCTATCAGAGCAAAAGGCTCGTTTAATTCATTTGTAGGAGTAATTAGTGGATCTGGTACTATAAAGTGTTCTGGAAAATCTGATCAAGCGAACTTAACCATCAGTGGTTCTGGAAAATTTTCCGGAAATGATTTTACCGCAGGCTCTGCTTCAAGTGTAATTAGCGGGTCAGGAAATATTAACATGGGCGTTAACAACAGCTTAAAAGCCGTAATTAATGGTTCTGGCAGTTTTTATTACACTGGAAATCCGACTGTAGAAAAAACAACCATTGGCTCAGGAAGAGTAAAAAGAGTTTAAGAAACATACACACACAAATGTTTTAAAGCCCTCAGTATTTATACTGCACGGGCTTTTTTTATTATAATTTAACACTTTTTAGAGCTTATAATCTAAGGTTTTTACTAACTTTAAAATTATTATAAACCTAATTTAATGAAAAAATTATTTCTGGTACTGTTCTTATTTTTCAGTACTTCTCTCGCAATTTTTGCTCAAAATATCTTTACTCTTTTAGCTACTTCCCAAGAATTTTTCGACGTATTGGATAAAGAAAAATATGAGGAAGCCCAGGGATTTTTTGATCCTGCAGGTCACGACAAGATAACACCAGAAAGCCTAAAAGCATTATGGTCACAATTAAAAACCGCTTTGGGTGAATTTGAAGGAACGGAAATGATAAAAAGTTCTAATGAAGGAGAGATAACCCGAATTATTCTTGAGGTAAAATTCTCTAATTCGTCTCAAAACTTCCTGCTTGTATACAATAATCAACAAAAAATTACTGGTTTATTTTTAGCTCCTAACGCAGAATCAGGACCTGCATATGTATTGCCCAAATACGCAGACACAACAAAATATGCAGAAAAAGAAATACAAGTAGAAACTAAGGATCATAAATTAGTTGGGTTATTTACTTACCCTAAAAATATTCAGAACTTTCCAATTGTTGTTTTGGTGCATGGCTCAGGACCTGCAGACATGGATCAAACAGTAGGCCCTAATAAAACTTTTAAAGATATCTCAGTAGGTCTTGCAAGCCAAGGCATTGCAACTATAAGATATGTAAAGAGAACCATGGTTTATCAACTTGAAGGTGCTTTAACCGTGAAAGAAGAAACAATTGACGACGCTGTAGCCGCTATTGCTTTAGCTAAAAAAATGCAGGGAGTAAATGCAAAAAAAGTATTTTTATACGGTCACAGTCTCGGAGGAATGCTTGCGCCTAGAATTGCTACCTCTGTACCAGATATAGCCGGTGTAATTATTGCCGCCGGCCCAGCCCGAACACTTACTGATTTAATTATAGATCAAAATAAGTATTTCTTTGAATTATCAAACGATACTACAGCAGCTTCTAAAGCAAGGTTTGATGAAATGATGAAAAGCTTTGACCCTACTAGATTAACTGCCTTAAATTCTATTAAACCAGATTCTCTTATCTCTGGATTACCTGCTGTATATTGGGCAGATTTAAATAAGATGAATCAAACAGCAATAGCAAAAGGACTTGTTAAGCCTAAGTTTTATATTGCACAGGGGGGAATGGATTTTCAGGTATTTAAAACCGATTTTGATTTATGGAACACCAGCTTAGCAGGCAGAAAAAATGTTAAAAGTAAGTACTACCCTGACTTAGATCATTTCTTCATTTCTCAAACAGAAAAAGGTAATCCGCAACAATATCAGAAACCGGGAAATGTTTCAGAAGAATATATAAAAGATCTGGCAGTTTGGATGCTTGAAAAGTAAGCTGCCCAAAACATAAAAAAAGGCTTCCGTAAATTTTACGGAAGCCTTTTTTTATGTAGTTCAAGTTAGATTAAACTCCTAAAAGTAATCTTGCAGGATCTTCTAATAATTGCTTTACTCTCACTAAAAAACCTACAGATTCACGTCCATCAATAATTCTATGGTCATAAGATAATGCCAAGTACATCATTGGTCTAATAACCACCTCTCCTTTTTCTGCAACAGGTCTTTCAACAATATTATGCATACCCAAAATAGCAGATTGTGGCGCATTTATTATAGGTGTAGACATCATAGATCCAAATACACCCCCATTAGTGATTGTAAAAGTACCTCCCGTCATTTCTTCTAATGTTAACTTATTATCTCTCGCTTTTACAGCTAAAGCACCAACAGCAGCTTCTATTTGAGCTAAACTCATAGACTCTGCATTTCTAATAATTGGCACCACTAATCCTTTAGGAGCAGAAACAGCAATAGAAATATCAGCAAAATTGTTAAACACAATTTCTTCTCCTTCAATTCTAGCATTTACCGCTGGAAAATCTTTTAAGGCTTCACATACTGCCTTTGTAAAGAAACTCATAAAACCTAACCCAACACCGTGCTTCTCTTTAAATTGATCTTTATACTTAGAACGTAAATCCATAATCGGTTTCATGTTCACCTCATTAAAGGTAGTAAGCATTGCCGTTTCATTTTTAACAGCAACAAGTCTTTTAGCTACTGTTTTACGCAATGCAGACATTTTCTCTCTGCGTTCATCTCTACTACCAGATACTGCTACTACTGGCGCAGATACTGTAGATTTAGATGTAGCAGTCGCTGCTTTAGCTTCAGCTTTTATTGCATCTTCTTTAGTAATACGGCCACCAACACCAGAACCTTTTACATCTGCTGCAGATATGTTTTTCTCTGCTAATATTTTTCCTGCAGCCGGAGAAGGAGTTCCTTCTGCATAAGTTGCCGATTTACTATCATTTTGAACAGCCGCAGTTGAATCAACACCTTTTACCTGATCTGGTTTAGAAACTTCTGCTTTAGCCGGAGCTTCACCTGCCTCAATAGAGCATACTACGGCTCCAATTGGAAGTGTATCTCCTTCAGCAGCAACAACTTTTAAAGTACCTGCCTGTTCAGCAGTTAACTCAAAAGTAGCTTTATCTGATTCTAGTTCTGCTATTACTTCATCCATTTCCACAAATTCCCCATCGCTCTTTATCCATCTGGAAAGCGTAACTTCTGTAATTGATTCGCCAACTGGCGGAACTTTGATCTCTAGACTCATAAGGTGTTTTTTTTAATCAATATTAACTAATTTTTTTGAGGCTTTGCCTACAATTTCTTTTACTTTTTTAGACACAGGCACATCAAAGGCTGTTGAAATTATATACGCTTGCTGATTTGTATGCTGTTTCATATATCCTGTTGCAGTACTGCTACTCTCTTTTCTCGAGATCACTTCAATATTACCAAATATAGTATTACGTGATTTTCTCAATAAATATGGCCAGTATCCCATATTTTCCGGCTCTTCTTGTACCCAGAAAATTTCAGTTGCTTTTTTATATTTTTCCAACACTTTTTCCATTTGAGCAAATGGAGCCGGATATAACTGTTCTACTCTAACCACAGCAATATCTGTATGTTTTCCTGTTTTTTGCGCATCAATTAAATCATAATAAATTTTTCCGCTACAGAATAACACACGCTTAACTGAAGTTGCCTTAACAGATTCATCATTTATAACTTCTTTAAATCCTCCTTGAGTAAAGTCTTCCAATTTACTTACACAAAGTGGATTTCTCAGTAAGCTCTTTGGAGAAAAAACAACCAAAGGTTTTCTAAAATCTCTACTAAATTGACGTCTTAATACATGGAAAAAATTAGCTGGTGTTGTACAATTCACAACTTGCATATTATTCTCAGCACATAATTCCATAAAACGCTCTATACGTGCCGAAGAGTGTTCTGGCCCCTGGCCCTCATAACCATGTGGCAACAACATTACCAGACCATTTTCTCTTTGCCATTTAGTTTCGGCACTTGCCACATACTGATCTACAACAATTTGAGCACCATTAAAGAAATCGCCAAACTGCGCTTCCCAAATTGTTAATGCATTAGGATTGGCCATAGCATAACCATACTCAAACCCTAAAACACCATATTCTGATAAATGAGAATTATAAATATCAAATTTAGCCTGACTAGTGTTCAAATTAGATAATGGCACATATTCCTCTTCCGAATTTTCTAAAGTTAAAACAGCATGTCTATGAGAAAATGTTCCTCTCTCTACATCCTGTCCACTAATTCGTACTCTATGCCCACTGTCTATTAAAGAAGCGTAAGCCAATTGCTCTCCCATTGCCCAATCAAACACATGCGTTTGTGTGGCCATTTTATTACGTTCTTCAAATAATTTTTCAATTTTTTTAAAAAACTTTTTATCCTTTGGCAAAGTACTTATCTGATTAGCCAACTCCAATAGTTTCTCTTCTGAAACGGCTGTATCTGGAGAAGTTTCAAAATCTGCATTTGTAGCAATGCGCATATTGGCCCAAGCTCCGCCAAACTTAACCTCCTCAAAGGATCTCGTTTCTGCTCTCGACTTATCTAAATCACTTTGCAATAAAGCTTTGAATTCTTTTTCAATTGCCTTTCCTTCTTCTGCTTTTAAGTTGCCTTCTTTCTCTAATTGTTTTACATACAAATCTCTAGGATTTAGATGCGCTTCAATAGCTTTATATAGCAATGGCTGTGTAAATTTAGGCTCATCGGCTTCATTGTGTCCATACTTTCTATAACAAAGCATGTCAATGAAAACATCATTTCTATATTTTTGACGATATTCCATGGCCAGATTAATTGCAAAAACCAAGGCTTCCACGTCGTCTCCATTCACATGAAAAACCGGAGACAAAGTTACTTTTGCTATATCTGTACAATAAGTACTTGTACGTGCATCTTTAAAATTAGTGGTAAATCCAATTTGGTTATTAATAACTAAGTGAATGGTACCTCCGGTTTTATAACCATCTAATCCCGCCATCTGAATTACTTCGTAAATAATTCCCTGACCCGCTACAGATGCATCACCATGTATCAATATTGGCGCGATTTTAGAATCATCGCCATCGTATTTAAAGTCTATTTTTGACCGGGTTATACCTTCAACTACTCCATCCACAGTTTCTAGATGCGACGGATTAGGGCATAAACTTAAATGAACTTCTTTATTTGAATTAGTCGTAATATCTGTTGAATAGCCTAAATGGTACTTTACATCCCCACTAAAAAGTGATTCTTCATTGTAGCTTCGACCTTCAAATTCACAAAAAATATCTTTGTAAGATTTTTGCATAATATTGGCAAGAACATTTAAACGCCCTCTATGTGCCATTCCTATAACAAATTCTTTAATTCCTAAATCTGCACCTTTTTCAATAACAGAATCAAGCGCAGGAATCAAAGATTCTGCACCTTCTAAAGAAAAACGTTTTTGACCCAAGAATTTTGTCCCCAAAAAGCTCTCAAAAGTTACCGCCTCATTTAATTTATTAAGAATTCTCTTTTTCTCCTTCAAAGAAAAATTAGGGGTGTTTTTCTTTGATTCCATGGTTCCTTGAATCCAATCAATAACCTCAGGAGTTCTTATGTATTTATATTCCGCTCCTATAGAACCGCAATAAGTTTGACGTAAAAAATCTATAATTGTACGAAGTGTTGCTGGACCAATACCTATTTCAACACCGGCATTAAAAACGGTATCAAGATCTGATTGAGCTAAGCCGAAATTTTCAACGTCTAATGTAGGCGTATATTTTCTTCTTTCACGAACTGGATTTGTATGCGTAAACAAATGCCCTCTATTTCTGTAGCCATCAATTAGATTTAAAACATTCACTTCTTTCAAAAAGTGTTCTGGAGTTTCTGAGATAACCGAGCCAGCCTCAGAACCTCTTCCAAAATCGAAACCTTCAAAAAATTTCTGCCAACCAAATTCTACAGCATTTTTATCTTGTTTATACTCTTGATATAAGCTTTCAATATATTCTGCGTTAGCGCCGTTCAGATATGATAAATTATCCATTCTTCAGTAAATTACTCTAAGATTGCAAAAGTAGGACTTTAAGCCCAAAATCTCATTATAAAATAGTAGAAATTAGAGATTTTATGCGGCAAAAGATGTACGTCCAAAAAACTTAATGAAATTATTCATTTGAGTTTCAAAATTTGGAAGCGGTTTTAATGTCGAATCATTTCCTACTCCCGCAGATACTGCCCAATTTCCCCAATTAGAAGCCGGAGCATAATCAATTAACATTTCTTCAAAATAAGCTGCTCCCAACGTCCAATCTAATTGCAATATTTCTATAAAATAAGTTAATACTAAATTTCTAGACGGTGCATCAATATAACCCGACGTCTTAAGCTTAACCATTATTCTATCTACAATTTCATTGCCCGTTTTACCTTCCTTCCAATTACTTAAATCTTGCTCATTAAATTTAAACTCATAAGCGGGCTGCAATAAAAAACCTGATGATCTAAAAAAATTATTTCCATGTTTCTTAAACATAAACCTAAAATAATCTCTCCATAGCAATCCTACAATAACTTTATTGAAAGATGCTTTCTGTTCTTTAGAACTACCTTTATCAAGTAACTCAAAATAAATTTTACGAGGAGATATACAGCCAAATGAAAGCCATGGCGACAAACCTGTATTTGATTGTAACGTTCCAGAAGATTTATCACTACTTGGAACTAAAGAAACAATATCATTGAGCAATTCTAACGCTTTTTTTTCCCCTCCCTGAATACTCAATTTCCCTTCATCTATTTCTATTCCTTCCGGATAAAGATCTGATAAGCTAGGTAAATTACCCGCATCTTCCATCTCAATAAATTGAATATGGTCGGGCTCTAAAAAACAAGGTTTCACAGTTGATTCTCGCTCTGTCTTCTTTTTAAACTTTGCAAAACTATCCGGAATATCTTTAATGGGAAAAGGCAAATCCTCCTTGTTATAAAGTGTATGCCCAATAAAATGCTTTAAATTAACATGTTGTTTCCAAAGTGCATCTTCTGTGGCCGAAGATATTTTTGTTTCCTCAGGAGCAACTTCTCTATGGTGATAAACTTCTGTTATTCCATATTGTTCTACAATAGCTGGCAATAACTCTTCAGGATTCCCCTTACAGATTAACAAATCACCGCCTTTTGCTAAAAAAGATTCTTTTAAATCGGCCACACTCTCCAACAAAAATTTAGCTCTATTGAATCCTGTCTTTAAAGTGTTGTAACTTGTTGGCAAAAATTGACGCGGATCAAAACAAAAAACAGGTAAAATTTGGTCGGCTTTTTGAACCGCTTCTGACAATACTTCATTATCATGTAAGCGTAAATCATTTCTAAACCAAACCAAAATCCTTTTTTGAGACATAATCGAATTTTAACCAATTACAAAAATATTGCTTTTTTGAAGCATATACCAATTTATACCTTAATCTTTACATAATAGATACAATGTCATTTTTATAATTTAACTATGGATAAACGCATTCTCATAACTGGCGCAAGCGGATTAGTAGGACTAAAATTGGTAAAACAAAGTCTACAAAAAGGATTTAAAGTTTCTATTTTATCTAGAAAACCTGAAAATATTAAAGGCGTTGATGTTTTTCTTTGGGATATAGAAAAACAAACTATAGATAAAAACTGCTTAAAAGACGTTCAAACTATTATTCATCTCGCTGGTGCTTCGATAGGAGAAAAAAAGTGGACTGAAGCAAGAAAATCTGAAATCATTAACAGTAGAATAGGCTCTTTAAAAATTTTATTAGAATTACTAGAAAAGACAGAACATTCTGTTAAGCATTTTATTTCCGCCTCGGCTGTTGGATATTATGGAGATCAGGGAGATCAAGTACTCACCGAAGATGACTCGCCAGGCAATGATTTTTTATCCAAATGTTGTATATTATGGGAGGAAGCCGCTAAAAACATTCAAAAATTAGGAATTAATACCAGTATATTAAGATTCGGGGTTGTGTTAGATCGTAACAAAGGTAGTTTACCAGTCATCTCAAAACCTATTAAGTTTGGATTTGGAGCTCCGTTGGGCACTGGAAGCCAATGGATCCCGTGGATTCATCACGCTGACTTAACAGCCATGCTTTTATTTTTTATTAATAATTCTCAATATACAGGTATTTATAATGCTGCAGCTCCAGCACCCGTTACAAATAAGCAATTAACTTACTTACTTGCGAAAAACATTGGTAAGTTTGTTTGGCCTATAAAAATACCCAAATTCTTACTGAAACTAATTTTGGGAGAAATGAGTGCCATAATACTTAACAGCAACAACACAACTAGTGAAAAGGTAATTAAGTTAGGATTTCAATTTAAATACCCCACATTAAAAAATGCCTTAAAAGAAATATATGCCTAAAATATCTGTCCATTGGTTTAGAAGAGATTTAAGAATTGAAGATAATACCGCGTTATTTCATGCATTAAATAGTGGATCTCCTACTTTACTCTTATTTATTTTTGATACGAGTATTCTAGATAAAATCGAAAATAAACTTGACACAAGAGTAACGTTTATTCACACACAACTTGAGTACTTACAAGCCCAATTACGCTCTGTAAATAGCTCTATTCTGATAAAACACGGAGACCCAACTGCTGTTTGGAACGATTTATTAAATGAATACTCCATTGATAAAGTTTTTTTCAATGAAGATTATGAACCCAGCTGCATTAAACGAGATACTGCTGTTACTCATTTGCTAAAATCAAACAACGTAGATGTTAATAGTTGTAAAGATCATTTAATATTTCATAAAAATGAAATAACAAAATCTGACGGAACTCCATATACGGTCTTTACCCCTTACTATAAAAGATGGCTTGAAAAAATTAATAATGATTTAGTAAAATCGATCCCGTCTGAGCTTCACTTAGATAATTTATTAAAAACAATTCCATTCAATATTACTCCTGATTTAAATACAATTGGATTTAAAAAAGCTCAATTAATGCATCCGGAGATATCACTCGAAAATAAGTTGGTAAATTATGAGAAGTGGCGTGATTTTCCTGCAAAAGATGCTACTACATATTTAGGTGTCCATTTAAGGTTTGGCACTATAAGTATTAGATCGGTTTATAATCAGGCAAAAAACATGAACGCAGATAAATGGATTGCCGGTTTAGCATGGCGAGATTTTTATAGCATGATTTTATGGCATTTCCCTGAAACCCAAAAAAATTCTTTCAAAAAAAATTATGACTTTATTAAATGGCGAAATAATCCGGAAGAGTTTGAAGCATGGTGCAACGGAAAAACAGGGTATCCATTAGTGGATGCAGGAATGCGTCAATTAAATGAAACCGGATTTATGCACAATAGGGTTAGAATGATAGTTGCAAGTTTTTTAACAAAACATTTACTTATTGATTGGAGATGGGGAGAGGCTTATTTTGCCGCAACATTATTAGACTACGATATGGCAAATAATATTGGAGGATGGCAATGGGCTAGTGGATCTGGAAATGATGCTGCTCCATATTTTAGGATATTTAACCCTACCACACAGCTACAAAAATTTGATCCAGATTTAATCTACTGTAGCAAATGGATAAAGGAATTAAAAACAGAAAAGTATGTTCAACCTATTGTTGAACATACTTTTGCCAGAACAAGAGCGCTTAAAACTTATTCTGAAGGGGTAGGTGCCGGAGCAAAATCATCAACTACTTCTTGAATTTCTACCTCAATATCCACATTTGAATTTTTAGGAACATCGGCAGATCCATAAGATCCCAAAGCGACACTCGAAGGCAGAAAAACTCTTAGCTTTGTGCCTGCTTTACGACCCACTAATATTTTCTTTAAACCAAAGTAACGAGTACTTTTTAATTCAATTTCATAAGGCGTATCTCCTACAGTTTGGTCAAACACATAACCGTCTAATAATCTAGCTTTATATTTAGTCTTTAACAAAAACTGTAAATCTGCTGCAATACCAGTAGTACCTTCCTGAAGCACTTGATAATAAATGCCAGAAGGATCTCTAATTGCAGTAATATTATTTACTGCTAGAAAGTTACTAATTCTAAACTCATCTAACTCAGCCTGGCTTTCTTCCTTAAAGACAGAAATTTCAATTATTAAAATTTCATTTTCCGAAAACATAGCGTTTCCTTTTATACCATAAGCTAAATGTGAAGGTACAATTACTTTGACAGATCCACCTCTCTGAACTTTTGAAATTGCTGTTTTAATAACATCTTTAGGGTACTGAATACCTGGCAAAAAATCCTTGCCATATGCACTGGTTAAATAGCCCAAATATTCCCCGCTATTTGACAATGCAGGTGTTTCAAAATGAGTTTTACCTGCCAAAGACGTAACTTTCAAGGCAAACAAAACAGAATCAGCATCAGCTATTACACCATCATTACCTTGATTAATGATTGCATAATAAAATCCCGAAGGATCTTTAATCATATTCGTAATAGAATTATCTCTTAAATATGTCGCAATTCTATTTTCATCATATTGTTCAACGGTTTCATATTCTTTCTTACATGATGAAAAAACTATAACCGCTATTATAATCGAAAAAAATAAATGTATTTTTTTAGTCTTCATACAAATCTTATTGAATCTTGGTTACAATTATAGTGAAGTCTAAAACTGATTTAGCAGGAATACTTACAGAAGGAGAATCTTTTCCGTAAGCTAAAGGCGAAGGAATAATTAACCTAATAGTTCCACCTTCTTTAACTAATGGAAGTCCGATGGTCCAACCTTTAATTACTTGCCCTAAATTGAAACTTACTGTTGCTCCTGTAGTCTTATCAAACACAGTTCCATTTAACAACCTACCTTCATATAATACAGTAACATTAGCATTTGATGGAATATCTCTTCCGGTTCCTTGCTCAATAATTTGATAATATAAACCACTGCTATGTTTAGTTGCAGGTATATTTTTAGAAGCGATAAAAGCCGTAATTAACGCATCATCTATTCCCATTTGAGCTTCAGCATCATATTTATCTTTACTACATGAAGCTATAACAAACATGCCAATGAGTGCGGCAAAAAATATTTTTAATTTAGACATAATCACAAAATTACGTTATAAAAGCGGATACCACAATTTTTAACCAATTTTAACAAATACATTTTTCAAAAAATCTTTAAATAAAAAAACCCTTAAGCTTAATTCACTAAAACTTAAGGGTTTTAAATAACCTATTTAACTATTTAATAAAGAAATTTATTAGCATTAATCATTTCTAATGCAACTTCTTGTCTTACTGCTTTAACATTAAAAGGCTCCATTTTAGTAAATCTACGTAAACCAACAAGCATCATACGTAACTCATCGCCCTCACCAAACGCCCATAACGCTTCTTTACCTGCTTTGTTTACCGCATCTACAGCTTCATTAAAATAAATTTTCATTAAATTTATCTGACCAGAACAAGCTTCCTCTCCTCTTTTACTTACCAATTTCTCAGTTCTTAACATTGCCGATTCTGCTACGTATACATAGCTTGCCATGTCAGCAATATTCATTAATATCTCTTGCTCTTTACTTAAACTCATCATCAACTTTTGAACGGCTGCACCCGCAACCATTAATGTCGCTTTTTTAAGATTTGCAATTGTTTTCTTTTCGGCTGCAAAAAGCTGTGTATCTTCTTCTCCAAAATCTGGGATCGACATTAGCTCTGCAGCAACCGCTGTTGCCGGCGTCATCAAATCAAGCTCACCTTTCATAGCTCGCTTAAGCATCATATCTACGGTTAACAAACGATTTATTTCATTTGTTCCTTCAAAAATTCTATTGATCCGCGCATCTCTATATGCTCTATCCATTGGTGCATCAGCTGAAAACCCCATTCCACCATAAATCTGAACACCTTCATCTACCACAAAATCTAACACCTCTGAACCCCAAACTTTTAGAATTGCACATTCAACCGCAAATTGTTCTGTAGATTTTAATTTTGCTTTACCTTCATCCATTCCTCCTGCAACTAGCGCATCGTAAGCATCATCTATATTCTGACCCGCTCTGTAATTTGCAGAATCTACAGCATAAACTTTAGCGGCCATTTCAGCCAATTTATGTCTTATAGCTCCATATTTTGATATTGGCCGATCAAATTGAATACGTTCATTCGAATAATTTATAGCCGTATCAATTACTTTTTTTGACGCACCTATTGCTGCCGCAGCAAGCTTTATACGCCCTATATTTAAAATATTTACTGCTATTTTAAATCCGTTTTCTCGCTCACTTAACATATTTTCAACCGGCACCGAACAGTCATTAAAAAAGATTTGTCTGGTAGACGACCCTTTTATCCCCATTTTATGTTCTTCGGGGTTCATGGTTATTCCACCAAAATCTCGCTCAACAATAAATGCGGTTAAATTTTTATCATCATCAATTTTCGCAAATACGATAAAGACATCGGCAAAACCTCCATTTGTAATCCACATTTTCTGACCATTCAAAATGTAATGCTTTCCGTCGGCACTCAAGGTTGCTTTTGATTTCCCAGAATTAGCGTCTGATCCAGAATCTGGTTCAGTTAAACAATATGCCGCTTTCCATTCTCCTGTAGACAACTTTGGAATATACTTGTCTTTTTGAGCGTCGTTTCCATAATAAAGAATAGGCAATGTACCAATTCCGGTATGTGCAGATAAAGCCACAGCAAAAGAGTGACCCGAACCACAAACATCTGCTACCAGCATAGATGTATTAAAGTTTTTTCCAAACCCTCCATATTGTTCTGGAACTGAGACACCCAGCATTCCCAACTCACCGGCCTTGGTTACAAGCTCTTCCATTAACCCCTCTTCCTGATTGTCTATTCGATCTAAATTAGGATAAATTTCTGCAGCTAAAAAATCTCTACATGTTTGAGCAATCATCTGCTGTTCTTCATCAAAATCTTCAGGGATAAAAACATCCTGATAAGGTGTTTCTGTTATTAAAAACTCTCCCCCTTTTATCGACTTTTTACTAGTACTTTCCATATCTTTTATTATATAATTCTGTTTTTATTCAAAACGTTTGTAAATAATATTCTTTCTATAGCATTTCAAAAATTCCCGCCGCACCTTGTCCTGTTCCAACACACATGGTAACCATTCCATATTTCTTATTTCGCGATTTTAATTCATTAAATAATTGAACGGATAGCTTGGCTCCTGTACAACCCAACGGATGACCTAATGCAATAGCCCCGCCATTAACGTTTACAATTGAGCTATCTAAATTAAGTGTTCTTATTATAGCTAAAGATTGGGACGCAAAAGCTTCATTCAGTTCTATAAGATCCATATCAGATTGTTTTAATCCCGCTCTTTTTAAAGCTTTTGGTATGGCTTCTATAGGGCCTATTCCCATAATTCTTGGTGGCACACCTGCAACACCATAACTCACTAAACGCGCTATGGGCTCTACACCTAACTCTTTCATTTTCTTTTCTGAAACTACCAAAACAAACGCAGCTCCATCTGATGTCTGAGAAGCATTACCGGCCGTAACACATCCATTAGCAGCAAACACGGGTTTAAGTTTCGCTAATTTCTCTATAGTTGTATCGGCTCTAGGCCCCTCATCCGTATCTACTACATAAGATTTTGTTTGTTTTTTTAATTGCTCATTTAAGTATGTTTCCACAACATTAATTGGCGCAATACCTGCTTTTAAGGCCCCGCTTTTAAGTGCATTAACTGCTTTCATATGCGACTCGAAAGCAAATTGGTCTTGATCTTCTCTACTCACTTTATACTCTTCAGCAACCGCTTCGGCTGTAAGTCCCATTCCCCAATACCAATCAGGATTATTTTTTGCTACATGAGCATTAGGAACTAATTTCCATCCGCCAAAAGGCATACCTGACATTACTTCCACACCCCCTGCTATAATACAATCGGCCATGCCTGCCTTAATTTTGGCTACTGCGGTGGCGATTGTTTCTAATCCAGATGCACAATATCTATTCACGGTTACACCTGGTACCTTATCGGTATCTAACCCCATAAGAGAAATCATACGAGCAATATTTAATCCTTGCTCTGCTTCTGGCGTGGCATTTCCAACGATCACATCGTCTATTTGCTCTTTATCCAGATTTGGGACTGAAGCAACCAACTGTCTAATTACATCAGCAGCTAAATCATCTGCTCTAGTAAAACGAAAAACTCCTCTAGGGGCCTTTCCAACTGCGGTGCGAAGTCCTGCTATTATATATGCTTCCATTTTAATTGTATTTTGAAGAGAAACCTGAAGCTCTCTATTCATTTATAATTTTAGTTTCTTAATGGTTTTCCTTTAACAACAATACTTTGAATTCTTTCTAAAGTTTTTCTTTCACCGCAAAGCGATAAAAATGCCTCTCTTTCTAAATCCAGCAAATATTGCTCACTCACCTGAGTTGGAGAAGACAAATCGCCACCACACATTACGTATCCCAATTTTTCTGAAATTTTCTTGTCATGTTCGGAGATAAACTTACCTGAGTACATAGAATTTGCTCCAGCATAAACAATACCTAACCCTTGCTTTCCCAATACCGTAATATCTTTTCTTTGAACAGGCTTTATATATCCTGCTTCGGCCAGCTCTATAGCCTTTGCTTTTGCATCGGCAATTAATCGGCTTCTATTCATTGAAATACTAAATTTATCATTCTGCAAGTAGCCTAACTCTGCTGCCTCGAGTGCAGATGTCGACACTTTAGCCATTCCAATTGTCAAGAATCGCTCTTTCAATGAATTTTGCACAATTTGATCTGCTTTAAATTCATCAGACGCACGAAGTGCAAATTCTTTGGTACCACCACCTCCTGGAATAACTCCCACTCCAAATTCAACCAGCCCCATGTAAGTTTCTGCATTTAACTGAACATGATCTGCGTGTAAGCTAAATTCACATCCGCCACCCAATGTTAAATTATGAGGCGCTACAACAACCGGGATCGACGAATATCTTATCCGCATTGCGGTATTCTGGAACATTCTTACGGCCATATTTAATTCATCCCACTCTTGCTCGACAGCCATCATAAATATCATACCTACATTTGCCCCTGCCGAGAAGTTTGCTCCATCATTACCAATAACTAACCCTCTATAATCTTTTTCAGCCATATCAATGGCTTTATTTATAGCAGTTAATGTGTCTCCTCCAATGGTATTCATTTTAGAATGAAACTCTACATTTAAAATTCCGTCACCTAAATCAATAATAGATGCCCCAGAGTTTTTATATAAAGTATTTTTTGATCGCAAATTATCTAACACTATAAATGAGTTAGATCCCGGCAATACTTTATATGATTTTGAAGGAATATCATAATACTTCTTTATACCATCTTCGACTTTGTAAAAAGATGTATTGCCATTCGCAAGCATCTCATTTACCCACGGAGCAGCTATATTTCCCTGGGCTTCCATTCCTTTTAGAGATTGTTCAATACCTACAGCATCCCATACTTCAAACGGGCCTAAATCCCAACCAAAACCCGCCCGCATAGCATCATCTATTCTATATAGTTCGTCTGATATTTCCGGAATTCTGTCTGACACATACTCAAACAATCCGAAAAAAGAAGCCCTAAATAATTCACCCGCTCTATCTTTGCCAGCAGCAAAAACTTTCATTCTCTCTCTAACACTTTCTATAGATTTTGTTAAATCCAGTGTTGATGATTTAACTTTCTGCTGAGGTCTATATTCTAAAGTTTTTAAATCTAATGCTAAGATTTCTGTTTTACCTTCAGCATTTTTTGTTTTTTTATAAAACCCCTGCTTGGTTTTATCGCCCAACCAGTTGTTTTCTTCCATTTTACTAACGTAAGATGGCAATTTAAATAAAGAGTGTGCTTTGTCATCCGGGCAATTGTCATACAATCCTTTAGCAACCTTTATCATGGTATCTAATCCCACCACATCTGTAGTTCTAAAGGTGGCAGATTTTGGTCGCCCTAAAGCAGGTCCGGTAAACTTATCTACCTCCTCTACTGTAAGTTCCATTTTTTCTACAAGATGGAGCAGTGACATTATTGAGTATACGCCTACCCTATTTGCAATAAATGCGGGAGTATCTTTACATAAAACAGTTGTTTTACCTAAAAATTTGTCGCCAAAATTCATCAAGAAGTTTACAACCTCCTGATCCGTTTTTTCTGTCGGGATAATTTCCAGCAATCTTAAATAGCGAGGGGGATTAAAGAAATGTGTTCCACAAAAATGCTTAGCAAAATCTTCACTCCTTCCTTCTGCCATCCTCGATATCGGAATTCCAGATGTATTAGAAGTTACTAATGTACCTGGCTTTCTATATTTCTCAACCTGTTCAAAAACTTGTTTTTTAATCTCCAGATTCTCAACTACCACCTCAATAATCCAATCATACTCTCCGATACGTTTCATATCATCCTCAAAATTACCTGTTGTAATTCTGGCTAATGATTTTTTAGTATAAATGGGAGACGGACTGGCTTTAACAGTAGCATTTAAGGCGTTATTCACAATGCTATTTCTAAATGAAGGTTGGGTTTCATCTATTCCTTTTGCCGCATCTACCTGTTTCGGAACGATATCTAATAGCAAAACCTCTACTCCAATATTGGCAAAATGACAAGCAATACGAGACCCCATGATTCCCGATCCCAATACTGCTACTTTATTAATTTTCCTGTTCATATTATTCAGCTGAATATTCTGTGGCTAGTACATTTAATTTTTTTAATAGATCTGACAACTGTTGCTGCTCTATTGAAGTGAAATGATTATTTAAATATTCATTAAACTTCTTAACAACTGATTTCGCAATTTTTTGTTTTTCATAACCTGAGGTAGTTAATTTTACTAAAATTGATCTCTTATCACCAATTGATATCTCTCTATAAATCATACCAGATTTCTCCATGTTTAAAAGCATTCTGGACAAACTAGTTGGCTTTACTCCTTGCAACGCAGCAAGTTTAGTTACTGTTGTACCTTGCTCTTCAATATTAATTAACATATACCCAACTGCTTGCGAAATCCCATAATTGGAAGCAATTTGGTTATATTTATTAAAAACTGATTGCCATGCCAATTTTAAATGGTAATCTATTGTCTCCTGTTGCATCTTAATTTACTATGCTTGCATAACAAATATATTGTTTTATTTTTTATTATGCAAGCATAGTAAAAAAATTATTTAACAAAAAAAGGGATGCTTCTCAGCATCCCTTTTTAAACAATCCCATTATTTATTAAAACAATGTAAATTCAACTCTTCTATTTTTCTGACGACCATCTGCTGTAGCATTGGTAGCAATTGGTTGATTTTTACCATATCCTGTAGCTTCAATTCGAGAAGCATTTGCTCCTTGAGATACTAAATATGATTTTACTGACTCAGCACGATCTTTAGATAAACGTAAGTTTAGTGCATCTGAACCTGTATTATCGGTATGACCTGCTAATTTTAAGCTAAAATTCTTTTCCACTAATAATTTAGCCACCTCATTTAAAGTTGCATAAGATTTAGATCTAATAGTAGATTTACCTAAATCGAACTCTAAATTTTTAATTGCTTCGTCCACAACTTTGCGGTCTGCTTCTGTAATAATTACTTTCTCAGTAATTTGATTAGTTACTTTAATTGGGCAACCTGCACCGTCAACTGCTGTTCCAGCAGGTGTATTCGGGCATTTATCGAATTTATCTGATACACCATCTCCATCACTATCTGCTAATAAATTATTAACATCAGTTCTCAGTTTAGCATTTTCTGCTTTTGCTGCATCTAAATCACCTTTTAAAGAATTTGCTAAAGCGTTAGCCGAAGCTGCATCAGCCTTTGCTCTAACTGCCTCGTCATAAGTCATTGCTACTGGATTGTGGAAGGCCAATTGTTTTCCTTTTCCTAAAGAGAATTCCAATCCTGCATAAGCATAGTTAAATCTGTCGTTGGCACCTCTATTGTATCCGTCCAGATTATCGGCATCAACAAAATTAACGGTCCAACCTAAATCAAAATTAACAGCATCTGATAATCTAAATTTAGCACCAATTCCAACCGGAATAGTTAACTTTTCTGTTTTAACATTTACATTGGGAGCTGGAGCATTTCCTACAGCATTTACTTCATAACCAACAATACCTGCCCCAACTGAGGTATATAACTGCATGGCATTCTCTTTTTTAAACATATCTATATTAAACATGTTTACCACAGCATTTAAGGTTGCGGTGTAGTTTAAATCCGTTTCGAACGACGTGAAAGGACTAGAATTAATAACACCAGAGTTATACGGTTTTGAATTATCCCCTTTCAATTTACCAGCATAACCATCTGCTCTTAAAGAGAAATAATTTGTGAATTGCTTTTTAATGTATAAACCATATCCTAATTGAGAGCTCCAATTAGAATAATCATTTTGTCCGCCAAATGGCGACAGTGGCGACAACACACCTGCGTTAACACCTATAGACCAGCTACGCATTGGTACGCTTTCAGAATTTGACTCTTGTGCGAAAGCAGCCGAACCTAAGAATAAGGCTCCAACAGTTAGCAGTGCACTTTTAAATAAATTTTGTTTCATGATATTAAATTTTGATTTCATTCAATTTTATTTACCATGAGAAGATACAATTGCTATACCAAGAAGTTAAAAAGTGTTAAAAGTGAATATTAAACACCTGTAAAATAACAAAATACGATACTTTCGACTAATGCAATAAGTGTTCAGAAATACATACATTCATTAAAGTGCACCAGCAAATTTCCATGTAGCTTTATAATTTTCGGGAATATTTTTATTGCTTAAAATAACCCTCACTAAATCTACCGGCATAGAATTACCTTGTAAAATTGTATCATGAAATGTTTTATTAGACATTTTCCCTGTACCAACCAACTCTTTATGCAACGCTCTAAATTGCAACCCACCAATCATGTAAGCGATTTGATACAGCGGCCCATAACTTCCGGTAAATGATCTTCTAACTTCTGCTTCTGCATTTGCTCTTTCAAAACCTACTCTATCTACTAAGAAGTCTATACACTGTTGCGGGGTCCACTTACCTAAATGATAATTGGTTGAAAAAATAATTCTTGCGCTTCGATGCATACGCCAGAAAAGCATACCCACTTTATTTTCCGGACTTTTAGCAAAATTCTTATCCCACAACAACATCTCCCAATATAATGCCCAGCCTTCTGACCAAAATGGAGAAGAAAAAGGCCTTCTATATGTTTTATATCTATTTTGCATAAAATATTGCAAGTTATGCCCTGGTATTAATTCGTGATGCACGGTAGCTCTGGCAAAGTGTTTATTGTTACCTCTCAAACTCATCATCTTAGCAGTATCTGTCATCCCTTCGGTTGGATAAGCTATTAAAATAGATTCGCCACCCAAAAAGAATGGAGCCGTTAATTGTTCTTGAGCAGAAAGCATGCGCATAGACCATCCCTCTTTAGCGAGTTCTGGAACTGTTACCAAATCATTCTTTACAATAAAATCTACAGCCTCATCAGCAAGAAATTTGATTAGCTCTGGTTGTTTCCCAGGCGGCACGTAATCCTGTTTTACTTTTTCTAATGCTTTTTTCCAATCATCACCAAATCCCATTTCATTCGATGCCTTTAACATTTCCTGATCGCTCCATGCAAATTCTTTTAAGGCGATTGCTAATAATTCTTCAGGTGTGTAAGCAATCATCTCGTCTTCTAATCCTTTTATAAAAGCTGTTCTTCCGATGGGATTACCGATTATTCCACTACCATCATCAACTTGTTGTACATCTTTAGTCTCAGCTGAAAAGACAGAAATCATTTTCTTAAACACACTATCAGCGCGATTGTAAACAGGTCTTACAATTGTCGTAAATTCAGGATCATACCCATCATAAAATTTATAACTTTCTGCAAAAGTACGTCTATACTGATCTGCTATTTCAACCGCTTTTGCATAATCTGACGCGACAACATCTTTGTTTTCTGAAATGCCATTTATTTGCCCTTCAAAAAGAGTTATCAGATTTTCAAAATCTTTAGCTGTTTTGTTACCATCCAATGCCGTACCAACACTTCTTAATAATTGAAATTCTTCAATTATTTTAGTCCAGTTTAACAGCTTTTCCGCTTTTTTCTTATCTGCTTCATTCAACTTTAAATTGTGATAGCTTATTTGAATATTACGTTTTAGCAACTGATAATCGACCTGCTCATTTACAGTATATTTAGCATACGGCAAAGCTTTTAATTTACTTTCCCAGGCACCGTAAAAAGCATGCATTCTTTTAAAATAGCTATCTGAATATTTTAGCGGATACTTTCTATTCATCATTTGCTGGTCTGCCTGATATTCACTTATAATGGTTATCAATGAATAATCATTCATCTTATTAGCACTCATTAAGGTTAAACACACAATAAGTGCTACAGTAAATTGTCCGAAAATTTTTTTCATTATTTAATAATTTATAACATGAAACTACCAAGCAGCAACAGCATCATCCCCTCTAGGATCTGCTCCACCTTGTAGATATCCCCACTTAGTTTTTAATATAGCATCTACCCGACCAATTGGCCCACGTTTTTTCAACTGGTATCCTTTTTTCTGAAGCTCAACAATTGTCAGACTATCTAGCGCACCATCTTCATAATCAATAACATCTGGAAGCCACTGATGATGAATTTTTTTAGCAGACACGGCTGATTGCATTGTATTATTGAAATCGATTACATTTAAAATAGTTTGAAAAACGGACGTTATAATAGTAGATCCTCCTGGTGTACCTACTACCATGTATAAATCTCCATCCTTTTCTACAATAGCTGGCGTCATAGAACTAAGCATTCTTTTCCCCGCCACAATTGCATTGGCTTCTCCCCCAACTAAACCATACATATTTGGTGATCCGGGTTTCACTGAAAAGTCATCCATTTCATTATTTAAAAGAAAACCCGCTCCTTTTACAACTACTGCAGAACCATATGACCCATTTAAAGTAGTTGTTATAGATACTGCATTCCCTTCTTTATCAACAATAGAAAAATGAGTGGTTTCTTCACTTTCAACAGGCGCAGATATATTTCCGGCGCCTATCTCACTACTTGTAGAAGCTTTGTTGAATTGAAAAGTAGACATTCTGCTTTTTATATAACGATCTTCCATTAGTTCATTCACAGGAACCTTAAAAAAGTCAGGGTCTCCTAAATAAGTAGCTCTATCTGCATAAACGCGCCTTTCTGCTTCAACCATTAATTGAACAGTTGAGTCTGTATTGAATCCCCACCTGCTTAATGGATAAGGTTCAACCGATTTTAATAATTGAATCAATGCAATTCCACCACTGGAAGGGGGTGACATTGTAATAATTTTATGTCCTCTGTAATTTCCTTCTATAGGTTTTCGCCAAATCGCTTGATAATTTTTTAAGTCTTCTAAGCTTATAACTCCGTTACCTCGATTCATTTCTGCAACAATACTATCAGCCACAGCGCCCTCATAAAACCCTTTTTTGCCTAAGTCTCTTATCAATTTCAATGTATAAGCAAGTTCCTGTTGTATAAGCAAGTCATTTTCCTGCCATACGCCTTCTGATTTTAAAAGGGATGTACCTAATGAATTATGCTTTATTAAGGTGGCTTCTAACCCATTTAATTCTCTTGCCTGCCTGCTAGATATCTTGAAACCATTTTGCGCTAAGTCTATAGAAGGCTGAATTAAATCAGACCACTTTAATTTTCCATATTTTTGATGCGCTTCTTCCATCCCCGCAACAGATCCCGGCACACCTGCCGCCAATTGACCATATAAACTTTTATCAACGATTGGATTTCCTTGCTCATCCAAATACATATCTCTATAGGCAGCAGCAGGAGCCTTTTCCCTAAAATCCAACGTGCTGGTTTCTCCTTTAGCTGAGCGATAAACCATAAAGCCACCACCACCAATATTTCCAGCATTTGGATAAACTACAGCTAAAGCAAACTGAACTGCTACAGCCGCATCTACAGCATTTCCACCTTTCTTTAATATACTTAAGCCAACATTAGAAGCATAAGAGTTAGCCGAAACAACCATCCCATTTTTATATTGAGGGTTGGGGTTATTTCCAATTTGTCCGCCAACACATCCGCTTAATAATATAATTAAACATAGGCTCGCCCATTTTAACTGAGACTTATTCATGCGAATTCCCTTTATAATTTTTTTCAGCTTCTACATACACTTTATCAATTATAGCTGCATACTTTTCTAGAATAACTTTTCTTTTCAAGCTCAGTTTAGGTGTTAACTCTCCTCCGTCTATACTCCATTCTTTGTCTAGCAAGGCAAATGCTTTGACTTGTTCCCAGCGACCAAAATCTTGATTATAAATTGCTAATTCTCTATTATATTTATCAATTACTTGAGGATTTTGAAGCATCTCTTGTCTAGAGGAATAAGTGATATTTTTAATCTCACACCAATTCATTAAAGTAGAAAATGTAGGAACAATTAAAGCGCTAGAAAATTTTCTATTTTCTCCCAAAACCATAATTTGTTCAATAAATGAAGATTCTTTAAATTTATTTTCCATAGGCTGAGGGGCAATATATTTTCCTCCTGCGGTTTTAAATATTTCCTTTTTTCTATCTGTTATTTTAAGGTATTTACCTTCAATTAATTCTCCGATATCACCTGTATGAAACCACCCGTCTAAATCAATTGTCTCGGCAGTTAAATCATCTCTCATATAATATCCTTGCATCACATTATGCCCTCTTGTAAGCACTTCTCCGTCTTCAGCTATTTTTATTTCAACGCCTTTAATAGGGGTTCCTACTGTACCAAATTTATTTGAATCAAAATGGTTTACAGTTATTACTGGTGATGTTTCGGTAAGTCCGTATCCTTCAAAAACCGGCATTCCTGCTGCCCAGAAAATACGACATAATCTTGGATTTAGAGCAGCTCCTCCAGAAACCAATAGTTTAATTTCGCCCCCCATCGCCTCTTTCCATTTTTTAAAGATCAGCTTACGCGCTATTGCCAATTTAAAATTATACCACCACCCGTTATTATGATCATATACTTCGGCTAATTCTACCGCCCAAAAAAACAACATTCTTTTTATTCCGGTTAAGGATTTCCCCTTATCCATAATTTTATCATAAATCTTTTCAAGCAGTCTTGGAACACAAGAAAACCCATCAGGTTTCACCTCATTTATATCAGCTACAATTGTATCCATATTCTCTGCGTAATAAACTTTTACCCCCAAATAGAGATATAAGTAGATAATCATACGCTCAAATATGTGAGATAAAGGCAAAAAACTAACTACCTTTTTAATACTAGAAGGAAATAAAACCGAAGAGTTCTTTACATTTTCAACTAAATTTTTATGTGTAAGCACTACTCCTTTTGGCTGACCTGTTGTGCCTGAAGTATAAATTATAGTAAGAATATCATTTTCTGTAACTGCAGCATTATAGGCTTTAAGATCATGATTGTTTTTTGGAGTTAACAGTGTTTTCCAGCTAGTTGCATTTTTTACATCATTAAAAGTATAAACAGTAATTTTTGTATCTAACGACTCTACTATAGCGTTGATTTTTATGTAAAGATCTTCGTCTGCAACAAAAACAACATTAATATTTGCGTCTTTAAGTATAAATTTAATATCGTTTTCTCCTAATGTTGGATACAATGGAATTTGATAAGCACCTATTTGCATAATCGCGAAATCACAAATATTCCATTCTATACGATTTGGGGACATTATAGCTACTCGAGAACCTTTCCCCATACCCAAATCTATTAAGCTATTGCTTACTGCATTTATTTGGTTCTGAAATTCAATATTTGAAATTTTTCGCCACTCTCCAAGCACCTTACCATTCAAAAAATCAAATTCACTATTCAATTCAATGTTATAAGGGAGTAAATCAAATACTCTTTTTATAGTTGTAGTCATATATTAAAAATTGACATGAGTTTACTTAAATAGGTCTTTTCCAAATCTAACAAAATAGCATTGGTTTCCAAATGTACTACTGCCTTTAATGCAGACTTTTGGAATAAAATTTACGAGAATTTTAAATTAATTTAAAATTTAATTTTTAAAAAAACCTTTATGGCTTAATTTTGGTTAGTAATAAAGCTAATTATAAACCTCCGGATCTCCGGATTGAAATTTTTTACAAATCATTATGAAAAAACTACTATTAGGAATTGTTTGTTGCGTAGCTTTTGCGATTACAACTACATCAAATGCTCAAGCGCAGGTAAAGGGAAACAGTTATAAAACTGCTGGCGGATTAAGAATTGACTTTGGCGATGGGGGAACAGGATTTGGATTTAACATGAAGCATTTTCTTACAGAAACCAATGCAATTGATGCAAATTTAATATTTTTCGACGGTGGAGCAGTTGGATTAGGTGGAGAATATCAGTACAACGATGATATTAATGGTGCAGCAGGATTAAAATATTATGCAGGTTTAGGTCCTAATTTTATTTTTGGAAATGGATATACCAATGTTCAGTTAAGACCAGTATTGGGTTTAGATTATAAAATTAATGAAGCTCCAATTAACTTTGCGTTCGACTGGAGACCAATGTTTACTTTAAACAATGGAACTGATTTTAATGCTGGCCGCTTTGGCATTTCAGTAAGATTTGCTTTCAAGTAAGACAAAAGTTTAAGCACGTATAAAAAAGCCCTTTTAACAATTGTGTTAAGAGGGCTTTTTTGTATTATGAAGTCAGACTCTGGAGCTCCTTAAAACAAGGGTTTTCAACAGCTTATTTAAACAATAAGCTGTTGAACCCCTCTCAATCATCCCTAATTGAGGTTAAAAAATATTATTCGTTTACTTCTTCAAAAAGAAGAATTTTATTGATTTGATGAAAATTTATTATCCCAATTTCATAATATTTTATCCCAGTTATATATTTTAAAGGATAAGCGGGCGTTAAAATCAATTTAACTTATACATATTAATATGCTTAAAGAACTTTTCCCGATACTTCCCTCCAACTGTTAGCACCTTCTCATTCTTTAGGGTTATTGTATTACCGCTTACTTTTAATATATGTCGGAGTGAAACAATGTGCGATCTACTAATTCTCAAAAAAAATAAACGCTCCAGTGTTTTTTCAGCCTCATTCAAGCTTAAATATGTAATAGATATTTTAGACTCGAGTGTGTTAGCATCTTGATAATTCAGTATTATATAATTGCGAAGTGATTCAATAAATATTATTTCATTAATAGATATTAAGCCGAAGCTATTTTTAGAATCTCCTTTTAAATAAAGATATCCAAAATCTGCAGAATTCACATTTGGTTTGCTGATAAGCTCTTCCTTTAATTTAGCTATCTCTAAATTAAAGCTCTCTTTTAGTATAGGCTTAACAAAATAATTATCGGCCTTTACTGCAAAAGCCAATTGTGTAAACTTATTTGTTTTTGAAATAATGATTAAAAATTTTGTGATTTTTCTGAAGTAAGTAACCACTTCAATTAGGGAGGAATGATCCGTTTCTATTTCAAATAAAATCAGATCAATTTCATTAAATTTAGATCTCGCATTGAATGCTTCTATAATTGAAGTATATATCTCCAAGATCTTAACTCCATCAATTTCTGTTAAATAATTTAACCAAAAACGGACAGAGCGGATTTTATCGCCTATAACAATTACTTTCATAACTTCAAATTAAAATTGATGGTAATAAATTTAATTTGAAGTTAATAAAAATTTAAATATTATTCCCGGCGATTTGAGTTCTAATTCTACTTAAAGTTTCTAGTCTAATACTTAAAAACGACGCTATATATTTCAAAGGAATTCTATTAATTAACGACCCGTACATTTCAAGAAATTTTTTATAACGTTTTTCGGCCGAGCTTAATCTACATATAAAGGCACGCTCTTGAGCACTTTGATAATACCGTTCCATTATCACCCTTCCCACAAAATTAGCTTCTCCATAATTTGCGTATAAATACTCCGACATCACATGCGGCAAACAAACCAACTCTACATCTTCTAAAGCTTGTATATACTCGTCTGATTCTTCCTGCATCCATAAGTTCTTAATCGTTCCTACGATGTCGTTTTCTTGAGAAATCCATGTGGTTATTTCTCTGTCTTCATCTTTAACGAATCCACGAACCACACCTTTTACAATTAAATATAAATTTCGATTGCGATCTATTGGAGAAATAACAAATCTATTTTTACTTACTTTCAAAAAATAAGTATCTCTATTTAAGATGGCTTTAATGTCATCAGATAATGGCAATACTTTTTCAAATATTTTTATGATGGGAGATTCCATTCCTAGTTCGCCCCATTTATTATCTACAGGTAAATCAGAAAACATATTTATATTTATCTATAGACGCAAAATATACAAATTTTAATTATTTTCTAATTAAATCGTATAACTCATCTAATTTAGGAGAAAGAACAATTTCAATTCTGCGGTTTTTACTACGATCTTCTGCGGTTGCGTTTGAAGCTAATGGTTGAAATTCTCCCCTACCTGTCGCTGTCATACGGATACTTTCAATTTTACTGATTTCTGTTAAATATCTAACAACTGAAGTAGCTCTTAATACACTTAAATCCCAATTATCTTTAATTTGCCCCAAACTCGTTATCTTTTGAGTATCGGTATGTCCTTCTACCGCTATATTAATCTCGGGTTGTTGCATTAAAACTTCTGCTAAACCTGTTAAGGCTTGTTTACCTCGCTCGTCTATCACAATACTTCCTGATGGGAATAATAGCTTATCTGTTAAAGAGACATATACCTTTCCATTACGCATTTCAACGGTTAATCCGCTCTTTGCAAAACCCAGTAAAGCGTTCTCCAATTTATCTTTTAATTGTTGACTGGCGGCTTCTCTCTTATTCAAAATGTCTTCCACCTCTTTTAATCTTTCTTCTCTCTTTTTTAAATCGGCCATTAGCTTATTAATTTCAGAAGAACTATTTGATCTCAAGGTATTGTAATTTGCATCAGTTTCTGAAACAGTATTTTTTAATTGGGCTATATTTCTATTTAAAAGTACTGTATCAGATTCTAATTTTGCTAAATATCTTTTCAGTTCTTGTACTCTAACCTGTTCTTCATTCCATCCATGATTTAACGAATCATTGGTTGCTAATAAAGATTTATATTTTTTGGGTGACAAAACAACGCAAGAACTGATAGATAGCGTGATGAAACAAATAAAAACAAGTGAAAAAAAATATCTCATATTCAGGTGTTAATTAGCAATAGCATTTCTAAGAAATGCAACGTAAGGGTTTAAAATTTTAAAGTAATCTGATAATTGTAGAACGAAGTCTTTTGCCAATAATTGTTCATTAGAAATTGTTTTAGACACTTCGAAACTTTTCAATTTTAAATATTGAATATTTTCATGAAATATATCATATCCTTTCGGAGCTTTTAATAAAACTTCCTTAGTATTAAACAAAAAATTATTTTTAAAAAGTGGATTTAAGACGATTTCCGTAAAAGCAGTACCATTATAATCTATTTCTTGTCTTATCATCCTTAAATGCTCAGCACTGGGCATCCAATAACCTGCTCCTAGAAAAGACTTATTAGGCTCTATGTGTAAGTAATAACCGGGCCCACTAATTGCATTGCCATATGCGGGAAACCAAACTCCGAAATAGTTTTTATAGGGATCCTTATTTTTACTAAATCTAACATCTCTATAAATTCTTAGCACAGCTTTCTTTGCAGACAAATCTACCGGAACTTGTACATCTATATTAGATAGCTGAACAATTATAGACTCTGCTAACTCTATAACATTTGCTCGTGCAGATTCATAATTTTCTTTTTGACTTAAAAACCAGGTTCTATCATTATTAGCAGATAAAGCCTCAAGAAAGTCAAATGTATTTTGCTTAAGTAACAACGCTTAAGATTTTTTTACTCTAAATTTTGTATACCAAAGCACACCTACACCACCCGCTAAGGCAAACGGGAAAGACAACAAGTATAATACAGCACTGTTAATCCCTTTGGTATGTGTGTTTCCATTCTTAGAGCCCAACTCTGCGTTTGCGGAGCACATAGAGCACTGTGCCGAGGCAGAAATGCTTGTAAATAAAAACAAAACGAAAAATACTAATAAGAAGTTCTTTTTCATATTATAAAGATACTAAATAACTACTAAAAATTATAATAAGGAGAAATCATAATATAAACGACTACACCTGTAACTGCTACGTATAACCATATTGGAAAAGTAATTCTGGCTATTTTCCTATGTTGTACAAACTGAGCTGACCATGCTCTTACAAAACTAATTAACACTAATGGAATAACAGCTATAGACAATATAATATGCGTAATTAAAATAAAGAAATAAACATATTTCATTGAATCTTCGCCTCCAAATTTTGTAGGTTCGGATGTCATATGATAGGCGATATACATAACTAAAAAAACGAGAGACAAACCTATCGCCACTTTCATTAATAACTCGTGTAGTTTTAATTTTCCATTCTTTACTGCAATTATAGCAACAATAAGTACGAGCGCTGTTGCAGCATTAATGCATGCATAAATTTTAGGCAGGAAAGTAAGCGGTGTAGCATCTGGAATTTTAACAACGAATAATGCAGCAACAGCAAGAGGAATTAATACAGATAAGAATATTATAAGCTTCTTAAATTTCAAATTAGGCTCGTTAGTAATTAAATTATCTTCCATCATTTATATTTCTTAACTCTTCTGTTAACAATACTATTATTTCATCTTCTATACGCGCTAAACTCTCAGCGCTTGCTATTTCATAAAAACCTCTAATACGATGTTTATAATCTATTAAAACAATCATATTTGAATAAGCTATTGGGGTACTTCCTGCAACATCTAAGAGCAAATCCTTTTTCACAAAATTGTATATGCTATCCTGGCTACCTGTTAAAAGTCTCCACTGGGGTTCATTAGCCCCAATTTTATCTGCAAATAAATTTAATACATTCTGCGTGTCATTTTGTGGGTCCAATGTAACACTAACAAATTTTACACGGTCATTACGTTTGTAGATATTACTTAGTTTAAGTATAGCGTTATTAGCGATAGTTGTTGGATGGCCTGCATTTGTATAAAAAAGATTAACAACAAATATCTGGTCATTATGCGCTCCTAAATCAAATAAATTATTGCTTTGATCGGTCATAATGGGCATTTTAACTTCATGATATATTGTATCACGAATTTTCTTCCCCATTTTAGAATGAAAGGTGTTGGCCGGAGTTTTAGGGCCAAAATAAGAAAGTGTTTTATACCTGTTTTTGCCTTTTTCTTTAAGCAAATAATACAAAAATCCTGGCAACGCTAAAATGGTTACCAGGATTAATACTTTTTTTATTGAAAAATTATTCATTTATCCAATCATATGCAAGTTTAAAAATTCACCCTCTATAAGCATAAGAACTATAAAGTATATAATGAATATAAACGACACTGTTAAGGCTAACTGGAAGCCAAATTTTTCATATTTAAGGTGCATAAAATAGGCTACGATATAATAAGCTTTTACTAAGGTAAGAACTATATAAATTGTATTTCCTATAACTTTTTCATGCGCACCAAAGTAACCTGAAGGCTTTACCCATAATGCTATAAGAAACTCTATTATAGTTAATACTAAAAGTATAAAAAATACTTTCCAAATTTTGCTTACAGATAACTCTTCGTGCTCAGCGTGTTCTTCTGAATTGTGATTATTTACAGACATAATAATATTATTAAACTAAATAGAAAAAAGTAAATACAAATACCCAAACAAGATCAACAAAGTGCCAGTATAAACCTACTTTTTCGATCATTAAATAATGTCCTCTACGTTCGAAAGTGCCATTGATTGTCATTATTAAAATAATGATATTCAGTAAAACTCCAGTAAAAACGTGAAAACCGTGGAAACCGGTAATAGTAAAGAATAAATTAGCAAACTGTTGGGCTGCAATAGGAGATGGGGCTCCAATGAAAAAAGGTTCTAAATCTGTTGGAATTTTTCCCCAGTTAAATCCTTGATGAAATAAGTGAGACCATTCTAAAGCCTGGCAACCTAAAAATACAAGACCTCCAACTATCGTAGCAACCATCCACCAGATTACTTCTTTCTTTTTACCTCTATGACCTGCGTTAACCGCCAATACCATAGTTAATGAACTCATAATTAATATAAAAGTCATTATACCTACGAATACCAAAGGATAGCCGCTATCTGCTATTCCCGGTATAGATTGGAATACATCATCAGGGTATGGCCAAGTATCTTTTGAGAAGCGTTGCGCTCCATAATACACGAGTAATGAAGAAAATGTGAATGCATCTGATATTAAGAAAAACCACATCATTATCTTTCCATACTCTAATGACCATGGAGATCTTCCACCGCTCCATGGGGTGGATTTAACTTTGTCTAATTGGGTGATAGAATCCATTATGTATTGTTGTATTTAGTATTATTAATTCTAACTGTTCAAAAGTAAAAAAACATACAGATATATCCATAATATATCTATAAAATGCCAAAAAATACTGGCGGTTTGAATTCGAAATTGCTGCCTATGGGTTGCAATTGACTTATATGATCCCAAAAGCACGCCTAAAATGATACAAATTCCGGCTAAGATGTGCAGCAAATGAAATCCTGAAAGCACATAAATCATAGATATGGATGCATTATTATTTACCAAAACTGCTCCATTAACGATTAAACTCTTCCAGCCCTCAAACTGCAGTACACCAAAAGCAATTCCTAGTATTATTGTAATCCACAATAAAATTCGTTGCCTCGAAATATTTCCATTTTTAAAGGCTCTGGCCGAGAGAAAAAGGCATAGACTACTTATCAATAAAATAACTGTACTGTAAAGAAATAAATCCGGGAGTACTAAACCATGTCCTTTACCTTTAGCCGCTGAAAATACAATATAGTAACTCGTAAATCCTCCAAACATAATTGAAGATGATACCACAAATAACCATACAATAAATTTTTTAGCCTTAAAAGTTCTTTGTTCGTCAGAACTTAATAAATTTTCAACCATCTCTATTTTCCTATAAAATCTATTAACAAAACTACCTGCGCTACTGGCAAATAGAAAAATGAACCAAACATTACCTTTCTTGCGTCAGACAATTCTAAGGTTCTATATAACCTAAATCCATAATAAGCGAATATAACGCCTATTATTATTGAAACACCACCGATAACATATCCTCCAAAGCCCATAAATGTAGGTATTAAAGAAACGGGAATTAATATTAGCGTACTTAAAAAGGTTATAAATGCGCTTCCTTTGTCTCTTTTAGTGGTAGGGAGTAATCTAAATCCTGCCTTTTTATAATCGTCGTCCAAAACCCAAGCAATTGCCCAAAAATGAGGAAACTGCCAAACAAATTGAATTAAAAATAATATAACTGCGATTTCATCAATCTTACCATGTGCTGCTACATAGCCAATTAAAGGGGGTAAGGCTCCGGGAATAGCACCAACAAAAACTGCTATAGGTGATTTACGCTTTAAGGGTGTATAAGCAAACGCATATAAAAATATTGAAAAAACAGACAGCAGTCCTGTTTCCAAATTTAACTTGCCCAAAATATAGGTCCCCAAAATACCCATTACCAAGCCTGACACCAAGCCTTGACCAGTTGTCATATGACCCGCTGGCATTGGTCTATCTTTTGTACGCGTCATCAGTTTATCTAAGTCGACCTCAATTACTTCATTAAAGCAATTTGCTGCGCCTGTAACCAGAAATCCACCTAATATTAACAAACCCCAATTACCCCAGTCTATAGGTATTATAGTGCCGTCTGCTAATGGCACTTGAGATCCGATTAAAAAGGACACAGATGCCGAAAACACAACCAAAAATGTCAGCCTAAATTTTATTAATTTCGAGAAATCAGAGAAAAACTGTTTCAATTTATTTGAGGTTTATATGTTTTGGTTCTATTAACCAATAAGAATAAATAAAATTGCATCCCAAATAACAATACGGCAAACAATATGTGAATGGTTTGTGTTACCGGTGGCAAACTAAAATAAGAAAGGATTACCCCACTTAAAACTTGTATTAATAATGTAATCAACATCCAATTACATATAATCAACGGTTCTGCTTTACCATTAAACCGATCTTTGATCATTTTATAAAGAATAAAATTAACGACCACAACAAATATTGAAAGGTTTCTATGATCTGTAAAAACAGAACCTACTTTTTCTACCCAAGTATTTCTTTCAGTATAATTTAACTGTTTTGAAATAACATCTATTGCTTCTCTAACTTCTGTTCCCAGAATTATTTGAATAAAGCTCAGTATTAAAGAGATAATCAAAAATAATTTTAACCAAGGCAGTTTAGCCATAATAATATTAGGCTCTTTATTTAAATACTTAGCGTATTGATAAGTATAAATCAGTATGGCTATGATAACTACTGCTAACAACATGTGTACAGTTACAACCCATTGCGTTAAATTAGTTGCAACGACTATAGAACCTAACCAACCTTGGTAAATTATAATTAGCAGATTAAGGACACTTAACCAAAAAATTCTGGGGGCAATTTTCCTATAATGAAATGATTTAACGGCTAATATAATCAGGAAAAATCCGGCTAAAGCTCCAACCAATCTATTTACATACTCAGTCCATGTTTTTGATGCGTTAAACACTTCTGGCGACTGAATAGATGCATCTGTACGGATTTTAGTAGCCAATTCGGTTTTACCGACACGATCCAAAAATTTAGCGAATCGTTCATTCTTTTTCAATCTACCTTCAATATATTTATGCTGATAATTTTCTGGTAATTGAGATTCTTTAGTTGGAGGAATATAGCTGTCGAAACATTTTGGCCAATCAGGGCATCCCATTCCCGAACCTGTACTTCTAACAACACCGCCAGCAAGAATCACCAAAAAAGTAATAACTATTGTATAAAAGTTAAATCTAATAAAGCTATTTTCTACCGTTGAGATCATTATTTGCTCAGACACTAAGCATAAACAGGAAGGTTACCTTCCTGTTTATGATGTATTTTAATATTATACGCTATTAAGAATTCTTAGTCTCTTCTAGCGGATTCGCATCATTCCATTCTTTCTGGATACGCTCCATTTCTGTATCACCTTCAAAATCGTGAGGCATATTTGAACGCATAGTTTGAGAGAAAGGAACAGTTTGTGGAATAAAGTCTTCATCTGCACCTGGCTTACTATAATCGTACGGCCAACGATATACTGTTGGAATCTCACCTGGCCAGTTACCGTGGATGTGTTCTACTGGAGTAGTCCACTCTAATGTAGTACCTCCCCATGGATTCTGTTCTGCACGTTTACCTCTAAACATAGAGTAAAAGAAGTTGAATAAAAATGCTACCTGTGCTAGTGCACCAAGAATAGCAGCCCAAGTAATAAATACGTTAACAGTTAACCATTTATTCATGAATTCAAACTCTGTAAAAGCGTAATACCTTCTTGGAACACCATCTAAACCTAAAAAGTGCATTGGGAAGAATACTAAATATGCAGATATAAAAGTTAACCAAAAATGCAGATAACCCAATTTAGCATTCATCATTCTACCAAACATTTTTGGATACCAATGATAAACACCTGCCAACATACCAAATATAGCTGCAGAACCCATTACCAAGTGAAAGTGAGCTACTACAAAATAAGTATCATGTAAATTAATATCAAGTGCAGCATTTCCTAAGAATAAACCTGTTAAACCTCCAGAAATAAAGAAAGATACTAATCCAATGGCAAATAACATTCCTGGAGTAAAACGGATATTACCTCTCCATAGAGTTGCTAAATAATTGAAGGTTTTTACAGCTGATGGAACGGCAATAATTAAGGTAGTGATCATAAATACGCCCCCTAATAATGGATTCATCCCTGTAACAAACATATGGTGACCCCATACAATAAATGAAAGCGTTGTAATACCTATTAACGAATAAACCATGGCATGGTAACCAAAGATTGGTTTACGTGCGTTAACAGAAATGATTTCAGAAGATATACCTAAAGCAGGCATAATTACAATATAAACCTCTGGGTGACCTAAAAACCAAAATAAATGTTGCCATAAAATAGGCGAACCACCTTCATTAGGTAATATCTGAGTACCAAATGCCATATCACTTAGATAAAAGCTGGTACCAAAACTCCTATCAAAAATAAGTAGTACAACCCCAGCAACTAAAACAGGGAATGAAAGTATACCTAAAATAGCTGTTAAGAAGAATGACCAAATTGTTAAAGGCATTTTCCAAAGATCCATACCTTTAGTACGCATATTCAATACTGTAGTTACATAATTGATACCCCCCATTAAAGAAGAAGCAACAAACATAACCATACTAATTAACCACAATGTCATACCAGACTTAGAACCATCAATAGCTGTAGGAACGGCAGATAGTGGTGGGTAAATCGTCCAACCAGCACTTGCAGGTCCCGTTTGGGTAAAGAACGAGCTCATCATAACTACACAAGCTCCAAAAAATAACCAGTATGAAAGCATGTTCAGGAATGGCGAAGCCATATCTCTTGCACCTACTTGATAAGGGATTAATAAATTACTGAAAGTACCACTTAATCCTGCGGTTAATACAAAGAATACCATAATGGTACCATGAATAGTAACTAATGCAAGGAAAAAATCAGGCTTAATACGTCCGCCTTCTGCCCATTTGCCTAAAAATGTTTCTAAAATTGGAAAAGATTTATCTGGCCAAGCTAACTGTAACCTGAATAAAATTGAAAGCCCCATTGCAATAACCGCCATTATAACCCCTGTAATAAGGAATTGCTTAGCGATCATTTTGTGATCCTGACTAAAAACATATTTAGTCAAGAAAGTCTCTTTATGATGACCATGTCCGTGATCGTCATGACTATGGTGATTATCTGTATCGTGTAATGCTATTGTTGACATAATTAGCGTTCAGTATAATTAATTGTTTAATGCGGTTAAAGTAGCTGCAGGAGCCGTTGATGTTGTATCTACAACAGGAGCACCTGCTTCATCTACTACTGGAATATTGAATTGTTTTCTTAAATCATTATTCAAGTATGGAGGTAATCTTTTAACCCATTGTTCGTACTCTTCCATTGAAACAACATTAATGATTTTCTTCATGTTGTAGTGACCATCTCCACAAATTTTAGAGCATAATAAGATGTAAGTAAACTTAGGATCATTGGTCTTAGCGATCATATCAGCAGTTGTAGCTGTTGGAGTAAATTCAAAATAAGAAGTTAATCCTGGAACAGTGTTTAGCTGAACTCTAAAATGCGGTAAATAAAAACTGTGTATTACGTCTTTACTTGCTAATCTAAACCTTACTGGTTTATTAACAGGAATAGTAATCGTATCTCCAGCCATTTGATCATCTAAACTCTTGGTATCATTAAAATTGATACCCAATGTATTCGTAGCTGTAGTTAATTTATAATATCTCTCTCCTACCTCTCCATCAGCACCCGGATAACGTACATCCCATTGAAATTGAGAAGATGTAACTTCAATATTGATAGGTTTATTATTAGGATCTTCTACTTTGTAGAAAATTGATCTCCAAGTAAAGAAGCCCATTAATACCAATACTGTTAAAACGATAGCTGGAACAATTGTCCAGATCATCTCTAACGTATTGTTATGTGGATAAAAATATGCTTTACGCTTACCTGTATCCTTGTATAAATAAGCAAAGATAAATAAAGCGATATGTGTTAAAATAAATACAATGGTGGTAATAATCAATGTTAAGTTAAACATTTCATCGATACGCTTACCATGCTCTGACGCTGCGTCAGGTAGAATCATACTTCCGTGTACTGTATATTCCCAATAAACGCCGTATAAACCTACTATTAAGAATAATGCAAACAAACTTCCGTTTACTACATTCCAATTAATTCCAGCTGCTTTACCTTGAACTTCTCTTGATAGCTCATAGACTTTTAAAGCTTTTCCAATAATGCCTATAAATAGGCATAATAATAGAAACAAGAGTACATAGAATGTAATCGATTTATAAATCGGTTCCATATCTACCTTAGCCGTTGCAGCACCAGCTGCAGCTGTTTGTGCGAAAGCAGCAGAGCTTACCAATAACGATAAGAATAAGCCTGATATTGCAATCACTTTTCTATTTATAAAATTTATTAACCTCATTTTTTTTTAACCGGTACGTGGCCCTGTATATTATTAATCCTAAATATGGTGATGTAAACTTTCCTGTAAAAACGGATGGTTCTTTGCTACTAATGCTTTTTTACTCAAGGCATTTAATACGGTAAAAGTAAATAGTCCTACAAATCCGATAGCAGTTCCTACTTCAATTATTCCAAATCCGTTATGAGCTTCTACTGTTCCAGGCATAATCATTTGGTAATAATCTACCCAATGACCACATAAAACAATAATAGAAACAATTAACAATTTATTTTCACTACGCTTGTTATCTCTGTCCATTAATAAAAGTACAGGAGTTAAGAAGTTCAAAATAAGGTTCAGGAAAAACCAGAATTTGTACATATCAAATCTCTTGTAAAAATATACCGTTTCCTCTGGAATATTTGCATAATAGATTAACATAAACTGTGCAAACCATACATAAGTCCAGAAAATTGAGAAACCGAAGATAAATTGACCTAAGTTATGTAGGTGACTATTATTTACATAGTTCATGTATCCTGCTTTTTTCAAAAGGATTACAATAATTGCAATAATTGCCAAACTGCTAACCCACATAGCTGCGAAGTTATACCAGCCAAACATTGTAGAGAACCAATGCGCTTCAAGAGACATCACTGTATCGAAGGCAAATATTGGCGTAGTAAAGCCATAAATCACTAGGAAGATACAAGAATTTTTAAAACTCTTACGGTAAGAATTTAAGCCTCCTTCTAAATCTTCATGATTAGATAATCGTGATAACAAAACTGCAAAGAAAGAATAAACTGCTAGAAACACTACCTGACGGCCCATAAAGAAAGGAACATTTAGGAAAGCTGCTTTACCTGCAATAAGCTTATCGTAGTTTTCGCTATTCGGATCTGTTAATCCCTCAGCGTGCCAATGATGGTATAAATTATGTGTGTACAAACCTGCACCCATAATTATTATTAAAATAATGGAAGCAAATGGTAAGATTTTAGCCATTGCTTGAGGTACACGTAAAATTGTTGCAGACCAACCTGCTTGTGCTACAAACTGTATTGCTAGGAAAAATGCTCCCGACATACACACACAGGCAAAGTAATAGCTCATTAACAATAGATTAGCGAAAGTACGCTCATGCATACTTTTGTCAGAGAATCCGTAGATAATTGCTAGAGCTCCAACAACGATTCCAACGATACTGAGTGTTTTCGCTTTTCCTGTAAACTCAAATTGTTCGGATAGATTATATTGATGAGTTGCCATTTATATCTTATTGTGTTTTTTGTAATTGTTGAACATATGTAACTACTTTCCAACGTTCATCAGGAGTAAGTTGAGAGGCAAAAGATCCCATTGTATTTAAACCAAATTTAATTGTATGGTATACTTTACCTGCTGGAATATCTTTAACTAATCCACCTCTTGAAGAGGCTGCATCACCAAAGTAAGCTGGCACCCCCGCGATCTTCTCTAATTTTACTAGATGGCCTTGACCATCACCTAAATCACCGTGACACGGGGCGCAAAATACCGTAAATAATTTCTGGCCTTCTAACAACACTTGTTCTTCAGGTAATAATGGATTCATTAACTGAGCTCCTGCCAAATCTGCACCCTCATTCGTATCTTCAAAATTGTGCAAATCTTTAAAACCCACAGGAGCTGTATTCGCTGGAGGAACCTGAGAAGTTAAACCATTTTTAAAAGCCTTATTAGGTTGGTCTGGATTGTATCCAATAGGATCATACATATTTCTTGCATATTCCATTCCTGTGCTTCTCTTTCCGCATGCAGCAACCGCAACCGCAATAGCTACAGAAAAAAAGCAACCATATATAATTTTATTCTTATTCATAGCTGATATACTTCCTTTCATTATATTTTACTTCCAGCGCACCTGCCTGTTTAAAAAGTTCGTCAATTTTTGAATGATCTGTATTTTCTGCTGCATCTACAGCAATTATAAAACGATCGTTAGTAGCTCTTAAATCCATCACTCTAGGTGCTCTTCCAGGGAACATATGACTAGATGCATAGTAAGATAATACAAGACCAAATGCTGTAAATAAAATTGTTAATTCGAACATAATTGGAATAAAATCTGGCATAGCCAAAGCAGGCTTACCACCAATATTATGTTTCCAATCTACCACCGATGTAAGATAAATCAGCGCAAAAGCAGAAACTGTTCCTGTTATTCCACAAAAGAATGACAGAATATCAAGTCTTGATCTTTTTACTCCTAATTTAGCTTCAATACCGTGAATAGGCATTGGTGTATAAACATCATAAATAGATATGTTTTGTTCTTGAAGTTTTCCTATACCATCCATCATTTCATCTGGATCGCCAAAACTTCCTAAAATATATTTGATATTACTCATTGCTATACTTTTGCGTAATCTTCTTGTTTAACACTATCAAATTTCTCTAAGGACTCTATATATTCCTTAACATATTCAGGGTTATGCTCGCCTGCAGCAATTTGTCTTTTCTTCTCTTGCTCACTAGCACTTTTCACTAATAATTTAACCTCGGCCATTGCGATAGAAGGCAATACTCTGATAAATAATAAGAACAATGTAAAGAATAGACCAATAGATCCGACGAAAATACCTACATCAACCCATGTTGGATAAAACATAGCCCAGCTTGAAGGAATATAATCTCTGTGTAATGATGTTACGATAATTACGAAACGCTCAAACCACATACCTATGTTTACAACAATAGATAATATCCATGAAGCAGGAATACTTGTACGAATCTTTTTAAACCAGAATAACTGCGGAGAAATAACATTACAAGTCATCATCATCCAGTATGCCCACCAGTATGGACCTGCAGCACGATTCTGAAATGCATATAATTCATACTCTGAACCAGAATACCAAGCGATAAAGAACTCTGTTAAATAAGCAACACCAACAATTGAACCTGTAACAATAATAATCTTGTTCATAGATTCGATATGGAACATGGTGATGTAATTTTCCAATCCTAAAACTTTTCTTGCCACTAACAATAGTGTTTGTACCATTGCGAAACCAGAGAAAATAGCTCCCGCAACAAAGTAAGGAGGGAAAATTGTTGTATGCCATCCAGGAATTACAGAAGTTGCAAAGTCCATAGATACAATTGTGTGTACAGAAAGTACAAGTGGAGTTGAGATACCCGCTAAAATCAACGAAACGGCTTCAAATCGTTGCCAAGTTTTAACGTTACCTGTCCAGCCAAAAGAGAAAATAGAATAAATTCTTCTACGTAATCCTGTAGCTCTATCTCTAATTGTTGCTATATCTGGTAATAATCCAGTATACCAGAATAATAGGGATACTGAAAAATAAGTTGAGATTGCAAACATATCCCAAACTAACGGGGAATTAAAGTTAACCCATAGAGAACCAAATTGGTTTGGCAAAGGTAATACCCAATAAGCCAACCATGGTCTACCCATGTGAGATACTACATACGTAGCCGCACATATAACGGCGAAAATGGTCATCGCCTCTGCAGATCTGTTAATTGAATTTCTCCAGTTCTGACGGAATAATAATAGTACTGCAGAAATTAATGTACCTGCGTGACCAATACCAACCCACCATACGAAACCGGTGATATCCCATGCCCAACCTACTGTTTTATTTAAACCCCATGCGCCTATCCCAAACCAGAATGTATAGCCTACTGATACAACCCATAGCAATGCGCCTAGTGAAGCAACAATAAATCCTATCCACCAAGCTTTATTTGGTTTATTTTCCACAGGGAATAATACATCACTTGTTATCTTATCATAAGTGATGTTATTTCCCGTAATTAACGGTTCTCTTAATATCGATTCGTTATGTCCTGACATAATTTTTTATTCTTTTAATCGAGCTTATGCTTGTACAATTGTATCTACGTTTCTGATTTTGGTCATATAACCAATTCCAGGCTGAACATTAATTTCTTCCAATAGATAGTAAATTCTTTCACTACGTAATGCTTTAGAAACTTCAGACTCCGGATCATTTGCATCACCAAATACAATTGCATTTGCTGAACAAACTTGCTGGCAAGCCATTTTAATGTCGCCGTCTTCTAACGGACGTTTTTCCATTTTAGCTCTTAACTTACCTTCTTGAATTCTCTGAATACACATTGAACATTTCTCCATTACCCCTCTAGTACGAGCAGTAACATCCGGATTTAATACCAACTGTGTGAATTCATTATTCAAATAGTTATCGAAACGGCTGTCATTCCAGTAATTAAACCAGTTAAAACGACGAACTTTGAATGGACAGTTATTTGCGCAATACCTTGTTCCAACACAACGGTTATAAGCCATATGGTTTAAACCATCAGATGAATGAACTGTTGCTAATACCGGACAAACAGTTTCGCATGGAGCATGGTCACAGTGTTGACACAGCATTGGCTGATGAACAACAGTAACCGTGTCCATATTATCCAATTTACTGATCTCAGTTTCTTTGGTTACTTTTTGAGTAGCACCTGTTTTGTTTACTGTTGCATGTGTGGCATCGCCTTCGTCAAAGCTATAATAGCGGTCAATTCTTAACCAATGCATATCTCTTCTACGACGAACCTCGTCACGACCTACAACAGGAATGTTATTCTCTACATTACAAGCAACCACACAAGATCCACAACCAGTACAAGCATTTAAATCAATTGCCATTACCCAGTTATTTCCAGGAGTTTCATACTTATCCCATAAGTCATAAGTCTTATGTTTAGGAGCATGATTACCAGAACCTGCAGTAGGATTTTTTGTATATTCAGCGAAAGTTGCTTCACGAATAATATTTCTACCTTCAAATGAATGATGTGTCTGTGTTTGAGCTAACTCATAAGTTCTTCCAGTACCTTCTAATTTAACCGTAGTTGCATATAAATTAGTACCATTTACAAATTGAACAAATGGATATGCATTCTTTCCAACATTATCACCCGCTTTACCAGTCTTTGTACGTCCATAACCCAATGCAATTGAGGCTGTTCCGTTAGCCTGACCCGGCTGAATTAAAACTGGCAAATCTATAGAATATCCATTATCAGCTTTTACTGTAACAACATCAAATTGATTAAAGCCTAACGATTCTGCAAACTTAGGGCCTATAGCAATATAATTATCCCATGTTACTTTACTAACACCATCAGGCAATTCTTGTAAAAATGCATTGTTAGCATATCTACCATCGCGCATAGCTCCATTTTCATAAACATTTAACTCAATATCTTTCGCTAAACTTTTACTAAGACTTGCTATAGATGCAACCACTGAATCTAAAGACATACCGAAAGAATAGTTTCCGGAAGCTTTTGGTGTTGCATTAAAAATACCTGTTTGTAATAACTCGGCCCAATCTTTACCTACAGATGGTAAAATTTGACGTTCCCAAGTATTGCGAACATATTGATAATAATCAGTAACTGCATTTTCAGACCAGACAAGTAAGCTTTGCTCTGCTTGTCTAGAATTAAATACAGGATTAATTGTAGGCTGAATAATTGTATACTGACCTTCGTAAGCGTTACTATCGCCCCACGACTCTAAATAATTAAAACCTATTGCTACAACATCGCATAACGAAGCCGTTTCATCATTTCTATCAGAGAAAGATACTTTTAAACCGATTTTAGATAATCCATCATTCAATATCTTTGAATTTGGCATATCGTAAACTGGATTACAATCCATAAAGAAAACAGCACCAACTTCACCTCTATTCATTTCATTAATGAATTCAGCAAATTCGGCATCATTACCTGTATATTTTTTACAAGGGTTATCTAAATCAATAGTAGTACCATAATTACCTACTGCGGCATTTATAGCATTAACAATTGTTTGAATTGAAACATCATTAGATCCACTAACAACTAAAGATTTTCCTTTATTAGCAATTAATTCTTTAGCAATTAATTTAATTGCTTTATCTGCATTAACATTATTAGGTAACGCAGCACCAGCTAAGTTACTACCTGTAACCGCATTATATAATGCTATTAAAGCAGGACCTTGTTCAGAAATTTTTACTGGAATTCTGGTGTCAGCATTTGTACCGGTTAAGCTCATTCCAGTTTCGAACTGAAAATGACGGCTCATTTTACCGTTTGCTAATGACTTATAATTACGATTGGCTACATATTGTGCCGTAAATTCTTCTCCATTAATCCAAGTACCTAAGAAATCGGCCGCAAAACTTACAATAAGATCTGCTTTATCAAAATTGTACTTTGGAATAACTGCTTTCCCAAAACTGTTCTCATTTGCCTTGATTATACCTGTATAAGATATAGCATCATATTGAACGTGTTTTGTATTCGGGTACTTAGTTGTAAAATCTGCAATTACACCTTTTGTAGACGGGCTGTTAACCGACGAAGAAACAATTCTAATCTTCTTACCAGAAGCTTGAACTTTATTCAATTCTGTCTTAACATATGTATCTACCTTATCCCAACTATTTTCGGTATTACCTTTTAAAATTGGGGATTCAAGTTTAGAAACATCGTATAAGTCTAAAACTGAAGCCTGTGCTTGTGCATCTGTACCTTGATTAAAGACGCCTGCGTTAGGATTTGGTTCAATTTTTATTGGACGACCTTCTCTAGTTTTAACCAAAATACTCTGGCCATTAAAACTTGATACATAATAATTAGGTATCCCAGGAATTACTTCTTCCGGACGAATTAAATAAGGAATAGATTTATGCACAGGGCCTGGCTGACAAGCGGCTAATGTAACCGCACTTAAGCCAAAACCTAACGCTTTAAGAAAGTCACGACGTGGTGTTACCGTGCTCAATCCTGCTTCATTTAAAACATCTTCTATTGGAAGGGGCTCAGCAAATTCGTTTTTTGAACTCTCAACAAACTCGGCAGTATTGTTATACTCCTCTAAGCCTTTCCAGTATTTCTTGTTGCTTTCCATTTAAGCTATATTACTGTTTTAGTGTTTTTATTAATAGTGGCATTTACCGCATTCAAGACCTCCCAACAATGCCGGGGTAATCTTCTGACCTTTTTTAATCTGCTCGTGTGCAGCAATAACTTTTTCATAGAAGGCATTCTCTTTAGTATTGATTTGCGCATCTCTGTGGCAGTTTATACACCATTTCATTGTTAACGGAGAGTATTGGTATACCTCTTCCATTGTATCTATCGGACCATGACAAGCAAAACATATTGGTTCGTTAGGCTTTAATCCAGCTTCTTTACGAATCGCTTCTTCCCCTACAACAGTATGCTGTGAATGATTAAAATATGCGAAATCTGGTAAATTATGAATTCTAACCCATTCAACCGGACGTTGTTTTGCAGGATCTAACGGCGCATCTGGTTTAGACGGATCGTAACCCATTGCCGCATATATTTTTTGAATTTCTGGTGAAATTTCTCCATCATACTTTTCAGTTGCCTGAACTTGTTTGTGACAAGTCATACAAACATTTAAACTAGGAATAGTTGCGTTTTTAGATTTGAAAGCTCCAGAGTGACAGTACTGACAATCAATTTGATTAATACCAGCATGCAATTCGTGAGAAAACTTAATTGGCTGAACCGGCTGATAACCTGTGTGAACACCTGTATTCCACATAGTCATCCATCCAAATGAGCCTAATACCATTAGCAAACATAAAACAACGAAGAAAACAAACTTCTTGTTTTTAAACATTTTACGTGCAACAACAGCTACCGGAACTTTCTCTACCTCAATAATTTCAATTCCTTGTTTTTGTAAAATTAATCGCTCAAGCATTTTAATCGCTCTGCTTAACATTACTAAAACTAAGATTGCTCCTAAGATAACTGCAACTATACCAGCAATTGATAATCCTGAAATTTCTGACTCTGCAGCTCCTCCAGCAGCAGCCTCTTTTTTAGGCTCGCCTTCTTTTACGTATGCTAAGATATTTTTAATTTGATCTTCCGTTAACGACGGAAATGCCGTCATTTCTTTAGACGGATTAAATTTAGAAGCCTCAACTGCTTCAGGATCTCCCGATGCAGTGAATGCAGGCGCATTGTTAATCCATTTAATTAAAAACGCTTCACTCTTAACAGCCACAATAGGTTGCAAAGCAGGTCCTACATTATCCCTATCCAAAGAGTGACAAGAACTACACTTATCACGGAAAATTTTCCGCCCTTCAAGTAGATCTTGTGCGTTTGCTGAAAAATTTAACAAAAAAGAAAACGCGGAAATTAATAAAGCTGACTTCCAAACGCTTCTACAGACTAATGAGATGTTCCTCATAATGAGTATTTTATGCTATTTATGAACTAATAAATTGGTCGTATTGATTTTATTTCATTAATACTTGAACAAAAGTATAACTTATTAAGACATCCCTGACAAATAAATGACAGTGAAATACAATTTATATTCATTCTAAATTAGGTCAATATTTCGAGTGTAATTGCAAAAAACCAACCTAATTTATTTTATTATAAATCGAATCGCTACATTTTTAAAATCCAGGCAAATATTAATGGAGCCACAATTGTCGCATCAGATTCAACAATAAATTTAGGTGTATTGATATCTAATTTACCCCATGTTATCTTTTCATTCGGCACCGCTCCTGAATAAGAACCATAGGAAGTGGTAGAATCAGAAATTTGACAAAAATAACTCCAGAAAGGGATGTTTTCCATCTCCATATCCTGATATAACATTGGAACTACACAAATGGGGAAATCACCCGCTATACCTCCACCAATCTGAAAAAAGCCTACTCCTTTTCCCTCCGAATTATTCACATACCAATCTGCCAACCATGCCATGTACTCTATACCACTTTTCATAGTGGTGGCTTTAATATGTCCTTTAATTACATAAGATGCAAAAATATTCCCCATTGTAGAATCTTCCCAACCCGGAACTACAATTGGCAAATTCTTTTCAGCAGCAGCTAACATCCAAGAGTTTTTAGGGTCAATTTCATAGTATTGCTCTAAATCGCCGCTCAAGAGCATCTTATACATAAATTCATGCGGAAAGTAACGCTCACCTGCAGCTTCGGCATCTGTCCATATCTTGTGTATATGTTTTTGTAATCTACGAAATGCTTCTTCCTCCGGGATACATGTATCTGTAACACGATTATAATGGTTTTCTAATAAATCCCACTCGTCTTGCGGACTTAAATCACGATAATTAGGCACTCTTTTATAATGCGAGTGCGCCACTAAATTCATAATATCTTCTTCCAAGTTTGCACCTGTACATGAAATTATTGAAACTTTATCCTGACGAATCATCTCAGCTAATGAAATTCCTAGCTCAGCTGTACTCATAGCACCGGCAAGTGTAATCATCATTTTTCCACCAGCATCTAAATGTGCCTCGTAACCTTTAGCAGCATCCATCAAAGCTGCAGCATTGAAATGGAGATAATTCCTTTCAATAAAATCAGAAATTGGTCCTCTTGTATTCATTTGTATATATAATTGAAATGTAAAAATAAACAAATAAGTCCAATTTTAATAGCTACAACGCAAAGTCGTTACGATGCTAAATCGAATAACTATTAAAAACGTTTAACAAAACCACAATTACACTACATTTGCATCAATGAAATTATACATCGTCTTAGCCACTCTATTTTTAAGCACATCCTGTTTTGCCCAAAAAAAATTAATAAATAAATTATTATCTACTCAAAAAGACACAACAAGAAGTGCTAGTTTTTTACCAGTACCTACCATAGGCTACAGTCAGGAGCGCGGATTAGAACTGGGTGCGGGGGCTATTTATTCCTTTTATATAGATAAATTAGATCCACTAAATAGAAGCACAAATATTTATGGAAACGCATCCTATTCTACTAAAGGCACTTACAATTTAGGCCTTAAGGCCGATGCCTGGACAGCAGGGAATCAGCTTCATTTAATAGGAGAATTAAAATTCAAAAAAATACCTTTTGATTTTTATGGAGTAGGAAACAGCACCCGTGAGGTTGATGCCGATAGACTTGTACAAACCCAAATAAAAGTTGGAGTTGAGGTAGAAAAACTAATTTCAAAAAACCTCTATACAGGTGCTTCATTAAGTTTTGAAAATCATCAATTTACGGACAAAGAAATAGGTGGTATTTTTAATACAGGAAATTATCTTTCTACGCCAAAAGGTTCCATTGGTTTTATCGGGCTATCACAAAGTTATGACTCCAGAAATTCAAATAACTATCCTACTAAAGGGTCATTTGGAAGAATTACAATTCAATACGCACCAAACATAGATTCTAAAATTAATTTTTCTGGTGTTCAGACAAAAATAAACCTCAGAAACTTTACAAGCTTATCCAAGAAGTTTGTTTTAGGCCTACAAGGATATTATCATGGAGTGAGCGGCACAAACATTCCGTTCTTTATACTTCCACAATTAGGAAATGATGAATTAATGCGCGGATACTATAGTGGAAGATATAGAGATAAAAATTTAATAGCCGGACAGGCTGAGTTAAGATATAGATACAACTCAAGATTTGGCGCGGTCATTTTTGGAGGAACAGGATCCGTTTTCGGAATAGAAGACTTTAAGCTATCCGATTTAAAACCTAATTATGGAGCAGGTTTTAGATATTTCTTCGATCCCGAAAAGGGTTTAAGCATAAGACTGGACTATGGAGTTGGAGAAAAACTTCCATTTGAAAAAAGGCAATCAGGATTCTATATAAGCTTGTCTGAAGCATTTTAATTAAAACCAATCTTCTAATTCCCGATTAAAAAACTCACTATCTCTCAAGGCCGAACAGATATCGATAAGATTAAACAAGCAGTTTTTCATTGAGATAATACATGAATCATTCTGTAACTCTTTCATATATGTTGATAAAACCCAATTAAAAAGTATTGTTTTTCTTGACTCAAAAATTTTTAAATCAGATTCAACAATTAAAAGCTGAACTAAATCATTGTGATTTATAAAAGAGCTAGGAAAATGGTTTAAACAAACTACATATTGGTCTATATTATCTAAAAACTGTAACAGTAAAGAATACCTCAAAAATAAATCTGCAGACTTTAACTTCTTATTTCTTTTCTTAGTTAAACACAATATCCAGTTTTCAATAAATACCTTATGTTGCTTTGCGGTAGCATAGGTAAAAAAATTATTTACAGCAGCCTTGAAATCATGTTCACAATTATTTCTTTGAATATTTAAACTAAAAATCATATCTTTATAATTAATAATATTTCATTATTTTCAAATATATAAGAAATCTGTTAAATTCTAAAGTATGTCTAATATTCCATCATATGAGCAAATGACCGAGAATGAAAGGTTAAAAATAATCATACATCAAAGTCCCTATAAAACACAAAAAGAGTTTTCCGAAAGAATAGGTATGCAAAGCGGCTCTATTTCTGATGTTTTAAGAGCGAAAAATGGATTAGGTGTTTCCAATATGTTAAAGCAAAAGCTTGAACGTTTTCTAAACGTGAATCTAAATTGGCTAGAAACGGGAAAAGGAGATCTGTTTAACAATGGATATAATTCCAGCGACTACAACGGTGGCGTTCCTTTATATGCAACTAATTTAGATGACCAAACAGAAGGAAAAAATTTTCTAGAAGCGATGCCCGAATATTTTGTCGACTTTAAACCCTTTAATGATTGCACGGCCTACCTGCCCGTTTTTGGAGATAGCATGTACCCAAAATATGCATCCGGTGAAATTATTGCTGTAAAGAAAATTTTAAATCACGATATTATTCAATGGGGTGAGGCCTATGTCGTCATAACAGACTTAGACACAAATAACCTAAAAATGCTTAAAGTGCTACATGAACACAGTGACCCAACTAAATTAATTTTAAAGTCAACAAATCCTAACTACAAAGGCGAAACGGTTTTAAGAAAAAAGAACATCTTAGCTCTATATATAATTAAAGGAAAAATAACCCGAAATTTAATTTAACAAGTATAATTAACATATTTGAAATAGAATCTGCCACATACAAATAAAAAAGATGCTTAAAACATTCATGATCATAGCTTCAATAGCTATTACACCTTCATTGATTTCTGCTCAGGTTTTCACAAAAAATGAAATTAACAGATATTCAGAACAGGCTAAAAGCATTAAAATAATTAGAGATAATTATGGCATACCACATATATACGGCACAACAGATGCGGACGCAGTATTTGGCTTATTGTATGCACAATGTGAAGACGATTTCAAAAGAATTGAACTCAATTATATCGAAAAATTAGGCAGATTATCAGAAATAAACGGGGAAAAAGATTTATATAATGATTTACAAATACAACTATTAATAGACACAACTGAGGCAAAAAATGATTACAACAATGCAGAGCCTTGGCTTAAAAAATTAATGAATGCATACGCAGACGGGATCAACTATTTTCTATATAAAAACCCTCAGATAAAACCCCAGTTGCTACAAAAATTTAAGCCTTGGTACGCATTACTTTGGACAGACGGCAGCATTGGCGCTATAAGTACCGGCGGTGCAAGCATCAATGAGCTGAAAAACTTTTACAGCGGAGTAAAAAACTACCAATCCTACATTCCGGCTCCACCTTTTACTGATCATCAAACCGGCTCTAACGGATTTGCGTTTGCCCCTTCTAAAACTATTAATAACAAAGCAATCCTATATATAAATCCACACGTTACATTTTATTTTAGACCTGAAGTACATATGCAAAGTAAAGAAGGTCTTAATACGTACGGTGCAGTTACTTGGGGGCAATTTTTTATTTATCAAGGATTTAATCAATATTGTGGCTGGATGCACACTTCCAGCGCAGTTGATGTAGCTGATTTATATGAAGAAACTATTATTAAAAAAGACGGAAAAATTTACTCAAAATATGACAATGATTTAATTCCTGTTCGAGAAAAACAAATATCCATCAAATACAAAACAACTAATGGCATTGAAACTAAAACAATTAATGCATTTTACACAAATCACGGGCCAGTAGTAGCACAAAGAGGCAATAAATGGATTGCCCTAAAATCTTATAACAGATCCATGAAAAGCTTAATGCAAAGCTGGTTAAGAACTAAAGCCACAGGGTTTGATGACTTTAAAAAAACAATGGATATTAAGGCGAATACCTCTAACAATACTGTATACGCAGATAATAAAGGAAACATAGCATATTGGCATGGAAATTTCATCCCAATACGCGACAGTAATTATGATTGGAGCAAACCCGTTGATGGATCTATTAGCAAAACAGAATGGAAAGGGCTACATCCTGTAGAAGAAAGTGTCCATGTTTATAATCCTAGCTCAGGCTGGCTGCAAAATTGCAATTCAACTCCATTTACCGCTGCTGGTTTTTCAAGCCCTAAACCTCAGTTTTACCCTACTTATATGGCACCAGATGGAGAAAATTTTAGAGGCATTAATTCCGTACGATTACTAAACAACTCCAAGAAATACAGTATCAATGACGTTATAGAAATAGGTTACGAGCCCACATTAGAGGCTTTTAAAATATTAATTCCCGGATTAATAAATGCATACAAACAATCTAAAGACAAATACCCTTCATTATCTCCAGTTATCGACACATTAACTAAATGGGACTACAAATCAGCCATAAATTCTGTTGCCACAACTATCGCTGTTGAATGGGCTCAACGTCTAAACAGCTCTATTCAAAAAGTATATATTAATAGTGGAGAAGCTGATCAGGTAATGAGCACACAAGCATTTGTTAACACAGCAACACCAGATCAATTTCTAACCCCGCTATTAACGACCATAGAAGATTTGACAAAACGGCATACAAAATGGAACGTTAAATGGGGAGACATTAACAGATTTCAAAGAATTGATGACGCTATACAAGCCAGACATAATGATACTGAACCAAGCTTTCCGGTAGGTCAAGCTTCTGCATTATGGGGACAACTGGCCTCATTCAACAGCCGCGCTTACCCCGGCACAAATAACAGATACGGATATAGCGGAAATTCTTTTGTATGTGTTGTAGAATTCGGAGAAAAAATCAAAGCAAAGTCCCTGCTAGCAGGCGGTAATAGTGGGAACAAAAACTCTCCTAATTTTAATGATCAAGGATTAATGTTCTCAAGAGGAGAGTTTAAAGAAGTATTGTTCTACGACGAAGAGATAGAGAAAAACGCAGCAAGAATATACAAACCTGGTGATTAAACTTTTAATTTAAAATGCTCTAAAGCCTGGTCTTTCTTAAAATAAACCAACCCAATCCAAAATAAATCAATCGTTATTGTAACCTGAGGATGATTCTTAATAGCTTCCCATGCTTCTTTCATTCCCTCACTCCAATAAATATCATCGAAAATTAATACCGAATTATCATGAACTTTTTCTAGACATAAGTTAAAGTATGATAGAGTTGCATCTTTTGTATGATTTCCATCAATATATACCAAGTCTACAACTTCCATTTTCTTTAATAGCGGTGGGAATAGATTATCAAAATTCCCTACCTGAAGCTCAACATTATTTAAACCTAACTTTTCAAACCCCTCTGCTGCCACTCGTGCCGTTTCTGCGCAACCTTCAATGGTAACGATCTTAGCAGACGGACAAGCTTTAGAAAGATAAGCCGTAGTAACGCCCAAACATGTTCCCAACTCAATTATTGACGCTGGCTTTAAGTTTTCCGTAATTCTAAATAAAACCTGAGCTAGCGACGGCCTTTTTAAAGCATTATGGGCAATTTCGCTTATTCGTTTTTTCTTATTGTTGTTCAACAATGAACCCGCTCCTAAATCCGTTATAGTTATTGTGCGCTGATCATTTAGTAATTGTTTACGATAAGATTCTATTTCTGAATAAACCGGGTTTTTAACTATATTATAAATAACCTCATCGGCAAGCTTATATACAAATGGCGAATGCGTACCATGTCTTGTTTTAGCTGTAAATCGATGTTTTAAATAGTCAGAAATAAAGTTTAGAAGCATTTTCAAAAATAGGAACAAATTATTTGTAATTTTATATTTATAAATGGAAAATATAACAGAAATAAAGGCATTACTAAAATTGTTGGACGACCCAGATGAAGAAATTTATTTGCATGTCGAAAATAAGCTCATGTCTTATGGTTCTGAAGTGATAACCATTTTAGAAGACACCTGGGAAAATTCATTTAATGCCGTATTACAGGAAAGAATCGAAAACTTGGTTCATAGAATTCAATTTACTTCTGTTAAAGAAGACCTCAATTTATGGTACCAAAGCGGGGCATTCGATTTATTACAGGGATCTTTTATTGTAAACAGATACCAATATCCCGACTTAGACGAGCAAAAAATAATTCTGGAGATAGAAGAAATGAAGAGGGAAATATGGATGAACCTTCAATATGAGATGAGCTCAATTGAAAAAATAAAACTCATCAATCATGTTTTTTATCATCAGTTTGGCTTTAGCGGGAATACTAAAAATCATCACGATCCTTTAAACTCCTATATAAGTCAAGTAATTGAAAGTAAGAAAGGCAATCAGATATCCTTAGCTATAATTTATGCTACGCTGGCTCAAAAATTAGATATCCCGGTATATGGTATAAATTTACCTCAGCATTTTATTCTTGGATATTTAGATGAAAACAAGAATGAAGAAAACACATATGGAGTTTTATTTTATATCAACGCTTTTAATAAAGGATCCATTTTTGGCAAACACGATGTCGACCGTTTTTTAAAGCAATTAAATATAGACCCTATTCCCGGTTTTTATACCCCATGCAGCAACGTAGAAATTATACGGAGAGTACTCCGAAACCTAATTTCGGCTTACCAGAATGCAGGCAACCTAGAAAAGGTTTCGGAATTAATTGAGCTTCAAAATATTTTAACGGATTAATTAAAACTCCATTAAATAAGCTTTTAAAAAGTCGTCTAAGTTACCATCTAAAACTCCTTGAGCATTACTGGTTTCAAAATTAGTACGGAGATCTTTCACAAGCTTATAAGGATGTAATACATAGTTCCTTATTTGTGAACCCCACTCTATCTTTTTCTTAGAACCTTCAATTTCGGCCGTTGCCTCATTTCTTTTTCTCTGCTCAATTTCATAAAGCTGCGATTTCAATAATCTTATAGCATTTTCTTTATTTTGAAGTTGAGATCTAGATTCTTGATTTTTAATTATAATACCTGATGGTTTATGATAAAGTCTTACAGCAGTTTCAACTTTATTTACATTTTGACCACCCGCACCCCCAGCTCTAAATGTTTCAAATTCGATTTCAGAAGGATTTATATCAATTTCAATCGTATCATCTACTAATGGATAAACGTATACCGAAGCAAATGATGTATGTCTGCGCGCATTTGAATCAAAAGGAGATATTCTAACCAGTCTATGTACTCCATTCTCCCCTTTTAAATATCCGTAAGAAAATTCACCATCAAATTGGAGTGTTACAGATTTTATTCCCGCTACTTCACCTTCTTGACTATCTTGTTCAGTGATTTTATATCCATTTTTCTCCCCCCACATCATATACATACGCATCAACATATAAGCCCAGTCACAGCTCTCGGTACCACCTGCGCCTGCAGTTATCTGAATTACCGCACTCAACTGGTCTTCTTTGCTGTTAAGCATATTCTTTAACTCTAATGCTTCCAGTTCAGACAGTGCTATTGAAAATTGTTCGTCCACTTCATTTTGCGCAGCCTCTCCTGCCTGTAGAAATTCGAAAAGTACTGCTGTATCTTCAACATTTGCATTAACCAATTCCCAACTATCTACCCAACGCTTATGAATATTTATTTCCGCCAATAAAGCCTCAGCTTTTTTGGGATTATCCCAAAAGTCAGGAGCCATGGTTAATCGCTCTTGTTGGTTTATCTGATATTTAAGCTCATCAACGTCAAAGATGCCTCCTCAGAGACGTTACTCTATCTCTTAAATCTTGTAATTGTTCTTTTGTCATTCTGTAAAGCTAAAAATTCTAAACTTATAATTTACTCCAAATGTTAAACTGTATTAATATTTTAAAATTTAATCGCATATTTTTTCGTTGTTTTGCATAAACAAAATCATTATGTTCCCTTCAATAAACTTCACTAAAACCTCAGCATATCAATATTTAACGGATCATTTTATTGATATAAATGAAAAAAGCATTAAAGATTTATTTAATGAAGACAAAGAGCGCTTTGATAAGTTTTCTATTCTATTTGAGAACATATTACTGGACTACTCTAAAAATAGAATTAACGACACTACAATTGCACTCTTACTTCAACTGGCTAAAGAATGTAAACTGGGGGATGCAATAGAAGCAATGTTTACTGGAGAAAAAATTAATAAAACGGAAAACAGAGCGGTTTTACACACTGCTTTAAGAAATAAATCTAATACTCCTGTAGAAGTAGACAGTGTTAATATAATGCCTGAAATTAATCATGTTCTTAGAAGGATGGAAGCCTTTTCCAATTCAGTAATTTCAGGAGATTGGAAAGGATTTACAGGAAAAAATATAAATACAATCGTAAATATTGGCATAGGAGGTTCCGATTTAGGCCCCGTTATGGTTACTGAAGCTTTAAAGCATTATAAGAATCATTTATCCATTCATTTCGTTTCTAATGTAGATGGAACACACATAGTAGAAACACTAAAAGACCTAAATCCAGAAACCACACTATTTTTAATAGCTTCAAAGACCTTTACTACTCAGGAAACCATGACGAATGCGCATTCTGCGAGAGAATGGTTTTTAAAATCTGGTACAGATCAAGATATAGAAAAACATTTTGCTGCTTTAAGTACAAATGAAAAGGCTGTTAGTGAGTTTGGAATAAATACCGAAAACATGTTTGAGTTTTGGGATTGGGTTGGTGGCCGATATTCGCTTTGGAGTGCTATTGGATTACCCATCATGCTAAGCATCGGAGTAGACAATTTTAATCAGCTATTAGCCGGAGCACACACTGCCGACCAACATTTCAGGAATACACCATTTGAAGAAAACATCCCCGTTATTCTAGGCTTATTAGGCATTTGGTATATTAATTTTCATAATGCAGAAACTCATGCAATACTACCTTACGACCAATATTTACACCGTTTTGCTGCTTATTTTCAGCAAGGAGATATGGAAAGTAACGGAAAGTATATTGACAGAAGCGGCGAAGAAGTAGATTACGAAACCGGACCAATAATATGGGGTGAGCCTGGAACAAATGGACAACATGCATTTTATCAACTAATCCATCAAGGCACTAAATTAATCCCGTGCGATTTTATAGCTCCCGCTCTAAGTCTTAATCCGTTGGGTCAGCACCATGATATTTTAATGTCGAACTTCTTTGCTCAAACTGAAGCCTTAATGAATGGGAAGGATTATACTACTGTAGTAAAGGAATTAAAAGAAGTAGGAAAAAGTGACTCTGAAATAGAGAAAATAGCCCCTTACAAAGTATTTCAAGGGAATAGACCCACCAATTCAATTCTACTGAAACACATTGATCCTTACACACTTGGCACAATTTTGGCTATATATGAACACAAAATATTTGTTCAAGGGGTGATTTGGAATATTTTCAGTTTTGACCAATGGGGAGTAGAATTGGGCAAAGAACTTGCAAAAACGATTCAATCAGAATTGAGTGATGAGCGAGTCGTAACAAATCATGATGCTTCAACAAATGGACTTATAAACCAATATAAACATTGGAAAAATAATTAAATTATGAAAAAGCTATTATCTATATTCTTGATTGCATTCACTTTTCAAATTGCGAATGCTCAAAACGACGTTAATTTTGAAGAGCTTATTAAAAGCAAAAAATTTACATTTCATGCCACAAATGCAATACCTCAAAATAGTCAAGAGATATCTAAGGTATTAAGTCAAATTCCGGGCAATGTAGCTTCAGGAAATATTTCCTTAGACCCCAATATGTATTTCGTTAAATTCTCTGAAAACTCAATCGATTCAAATCTTCCATACTATGGCAGAAGCTTTAGCTTTGACATGAATAAAGATGATAATGGAATCAAATTTAACTCTAAAGACTTTTCAGAAAAAACAAAGAAAAATAAGAAAGGTAATTATCAGATAGATTTTCAACTAAAAGATGTAAAGGCTAGTAAAAATTTATCTATAAATATGCACCCTAACGGCAGTGCTACCTTAACGGTTAACAACATTAACAAGGAAAGCATTTCTTATTTTGGCTACATAAAGCCTAATAATTAGTTCTTAACGAGTTCTATTTCAAATAGTTTAGGCCAATATTTTCCTGTAACAAACAAACGTTTGTTTGTATTGTCGTGCGCAATTCCATTTAAGATATAGTCTGTATTCATTGCCCTTTCTGGTAATGGATGCAATCCTATTAAATTTATCGTTGACTCTACAGCCCCAGTTCTAGGATCTATAATTACAATTTTATTAGCGTAAGAGCCATCTACTTTATAAATGTTAGCATAAATCTTTCCATCTATATATTCTAATTCGTTTAGTAAATCAACCTTACCTCTATTATCGTAAACCTCTATTGAGCCAATTGTCTGATAGGTATTTCTATCAAGTATATGTATGGTCGATGACCCATCTGACATGTAAATCTTTTCTCCGTCGAAACACAATCCCCATCCCTCTCTATTTGACGGATATGAAAACTCTGACAATTTATTAAAACTATTAAAATCATATACGAAACCTGTACTTTCCCGGTAAGTAATCTGAATAATTTTATCATTAACTACCGTTAATCCCTCGGCAAAATAAGTATCAGATACATCTACCTTCTTAACAACCTTTCCGGTATTTAATTCAACTTTTCGTAGGCTGGAATTGCCATACTGCCCAGAACTTTCATATAAAAATCCTTTATGAAACTCTAACCCCTGTACATAAGAAGTTGCATCGTGTGGAAAAGTGTTTTTTATTTTAAAACTATATTCCACAGGAGCACTTGCCGCCAGAAGAATAATATTAGTAGTTACTTCTTCTTTTTGTCCACTACTATAAACGTTTGCCAATAACACATGATTACCCAATGTTATTCCTGTTGTAGCAATTTCTATAGAGCTGGTATCTGCTTTAGTCCCCACTTTAGTGGTATCTATAAAGTAGACAATAGAATCAATATGAATAGAAGAAGATATGTCTAATTTCGCTATAATAGAATTTCCCGAATTAATAGAAGTGCCCGCTTCGGGGCTTAAAAAAGAAGTATATTTTGATCCCTCATCTTTGCAGGAATAAAATAATATTGACAATAGAATAACAAGTAAATAGCTTCTATTTTTCTTAATCAGGCCAAAATGCATCATCAATGTGTTTTATGGTATAAGTTTCATCTTCCTTAAAAAGGATAGATATTATGTCAAAACGTATTTCTCCGGAATGATTAACCAAATGGATATACTCCTCTGCAGCACGTTTTATATTTTTTATTTTTAATTCATCCACAAATGTTTCTGGCGTACCATATAAAAATCCATGTCTCGCTTTAACTTCTGTAAAAACAATCGTATTGTCAATATAACTTATCAGATCAATCTCTGCTTTATTGTAAACCCAATTTTGATCCAATATTTCATGTCCCAAATTTAAAAGATATTTTTCGGCTAATTGCTCCGCAAATACCCCTAAATTTTTGCTTTTCGACATTATTTAACAATTACTGATCCTAAAAATGCGGAAATACTTCTTTCAACATTCTTAATATAAGCGTATCTACTCATTAGTATCTCCTGATTTGTTGGATCTTTCTCTGCTCGAATTTCATTTAATAAGTTCTCCAAAATTAAATCTACTTTTCTTTTTTTAAGATGATATAAACCACCTAAAATGGTAGATTTTAAGTTTATAGTTTCATCTCTAACATATATCTTATGTTTTTCGTACCAATTTTCACTTAAATGATAAGGAGAAGACGATAAAGTGACCGCTAAATGAGCAATTTCATCATCATGACTTTTAATAAACTTATTAGCTGTTGGCAAATGCCCCAGTTCTATTTCTTGATGATAAATTTCTATTATTTTTTTACAGACAGGATCTTCGAATTCTACATCTGACAAATTCTGAATGATAAAAGAGCCTATATACATATTCTCAGAATCTTCATCCCAACTAACAAATTCGTGTCCAAATGTAAGTAACAGCCTTACAATTTCCCTTTCTTGAAGCTCATTGGTCTCTTTTGCCTCTTGAGCTTGTTCAATTTCTGCAGGCGGATGATTTAAAAACTGATCATTATTCGTCTGACCAGCAATTGAATTTGGTTTTTTAATTTTTGAAGCCCGTATTTTATTTAACTCATTAATCAAAATGCGTTCTTCAACTTTTAATAAACTGCTACATTCTCTAATAAAAATAGAAGCTTTTATTTGATCAGGTATTTTAGCAATACTTTCAACAATATCTCTTACAATATCCGCTCTTCGAACAGGATCGTTTCCAGCCTCAGCTAATAAGATATTGGCTTTGTATAAAATAAAATCTTTTCGACTATTCTCTATATATTCTTTAAAAGCTCCGGCTCCTACATGATGCATATAAGAATCAGGATCGTGCCCATCAGGAAACGAGACAATTTTAACATTTAAGCCTTCTTCCAGAATTAGGTCTAATCCTCTTAAGGAAGCTTTCACCCCGGCTGTATCTCCATCAAATAGGATGGTTACATTTTTAGTAAAACGCCCAATTAAACGCACTTGCTCTATTGTCAAAGAAGTTCCTGACGAGGCAACAACATTCTCTACACCTGCTTGATGAACAGATAAAACATCTGCATAACCTTCTACTAAATAGCAATTATCGACATCACGAATGGCTTTTTTAGCATGGAATAGCCCATACAATACATTTGATTTATGATAAATAGCACTTTCTGGAGAGTTTACATATTTAGGTACGTTCTTATCAGTCTTTAAAGTTCTTCCGCCAAACCCTATTACTCTACCTGTAATATTGTGAATAGGAAACATAACCCTTCCTCTAAAACGATCGTAGAGTTTCCCGTTATCATTACGAATTACAAGACCCGTCTCTTCTAAAAACTGTTGTTTATATCCTTTTTGAGTCGCATTTGATAATAAGGCATCCCAGACATCTGGAGAGAAACCCAATTCAAATTTCTTAATTACATCTTCTCGAAAACCTCTTTCTTTAAAATAGCTCAACCCAATTGCTCTACCCTCTTCGCCTTCAAACAATTCTGTTTTAAAGTAGTCGGCCGCAAATTGAGAAATAATATATAAATTCTCTTTAGCTTGCTGTGCTTCTGTATCTTGTTTGGAGTCAAGAATCTCCTCTATTTCTATGTTATATTTATTAGCCAGAAATTTAAGTGCTTCGGGGTAAGAGTACTTTTCGTGCTCCATAATAAACCGGACAGAATCTCCTCCTTTTCCACATCCAAAACACTTAAAAATACCTTTAGAGGCTGAAACATTAAAAGATGGGGTTTTCTCGTTGTGAAATGGGCAGTTGCCTATGAAACTAGATCCACGCTTTTTTAGATTCACAAAATCTCCAACTACCTCTTCTATTCGAGCAGTCTCCATTATTTTATCAATCGTTTCTCGCGTAATCATCTCCCTTGGTTATCTTAAACTTCTATTTTAACAGATTGTATAAATGCTCTGCTACTATTTTATTGCCTAAATCATTTAAATGTACGCCATCATACGTAAGTATATTCTTATCTGTATTCTCAGCATTATTATCTCGAATATAACGAGTAAATATTTCTCTAAGGTCGCATAACTTAACATTGTTTAAAACGGACAATTGTCTTATTCCTTCAGAATATTTATCCAACTCGGCATCCATTTTGTTTTCTGATTGCTTCTTTTCACCAATTACTGCTGGAGTACAAACAATTACTTCTGCACCCGAGCTCTTAATATCATTTATCAGTGCCTGATAAAATTTCATGAATTTATCGTAGTCTGTACCAGTTTTCAGCAGATCTTTGTGCCAAACATCGTTAACACCTATATAAATTACCACAGTAGCAGGTTTAAGGACTAAAACATCCTGCTTTAAACGCAAAAACAAATCGTATACCTTATTACCGCTCACACCTTTACCTACCAATTCAAAAGTATTCGAATCTAAACGTGATTTTAACAAGGTTACATATCCTGAACTTTTAACCCCTAATTCAGTGATAGAATCACCGAAAAATATTATACGTTTTTTTTGAGATGATGAAAAAGAAACTGTCAAAATTAAGACAATAAGCGGCAGGATATAAATTAAACACAGTCTTTTAAACATTAGAATATTTACTTATCGATAGGTTTAAAATGAAAATCTGAAAAATTAAACTAAAATCGGCATAAATGAAATAGCTTTAATTTCCGTTTCAAGAAAGCAATTTACGCAAAAAAAATCGCATTAAAAGCACACTTTAAAGTAGTTAATATAAAGCTTGAATATATTTTTATTCTAGTTTATAATCTTTATGCAAAACTAAAAAACTGGCCCTTTCTTCTTTCTTAAAAGGAATGTCCCAATTGCCTTGATAACTAATTTTAGTCGGCAACTTCTCATCCCCAAAATAGCTCATTTCAATATTCATTTTAACGTCAAATTCAAAAGCGATGTTTTTCAACTTCATATCTACTGCTCTGCCAAGAATTTCAAAATTTCGGGCATCAAAAATAGTTGTAAGCTCTTTAATCATTAACCCATCTTTAGTGCCTTTAGACAGATCGGGCTTTACTTTTACTTTAAACCAATATACAGGAATACTGTCTAAGTAAGTACCCCTAAAATAGGAATAATCATAATATTGCCTCATATTGGCGGTAAAAATCTGAGTCTTGTTAGAAATAAAAGGGACGCCTTTTATAGGTCTGCCAGGATTAAAAATTAAAGTTTTCAGCTTATCTTTTATACCTTCATTAGAACCTATTCCTTTTACACCTTCCACCTTTGCATTTGGAACAAAATCAGAGTTATAAGCATTCATAAAGATATAATCGAACATTTCTACAGTGGTAAGTTTATACTTGCCATTTTTCTTTTTTAGCTCTCCTTTATCATTCTCAGCTAAGTATTGTATTTTATGTCCGGTTTTATCGTTAGAATGTTTAATCTTTCGATACATACTTCCTGCAATATTATTTTTTTTATCGTAAGTATATAGAGAGTTCTCCGCAATAAACTCATACTTCTTCATCATTCTAAAAGCCCTATAAAAGCTTGTATCATTTACTACCTCACGTATAAAATCTTCGGCCGTTAGCCTATGCCTAACAATATTAACAGCAGAGTCTATGTATACCGTTCTTATAGTATCAGGATTAAATCGTATAACTTCCTGAGCATCTGCAGCAGCTACAGAAATTAAATTTAACAGAGTAAAAAAGGCTATTAATTTCTTCATGTTTTTTTTGTTGCAAATAGTATTCCTAAGTAGTCTGGCAACTAATTATTTAACTGCTTAATTGTTAAATAGGCCATTAATCCTGTAGAAACACGTAATGCAGACTCATCAATATCAAATTTTGGAGTATGAACAGAATGATATGTATCTTTTAATGCATTACCAGTCCCCAATCTATAAAAACAAGCATCGGTTTTCTGGCTATAATAAGCAAAATCTTCTGCAGCCATCCATATGTCTAAATCTACAACGTTTTCTGCTCCTAAATATTCTATAGCATTTTCTTTTGCTGCAATTGTAAGCTTCTCTTCATTAATTAAAAACGGATAACCATTCATTATTGTAAACTCACAGCGGCCCCCCATACTTTCGGCAATACCTTCTGCCATTTTTTTCATTAATAAGTGTGCTTGCTTTCTCCACTCTTCATTTAAGGTTCTGAAAGTACCTTCCAGCTTCACTTCATTAGGTATAATGTTAGTAGCGCCATTGGCGATAACCTTTCCAAAAGATAAAACAGAAGGCAGTCTGGGGTCTGCATTTCTACTTACAATTTGTTGTAATGCTACAACAATATGAGAAGTAATCAGAACTGGATCAATATTTTGATGTGGTTGAGCCCCATGTCCTCCTTTACCTTTAACTGTCACATACAGCTCGTCTGTTGAGGCCATATAAATTCCAGCTCTAAATCCAACCTTTCCACTTTCTAAAATAGGCAATACATGTTGTCCTAACATAGCGTCCGGTTTAGGATTCTCTAACACGCCCTCTTTAATCATTATGCTAGCTCCACCAGGAAGCACTTCCTCTGCGGGCTGAAATACCAATTTCACTTGTCCTCCAAATGTAGACTTCAATGTTTGCAAAATGTAAGCAGTACCTAATAAAGATGAAGTATGAACATCATGACCACAAGCGTGCATTATTCCTGGATTTTTAGAGGCATATGGTTTATCGTTTAGTTCTTGAATGGGTAACGCATCCATATCTGCTCTTAAGGCCACGGTTTTATCCGACTCAAGAGTTCCTGTTATAAGGCCTACAACTCCGGTATTAGCCATCTCCACAAAAGGAATACCCCATTGAGTTAGCTTTTCCTTTACAAAAGCAGAAGTTTGATATTCGTGAAAAGAAAGTTCAGGATTTGCATGTATATGCCTGCGAATATCAACTATTTCAGAAAATATTTGATCAGCAAGCTGTTTAATTTGCTCTTTCATGTTTTTCAAAATATGGACATTAATCCAATGAGGGCGCATTAATTTTTTCCCTAAATATAAATAATGTTGGGAAAACCGCTTTTAATTCATTCATAAAAGCCTGAGCTTCCAATCTTGTTCTAAAGTCGCCTACTCTAAGATAATAATTGGGCGACTTAAAGGAAATATAAGCATTTAATTTAGGGTAAAGTGTCTTAAATTTAGTTTGCTGATTAAATATTTCTCTTCTATCAGCTCCGTAATAAATTTGTACTCTATACCCAAATTGAGAAACTACAGTGGTTCCAGTTTTAGTAGCTGGAACCACAACAGTATTTGTTTTTTTTGAAAGTGCAATACGTTTAGAAATTAAAGAGTCTATTGCTGGATCTTTAATTACAGTAACCTCTCCTTTTGTCTGTGCGGAGGTTTGTATTACACAGAAAAGGAGTATAATGATACAGATATAATTCCTTCCCATTAATTTTTTATACTTATTAAGCTCCTTGTCCGTGGCAATTTTTAAATTTCTTGCCACTGCCACAAGGACATGGTTCATTTCTACCTACGGTTACTTCTTTACGGATAGGCATTTGAGGTACTGCTTCTCTAGTATCTTCCATCGCCATTCCAGAGTCTCCTCCATCAAAATCAGCTTTAGACGTTTGTAATTTTGGTTGTCTAGATGGAGCGCTGGCTTCTCTAACTTCATTGGCTTCAGGATGTACTGGAATTCCTCCTTTATATAAGAAGCTCACTACTTCTTTATTTACTGCATTTAACATGCTTTTAAATAAAGAGAATGCTTCCATTTTATAAATAACCAAAGGATCCTTTTGTTCGTAAACAGCATTTTGAACAGATTGTTTTAAATCATCCATTTCTCTTAAATGCTCTTTCCAACTGTCATCAATTAGAGCTAAAACAATAGTCTTCTCAAAAGAGCGCGTAACTTCACGTCCATTGTTTTCAATAGCTTTCCTTAATTCAACCGGAACTTGAATGTTTCTAATTCCATCTGTAAAAGGAATCACAATATTCTCAATTAGATTACCTCTTTCAGCATTAACCTGTTTTAATACAGGCATTGCCTGATTTATAACACCCTCCGATTTTCTTTCATAAAAATCTGAAGCCTCTCCAAACAATCTGGCAGTGAGGTTTGATATGTTAGAACTCGAAAACTCTGATTCAGTAATAGCAGTGTCGAATGAAAAATTCTTGATTACTTCTAATCTGAAGCCTTCATAGTTAAGCTGTTCTTTGTATTCAGCAACTATATCTTCTGCAACATCAAATGCCATGTTGTTCATATCCACATCTAAGCGATCTCCAAAAAGTGCGTTTTTTCTTTTTGAATAAATTACTGTTCTCTGTGAATTCATTACATCATCGTACTCTAATAATCTTTTACGAATTCCGTAGTTATTTTCTTCTACTTTCTTTTGAGCGCGTTCTATCGATTTAGTAATCATTGAATGCTGAATTACTTCTCCATCTTCAATGCCCATTCGAACCATAATATTTGAAATTCTCTCTGAACCAAATAAACGCATCAAATTATCCTCTAATGAGACAAAGAACTGAGATGAACCCGGGTCTCCCTGTCTACCTGCACGACCTCTTAACTGTCTGTCAACACGTCTAGATTCATGTCTTTCAGTACCAATAATTGCCAAACCTCCTGCTTCTTTTACACCTGGCCCTAATTTAATATCGGTACCACGACCCGCCATATTGGTTGCTATAGTTACTGTTCCCGCCAATCCTGCTTCTGCAACAATATCTGCTTCACGCTGGTGTAGTTTTGCATTCAACACGTTGTGTCTAATACCTCTAAGCTTTAACATTCGGCTTAACAACTCTGATATCTCAACTGAAGTTGTACCCACTAAAACTGGTCGGCCAGCTTCCGTTAATTTAACAATTTCGTCTGCTACTGCATTAAATTTCTCTCTAACAGTTCTGTAAACATAATCCTGATGATCAATTCTAGATATAGTTCTATTCGTAGGAATCTCAACAACATCTAGTTTATAAATCTGCCAGAACTCACCTGCTTCAGTTGTAGCTGTACCAGTCATACCACAAAGTTTGTGGTACATTCTGAAATAATTTTGTAGTGTAATCGTAGCGTATGTTTGAGAAGCATCCTCAACCTTTACATTTTCTTTTGCTTCAATAGCCTGGTGTAGTCCATCAGAATATCTACGCCCTTCCATTACCCTACCTGTTTGTTCATCAACAATCTTAATTTTACCTTCGTCGATAATGTACTCTACGTCTATTTCGAACAAAGTATAAGCTTTTAATAATTGATTTACAGAGTGAATACGTTCTGCTTTAATAGAGTAATCTCTTAACAACTCATCTTTCTTAACTACCTTATCTTCTATACTTAAAGATGATTTTTCTAGCTCAGCAATTTCAGTTCCAACATCAGGTAAAACAAAGAATGAAGGATCCTCTCCTGACATGGTAATTAGCTCAATCCCCTTTTCAGTAAGCTCAACCTGATTGTTTTTTTCATCAATGTAGAAGAACAATTGGGCATCTACCTTCGGCATATTTTTAGATTGCTCTGCCATGTAGTGGTGCTCTGTCTTCACTAAAGTTTGACGATTACCGCCTTCACTTAAAAACTTAATTAAAGCCTTGTTTTTAGGCAATCCTCTGTGTGCTCTTAACAATGCTAACCCGCCTTCACCTTCTTCAACACCCGTATTCCCAGCATTAATTAATTTTTTAGCTTCATTTAACGTTTGAGTCAAATAAGTTTTTTGAGCATTCACCAACCGTTCAATTCTTGGCTTCAACTCATGAAATTCATGCTGATCTCCAAAAGGAACCGGTCCAGAAATAATTAAAGGTGTACGTGCATCATCAATTAATACTGAATCGACCTCATCTACCATTGCAAAGTGTAATTTACGTTGAACCAACTGCCCTGGAGTTTGAGACATATTGTCACGTAGATAATCAAAGCCAAACTCATTATTGGTACCATAAGTTATATCGGCTAAATAGGCTAATCTACGTGCTTCAGAGTTAGGTTCATGTTTATCTATACAATCTACCTTAATTCCGTGAAATTCAAATATTGGCCCATTCCATTCAGAATCTCGTCGAGCCAAATAATCATTCACTGTAACCACATGCACCCCTTGACCTGCTAATGCATTTAAGTATGCAGGAAGCGTACTTACCAAAGTTTTACCCTCTCCAGTAGCCATCTCTGATATCTTTCCACTATGCAATACAATACCACCTATTAATTGCACATCGTAGTGAACCATATTCCACTTAACGGTTGTGCCCGCAGCTTCCCATGAATTTGCCCAGAAAGCTTTATCGCCTTCAACAACAACATTTTTCTTACGAGCAGCATAATCTCTGTCATGTTGTGTTGCTGTCACTTCTAACTGATCATTTTCAGTAAATCTTCTAGCTGTTTCTTTTACCACAGCAAACGCTTCAGGCAAAATTTGAAGTAAAATTACTTCCAACTCTTTATCTCTGTCCTTAATTAAAACATCGACCTGCTCAAATATCGCTGTCTTCTCTTCTAATGACTTATCTTTATCTTCAGCATCCAATTTTAACGCAGCTATTTGCGCATCAATCTCCGCCAAAAATTCAGTTATTTTCTGCTTAAATTCGGTAGTTCTATCACGTAGTTGATCGTTTGATACATTGGTTAACTTTTCAAATTCTTGATTTATTTTATCAACTAACGGTCTTATTGACTTAATATCTCTTTCTGATTTGCTTCCAAATACTTTGGCTAAAAATCCTAACATCTTATATTTTAATTGTTATAGTTATTTTAAAAAACATTGAATTGCAACTATTAAGCCATTTATTACATAAGCCAGTTTGTCAGTTGCAAAATTCAAATTTACAAAATAAAAGGCATAAATTATGTTAGAAAATTCAAGTTATTAAGTGTTTAATGGTTTCAAAATTATATTACATTTGTTACCTTTTATCATTAAAATGGAAAAATCAAAGATTGCAGGCATAGGTTATTACGTACCTAAAAACGTATATACCAATACGGATCTATCCAAATTCATGGACACCAATAACGAATGGATTAAAGAAAGAACAGGAATTGAGGAAAGACGTTTTGCAGACAGATATAAAGAAACCACTACCACAATGGCTATTGAAGCTTCGAAAATTGCCATTGAGAGAGCCGGTATAACCGTAAAAGATGTTGACTTTATCATTTTTGCTACACTAAGTCCCGATTATTATTTCCCTGGCTGCGGAGTTTTGCTTCAACGAGAAATGGGTATGGGAGAAATTGGCGCTTTAGACATCCGCAATCAATGTTCTGGATTTGTTTATGCCCTGTCAGTAGCAGATCAATTTATAAAAACGGGGATGTATAAAAACATCCTTGTAGTTGGCAGTGAAAAACACTCGTTTGCAATGGATTTTAATACCAGAAGCAGAAATGTTTCCGTAATTTTTGGAGACGGAGCAGGAGCAGTTGTCTTACAGCCATCGAAAAATAAAAACAGTGGTATTTTAAGCACACATTTGCATAGCGATGGCGCTGACGCAGAAATACTGGCTATGTATTATCCGGGTTCACACGCCAACAAATGGAACAACAACTTACCCCCATTCCCAGATCAAGAATTAGGCGGCTTGTTTATGTCGAACGAGATTCTTGAAAGTAACGCTGCCCTACCATATATGGACGGCCCTTCTGTATTCAAAAAAGCAGTCGTAAAATTTCCAGAAGTTATTAGAGAAGCATTAGCCGCCAACAACCTAAAAGACAATGACATAGACCTTCTAGTGCCACATCAGGCAAACTTAAGAATAAGTCAATACGTTCAACAATTGTTAAAACTGCCGGATGAAAAAGTATTTAACAACATTCAAAAATATGGCAACACAACAGCAGCTTCTGTGCCTATAGCGTTATGCGAAGCGTGGGAAGCTGGAAGAATAAAAGAAGGTGACCTTGTTTGTCTGGCTGCTTTTGGATCTGGCTTTACTTGGGGAAGTGCTTTAATAAGGTGGTAACCTAACTACCTTTTGCACTCCTTGTCATCTGCTCTAAAGCATCCCACATTTCGGATGGGATTGCTTCTAGCCCATTAAATTGACCTGCCCCCTGTAACCATTCTCCGCCATCAATACTAATAATTTCACCATTTATATACCCAGAATAATCGCTCACTAAAAACGAAGCTAGATTTACCAGCTCTTGATGCTCACCCACTCTTTTAAGCGGCACCCTCTTTTTAAAATCAAACTTTTCTGCTAAATCACCAGGCAACAACCTCTCCCAAGCTCCTTTTGTCGGAAATGGTCCTGGAGCAATCGCATTCGTACGAATCCCATATTTACCCCATTCAACAGCCAACGATCTTGTTAATGCCAACACCCCACCTTTTGCACAAGCAGACGGCACCACATAACCGGAACCCGTAAATGCATAAGTTGTGATAATATTTAATACAACAGCTGGTTGTTTTTCTTTAATCCAGTGCTTACCAAACGCCAAAGTACAATTAACCGTCCCTTTCAATACAATATCTATAATAGTAGAAAAAGCGTTAGAAGAAAGTCGTTCAGTAGGCAAAATAAAATTACCCGCAGCATTATTCAATAAAACATCTACTTTCCCAAAAGCTGCTAAAGTTTCTTTTAATACATTTTCAACCTGCGCGTTATCTCGTACATCGCACTCAACAGCCAGCACCTTTCCGCCCGTGGCCTGCTCCATCTCTGTCGCGGTTTTTTGTAACACTGCTAATTTACGACTCGTTATCACTAAATTAGCTCCAGCCTGCAAAAAACCCATTCCCATGGCTTTGCCCAACCCAGTACCCCCACCAGTTATAACAATTGTTTTACCTTTTAGTCCTTCTGCACCCAACATTAATTGATTCATATTGATTATGATTTTTTTTGAAGTCCGTCAATAATTGTTTTTAAAATTAAGCGTGTTGACGGTGCCCACCATTGCTTTAGCATATTCTCTAAATCTTTTGATTGATCTTTATGAGCATGCTCTATTAAATCTTTACGAATATTTAGCTTGCTCTGTTGCCATGTATTTGGCTCAAACGCCATATACTTTCTCACAACCTTTTCTGACACTGTTAAAATACGCTCTTGTTCCACCAACTCATCCACCAACCCAACTTGTTTCGCCTCTTCCGGACTAAACAATTTACCTTCCAGTAAACTTCTAGTTGCCACCGCTTCTCCCAACCAATAACTATAAGACTTATATATCACATTTGGAACAATAATGCCCACTGGCACCTCATTTAAACCAATTATATATTTACCGTCAGCCATAATTCGCGCATCACACGCTAAACAGATTACGCAGCCTCCCGCGGGGCTATGCCCATTTATAGCTGCAACCAGTGGTTTTTTAAATGCCGTAATTTTGGCATTAAACGCTAAAAACAAATGCCAAAAAGATTTAGCTTCTTCTTCAGAATAATTATATAACTCTATTAAATCTAAGCCAGCAGAAAAGAATTTATCCTTCCCGGTAATCATTACACCTCCTATAGTTGGATCGGCTTCTATTTGAGAAAACAACTCCATTAATTCTGTAATCATTTCCCTGTTTAAAGAATTAGATCTACCTCTATCTAGCGTAATAATAGCCAATCTATCTTTTATTGTTACTTTTAGTGTATTCATTCTATGTTTTTACATTATATTTTAATTAGAGACTAACCCCATTAATTAAAATGTTTTGTCTTCTAAAAAATTGAATTATAATCTAAAATACGATTTATTTAGGATAATTTTGTAAACGAATTTCGATTAATCATTATGCCATTAGTTTTAAAAAAGGAAGTAAACCAATTTACCAAAATTGGTTTATGGAAAATTGAAGAGCAGGAAGAAGAACTACTCGCCGGACTACAACTAAAACAACATGAATTAGACTTTATTGAAAGTTTACGCGCTGGTAAAAGACTTATTCATTGGCTGGCAACCAGACTTTTACTCCGAACTATGATGGAAACGGAGGAATATATTGACTGCGGAATAGACGAACACGGTAAACCCTATCTCCTAAACTCTAACTTCCAGATCTCATTTAGCCATTCCTTTGATTATGCAGCTGTTATAATAAGTAGTGAATATAAAGTTGGAATTGACATTGAGCTAATAAAGCATAAAATTAAAAGTATTAAACATAAATTTTTATCAGATTTAGAGTTGGCACAGCCTCAAATAGGCGACAATACAAACGGGCTATACGTTGCCTGGTGCGCTAAAGAAGCAGTTTACAAATGGCATGGGAAAAAAGGTCTCGAATTTAAAAGACATATTCATATCAAACCATTTAAACTCAAAGACGAAGGCTCTCTAAAGGTCATAGCAGAAATACCTTCAGAAAATAAAGAGCTTGATCTAACTTATTTCAAAACAAAAGATGGCTACATGGTTGCATTTGTAACACAAAATTAACATGAAAAACAAAAACGTTAAATTTATAAACTGGGGACTGATCGATTATCAAGAAGCATGGAATAAACAAGAACAAATATTTAACGATACTGTTGCTATTAAAAGCAACAACAGAGATGCACTTACGCCAGTAGAAACCCCTAATTATTTAATATTCTGTGAACATCCTCATGTGTATACTTTAGGGAAAAGCGGTCTGCAAGAAAATTTATTATTAGACGAAGCAGGATTGGAAGAAAATCATGCGTCTTTCTACAAAATAAACAGAGGTGGCGACATTACTTATCATGGTCCCGGCCAACTAGTTGGCTATCCTATTCTAGATCTAGATAATTTTTTTACAGACATCCATCTTTACCTTCGTACTTTAGAGGAAGCTATTATTTTAACATTAAAAGAATATTCTGTAGAAAGCGGACGATATCCCGGATTTACAGGTGTTTGGATAGATGCAGACACACCAAATGCTCGTAAAATATGTGCAATGGGTGTGCGCTGCAGTCGATGGGTTACCATGCATGGGTTTGCTTTAAATGTTTTAAGCGACCTGAATTATTTTAAAAACATCGTTCCTTGTGGAATTGACGACAAAGCCGTTACCTCTCTTGAAAAGGAATTAGGATACAAACCAGACATGAATGAGGTCTCAGAAAAAGTAAAACAAAACTTAGCGAATCTCTTTGAGATGAAATTAATCAGTTAATATTATGTTAAAATATCTCGCTTTAGGCGACTCATACACCATCGGCGAAGCCGTTTCTGAGAACGATTCCTTCCCATTTCAGTTAACTAAGCATTTAAATCAAGTAAACATATTTATTAATAATCCCACTGTTATTGCAAAAACAGGCTGGACCACCGACGAACTAAATGACGCTATTGCAGCTGCTGATTTACAACCTCCATACGATATCGTAACTCTATTAATAGGCGTTAACAATCAATACAGAGGTAGAGATCTGGATAATTTTAAAGAAGAATTTATCCTTTTATTAACTCAAGCAATTGCTTTTGCAAACGGCGATAAAAATCATGTTTTTGTACTTTCTATTCCCGATTGGTCTGTTACACCGTTCGGGAAAGAGTCTGGCAGAGATTTACAAAAAATAGCTTCTGAAATAGACCAATTTAATAATATCGTGGAAACAGAATGCTTATCTCAAAATGTAAGCTACACCAACATAACTCCAATTTCCAGAAAAGCATTATACAATTTAAATTTAAACGCATCAGATGGTTTACATCCATCTACTGAAATGTATAAAGAGTGGGTTGAGCAGTTATCCCAAAAAATTATTCCGATTGTAGTAAAATCGCAATAAAAATTCGTCACATAAAAAAAGGAGTTGGCGGTTTTTATTATCTTTGACCTATGAATATGCTTCTTTTAGGTTCTGGCGGACGCGAAAGCGCTATCGCTTGGAAATTATCACAATCTCCACTTTGCGCTCAATTATTTATTGCACCGGGTAATGGTGGCACAGATGCATTTGGCGTGAATGTTAATATCAATCCCAATAATTTTGACGACGTAAAGTCATTGGTATTAACAAAAAACATACAAATGGTTATTGTTGGACCAGAAGAACCATTAGTAAATGGCATTCATGACTTTTTTATTAATGATTCAGCACTTAAAAATATTCCGGTAATCGGCCCTAAAAAAGAAGGCGCAACCTTAGAAGGAAGCAAAGATTTTAGCAAAAAATTCATGCTAAAGCATGGAATTCCAACCGCCGCTTATCAGTCTTTTAACTCCGATACTTTACAAGAAGGATTAAATTTTCTAAAAACATGCTCAATGCCCATCGTTTTAAAAGCCGATGGCCTTGCTGCGGGAAAAGGCGTAATTATAGCTGCAAACTTAGAAGAAGCTTCAAGTGAATTATCTCAAATGTTAAGTGGAAAATTTGGAACTGCCGGCTCTACAGTTGTTATTGAAGAATTTTTATCGGGCATTGAGCTTTCTGTATTTGTTCTTACTGATGGAGAGAATTATGTTCTATTGCCCGAAGCTAAAGACTATAAAAAAATTGGTGTGGGTGACACAGGTCTGAATACAGGTGGAATGGGCTCTATATCACCCGTCCCTTTTGCCACCCCAGCTTTCATGGAAAAAATAGAAACTAAAATCATTAAACCAACCATTGAAGGACTAAAAAAAGATCAGATCGACTATACAGGATTTATCTTTTTTGGATTAATTAAAGTAAATGAAGAGCCTTTTGTAATAGAGTATAACTGTAGAATGGGCGATCCAGAAACCGAAAGTGTAATGCCTAGAATCGAAAGTGATTTAGTAGAATTATTTATCGCTGCATCTAACAAAACACTTCATCAGTTCCCTCTTAAAATAAGCAAGAAAAACGCAGCTACTGTGATGATTGTTGCAGGAGGCTATCCTGGAGAATATGAAAAAGGGAAAGCCATTTCAGGGTTAAACAATGTTAGAGATTCTCATATTTTTCAAGCTGGAACCATCAAAGATGGCGAAATCATTAGAAGTGCCGGCGGACGCGTACTAGCCATTACAAGCGTTCAAGATTCACAATTCAATGCTATTCAATCGGCTACAGCAGATGCCTCCAGAGTTTATTTTGATGGAAAATTCTTTAGAGAAGATATTGGTTTTGATATTTTAAATTAGCAGAAAGCTAAAAAACTAGAGACTACTAAATACCTATTAATCCGCTCCAAATACCTCTACCAGCTTTTTGGATAAATTTTGACCTGATAAATTTTTGGCAATAATTCTTCCTTCTGGATCTACTAAAAAGTTAAAAGGTAAGGCCGCAATGCCATAACTTTTGGCTACTGCATTGTCCCAAAACTTTAAGTCGCTTAATTGCGTCCAATTCAATTCATCATTTTTTATTGCTTCTAACCAGGCCTCTTTACCATCTTCTCTATCTAAAGAAACACCGATTACTGTAAAGTTCTCGTTTTTATATTTCTCAAAATTCGCAACAATATTAGGGTTTTCCTCTCTGCACGGCCCACACCAAGACGCCCAAAAATCTACCAAAACATATTTACCTCTAAAGTCAGAAAGCTTAACCAGTTTTCCATACTGATCTTCCTGCTCAAAATCAGTCAGTATTCCTATAGCAGTCTTTCTTGCAGTTTCTAACTGCTTACTTATTCTTTTCCCCAAATCTGTTTTCTGCAATTTCTTATTAAAACTTAAAAAAATAGACTCAGTATCTAATGCATCCAACCCAAGTGTTATAGCTTGCTGAAGCGCCACCATACCGACATAAGAATCCAAATTTTCCTTAGCAAAACTCAAACTAATCGGAATACGCTCTGCATTGATGACCGTATTGCTATCTATAAACTTCTTAAGAAACGCAGCATCACTCCTTTGGGCTAAACTATAACCATTATAAGCAACCTGCAATGCCGATATTTTATCCTGAATGGGTTGTTGAAGAAACAAAAACCGACGGTTGTCTAAATTTATCTTGGATTTTATTATCTCCGCCTTTTTTAATGAATCGCCAGACACCAAAATAATTTCCTCTTTATCAATATAAATGGTTAAAAAATCTATGGGTTTTCTATTTTGAGGATTAGGATCTAAAGGCAAATTATTATGCCTTAATCTTAATTGTGCTGTAGTAGGGAGGATTGCTTTACCCTTAAATCTAAATTCTCCGTTATTCACTTCGGTAGAATCTAAAAACCTTGAATCGCCCGACGCATAATTGATAAATAATTTAGCTCCTTCAGTTAATTCCCCAACTTTTCCTTTCACAGTAAAAGAAGTTTGAGCCATTAAAGAAAAGGGCATTATAAAAAGCCAATATAGAAGTAGTCTTCTCATATCTCCCGATACGTTAGGATAATTTTTGATAGGTTCGCCACCATAAATCTGTCATTTCTCCATTTACAGCCATGTTATAATCTTCATACCTACACGGCACCAAATGAAAACGCTCATTTTTAGTAATCCCCGAAGGATATGGAACCTGCATCCACCAGCGGTCTGAACGCTTACTCTTTACAAAAATTAACTCCCCGCCAGCATCTTTTAAAGTAGTCCTGTAAATAACATATTGCGACTTGGGAGTAAGCGGAAAATCCTGCTTTCTATTGTAAAAGCCATCCATAAAATACCAGACAATTTGTGCAACCAGCATAGCTGTTTGTCCATTGGTATCGTAAGCAGGATTAAATTCATACAATCCAAATGAAGTTAATTTATCATTCATACCAGCGTATCTCGCAATTCTACAAGCATCTTCACCATAAAATCCATTAGGTGTTGCATGAGCATTGGCTGCAGCATCAGACGATCTAATAGCTCCCAAATCAAAACTCACCATATCTGCATTTCTGATAATCGGCTCTGCTAAAGACACATCGTCTGTGAACTCACCTAACCGGTGTACATCAAAATATAGTTTATTCATTACCCTTAAACTATCTTGACTCACAAAATAAGTTTGATAACCAATATTGCTGAAATTGAACAAATAATTAGGCTGATGTAAGAATATTTTATTCAAATAAGATGCCGAAGTAGTAGCTTCGCTCAGCTCTGCATCTTCGTCTAAATCGAACTTGGAATCTACAACAACCAAATCTACTTTTTGCTCCAATCCTTCATATGCCAAGTATTGTGCGTACGTTAAATCCTGACCACCACCTATAATAATCGGAACAATTTTTAACTTAATTAATGTTTCTACCACCGTTTTAACAGCGATATAAGTATCTCTTAAAGTTTCTCCTTGAATAATATTTCCTAAATCGATTATTTTAGATTCAAATGCACCTTCTTGTAACTGATAAAACTGTTGTCTAAAATGATCGGCAGCTAATCTGCAACCCACATTATTTGGCGTCCCTCTATCATCTACCACACCAATAATTGCCAGATCAAACTGTTCATCTTCTAAGTCTGGAAAGGTATCCGTATAAAAAGATGCTTTAAGTCCTAATTGACTAGTCAAAAATTCATTTTGAGGGGTAAAATCATTCGGATTTAAAGGCGAGAAAAAGTCTGATAATGACATAATGGATTAGCAATTTTAACCTCAAATATCTATTTTTGATATGATATTTTCATGCGTATCCTTAAAAAAATAAAATGATACTTGTAACTGGGGCCACGGGTTTTTTAGGAAGCGAATTGTGTAAACAATTAGTAGATAAAGGAAATGCCCTAAAATCGCTGAAAAGGTCTTCGTCAACTATTCCTCCATCTTTAATACGTTTAACCGAAATTGAGTGGATAGAGGGTTCATTATTATCAGAAGCCGACGTTTTAAAACTTACGGAAAAAATAACAATAATATATCATTGTGCAGCTACGGTTTCTTTTAATCCGGATACAGATCATGAAATGATGCGCTTTAATGTAGAAGGCACAAAAAATTTAGTAAAAGTATGTCTTCAAAAAAACATACCACTTGTACATGTGAGTTCTGTAGCTACTTTAGAGGGCATGGCCGATGGAACAACAACAGAGTTAGATTTCCCAAATTCTATCCCGATTACACACCCATACGGGCAAAGTAAATATCTGGCAGAAGTAGCTGTTTGGGAAGGAATAAACAGTGGATTGCAAGCCATAATTGTAAATCCTTCTATAATTCTGGGCTATATTCCTAACTATGGGGGAAGCAGCTCTCTTTTCAAAATCGTAAAATCGGGTTTATGGTTTTATACCCAAGGGGGCGCCGGATTTGTAGCCGTTGAAGACGTTGCCAAATGTATGATTGAATTGGTTCAACAGTCGGCTTTTAACGAACGTTATATTATTTCTGCCGAAAACTTAAGTTATAAGTATCTTTTTGAAAAAATTGCACAGAGTTTCAACGTAAAACCTCCCAAATTAATAGCCAATAAATTGATGCTAGAAATTGGATGGCGGGCAGCTAAAATTCTATCACTTTTTACCAAAAAGCCTACATCTTTTACCAAGCATACGGCAAGAAGCAGTTTAAATACAAGCAAGTATACCAACGAAAAAGTAACTCTAAAAACTGGAATTAAATTTCAGAAAATCGACAAATATATTGAAATAATAGCCGCCAAATACGCAAATGAGTGATCTAATTAAACCTACAAAACAGACATACATCATTGATTTTGACAGCACTTTTACACAAGTAGAAGCGTTAGATGAATTGGCGCGTATTTCATTAAACAAACATCCTGACAAAGAGAAAATTTTCACTGAAATAGAAAATCTTACCAACCTTGCAATGGAAGGTAAATTATCTTTCTCAGAAAGCCTAGCAGGCAGAGTAAAACTATTATCGGCCAATGCCGCCGACTTAAAAAAACTGATAACACGGCTAAAGAAAAAAGTTTCCACTTCTTTCCATAGAAATGAAGCTTTTTTTAAGGCCCACGCACAAGATATTTTAATCGTTTCGGGTGGCTTCAAAGAATTTATTATTCCTGTGGTGCAAAAATATCATATTCCCTTATCTAATATCTACGCAAATACCTTCGTTACAAATGAGAATGGCGATATTATAGATTATGACCGCTCTAATCCTTTAAGCATGGAAGGCGGAAAAGTTTTGTTATTGAACCATTTAAAATTAACAGGAGATATTTATGGCATTGGTGATGGATATTCTGATTTCCAATTATTAGAAAGTGGCTTAATCAAGAAATTTTATGCCTTCACAGAAAATATATCCAGAGAAAGTATCACAAAAAGAGCAGATCATATTACGCCCAGCTTTGATGAATTTTTATATGTAAATAACCTTCCTCAAGCAATTTCATATCCTAAAAACAGAATCCTCTGCCTTATTATTGGAGAAGTTTCAAAAGAAGCAATAGATATTCTAAAAAAAGATGGATTCTCTATTAGACAAAAAACAACTTTTGAAGAAAAATATGTTGCAGACGTGGGTATGCTCTTGCTCGGGAATTCTGAAAAAATCAGTGACCATGATTTAAAAAATGCAAACAAGCTAAAAGTTATCGGTTATTTAGGCAACAGCCACAAAAAAATCAATAAAAAAATCTGTACAGAAAAAGGCATTGTAATATTTGATGATGAAAAATGTAAAAAGAACAACAGCTTGTTTATTCCTAAAAGAATCAGAGATTTTATAAATTCCGGAACAACTCATTTAAGTTTAAACTTCCCTAACCTGCAACTACCAAAAGTACCGCTTTCGCATAGATTGATACATATTCATCAAAATGTACCAGGTATTATGGCCAAAATAAACACCATCTTTGCCACACATAAAATTAATATTATTGGTCAATATCTTTTAACTAATAAAGATTTGGGTTATTGTATTACTGATATTAACAAAGACTACAATAAAGATGTTATTAAACAACTAAAAAAAATAGAAAACACTATAAAATTTAGAATCCTATATTAAAATGAACAGTTATTTTCTAGTTTTTATTGGAGGCGGATTGGGAAGTTTAGCACGGTTTCTATTAATAAAGTTAATAGATCCTCAAAAATTCACATTCCCATATGCAACACTCCTAGCTAATTTTTTAAGCTGCTTAATTTTAGGCATGGTACTGGGTTTTGTATTCGATAAAACAACAGAACCAGCATTGAAATTATTATTAATTACGGGCTTTTGTGGAGGATTTAGTACTTTCTCTACATTTGCTTATGAAAGTAACCTTCTACTTACATCTAACCAATTTACCCTAGCAATTGGTAATATTGTACTCAATTTTATATTGAGTATTGTAGCCATTTATTTAGGCAATTACTTGATAAAAAATACTTTTTAAAACGAATGGAAATAAAACCAGAAATATTAGAAAAAATAAAGCTTTTGGAAGAGAAATATGCTTCCATGGGACAAGATATGTCGGCTTACTTAGATGGCTTATTGTATGCCGATTACTTAACTTATTGGGATTACATCCATTTAGATACGCTATTAAGTTTACAAAACCCTAAAACACAATTTCCTGATGAAGAAATTTTCATTATGTATCATCAGATTACTGAATTGTATTTTAAGCTTACCTTACACGAATTTAAACAAATTACCAGCCATGAATCACTAACTGTCGATTTCTTTGTACAACGGTTAAAAAGAATCAATGCTTATTTTAGAGCTTTAGTACAATCGTTTGGGGTCATGGTTGAAGGAATGGATAGAGCTCAATTTCTTAAATTTAGAATGTCTTTACTCCCCGCCAGTGGATTTCAAAGCGGACAATATCGAAAAATAGAGATCATGTCTACCAACTTCATTAATCTGGTAGACAAATCAAAACGTGAAAGCTTAGCCAATGCAAGTATTGAACAACAGTTTGAGCAAATTTATTGGAAATATGGCGCTACCGAACTAGCTACAGGAAAGGAAACCTTAACCCTAAAACAGTTTATTGATAAATATGCTGAAGAATTTTTAGGGCTTATTAAATCACATAAAGAAACCAATTTCCTGGCACTTTACAGGAAACTAAAACAAGACGGAGCAGATGTTTCTGTATTAGAAACGGAATTAAAAAAATTAGACTTGTTGGTAAATGTTGAATGGCCATTAGCTCACTATAAATCAGCTGTTAAATATTTAGAAAAAGATCCGGTAGATATTGCTGCCACAGGTGGCACAAACTGGCAAAAATACTTGCCTCCACGTTTTCAAAAAAGAATATTTTTCCCAGACTTATGGACCTCGCAACAACAGGAAGAATGGGGAAAAAGCTGGGTACTTAGTGTACTAGAGACACCTTGATATTGCATTTAAATGGCTGAAAAAAGCATATAATTTCGTACTTTTGCACTTTAAAACATACGACCGTGATAAAAACTCTTAATATAAAAACAACAAAAGTAGCCCAATCTAAATTGGCGGAAATTGATTTTAAGAACTTACCTTTTGGTAAAGTTTTTACAGATCATATGTTTGTTGCCGATTACGAAGATGGTGAGTGGAAAAACTTCGAATTAATGCCTTATGGTCCAATTCCAATGAGCCCCGCTATCTCAGCTTTACACTACGGACAAGCAATCTTTGAAGGCATGAAAGCCTATAAACTAAAATCAGGTGAAATAAGTATTTTTAGAGCAGATAAAAACTATAATCGCTTTAATATTTCTGCAGAAAGAATGGCTATGCCAACTATACCTGAAGAAATTTTTATGCAAGGAATCATGTCTTTAATTAAATTAGATCAGGCATGGGTACCAGATGGCGAAAATTATTCTCTTTATATCCGCCCAGTAATGTTTGCCACCGATGATAAATTAGGTGTTAAAGCTTCTTCGAACTACAAATTTGCTGTATTAACCAATCCAAGTGGCCCATACTATAGTCAACCATTAAAGGTTAAAATTGAAACACACTATACCCGAGCAGACGAAGGTGGAGTAGGTTATGCTAAAACCGCAGGAAATTATGGCAGATCATTATATGCTTTTGCGCAAGCTCAAAAAGAAGGTTTCGACCAGATAATTTGGACAGATGCAAAAGAACATTTATATGTTGAAGAAAGTGGAACCGCAAATCTTATGTTTGTTATAAACGGCGTATTGGTTACCCCCGCTTTAGGAGGCACAATCTTAGATGGAGTTACCAGAGATACAGTTTTACAAGTTGCTAAAAGTTTAGGCATTAAAACAGAAGAGCGTAAAATATCTATCACAGAAGTTTTAAGTAAAATTTCTTCTGGTGAATTAACAGAAGCCTTTGCAGTAGGTACCGCAGCAACTATTACACAAATAGGAACCATAGGTTTTGACGGTGAAATATATACATTATCAGATCCCGAAACCCGCGTTGTTTCTAAAGAAATACATAAAACTGTAGACGCCATTAGATATGGCCTTACAGACGATATTTATGGCTGGAATACCATCGTTTAATTTTCCAATTCCATTCACTTATTACAAAGCCTCCAGATTTTCTGGAGGCTTTTTATTTAATAAAATCACTGCCATCAGATCTTTATCCATTTATGGAAATAACGCAAAAATATCATCCTATAAGTATAGGGTATATTAGTTTTTTTTGAAAAAGACTTGTGTCAGAAAACCAGTCAACACTAGTCACGGAAATGCAAAACTTTCGGCTGCAAGTTATGCAGCTTCGGGCTTTGAGCTTTTAACCTAAAGTAACATCACTAAAACATTTTTCATTATCTCGGCTTCTTTGCTTAAATTAAAGCCGATAATTTGAAAAATAATGAAAAGAATTTTACTTGTAACTTTTGCTTCTACTGTAATGGTATTTGCGGCAAATGCGCAAACCAAGAGGCTTACTCAGGCACAGGCTATGGGCGGCCAACCATCCTTAACTAAAGCGATGAATCCTGTTTCGGGATGGAGCGACAGCAACCATTACATAGAAACCGATATGGCAGACCGCAAGCAGTATGCCGTTAACATTAAAACCGGTGCCCGTACACCTTATACACCTCCTCCAAGAAGTGCAATAAGTGTTTCGGTTAAAGACAACGACATCGTATATGTAAATGGAACAGATGCTCCGAAAAAATTAACAAACGATAAAGAAGTAGAGCTAAATCCAACGCTTTCTCCTGATGGGAAATATGTGGCATTTACCAGAAACAGTGACCTATATGCGGTAGAAGTTGCTACAGGAAAAGAAATAAGATATACAAGTGATGCCACCGATGTAATCTACAACGGTTACTCATCATGGGTATATTTCGAAGAAATATTAGGCAGAGGCACCCGTTATAAAGCATTTTGGTGGTCGCCAGACAGCAAACATCTAGGCTTTATGCGTTTCGACGACACCAAAGTACCTATGTTTCCAATTGTTGGATCTACAGGTCAGCATGGCTACGTAGAAAGAACCAGGTATCCAAAAGCCGGAGATCCTAATCCGGAGGTAAAAGTAGGGTTTGTAAAAGCAGAAGGAAGTCCGGTAGTTTGGGCAGACTTTAATGAAAAAGATGATCAATATTTTGGCACTCCATACTGGAGTTTTGATGGCAGCAACATGATGGTTCAATGGATGAACAGAGACCAAACCAACTTGAAATTTTATGCTGTTAACCCTAATACAGGCGCTAAAAAAGAATTTTATGATGAAAAACAACCGTCTTGGGTAGATTTAGATTTTGGCGGCCGTATTGAGTATTTAAAAGACAACAAACACTATATCTTAAAAAGCGATAGAACCGGATGGGCGCACTTTTACTTGCATACTTTAGACGGGACATTGTTAAATCCTCTAACTTCTGGAAACTGGCAGGTAATGAATTTAGTGAATGTTGATGAAAAAAATAAAGTTGTTTTTTTTACCGCTAAAAAAGATTCTAACGTACGTATAGATTTATACAGAGTAGATTTTAGTGGCAAAAACTTAAAAAGATTAACTTTTGGAGAATATACACACCAAGTTCAAATGTCACCAGATGCTGGTCACTTTATCACTACTTACTCTAACGTTTCTACACCTCAAAAAAGAACATTATTAGACAGAAATGGTAAAATTGTTAAAGAACTTGGAGACAGCAAGGCTGATGACTTTAACGATTATATCTATGGTAAAACAGAATTAATTACTATTCCTTCAGAAGATGGAAAATACCAGTTACCTGCAGTTATAACTTATCCGACAGATTTTGATCAAAACAAAAAATATCCTGTAGTTATGAGCATTTATGGCGGACCAAATGCTGGTTCTGTAAGCGATGGCTGGAAAGGCACTGGCAACCAATGGTGGGCTAATGAAGGAATTATTCAAATAGCTGTAGATCACCGCGCCTCTGGTGCTTTTGGAAAAGAAGGTGTTGCATTAATGCACAGAAATCTTGGAAAATGGGAAATGATAGATTACATCACTTACGCAAAATGGTTAAAATCTAAACCATATGTAAATGATAAAAAATTATTAATTACCGGTCATAGTTACGGCGGTTATATTTCTGCACTAGCCTTAACTTATGGAGCAGATTATTTCGACTATGGTTACTCTGGAGCGCCGGTTACCAGCTGGGAATTATATGATTCTCATTATACCGAAAGATTTATGGATACCCCTCAAGATAATCCTGAAGGTTATAAAGCGGCTTCTGTTTTAACGTATGTTGATAAATACAAAGGATTATTAAGATTAATGCACGGCGATATGGATGACAATGTTCACATTCAAAATACCATCCAGTTAGTAGATAAATTAACCAACTCTGCGAAGCATTTCGAACTGATGATTTATCCTGGAAGCAGACATGGATTTGGCCCAACTAAATCGGCACACGATCGTATGGAGAGATTCAGATTCTATTATCAAAATCTTTTAGACAAACCTGTTCCTGCAGGTGTGTTAACCCCAGCTACGAGATAATCGAAAGATTATAATAAAAGTAAAGCCCTCCAATTTGGAGGGCTTTACTTTTATCTATTATTTCTCTTGAGTTTTTTCTCCCTCTTTTCTTCCAACCTTTTCTCTCTGGTAAACCTTCTTAAATCTCTATCTTCTTTAATTTCCTCAAATTTCTCTATACGTGCTTTTAATTCCTGTTCCTTCTCAGGGGTAATACCTACACTGTATTTAATCCCAGAAAATATTGTTCGCCATATATAACTAAAGAAAGAAGCATTTTCAATTCTCCTGTAAGAAATCGGCGCCACTCTCAACGCACCCCCCTTGCTAGGGTTATCCGATTCTAAAACTAAATTATTCGCTAAAAAAGAAGCCCATCCTTGCTTTACCAATTTATTTTGCTCTGAATCACTCTTAAATATTCTAACAGCTAAGTCATTATACTTGAACCTCATATCGCCCTTGGCTATTTCATCATTAGCCTCAATCTGAAACCTAAGTTCCTCTACATTACCTCTACCAATTTGAACCATTCCCATTGGTTTGGTAATTTTATTGAGAACTTTACCATCTACGGCCCCTAAATTCCCCGAATAATTAAATTTTCCATTTTTATCATTTAAATCAAAAAGAAACTCTACATCTAATTTACCTTCGCCCATTAAATAAGAATTCAAATTTGCCTGCATAACAGGATTAGAGCTCTTTACCTTCGGATGATTGGTGATATTAGAAAGTGTCCCTGAAAGATTCACAAAATCGATAATTCCTTTTTTATAACTAGATCGATCAAATTCCGAATATTTTACATTTACTTTCTTTATATTACTCTGTTCAATTGTTATAAAATGTGGCAACTTCTGCAATAATTGATGTGGAAACCTCCCTTTGGTTTCCCGATCTAATTTCTTAAGTCTGTTATCACTAAATACATTTATATTTCCATCTTCAATTAACATGGATTTAGCAAAAATTTCCTGATTTTTTATGTAATTAGGCAAACTTAAACCTTCCAGCTGAATAGTGTTTACTGCAATTTCAAACCGATCTCTTGCATACCCGGCAACATTGCCAAACAACTGCTCATTATAACGGGGCTCGAGTTTAAAATTTTTAAGAGACAAAACCCCATTCTTTGTTGTAAACCCTAATTTTTCAACTCTAATGTTGTAAAATTTATCTATAGTTGTATACAAATAATTATGTAATGATATATTAATTTCCTTAAACAAATACATTCTTGTAGGATCAGTAGCAGAGGTAGCATCAATCAAATAATCGACGCAACGTATACTTAAATTCGACACAGCATCTATAACAGGTTCATCTCCGTTATTATCTACGTATTTAAAATCAATATTGTTAAAATTAACCTCCTCAATTTTTAACTCAGAAATAGACTTAGAAATAAATTGATAAGGAGATACTCTCGGCAATGGAGGTCTATCTTGATTATACGAATAAAACTTATTAACCATCGTAATAGTAGGCTTGTCAAAAACCAACTTTCTTATATGTACAACTTTATCAAAATACGCTTTTAAAGGATGAAAACTCCGAATTTGAAGCTTTTTTAGCTTTATTGTATATAAATTATCTGGTGCGCTTTGTTGCTGTACCAATACGTTATATCTATTGGTATCTGGCTCTAAAACGACATCGCTAATAGAGGCTGTACCTGTAATAAAGTTAATATGAATGTTAGAGAAGTTTAATTTATATAAATAATTAGTTGAGCTTCCTATCAATTCTGTCAATCCAGAAGTTATTTTAGGTTTTAATTTATAACTTAAATACCAAGATAAACCACCACCTATACAAATGACTGTTACGAGAATAGCCGACAAATAAATTAAACCCTTTGTCCAATATTTCTTATAAAAAATCACTGACTTCATTTCTCACAAGATACGTCATAACAACATAACACTGAAAATTATTTATTCCCAATTGGTTGTGGCGGACTCTTCATCGGGATCATGCCTATACCAACCGTTTCTCTAACACCTGTAAAAACACCCTTCCAAAGCAAGTTAAAAAAGGATGAAGTCATTGGTCGCTCGAAAGCTATTTTACCCGTTCTAACAGTCCCACCAGTATCTTTAGGATTATTACTGATTATCAAAATATTGTTGGCTAAAAATGAAAGTAGCCCTTTCTTTTTCACCACATTATCTTCCTTCCTTAGCATTTCTACCTTTAAATCAGAATAAAGCATCGTTAAATTACCATTAGCTCCATTCCAATTTGCCGAAGCATTAAAATTCAATTGTTTAACACTTCCACTCTCTATTCTAATCATTCCTAAATTCACAGACAAAGGGTTTAATATTTTCAAGTCCATATTACCCAATGTTCCCGAATAATCAAATCGCCCGTTCGGGTCATTTAAATGAAAATTAATCTTAACATTCAAGTTTCCTGTTCCCATTATTTTGGTGTTTAAGTTAGCGCGGGCCTGGCCTTTATCAATTAACCTTAAAGAATCATTGGTTACATTAATAATAGTTCCACTTAAATCGTCGAGCTTAATGGTGCCTTTCTTCTTCGTCTCTTCACTATACTCTGTATACGCTACATCAACATTGTTCAATGCTAGCGTATCAACTATCGTTTCTATATTCAATCTTTTTAAAGCCAAATGCGGAAAATTTCTTCCTTTATTAAAATTTGGCGGAGGTAATTCTCTGTTCATGAAAACGGCTACTTTAGCTGGCCCTATTTCTATATTCTTAACCCGTAATTTTCCCTCTTCAATTAAAGCGTGTAAATCCAACCCTCTCGCTTCAATTTTATTAAATGCTAAATCATACCTGTCTTTTTGAGTTTTATACTTTCGGCTAAATGTTAATTCATCGTATTGAGGAATCACTTTAAAACCCACAACCTTTATATTTTTAGCATTGGCATTTCCATAAACAGAATCTACTTTAATTTGATACATTTTATCCTTACTAATAGACGTATAGTTTACAAGATTATAACTGAAATTTTTTGAATAAAAATATCTAGATGTATCATTCTCTGCCACAGAATCAATTAAGAAATCATTGATAATAATATTTAATTTCTTAACTGAATTTAAAGCTTGCTTAGAAACCGATTTATTGTAATAATCAAAATCAGCATCTACAACTTTTATGTTCTTTACCTGAATAAGCTTAATGTCTTTAGAAATTAGCTCATATAATGTTTTTTTGACTGCTACAGTATCCTGCTTTTTTGAAACGCGACTATACAGCATATTAATAGATGGGTTTTCGAGTAGTAATGTATTCACCTTAATGTGTTTTTTAAAGTAAGCTGTTAAAATACCCACTCTGCTTAATTGAAGCTTTGCTACTTTTACCTCAAAAATATGAGCAGGTGCCTCCTTTGCAAGTTTTAAAGAATCGTACACAGAACTATCTGGGATTAAGAGTATACTATCGAGCGTCAAATTTCCGTTAACTAAGTTCACATGAACATCTTTAAAATCCAATTTATATAAACGTGACGAACCATTATATACCGCTTCTTTTAACTTTTCTGTTAACACCGGTTTCCATTTTGCATTTACATATATACTGGCAACAACCAATAGTAAAATTAAAGCACCTAATAGAACGGCCAGCCATTTAAAAATCTTTTTTGAAGTAGTGCTTAGTTGCATAAAATGATATTTAAAGAGATAATACAGAATAGTGTAATTATTGTTTTATATAAGTTAAATTTATGCTGACAAATTGTCATTTATAATAAAATTTTGTAAATTTGTTTCCCACAATTCCAACTTATGAACGAATTAGAGCTAATAGATAAAGTACATGACGAAGCCCGCCAAGGTGAAGCTTTAATACTTAACCATACATCTTCTAAGCCTACAAAGAAGCTTTATATAGAAAGTTACGGATGCCAAATGAATTTTGCGGATAGTGAAATAGTTGCATCTATTTTAGCTGAAACAGGATATGCAACTACTGGAAACTATCAGGAAGCGGACGTGGTTTTCATCAACACGTGTTCTATTAGAGATAATGCCGAACAGCGTGTAAGAAATCGTTTATCACAATTTGGAATAGAGAAAAAGAAAAATCCAGGTTTAGTAATTGGGGTGCTAGGTTGCATGGCAGAACGATTAAAAGCTAAATTTCTGGAAGAAGAGAAGCTGGTAGATGTAGTTGTGGGACCAGATGCTTATAGAGACCTACCGCAGTTACTATCCGATGCTGAAGACGGGAATAAAGCCGTAAACGTGCTTTTATCAAGAGAGGAAACATATGCCGATATTAGTCCTGTTAGATTAAACAGCAATGGAATTACTGCGTTCATCTCTATTATGCGTGGTTGTGATAATATGTGTTCGTTTTGTGTGGTACCGTTTACCAGAGGCAGAGAACGCAGCAGAGATCCCTATTCTATCATAAAAGAAGCAGAAGCTCTATTTGCAGAAGGCTATAAAGAAGTAACCTTATTAGGACAAAATGTAGATAGTTATAAATGGGGAGAAGGAGATGAACATGTAAATTTTGCCGGATTGTTAGAAAAAACGGCTTTGGTTCATCCAGATTTAAGAGTTAGATTTTCGACTTCGCACCCAAAAGATATTACTGATGAGGTTTTATATACGATTGCCAAATATGAAAACATTTGCAATTACATTCACCTACCTGTTCAGTCTGGGAATAATAGAATTTTAGAATTAATGAACCGTACGTATACCAGAGAATGGTATATGAATAGAATAGACGCTATTAGAAGAATAATTCCGGGCTGCGCTATTTCTTCAGACATTATTGCTGGATTCTGCTCAGAAACTGAAGAAGAACATCAAGATACCTTAACCATGATGGATTATGCAAGATATAATTTTGCGTATACCTTCTCTTACTCAGAAAGACCAGGAACATTGGCTGCCCGAAAATATACAGATGATATTCCTGAAGATGTAAAGAGCCGGAGATTAGCAGAAATTTTCAAAAAGCAGCAAGAAGATTCGCACAAATGCTTATTGGAGTTTGTAGGAAAATCTGTTAAAATATTAGTGGAAGGATATTCTAAAAAGTCTGACAAAGAATATAGAGGACGAAATGACCAGAATGCAATGGTTGTTTTTCCGGTAACTGAAAGTGTAAAACCTGGCGATTATGTTTCTGTTTATATAGAAAGATGTACTTCAGCAACATTAATTGGCACCATTGTAAATAATTAATTGGATGGATATTCAGGATATTAAAAATAGATTTGGAATAATAGGGAGTTCTCCGTTATTAAATAGAGCAATTGATATTGCCCGCCAGGTGGCACCAACAGATATGTCGGTATTGATTACCGGAGAAAGTGGTAGCGGAAAAGAAGTATTTTCTCATATTATCCATCACATGAGTGCGCGCAAGCACGGCTCTTTTATTGCCGTAAATTGCGGGGCTATCCCAGAAGGGACTATAGACTCTGAATTGTTTGGCCATGAAAAAGGATCATTTACTGGGGCACACGAAGCTCGGAAAGGTTATTTTGAAGTCGCGAATGGAGGTACAATTTTTTTAGACGAAGTAGCAGAATTACCACTCGGAACACAAGCCAGACTTTTAAGGATCTTAGAAAGTGGTGAATATTTACGAGTAGGCTCTTCAAAAGTTCAAAAAACAGACGTTAGAATAATTGCAGCAACAAATGTAGACGTATATAACAGGGTTCAATCTGGCAAATTTAGAGAAGACTTGTACTACCGCCTTAACACTGTTCCATTAAAAATACCCGCCTTACACGAAAGAAAAGAAGATATTTATCTTCTATTTAGAAAATTTTCGGCCGATTTCAGTGATAAATACAGAAGTCCGGGTATACAATTAGAGCCAGAAGCCATACAATTATTAACCAATTACAGCTGGCCCGGAAACGTAAGACAACTAAAAAATATTGCTGAGCAAATTTGTGTTCTGGAAAAAGAACGTTTAGTTAGTGCAAGTGCCTTGTTAAATTACATCCCTAACGAAAAAGGGAATAATTTACCCATGGCTATATCGTCTATGAACAATAAAGATGACTTTTCTGAAAGAGATATTTTATATAAAGTACTCTTCGATATGAAAAAGGACATGAACGATCTTAAAAAATTAGTTGCAGATATTATTCAGCATGGTGGCAATGCACAGCATATCATGGAAGATAGTTATGTGAACCAATTGTATCAAGATATTAATTCGGAAGTTTCTGAGCCCACTTTAACCATAAAGCACCCCGCACCTAATAACGCGCATGTAAATTACAACTACGAAAATGCTGCCGAAGAAGTAGAAGAGTCTTTATCGTTAATTGAGAAAGAAAGTGACTTAATTAAAAAAGCATTAAAAAAACACAAAGGGAAACGGAAATTTGCAGCTCAAGAATTAGGGATCTCTGAACGTACGCTCTACAGAAAAATAAAAGAACTAGACCTTTAATGAAATTTAAAATGAAAAAAATAATTTTATTTTTCCTTGTGATTTTTTGTAGCGGATGTTCTTATTCTTTTAAAGGCGCATCTATCCCTAACGATATGAAAACCATATCCATTAATTATTTTGAAAATAATTCCCTATTGGTAGTTCCTACATTAAGTCACGACTTCACTGAAGCATTAAAAACAAGAATTCGTAATCAATCAAAATTAAATATAGTGCCTGGCGAAGGTCATGCAATTTTGGAAGGTCGCATCTCTAACTATACATTAAGCCCCGTAGCCATACAAGACAACACACGGCCCACGGCAGGCGCAACAAGACTAACCATTACTGTACAAGTAAAATACATTAATAACCTAGAACCAGATAAAAATTTTGACCAAACATTTGAAAGATTTAAAGATTTCACCATGACTGGTCAAAGTCTACAATCTGCAGAAACTCAAAATATTAAAGCTATCATCGATTTATTGACCGAAGATATTTTTAACAGAGCTTTCTCAAATTGGTAAATAAATTGCAAATTCAATCCCTATATTAGCATCGTGGATATTCATGTAAATGAGATAAAAAGAATAACAAGCTTATTGCAAGAACCAAGTAAAGTTGGAGCTAATGATCTTCCTTTGCTCGAAAAACTGCAAGATATAGCGCCTTATTTTTCCGCAACTCATTTATTAAAGAATGCACTTCTTAAAGATAAATTAAATGCCACAAAGGCCTCATTATATAGTAACGGAAAGCTATCTAAACATTTCTTCCTTTTAGAAATTAACAAAGAAGACCCTGCCCATTCAATAGAAGAAGACCCTATTTACGAAGAAATTGAAGAAATAGATACTCAGCAATTTATAATGAGCAACGTGCACGAACTGGATGAAATTCGTCGCCCGCAAATTATTGAAGAAATATCTTCTACAGAGATTATTTTAGAAAGCGATGTTCCTATTGAAGAAGTAGCCACGTTTACAGCTACAAACACCGATTTTCCCGAAATAGAGACGGTAATTCCGGATGAGCCAGAGCACGCTCCCGTTAGTAAGTACGATGACGATCAGCTACCTTATACATTTTTATGGTGGTTGGCTAAAACCAGAGCACAGCACAAAGCAATTTTTCAGCCGTATGCTGCTCCTAAAAAACAAGAGCCCGGAGCTTTACAACAACAATATGTAGAGCATATATTCCATTTACAAACAGGTGTTGGAATAGACGACTCTTCTACTAATATTTCCTTAAATAACAATACCCCTGGGAAAGACAGTAAAATAATTGAGGCTTTCTTAGAAAGTGACCCACAAATAAGGCCTCCACAACATAATAAAATAGACAATGAAAATAAGGCTCGCAAGAGCGCAGAAGATCATAACGATGTTGTTTCTGAAACTTTAGCCAATATTTATATAGAGCAAATGCTTTATCACAAGGCCATAGAGACTTATGAAAAATTAAGTTTGAAATTTCCAGAAAAAAGCCGTTACTTTGCCGACCTTATCAAATCTCTTGAGAAGAAAATTTAAATTTGTACAACAATGATGTTTTTAATTATCCTACTTGTAATCATTTGTGTTATTCTAGCACTATTTGTTTTAATACAGAATCCTAAAGGTGGTGGTCTTGCCACAGGAAACTCTTCTGCTTCCAGTATGTTTGGCGTTCAACGCACCGGCGACGTTCTAGAAAAAGGTTCATGGGTTTTAATTGCATTGGTTGTTGTTTTATCAATGTCTATTACAACAATGGCAAAAAGTGGCTCAGGCACAGGAAAGTCTCGTTTAAAAGACCAAGTAGATAAAGTAGTAGCCCCTGCTTCAGGATTTGGAAGTGGTCAAACTGCTCCTCCTGCAACAACAACACCTCCAGATTCAGCAAAATAATTACGATTATTAAATATATTAAAGACTTCGCGAAAAATTTCGCGAAGTTTTTTTTTGGCTGACAATCTGACAAATTATTTTGTGAAAACTGACTATTATAACTACAGCAAAGAAATTATGACAATAAATATCCATTGGCATAAAATCTGTTAAACAAATAGAAATAACATAAATCTTATTTTAATTATATAAATATTATAAATATGGCTTTAACATTAAAACCAATTGGAGACAGGATCGTTGTGGAAGCAGCACCTGCAGAAACTAAAACTGCTTCCGGCATCTATATTCCTGAAACAGCACAAGAAAAACCTCAACAAGGTACTGTTGTTGCAGTTGGTCCTGGCAAACATGCAGAATTTACAGGAAATTTGATTCCCTTAACAGCTAAAGTTGGAGATCAAGTATTATACGGCAAATATGGCGGCACAGAAGTAAGCATTGATGGCAAAGAATATCTTATCATGCGCGAATCTGATCTATACGCTATCTTATAAATAAATTAGTTAATTGTAGCACATCAATTAAATGTGCTAATTCTACTGAACAATACGTTTAAATAAAACAAAAATGTCAAAACAAGTAAAATACAATGTTGAAGCACGTGATGCCTTAAAAAGAGGTGTTGACACACTTGCCAATGCAGTTAAGGTAACTTTAGGACCTAAAGGTCGTAACGTTATTATCGATAAAAAATTTGGTTCACCAGCCGTAACTAAAGATGGTGTTACCGTTGCTAAAGAAATTGAGTTAAAAGATCCTATCGAAAATATGGGCGCTCAAATGGTAAAAGAAGTAGCTTCTAAAACAGCTGATATAGCTGGTGACGGAACTACTACCGCTACAGTTCTTGCTCAGGCAATTGTTACTGCCGGAATTAAAAACGTTGCAGCTGGAGCTAACCCTATGGATTTAAAACGTGGTATCGACAAAGCTGTTGCTGCAGTTGTTACAAACCTTAAATCTCAGTCTCAAACTGTAGGTGAAGACAATAACAAAATCAAACAAGTAGCAGCTATTTCTGCAAATAACGACGAAGTAATTGGTTCGTTAATCGCAGAAGCTATGTCGAAAGTAGGAAAAGATGGTGTTATTACTGTTGAAGAAGCAAAAGGTACTGAAACAGAAGTTAAAACTGTTGAAGGTATGCAGTTCGACAGAGGATATTTATCTCCGTATTTTGTTACAAACGCCGACAAAATGGAAGCAGAATTAGAGAGCCCTTATATTTTGATTTATGACAAAAAAATCAGTAATATGAAGGAATTGCTTCCGGTACTTGAAAAACAAGTTCAAACTGGCAAGCCTTTATTAATCATTGCTGAAGATTTAGATGGAGAAGCATTAGCTACTTTAGTAGTTAACAAAATTCGTGGTTCATTAAAGGTGGTAGCAGTTAAAGCTCCAGGTTTTGGTGATCGTAGAAAAGCAATGTTAGAAGATATTGCAATTCTTACTGGCGGTACAGTTATCTCTGAAGAAAAAGGAAATAAACTAGAAACTGCTGAATTATCTGATTTAGGTCAGGCAGAAAAAATCACAGTAGATAAAGACAATACTACAATCATTAATGGTGCAGGAAATACAGAAACCATTAAAGCTAGAGTAAATGAAATAAAATCTGCTGTAGAAGTTACTACTTCTGATTACGATAAAGAAAAATTACAAGAGCGTTTAGCAAAATTAGCTGGCGGTGTTGCAGTTTTATATGTAGGTGCAGCTTCGGAAGTTGAAATGAAAGAAAAGAAAGACCGTGTTGATGATGCTTTACACGCTACACGCGCAGCTGTAGAAGAAGGTATCGTAGCTGGTGGTGGTGTTGCTTTCATTAGAGCAGTTGAATCATTAGACGGCTTAAAAGGCACTAATGAAGACGAAACTACAGGTATAGCTATCGTAAAACGTGCTATCGAAGAGCCATTACGTCAAATTTGCGAAAATGCAGGTATCGAAGGCTCAATCGTAGTTCAAAAAGTAAAAGAAGGTAAAGCAGATTTTGGGTACAATGCTCGTACGGATGTTTACGAAAACTTGATTGGCGCTGGTGTTATAGATCCAACTAAAGTAGGTCGTGTAGCATTAGAAAATGCAGCTTCAATTGCTGCAATGCTTTTAACCACAGAGTGTGTATTAGCGGATGAGCCAGAAGAAGGCGGATCAAGTGCTGCTGGTATGCCTCCAATGGGTGGCGGAATGGGCGGAATGATGTAATATCATTCTCCAATATATATTTAAAAAGGTGATCACAAATTGTGATCACCTTTTTTGTTTAACACGCTTCTGTTTTTTAATTTGATAATAATGTATCTTAGTATAAAACTACCTCAATACCTTTATGGAAAACCTTTTAGATAACCATTATTTTCTTACGCAAAGCGAAGTAAATAAATTTTTGTTGGCTACCTTACTCTGCGGACTAATTGGTGCAGAAAGAGAATACAGAAGCAAATCTGCCGGCTTAAAAACAATGGTCATGATTGGTCTGGGTTCTACCCTATTTACATTATTATCCGTAAAAATAGGAATGGGCACTCAAGACAGAATTGCCAGTAATATTGTTACCGGAATTGGATTTCTAGGCGCAGGGGTTATTTTTAAAGAAGAAAATAGAATTAAAGGGTTAACAACAGCCTGTGTAATCTGGATTGTTGCCGCAATTGGTATGGCTGTAGGATCAGGATTCTATGAACAGGCAATAGGGGTAACATTAGTTGTACTTTTTGCACTTATTGTATTCCCCTTTATAGAAAATGCGGGCGATAGAAGGTTTACCAAACGAGAATACAGAATCGTTAGAAATTATGAAGAAAAAACTCTTTATAATATTGAAACGCTCTTTAAAAACAATAAATTAAAATCTCAGCCGGGAAAACATGAAATGCATAATGGAGTAATTAGCAGCAACTGGAGTGCCGTAGGAAAACCCAAAGATCATAAATCATTTGTAGAAGCTATGCTGAAAGACAAAGGCATTATTTCCTTTGATTTTTAATATATTTTAACTATATTTAATAATGCTTCTAAGGCTAATTTTAAACCCAGCCTTCTCTTATAGATTTTACCAAAAGCTCTGTCACATTAGCACAACCCGATTTCTGTAAAATATTTTTTCTATGATTTCGAATTGTGAATATACTTCGATGCAACTGCTTAGAAATATCTTCACTCGTCATTCCCTGCACTATGCAATCTAATATCTCTTGTTCCTTTTTACTGAACAATGTTTGAGAAGGCAAAAAATCTTCATTCAAATGAACATTATAATAAGAAGGCGCACCATTCATACCCATAAACGAAAGCTTGGGTATTCCGTTTATATTTAAATGTGTTAAATCCGTAAAAATGCCCAGTGTTCTTACTCCCCCCTCAGGAAAGTAATAAACAGGAACAATTTGCTGTAAAACCCTTTTATAGCTCCCATTCTTGGTTTTTAAACGATAGTCATAAGAAAATTTATAGTTAAAGAACAGTTCGGGAGATAAGCTGGAGAAAAAACGTACTGCACTTTGTTCATAATGGTAATAATAAGGTAGGTCGTCTGCATGAAGATTGTTCAAAACCATTGAAAGTTCAAACTCAGCAGGCATATAACCCAACACGTTTTCTACGTTAGGATTTACATACTCCATCTCAGCAGTTCGTGTATTAAATATCACATAAAAATACTCACCAAAATGAAATACATCCATGTAACGGTTTATAATTTCCTTTTGCGAAAGATCTAATTGCCCTGCTATCGAAGTTGGAATGTTTTCCCAAATATTTAAAAGCTTTTCAACCTTATTCATTACCCCATTATTTGCCATAAAAACAAATCGCTATTTGCCCTAAAGATATTAAATTCACAACTGATTTTGAACCATTTGAAACTTTATCTTTTTTCTTAAAACATCCATGCTCTTATCTGATTTAAAAGAAATACGATAAGACTTACCTGGCAAAACATCAAAAAAATTATCAGAAAAATAAATTTTTGAATCGCCATCTATCGTTACATATAGATTTTTCAATAGAACTTTACTGATTATATCTATAAAGTATCCCTCTTTATTACTTCTTAATTTCCATTTAAATTCTACGGCCGGCAAATCAAGGTCCTTAACAGGGACAACGTAAAAAAAGTCTTCTGCAAGAATCTTATTGTCGGCAATAATGCTACTATGAATAAATTCTTTTTTAGAATCCACATTCTTTAAAAAATCATTAAAAACATATTTATTACCTCCTTGATTTATATTTACAAATCGCTCTGCCATGCCTTTTATTTTCCCCGACAAATCATATTTAACAACTCTGACCTTAGATTTAAAACCTATTCCCTTGTCAGATACAATCTGAATTTCAATATTATCATCCGCCTTGCGTACATATAAAGCCGTTGGTTTATACGCATCTCTTATAAAATATTGTGCTGCTTTCCATTGCCCGTTAAATTCTATTGCAGACCATGAAATAGCAGGCCAGACATCATTTAGTTGCCACATTAAAACACCCATATTAAATGGTTGAGATGCACGCGATGCCAAAATTGCCAAACGCATGCCTTCTGCTTGCTGGAGTTGGCTCTGGTAAACATATGTACGAGCCTCTTTTGGCACCTGATAATACCAATTCATATATTTAGTAAGCAATGCATTCCCTTTATAACTTTTTTGCCGTTCTACTAATATCGAATCTGATAATTCTGGCTCCGGACCAGCAATTTCTTTTAAAGTATTCCAAGAAGGAAAAGATTGAAAGCCGAATTCACTATTAAACCTGGGGATAAACTCTGCATAGGCAGAAAAAGGTTGTTCTCCATGATAGACGCCCCAATAATGATTATCGCCTTTTCTAAAATCTTCTTTTTTTCCCCAGTTACTGATCGGCGAAGAATGAAAATAAAACCGATCAGGATCCAACTCCGTTAAAATTGAAGGCAATAAGTTTTTAAATAATTTAGCATAACCTTGCTCTAACTCTAAACTATCTTGAGAAGAATATCCATAAGTTTTTTGCCAGCCCCAATTCTTCCAACCTACATCTATTTCATTATTTCCACACCAAATTGCCAGGCTAGTTCTATTTCTTAACCTTTTAATATTATCTCTTGCTTCTTCGGCTATACTTTTAAGAAATTGATCATCAGAAGGATACATAGTACAAGCAAAAGGAAAATCTTGCCAAACTAGAATTCCATACTCATCAGCCAGATCGTAAAAATAATCGCTTTCATAAATCCCTCCTCCCCAAACTCTAACCATATTAAAATGACTTTTCTTCATATCTAAAAACAACTGTCTTAAACGTAAAGAATCTATTTTTTCATCCGGCATAGCATTTACCGGAACATAATTAGCTCCTTTTATGTAAATAGGTCTGTCATTAACCTTGAAATAAAAATTTTCACCTATAGAATCAGGCTCATTTATTACTTTAATATCTCTAATTCCGACTTTAAGTTTATTAGTAGAAATAACATGATTTTCGAAAATCAGCTCATAATTTAGCGAATATAAATGTTGCTTCCCTGCGCCGTTTGGCCACCATACCTCAGGGTTGTTAACAGATATATCGGCAGAAACTTTGTGTACTCCTTTCTCAAATAGCACTCTTTTCTCAAATAGTTTATCGGCTACGCCATTACCCTGCACCCTTAACGTATAGGCGCCCGCCTTTTTTACATCTATAAATACAGTACTCCTTATTATCGCTTTGCTGGCCGACAATAACTTTGTGCTAACCGCTACATTTTCGATGTTAGCCTGATTAATAATCTCTAAATAGACAAGTTTCCATATACCCGTTGTTAAGATTCTTGGAGCAAAATCCCACCCAAATTGAAACGGGGCCTTTCTAATAAAAGGACTAATTTTCACAGCACCTTTCTCATTATCGGCCGGATATTTAATAGAACTTAATGCTGCTATACTCCTACCTTTACGAGCAGTAGAAAGAAAATGGATCCGTAAAACGTTATTCCCGGGCACCAAATAATGCTTAACAGAAATACGCCAATGCCTAAACATATTGTCTGCCGACAAAATTAGCTGTTCATTTAAATAAACATCCGCATAAGTGTCTAATCCTTCAAAATTTAACAGAACATCTTCACTTTCAACATCCTGCACCTCTATATTAAATTCATGCTTATAAACCCATTCTTTTTCCTCAACCCATGCTATCTTTTTCTCATTCAAGGCAAGAAATGGATTCGGAATAAGCCCATTTTTTAATAAATCACGCTGAACATTCCCGGGCACAGATGCCATTAAAAAACTGGTATTTTCTGCTTCTTTAAAACTCCATTTCGTTAACGGAATAATTTTCTGCGCATTTACCGAGCTGCTAAAAAAAGAAATAATAAAAATAAGTATCAGTTTTTTCAAAACAGGAACTTTAAGAAAAACAATCATAACAAGTTTACATACAAATTAACAAATATTACTAAAGTAATGTAGCTTTGTATATAATGAAATCTGAGCAAATATCTGTATTCGACATTTTTAAAATTGGCATTGGCCCATCAAGTTCACATACATTGGGCCCTTGGCGTGCTGCCCAACAATTTATAGCCTCTTTATCTGCTCACAAACCGGGCGTTAAAGTATCGGGTATAAAAGTTCTGTTATATGGCTCACTGGCTAAAACAGGGATAGGACATGGTACCGATATCGCTGTTATGTTAGGTTTAATGGGTGCAGATCCTGTTACTTTTGATGTCGAAGCAGTTAATCCAACGATATTAAAAATCAAGAATTCAGAAATATTAGAATTACCCAACAATCAGGCTATTTCATTTAAATACGAAACCGACATCTTATTTTTATTTACGGAGAGTCTTCCTTTCCATCCTAACGCCCTTACTTTTCAGGCATTTTTAGAAAATGGAACTGCTTTTTCTGAAACCTATTATTCGATAGGCGGCGGATTTGTTGTAAAAGATGGCGACGACAATACGGATACAAATCAGGTAGATTTACCATTCCCTGTAGAAAATGCGGGAGAATTATTACACTGGTGTAGAAAAACCGGATTAAAAGTTTCTGAAATTGTTTTAGAAAATGAGCAGGCATGGCGTTCAGAGCAGTTAACAAAAGCAGGTATTCTAAACTTCTTTAATGTAATGAGTGCATGTATTTATAGAGGTTGCCACACGGGCGGTTTTTTACCCGGTGGGCTAGACGTTGGCAGACGTGCAGCAGCGCTCAACAAGCGATTGGTGGGCAACAAAACTTATACAGATTACAATAGCTGGGTAGAAGTAATTAAAAATGGTGGAAATGGATTTAATTACATTTTAGATTGGGTAAGTTGTTTTGCCCTGGCTGTAAATGAAGAAAATGCCAGTTTCGGGCGTGTAGTTACTGCCCCAACTAATGGTGCAGCAGGCGTAATACCCGCCGTATTGCAATATTTCATCTGCTTTTGTGATGGATATACTGAAGAAAAAATAATACAGTTTATAGCTTGTGCTTCAGAAATAGGCTCTATATTTAAGAAAGGAGCTACTATTTCTGCCGCAATGGGCGGATGCCAGGCAGAAATTGGCGTTTCATCTGCCATGGCTGCGGCTGCACTAACAGAATGTTTAGGAGGATCACAACGACAAGTACTTATGGCTGCCGAAATTGCTATGGAACATCATTTAGGCCTAACCTGCGATCCAATAGGCGGTCTTGTGCAAGTTCCTTGTATAGAAAGAAATACCATGGGTGCCGTAAAAGCAATTACAGCTAGTCAATTGGCCCTGCAAAGCAATCCTGAAAAAGCTAAAGTAAGCTTAGATGCTGTTGTTAAAACCATGTGGGAAACAGCCCTAGATATGAATGTGAAATACAAAGAAACTTCTGATGGAGGTTTAGCCGTAAATATTCCTATTAGTTTACCCGAATGCTAAATCTATTCTTATAAATCTAAGCGACCATAAAACGAATAAAAAACTAAATCCATACTTTTGTAAATGGCTAATACTGAAACGAAGGAAGAAACATTCACTCTTGAAGAAATTTTAACCTCTTTAAAAACAATCCATAGATTAATTCTTTGGAATGATGACACAAATACTTTCGATCATGTAATTCACTGCCTTATGCAATACTTAGATTACTCTGAGTCTCAAGCCGAGAAAATTGCATGGGAAGTACACAATAAAGGTAAATGTGCCGTTTTAGAGGGCAGTTTTACGGAGATGGAAATCTATAGAAAAATTCTTAAACAGGAAGGTCTTACAGTTAGCGTAGACTAATATTTAATCTTCTAAATTACTGAACAAGTCATTTAATTCTAGCTGGGTAGATTGTGTTTTATCTTTAGCGTACCAGGCATGAACCATAGTTGACAATTCCCATATATCGGTCACATCTTTTTTCCATTCTTTCATCAAATCCTGCAAAATGGTAGGTCGTGGGCCCCATTTAGCAACCAATTTTCCTGTAGTTCTATTAATTACCAGCAATATAGGTATTGCACGACCACCATTTGTTAAATGGGCATCGATTAAATCAATGTGTTGGTCTCTTAATACAATCTTTAAATCGAGCTTATTATTGGAGGTTTCTACAAACTGCTCAATTACAGGAAGTATTTGTGCCGCATCTCCACACCACCCCTCACTAATTACCAATAAATCATAATTATTACGCAACGTTATCACCGTCTTAGTTAACAAATCAATTACATTCACTGTCTTATCTAAACGATTCATCCTCTGAACGTTCATTTTAGTATAGTCGACCATTTCTTTCGAATTATCTGGTCCAGTAGTCTGATTTTTAGACAATTGCGAATCAATCAACGTTCTATATTCCTTATAAGAAATACCAGATTTTTTAAAAATTTCTCCTTCTTTACTCATGTTATTTTGCTGCAATAAACCTGTAATAAAATGGTTACCCCCTAACTTAATAGGGGTTTTAGCCGTTACTTTGTATTCACAAATAAGTATATCATTTCCAACAATACCCTTTCATGAAATCAATAATTTGCAAATTTCTAATAATATTCAGTATCACGAGTCTAGCTACTGTAAAAGTTTTTGCGCAAAATAATAATACCGGAGTTGTTAGCGGCAAGCTAGTGGATGCTACCACCAATGAGCCTGTGCCTTACGGTGCAGCTATTTTATATGACAAAAAAACAATGGCACGCGTTAGTGCGGTTCAAACTGATTTAGATGGTAATTTTTCGCTTCCAAATATCCCTTTTGGTGTTTACACCTTTAAGGCAAGCTATCTGGGTTACCAAACTATGGTAAGAGATTCTGTAAACATTAATGCGAACAACAGAAATATCGCTTTTGGCACAATAAAAATGAAAGAAGCTGCTGGAAATGAAATTTCAGAAGTTACTGTTACCGCACAAAGAGCTACCATGCAGATGGGAATCGATAAAAAAATATTTTCGGTAGATCAAAGTTTAGTAAGTGAGGGCGGGTCTGCATCAGACGTATTACAAAATGTGCCTTCAGTGCAAACTGATATCGATGGAAATGTAAGTTTAAGAGGTTCAAGCGGCGTTCGTGTATTAATTGATGGTAAACCCTCTTTAATTGCCGGAGGCAATATTGCGCAAATTTTGCAATCTATCCCAGCCAGTTCTATAGAAACCATAGAATTAATCACCAACCCGTCGGCTAAATATGACGCAGAAGGTCAATCAGGCATCATCAATATTGTTTTAAAGAGAAATAAAAAGCTAGGCTTTAACGGATCAGTAGCTTTAACCGGAGGAATAAAAGACAATTATAACGGAAACACCAATTTAAGTTTCCAGAATTCTAAAATCAATTTATTTGGTAATTATAGTTATAGAAACGGAAGTAGAGACGGCGGCGGATTCAATAACATTCGCTACATTAACAGCTCTAGCCCGACATTTTTTGCCAATCAAAATACGGTCTCTAAATCTGTAGACAAAAGTCATAACTTAAAAACTGGAATAGATGTTTATTTAAGTGATAAAGATATAATGAGCTTTTCTGGAGGATTTAATATTCGTGACAACAATAGAAATGAATTATTAAGAGTAAATCAATTAGGCGAATTCTCTAACCCGCTTCAACTAAGCAATAGAAATAATATAAACAAAGGTAGCGGCGACAGCTACGATTTAAATTTTGATTATACCCGTAAATTTTCGAAGCCACAAGAAGAATTAACTTTAAACTTCAGTTATTCTAACGGGCAAAATAGCAATGTTCAAACCTATAACACCAATATTTACAACATCAATGGAAATGATGTAATTATTGATCCAGCTATTCAGTTAAACACCAATAGCGGCAATAATAACAACATGAATATCCAGGCAGACTACACACTTCCGCTTAAAAATGGAAAAATTGAAGCAGGATATAGAAGCCAAATCAGAAATTCTGAATCTAATACGCTGGCATCCAATTTAAACTATGCTTCTAACAACTATGATGTTAATTATGCTTTGACCAATGATTTTAACAATAAGGATCAAGTACACGCTGCATATTTTAATTTTCAAAGTCAGATAAACAATTTTGGATATCAAATCGGATTAAGAGCTGAAGATGCAAAATTAAACACCATGCTCGGTGCATTTGATCCTAATGGAGCTCCTTTATTCTCACCTGGGAAAATTGCATATACTAGAATTTATCCAAGTGTTTTCTTAACACAAAAACTAAAAAATGAACTTCAGGCACAGCTAAGCTATAGCAGAAGGGTTAACAGACCTAGAGGATGGGATACAAATCCTTTTTTAGATGTGTCAGATCCATTAAACTTCCGTCAGGGTAATCCGAATTTAAGGCCGGAAGATGTAAATGCATTTGAATTAAGCTTGAGCAAATATTTCTCTAATGCAAGTGTAACTACCAGTGCATATTTGAGACAGACAAGCGATGTTATTCAAAGAATTATGTCAGAGCCAGATGCAAATGGTGTAACCACCACAATGCCTCAAAACTTAACTAAAAGTTCTTCTAGTGGTTTAGAGATTATCGGAAGATTAGATGTTTCAAAAAAATGGAACTTTACGGCTAACGTAAATATGTTTAGAAACAACATTACCGGGGTTCCGGCGTTTGGAATTGCAGAAAACAGTGGATTTAGTTGGAATGCCAACTTAACGAATAACTTTACGTTACCTTATAACATCACTTTACAAATTAAAGGAGATTACCGTGCAGCAGAAGTTCAGGCACAAGGGAAACGTAATGCGATGTATGGATTTGACGGAGGCGCTAAATACGACTTCCCAGATAAGAAATCTTCGTTAAGTTTAAACGTGAGAGATATTTTCGCAACCAGAAGGTGGAGTAATACCAACTATGGCCAATATTCAACTGCAAACTTTGAACGCTTTATGCAAGGCACAATGGCCAACTTAACCTATTCGTACAGATTTGGTAAGTCTATGTTTGATATGAAAAAATCTAAAAGACCTACTCAACAAGAAAGCAGACCAGATGAAGAGAATTTCTAAAGAAAGCCGAGAGCTGAAAGGGGAAAGCTGAAAGACGGAAAGCGAAAAGCATAAAGCCGAAAGGGAAAATTTACAATCAAGAGTCATGAAGTCATGAGTCCGTGCAGATCTGTAAAATCAGTGAGCCAGCATAAGGGCAGAGTCTGAAGTCATGAGTCTGTGTAAATCTGTGGAATCTGTGAGCTAGTATAAGTGCAGAGCCTGAAGTCATGGGTATGTGTAAATCTGTGGAATTTGCGAGCTAGCATAAATGCAGAGCCTGAAGTCATGAGTCTGTGTAAATCTGTGGAATCTGTGAGCTAGCATAAATACAGAGTCTGAAGTCATGAGTCTGTGTAAATCTGTGGAATCTGTGAGCTAGTATAAGTGCAGAGCCTGAAGTCATGGGTCTGTGTAAATCTGTGGAATTTGCGAGCCAAATTAGTCTGTAAGTCAAGAAGTCATGAGTCGGGAATCTGTACGCATCCCCTCCACTCTTCAAAAAGATTAGTAATATCCGTTCAACTATGTTAACTTTAACCCAGAAATAAATAGGCAAAAATACATTCATTAAGACTATGCGAAAGTTATTAGGCTATATTCTATCCCCTATATTTTATTTATTTTTTGGTTTATGTCTTGTAATTTTTCATCCCATTCAGTGGATTTGCTTTAGATTATTCGGCTACAGCGCCCATAAAACCTCTGTCGACGTTTTAAATTTCTTCTTAACTTATGCTCAGTTTTTATTGTTCAACTCGGTAAAAATTAGTGGCAGAGAAAATTTAAAGACAGGAACCCCAAAATTATTTGTTGCTAACCATCAAAGCATGTACGATATTCCTGCCTTAATTTGGTTCTTAAGAGCACATCATGTAAAGTTCATCTCTAAAATTGAGCTAACCAAAGGGATACCTTCCATTTCATTTAATTTAAAGCATGGCGGAGGTGCAAATATTGACAGGAGCGATAGAAAACAGTCTATTGCAGAGATCATTAAGTTGGGGAAGAAGATGGAACAAAATAAATGGGGTGCTGTAATTTTCGCAGAAGGTACGCGTGCGCGCGATGGAAAGATGAAGCCCTTTCAGATTGGCGGCATCGCAACATTACTTAAAATTGTCCCTGATGCAGAAATCGTTCCTGTTGCAATAGAAAATTCTTGGAAAATAGTCCGTTATGGCTCCTTTCCACTGGGCGTAGGTTTAGGCTTAAAGTGGACCGTATTGCCTGCTATCGACAGAACAAATAAAACTGCTGAAGAAATTGTGAACGAATTAGAGCAATCGGTTCGATTACATCTAAATCAACCATTACCTATTTAACTATAAATTCCTATTATCTATTCTTTTAAAGAATTCTTCTCTATAGGTATCGCCTATTGGAATAGTTTTACCTGATATCGCTATTCTGCTACGTTCTATGCTCTGAATTTTATCTAAGGAGATAATATACGATTTATGCACACGAATAAACTGAGATGGAGGTAAGGTCTCTTCCATTTTTTTCATATTCTGAAGCGTTATAACGCGCTCAGTCTTCGTGAAAATACTGATATAATCTTTTAGACCTTCAATGTACAATATATCTTCTAAGTGTATTTTTTGAATTTTATGTTCTGTCTTAACAAAAATATAGTCTACAATCGGATTACCGCTTGAAGTATTAGCAGAAGGAGGAGGTGCAACCGCTACCGGCTCTGCTACTTCAGGAGCTTTAGATTGTTGAAGAACTTTTTCTACTGCTTTATAAAAACGGTCAAAAGCAATTGGCTTTAGCAAGTAATCTGAAACATTTAAATCATAACTTTCTAAAGCGTATTGTGAATAAGCTGTAGTTAAAATAAAGTTTGCTTTACCTCCTGCAATTTTCAAAAATTGTATTCCGGTAAGGTCTGGCATCTGAATATCTAAAAAAACCAGATCTATATCTCCAGCCTGCACCAGCTGCAAAGCTTCAATAGCATTTTCTGTTCTTTTTACCAACTCTAAAAAAGGCACTTTAGAAACATAATCTTCAATGATATCTAAAGCGAGTGGCTCATCATCAACGGCAATACATTTTAATTTTGTCATAGGTCTAACATCAATTCTGTAGTGTAATGTGTTGCCGAATTTACAATATTTAATTTATACCTATCGGGATACATTAATTGCAATCTACGCTCAACGTTGCTCAATCCTACACCACCTACTTTATCTTTATAATTGTCCTTATTCTTTTTATTCTTAACGCTAAAATGCAAAATTTTCTGATTCGCAATCAGATTAATTAAAATTGGATCTTCAGAATCGGTAGCAACACCATGTTTAAAGGCATTCTCAATAAACGAAATTAATATTAAAGGAACAATTTGTTGTCCGTCTATTTCTCCGTTGATAGTTAATTTTACGGCTCCTCCATCTTTAAATCTTAATCTATGCAGATCTATATAACTTTTTAAGTATTCTACTTCCTTACCCAAATCACTCATACTATCGTTACTCTCATAAATCATATAGCGCATTATTTCGGATAACTTCAAAATTGCTCCGGCCGTTTTTTCTGACTTCTGATAAGCCAAAGAGTAAATATTATTTAGCGAATTAAATAGGAAATGAGGATTCAGCTGAGATTTTAAAAACTGAAGTTCCATCTCTCTTTTTTCAGTTTCCAAGTTTCTCTGAATGCGTTCATTAGAAAACCAATCTATCGTCAATTTTAAAAGCAGACCGAATACCAGTAAAAAACCTGTATAAAAAATAGAGAATAAAAAATACCAGAATATTTTTTTCTTATCCAAAATCCCCTCTGGGCCTAAATTCAGCAAATCGTTGTACATTAATAAACAACCCATTCTTACAGCTACCACTACAATCACCAAGATTAATAATGAAAACATGTACAATAGATATTTACTCTCTTTCTTAATTAATTGTGGAATTAATATAAAATAGTTAATGTAAAACGTAGACAGCGACAAGATTGTGGGATACAAAAAGTGCAAGAGTATGTTTCGAAAGTTTAACTCCATTTCGTTACTCAGCCCCATAAAATATGGAACACCAATTATTCCCCAGAAAAATATGTGTATAAGAATAGCTCCTTTAAACTTCATAATAACAAATTAAGCATATATAAGCCTCACCGTGTATAAACTTTCGACGAACAGGCATTTTTTTTCTACAAATAGGCAAAATGGTAATTTTTATCGACAAACAGGCTATTAACCTGTTCATCTATTTTTTTTGTGCCTTGGTATAATAGATTTTTCATCGATTTATAAAATTATTCTATTTGTTTAACAAACCACCACGATTATGAAAACATTGAACCTAAACAACCAACAGTCTGCTAATGAAACTAACCACTTCAATGCATCATCTAATACAAGTAAGATGAATAAGCTAGCAAACGTTTCTCCATTTTTATTACTTCTATTACCTGTATTTGTCGTAATGATTGTTACATTTTCAATTAGCATTCCTCAAGAAAATGAAGCAGCATTAAAAACGACTACAAAACCTTCAACAGCTATCGTAAACATAACAAGTAATTTGTTAAGATAATGATATCTGCAATTGAAACCATTAATCTGGATTATAAATTCGGAGACCAATTAGTTGTAAATAACCTGTCATTAAATGTTCCGAAAGGGAGCATTTATGGCTTTTTAGGCCCAAATGGTGCAGGCAAAACTACTACCATAAAAATTTTATTAAACCTCTTAAAATCTAAAAAAGATTCGGTTTTTATTTTTGGGAAAGACATTAATACACATAGAATCCAGAGTTTAAAAAAAATGGGTTCGTTGGTAGAACAACCTGCAATATACGGCCATTTAACAGGCGAAGAAAACTTAAAAAACAGAGCCTTACTCCTCGGAATTGGGAAATCTCGTATTGCAGAAATGCTAAAGCTGGTGGGTCTAACAGACGCTGCACATAAAAAAGCGAGTAAATATTCTCTAGGAATGAAGCAAAGATTAGGCATTGCATTAGCCTTATTAGCAGATCCTGAGTTGCTTTTATTGGATGAACCAACCAATGGCTTAGACCCGAATGGGATTATAGAAATACGAAATTTAATGACTGATCTTGTAAAAAACCACAACAAGACCATATTAGTGAGCAGTCATTTATTAGCCGAAATAGAACGTACCGCCACACATGTGGGGATTATAAATAAAGGAGAATTGCTGTTTCAAGGAACTATTTCTGAACTTCATGATTTAAGCAAGCCCACAGCATTTATACATGCTGACAACATCGAAAAAGCTTCAAAGATAATTGAAGAGGCTGGGTTTACTATTATTGAGAAGAACGGAAATAAACTTTGCTTAAACTTTACTAGCAAGGAAGATTTGGGCAAATTAAACACCGAATTAGTAAAAAGTGGCCTTACGGTTTATAGTATAGGCTCTGAGAAAAAAGACTTAGAGCATCTTTTCCTAGATATTACTTCAAAAAATTAACTATGCGTTCTTTCTTCATTTCCTTAAAATCGGAATTTTATAAATCCCGTAAAACCTTAGCTTTTTGGGCTTCGGTTCTAATTCCAGTAATTATCTGCGGACTATTAGCAATAGGCTTTTATACTTCTGCAGACAAAATTGTGAAAATGAATTATCCAGGTGAGGTATTGTGGTTTCAGTTTGTGAGGCCCATCATCTCTATTATGGGCATGCTTATTCTTCCTTTCTATGTTATTTTCATGGCCTTTTCAGTCAATAACATAGAGCATAAAAATGACACTTGGAAAATGCTTTTTGCACAACCTCTTAATAAGTTTTCAATTTACTTAGCTAAATATATTTATGGTGTCCTTTTAATTTTAATCTGTTTACTTTTATTTGGATCACTAAGCTATTTTTTCGGAATACTATTGTCTCATTTAGATAGCAGATTAACATTTAATCAAGCATCACCCATTAATTTCTTAAGTATTCTTTATTTAAAATTATTCATTTCAGCTCTTGGAATTTATTCTATACAGTTTATACTGAGCTTAATATGGGGTGATTTCTTAAAACCTATGGGTATTGGTTTTGTTTTAACCATCATGGGAATTATTACTGTAATCACAAAGTGGAAATACGCTGCGTTTGTTCCTTATAGTGCCCCTAGCGAGATTATAACCAGTGGCTTCAATGCCAAGCCATTATTGTCGGCTCCATATCCGATACTACAAGATGTGAATATCGTAAGTTTGGTTTTTGCAGTAGGCGCATTCATTGCCGGCTATTACATTTTATCTGTCAGAAATATAAAATAGAATCTTAAAAGGCAGCGTAACTTCTGCCTTTTTTTATTTCCAAACCAGTTAAAAAGAAGCCTATTGTAATAATCTGATTAGAAAAGTCATAATATTGATATAAAACGTTTAAATTACTTGCCGTAATTTACTTAACTATATATTATGATGAAAAAATTTACTTCAACCGCTTTGGCGTTATTTGTTAGCTTTTCGCTTTATGCGCAAGAGAAAGTAGATATGGCCATGATTCAAAAGATCCGTAAAGAGGGTCTTGAAAACTCAAAAGTAATGGACATTGCTTTTGACATTACTGATGGAAATGGACCACGTTTATCAGGTTCGCCTGGATTAAGAAAAGCTCAGGCTTGGGCCGTAAAACAATTAAAAGATTGGGGATTGCAAAATGCTCACCTTGAAGAGTGGGGAACTTTTGGTAAAGGATGGCAAGTAGACAAATACTATGCTGCTCAAACCAACCCTTTTTACCGTCCAATTATCGCTTATCCTAAAGCTTGGACTCCTGGAACTAACGGACCAATTAAATCTGAAGTTATTCTTATTAAAGCTGATACAGTTACTGATTTAGCTAAATATAAAGGCAAATTAACTGGAAAAATCGTTATGATGGATAGAGCAAACCCTATTCGTGTAAACGACAAACCAGAAGTTACCCGTCACTCGGATGAGGCATTAGCTAATATGGCTGCAGCACAGCCGCCAGTAGCTGGTCAAGGTGGTGCACCTAGACCAAATGCAGCTAACAACCAAATGGCGATGTTAATGCGTGCTCGTGAAGTACAAGCAGCAATAGCTACTATGTTAGTAGAAGAAAAAGTAGGTTTAATATTAACCCAAGCTCGTAATGGTAGCTATGGTACATTATTTAGCAGCAACGGCGCATCTTATGCATTAGATGCTAAACCAGTTGCTCCTGAATTAGAAGTTGCTCCTGAAGACTTTTTACGTATGCACAGATTATTAAAAGCTGGCAGAACAGTAGAAGTAGAAGCTGATGTTAAAACTTCATTCTATACTGAAGATCCAAAAGGATACAATGTAATTGCTGAAATTCCGGGAACAGATAAAGCATTAAAAGATGAAGTTGTTATGATTGGTGGTCACTACGATTCATGGCATGCAGGTACTGGTGCTACTGATAACGGTTCAGGCGCTGCAGTAATGATGGAAGCTATCCGTATTTTAAAAGCAATTGGCTACCAGCCAAAACGTACAATCAGAATTGGTTTATGGGGTGCTGAAGAGCAAGGATTACACGGATCTAGAGGTTATATAGCAAAGCATTTCGGTAACCCAACTACTATGGAGTTATTACCTGCTCATAAAACGCTTTCTGCTTATTATAACATCGATAATGGTGGTGGAAAAATTAGAGGTATCTATCTTCAAGGAAATTCGGGAGTACGTGATATTTTCCAATCTTGGTTAGAGCCATTCCATGATTTAGGTGCTAAAACTGTTACTATCAGCAATACTGGTGGTACAGATCACCAGGCATTTGATGCTGTAGGCCTTCCTGGTTTCCAGTTTATTCAGGAACCTATGGATTACAGCACTCGTACACACCATAGTAACCAAGATACTTTCGATCGCTTAAATCCAGACGATTTAAAACAAATTGCAACTATTGTAGCTGCATTTGTTTACAATACTTCTGAGAGAAGTGAGAAATTACCACGCAAAGAACTACCTAAGCCACGTAATGTAAACTAATATTTTTATAAAAACCTAAAAGCCACCTAATTATGTTAGGTGGCTTTTTTTTTGCAAAAAACAAACACGCTACCTAATCATTTTTCAAATTTCTTACAAAAAAATCTGAAAAAATTATGAAACTAACCATTTAGTTACTAAGTTTACTGTAGAGAGATTATATGATTATGGAAATAAAAGAACTTACCAGAGCAGAAGAACAAATAATGCAGATTGTTTGGCAACTAGAAAATTGCTTTGTTAAAGAAGTAATGGACTATTTACCGGAGCCAAAACCTGCTTATAATACCGTATCTACTATTATTAGAATATTAGAAGTAAAAGGTTTTATTGGCCATGAAGCTTTTGGTAAAGCACATCAATATCATCCACTTATTACTAAAGAAGCCTATAAACGATTTGCAACCGAGAAATTATTAGGCAATTATTTCGAAAATTCTGTAGAAAGTGTTTTTTCCTTCTTTGTAAAAGAAAAGAAAATGGACTTAACAGATGTGGATGAAATTCTGAAAATGATACAAAAAATCAAAAATAAACCTCAATGATTTGGGCACATTACTTACTTCAAGTAAACTTATACCTGCTTCTTTTCTATTGCTTTTATAAACTGCTTTTAGAAAAGGAAACCTATTTTATGTTTAATAGGGTTTTCTTAGTGGGTTCAGGTATTCTGTCGTTAGTAATACCCTTCCTCCGAATTGAATGGTTTACCAAACAAGAAGCTACGAAGCAGATTTATTCAGGCGTAGATCAATTAAACAACATTGTTATTTCATTGGTAGAAGACCCTGTTCTACCTCAACAATTTAATTGGGGCAAGTTTTTAGTTGTTATCTATTTAGTGGGAATATGTGTCTTAATTGTACGCTTTATCACCCAGCTTGTACTTCTAAATATTGCTATTCATTTTCCTCAAAATGGCGCGGCTTTTTCTTTCTTTAATATAAAACAAGTAGATAATAACTTGCCATCAGCAAATGTAATTGACGCACATGAAGATTTACATGTAAAGCAATTTCATAGTTTTGATATACTGTTTTTTGAATTCTTAACTATCCTAATATGGTTTAATCCGATTGTTTATTTCTACAAATCGGCCGTTAAAAATATTCACGAATATTTAGCTGATCAAGAAGCTATAAAAGTTCAGGGAAATAAAGACGCTTACTCTTTATTATTACTAAGCAATGCTTTTAATGTGAATTCTCAAATATTGACCAATAGCTTTTACACCAAATCTATGGTGAAAAAGAGAATTTATATGCTTTATAAGCAACGTTCTAAAAAATCTGCCATATTAAAATATGGGCTGTTTGTACCGCTATTTGGATTTGCTTTGGTATTATCTTCTTCAACCGTTCGTAATAATGTGCAACTCCGAGAAGTTGCCAATTCTATACCTATAGATATAAGTGTTATGGAAAGTGTATTACCTTCTTTAAAAAGAATACATCCTTCTCCGATTCCACATGCAATAAGTTGGACAAATAATATAAATCCTTCATCAGAAAAAGTAGAAAGACCTGTACATATTAATATTGAACTGCTAAAAAGTAATCTTTTATCTGAAAAAACACAGAACGAGTCAAAAACCTTTATCTTAAAAGGTGTGGAGGGCGACGCAGCTGATAAAGAACCTATGTTAATTTTAAATGGTATACCTCAAAAAAGACCTTCAGACAACCTTTTTGATATAAGCGGCAATAATATATCTACTATCAATTTATTAAAGAATGAAACTGCTGTATTAAAATATGGTCCAGAAGCTAAAGAAGGCGTAATTGAAGTTACCACCAATGATTATACAAATAATGAAGTTACTACTAGCACGGCTTCTTCTCCGTCTCTAATGGTTGCTGCAGAACCTATAAACAGACCTGCTAGTTATCCAGGGGGGATTAATAAACTTAGAGATCATATTTCTAAAAACTTAAATTATCCGGCAGGTGCTTTAGCCGCGAATAAAACAGGAATTGTTATTGTAGACTTTATTATAGATAAAGATGGCACGATCAGCAACATCCACGTAAATAAAAAATTAGGTTTTGGATTAGATGAAGCAGCTATGCATGTCATTTCTACGCTAGACTTTTGGAAGCCGAAAATGATAAATGGTAAAGCTGTAAAAGCGGCTTATAATATTCCTATTAAATTCGAGCTAAAATAGAATTCATAAAAAAACCCCGCATTTGCGAGGTTTCTTAATAATATTATTTGTCCCGGTAGTATAAATAAATATACAAATTAATTACCGCATTTCCAAATTTAAACGGTTTCTTCTGAAAGTAATTTAGCTGAAAAATAGTCTCTATTCATTCTTGCAATATTTTCTAAAGAAATTCCTTTAGGGCACTCTGCTTCGCAAGCTCCGGTATTTGTACAGTTACCAAATCCTTCTGCATCCATTTGTGCTACCATATTCTGAACACGGATATAACGCTCTGGCTGTCCTTGAGGCAATAGGGCTAGCTGAGATATCTTAGCTGAAACGAAAAGCATTGCAGAAGCATTTTTACAAGTTGCTACACAAGCACCACAACCAATACATGCTGCAGCTTCAAAAGAAGCGTCGGCCTGCGACTTAGGAATTGGCAGGTTATTAGCATCCTGAGCATTTCCTGTATTTACAGAAATAAATCCTCCTGCTGCTATAATTCTATCGAAAGCTGACCGATCTGTTGATAAATCTTTAATAACCGGAAATCCTGCCGCTCTCCAAGGCTCAACAACAATAACATCACCATCTTTAAATGACCTCATATGTAGTTGACACGTTGTGATTGCATCTTTTGGCCCGTGAGGGCGACCGTTTATATACATAGAGCACATTCCGCAGATTCCTTCTCTACAGTCGTGATCAAATACAATTGGCTCTTCACCTTTGTTAATTAAATCTTCGTTTAACACGTCGAACATCTCTAAGAAAGACATATCCGGCGAAATGCCACTTACTTTATAATCAACAAGGGCTCCATTTGCCGTATTATTCTTTTGACGCCATATTCTCAGTGTCAAATTCATGTTTCCAGTACTCATAATAATCGTATTATATACTCCTATTTATAACTTCTTTGTGCTACTTTGATATTCTCAAAGTTTAATTCTTCTTTGTGCAGCGTAAATTGGCCATCACCATTATTCTCCCATGCTGCAACGTATGCAAAGTTTTCATCATCACGCATCGCTTCACCTTCTTCGGTCTGATGTTCTTCTCTAAAGTGCCCTCCGCAGCTCTCTTCTCTATTTAATGCGTCGATACACATTAATTCACCCAGTTCTAAGAAATCGGCTACACGGCCTGCTTTTTCTAACTCAGGATTAAACTCATTAGCTTCTCCAGGAACTCTTACATCTTTCCAAAACTCTTCACGTAAAGCTTTAATTTCTTCAATTGCTTGTTTCAAGCCTTCTGCATTTCTGGCCATTCCGCATTTATCCCACATAATTAAACCTAAACGTTTGTGGAAATAATCTACTGATTTTGTTCCTTTAATACTAAAGAATTTATCAATAGTATCTTGTACATTTTTCTCTGCCTCTACAAATGCAGGATGATCTAGCGATAATGGTTTGGTGGCAATTTCTTTACTTAAATAACTTCCTAAAGTAAATGGGATCACGAAATATCCGTCTGCTAATCCCTGCATCAGTGCAGATGCACCTAATCTGTTGGCTCCGTGGTCAGAGAAGTTTGCCTCACCTAGCGCATATAAGCCAGGTACAGTAGTCATTAGATTATAATCTACCCATAATCCACCCATTGTGTAGTGCACGGCAGGATAGATACGCATAGGTGTTTCATAAGGATCTTCTCCGGTAATCTGTTTGTACATATCAAACAAGTTTCCGTATTTCTCCTTAATTACATCCCTTCCTAAACGCATAATGGTTGCATGGTCGGGGTTGTGAATATTTTGCTTATTAGCTTCTACTTTACCATACCTTTCGGTGTTAAAAGTAAAATCTAGGTAAACTGCTTTCTTAGAAGCTCCAACACCGTAACCGGCATCACATCTTTCTTTCGCTGCGCGCGATGCAACGTCTCTAGGCACTAAGTTTCCAAAGGCCGGATATCTACGCTCTAAGTAATAATCTCTTTCTTCTTCTGGTATATCAACCGCTTTACGGTTATCGTCTTTCTTTTTAGGAACCCAAATTCTACCATCATTTCTCAATGATTCTGACATCAAAGTTAATTTACTCTGATGATCTCCGGATACCGGGATACAAGTAGGGTGAATTTGTGTATAACAAGGATTACCAAAAAAGGCCCCTTTCTTATTAGCTTTCCATGCTGCAGTTACGTTACTACCCATTGCATTGGTAGATAAGTAAAATACGTTTCCATATCCACCGGTACAAAGCAATACCGCATGTCCGAAGTGTCTTTCTAATTTACCTGATATTAAATCTCTGGCAATTATACCTCGTGCTTTGCCTTCTACCACAACCACTTCTAGCATTTCATGGCGGGTATACATCTCTACCTTACCCATACCTATTTGACGCTCAAGAGCACTATATGCACCCAGCAATAACTGCTGACCTGTTTGTCCGGCCGCATAAAACGTACGTTGTACCTGAGTACCACCAAATGATCTATTGTCTAATAAACCGCCATATTCTCTCGCCAATGGAACACCTTGAGCAACACATTGGTCGATAATATTAGCACTTACTTCTGCCAACCTATAAACATTTGCTTCTCTTGCTCTATAATCGCCACCTTTTATGGTATCGTAAAATAAACGGTAAGTGCTATCACCATCGTTTTGATAGTTTTTTGCTGCATTTATACCTCCTTGAGCGGCAATAGAGTGTGCTCTTCTCGGAGAATCTTGAAAACAAAAGCATTTAACTTTATAGCCCATTTCGGCTAACGTTGCTGCAGCAGAAGCTCCAGCTAATCCAGAACCGACTACAATAACTTCTAAACTTCTTTTATTTGCAGGATTAACAAGTGGTCCGGAAGAAAGATATTTTTCCCATTTTTCGGTTAATTCACCGCTGGGTATATTTGAATTTAGTGCTGACATGTTACATTAATTAATTACCTGAAAGTAAATTGCCAATGGCATTAAAGCAAAGATTACGGATAATACAATTGAGAACCAGAAACCTAATTGTTTTATAAAAGGGGTATATTTTTTATGATTCCATCCCATTGTTTGGAATGCAGAAGAAAACCCATGAATTAAATGATATGCCAATGAGAACATTGAGAACACATAAAAAATAACCAGCCACTTATCGCTAAATGTTACCAACATTTCGGCGTATAAATCTTCATTTCCATTTGCATCTATTCCTCTAATTCCGATAAATCTGGAAGTAACCCAGAAATCAGACATATGCACAATTAAGAAAATCAACAACAAGGTTCCTAAAAGCCCCATAGAACGGCTGTACCACTTGCTATTAGCATTTCCATTAGTAACTGCATAACGAACTGGCCTGGCTTTTCTATTTTCGATTGTTAACCTCAAAGCTTGAAAAACATGCGCTAAAAGACCCAATATTAAAACAATTTCCATTGCTCTAATGATCCAATTGGTAGCCATGAAATGTGCTCCTTTATTAAACATTAGTCCACCATCGTTTATAAAAATTAAAGAATTTAAAAAACAGTGTACAACTAAGAAACTTATCAGAAATAGTCCGGTGATACTCATCACCATTTTCTTTCCTAAAGATGATGTAAAAACGTTGCCAGTATTACTCATTGGTATATATTATTGCTTTCTTGCAAAAGTATTTAATTAAATGATTTTTTTTACAATTCTTATACTATTTATCTCATTTAAATCTTATTTAGAACCATTCTATTCATGATTAAATAAAGAATTGACTTATTATTCAAAAATAAGAACTCATATAAAACAATTGCTTCTCAATGACGAAGAAGGTTGAAAACAAAAAATCCTTGTCGATATTGCTCGACAAGGATTATATGTAATCTAAATAACTGTCAACCTATTTTAGGACAATCTAGAATTACTATGTAAACTTAGGGTAGACGTAGTACAACCGCGTTAATTTCAAATTCACTATTTACCTAAATAACTCTTTGATTCCTTTTTATACCGCTCAAATAATTGTACCATTTCATTTTTATCTTGAGTTTCAACTTGCTTAAAATCAAATACAAATAATCTTCTAGGGATATTATAATTTTTACCTTCATGTAGTACGCTGACTTCATTAAAAATAGCCTCTATTTTAAATAGCTTTGCTTCTTTTTCCTTATCTATTTTAGGCGAGAATGAGAATGGAACTTTATTTAAATCAGTATTATAATACAATATTGTACTGTCTTGATAAGTGAAATCTTGAGGTTGTTTATTCACATATTTCTCAATAAGCATATTCGACTGTTTATCAAAAACTGAGTAAACAATAGAATCTTCTTGACCGACGATAGAAATCCCCTTGTATGCCCTATTAACCAAAACAGAATCTACATTAAAAAGTGCTGGTAATGTTGCGTTTAAAGAATCATACTTTAATCCAAATAATTTATTTACTTCATATATATACGCCTTACAAATAACTAGTTGTGATTGTATGCTTTCGGCGCTTACAAGTATAGAATCATTTTTTAATGCTTTATCTTTTAACACAGTCTGAGTAAAAGGGACTTTTAACATAATTAATCCTTCATAAAAAACAATCTCCAAACTATCTTTAATTGTAAATAACTGCTCCATCTCAGCTTGATACACCTGCATCTGACTATTGATTTTTATAGCACTGATTTTTTGATTTGTTGAGATACAAGAGCATAAAAAAAGCAAAAAAAAGCTACCTATAATTGAAAATCTCATAACTTTAATTTAACAGCTAATCATTCACAGTCCATAAAGGACTATTAACATTCCCTACGTAATTAGCGCTCACTGGAGCACCTTTCCAAACCATAGAGATACTTACAGAATAACTAAGTTGCATTTTAGAATACGTAGGATTAACTTCAGGAATTCCCGTTACAGAAGTTGTTATCACAGATCCAAGAAGTATACCGGATAATTTTGTTTTAGAGTGTGAAAGGCTTTGCCACCACCAACTATCAACATCGAAATAATGAACCCCAATTTCTTCGCTACTTATTGACCATAAACCAAATACATTTTCAAAAAATTTCCATGTATAAAGTTTTTTACGAGTTGCTCCATTATTTTCAATTTGCAGTGTACTAATATTTTGAGAAGTTGCGTCGGCGCCAATTACTCGATTTATATCTTCGCTTCCAGGTTCACCCCCAGTTACTCCTCCTCCAGGGCTTCCATTTCCAGGTACAGTGGGACAAATAACCTCATAATAAGCGAAAGATATATCTTGATAAATAATTACTCCCTCTTCATCGTATTCCGTATACACATAATACCATTCTTCTAATCTACATCCTTCCGGCGGAAGCGGTATATTCATTGTCTTTTCCGGAGATTTTACATTTTTGCGGATATCTTCTAACTTAGGTGTAGGCTTATGATCTATAAAATTATTAGAACTTAAATCTGAATTTTTAGTTCTATAGGTAATACTTCCTAAATTTTTAAATTTCAAGTCAAATACTCTAATCTCTGCATCCTTAATAGTTTTAGACACTTCGGCCGGATAGTATGCAGATTGAAATAATTCTTTAATACTTAAGTTTAAATTATCATTCATACTAGATATATTGCGATAACTGACTGTTCGAGCCTCAAATTGATTGGCTTGCTCCTTAATGACTAAGGAAAACTTATGATCAGATCCCATAAGTTTATTTAAATTCGTAATTATTGGAATACTCAAAATTTTCTTCCCTTCTATATTATCAATCTGAACTGCATCCCAATCTGGAGTGAATCTAAGAGGCTTCATAGATTTATTGCTCCCGTACATTGCAATTTCCTTATTTACTTGCTGATTAAGATACCAGTTTTTTGCTTCATCAATTAATTGTTTTGAATTAAGAGAATTCATTGCTCCCTCTTTTTCACAAGAAATTAGACATATGCAAATCACAAAACCCGCAAAAAAAATCTTTTTGTTAAAAAAATTCATAATATTTTGATTTGATTTAACAATAAAGATATTTTAATAAATTAAATAAAAAAAATTATTTTTAATAAATATTTTTTTATTATAAAAAATAATCTAAGTCTATCAATACAAAAGCCCCTCTATTTTTTATATAGAGAGGCCTTTATAAACCGAATATTACTATCGCTTAATATTAGGTACGGCAAATTTATAAACCGAGCCTCTTTCGGGGGTGCTAGTTACCGAAACATAATCGCCTTTTGCTTTACCAAGTGCTTCTTCCAGTTCTTTAGGAGAATTCACGGGTACATCGTTAATATGAGTGATAATCATCCCTTTTTCTATACCATAATTATCCAAAATTTTACCTCTGGTTACGCTTTCAACAGCCACCCCACTTTTCACACCATATTGTGCTTTAACCTGATCTGTTATAGGTTTAAAAGTAGCCCCTAAAGATTCCACAGTTACAGCATTCTTACTAGTTGTACTCGCAACTACTGGTGCAGTTTTCTCTTCGCCACGTAAGGTTACGCTAATATTTTTCTCTTCATTATTTCTTGAAACAGTAAGTGTCACTTTATCGCCAGGGCTTAAAACACCAACTCTTTCTTGTAAATCTGGCGAATCATATATCACTTTACCATCAATCTTTCTGATAACATCGCCTTTTTTAATCCCTGCTCTTTCGGCTGCGCCTCCTGAAACTACCGAGTTAACCAATAAACCATTTAAATCGGCCAGCTTTAATGAATCTCTATCTCCTGCATCTACAGGCTTATAAGTTACTCCTATAAATCCACGTTTAACCTCACCATATTTCATGAAATCATCTAAAATTTTCTTAGCTAAATTCACAGGTATTGCAAATCCATATCCTTCATTATAACCTGTATTTGAAGCAATTGCCGAATTAATACCTATTAATTCACCATTTACATTAATTAATGCACCTCCGCTATTTCCTGGATTAATTGCTGCATCTGTCTGAATAAATGATTCTATACTGGAACTTGCTTTTTGCTCTGGCATCACCCCGGTTCTACGATACTCTTGTATATCTTCCATAGAAGGTGTACGCTGGCTCTGCCTTAAAATACCTATATCTCTAGCCTTAGCACTAACAATACCCGCTGTTACAGTAGTTTGCAAGTTTAAAGGGAAACCAATAGCCAATACCCATTCGCCCACCTGTACCGCATCAGAATTGCCTAATTTTACAAATGGTAAATTTTTCTCTTCAATCTTTAACAATGCTAAATCTGTATTGGGGTCTTTACCAACCACTTTTGCCACCACCTTTCTTTTGTCGGTTAACACAACTTCAATTTTGCTTGCCTTATCAACAACATGATTGTTTGTAGCAATATAGCCATCGGCCGATAAGATCACACCAGATCCTGTGGCAGCTCTTGGTGAACGACGTACACTTCTATCATTAAAAAAGTCAAAAAACGACATCTCATCTCTAGATGGTTCTTGCGCACTAAAAGTTGTATTTATATGAACAACCGCTGGTGATACCATAGCTGCTGCTTCTACAAAATCTACAGCCCCAGCCGAAGATATATTGGGCTTGTTATTTGCAAAAAATGTATTCTGTCTTTCAGAAATTGTTCCGTTTCCTTGTGATGGTTCAATTAGTTTATAACCTCCTATTGCAACTGCACCACCTATAAAAGCTGCAAATAGAGAAATTCCTATAACTTTTTTCATATGCGTATAATTTATTTTTAACCTTAAGAATTAAATTCTTACAATTCTAATATACTATATATATCAAAATTAACACCAATAGAACGATTTTTACATAGCTTTACCTTAATAAAGGTTGTTAAAAAATGTTAAATGACCTTTAAAGTAATCATTTACTATTTCTCAGCCATTAATATAAGCAGTAATTTTACAGTTAATGAAAATAGATTTCTTTAAATATCAGGGGGCCGGCAATGATTTTATATTGCTAGATAACCGAAATAATAATTACAATTTCTTAACAGAAGAAAAAATTAACACACTGTGCAACAGGAGGTTTGGAATAGGCGCCGACGGATTAATGCTGTTAGAGAATCATCCGGATTATGATTTTGAAATGCAGTATTTTAATGCGGATGGCAAAATAGGTAGTATGTGTGGAAATGGAGGAAGATGTATTGTTGCTTTTGCACACCACCTAGGTATTATTAAAAGTGAAACTAACTTTTTGGCAGTAGACGGCCCACATTATGCCAAAATTTCATCCGATCCTACATTGGTCGATTTACAAATGATTGATGTGAATAGCTTTAGAAAAGACGGTTTAGCAACAATTTTAAATACCGGCTCTCCTCACTACGTTTTACCGGTTACATCGTTAAACGAAAAAGATGTTTTTACTGACGGGCAAGCAATTCGTTATAATGCAGCGTTTAATGAAACTGGAATAAATGTAAACTTCACAGAATGGGTTAATAACAAATTATTTGTTCGAACTTACGAAAGAGGTGTAGAAGACGAAACATACGCATGTGGTACCGGAGTAACGGCCGCAGCTATAGCAAACGCAATTGACAAAAACTTAACCGGACGTATTTCTACAGATATTAAAGTACTGGGCGGGTTATTAAATGTGAAATTTAACCGAGTAGCGGAAAAATTCACAGAAGTATTTTTACAAGGACCGGCAGAATTGGTTTTTAAAGGGGAAGTAACGCTATGAGGAAAGCAGTAGCCGAGGCTCATAAAGCAGGGAGCTCCGACAATGCGAAGTAATCGTCTGCCAAGTAGGAAGCTTTCTAACTTAATACCTTCCTGTTCATTGAAAAAACACTTATAAAAAGTCAATTCTAAAGATTGCTTCTTCGTTCCTCATCGCAATGACGGTGAATTCAGAAATTCCGCCATTTCGAGGCACTAACCAACTTAAAGTTATTTAACCAAGAAACACACATTACAGCTTAATGTGCAGTAACAAAACCAAATCAAAATATTATCAGAGATTGCTTCTTCGTTCCTCATCGCAATGACGATAAAATACATACCAAACCGTCTTTGCGAGGCACGAAGCAATCTTATAGCGATAAGTAATAATACAAATACCTTTACGGCATAGAATTAATATTCATCAATATCAACACTGCCAGCCATGTGTGCAGCCAATCCGATTTTTATTTCCCCGAATGAATAATCTCCACTTAAATTTTTTCTAATCTCATTTAAAGAGGTAATTCTCTTCTCCTTTATTACAGCAGAAATTTCTTTTAACTTATGGCTTGATAAAACCTTATGCGGATCGAGCATCTGCTTAGCAATAAAATAAGCTAAATGACTTTCTATTGTCCCAACTGCCATATCTCTTTTTTTAGCAATACTCCCAATAGATAATCCATCTGCCAACAGCTTTAAAGTTATTTCCTTAGTATCTTGTTTAGCCACTTTCATTTCCCCCCCGCCCTTAAGACTTTTTAAAGCACCGGGTTCTGCAGGAGAATTGTTATAATAACTTAGTAATTTTTCATCCCGCACGGCTGTCGACAAGGCATTTTTTGCTCTTTCTTTTGAAAATTCGTAGCCGTTAACCTCTGCCTCCAGATAGCTTTTAACTTTCGCTATTTTATATAATTGCTCATGAATATTTACTTCGAGGGCTAATAACTCTTTAACATAAGTTACATGTTGCTTAGATAATTGAACTAAATCAATTTGTTCAAAAACTGCATAAGATAAGGCGGAGAGCTTAGGCATAAAATAAGCTTCAGCAGCCTCAACCCTTTCAAAAACAGCTTCAATAGACTGATCTATGAACATCCTATTTAACTGGTTAATAAATTTATCTCCGGCACCTTTAAGCTCCTTAATATTTGAACTTAGCTCTGCTGCCCATTCTTTATATTTTTGTTTGGTCGACTTCTTCTCGTCCTTAACATAAGTTAAACTATGCTCATATACTTCTTTGTCTAACAATGATAAATCAAAACTCTGCAGTAAGTACTTCCTTAAAAAAGCTTCGCGCTCCAACTTTATATTTGAGTTTAATTCATTATACCCTAATTTTTGCTTGTTAAAATTAATAATATGATGATCAGCTCTTATGCCATTACCAGCAATTAAAGAAGTTAAAACCAATCCTTTTAAAGACCTTAATCTCGAAAGAGCTACATATACCTGACCTGCAGCAAAGGCATCCCCTATATCAACTATGGCTTTGTCAAAAGTCAACCCCTGACTTTTGTGAACAGTGATTGCCCAAGCCAATTTTAAAGGAAACTGAGTAAATGTTCCTGAAATGGTTTCCTTTATTTCATTGGTTACCGGATCAGTAGAATAAGTTATGTTTTCCCAAGTATATTTATCTACGTATATTGTCTTTCCATCCGATAAAACCGCAATATTATCTTTCTTAATATCTATTACCTTACCTATTTTGCCATTAAAAAAATTCTGTGCTCCAGAAGGATCATTTTTCGTAAACATAACTTGAGCACCCTCTTTTAACTCTAAACTTAACTCTACCGGATAAGAATTTTCTGGGAAATCATTTTCAACTTTTGCCCTATAAATTAAGGAAGTGGAAGAAATTTTATCTAAAAAATCTTTGTTGATCTTTTCGGCTTTTGCATTATGGGTAGTAAGTGTAATATAGTTTTCATCTATATTGGGCATAAAATTCTCTCTATAATGCGCCTTTAATAGATCTACATCCGCAGAAGTAACTTCATTGTTCCTCAAATTATTTAATAAATTAATAAAAACAGCATCGTCTTGCCTATGAATTTTATCTAGTTCTATTAATAAAGGAGTTTGCTGTCTTAATGATAACGCATCAAAAAAATAAATGCTGTTATAGTACCCTGCTAAATACTGCCATTCCTGCTGCTTTACAACGGGAGGCAGTTGATGTAAATCGCCAATAAATAGCAGCTGAACGCCCCCAAAACTCTCTGAATGATTTCTCCGAACGGTTCTAAGCACTAAATCCATAGCATCTAACAAATCAGCCCGCAGCATACTTACTTCATCAATAATTAACAGATCTAAATCCATTAATATTCTTCGCTTCTCTTTATTTAAATTTAAAGTTTTAGTAAGGGTTTTTGGGGTGCTATAATTAACTGAAGGTAACCCTTGTGGAGCTTCGGGAAGAAACATCCCAAAAGGAAGTTGAAATAAAGAATGTATGGTTACACCTCCAGCATTTATTGCAGCAATTCCTGTTGGAGCTACAACCACAGTTTTTTTATGTGTGCTAGAAACAATGTCTCTTAAAAAAGTTGTTTTTCCTGTGCCCGCTTTACCCGTTAAAAAAATATGACGCCCGGTTTGGTTAATATAATTTTTGGCTAGTAATGCAGGTGTAATTTCATTTTGATACATCCCTTACCCTAATTCTTAAAGGCTAAATTAGCCATAATAGTATAAGAAAACGACCAAATTTGTAGAGAAATTATACTCTAAAGATTACATAAAATTAATTTACAAGAAGTTTATACCCTCTTCCATGCACATTAAGAATCTCTACATTCGGATCTTCTTTTAAGTATTTTCGAAGCTTACTCAAAAAAACATCCATACTGCGCCCATTAAAGTAATTATCGTCGTGCCAAATATTAATTAGCGCTTCTTCGCGCGTTAGCACCTCATTCTTTTTTAAACACAACAACCTTAATAATTCTGCTTCTTTCGTCGACAACTTTTGTGTCTGCCCTTTAAAGTTAATTTGTTGAGTGGTATAATCAAAAACGTATGCACCTATTTCAAATGTCTTCTGATTCGTATTTTCTGTTTCTCCGGTATTACCGGCACGTTTTAACAATGCATTTATCCGCAATAAAAGTTCTTCCATCCTAAATGGCTTCGTTATATAATCATCGCCACCTAAGTTAAATGCCGTAGACTTATCCTCTATTAAAGCCTTTGCCGTTGCAAAAATAATAGGGACAGTGGCGTTAATTTTACGAACCTCCTTACCTAATGTAAAGCCGTCTTTTTTAGGCATCATTACATCAAAAATACATATATCGTACGTTTGCTTACTAAATGCTTTTAACCCCTCTTCACCATCAGTGCAAAGTGTTACTTCAAAATTGCCTTTTAGCTCCAAATGATCTTGCAAAAGCAAGCCTAAATTTGGGTCATCTTCTACTAATAGTATTTTTTTCATCAGATTTTATTTAGGTTAGGTTCGTATCTCAATTTTTTTGGCTTTGGCATTAAATCGGAAATGTTATTTCAAATTTGGTTCCTTTATCTTTTTCACTAACAACCTTAATTGTTCCATTCATTTCCTTTACAATATCCTGAACATAGTTAAGTCCCAAACCAAATCCTTTAACGTCATGCAAATTTCCAGTTGGCACTCTATAAAACTGATCGAACACCCGCTTTGTTTGTTCACCCGTCATTCCAATGCCTTTATCTTTTACTTCTACAATTAACTTATTTGACGAGCTTCTGGTAGACACCTCAATTTGAGGATTGTCTCTGCTATACTTGTTTGCATTATCTATCAGATTATATAAAACATTACTAATATGTAACTCGTCGGCATTCATCATGCTATTTTCAGCATTTAAGTTCAATTGTATGGTTGCATTACGCTTCTGAAGTTGTAAACTCATACTATCCGTTACCGCCTGAATGACTTCATGAAGATCTACGGGTTGTACATCAAAGTTGACTTCTTTTTTTTCTATTCTAGCGATGCTTAAAACCCGTTCAATATGATCTCCTAACCGCGCATTTTCATCATATATTATCCCGGCTAGGCGGTTCACTCTTTGTTGATCTAATTTCGCTTCCGGATCTTTCAATGCTTCGCTCGCCAACATAATGGTAGCCACTGGGGTTTTAAACTCGTGTGTCATATTATTGATAAAATCAGTTTTCATTTCTGACACTTTCTTTTGTCTGATAATTGAATATATCGTATATGAAAAAATGATTACCAACAATAAAATAAAGCCGATAGAAGTCCCGAGGTTTATCTTCATTGCAGAAAACAATGCCTGCTTTAAATTAGGAAAGTAAACATACAGCATTCCCGGATCTCTAATAATGTCTTTATTAAACAGCAAAACTTTATATGTGTTCTCCGGATTAATTTCCTTTATAGGCATCGAAACCTGTTGAAATATAACAGAATCTTTTCTCGCCATTTTTAACCAGAATCCATACTTTGTGTTAAGGCCTTGATTACTCAGCTCTATTTTTAATAAGGAGTCAATGGTTTTTTCACTAACTCTGGCAGACAGAGGAATGTCTACGGATTGCATTTCTTTCTGAACATCTTCAAGAAAAGCTTTATTATCCTTATTTATAACAACCGTATCAGCATAAAGTCGCTCTAATTCTAACTTAAATTTCTGCTTATAGTTGGCGTCTTCAATTAAAAACTTGGCTTCAAGATCTGCATCCAAACTGGGCAGAGAGATTAATCGCGGTAACTGATCTGTAGGACTCAGCGCTATATACCTTATTGTATCAGGCAACTTTCCATTTATAACCAACCATTGTAAATTTGGCCTCGGAAATTTAGGAACTAATCTACGTTCCACACTTCCCTTACTGTCGCGCTCACTTATTACAACTAAATCTAAACCCTCAATAACATTTGCATCTGTATTATTATACAGTTGAAATTCATTTTCAGAGATAACTATGGGTGTTATATAACTTTGTCGAATATTATTATCTTGAAAATTCAGATACTCAAAGCGCATTTGCTGCTGACTAAATTTTCGTTGCTCTTCAGAAATTTTGTTTTGCTCTCTAAAATTGACAATCTTCTCAGTCTTATCTCTGATATTGCTTTCATTTAATTGAGCTTTTTCTATTTCTTTTCCTTCTATATGGTTCAGTGCATTTCTGCGTTGCACCTGTTCGGCAACTGAATATAGCGCCTTATTTACATTTTGGGTAAAAATTTGAGAACGTAAAATATAGGCTTGACTTATATAATACCATTGCAAAATGCATACGCCAATTAAAGCGAAAGACATTAAGCCAGTAATTATCCATAGACTACTTTTTTTCATTCATTAACTTCAAGCCCTTTAATAAGTCGCTTAAAGCTATCAAATTTACCTACCTAAATGGACTATGTTTTTATTTTAACAATTTTTAACATCAAAAAAATACCCTGTTCTGAATAAATCAGATCAGGGTATTTAGTTACTCAAAATTGTAATCCTAAAAAAAGATCTTAAAATGGCAGATCGTCATCTTCACCTGGAGCACTGTTTAAATCAACTGGGGGAGCGTAGGCTGGTGCTGCTGTAGTTGCTGCACCTCCAGTAATCGTAGTTAATCTCCAAACTACCAAACTATTGAAATACGATGTTTTACCTGTCTTATCAGTCCAAGGACGGCCACGAAGATTAAAAGAGACTTCAACCTCATCTCCGGTCTTTAAACTATCAAATAATGCTGTTTTATCTTGTAATGCTTCAAACCTAATATATTCTGGATATGTAGGGTTTTCTGCATATTCTATAATCAAGTCTCTTTTCTTAAAAGTTTCACTTACCTGCTGTATTGCACCGATTTCGTGCACTCTTCCTTTGATTTCCATAACAAACACGCTTCTTTATAACTCGCGAAACTCAAATTTCCATAATTTTATTGATAACTTCGCATATAAATTATGCAAGTTTTCCACAATAAAAGCAAGGTAATAGTTACCTGTAACAAACGGCTCTCTCCCTATTTGGCGGAGGAGATTAAAGAATTAGGCTTCGATATTAAACGGGAATTTCAGACTGGATCAGAACTGGAAATAACTCTAAATGAATGTATTAAGCTAAACTTAAACTTGCGCTGTGCAAGTCAGATTTTGTACAAAATAGCTAGCTTTAAAGCTCATAACCCAGACGATTTATACAATGGAATTAAAGAAATTGAATGGGAAAAAATAATTGATTTCTCCGGTTATTTCTCCATCACTTCAAATGTTGATAATCCGACAATAACCACCCCGCTATTTGCCAACTTAAAAGTAAAAGATGCAATTGCAGATCGAATGATTGCGATTAAAGGTATTAGACCAGATTCTGGTTCTGACGCTAACAGAACAGTTGTTCACCTTTACTGGAAAGATAGTGAAGTAGATGTTTTTATTGATACCAGCGGAGAAACACTTGCAAAGCATGGTTACAGGAAAATTCCGGGAAAAGCCCCAATGTTAGAAGCCCTTGCAGCAGGAACCATCTTAGCCTCTAAATGGGATAGAAATTCTCCTTTTGTAAACCCAATGTGTGGTTCGGGTACTCTAGCGATCGAAGCTGCCTTAATAGCAACCAATCGTCGTCCCGGTTTGTATAGAATGAACTACGGTTTTATGCATATTCTTGGGTATGAAGAGGAAGTTTTCTTTGCAGAACGAAGAATTTTAAAAGATCAAGTCATAAAAAACAAAGAAATTCAAATAATTGCTACTGATATATCTGAAGATGCCGTTGATGTAAGCAGAAGAAATGCTAAAACTGCCGGTGTTGACGGATTAATCACCTTCAACGTTTGTGATTTCAAAGATACAATAGTACCAGAAACCCCAGGAACCATATTTTTTAACCCGGAATATGGCGAAAGATTAGGAACACATAGCAAGCTTGAGCTGACTTATAAATCTATGGGCGATTTTATGAAGCAACATTGTAAAGGTTACTTTGGCTATATCTTTACAGGAAATCCTGATTTAGCTAAAAAAATAGGTTTAAAAGCAAGCAGAAAAATAGAATTCTACAATGGCAAGCTAGACTGTAGACTTTTAGAATATGAACTATACAATGGTTCTAAAAGAATTGACACCCGTAATGCACAAAACCATGAGTAACCCAACTGGTATAAGTGCCCACCATGAATCTTTAATTAATACAACGATTCTTTTTGTAAAAAAACAACTAGATGGTGCCGAAGCTGGCCATGATTGGTTTCATATAGAGCGCGTTTTTAAAACAGCAATGCTTATTAATTCACATGAAAACGGCGATGAATTAGTTGTTGCATTAGGTAGTTTGCTACACGACATTGCCGATCCAAAATTTCACAACGGAGATGAACAGATTGGGCCTAATACAGCTTTGCATTTTTTAAAAGAACATCATGTTGATGCAATTACTCAAGATCATGTAATTAATATTATTAAATACATCTCTTTTAAGCAAAGCTTTGAAACACCAACTTTCGATTCATTAGAATTAAGAATTGTACGTGATGCAGATAGATTAGATGCTATAGGCGCAATTGGGATAGCTCGGGCTTTCACTTATGGCGGGTTTAAGAACAGAGTACTCCATGACCCTGCAGTTAAACCAACCGTTTTTAAAGATAAAGAATCTTATAAAAAATCGGAAGGGACAACTATTAATCACTTTTATGAAAAGCTACTTCTGTTAAAGAACAATATTCATACCCCAAAGGGGATGGAAATAGCCGCTAAAAGACATGCCTTTCTAGAACAGTATCTAGAACAGTTTTTAGCAGAGTGGGAAGGACAATAACATTCCCATAATTATTGTTTATTTTGCTAAAAAAATTAGCAAAATATGTATGTTTGTTCTATGCTAAATAGGATAACAGAAAAACTAAACATTCTAGCCGATGCTGCCAAATATGACGTTTCTTGCTCTTCTAGTGGAAGCAACAGAAAAAACGATAATAAAGGCGTAGGAAACGGTCATATATCAGGTATATGTCATACTTATACGGCCGACGGCCGATGCGTTTCTCTATTAAAAATCTTATTAACCAATCATTGTATTTTCGATTGCGCTTATTGTGTATCCAGAAAAAGTAATGACATTCAAAGAGCTGCTTTTACCGTAGAAGAAGTTGTTTCCCTAACCATGAACTTCTACAGACGAAATTATATTGAAGGATTATTTTTAAGTTCCGGCATTTTTAAAAATGCCGATTTCACCATGGAGCGACTTCTTAAAGTCGTTAAAAAATTACGCCTAGAAGAAAGATTTAATGGATATATTCACCTTAAAACAATTCCGGGAGCAAGTGAGGAACTTATAAGAGAAGCTGGGCTATATGCCGATCGGATGAGTATTAATTTAGAAATGCCTACCGAACAAGGCTTAAAGTTATTAGCCCCAGAAAAATCCCATCAAGATGTCTCAAGATCATTAAAAATAGTTCAGCAAAACATCATTTCTTTAGCAGATGAACAAAAAATAATTAAGCGTGTCCCTAAATTTGTTCCGGCAGGTCAAAGCACACAAATAGTTATTGGCGCAACCCCAGAAACTGACAAAGAAATCATGTATAAAGCTGCCGAATATTATGGTCAGTTCAACTTAAAAAGAGTTTACTATTCAGGCTATATCCCTATTAGCAACGACACCAGAATGCCGGGTTTGCACACACAACCACCCCTATTAAGAGAAAACAGACTATATCAAACCGATTGGCTCATGCGGTTTTATGGATTTAAAATTCATGAACTCCTAAACGACCATAACCCACATTTAGACTTAGACGTAGACCCTAAGTTAAGCTGGGCGCTACGCAATCTGCAGCACTTTCCGGTCGACATAAATACAGCTTCTTACAATATGATTTTAAGAGTGCCCGGAATAGGCGTAAGAGCTGCCGCAAAAATTGTAAAAGCCAGGAAATTTGGAAAACTAAGAACCGATCAGTTAAAAAAAATGGGTATATCTATGCTAAAAACAAAATACTTCATAAGGTGTATAGACAGTCCGCCACAGTTAAAAGATTACTTAGGTACACAGATAAAATCATTTCTTTTAGCAGAAAGCTCCAGTAAATACCTAAAAACGGATAGAAATCAACTTTTGCTCTTTCATTAATTATGCAGTGGATATACGATGGCACATTTAATGGCTTTCTAACAGCTGTATTTGAATGGTTTGAAAGGAAGCCTGGCTTTATTCGTATTCAAACACAGCCTCTTTTTGTAGGAGAGATTTTTTCCAGTCCTATAAACATCACTTCCTCAGAAATTAAAGCAAAACGTGTTTGGAAAGGCATAACAAAAAAACTAAATAAAGAATGGCAGCGAAAAATTTATTGTACCTGGCTGAGCGAAAAAAACACCGCTCACAATCATCTATTTAATTTCTTAATAGAAGTATTTTCTTCAGAAGCACCTATTTATGATAATTATGGGAATGTGCATGTACGAGAAATAGCTAAGATGGCAAAAAGCGTTGAAAGAGAAAAACATAGAATGGATGCATTTATAAGGTTTGAAAAAACAAAAGATCAACTCTACTTTGCAAAAATTGAACCCGATTTTAATGTAATCCCGTTAATCACCAAGCATTTCAAAGACCGATATGCGGATCAACAATGGCTCATTTATGATATAAAAAGAAAATACGGAATTTATTATGACTTAAATAAAATAGACATGGTTACAATGGAGCACGCACCTGCAACTCTACCAAATTGTTTAGATGAAAATGAAGTTTTATATCAGGAACTCTGGAAAAATTATTTCATACATACCAATATAGAAGCTAGAAAAAACACCAAATTACATATTCAGCATGTACCACGCAGATATCACAAATACTTAACTGAATTACAATCTTTTTGATTTAACATTATATTAATATATAAGGTGTAAATTGCCGTATGAAACTTCGGGTACTTGTATTTATTACTGCAATGGCAGTAGGGCTTTCAATTGGTATTGTAAATTTTTATTTTCAAGGCAGTTGGATGTACTCATTAATTACATTTGTTGTTTCATTTTCAATAAGTTTTATTGTTTTCTATTACCTATTAGAAAAATATATTTATTCTAAAATAAAGCTGATTTATAAGCTAATACATAGTTTAAAGTTAGGGAAAGACCTAAAAGATGCTATTGGCGAATATGTTACTGCCGATCCTATTAATGACGTAGAAGCTGAAGTAAAACAATGGGCTGGCGATAAAAAGCTGGAAATAGAATCCTTAAAAAAGCAAGAGCTCTTTAGACGAGAGTTCTTGGCAAATGTTTCTCATGAATTTAAAACCCCTCTTTTTGCAATTCAGGGGTATGTAGAAATGCTCCAAGACTGTATTACTGAAGATCCCGAACAAGCGAAAATATTTCTTCAAAAGGCCGACAGAAACGTTGAAAGATTAAGTTATCTAATTAAAGATCTGGAAAGCATTTCCAAGTTGGAATCTGGAGAAATAACCATTCAGTATGAAAAGTTCGATTTTGTAGTTTTAGCTAAAGAAACTTTGGCTGGTTTAGATGATCAAGCAGCTAAAAGGAACATCAAACTAGTAATAAGTGAAAAATATACCACCCCGGCATTTGTTTATGCGGATAGAGAAAAAATCAGAACAGTTTTAATAAACTTAATTCAGAACTCTATAAAATATGGTCGCGAAAAAGGCAATACGTACATAAAAATTTTTGAATTACACGATCAATATTTGATAGAAATAACGGATAATGGAATTGGAATTGAAGAAAAGCACTTAATAAGATTGTTTGAAAGATTCTATAGAATAGATACCCACCGTAGTAGAGAAGAAGGAGGAACAGGTTTGGGTTTAGCTATTGTAAAACATATTTTAGAGGCTCATGAGCAAACCATTTCCGTACGAAGTACTCCTTATATCGGCACTACCTTTGCATTTACACTACATCGTGTAAAATAATTTCAAGTGTTAACATTAACTTAACATTGCATCCTTATTTTTGCAATATTAAAAAATAGGTATGACCAGTATTTTTAGTTTTTTCACGCCAAAAGACAAATCATTTCAGCCGTTATTTGAACAAGCATCTTCAAATGTGCTTAAAATCGCTGAAGTTTTACTTGAAACAGTTTCTACAAAGGACTTAGATCAACGTAAAGAATTAATCAAAGAAATAGAGCGTTTAGAACATGTTGGAGACGACATTACACACACAATTTTCATTGAATTAAGCAAAAATTTCATCACTCCATTTGACAGAGAGGATATTCACTCTTTAGTTAGTGCACTAGATGATATTGCTGATTATGTACATGCCACGGCAAGTAACATCGAGTTATACAACGTTGTTGTAATTAGCGATACGATGGTTAAATTGGCAGAAATTCTAGTTGAAATGTGTCGCGATTTAGATAAAGCGGTACGTGAACTAAGAAGTTTCAGAAACATTCGTGTAATTGCAGATGCTTGTGTGCGTATTAATAGCGGTGAAAATCAGGCAGACCAAGTTTGCAACATCGCAATAGCACGCTTATTTGAATTTGAAAAAGATGCTATCGAACTTATAAGACAAAAAGAAATTCTACAAACATTAGAAATGGCGACAGATAAATGTGAAGATGCTGCAAATGTTTTAGAATCTATTTTAGTTAAGAATGCTTAATCCCAAATCGTACTTATGTTCGCATTATTATTAGTTATCATTGCGCTTGCATTGGTTTTTGACTACATCAATGGTTTTCATGATGCTGCAAATGCAATCGCAACAATTGTTGCAACTAAAGTTTTAACTCCCTTTCAGGCGGTTGTTTGGGCTGCCTTTTTTAATTTCCTGGCTTATTGGGTTTTCGGATTTGGTGTAGCAGACACCGTTGCCAAAACGGCCAATACGATGGAGATTAACTTAATCGTTATTTTATCAGGTGTAATTGCGGCAATTATTTGGAATTTAATAACCTGGTGGTTTGGAATCCCGTCCAGCTCATCGCATACACTTATAGGTGGATTTGCAGGAGCAGCAATTGCACATGCAGGCCTAAATGTTGTAGTATGGTATAATGAGGGTAAAGTTGGGCAAATGCCATCCGGTGTATTGGTAATTATAGGGTTCATTGTTTTGGCCCCTTTAATTGGAGCCATCGTTTCTTATGGTATTTCGATCTGGTTATTACACTCCGCAAAAAGAAGTATCTGGCCTAAAATATTTACATTATGCTTAATGGCCGCTACTATTTGGTTTATAGACCACAATATGATTTACTATCGCGAAATCCCAAATCCAGGATTTGATTCTAAATTTTGGAGCGTAATTTTCGAGTCTCATAACCTTAAATGGCTTTTAGTAGGTTTTATTATATTATCCGTTAGTTTGTTCTGTCTGGTATTCAGCTTCTTAAACCAAAGTCAATCAACCGCCTGTTTAAAGAAAATGCAGCTTTTATCTTCTGCAGCCTTTAGTTTAGGTCATGGTGGTAACGATTCGCAAAAAGTAATGGGTATTATTGCCGCGGCAGTAGTTGTATATATACACACCAGTGGAGTTTCTATCAACGATATGCCCGAATGGCTACAGGTTGCATTACCTGCTGTAGGAGCAAATGGAGAAGAAATAGCCGGACAGATGCCTGCTTGGATTCCTTTGGCATGTTACTCTGCAATTGCTATTGGAACATTAAGTGGCGGATGGAAAATCGTTAAAACAATGGGCTCTAAAATTACAAAAGTTACCCCTTTTGAAGGTGTAACTGCTGAAACTGCGGGAGCCTTAACTCTATACTTTACAGAGCACTTAAAAATACCTGTAAGTACCACTCATACAATAACCGGATCTATTATTGGTTCCGGGTTAACAAAAGGTGTATCTGCCGTTAAATGGGGTGTTACTATTAAACTTTTATGGGCATGGGGATTAACCATACCCGTATCGGCTGCATTAGCCGCTATCATATATTATATACTGAGTTTTTTCATCACCGTATAAGCAGCTTAGATTTCCTTTTTTAAGGAAATCTTTGCTTCTTCAAGTTGGTGTAAATTAATCTCCTGAGAAATATATCCTGGAGCAGAAATTTTAAATACATCTGTTAATAAATTATTGAGCGGCTGAACTCTAAACTCCCCATTTGAGTTTGCTTCAAATTTAAAACCATCAGATTTTCTGATAATCTCTATTCCTTTAATAGGTAGTCCAGTATCTCCATCTACTATCTTCCCCGCGTAAACACCTACAATAACCGCCGAAGAGGCAATGGCATTGCTCGATCTAGACATGACATTCATCTTTGGAGAAATTTCATCTGCATTTTGAGCAGGTAGTTTTGAAGATTCGGTAACTTTTCTAGCGGCAACAGAAGCCACAACCGGCAGATCTCCAGTATTTAAATGTGCAGAGGCATTTGTTTTGTCTGAATTGGAATCGATTACTGCTTTATCTTCTGCCTCAGTAAGAGTAGAACTAGCTACCACATCACCACTTTTTGCAAGTTCTAAATCGGTTAACGCAACTTCTACATTTTTAGAGGTGTTATTATTTTGTAAACTTGAATTTTTCATCCAAAAAATAATACTTGCAGATACAAACAATATTGCTGCTGTAGCAGCAATACTTAAACGATGTGTTTGTATGGTCCATCGCTTTCTTGCGATAGGCGCATTTTGAACTCTTGCACGCATTTGCAGCTGCAACAAAGAAAGCATTTCCTGTCTTTTTGGAGAATCATTTAAGCCTTCTAACGCCTCAAAAATAAAAGGATCTGACAATGCTTCCCGTTCAACGAAGTACATTTCAGCAGGACTTAACTTTCCTTCCAAATAAGCCTCTAAAAATTCTATATCTAATATATCTTTATTCACCGGAATGTTTATCTATACAAATTTTCAAATTACGTTTCCCATTCTGGATATAACTCTTCACTTTAACCAATTCATATCCAGTAATTTCTGCCACCTCTTTATAACACTTTTCTTGCAAATAAAACAACTCTACACTTCTCTTTTGCTCTTCTGTAAGTGTTTTAAGGCATTGTTCCATAATGGTAAGCTGGGTTTCTTTTGAATCCTCTAATATAGGATGCATAAAATCACCAATTTCCATAATATTATCTTCAATTGAAATCGTTTGGTTTTTAGATTCCTTTCTTAAAATCATTAAACAATGATTTTTAGTAGTAACATGCAACCAACTTTTAAAATTTTGAACAGCATGAATTCTTAATTTTTGAACCAATTCTTCAAAAATCTGCATTACTGCATCCTTGCTTTGTTCTTCATCCTTTAAATACTTATAACAAACACCATACACCAGCGCCATATATCTGGAATACAGTGTTCCCAACACTTCTAAATCGCCACTGGTCCTGTAGGAATCTATTAATTCCTGATCTGTAGAAGTGGAGAATTGTTTATTATGAATGAACTTCAAAGTAGTTTCTATTATTTAATATCTGTCAAGTATCGTGTTTTTATGCTAAGAATTTAGTAACTGGTCGTACATTTGTACTATAACTAATTCTACAAGAATAAAAACTATAAAAATGCAACACGTTAATCTGCTCAAACCAAATATATCAATTAAAGCTCTATTTATAACAGGAATAATGATAATTGGTTTTCATACCAGCTGTGATGTTCAGACTCAAGGCCAGATCGGAAAAATCATTGGCCAGATGGGCTCAACAAACCCTACAACAGGCGAAATTAGTTTGGGCCTAAAAGAAGCACTAGAAATAGGCACATCATTGGGATCTGATAGACTATCTTTAAAAGATGGCTTTTTAGGGAACGCTGCAGTAAAAATCATGTTTCCTCAGGAAGCGCAAAAAGTAGAACAAACCCTTAGAAACATTGGTCTTGGAAGCTTAGCAGACAATGTAATTACTACCATCAACAGAGCTGCCGAAGCAGCCGTTGTTGAAGCAAAACCTATATTTATAAGTGCCATTAAACAAATGACCATTGCCGATGCGACCAACATATTATTTGGCAACAATGATGCAGCAACCAGCTTTTTTAAACGCGTAACAACAGTCCAATTATCTGAAAAATTTAAACCAATAATAACCACACATTTAAATAAAGTAGGTGCAACTAAATATTGGGGCGATGTAGCCTCCAGATATAACACGATAGCTTCAAAGCCATTAGAAACCGACTTATCTGCTTATGTAACTCAAAAGGCTATTGAAGGGCTATTTCTGGAAATTGCCAAAGAGGAAGCCAAAATCAGAACAAATTTAAGCGCCAGATCTACGCCCTTATTGCAAAAAGTGTTTAATTATGCAGAAAAGAACAAGCAATAAAACTTTACTTCAAGCTTTTACCTCAGAAATCACTTATAATAAACAGATAGATATTTTGCTAATAGCCACAAATTGAGGTACTTTTACAGAAAACAACAAACAATTTGAATTTTAACGATTTTAACTTTAATCCCGAACTTTTAGAAGGTTTATTAGCCATGGGATTTAAAAACGCCACTCCAATTCAAGAACAGGCAATCCCTGTAATTTTAAAAGGAGATGACTTAATAGCCTGCGCCCAAACGGGTACCGGTAAAACAGGCGCATACTTATTGCCTATCATGAATTTAATTAATGATGATAGAAACAGGCATAATAATACTTTAATTCTTGCCCCTACTAGAGAGCTCGCACAACAGATAGATTTACAAATAGAGGCCTTATCTTATTTTACAAACATCAGTTCTTTAACCGTTTTTGGCGGAGGCGATGGCATAGCCTACGAACAACAAAAACGTTCGATGCGTGAAGGTGTTGATATTATTATTGCTACTCCCGGCAGACTCATATCGCATTTATCTTCGGGTCTATTAAAGTTAGATAAATTACAGCACTTAGTATTAGATGAGGCCGATCGAATGCTGGATATGGGTTTTTATGACGATATAATGCGTATCGTAAGCTATTTGCCTAAAAAACGTCAAACAGTAATGTTCTCTGCAACAATGCCTCCTAAGATTAGAACAATGGCAAACAAACTTTTGGTAAATCCACAGCAGATAAATATTGCTATTTCTAAACCTGCCGAAGGTATTCTACAGCTTATTTACAGACCCCACGACGATCAAAAAATACCTTTATTACAATCTATATTAAAAACCGGCACTTATAAAAGCATTATTATTTTTGCTTCTACAAAAGATAAAGTAAAAAGTTTAGGACGAGCCCTGAGAAATTCAGGATTAAAAGCAGAAGCCTTCCATTCAGATTTAGAGCAAAAAGAACGCGAAAACATCCTCTTACAGTTTAAAAACAGAAGTTTACCGGTAATTGTGGGAACAGATGTTTTAAGCAGAGGTATTGATGTAGAAGGCATTGATTTAGTTGTAAATTTTGATGCACCCCAAGATCCAGAAGATTACGTTCATAGAATAGGTCGTACAGCCCGCGCAGCAACAAAAGGCACAGCTATTACTTTTGTAAACAACAGAGATAAGAGAAGATTAGAAAGTATTGAAAAACTAATTGAAAGGAGTTTAGACGTAGTTGAATTACCAGAAGAAATAGCAAAAATAGAATTAACTACACCTCCCTCCTTCACCCAAAAAGAACGCAACAAAAAACCGAAGAATAAACGTTGGAAATCTAAAAAACCTGTCAATTAAGCGACAAGAGTTCTATCATTTTCAAAAAAAGTAAAAAATATCCTTCTTTTTTAGTATCTTTAAGATATGCACAGTTACCCGCCGCTAGCTGAAAGAATGCGCCCCAAATCTTTAGAAACCTATGTTGGGCAACAACATTTAGTTGGAGAAACAAGTGTATTAAAAAAAGCAATACAAAGTGGACAAATTCCGTCTATGATATTCTGGGGTCCTCCCGGGGTAGGCAAAACCACTTTAGCCAATATTATCTCCGAAACGCTAGAAAGACCTTTCTTTAGTTTAAGTGCTATTAATTCTGGTGTAAAAGATATAAGAGATGTTATAGACAAAGCATCGGCATTAAAAGATAGCTTTTTAGGTCAGCCGGTATTGTTCATTGATGAGATACATCGATTTAGCAAATCTCAGCAAGATAGTTTATTGAGTGCTGTAGAAAAGGGATTGGTTACATTAATTGGCGCAACCACCGAGAACCCTTCATTTGAGGTGATCTCAGCCCTCCTCTCCAGATGTCAGGTTTACATTTTACAGCCGTTAACAGAAGCTGAACTAATATTTCTAATTGATAGTGCGCTAAAAAACGACATCATTTTAAAAGAAAAAAATATAACGGTTAAAGAATACGAAGCCCTCATCAGGTTATCTGGTGGCGATGCCCGAAAGCTTTTAAATGTATTAGAAATAGCCATCAATGGAATTGGAAGTGAAGAGATCATTTTAACAAATGAAAATGTTTTAGCGCATGCTCAGCAAAATTTAGCCTTATACGATAAGGCGGGAGAACAACATTATGATATAATTTCTGCATTTATTAAATCTATACGTGGAAGCGACCCCAATGGAGCGGTTTATTGGCTTGCCCGCATGATAGAGGGTGGTGAAGATCCATTGTTTATTGCCCGCCGACTGCTTATTCTAGCTTCTGAAGATATAGGTAATGCTAATCCGAATGCGTTATTATTAGCCAATAATTGTTTTACAGCGGTAAATGTAATTGGTTTTCCTGAATCAAGAATTATATTATCACAATGTGTAACTTACCTCGCATCGTCGGCAAAAAGTAATGCGGCTTATGAAGCTATAAACTCGGCGCAAGCATTGGTAAAACAAACTGGAAATTTAGCTGTACCGCTGCATTTAAGAAACGCCCCAACAAAGCTCATGAAACAAATTGGTTATGGTGCCGAATATCAATATGCACATGCTTTTGAAGGAAATTTTATAGACCAAGAGTATTTACCTGATGGGTTAAGTGGCACTAAACTTTATGATCCAGGAAATAATCCGGCAGAACATAAAATGCGAGAAAAATTAAAATCTAATTGGAAAAATAAATACAATTATTAAATATGAATGGAATATTTCTTTCACATCAGTGGACAGAATTTTGGCGTAGTAAAGGAAAATCTGGCAGTATAGCAACCAAAGTCGTTCTGGGTTTTTTCATGCTTTATTTTTTAGCTATTGCCGTTATTCTAGGCTTGGCTATGGATGAGTTAATTCACAAAGCATTTCCTGATGCTCAGGTAATTACGGTCTTTAATGGCTTTATTTTTTATTATTTTCTTTTAGAAATTGCTTCAAGAATTCAACTTCAGGAATTACCTACTTTAAGTATTGTTCCATATTTACATTTAAAGATTTCTAAATCTAAAATTGTTAACTTTTTAAATATAAGGGCGTTTATTAATCTATTCAATTTAATACCTATTCTGCTTGTTTTACCATTTATCACAAAAAAAATAATTCCAGAATATGGTGCACTAAGTGGAATAGCTCTAATAGTTTCGATCTTCTCTTTAACCGTATTTAACAATTACCTCGTTTTATACATTAAAAGAAAATCTATAAACAACACGCTTTACTTTTTTAGCTTAGCAGGAGTAATTGGTGTTGCTATTGCTTTAGATTACTTTAATATTCTCTCTTTAAGAAGTGCCGGAATTATTTTCAACTATATGCTTACCGCGCCATTTATTGCATTAATTTTTGTAGCGCTGGCGGTAGTTATATACAGTATAAATAGTCGTTTTCTGATTAATAATTTATACATGGAAACGCTTAGTAGTAGCAAAGAAATAAAATCTAGCACCAACTACTCATTTCTAGACAGATTTGGTCAGGTAGGTTATTTAGCAGCACTAGAACTAAAACTAATATTAAGGCACAAACGTTCAAGAAGCGCCTTAACCATGAGTGGACTTTTCTTATTATACGGCTTATTATTTTATAAAGAGAAGTACCTATTAAACAACGAATTTGGCTACATGTTATTTGCAGCAATTTTTATGACCGGAATAACCATTTTAATGTATGGTCAGTTTATGTTTGCTTGGCAAAGCGCACATTTTGACGGATTATTAAGTCTAAAAATTGATTTCAAAGATTTTATAAAAGCAAAATTTTTACTTTTCACTTTATCATCCACCATTGTGTTTGCATTTTCTTCATTTTATGCCTTTATAAGCTGGAAACTCGTGCTTTTACATCTGGTAACCTACTTATTTAACATAGGCGTGAGTAGTTCTGTTGTTCTGTTTTTCGCTTTGTATAATAAGAAAAAGTTAGAGTTAAGCAAAGGTGGGTCTTTTAACTATCAGGGTGTAGGAGCCACTCAATACATATTAAGCATCCCTATTATTCTATTACCATTCCTGATTTATTGGCCTTTTTCATATTTCGGGATGCCATATGTCGGATTAATGAGTATAGGTATAGTAGGATTAATTATGCTTTTATTACAACCAATGGTGATTAATTATATAGCAAATAAGCTAGAGGAAAAAAAATACAGTATTGCACAAGGATTTAGAGAATAGTTATGATAGAAATTAACAACCTTACAAAAAGTTATGCCGGCCGAGAGGTAGTGCATATAGACTATTTAAAAATTGAAGCAGGTGAAACGATCGGATTAGTAGGAAATAACGGGGCGGGTAAGACCACTCTTTTTCGTATGATTTTAGATTTGATTCAACCAGAATCGGGTGAGATTTTATCGAAAGGTATAAATGTTAAAACCAATGATGATTGGAAAAACTATACAGCATCTTATTTAGATGAGGCGTTTTTAATAGATTATCTTACAGCAGAAGAATATTTTGAATTTATAGGTAATCTTTATAAAATTAAAATGACTGATGTTCAGGAATATTTAATGCTTCAAAAAGACTTCTTTAATGGAGAAATTTTAAATAAAGGAAAGTATATAAGAGATTATAGCAAAGGGAATCAAAATAAAATCGGCATTGCAGCAGCTATGCTTCAAAATCCTGAAATATTGATTTTAGATGAGCCTTTTGCAAATCTTGACCCGTCTACTCAAATACGATTAAAAAATACCTTAAAGTCTGCAACATCTTTAACTTCTTTAATATCTAGCCATGATTTAAATCACGTAACAGATGTTTGTGACAGAATTATTCTTTTAGAAAAAGGCAGAATCATTAAAGATTTTAAAACGAATGAAACAAGCTTAAAAGAACTTGAGCAATACTTCTCCGCATAAGTCTCTTCTTAAATTAATTTTAAAAAACCTTTTCAAAATTAAATCGTTTTATTGAGGACGATGCCTTTTTGGCATTGTGTTTGACTTAGGCTGTTTAATAAAAAGATTATATGAAAACTACAAAATTTAAATTAGGGGTATTAAGTATTGCATTAGCAACCGGAACAATGTTGTTCTCAGGATGTGATAGTCTTACAAATACACAAAAAGGTGCAGGTATCGGTGCAGCTGCAGGTGGTACAATTGGAGCTATTATTGGCAAAAAAGCAGGAAATACTGCTGTAGGCGCTATATTAGGTGCGGCAGTAGGTGGTACAGCGGGTGGTTTTATAGGTAAACGAATGGATAAGCAAGCAGAAGCAATTCAAAACACCATTCCTAACGCCGAAGTAATTAGAGAAGGAGAAGGAATTATCGTGAAATTTGACAGCGGTATTTTATTTGATTTTGATAAAGCAGCATTAAAGGATGTAGCTAAATCAAATATTCAAAGTTTGGCTGCGTCTTTAAACCAATACCCAGGTACAGATATTAAAATTATAGGTCATACAGATAGTCGTGGTACAGAAGAATATAACTTAGGATTATCTGAGCGTAGAGCCGCTGCAGTGAAAGCTTATGCAGTTACACAAGGTGTTCCAGCTTCTAGGTTAGTAACCGTTGGAAGAGGTTATGCAGAGCCTATTGCAGATAATGATACAGATTCAGGTCGCGCTTTAAACCGTAGAGTAGAAATTGTTATTGTGGCAAATGATCAATTAAAACAAGAAGCAAAATCTCAAGGAAAATAAAAATTAAAACTTTTAAAAAACTCCAGTTAGAAATAACTGGAGTTTTTTTTATAAAATTTGCTCCATCTCCTGATCTAAATCTTCAAAATAACCAATAATCAAAGACTTTAAAAGCAGCTCTTGTTCTAGTCCGGCATAAGCAGGAATTTGTTTTATCAACTTCCAATGCGGCCAGCCATCTTGGTCTAACCCCTCCAACTCATAAAATCCCAATTCGCTCAACAACCTACAAGTAGCAATATGCATCAGCTCTTCTTTTTGTCTTTTACTAAATTTGCGACGCCCTTGTCCTAATTCTTGTACACCTATTAGGAATAACATTACTTTTACATCCGGCTTTTCTGAATCAAAATCTTCAGCAATTCGATCTTGTAACAAACCCCATTTTTTATGTACTTCAGCTGGTTTCATAAGCCAAATTTAATAAATTAACGCATAGACTCGGCAGATAAGAGAATGTTCTGGTCATAATTGATTTATTATTAATCTAAAACCTAATCATATTCCTTAAATTTGATTATGAGTATAAATTCAATAGGAAAACCTATAAATACAGGGCTGTTAGCTTATGGAATGTCGGGCAAAGTGTTTCACGCCCCTTTTTTACATGTTCATCCCGGATTCAATCTAAATGCAGTAGTAGAAAGAAGCAAGAAATTAGCAGCTATAGATTATCCTGACATAAAATCTCATTCAAATATTGACAGTTTGCTGGCCGATCCGGAAATTGAACTTATAATAATTAACACCCCTAACTACCTGCACTATGAACACACAAAAGCTGCCTTAAACGCTAAAAAACATGTATTGGTTGAAAAACCATTTACATCTACCTATAAAGAAGCTATAGAATTATTTGAGCTAGCCGAACGCAATAAATGCAAGATTATGGTTTATCAAAACAGGCGCTATTCAAGTGATTTCTTATCTGCAAAGGAAATTATCAAATCGGGCGTGTTGGGCGAAATAATTGAGCTAAATTTTAGATTTGACCGCTACAAGAGTCAAATAGGACCTAAAAAATTCAAAGAAGAACCTTATCCTGCAAGTGGAATTCTTTACGATTTAGGGGCACATATTTTAGATCAAATTATAAGTGTATTCGGAAAACCTTTAAAATTTTTCAAAACATCGGGCAAATACAGACCTCATTCTGAAGTTCCGGATTTTGGACATCTCCATTTAATATATCCCAACCAAATCAATGCTTTTATAACAGTAAGTATGTTAGCTGCAGATCCTGTTCCCGGAATTGTTATTCATGGTACAAAAGGGAGCTTTATTAAACCCTTTTCTGATGTGCAGGAAACTCAATCAATAGAAGGTATGTTACCCAACAATCCATCATTTGGATTAGAAAAGCCTGAAAATTCTGGACATTTAACACTTACTTCCAACAATGGCGAATTTATTCGAAAAACAATCCCTGGTGTTAAGGGAAATATGCTCGGTATTTTTGAAGACGCATTTCAACATATCCGAAACAACATAGCATTTCCTATTACCCGCGAAGAAGTATTAATACAGTTAGAAATCTTGGAAAAATCAGATAATTAACAGTACTTTTTTAATAATTTAATATACCGGATTAAAATTAAACATTCCATTCATCCCATTTAATAGTCTGGTAATTGCTACTTAATAGTGGGGTTCTAGTTTTGAAAAAAATTAGAATCATGCTTAAATCTTTTACCAAAAATTATTTAACTTCATTTTTAACGGTGGTAATTACTACCGCCTGCGCATTCAGCGCCCGGGCACAAAATCCTGTAATTACAGGAAAAGTTACGGATGTAAATGGGTCTCCATTACCTTCTACAAGTGTTCAAATTAAAAATGAAAAAACTACGGTTATCACAAACTCTGACGGAGGATACCGAATTACTTCTCCAAGAATTTTAACTGAAAGAGATTCATTAATCTTTAAATTTATTGGATACAAATCTCAAACTGTTGGATATAATACTTCCAACATTATTCATGTTCAGCTAACAGAAGATTTTAACAACATCAACACTGTTGTAGTAACGGCGCTAGGAATTAAAAGAGCCGAAAAAGCGTTGGGCTATGCAACTCAAACTATTACTTCTCAACAAATGGCTGACGCGCCAACAACCAATTGGACATCGGCACTTTCGGGTAAAGTAGCTGGTTTAAACCTATTAAATTCAGGTTCTGGTCCTTTAAACTCAACCAGAATTGTATTAAGAGGTGAAAACTCTATGAATTCAAACAATAACAATGCTCTTATTGTAATTGATGGCGTTCCTGTTAGTAGTGGAGGTACCAGCTCAGGTGTTTCAAATGCGTATGGAGCAGGTTCAGGAAACGATATTCCCATCGACTTTGGGAATGGTATATCTGATATTAATCCAGACGACATAGAGAGTATCACAGTATTAAAAGGTGCTAGTGCTACCGCGCTTTACGGAAGTAGAGCAGCTAACGGGGCATTTATTGTAAACACTAAAAGTGGTAAGAAAAGAGAACGAGGTATTGGATTATCTTTTAACAGTTCTACAAGTTTTGAAGATGTACTCAGACAACCCGATTATCAATACGAATACGGTCAAGGAACGGGAACTACGTTAACCCCTGCTAGCAACCTTTATTATTCGTATGGTGCTTCTGCTGATGGAGCTAGTACATCAGGAACAAGTAGTGCTTTTGGGCCGCGATTTAATGGTCAAATGTATTATCAATATGATCCCGTAGCTCAAGGACAATCATCAGTTAGATTACCATGGCTTCCTTTTACGGATAATAGAACCGCTTTCTGGCAAACTGGAAAAACATTTATAAACAGTGTTTCTATTGATGGTGGCGGAGATAAAGTTTCTGCAAGAGCATCGGTTACGCATACAAAAAATGACTGGATCATGCCCAATACAGGATTTGAAAGATTAGCAACTGCACTAAGCTTAAATTACGATGCTTCTGATCGTTTAAGTATTAATGCAAAAGTGAATTTCACCAATAAATCTAGTGATAATTTACCCGGAACAGGTTATAACAATCAATCTATTGCCTATTTCATGATCTTTCAAAACCCAAATGTAGATTTAAATTGGTATAGACCCATCTGGAAAAAAGGGATGGAAAATGTAGATCAAGTGCATCCTTTTAGTTCATTTATAGACAATCCGTACTTAATTGCTTATGAAATGACCAATAGTATTAATAGTTATAAAACTATTGGAAATTTATCTGCAACCTACAAATTCAATGATAAGCTAAATCTTATGGTTAGAACGGGTATGGATATGGTAAATGAAGACAGGGCGCAACAAAGACCATTCAGTACGGCTAACTTCATGTCTGGATACTACAAACAACAAAACATTTTTAACATAGAAGTGAATACAGATGCTCTTTTAAATTATAGAACGAAACTCACTAAAGACATCAACCTATCTGCATCTGCTGGTGCAAACGCTTTAAATAGAAAATATACTGGTGTTAACGGATCTGTAGATGGATTAATTATTCCAGGAGTATATAAGCTAAGCAACGGGAAAAGTATTCCTACAATGACAACAAATTATAGCAGAAAAAAAGTTCATAGTGTATACGGAATTGCTTCTGTTGATTATAAAGACCGTGTATTCATCGACGTTACAGGTAGAAATGATTGGTCGAGTACCTTGCCTGTAGAAAACCAATCGTTCTTTTATCCGTCTGTAAGTTCAAGTTTTATCATATCTGAAATATTCAAGCTCCCTGCAGCAATTTCTTATTCAAAATTAAGATTATCTACAGCTCAGGTAGGAAATGACACCGAACCCTACAAGACCCGTAAATATTACGGACAAAGTGAGTTTCCTGGTTCTGGATCAGTACCAACAACCCTTCACAATGTTGACTTTAAGCCAGAGATTACAACCAGCTATGAGGCAGGCTTAGAGTCCAGACTCTTAAATTCAAGATTAATGTTTGATGTTACTTTGTATAGAAACTCAACAAAAAATCAAATCCTAGATGTTCCTTTAGATCCAACCTCTGGTTATACCAGAGCCGTACTTAACGCTGGCACAGTTAGAAACCAAGGTGTTGAAGTTTTACTAAACGCCGTTCCTTTAAAGACCCAAAGTTTTAACTGGTCGAGTACATTAACATGGTCTAAAAACAGTAACAAAGTTTTAGCATTGGCTGAAGGAATTGAAGGCAAACAGGATATAGGATATGGAGGAAATGCGACTATCCAAGCGCGTGTGGGTGGAACTACCGGTGATATTTATGGGTTTGGATTTCTTCGTTCTCCTGAAGGTGAAATTATTTACACGGCAGCTGGATTACCTGCAAGACCTACCGAAATTCAATTTATAGGAAGAGCATTTGCCGATTGGAAAGCTGGTTTTCACAATGAATTTACCTATAAAAATTATCGTTTTAGCGTTTTATTAGATGGCCAGTATGGTGGTACTGTTTATTCTCAATCGCATCATAAAATGATGGAGCAAGGTAAACTTACATCTACATTACCAGGAAGAGAAGATGGCTTTATTATCGGCGAAGGTGTAGTAAGAAATCCGGATGGGACCTTCCGTCCTAACACCACTAAAGTTGCTCCTGCAACCTATTATGGCGATTATTATAGAAGAGCAAATGTTGAGTCTAACTCATTCGACGCTTCTTATTTAAAGTTAAGAGAGATAAGAATTGAATACAGTTTTTCAAAAAAGCTTACTCAAAAATTAAAGATAAATCAATTAGCTGTTGCTCTTTACGGACGTGATTTAGCAATGATTACAAACTTCCCATTATTTGATCCTGAAACTGCTGCATTGAATGGCAGTACATTGCTTCCCGGAATAGAAATGGGTCAATTTCCGACACCTAGAACTTTTGGACTAAACTTAACTGTAAGACTATAGTTGCTCACTTTAATAAAAAAAAGAAAAATGAAAATCAATATAAAAATCAGTGCATTAGCTTTGCTTATTTGCTTAAGTTTTGGATGTACCAAAGATTTCGAAGACTTAAATACTGACCCTAACAAAATTGAAAAAATAAGCCCGGGAACTTTATTAAACCCAATAATTTATTCATTGTCGAGTTTTAATATGCAAAGAAACGATGGATTTACCTTCGATTTGATGCAACAAGCTCTTCCCTTTCCAAGTGTTGCCGGAGGCGTACATAGATATGATATTTCGGAAAGTGCAGGAAACTCTACATGGAATACTTATTATAGATGGATAACCAATATTAAAGAGTTATTAGGTGCTGCAGAAACAGCTCAAGATCCAAATTATCAGGCAATAGGATTAACTCTAAATGCATGGGCCTATGCTCAACTGACCGATAGTTTCGGAGATGTTCCAATGGAAGAAGCAGCGCAAGGCGATAAAGGAATATTCACTCCAAAATTTAACACTCAACAAGAAATCTACACCAAAATATTAGCCGATTTAGAGAAAGCCAATTTATTGTACGATTCTACTAAACCACTATTATATGGAACAGATATCTTATATGGGGAATCAGGCGGAGCAACCACCATTAATAAATGGAGAAAATTCACAAACTCTTTAAGAATGCGCCTTCTACTTAGAGTCTCTAAAAAAGCAGAGATGAATGCTTTTACGGCTCTTTCAACTATGGTATCTAACCCTACCTTATATCCTGTATTTTCAAACAACAGTGAATCTGCCATCTTAAAAGTAACCGGAGTTGTTCCGAATGTATCGCCATGGGGAAGAGCGATCGACTTTACAACATTTAGAGCTGCCGGAGCCTTTTTTGTAGACAACTTAAACAATTTAGATGACCCTAGAAGAGAGAAATGGCTAACGCAGGCAAGAACTTCTAATGGAGCTACCAACATTGGTTACAAAGGAATTCCAAGTGCTTATGATGGGCCTGAATCACAATTCGATTACCTGCCGTCAAATCTTTCGGTAGCCCTGGTTACTGCGCCAATGGTTAATTTAATTATGACCTATGCAGAGGTAGAATTTATTAAAGCAGAATTAGCATTGGCAGGTAGAATTACCGGCAGCGCAAAAACGCATTATGAGAATGGCGTAAAAGCGTCTATTGAACAATGGGGAGCGGTAATGCCAGCCAATTATTTCACAAACAATTATGCAGCCTTTAATAACACTCTTGATCAGATCATGCTTCAAAAATATTTAGCCTTATTCTTTACAGATACGCAACAATGGTTTGAATACAGAAGAACTGGACTTCCTGTTTTACCAAAAGGTCCGGGAATGCTAAACAATCAAATTATGCCGGTAAGATATAGGTACCCGACCACAGTAATTACCAACAATAATGCAAATTATAAAATAGCTGCAGAAAACATAGGTGGCGACGATATCAACACAAAGCTTTGGTGGGAAAAATAGGAAGATATGATTAGAAGAGATTTTATTAAAAATTTAGGTTTACTAGGTGTTGCAACTGCAACACCTACTGCTATATTGCATGCCTCAGAAAAATCGGACATTGAGAATACAGTTAAAGGCCGTGTTAAAAGTTTGAACAATGGAATAGCTAACGTTCAAGTAACCGACGGATATACAGTAGTTTTAACAAATGCTAAAGGTGACTTTTCTATTGACGTTAATAAAAGTGCCAGATTTGTTTACATTACACTTCCTTCAGGTTATCAAATACCTGTAGAAAATGGAGTTGCACAGTTTTATAAGCCTATAGATTTCGCCCAACAACAACAAATTATCGACTTTGATCTTCAGAAATTAAAAATCAATGATCATCAACATGGTTTTGTAGTTTGGGCCGATACACAAATTTTATCAAAAGAAGATGCTCATCTTTTAAAAACACAATCGGCACCCGATTTAAAAGCACTTAAAGAAAGTCTTCCTAAAGACTATCCGCTACATGGTATTGGATGTGGCGATCTGGTCTGGGATAAGTTTGAGTTATTCCCTGATTACAAAGAAGCTCTTATGATGACTGGTGTTCCTTTTTTTAATGTCATTGGAAACCACGACATGGATATTAATTCCAGAACAGACGATTGCTCTACTGAAACATTTCAGGATAATTTTGGTCCTACCTACTACTCTTTTAATAGAGGCAAAGCACATTATGTTGTATTAGACGACGTATTCTTTATAGGGGTTAACAAAAAATATATAGGTTATATTTCTGAAAACCAATTTAGCTGGCTTGAAAAAGACTTAAAAAATGTACCTAAAGGAAGTTTAGTGATTGTAAGTCTTCATATACCTACTAATACAGGGAATGTAAAAAGAAATCAGCTTAAAGAGGAACCCCTGGGAGGAACTGTATCTAATAGAAAAAAATTATATGAATTATTAACGGGATACAACGTGCATATTATGTCTGGACATACACACTTTAATGAAGTATGGACAGAAAACAATATCACAGAACATATTCATGGCACAGTTTGCGGAGCGTGGTGGACGGGCCCAATATGTAGTGATGGCACACCAAACGGTTATGGATATTATACAGTTGATGGCGACCAAATAAGCTGGCAATATAAATCGACTGGTAAAGATTTAGATCATCAATTACGCATATACCCTAAAGGAACACCCAACACTAAAGATGATGAAATGATTGTTAACATCTGGAATTGGGATAAAAGCTGGAAAACGGAATGGTTTGAAGACGGCGCCTCGAAAGGTAGCTTAACCAAAGAAATGGGTGTAGATCCATTAGCGGTTTCTTTATTCAAGGGGAATACATTACCTTCAAAACATCCCTTTGTGGAACCTACTTTAACAGATCATCTATTCTCTTTAAAACCATCAGCAAACGCTAAACAAATTAAAGTTGTAGCAACCGATGGCTTTGGCAGAAAATACTTTGCAGAACAATCCATGTAAAGGATTATATTCATTTCTTTACTTACATACTTGGGGTTATTTTATACATTTGGCTTATAAAGTAACCCCAAACTATGACTACATTTCTAATTGGTGCCGAACCATTATCTCTATCTAATTTAAATACACTATTAAATAGTGATCAAAAAATAGCTTTATCTGAAGCATCTATTCAGAATATAAAAAAATGCAGGGCATTTTTAGATCAGAAAATAGAAAAATCTGAAGCACCTATTTATGGAATTAACACTGGGTTTGGATATCTGCAAAATGTAGAAATTGCAAGTGAAGATCTATCGCAATTGCAACATAATTTACTTTTATCGCACGCATGTGGCACGGGCGAAATTGTGCCAAACGAGTTGGTAAAACTAATGCTAATTCTTAAAGTTCAGTCGCTAGCATACGGTCACTCAGGTGTTGCTCTGGAAACAGTTGAGCGATTAATTGGGTTTTACAATAACGAAATGTACCCTGTAATTTATACACAGGGCTCGCTAGGTGCGTCGGGCGATTTAGCGCCATTGGCTCATTTAACTTTACCACTAATTGGCGAAGGAACGCTATCTCATAAAGGCAAAATTATTAGCGGAAAGGATGCTAATGAAATTATGGGTTGGGAATCTCTGAAATTGCAAAGCAAAGAAGGCCTTGCCTTAATTAATGGCACTCAATTTATGAGCGCATATGGCATTTTTATACTGCTTAAAGCGCATAAACTAATTAATTGGGCAAATACCATAGGTGCGGTTTCTATTGAAGGATTTGACGCCAGAATTGATCCGTTCTTACCACATAGTCATGCTATTCGTCCGCATCCGGGACAAATTTGGGTTGCTCAACACATCTCAAGTTTACTCGAAGGAAGCGAATTGATTAATAATCCTGGAAAACAAACTCAGGATCCGTATTCATTTAGGTGTATTCCGCAGGTTCACGGAGCAAGTAAAGACACTATTGACTACGTAACGTCTGTATTTGAAAGAGAGATAAACTCAGTAACCGATAATCCGAATGTATTTCCAGACGACGATTTAATTATCTCTGCTGGGAATTTTCACGGACAACCTTTGGCTATAACTTTAGATTTTCTGGCGATTGCTTTAGCTGAATTAGGGTCCATTTCTGAGCGACGAACTTTCCAATTAATTTCCGGTCAGCGAGGATTACCACCGTTCTTAGTTCAAAATGCAGGGTTAAATTCGGGATTAATGATTACTCAATATACCGCAGCATCTATAGCCAGTGAAAACAAGCAACTTTGTACACCAGCATCGGCTGATAGCATTGTAAGCAGTAATGGACAAGAAGATCATGTAAGTATGGGTGCCAATGCAGCTACCAAATGTTATAGAGTATTAAATAATTTAGAACGTATTTTATCTATAGAGCTATTAACAGCAGCGCAGGCCCTCGACTTGAGGAAACCCGCGCAAACTTCTTCTATATTAAATAGTTTGGTTACTACTTATAGGGAAACTGTTTCTTTCAATTCAACTGATAGAATTTTATCTACTGATATTGCTGCCGGATTGAAATTTATAAACAGCTACTCTCTTACTTAATCAACTGTTTTAAATATAAAACTGGCATCTGAATAGTTGTCGAATCCGAAACGCTTCCCGACACGGTATTAAATACGATCTTCTCGAAATTTAAATCGTTTTTACCTACCGTATTTAGACGGATCGAACCAAATATTTTAGGTTCAGGTTTATTGTGTGTAAAATCAATTTCAGTATTTTGAACGGCCATAACTAAATTATTAGCAGCAGGCGCAGACCATATAAGCTTGCCATTATTTAAGGTAATGTCTGCACTTTTAACTTCTCCACTAACATCTAAATATTTGGCATTATCGGCGTTAATTTTTAACACGTTAAAAGACGAAGAATTATTCAGAGATAAATTTGAGATATCTGCAACATTTACCGCTAGCGAATCGTACGTACCCGATAAAGTTAAGCCGCTCGATTTTTTAACATTTACTCCACTTAATGTTGGACCATAAACATATAACGAAACGTATCTGTTACTTCCTGATTTATCCTTAAAATCGACAGTTAAATTGCCCGACGCATCTTCCGAAATTTGAATAAAATCTTTCATTCTACTTTCATACTTTATTCCTGAGGTTTCATCTTTGCGATAAATAACAGAAATATATGTATCATCGTTACCTTCCACTTTAATTGTACGAACAGAATTCTCCAATTTACGTGTTTCGAAACCCTCCAATTCATCTGAAAATTTCACTCCCATATTATCCATTGAAGGATAATCGCCCGTTTTATAGTTTTTCAAATCAAAAATCATTGCACTTAACGGTACCACATAGAGTACGGCAATAAAAATGATTATTAGTTTATTACTTTTTTTCATAACATTAAGATTTAGAGTCGTTAAAATTTACTTTTAAGAATTGCTGATACTTCTCTTCTAATTCAGCAAAGCTGATTTTAAGCAGATAGATATTTCTGAAGAATGCCGGTAAGTCGTCGTTCACAAAATTTTCTTTCCTAAATGAAACCACATTTTTAGCGGCATTTTCATCTATAAAATAACCTATCCCTCTTTTATTTTGAATTACTTGTTTGCTTTGTAGTAATTCATATGTTCTCATTATTGTATTTGGATTTACTTCCAAACTAATTGCTAATTCACGCACAGAAGGTACTTTACCCTCGTCATTCCACTTCTCCAATAAGATTTGTTCGCAAACATAATCTGCAATTTGGAGGTAGATCGCTTTGTTATCTTTAAATTCCATAATCGCACTGTTTAAACTTCTTTTTCTTTTAACCTAACGTATCCAATTGCCCAAATGCAAAGCGTAATTAGAAAAACAACACCACATATTGCATACATTATTGTGTACTCGTCTACCTGATTTGTGGATGGAGAATGTATCCTGTACTTACCTTCATACAGTATAGTTGCCGTTCCATAATAAGACCAACCTAATGCTATTAAAGTAATAATCAGAAAAACGGCTGTTTTTAAGTAATGGAATCTTTCAAAATAGATAGAACCCAACATAAAAACACTACTCACTGTTAGCGTAAGCGTTAGCACAATACAAACAGCAAACGGGAATGTATCTGAAAGCTTTGCTAACTCATAAAATGAAATTAAATCATGCTTTTCAACCAACTGTGACTCTATATATACCAGCATTACCTGATCTATAACAAAGAAGATAGCGAAATAAGAAAGGGTAGAAACAATGGCTGTAAACAGTACCCCTGCTAAAAATTTCTCCAGTTTAGAACAGGGTAACATCAATTCAACTATTGCTCTAGATTTTTGACCAAAAGAAGCGAAATAAGTACTTGCTGTAACGCTGATAAATAAAAATCCAAGAATAATAAATGTGCCGTATCTGAAATACATTTTCAGATCTTGTTGCCCTGGGTTTTCATATCTCGGCCCGCCTATTATATAACTGATTACAATTACACCTACTAGAATAGCCAAGCTAATTAAATAAATCTTACCAAACTCTTGTATTTGCCTACGCAACAGAAGGCCAAAACGATTTATATCAAATGTATTGTTCATAATTAAGCTTTAAAATGTTGTTGAATTTTTTCCTTTTCAAAGACTATCGCATTGAATAACAACTCTATATTCAATTTACTGAATTCGTCTCCTTTATTTGGCACAATAACTTGATGACCATTTAATGATGGCTCAGCATAAATAACATCAGCCGTTTGCTGATTCACGTTTTTAAACGTTAGTTTTTCTGTAATTTCTTCTACTGTAGCCATCAATGCTAGCTTATTCGCATCCAGCATAATTACTGTATCTATCAAATTATCTAAATCCCTTACTTGATGCGTAGAGATAATAATACATCTGTTTTCTGTTAATGCCGAAGCCATTATTTTTCTGAACTGAGCTTTTGATGGGATATCTAAACCATTGGTAGGCTCATCCATAATAATTAATTTGGTTTGTGACGCTAATCCAAAACAGATAATCATTTTCTTTTTTTGTCCGTACGACATGTTCAACAACTTCTGATTGGTAGGAACATCAAACTCATGTAATAAGGTTGCGAAATAACTATGATCAAAATTTGGATAAAATGCCGCATTAATCTTTACAAAATCATCTATAGAAACCGAAGGCAAATACAGCTCTTCGGGCACAAAAAATATTTCTTGTAACAATCCGGGCTCTCTGTTTAAGGGATTAAATCCCATTACCGATATATCGCCCTTCTGTGGGTACACCAAACCAGCGATATTTTTTAATAAAGTCGACTTCCCTGCTCCATTTTTACCTAATAAACCATATATGTGACCGGCCTTAAGCTCTAATGATATATCCTGAAATAAGACTTTCTTGGGGCTATACCCAAAGTGCAAATTTTTAATTGCTATCATACTGTACTAGTTAAATAATACACTAATGTATAAGTAAGTTTAAGAACTGCAAATTATTTTTAAAAAAATAATTACAATTCACTGATAATCAGAATAATAATTTTTTGTAAATTAATAATAGGACTTATTTTTCAAACAAAAAGCCTCGATGGAACATTCCACCGAGGCTTTAAAAAATTTAATTTTATACTATAATAACGGAATACTAATTCCCGCTGTTACATTTCTTCCTTGGTTATAAATTCCAGCCAATTTATACCTGCTTAAGTGATTAAAGTATTTTTTATTGGTTAAATTTTGTCCTGAAACCCAAATATTAATTTTACCTTTTTTACTCTTAAGACCAATTCCTAAACCAGCATCTAATAGCGTATAAGCCCCAGTTTCTTCCTCAAAAAGATCAATTCTACTTTGAGAAAAAACATTATTTATCCCCAATTTCACATAACTAGATGCCAATCCTTTAATAGTTGGTTCAAATCTAATTTCGTTATTTATGTTTGCAGCAGGAATAAATGGTAATGCCGAACCTGTTTCTTTATTTTTTCCTCTTACATAGGAGAAACTATTCTCAAAGTGAAGAGATTCAATAAAATGGAAATCAACGTTGGCCTCACCGCCTATTAATGAAGCATCTGCCTGTATATATCTAAAAACAGGAAGTATCTCTGCGTTTCCATGATGGTGGTCTACGTGTGTAATGGTTTCTGAATTAAGATTAGCAGCATAGATATAGTTATAAATTTGATTACTAAAAGCGTTTAAACCTAAGCTAATATTTTTCCCTGTATACTCTAATCCGGCATCTAGCTGAAAGCTTGTTTCCTGCTTTAAGTTAGAATTTCCTATTTCATATCTAAATGTTCCATGGTGTTTACCATTAGACCCTAATTCTGCAATATTTGGAGCTCTAAATCCAGATCCAGCATTACCTTTAAATACCAAATTTGGTGCTAACTCATATGCTAAACCAATAGATCCAGATATATTAGAAAAATCGTTTGAAAAAGCATCAAATATCAGGTGACTATGATTGCCATGATCTTCTAATAATTCTTTACCATTCATTTTTTTATAGTCATAACGCAAACCAAAGTTAACTGCGCCACCATTAAAATTTTTCTTTAAATAACCGAAAGCACCAATGTTATTGCTTGTATAATCTGGAATTAAAAATTCATGCCCTTTATTGGCATTTGTTTGATACATTCCTTGAATACCAATGGTAGGTTCCCAACCATTGGTAGAGGCGAAAGAATATTTTAAATCATAAGTATAAGAATCTAAATTTAATTGCAAGCTCACTTCATCCAACTCTTCTTCAAACTCTCTGCGAATATTTTTTTGTACACCAAAAACTGATTTTAGTTGTCCGCCACCTAATAAAATATTACTATTTAATGTTGCTCTGTAATGATTAATTTTTTGCAATGGCAAATTCAACCCTCTTTTACGAGCTTCTTCTTTAGAAATAATGGCCCCATTTTCGTCCAAGAAATTACCAGACGCATCTGGCCCTTCCTCCACCAAACCTAAATCTGAGCTAAAGCTCGACAGGTTTAAATGCGTATACCCCCAAGCTTTATTTAAACCCAGCATAGCGCTTCCATTTACTTCATTAAACCCTGTATTTGGAACATATTGGTTTTTATAGCCAAAAGAATGTGCATTTTTATAAGACGCTCTCCCTCTGTAAACAAAACCATTGTCGTTACCTTGCAGCATAATTGAACTACCGGTTAAACCATTATTGGTTTGATAAGAAGTTGTAAATCCTGCTTTAACAACACCTGGAGCGGGTACTAAATCGTCAATAATATTAATCACACCTCCCAAAGCATCAGACCCATATAACAAACTTGCAGGGCCTTTTAATACCTCAACGCGTGCTGCTGCAAACTGATCAAACTGGATTCCATGCTCATCACCCCATTGCTGACCTTCCTCTCTTGCTCCTTCTGCAATGGTTAATACCCGATTATATCCCAACCCTCTAATAGTTGGTTTAGAGATTCCTCCACCTGTTGAAATTTGAGACACTCCCGGAATTTTAGCCATTGCATCGATCAAATTCGTGCTACCTTGCTCCGTTAACTGCTCTCTATTTATAGAAACAACTGCCAAGCTATTTGTTTTATTATTAGAGCTAAATGGCGTGCCTGTAATAACTACTTCTTCACTTTCAATAATAGATGGAAACAAGTCAAATTGTAAAGATTGCGTGACGCTAAAATCTACTAATTTCGAGATAGTTTTATAACCCAAATACCTAACCTCCACTAAAAATTTACCTTTTGAAGGAGCATTTTTCAAGATAAACTCACCATTAGAATCACTAATAGTCGTTAATTTTAAATCAGATATATAGATCACCGCACCTGCAACAGGGGTACCAGCAGATGCGTCTTTAATTGTACCTTTAATTTCTGCTTCGCCCCATGCAAAAGCATTTGTTATACAGCATACTGCTATACAAAGAGTCATAAAATGACGAATAATTTTCATAAAAAATGTATAAAAGCATCCCTAAAAAGGGATAACCAAACAAGAATAATCACCTGAAAAACAAGCAATAAGAATTAAACAAACTAAAATTTAGCTTCTTGTTGGCGGACCTCTTAAGGAAGTAGCTATAAGATCAGTAAAAGTATCAGCCGATTTATTTATGGAATAAGAAACAGGTGTTTCGTCGGCAAAAAATTCAAATACTGGTGTGGTTAAAACAAAGACTTTGTCGAAATGTGAAACACAAACAATACACTTTACTGGCTTAGCCTGTACGTGCCCGTTGTGTAAACAATCTCTTTCAGAAAGAACAATTTCATTGTCCAAATTATGCCCATGAAAAGCCTCCCAAGGGGTAATCCCAATGGTAAAAATTCCCAATAAAAGAATGGAAATATACTTAGCTATATGAGTTCTTTCAATCTTCAACAAATCAAAAATAGCTAAATAACACTTTATTGCCTACATTTGAGATGTAACATTACGTTTATATGAATATGAATCTAGAAAATCTAAACCTATCTACAAAATTAACTCCTAATGGAACTGAATTAACCTGTAAAGGTTGGGTTCAGGAAGCTGCCCTTCGCATGTTACTGAATAATCTTGATCCGGAAGTTGCAGAAAGACCAGAAGATCTAATTGTATATGGCGGGCGGGGTAAAGCTGCAAGAAATAAAGAATCTCTTGCCCTAATTATTAAAGCGTTACAAAACTTAGAAGAGAACGAAACACTACTTGTCCAATCTGGAAAACCTGTAGCGGTTTTACCAACGCATAAAGATGCTCCTAGAGTATTAATTTCAAACAGTCAGCTGGTTCCTAAATGGGCAACTCAAGAACATTTTGATGAGCTAGAAGACAAAGGCTTAATTATGTACGGGCAGATGACTGCCGGAAGTTGGATTTATATTGGCTCTCAAGGTATTGTACAAGGTACTTATGAAACCTATGCAGCATTAGCGAAAAAGCATTTTAACGGATCTCTAAAAGGGAAGCTAAATGTAACTGCAGGCCTAGGTGGTATGGGAGGTGCTCAACCATTAGCAATTACCATGAATGAAGGCGTTTGTTTGGCAGCCGATGTAGAAGAATGGAGAATCAAAAAGAGATTAGAGACTAGATATATAGATGAAATTAGTTACGATATAGACGAAGCTATAGATAAAGCTATACAATATACCCAAGAGAAAAAAGCAATCTCTATTGGTGTAGTTTGTAATGCAGTTGAATTATTACAACGCTTAATTGACCGAAATATAGTTCCTGATACTTTAACCGATCAAACTTCGGCACACGACCCTTTAATCGGCTATTTCCCCGAAGGCTTAACAGTTGCAGAAGCGGCAGAATTAAGAGAAAATAATCCAGAAAAATATATCCAGCAATCGTACGCAACAATGGCTAAGCACATCCAGCAGATGCTGCTTTTACAAGAAAAGGGGGCTATTACTTTTGATTATGGAAACAATTTAAGAGGTAGAGCATTGGAGGCAGGTGTTAAAAATGCATTCGATTTCCCAGGATTTGTTCCGGCTTATATACGTCCACTATTTTGTGAAGGAAAAGGCCCTTTTAGATGGGCAGCATTAAGTGGAAATCCGGAAGATATATTGGCTACTGATAAAAAAATATTAGAACTGTTCCCAGAAAATGAAAGCTTACACAGATGGATTAACATGGCTCAAGAACGTATTGCTTTTCAAGGCCTGCCGTCTCGTATTTGTTGGCTAGGACAGGGCGAGAGAGAAAAAGCGGGCTTAGCATTTAACGAAATGGTAGCATCGGGCGAGGTGAGTGCTCCTATTGTTATTGGCAGAGACCATTTAGATACAGGTTCTGTAGCATCACCAAACAGAGAAACAGAGGCAATGTTAGACGGTTCTGATGCTGTTGCAGATTGGCCAATACTTAATGCTTTAATAAACACAGCCGGTGGCGCCAGCTGGGTATCGTTACATCACGGCGGAGGAGTAGGTATAGGTTATTCAATTCACGCAGGAATGGTAATTGTTGCCGATGGTACAGAAGATGCTAAAAAACGCATCGCCAGAGTATTACACAACGACCCAGCCATGGGCGTAATAAGACATGCAGACGCAGGTTACGACATTGCAAAAGATACGGCAAGAAAGTTCAGATTGGGATTGTAATTCTCCTGATTTACTAAAAAACAAAAAGCCTATCTCAAATTGAGATAGGCTTTTTGTTTTGCATTTGACGCATTTAGTATTAAAACCGAAACATTCTATCGAGCCCGCCTACTTTACCGCCAAAATTTTGTATATTGTAGGTTAATGTCATTAAACCATGTCTGCCTAAATTGTTGGTTCGGGTATCTATCATCATATTTTCATTAATATATAGATACCTTCTGATATTGGTATTCACAATGTCGTTTACAGATAACTTCAGCTGTAATCTATCATTCTTCATAAATAACATAGTTACGGCTGCATTCCATAATTTAATGTCGTTATTTACCCCTCCTATTGATGTAGAGTTTTTTTGTATGCGGTAGGTTGTTTCCCAAACCATTTTTTTCGGGAAACGTATTATTAATTCTGTATCACTGCTATGTGTCTGGTTCGTTAATCCCGTAAAGAAATTATCTGTATAACTACTTTTGTTAAATGTAACACTATATGTTTCGCTTAACTCAATCTTATCATTTAAATTAATACGCCCCCCTATTCTTGGTCCGAATGTAATATTATTTGTAAAGCTTCTTAAATTATTTACTATTACAATACCACGATTGTAGTTCGACCAAAAACCGGTATTTACATTAAACTGTCTTTTATTGTTCTTAAAATCTTTAGATATATTTCCATTTAAATGGAACTGCCATATGCCATCTTCATTTACCGGAGTAACCACTTGCGAACCGTTGCTGTTAATGATTCTCGACATAACCACTCCGTTATTCTGAACACTTCCACCCATATAAGCATTATAACTCAATGTTTTTTTAGTGTCGTATTTATATAAATTCAAACTCACCTGATGCGTTGTAGACGGAAGCAAGTCGGGATTACCGTTTTGTATAAACAGTGGATTCGTATTGTTCGCTACTGGTTGAATGAAACGAGTATCTGGTTCTCTAAAAGATGGAGAATAAGAAAAATTCAAGCTTTTATATCTGATGATAATTTCGGGTGCAAAAAACTGAAAATGTTGCTCAAAATTTGGGTTGGTATTAAATCTATTGCTTAAATCTATTGTATTAAAAACAATCCCAGGCTGAATATTTATATCACCGTTAGGTTTCCAACGTAAGTTAAACCTGTTATTGGTTTTATATCCGCTTTGAGATACGGTTTCTGAAAGTGAAGGAACTGCAATATCATAAGCTTGGTTATTTGGATTTTTAAAGAATGTATATAAAGCATTTTCATTATCAATATAATTGGCATTAGTTGAAACTACTAACGATAACTTTTTAGCTATAGGCTCTATATAATAAGCACTTAAATTGACATTAAAGTTGCGAAGATTGTTGTCTCTCAGCTGATCTAAGAATACTGTGGAATTTGGGTTGTAAAAATTACTGGCGTTGTTATTAAAGTTATCATTAAATGTATTTCTTTGATTAATATTTGCACTCACATTTAGGGAACGGCCTGTTTTCTTAAAATCTTTATATAAATTTCCAAAAAACTTATAATCAGCGGTATTCCCATCTAGCATGGTCCCGTTATTTGCATCATTTAATAATTGTAACGACGAATTCCTCGTGAAGGTTCTTAAACTGCTGCTATTCCTCAAAAGATTCACTGAAACTGTAGGTTCTATTATTAAAGTGGTTAAACTATCTAGCTTAGCCTGAATTTTTAGGCCCGCATTGTGGCTATAAGTTCGGTTAATTTGAACAGATTTCTTCTCACTAAACATGCTGCCCGACCCAAGCGTTTGTTCTTCATCAGTTAACTGGTTTAAAAAATTATTGCTATAGCCAAAGAAATATTTACCATTTATAGTTGTTCCATTTTTTGTAAGTGTATTAAGATTCATTCCTGTTCCCGACGAGCGTTGCACACCTCCTCCCATTGGTCCGCCAAAGGAGATACCATTTAGCGAAAACGATCCTTCAGAATTCATTGACATTGAATTAACCCCTGATCTCGAAAATCCGCCTATTCTCATAATATCATTGGCACTAAATCCAGGTTTATTCACATTATTTCCGTAAGCCAACACACTAACTTGTGTTGTATCTCTAAAAATATTCATTAGCCCTCCGCCTTCATACAATTCGCGTGAACCACCGCCAGCATAGATTTTTCCAAAAGCACCACTTTTTATAGCTCTCTTCAATTTGAGATTAATTACCTGAGGTGTATTCGCTGCTAAAATATCTGGATCTCGTCTTTTAGCCTCCTGATCGTCGGTAACCTGAATTTTATCTATGATGTTGGCCGGAAGGTTTTTAGTCGCAATCTGCTGATCTCCACCAAAAAATTCTTTCCCATCCACCAAAATCCTGCTTACCGACTTCCCATTAACTTGTATAGAACCATCTGATGCGATATCTACTCCTGGTAACTTTTTCAATAAGTCCTCTACTACCGCTGTTGGCAACGTTTTAAATGATTCTGCATTAAATTCAATCGTATCTTTTCGTACAATAATTGGAGGACGTTCGGCCGTAATCACCACCTCACCAACGGTATTAGACTGGGGAGCTAAAAACAATCTACCTAAATTAACCTCAGGCATATCAGAAGTAATGGTTATTTCCTTTCTAAACACTTCGTATTGCCATGCATTTACAACTATTCTGTACTTTGTATCTGTTTGAAGGCCGGAAACTTTAAAAGCTCCTTTCTGATCAGAAAGTTTGTAGGTGGTTAAAATGCTGTCCTGATCTTTAAAAACCGAAACAGTAGCATAATTTAAGGTTGTTTGATGATTCGTGCTATCTAACAAAATACCAGATATACTGCCTTTTTGAGCGTATAAAATTGTAGAGCAAAAAATAAAGGAAAATAAAAATAAAAGTCGTTTCATATTAGTTCGAAAAGTATTGATAACTGATTGAAAGACTCGAACACCCGAAAAATGTTGCATGAATTTATAGATAGATCAAAAACAATTGAGTAACATTTTTGTCTTCTAACATTAATGATGCTTCATTGTAAATTAAAAGATTTAAAGCTTAAAAAACTAGCCTAAAGCCTCTATATCTACTATTTAGATATAATTAATTATTATTAAAGAATATGCATCTAGTTGATTAAAAATCAATCTATATTTGTAATAGAATAACAACTAAAATTTTGCCTCTTTTAAAAAAAACTGTTAAAAAAATTCTGGTTATCGAAGATAATCATGCCATACTAGATGTGATCACATTGGTATTGCAAAGCGAAGCCTATGTTGTAAAAGGACTTGAACGTGGAGCAGATATGATGCATCAAATTGAAAATCTTCACCCCGATTTAATCATTCTCGATGTAATGCTGCCCGATAGCGACGGTCGTGAATTACTCTCATCCATCAGAAATGACGTGTCTAAAAAAAACATACCCGTATTAATGATTTCTGCCAAATACACGGAGAAAAACATGGAGTATGGTGAGTTTAAACCGAATGGATTCTTAGCAAAACCTTTTGATATTGACAGTTTACTGGATAAAATAGAAAGTATTTTAGGGGTATAACTTTAACTTAAATAGGGTCCTTAATTATGAACACACTATTTATTAAAAACATGGTTTGCAATCGCTGCATTATGGTGGTTCAAAACGAATTAAACAACCTAGGTTTAAAAGTTAAAAACATTAAACTCGGTGAAGTAATACTTGAAAAAGAACCTAATGCCGAAGAAAAAAAACAAATAGAGGCGGTATTTATCCCATTAGGTTTCGAAGTTATAGACGATAAAAAAAGTCGGATTATCGAAAAAATTAAAAACATCATCATAGAACTTGTTCATCATCAGGAAGGCGAGCTTAAAACCAATCTTTCTAAAGTATTAAGCGATCAGCTGCACCACGATTACAACTATCTGTCTAATTTGTTTTCGGAAGTAGAAGGTTCAACCATTGAAAAATATTTTATTGCGCAAAAAATAGAGAAAGTAAAAGAATTACTGGTGTACGACGAGCTTTCTTTGAGTGAAATTGCATTTCGTTTAAATTATTCAAGCGTAGCTTATTTGAGCAATCAGTTCAAAAAAATTACCGGACTATCTCCAAGTCATTTTAAAAAAATAAAAGCAGATAAGAGAAAGCCTTTAGACGAGGTTTAATTTGAGTAATAGTCGAAAGTCTGGAACTTTCCCCTTTCTGTCTTTCTGTCTTTCTGCCTTTCTTCTTTCCATCTTTTCCCTTTTTAGCTTTTAGCTTCGAGCTTTAATCTCCCCCAACCAGTAAATCTTACAAATCAATTCCATAATTACACAACATTTATCTTTTGTACTCTGGTTAAATTTGTATTAGAGCTTAAAATAAGTGAATTATGAAAGCAGACAACAATACAATATATCTTCCTTTAGAAAACGTAGACAGCGAACATTGCGCTTTAATTGTTGATAAAGGACTAGCGCAAGTACAAGGTATTGACAACCATAAAGTAGAATTAAATAATAAAAGAGCCGTTATTACCCCGAAAAATAACGAAGCTATTGCCCATGCGGTTACCGCAATTCGAGATTTAGGCTACGGTGTTACTACTGTTAAAAAAACATTCCCAGTATTGGGCATGACCTGCGCCTCTTGTGCGGGCAGTGCAGAAAGCATTGTAAAACATGAAACCGGTGTGGTAAGTGCTTCGGTAAACTATGCAACGGAGAGTCTTATTGTAGAATATCTTCCTACAGTAACAGATGCCTCCAAACTACAAAAAGCAGTTCAATCTGCGGGTTACGATTTATTGGTAACCGATGAAGCCATAGAGCAAGAAACGTTAGAATCTATTCATATCAAAAAATTTAACCGACTAAAAAACAATACATTCTGGGCTGTATTATTAGCTCTTCCAGTGGTTGTAATCGGCATGTTCTTTATGAATATACCCTATGCCAATCAAATTATGTGGTTTTTCTCTACACCCGTAATATTGTGGTTTGGAAAAGACTTTTTTATAAATGCCTGGAAGCAAACAAAGCATCGCTCTGCAAATATGGATACATTGGTAGCCTTAAGCACGGGTATTGCTTATATTTTCAGTGTTTTTAATATGCTTTTCCCTGATTTCTGGCACCAACGTGGATTACATGCTCATGTTTATTTTGAGGCCGCAGCAGTTGTCATTGCTTTTATCTTATTGGGTAAACTTTTAGAAGAAAAAGCCAAAGGGAATACCTCGTCTGCCATTAAAAAATTAATGGGTTTACAACCCAAAACGGTAACCATCATACAAGCAAATGGAGTTGAAAAACAAATATCTATTGATACTTTAAATACAGGAGATCTCATCCTTGTAAAACCAGGAGAAAAAATTGCTGTCGACGGTCAGGTTACCTCCGGAACCTCTTATGTAGATGAAAGTATGCTGAGTGGCGAACCCATTCCTGTATTAAAGAAAACGGATGAAAAAGTGTATGCCGGAACCATTAATCAAAAAGGGAGCTTCCAATTTAAAGCAACAAAAGTGGGTAAAGAAACCATGCTTGCTCAAATCATTAAAATGGTACAAGATGCACAAGGCAGTAAAGCTCCGGTACAAAAGTTGGTCGATAAGATTGCAGGAATTTTTGTCCCTATTGTGATAATAATTGCCATTTTAACCTTTATATTATGGACAATATTGGGTGGCAACTCTGGCTTAGTACAAGGGTTACTAACCGCTGTTACTGTATTAATTATTGCTTGCCCATGCGCACTTGGCCTTGCTACGCCCACAGCCATAATGGTAGGTGTTGGTAAGGGTGCCGAAAAAGGAATTCTCATTAAAGATGCCGAAAGTTTAGAGTTGTCTAAAAAAATAAATGCTATTGTATTAGATAAAACAGGAACTATTACCGAAGGAAAACCTGAAGTTACGGGCACTAAATGGTTAAATAACGATGAAAGTACCAAAGAAATATTTCTGGGGATAGAAAAGCAATCAGAACATCCGTTGGCAGAAGCCGTAGTTAAGCATTTAAATGGAGTTAACGTTGCTACTATTTCTGCTTTTGAAAGTATAACCGGAAAAGGAGCCAAAGCTATACACAACAACGAAACCTATTTTACAGGCAATAAAAAACTACTAACAGAAAACAATATCCATATTGACGATGAAATGTTGGCACAAGCCAACGAATGGAGCGGGCATTCAAAAACGGTAATCTGGTTTGCCGATAGTAAAAAAGCCTTATCTGTAGTGGCTATCTCTGATAAAATTAAAGAAACATCTGTAAAAGCGATTCAGGAACTGCAGCATATGGGAATAGACCTTTATATGCTTACCGGCGACAATGAAGCTACCGCCAAAGCCATTGCTTTACAAACCGGGATTAAACATTATAAAGCAGAGGTATTACCTCAACAGAAAGCAGATTTCATAAAAGAATTACAAACACAGGGCAAAGTGGTAGCCATGGTTGGCGATGGTATTAACGATAGTACTGCTCTGGCAACGGCCGATGTAAGTATAGCCATGGGCAAAGGAAGCGATATAGCGATGGATGTAGCAAAAATGACCATTATATCATCCGATCTTACTAAAATACCACAAGCCATCCGATTATCTAAACAAACTGTTGCTACTATTAAACAAAATTTATTTTGGGCGTTTATTTATAATCTAATTGGTATTCCACTTGCTGCAGGGATTCTTTATCCTATAAATGGCTTTCTGCTAAACCCCATGATTGCGGGTGCAGCCATGGCCTTAAGCAGCGTAAGTGTAGTAAGCAATAGTTTGCGCTTAAAATGGAAAAATTAAACCCTTTTTAATCAGTAAATCTTATAAATAAAACAGTAAATAATACAACAATTAGACAGCTATAAATAGCGAAATTTATAATATAAACCTTTTTAATTATGGAAAACACTCAGGAATTAAAATTCAAAACCAATATTAACTGCGGCGGTTGTGTAACAGCTGTAAAACCTCACTTAGACAACGCCGAAGGGATTAATAGCTGGGTTGTAGATACAGCCAATCAAGATAAAATTTTAACAGTAACATCAAACGGTATTACCGAGCAGGACATAATAAAAGCTGTGCAAAAAGCAGGCTTTAAAATAGAAACTGTTTCTTAACCTACATAAACACTTTTTTATCAGTTTGTTGAATTGAAAAATTTTAAAAAATATATAGGCCTATTAGCTCTATTTAGTATGGGATTCTTACTCATCCCTGGGTTAACTTATGCCTGTTCAAAAGCAACAACTAAAACAGTTGCAGTTCCCTCAAAAAAACAAACTGAAAAAAAAGAAACTAAGACACGTTACTCAACACAATGCTGCAAAGAAAACATACATAAAAATTGTAGTGAGTCTACTCAGCGCTCTTGTCGCTGCAGTACTTACGCGTCGTCTTGCGGTCTTCCTTTATTGATTGAGGTAAAAGAAAAAACAACTTTTACTGAAATAGAAAAGCAAAAATTCTCCTTTAAACAAGCTTATCAGCCACCTGCTTGTCCTTCCATTTGGCTTCCCCCAAAAATAAACTAGTTTGTCTGATTTTAACGGTATTATTCACATTCCATTTTGCAATTAACCTATGAGGTAATTCGCTGATGATATGGTAGATAATTATATGCTGTAAACAGGAGAAGTTCTCAAAAAGAGAAATCATTAAAATTCTATAAAAAATGCAAATAGCGAACGCTTGTATCGTTTTGCGACTTATAGATATTAACCAACTATTTCAAATATCATTTCAAAAATGAATATACACTACACTTATATTAAAGTATTGATCACTGCTTTATTATTATTCTTCAGCCAATTTGCTTTAGCTCAAAAGCTGGTTCGTTACGATCTTTATGTAAAAGATACAGTTGTAAATTATGCAGGCAAAACAAAAAGGGCAATTGCCGTAAATGGTCAGATTCCAATGCCTACACTTACTTTTACACAGGGCGATACCGCCGAAATTGTTGTGCACAATCAACTTAAAGAAAGCACATCGCTACATTGGCATGGCGTATTTCTGCCGAACAAAGAAGACGGCGTTCCTTGGCTTACTCAAAAACCAATTGAACCAGGCACAACTTATACATATCGCTTTCCAATTATTCAAAACGGAACACATTGGTATCATTCGCACTCCGGACTGCAGGAGCAGATTGGTATGTATGGTAATTTTATAATGGAAAAAAGAAAGGACGATAAAACTTTTAGAAAAGGTATTGACGATTTGCCAACCGTTCCGCTTATGATAAGTGAATGGACCAATCTTAACCCAAACAACATCAACAGGATGTTGCACAATGCGAATGACTGGGCTGCTATTAAAAAAAATGCTACTCAATCTTATTCAGAAGCTATTAAAGCAGGGCATTTTAAAACCAAACTTACCAACGAATGGAAGCGTATGCTGGCAATGGATGTAAGTGATGTTTACTATGATAAAATATTAATAAATGGTGTGCATACATCGTACCTTAAAACAGTAGAAGGAAAAACATTAAAAGCTGGAGATCGGGTTCGTTTACGAATCTCTAACGGTGGTGCTTCTTCTTACTTCTGGCTGCGTTATGCGGGCGGACAAATTACCGTTGTTGCAAGTGACGGCAACGATTTAGAACCGGTAGAAGTAGACCGATTGTTAATAGCCGTATCCGAAACTTACGATATCGTTGTAACCATTCCAGATGAAGGCGCTTTTGAATTGATGGCTACAACAGAAGACAGAACTCAGTCTGCAAGCTACTTTATAGGCAATGGCGCTCTACAACCCATTTCTCCGCTTCCAAAACTAAAATATTTTGAAGGCATGCAAATGATGAATGATATGATGAAGATGAATGGCGATTTAGACGATATGGGCATGAAAATGAGTCTCAATAAAATGGATATGAATGTAGTGATGTATCCGGAAGCATCTGAAAATATTAAAACTTTAAACTATGCAATGCTGCAATCGCCAGTAAACACCGTTCTACCAAAAGATGCACCTGTTAAGGAACTAAAATTTACGCTTACAGGAAACATGAACAGATATGTATGGAGTATGGATAATAAAGTGATGTCTGAAACAGATAAAATTCCGGTAAAGAAAGGTGAGATTTTACGCATTACATTGTACAATAATTCAATGATGCGCCACCCTATGCATTTACACGGCTTTGATTTTAGAATCATTAATGGCAAAGATCAACATGCTCCGCTCAAAAACGTTATGGACATTATGCCTATGGAAACCAATACCATAGAGTTTTTTGCAAATGAAGAAGGCGACTGGTTTTTCCACTGCCATATTCTCTATCATATGATGGCCGGAATGAATCGAGTTTTCAAGGTAGGTGATTATCAGAACCCCTATTTACCAGACCCAGAATACGCTTACAAAAAATTACAACGCGAAAGTAATATGCCACATTTTATGATTGAAAATGATTTTGCTACTAATGGAAACGATGGCGAACTAATGATCCAAAATGCGCGTTGGTCGTTAGGCACCGAATGGCGTTTAGGATTTAACAACATGCACGGCTACGAAGTAGAAACACATTTTGGGAGATATATTGGAAAAATGCAATGGTTCATGCCTTTTGTTGGCTTTGATTGGCGTTATCGTAAAATGGGAAAAGACGAACATGAAACAAATATGTTTGGTCAAAAAAACAAAAAAGATGTGCGAAAAGCGGTTAGTTTAGGTTTTATGTACACTTTACCCATGCTCGTTAATTTTCAGGCAGAAGTATACCACGACGGTATTGCCCGTTTATCGTTAATGCGTGAAGATATTCCTGTCTCTAAAAGAATCAGGGCAGGGTTTATGGTCAATACAGATAAAGAATATATGACGGGGCTTAAATATATCTTAAACAAAAGTATGGGCATTCGCACGCATTACGATAGCGATATGGGTTGGGGCGTAGGTTTATCGCTAAATTATTAATTTCTATAACCTCATAAAAGATTAAGGGTCATGACTCTAGTCATGACCCTTAAATAATTAAAGTAATAAAAACATTATTGTATTAAACAATCTTCGAAAGGAGCTCTTCTAAACTTACTTTCTGCTGATCGCCACTTATCATATCTTTTAGAGTAACCATTCCAGATGCCATTTCATCACTGCCAATTAAAATCACAAATGGAATATTCTTAGCATCGGCATAGGTCATTTGTTTTTTAAGCTTGGCGGACGACGGATATAGCTCTGCAGCAATCCCTTTATTACGCAGTGCCGCCAATATAGGCAGCGCATACATTTCTGCTTCTTTATCGAAATTAGAAATTAACACCTTAGTACCTTGTATGGTAGATTCTGGAAATAAGCTTAATTCCTCGAGTACATCGTAAATCCTGTCTGCCCCAAAAGAAATACCTACACCTGTTAAGCCTTTTAAGCCAAACATTCCGGTAAGGTCGTCGTATCGGCCACCACCGCCAATACTGCCCATGGCTACCTCGTGCGTAGCTACTTCAAAAATGCAACCGGTATAATAGTTTAATCCACGGGCCAGCGTAATATCTATACTTAAATGTGGGATTTGCTCAGGCTCCACACCAGTAATTTTAGAAACATAGGTAATTACTTCTTCCAGCTCTTCAATTCCCTTTAACCCAACTTCAGAAGATTTTAAAACTCCTTTCAGCTGACTTAATTTGCTCGTATTTGAACCTTCCAGTAAAATTACTGGTTTCAATTTTTCTATATCCGAATCCGTAAACCCTTTTTCGAGCAATTCTTTGCTCACGCCTTCCATTCCAATTTTATCTAACTTATCTATCGCCACCGTCATGTCGACAATCAGCTCTGGCTTACCGATAATTTCGGCTATGCCCGATAAAATTTTACGGTTATTTAGTTTTACTGTAAAGTCTTTTAATCCTAAAGATTTTAAGGCTTCGGTATATATTAGTACAAATTCTGCTTCGTTTAACAAGCTTTCTGAACCCACAACGTCGGCATCACATTGATAAAACTCTCTGTATCTACCTTTCTGCGGCCTGTCTGCACGCCATACCGGCTGAATCTGGAAACGTTTAAAAGGAAACGATAATTCATTTTGGTGCATCACCACAAAGCGCGCAAATGGCACAGTTAAATCGTAACGCAAGGCTTTTTCAGAAACTAAAGAAACCAGCTTATTGCTATTATTTTCTGCAGAAAAATCGAACGATTTCTTTTTAGGCTCATTTAAAAACTCACCGCTATTTAAAATTTTAAAAATTAGTTTATCACCTTCATCTCCATATTTACCAGTAAGAGTTTGCAGATTTTCCATGCTAGGCGTCTGAATTTCTGCATAGCCATATTTTTTAAATACTGCTTTTATAGTATCGTAAATAAAGTTGCGTTTCACCATCTCTGATGGTGTAAAATCTCGGGTACCCTTTGGTAGAGAAGGTTTGTTAGATGACATACAACAAAAGTAAACAATACAAAGGTTACTAAAAAGAGATTGTCGTAAAACTCGCTTATTGTACGGGAGCAAGCTCTAACAATTGATCGTTTCCGTTAGAAGTAATAAAATACACTTTGCCGTTGGGTGCTACAGAAACATCTCTCAATCTACCATAAGTATTTTTAAAGTGCTCGGTACTATTTGTTACCTGGTCGCCTTGCTGGTTTAACTGAAGTTGTATTAAAACCGATCCTTTTAATACGGCTACCAATAAGGAGTTTTTAAATTGAGGAATCAAATCGTGGTTATAGTAATCCATCCCACTGGGTGCTATAGTGGGTGTCCAGCTGTAAATAGGTTCTACCACATTATTGGCTGTACAAAAACCTTGTTCTCCGGCACTGTCACATTTTCCTTCCACATTTGGCCATCCAAAATTACCCGCAGCACGGATAATATTTATCTCATCGTTTGTGTTCGCGCCGTGCTCAGAGCTGTATAATTTCTGGTTGGCAAATACCAGTCCCTGTGCATTTCTATGTCCCACACTCCAAACTGCACTATTCGGCGTGGGGTTGTCGGCCGGAATACTGCCATCTAAATTAATTCGTAACACCTTACCATTTAACGAATTTACATTTTGAGCCGTAGCAGTATTTCCCGCGTCTCCAGTTGTAATAAACAACTTTAAATCGCTACTTATTTTTAACCTAGAGCCATTATGGATGTTACCAGCAGCAATATTATCTAATAAAATGGTTGGGGTGGTTAAAGTTGAACCGTTGTAGGTAAACCGAACTACTTTTTCTAAATAAGTATTATTTCTTAGGTAATTATAAACCACATAAACATATGGGTTTGCAGAAAACTGCGGATGGAGTGTCATTCCCAATAATCCTCCTTCCCCGCGATTCACCACTTCCAAGATAGACAATAATGTTGTTTTAGCCCCTGTTGTTGGGTCAATCCGGATAATATTACCTTCCCGCTCTGTGACCAATAATTGCCCGTCTGGCATCCATAAAATTTCCCAAGGTAATTTTAATCCTGTAGCAACGGTTCTAACCGTTAATTCTTTCGCACCGGCAGGCGGTGTATCATTTACATCCTTTTTACAAGCAGAAAAAAGCAATAGCAAAGCTAAAACTGTAAATAATTTTGTTTTCATAACCCGTTATTTAACTCTTTTATAACGAATTAAAGAGCTAAGTGTTTGAGAAAAGTATAAAGTTAAAAGCTGAAAAGCCAAAAGGGAAAAGGGAAAAGCTAGAAGCTCCAAAAGGATATACGTTTTTAACCCTTTTAAACCTCTAGGATAAGCTATCAATGCGTTTAACGTATTAGATTGCTTCGTAACTCGCAATGACGGATATGATGTTTAATACAAAATTCTTAATCTCCACGCTATTTCGGCATTCTAAAATCGGCGTTAAAAAAATATATTGAGAAAAGTATAAAGTTAAAAATCGAAAAGCCAAAAGACAGAAAGCTCAAAGTACCAATGGGACATACTTTTCTAAATCTCAGACCTCTAGCGTAAATTATTAATCCATTAGAGTCCAATAGATTGCTTCGTACCTCGCAATGACGGATTTCTCCGACTCCAGACTTCCCAACTTCTCAACTCCAGACTCCCGACTTCCCCACTTTTCGGTCTCTCAACTACGCTCCTAAATAACTCTCTATAGCCGCTCCAAGCGCGTCGACTTCCTTATCCTCATCAAAAACAGGTAATTCAGTAGTAGGGTCAAATTTTATCCACACAGAGCCTGTATCTTTCTGTATTTGAAGGTACTCCTTCCCTTCTTTATAAATGGTGTAAATACCATCGCCCTCCGGGAAAACAGCATAATCTATATTGTTTAATCTTAAATCGAATGGATCTTGCATAAGCTAATTTTTAATCCCTCAAAAATAAGTAATATTTAACAGGCTTAGCACAAAAATGAATGGTCTATTTATTACATTTGAAGCTATGGAGTTATCGTTTTGGGGCGCAGCGCAGCAGGTTACAGGAAGTATGCACTTATTAAAAGTGAATGATTATTCAATTCTAATAGATTGCGGATTGGATTATGAAAAAGAATCGGCCAACAAAGACAATGAAAATTTTCCGTTCGACCCCCAATCTATAGACCTTGTTATACTTACCCACGCCCATATAGACCACTCCGGAAATTTACCCACCTTGGTTAGATTGGGCTACCAAGGACAGATTTTGTCTACCCCACCCACCGCCGATCTCACCAACTTACTGCTAATAGACTCTGTAAACATCTTTTTAAGTAAGCACAAAGGAAGATCTAAAGGCAGAAGAAAATCAAAACCCACTACTCCACCCTTGTATCTGCAAAAACATGTGATAGATACCATGGAGCGCTTTGTAACCGTAGGGTTTAACAAAAAGTTTAAAATAAACGATTCTATAGAATTAGAATTTATTCCTGTAGGTCATATTCTAGGTGCCGCGGCGGTGGTGTTAACTGTAGAAGAAAACGGCGTTAAAAAGAAAATAGGATTTACCGGCGATGTTGGTCGAAAAAACTACCCTGTTTTAAAAGACCCAGAACCACTCCCTCCACTCGATTATCTGGTGAGCGAATCAACTTATGGCGGTCGATTACACTCTGCCGGACAAACAATTGAAGAAAAACTAACAGAAGTTATTAACGATACTTGTATAAAAAGCCCTGGCCGATTAATTATTCCGGCATTTAGCATAGGTCGTACACAATCGTTAGTATTTACCCTAAATAAGATTTTTAGCTCAGGTTTGCTGCCACCCGTAAAAGTTTTTGTAGATAGTCCACTAGCCAACCACGCTACTACCGTTTACAGGAAATATCCTGAATTGCTGAGTGAAGAATCAAGAGATTTTTACCGAAATCGCGGTGATGAATTTGTATTCGACAACCTCGAATATATCCAAAACGTACAGGAAAGTAAGCAGGTTGCCAATTACTTAGAACCTTGTATCATCATCTCATCAGCAGGCATGCTCGAGGGAGGCCGAATTCAGGATCATTTGTTTTACAACATCCAGAATTATTATTGTACCATTTTATTTATCGGCTATTGCGCCAAAGGTACGTTAGGTCATAGATTGTTGCGGGGCGACTCTGTGGTACACATGCGCGACAGAGAACTATCCGTTTTTGCAACCATCAAACAAACCGACCTTTTAAGCGGTCATACAGACCACAATGGACTTATGCAGTTAATAGAAGATCAACCTAAAAGTTTGCAGAAAATATTTTTAGTGCATGGCGATATAGCCAGTCAGAACGCATTGGGGCAAGCATTAACAGCGCAAGGAAGAGCAGTAGAAATCCCTAAAAAAGGCGAATTTTTCGTTTTATAAAGAATCCGTCATTGCGAGGCACGAAGCAATCTTTATTCGGCACCATAATAAGATTGCTTCTTCGTTCCTCATCGCAATGACGAATTATCTTGTTTTTTGCCCACTTTCATCCTGGAAGTCTAGCATAGCGGAAGTTTATCCCTGTAGGGAAAGAATCTTATGGAGTGATGTATATGATAATGCTTTGGCTTTAAGCTTTTTGCTCTTTTCCCTTTCCCCTTTAAACTTTTGGCTTCCAGCTTATCTCGCCTCTATAATAATGATGCTATTTATTACCTATTTCAATAAAAATTAATACAATTCTTCTTGTATAGCCCAAAGTGCAATACCTATAGAGTAAATATAATCTTCCATAGCTTCTTTTCCTTTTGCGAAGAATAAATTACCAATATTTTTATAAAAATAATGCCCATAAAAATCATGATGCATCACCTTTTTTTCGTCTGTAATAAATAAGAAAACAGGAAAAACGAAAGCTAAATCTTTACCTCTTCTAGCAGTAAGCTTATTATAATTTACTGTTTTTAAAAAATTGAAGCCTTTAAAATAATGAACATATGTACTATCGCTTAATTCAATACTCTTAACATTTAACCTTTCTGTTGAATTATCCACCTTAACCTTAACAGAGAAAATGACCATCTCATTGGTATCTTTTACAGTGCTTCGTAAAAAGCTATCACTAAATAGCTGTTGTATCTTTTTTCTTTCGGAAGCCCGATCTTCTTCGTTTAATTGACCATAACTAACAGTGGCTATAGCACACAGTAGAAAAAGAGATAATAAAATTTTCATAAAAGTAACTTTAGTGTAAATAAACATAACTTATTCTATAACAATCATTGTGCACATCGAGTGGTGCCAGTCGGATAATTATTGTTATAAATTTTATGCATAGATTGATAGTTCTGCATTTCTGTTAAACTCATAAACTCTCCGATTAATCCTGTGGGAAAAGAATTATTAACTTTATATGAGTTATACAAATTTGTACCCTCTAGTCCATCCCATACCAACGCTGCCGCACTTTTATACGTTAGTCCTCCATAAATATTCCGTATAAAATTAACCATTGGCATAAAATATAACGTTACCATATCATTATGATGAATAAAATTTCTATCATCATTTACCAGCCCTGGTCCCGCCGTCTTTCTAAAATATGCATGTAAAGCCTCATGCATAATAGTTGAGACTGCATATTCTTGCGATGCACTTTCCATAACATCCAAATTTAAGATAATATCTGCATTATAAACTCCTTCAAAATCAAAACCAGCATTTCCATGCTTAGCCGCAACAATCTGTCCTGACTGTGATTTTAAACCTCTCGAATCAAAAACTTTAATTTTAACCTCATCATCCTTCACCAAATTCTGTATAATATCATTTATTTCATTCATCATCTCTGAATTTCTAGCTTTAGATAAGGCAATTTTTAGACAGGAATCTTCTAATAAATCCAATATTTCAGGCATTTCATAATTTGGCGGGACGTACCCACCTCCTGGAGGAGGATTATTCCCGGTTTCACCAGGGGTACTGGGATTAGGGCAGGTTCTAACCTCATAACTGAATTTCACATATTCTCTACAAACAGGCCCACTTGTAGATCCTGCATCTACACAAGCCCATCCCATCAAATTAACCGTTTCATACGAGCATTCTAAATCCGGTAAAATATAGCTGATTCTGCCATCCATCTCAGATAAATTCTGATTGCTCTGTAATCCGCGGCCACCTCTTGCTGCATTCCGCCCATTTTTTAAGAACCAAGTATTATAATAATACCCATTCATATGAAAGAAAGTAATAAACCCGTTGAAAGAACCGTATTTAGTATAGTGAATTTGATTCAGATTCGAATCATCATATGAATTAACAGATACAATATTTCCGTAACTCATTTTATTTAATACATTGTCCTTAAAAACCAATAGTCTGAATTCACGCTGCTTAACATCTTCTCCTTTTTGGTCATAAAAATTCAAAGAAAGTCGCTCGGGATTACTCATTTTAATTTCGTAAACAGTTTCATCTCCATTAGAAATCACTTCAACATTTCTCCAATTTGGTGTTAAACTTGCAAACGGACCATGACCCTCTAACATAGATACTCTCAATGTTCTTTCATAAAAAGATTTTAGCTCGCTAAACTCAGCCTTCGAAATACCAAAAAAATCTAGTTCATCTTTTTTACAAGATATAACAGACAACAAAAAGATTGCCGAACAAATAAGGTAAAAATATTTTCTCATATCATACAGTTAATTACCCATAAATATAATTAAATAATTTTATTATTTCTCAGAAATTAAAAAAATTTATTATATGTTGTTACATAAACAAACCTTTAACTCATTCAATAATTTAGACGTACCCCATGCGGACCGGGCTATTTGCTACAAGTCCACTCACTGCGTTTTACTTCACTGTAGCTTTTCTTCAAAAAGTGACCCCTATGGGGCTATCCCTCACGCAAAATTCTCAGGTTTTTTCTATGAAGAATAAAGGGCTAAAGATTTTTTAGGACTTAGTCATCCTGGAAGTCTAGCATAGCGGAAGTTTATCCCTGTAGGGAAAGAATCTTATGGAGTGATATATATGATAATGCTTTGGCTTTAAGCTTTTTGCTCTTTTCCCTTTTGGCTTTTGGCTTCCAGCTTATCTCGGCTCTATAATAATGATGCTATTTATTGCCAAATTCCATAAATCACGAAGTATAACTTACAAAAAAACCCTCCTTGCGTTAACAGGAGGGTTTTTCTTTTAAGAATTATCTTTTATGCCAATAATCTAACCGGCTCTTCTAACAATGCTTTTAATGTTTGCAAGAATGCAGAACCTGTAGCCCCATCAACCACTCTATGATCGCAACTTAACGTTACTTTCATAACATTACCCGGAACAACTGCACCGTTTTTAACAACAGGTACTTGCGAGATACCTCCAACTGCTAAAATACAAGCATCTGGTGGATTAATAATAGCCGTAAATTCCTCAATTCCAAACATACCTAAATTAGAGATGGTAAATGTGCTACCTTCCCAATCTGATGGTTGTAATTTTTTAGCTTTTGCTTTCTGCGCAAAGTCTTTCACCTCTGCCGAGATATGTGAAAGTGATTTTCCATCTGCAAAACGAACAACAGGAACCAATAAACCATCTTCTACTGCTACGGCAACGCCGATGTTTACATGCTCGTTGTATCTTATTTTATCGCCCAACCACGAAGAGTTAACCGCAGGGTGCTGTTTTAAAGCAATAGCCACTGCTTTTAAAACCAAGTCGTTGAAGGAGATTTTACTCACAGCAAACTCATTAATTTTAGTTCTCGCAGCAATGGCGCCATCCATATCAATACTCATGGTTAAGTAGAAATGCGGAGCCGTAAATAAGCTTTCAGATAAACGCTTCGCAATAACTTTACGCATTTGCGTAACTGGTTTCTCTGTAAATTTCTCTTCTCCAATAAATTGAGGAATTGAAGGTGCCTGTGCAGCCGAATTTTCGGCTTTTGGTTGTGTGCTTTCAGCTTTCGCTTCAGGCGTATAATTTTCTATATCTTTTTTAATGATTCTGCCACCGTCTGCACTGCCTTTTACCAGGCTTAAATCAATGCCTTTTTCTTGAGCAAGTTTCTTTGCCAATGGCGATGCTTTTATCCTACTGTCAGACTTTGCTTCTACAGGTTTATCGGCAGTTGCTTCTTTAACGGGAGCACTTCCCTTTTCTTCTGTTTTAGCAGTTTGTTTAGCTGGCGGATTATCGCCCTGCGCCAAAATACCCGAAACATCTGTTCCTTCAGGACCAACAATGGCAATAATTCCGTTTACTTTCGCTGCTGCACCTTTCTCAACACCTATATGCAATAATGTTCCGGTAGCATACCCCATTACTTCCATGGTTGCTTTATCGGTTTCAACATCTGCTAATATATCGTCGTCCTTCACCTTATCACCCACTTTCTTATGCCATTCTGCAATAACGCCTTCAGTCATGGTGTCGCTCAACAAAGGCATTCTGATAACGGTTACCCCCATTTTTTCTAAATCCGCCTCACTTAAACCCGCTCCACTTTCGACTTCCCGACTTTCCGACTCCTGACTTTCGACTTTCGGGCCTTCCGCCCCTTTACTATCAGACTTCGGACTTTCCGCTTTCGGCTCTCCACTTTCTGCTTCCAAAGCCGCTTTAAAATCTTCACCTTCCTTACCTACAACGGCTATGATTGCATCAACAGGAACTGCTTTGCCTTCTTCAACACCAATATATAGCAAGGTTCCATCCCAATACGATTCAAGATCCATAGTGGCTTTATCGGTTTCTACCTCAGCCATTACATCCCCACTTTTTACCTTATCACCAACTTTTTTATGCCACTTTGCCATAACACCTTCCGTCATGGTATCGCTCATTTTGGGCATTCTAACTATATCCGCCATACTTGTATTTTGAATTTCTTAATTAATCCTGATAAGGATAGTTTTCTTGTACATAAACATCTTTGAAAAGCTCAGAAGCATCAGGCCAAGGAGATTCCTCTGCAAATTTAACAGATTCGTCTACTATTGACTTAACTTTTTCTTCAATTTCTGCTATCCATTTTTCATCAGCATATTTTTCTTTCAAAATAGCTTCTCTAATAAGTTCAATTGGATCTTTTGCTTTATAATCTTCCAATTCTTCCTTGGTTCTATATTTAGCCGGATCTGACATAGAATGTCCGCGGTATCTATAGGTACGCATTTCTAAGAATGTAGGCCCTTCTCCTCTTCTGGCACGTTGAATAGCTTCGTCCATTGCTGTGTGTACAGCTACCGGATCCATTCCATCAACAGGTGCGCAAGGCATATCAAAACCTAAACCTATTTTATAAATATCGGTCATATTGGTTGTACGTTCAACCGAAGTACCCATTGCATAACCATTGTTCTCACAAACAAAAATAACCGGAAGCTTCCAAAGCATAGCCATGTTAAATGCTTCGTTAAGAGCTCCCTGACGCACTGCACCATCGCCCATGTAACAAATATTTACATTTTTAGTGCCTTTGTATTTTTCTGCAAATGCAATACCAGCTCCTAAAGGAATTTGACCGCCCACAATACCGTGACCGCCATAAAAATTATGCTCTTTGCTGAATAAGTGCATAGAACCACCTTTCCCTTTGCTGCATCCGGTTGCTTTACCATACATTTCGGCCATAATAGAATTAGCACTTACGCCCAACGCTAAGGCGTGCGCATGATCTCTATAAGCAGTGATCATTGAATCGTCTGGCTGCATTGCAGAAATTGCTCCGGCAACTACCGCTTCCTGACCGATATATAGGTGACAAAATCCACGAATTTTCTGCTGCCCGTAAAGCTGGCCCGTTTTTTCTTCGAACTTGCGCATCAGCAACATGGACTCAAACCATTTCAAATAGGTATCCTTATTTATTTCAACTGCACTCATTATTTGTGTATTTGTTAATTTTTGGAAAGCAAATCTAATTTTTTATTACAACAAATAGAAGTTTTTAATGTAAAATGAACACTAAGATTACAGTTAACCTCTGTATCTTTCATTTTATAGCCGAAAAAATTTGGAAGAGAAAGGCTAATAATTTATATTTGCCTCCCAAACAATAAGCCACGAGCGGTGTACGTTTAAGTGTAAGTGCTTTAAATAAACCCAAACTTAACAGTATAACATGATTAAAAAGTTTTTGTTTTTCTCCTTAGTAATTTCTTTCAGTTTTACTACCAGTTTCGCGCAAACAAATAAAGGAGCATCAAAATTAGAAGATCCAGACAACCTAGCTTCTCAGTATTTTTCTCAGGTAATGGGCGTAGCCCTAGATGCAACATCAAACGTTAAGTTGTATAAATTTATATACGAGTGGATTGGTACTCCTTATAAATTTGCTGGAAACACTCAAAAAGGGATAGATTGTTCAGCTTTCACTAAAGCCATTTATCAAAAAGTATTCAATACCACCATTGCCCGTAACTCACGTCAAATTTTTAGCATGGTTAATCCACTAGCTAAAACTGATTTGAAAGAAGGAGACTTGGTATTCTTCAAAATAAAAAGTAAAAACATCAATCATATTGGCCTATATTTAGGTGAAAATAAATTTGCTCATGCTTCACAAACCAGAGGTGTAGTGATTGACAACTTAAACGATCCATATTATTCTCGCTACTTTTATAAAGGCGGTCAAATTCTTGAGAAAGTTAAAAATGACTTGGTTGAAGAATAATTTAAACAAATTTTAATAAAAGAAAATATATCCTCCTATTATATAAATAGGAGGATTTTTATTTTTAACCCCAAATGCTTTTTTTTCGTACAAATTTATCGTCTTTAGTAATTACAACACTTACTCTAACAACTATAAGTTGTAATAATCCTATCGCTACTAATGAAGATCAAGCTAAAAAAGTTGAGGTTAAAGAAGATGTAATTACTATTGTTGCTGTAGGCGACATTATGATTGGATCTGCATTTCCGTCAACCGCCTACTTACCGCCAAATGATGCAAAAGACAGCTTCAAAGCAGTCGAAAAGTATTTAAAAGGAGATATTGTTTTTGGCAATTTAGAAGGCACTTTGTTAGACGAAGATATTCAGCCTAAATGCAAAGACGCTACATCTAAAATATGCTATGCTTTTAGAATGCCCGAAAGATATGGACAGATTATAAAAGACGCCGGATTTAATGTGTTGAGTATTGCCAACAATCATATCGGCGATTTCAAAAAAGCCGGGCGTAAAAGCACAGCAAGAATATTAGATTCATTAGGTATTTATTATGCAGGACAGCTCAACAAACCTTATGAAATATTCGAAAAAAATGGCATTAAATATGGATTTATAGCATTTGCCCCAAATTCTTATACAGTTTCCATTAAAGATATTGAGGGAGCTAAAACGCTGGTTAAATCCTTAAAAGAGCAAACAGACATCGTAATCGTCTCTTTTCATGGGGGTGGTGAAGGTACCGCATTTGAGCACGTAACCCGACAAATTGAAATATATATAACAGAGAACAGAGGAAATGTTTACGAGTTTTCACATGCAGTAATAAATGCCGGAGCAGATATTGTGCTGGGGCATGGCCCTCACGTAACACGTGCTGTTGAAACATACAAAGGAAAATTTATAGCTTACAGTTTAGGTAATTTCTGCACTTACGGCAAATTCAATTTAGGAGGACCTAACGGCATTGCCCCTTTAATGCGCATTCAGTTAAATAAGAACGGTAATTTTATTAAAGCAGATGTTATCTCTGTAAAACAGGATAAATTAAACGGATTACAATTAGATACGCTTGATCAAGCTTTCTACAAAATAAAAAATCTAACCAATACCGATTTTAAAGGGCATCAGTTAGATTTTTCAAAAAAAGGTACAATTACCTTGAATTAACTTTTTACAGCTGTAGCTTTTAATAAAAGGATATAATCTGCCAAAATATTTAAGCTTTCGTCTCTTAAAAAGTCCTGAGCAGCTTCTTTCGTTATTTTATCGCCTTTCTTTAAAGGAGGCAAACCTTTTGCCGCTCTAAAAGTATTGGCCCTGCTTAAACTTTTAGCTTCTAATGCTTCTCTTTCTGACCTTAATTTATCCTCATTCAAAGAAACAGAAACTTCTTTGCTACGACGCTTAAGTTCTGCAATATCCTCCAACAAGAATTTAAATTCCAGTGAATTAATCATTCTGTCGTTATGATTTTTTAACAAAACCGATTTAAAGTTCTGAATACCGTTATTAAAAGTTTTATAATTTGATTTATTAACCATGTCGTACGGCAATGCAGAAGGCTCCGTATCTTCGCCAATTTTATCTAAAGGATAAATAGATGGATAAGAAATATCAGGGATTACACCTTTATGTTGTGTACTACCGCCACTAATTCTGTAAAACTTACCCATTGTAAGGCTAATTTGTCCCAATTCAGGTGGACGAGTAGAAGTACTAACTGTAACAGCTCCGTCTTTTTTTTCACCCTCATTTTTCTTTATTCCAACTATAGCTGCCGCAATTTGATCTAAAACATTAGGTTTAACAATTCTATTTAAGTCAATAACCGATTGTATGGTGCCCTTACCAAATGTTTGAGATCCCATTACAATTCCGCGTCCATAATCTTGGATAGCACCTGCAAAAATTTCGGAAGCAGAAGCACTCAGTCTATCAACCATTACACCTAACGGTCCTGTCCATATAGCTCCCGGATCTTCATCGTTACTTACAGATACCCCTCCGCCTAATTCTTTAACTTGTACAACCGGGCCTCTGTCAATAAACAAACCTGTTAAGTCTATCGCTTCTATTAATGAACCGCCACCATTTGCTCTAAAGTCCATTACAATAGCGTCTACTTTGTCAATATTTTTTAAGGTGTCTATCAATAAACGAACATCTCTGGTAGTACTTTTATAATTTTTATCACCAGCCTGCATCGCTTTAAAATCGGCATAAAAACCAGGAACAGTTATAATTCCCATGTTAAAGGTTTGTCCGCCAAACTCTACTTTCTGAACTTCCTTTTTTGCTGATTCATCTTCACGAATAATCTGCTCTCTTACCAACTCTATAATAACCGGTTTAGACGACATTTCCATTCCGGCAGGAATAATTTTTAAACGAACTTTAGTTCCTCTAGGTCCTTTAATCTTAGCAACACTATTGTCAATACGCCAACCTATAATATCTTCAAACTCACCATTATCGCCCTGCGCAATAGCCACAATACGATCGCCCGCATTTAATAATTTTGTTTTGAAAGCAGGCCCTCCCGGAATAATTCTCTCCACGTTTAATATTTCATTTTCTAAACGTAAACTGGCTCCGATTCCATCAAAAGTACGGGCCATTTCTTCGTTAAATGCCTCAGCATTACGCGGATTGTAATAATTGGTATGCGGATCAACAGCAGTTGTAAAAGCATCCATTAAAATCTGAAAAACATCCTGACTATTAATTTTTGAGTTTTGAGATTTTACATTCTCGTATCTTTTTTTAATGGTTTCTACACCTTTATCTGCATCAGTACCTGCAACTTTAAGGTTTACCAAATCATATTTAACACGTTTTTTCCATTGCTCATTCAATCCTGCCTGCGAAGTAATCCAAGGCATTTTTTCTCTGTCATATGTATAAGACTCGTTCGATTTAAACGATACCGGCTGACTAACCTGTTGCAGCGAAAAGTCAACAAAGTCATTATAACGTTTTAAATAAACATTGAAAATATGAAAAGTAGAGCTTAGATCTCCGTTTCTTAAATCATCGTCTAATGTATATCTATACGCTTCAAATTCTTTTATATCAGATGCCAAAAAATAATTTCTCGACCCATCCAACCTCTTAATATAGTTGTCTAAAAAAATAGAAGAAATAGAATCATTGATTTTAATTTCCTTGAAATTATAACGCTCAATCATTTTTACCAACTCTCTGGCTATTAACCCTTGCTGTGGCTCGGGCACTATATTAACTACCCCAGAGACAACTTTTTGTACTTTAGGCTCTGCTGAAGCTTGACAAGCAAACATCACAGCTGTTAGACCAACAATTAAGGCTCCTTTTAACATCTCTTTAACTTTTTTAAAATTCATTTCTATCTACACATCCAATATGATACCAAATTATTAAATAAACCTTAATGAGACAATATTATTATCGATACAATTAAGCAATAACTAATAATAAATAGATTAGATGCAATATACCTCGAAACATTACAAGCTTTCCCGTACTTGAGGAAAATTTTGAAAAATTTTACAATGATTTAATGAATATAAAGAATTTAGCCGATTTTCTTATCAACTTCTTTCTTTTAAATCTTTTCTGATACCGGAAATCTGCGCTTGAAATTGTGTTGTATTGGCATTCTTTGCTAAGATCTCCGCTCTATTAAGATCTGCGGTAGCTAAAGAATATTCTCTTTTCTTAATTTTTAGTCGAGCAATATCCAATACACTTTCTATATAAGAATGCTTATTAGAGGTTTGTTGAGCCAATATCCCTTGTTGGGTAAAAAACCAAAGCGATTCTGTAAATCTACCGGCATCTAAATAAATTTTTCCCAACTCTTGGTACGAATTCATTTCACCGGTTTTGTTACCCAATTTGGCATAAGTTCTTAAAACTACATTTAAAACTACGTCTTCTGCAACTCTAAAATTCTTAAGAAGGCGATAAATATGACTCATTTTAATTAATGTAGCCGCGTATCTATTCTTTAATTTTGCTTTGTTGTATACATTTGCTGCTTTACCATATAACGTTAAAGCATCATTATACTTACCCGATTTTTCTGATTTTTCAGCTTCAACGAAGAAGTTATTTGCTGCAATTTCTTCTGCATTAACTGCGCCCAAATGAATAATTTGATCATATGCTCTTTTTTCAACAGAAGCTGAATATGCGGCATTATTAACCAAAATAAGGCTAAAAAAGAGCAGAAGATTTCTATACATTTTACAAAGATACAAATTATTTAGCTAAACATTTCCAAATCAGGCCCATAACTCGCCCAAACCATATATGGATGCGAGTCACATTTGTAAATTTCACCAGTTGCGGTTACCCCAATTACGCCTGCAAAGCCATCTATTTCTGCTAATTCACTAAAAGATTTATCGCATGCCTGCTTCAACGTAAATCCATCTTTTACTCTTGTCACTATTCTGCCTGCCAAACCCACACTCACGATATCTTCTCCCACACCAGTACATGAAATTGCAGCCGTTTTATCTGCATAATTACCTGCCACAGTAGCAGAATCGCTTACTCTGCCTGGTAATTCAAACCCCTTCCCTCCTGTTGAAGTAGCTGCTGCTAAAGTACCATTCTGATCTAAAGCCACACAACCTACAGTTCCCAATCCTTTAGATTTTAATTTCTCTTCATATTCTGCAACTCTTTGCGGAATAATGGGATTAAAATAACTATGACCGTTTGTACGTGCATAATTTTGAGCTCCTTCACCACTTAAAACCCGGTCATCCTCAACCATTAATTGTACTGCTACATCTATAGGATTTTTAACATCTTCTACGTTAATAACGCCGCTAAACTTAAGCGTTTCTCCATCCATTAAAGATGCGCTGAGCCGCACTTTACCATCTTGTTGAATTTGTGACCCAATACCGGCGTTAAAAAGCGGAGAATCTTCTAACATCCTCACAGCAAAAGCTACCGTTTCTAATGCAGAATGGCTTTTTAAATATTCATAAGATTCAGTTGCAATAACAGCTAAAGCATTTTGCTTTGCAATTTTAGTCTCCAGATTGGTAGAAGACTCACTAAAAAAACCTCCGTGAATGATTAATTTCATAAATAAACTATTCTGCAACTACCGCTTTTGGATGGTGTATTTCTAAAGTATGCTGCGCTAAATCATAAGTATCTCCATCGCACATTACATGAACGACCATATTTTTTATAGAAACAGGTTGTCCCATTTCAACATCTGTTAAATTGGTATCAGACATATGTCTGCCATCTACCAAAATTACCATACCAGAACCAATAGCTTCCATTTTATTCCCATCAGAAATAAATAAGCCTGTATCTTCACCTAATCCTATACCTAATATTCCCGGATTACTTGCCGCAGCATACAACAATCGGCCTATTCTTCCACGCTGAACAAAATGTGTATCAACAATTACACCGTCAATAAACCCTAATCCACCAGTTATCTTAACCTCTCCTTTTAATAAAGCTTCCTTACTATTTCCCTGATAAATCATGTTTTTAGAACTTGCGGCTGCACCTGCAGACGTACCTGCAATAACAAATTCTTCATTCATATACTTATCTAACATTATGCGATGAATTTCTGTCCCGCCAAATATAGACGACAACCTTAATTGATCGCCTCCTGTAAAAATAATTACATCCGCATTTCTTATACGTTCACAATTATCTGGATTGTTGGCTTCTTCTCTATTATTAATATTTAAAACCCCAACATTTTCAACATCTAACTGCAAATAAGCCTTTATATATTCTTCACCTACTTTTTCCGGAATTAACGAAGCCGTTGTAATTATTTCAAAACGTGAATGATTATCATGCTTAGACTCTGTTGTTATACGTTTTAATATACCACGCTCAAAGAAATTCATGTTTTGTGGCAACCCAAATTGCGTTTCTGTAAAACTGCCTGTATTAATGGCCCCACCAATTATTATTAGTTTTCCTTTTGGAATCATATTCTCTTATATTACCCTAACTTTTTCAAAGATAAAATCTATGCCCACAAAATGCAGAATTATTTATCAATAACGGGCTTTTAATTAACAAATTGATAATAAACTGAAAAAAATTAAATCCCATGAATACTATAAATTAGATTTTTTAGAAAAATAATATCTACATTATACCTTCAAATTGTAAAATGCGCCGCAATAGTTCGCTTCGCCATATTAATAAAGATTAAAGGACCAAAACATGTTATGAAAATATTAAGAATACAAGTGTTAAAAGGCCCAAATATATGGTCTATAAGAAGAAAAAAATTAATTCAAATGCGTCTCGATCTAGAAGAACTAGAGCAGCAGCCAACCAATCTTATCGACGGATTTTCAGAGCGTTTAGAAGCTTTATTACCTTCTATGTTTTCTCATCGATGTAGCATAGGTTGTGAGGGAGGTTTTTTTCAAAGAGTTAAGGAAGGTACATGGATGGGCCATGTAATAGAACATATTGCTTTAGAAATTCAAACCCTCGCAGGCATGGACACCGGTTTTGGCCGTACCAGACAAACTAAAACTGAAGGCGTGTATAATGTTGTTTTTAGCTACCTAGAAGAAAAAGCAGGTGTATTTGCTGCTGAGGCGAGTGTAAGAATTGCAGAGGCCTTAATTGAAGGGAAAGAATACAATTTAGATGAAGATATTCAACAAATGAAAGTGTTACGCGAAAGCGAGCGCCTCGGCCCAAGTACAGGTTCAATTGTTGATGAAGCAATTTCAAGAGACATTCCATGGATAAGGTTAAATAAAAGCTCATTAGTTCAGTTAGGCTATGGCGTAAATCAGGTAAGATTTAGAGCTACAATGACCGAAAAAACCAGTAGCATTGCAGTAGATATTGCTTGCAACAAAGACGAAACCAAAAGAATGTTAACCGATGCTTCTATTCCAGTTGCCAAAGGTGTTACCATTAGTTCGATAGATCAGCTGGAAGATGCAATAAAATCGACCGGATTTCCATTAGTATTTAAACCTCTTGACGGAAATCATGGAAAAGGAGCAACCATAAATGTAAAAACAAAGGAAGCTGCTTTTGAAGCTTTTGAATACGCGAAAAAATATTCACATAAAATCATCGTCGAAAAGTTTATTACTGGTTTTGATTTCAGGGTTTTAGTAATAGATAATAAGATGGTTGCTGCAGCCTTACGCGTTCCAGCCCACGTTAAGGGAGACGGAAAATCTACCATTCAAGAGCTAATTGACATTGAAAACACAGACCCGAGGAGAGGTTATGGACATGAAAATGTACTTACAGAGATTTTAGTAGACAGAGATACATTAGATCTACTTGAAAAAAGATCTTACACCTTAGAATCTATTCCTCCGCTAAACGAAACTGTTTATTTAAAATCTACCGCCAACTTAAGTACTGGGGGAACCTCTATAGATGTTACGGATCAGGTACACCCAGAAAATGTTGTTATTTGTGAACGCATTTCAAGAGTTATAGGATTAGATGTTTGTGGAATAGACATCATGGCTAAAAATCTGACCAAGCCAATGGTCGAAACCGGAGGCGTGGTTTTAGAAGTAAATGCAGCACCTGGATTCAGAATGCATTTAGCCCCAAGTGAAGGATTGCCTAGAAACGTAGCGGCTCCGGTAATCGATATGCTTTATCCTCCGGGAAAATCGGCAAGAATACCCATCATTGCTATTACAGGAACCAATGGCAAAACCACCACAACCAGATTAATAGCACATATCTTTAAAAATAACGGATCGAGAGTAGGCTTTACTACTTCTGATGGTATTTACGTTCAAAATACCATGCTACTAAAAGGTGATACCACTGGTCCTTTTAGCGCAGAATTTATACTAAAGGATCCAACAGTAGAAGTAGCCGTTTTAGAAACGGCCCGAGGCGGAATTTTACGCTCAGGTTTAGGATTTAATAGCTGTGATATAGGTGTAATCACCAATATTCAAGAAGATCATTTAGGAATAGCAGACATTCACAATTTAGATGACCTTACTCGCGTAAAAAGTGTGGTTATAGGCGCTGTTAAAAGAAAGGGCTGGGCGGTGCTTAATGCAGATGATAAACATTGCGTAAAAATCGCGAAAGACACCGATTGCAGAATAGGATATTTTAGTATGGATGAAAAAAATCCTATTATTAAAGAACACTGCAAAAATGGGGGTATTGCTGCAATTTACGAAAATGGCTTTATTACCATAAAGAAAGGTGACTGGAAAATTCGTGTAGAAAAAACCACCCATATTCCTCTAACCTTTGGCGGCACAGTAAACTTTATGATTCAGAATGTTTTAGCGGCTACACTAACTACGTTCTTATGGGGATTTAAAACAGAGGATATTCGAATCTCTTTGCAAACATTTATTCCTTCGGCCGCTCAAACCCCTGGGAGAATGAATATATTCGAGTTCAAAAACTTTAAGGTCTTAGTAGATTTTGCACATAATCCGGATGGCTTTATCGGCGTAAAATCTTATCTAAGTACAATAAATGCCTCCGAACACTTAGGTGTCATTTCAGGAACAGGTGATAGAAGAGATGAAGACATTATAGAAACGGCTAAAATTGCAGCTCAAATGTTCGATCGAGTGCTAATCTGCCAAGAAAAATACTTAAGAGGCAGAACTCAGGAATCTTTAATAGAATTATTAGAACAAGGACTTAGAGCTGTTAAGCCCGATATTGAAATACTAATAAACAATAACGGTGACGATGCGATGAAGTACTTAATAGAAAATGCTAAACCGGATTCATTTATTACTATTCTAAGCGATTCAATTGATAATGCTATTGGTAAGGCCACACATTATTTAGACTTAGAACTAGAAAGTAATTAAAAAAAGTTAGCCCTGATTTAAAGAATCAGGGTTAACAATATATTAGGGTTGCGCATCGCGTAAAGCTTTGACCTCATCGTGCGACACTTTTAATACCGCTTGTTGCTCCTTAACTATCCTTCTATGAAATTCGCTTAAATCTCCCGATTCTAATGCCATTTTATAAGCATTTTGAGCGGCATCCTCTCCAAATTCACAATTATTTAAAATGGTTTTTCGATCCTTACCGGTAAAAATCGCTTTTACATCCATCCAAACCCTATAAATTTTACCTGAATTGGTGGTTCCTTTTTCTGGCAATAACCCAGCAACTTCTACCTCCGTAGCCAACGCCATCTTTAATCTCTGACTCTCACCAATCATCTTAACAAATAACATTTTAAGACCCTGATCTTCATCTTTTAACTCTTTCATCGCCGTTTCATAACCAACAACTCTGTCATTATGAATTTGAACCAAATCATTTAAAATTTCTGCACTCGCATTTCTATTTTCCATGTTTTCCTCCTTAGATGTATAAAAAGAACAACAGGGATAACAAAAAGTTTGAAAACAAAAAGTCTAAATTAATTTCTTAATAGGTAAGTATCCAAGATGTAATTCATCTTCTAAAATTGAATCAGTAGGAATAATATGCAAAGAATATTTAGATTTTATATCTGGATTTAGAATCTCTTCTAACTCGTAAATATCATCTACATCTAAAGCATATTTATCGTCGATATGAGATGTAGCACCAGCAAAACCCATGTTTTTATAAAATTCCGTTTCTTTAGAACGCTTTATAGCTGAAGCTTTATCGGGGGCCACAATTAACATCATATAGTGCGGCTCTGCAAAATACCCAGGTGTATATCCGCCCAAATTAATAAAGTACAATTTGTTCCCCTTATTAATTTGAGGATATGTTTCTATTTTTATTTCATGATTATCTACATACTTTACTGCTCTCCAGGCATCAATATGTAAATGGCCTTCTACCTCGGGCCACGATTCTATTATCCCTTGTTTAATATTCGCTAGACTATTACCAACACCAAAATATATGTCGTGCTGCTCGGTAAATCGTCCTGGCGGTTTACAACCAATCAGCACCATAAACAGCTGCGGCCGGATATTACTATCCATAAATAGAGTTTAATATAGTCGCTAATCTAATTCCGCCATTTCTAAGCTGAGTATTTAACAAATTAACAAACTCATAATTATAGTTGTAGCTTAAATTACTGTTGGCAATCGTTTTAGCATATATTTTATTACATGCTTCATACGACTCATATATAGCATCTTTAACATTACTTTTTTTAATATTCACCAATTCAATAGGTGTTGCATGATTAATGGCCGTAGCATATTCCGTATAACTTAACCCTTGAAATTCTACCAGTTTGGTATCCCAAACGCTATGAAGATTGGTTTTTTCATTAAACCAGTTTACACCGAATCTATTACCACCTAAATCATCTTTTCTAGCGGTATGCATGGGCTGATGTAAATCACCAATAAAATGAATTAATAAACGCAGTGCCATCAATTTCTCGGATGCAGTACTTTTGGTATTCTTCAAAGTCTGAATCATATCGTTTGTTTTATTATAGATATTCGGCATAGTTTCTGCCTCTAAATAACTATAAACACCTGCTCTATCTAATCCCTCAGGTAAATTAACATAATGCCAGCTATCGATATATTTATAACTTGTATCAGACTTTATAAAATCTGCCCAGGTACTGGCCATAGCAATACTTTCAAAACCCAATATTTTTTTTATTGCTAAACGAGCTTTAGAAGAAAGATGTCTGTCTGCTATTTCACCCACAACTCTATGTCCTGTTTGCCCCCATGCCAAAGCTTGATTTGGCAAATACATACATAAACTAAAAATTCCGGCAATTAATATTTTTTTCATAATTTATAATGGTTTTGGCTCACAAACATACTTTTCAGTTTGCTTAAAAATACACTCTTGATTATTTGAAAGATCTCTCATACTCATCCGCCCATTTGCAGATTCAGTAATTAAAAAATTATGTTTATAGCTACCAATATTATAGCATCCTGATATTTTCTGCTTATAATTTTCCTTCGTATAAGTACCACTTAAAAACAAACTATCTCCTTTTAACGCATAAATACCTTTTGCAAACTCCACACGTTTCCCATTGGTAGAACAGGTATCTGTGAAATAATTAATACGATTATTTACCTGTAATTCAACGTAAAAAGAATCACAACTAAATCTAAATTTATGCTTTGTATAATTTTCTATCTCACTCGATATAGAATCCTGTTCCCAAACGCCTTGTAAACTTTCGGCACCTCGTCCTTGAATATCAGGCAGTCTTTCACAACCTGTACTCAACACTAAAACAAATAAGAATAATAATATGTAATTACGCATTATTTTAAACTTCCAACCATATCTTCAGGTCTTACCCACTCATCAAACTGAGCATCTGTTAACAAGCCTAAAGCAATTGCTGCTTCTTTTAATGTTGTGTTTTCTTTATGTGCCTTTTTAGCAATCTTTGCTGCATTTTCATAACCAACATGTGGGTTTAAAGCCGTAACCAACATCAATGAGTTTTGTAAATGCTTTTTAATTTCTGGTTCGTTTGCTAAGATTCCTTCCGCACATTTATCATTAAATGACACGCATGCATCACCAATCAGCCTTGCAGACTGTAACACATTTGCAGCAATTAATGGTTTAAATACATTTAGCTCAAAATGTCCGGTTGCTCCACCAATAGTAACAGCAACATCGTTACCCATAACTTGTGCACAAACCATTGTTAAAGCTTCTGGCTGCGTTGGATTAACTTTACCGGGCATAATAGACGATCCCGGTTCATTATCTGGGATAATTAACTCACCAATACCACATCTAGGGCCCGAACTCAACATACGTACATCATTGGCAATCTTCATTAATGCCACCGAAGTTCTTTTAAACGCCGCCGATAATTCTACCATCGCATCGTGTGCAGCTAAAGCCTCAAATTTATTAGGCGCAGTAACGAATGGAAGATTTGTTAATTCAGCGATTTTTTCAGCCACTACTACATCATACCCTTTCGGTGTATTCAATCCAGTACCTACTGCCGTACCACCCAATGCCAATTCAGCAACCATCACCAATGCATTTTTAATTGCCCGGATACTGTTGTCAATTTGTTGTACATAACCAGAAAATTCTTGCCCCAAGGTTAAAGGTGTAGCGTCCATAAAATGGGTACGACCTGTTTTAACGATATTATTAAATTCCTGTGCTTTTTTATGGAGCGTATTTCTTAACTTTTCTAATCCCGGAATCGTATTTTCAACAGTTAGCTTATACGCTGCAATGTGCATTGCTGTTGGGTAAGTATCGTTAGACGATTGAGATTTATTAACGTCATCATTTGGATGTAAAACTTTTTGTTCGTCTGCAAGCTGTCCTCCGTTTAAAACATGCGCACGATATGCTATAACCTCATTCGCATTCATATTACTTTGCGTCCCAGAACCCGTTTGCCAAATAACCAAAGGAAATTGATCGTCTAGCATACCAGAAGTAATTTCATCGCAAGCCTGAGCAATCATTGTGGCTTTCTCGGTTGGCAAAACCCCTAATTCAGCATTTGCTAAAGCTGCTGCTTTTTTTAAATATCCAAATGCATGAATAATTTCTTTCGGCATAGAAGCCTCCGGACCAATTTTAAAATTATTTCTAGAACGCTCTGTTTGCGCTCCCCAATATTTATCTGCAGGGACATTTACTTCCCCCATTGTATCGTGTTCTATTCTAAAGCTCATGTTGATATATTATAAAAACTCAAATTTAATGATTTTTAACTTTTTTAAGGTCATAATTCTGCTATAGAAATAGTTGATTGCTCTTAATGTTACGTAAAAAACCTGTTGAACTAGCAATGTTTAAAACTCTTTTACGTTAAAGGGGTTAATTTTTCTATTTTCAGCCTTTCTAAAAAATTATACTGAATGCAATATCGTTTCCTAACCCTCGTCCTTTCTGCCTTTATACTTCTACTTACAGCCTGTTCTACCCCTGAAGAAAAAGCAAAAAAGAAAGCCGCCGACAAAAAGGTTAGAATAAAAGAAGACGATAAAACAGATAGTTTACTATTGGTTTACGACCCCGCCAAAGGCGATCAATGGATTGCAGATTTCGTATATAACCTTCATAAAAGACATGGATTTAATGGAAACATGCTGGTTGCCAAAAAAGGAAAGATACTTTATCAAAAAGCAATAGGATGGGCAGATTACTTACATAGAGATAGCTTAAAAATAAAATCTGAATTTGAACTTGCGTCTGTAACCAAACCCTTTACAGGCACGGCAATTATGCAATTAGTGGAGTCAGGAAAACTAAGTTTAGATGACGATGTGAAAAAATTTTTCCCAGATTTTCCTTACGACGACATAACCGTAAAGTTGCTATTAACACACAGAAGTGGGATGATGAATTACGTATACTTTACCGATGGTATTTGGCCCGATAAAAAGAAACCCATGAGCAATATGGATGTAATGCGCCTGATTACCGAGCATAAGCCTGCTAGATATTTAAAACCTGATGTTCGTTTCCATTATAACAACAGCAACTATATGGTTTTAGGTGCTATAATTGAAAAAGTAACCGGAAAATCTTATGCCGAATATTTAATGGATCATGTTTTTATTCCTGCAGGCATGAAAAACACACACGTATATTCTACCACCGCTTATTCGAAAATACCTGTCGATGTGGTTGGCCACGACCGTACCTGGAGATACTCTGTAGTACAGAATTTTTTAGACGGCCCGGTTGGAGATAAAGGCATTTATTCTACTGTACATGACCTTTTACTATTTGACAAGTATTTAAGAAATGAACGTCTTTTAACAAACGAGTCCTTAGATTCTTCGTACGTTGGCAGAAATAAACCTGTAAATGGGCATTTCAACTACGGTTACGGTTGGAGAACTTTTGATGGCAAAAGCAAGGTCGTATACCATACCGGATGGTGGCATGGATTTAGAAACATTTATATTCGAGACCTTGATAATGATGTGGTCATAATCTTTTTAGGAAATTTAACGAATGCGAGTTTAACACATTTAGACGACCTATTTAATTACCTGAAAATTCCGGTAATAAGAAAGGGAGCATGGAGCGGAAGCGGAAGTATTCCAGGGTCAGATGAAGACTAATTTTAAGAAATTTTATCTAGCCTAATTCCACTTTGCCCTTGTTCTAAGTGAAATTTCAGCAATTTATTTTCTGGGAAATCTAAATTTGGATCTTCTTCAAATATTGACATGACTGTGTTCCGGGCTTCTTTTAGTATCACCTGATCTGTTGCTAAATCAGCAATCTTTAAATCCAGTACTCCACTTTGTTGAGTGCCTGCTAAATCTCCGGGGCCTCTTAACTGTAAGTCAGTTTCTGAAATCTCGAACCCATTATTAGTTCTAACCATGGTTTCGATACGCTGTTTTCCATCATTAGACAATTTATTTCCAGTCATTAAAATACAGTAAGCTTGATCTGCTCCTCTTCCAACTCTTCCGCGCAACTGATGTAATTGAGATAATCCAAACCGTTCTGAATTTTCAATAACCATAACAGTCGCATTCGGAACATTAACGCCTACTTCTATTACAGTTGTGGCAACCATTATCTGTGTTTTACCTTCAACAAATAATTGCATTTCATACTGCTTCTCTGCGTTAGAAAGTTTACCATGAACAATACTTATCTGATATTGGGGAAGTGGAAATTGATAGCGTAACTGTTCTATACCTGCTTCTAAATTTAAAAGATCTAACTTTTCGCTCTCCTTAATCAGCGGATACACCACATAGACTTGTCGGCCCAATGCTATCTCTTTTTTAATAAACCCAAACATTCTTAAGCGTTGACCTTCATTAAAATGATGCGTATTTATCGGTTTTCTTCCGGCTGGCATTTCATCAATCATAGACACATCCAGATCACCATATAAAGTCATAGCGAGCGTTCTTGGAATAGGAGTGGCTGTCATTACCAGAATATGTGGTGGGATGTTGTTTTTTTGCCAAAGCTTGGCACGCTGTTGAACACCAAAACGGTGTTGTTCGTCAATTACTACAAATCCTAGATTTTTAAACTTTACTTTATCTTCTATTAGCGCATGTGTACCAACTAAAATATCAATTTCCCCATTTTCTAATCGCTCATGAAGTACTGTACGTTGCTTTTTTGTTGTACTTCCTGTAAGCAAAGCTACGTTAACTAAGTTAGCCTTTAAGAGCTCCTCTAAGGAATTATAATGTTGACGTGCAAGTATTTCGGTAGGAGCCATCATACAGGCCTGATATCCGTTATCTATAGCCAATAACATAGACATCAATGCTACTACTGTTTTCCCACTCCCTACATCACCTTGTACAAGTCTGTTCATTTGAATACCCCGTTGTGTATCGAACCGTATTTCTTTCACTACACGCTTCTGCGCCCCTGTTAGGGGGAACGGTAACAAGTCATTATAGAAGGTGTTGAGTTTATCGCCTACCTGCGAAAAAACCATCCCTTTATATTTCAATTGTCGTACTAATTTACTGTGTAGCATTTCCAACTGAATAAAGAACAATTCTTCAAATTTTAAGCGTCTTTCAGCATTTTTAAGTGCGTTTAGATCGGCCGGAAAATGAATGTTATGTAGTGCTTCTTTCAGAGACGGCAATTTGTATTTTTCCAAAATGGTTAAGGGCAGCGTTTCATGAACATGATGCAAATAATTTTCTAAAGCACTGCTCAATATTTTTTGAATGCCTTTGCTATCTAAAAAAGCTTTTTTTAGCTTCTCAGTTGAGTTGTAAACAGGCTGTAAAGTTGAATTACCCATTAAGCCTTCTATTCTTGGATAGGGCTCTAATTCGGGGTGAGCCATGCTAAATGCGCCATTAAAAAAATTAGGCTTGCCAAAAGCGATGTAAACCTTCCCAACTATAATGTGATCTTCTACCCACTTAATACTCTGAAACCACACAAGCTCCATTGTTCCTGTAGCATCAGAAAATTTTACGACTAATCTCTTCTTATGATTTTCGCCAACAAGCTGTTTGGAATTTACTTTCCCTATAATTTGAACTAAAGGGAGTTCTTCTTTTAAACTATCTATTGAATAATAACGTGTACGATCTATATACCTAAAAGGATAATACTTTAAAAGATCTCCTACTGTTTTAAGCCCTAATTCTTTTTTTAGAACTTCTGCTTTTCGTGGGCCAGCTCCTTTTAAATACTCTAATGGATATGGAATAAAGTTTTCAATCAAGATAGTTCTTTTCTTTTAAAATTAGCTATTTCTTTAATCAATTTCCAGTTGAATAATATTACAGAAAAAAGAAGTAAAAAATATGCGTACATCTGATGGCTATCGATTTTAACTTTAAAATAGAATATAGCAACCATAAATGCGATTATAGGGTTTAAATAAATTATAATCCCTAATGTTGATGACGGCAATCCCACTAACGCATACAAACTTAAAAACAGTGGAAAAATAGTGAAAAGTGTAGAAATTAAAATAATATTCCACCAAAAATCGGGAGCACTAGGCGTTGCTTCATGCTGATACATATAGAAAGGAAGCATTAAAAACACTGCTATAATAAACTGAACTGCTAGTGCATTCAACTTATCTACATGCTTCATTTTACGCTGTATAATTAAATAGAAAGCATATAATGCGGCAATAATTACCGACCAAATCACCTCTATTAGTGAGCCATTAGCTAACAAACAAATGCTTATAAGAGCAACTAATAAGGAAATAAGCTGTAACTTATTTAAATGCTCTTTTAAAAGAATAAATCCGCCAAATGCGGTAATTAGCGGACATACCATGTAGGCAAATGCAGCTGAGGTTAAGCTTACATTATTTACTGCATATATGAAAGTAAACCAATTTAATGTGAGTAGAATACTCGACCCAATAGTTTGACCAATCAATACACGTTTATCTTTAAAAGATATACTTTTAAAAAACTGTATATCCTTATTTAGCGTTTGCTTTCTGAATAAGAGTATACATGCCCATATCAGCCCCAGAGAAACAAATGTTCTATAATAAAGAATCTCTTCTGATTTATACGATTGTAAATTACGAAGTGGTATGGCAAAAAAACCCCATATAGAGACCGAAATAATTGCCGCTACAAAATAACGGAGTTTGTTATTTAACAAGACTAAGGATTATAAACTGTTACTGAAATTTCGACATTTACATTGCGGGGAAGTGTTTTTACCGCTACCGTTTCTCTTGCTGGGAAGTTAGAAGTGAAATAGCTACCATAAACTGCATTAACATCCGCAAACAATCCCATATCAGATAAAAATATAGTTGTTTTAACAACGTGGCTAAAATCACAACCTGCCTCAACTAATACTGCTTTGATGTTGCGCATTACTTGGTGTGTTTCGTTCTGGATGGTGTCCATAATCAAATCACCGGTAGCAGGATCAAATGCTACCTGGCCAGAACAAAAAATAAAATCTCCTGCTTTTACGGCTTGGCTATAAGGACCAATTGGAGCAGGAGCATCTTTAGTATTTATAATCATAATTTTTATTTATTAAGGTATTCAATCAATTTCCATACTACACCTACCACAAACATCGTGATAGCAATAATATTAATTGCATACATTATTTTAACGTTTATATTTGGTTTTTTTGAATTTGGTGAAATCATATTACGAAAGTACGAAATAAGCATCCAAATAAAAAAACCCCGCTCTGAAAAATCAGAGCGGGGTTTATAATATTTATTAAATTAAATATTAGTTTCTTGAAGACTGAACACGACGGTTTTGGATACGTCCTTCTTCAGTATCGTTAGATGCTACTGGATTAGCTTCACCGAAAGCTTTTACAGTTACATTGCTAGAACCAACACCAGAATTAACTAAATAAGTTTTTACTGAATTAGCTCTGTCTCTAGATAACTTCATGTTGTATGCAGCAGTACCTTCGCTAGAAGCATAACCACTAAGAGTTACTTTACTGTTGTTTTCACGCAATAATGAAGATAATTTATCTAAAATTGGATAAGCTTCAGTTTTTAACACTGCGCTGTTGAATTCGAATTGGATTGGCTCCCATCCAGAAACGCTAGAAGTAACAACTTCTGTAGGTGCTGTAACTACTGGAGCTGGAAGTGGACATCCAGAACCATCAACTGCAGTACCTGCTGGAGTGTTTGGACATTTGTCGAAAATGTCAGCAACACCGTCGCCATCGCTATCTTTTTTCATATCTTCAACAGAACGCTCGATGTTAGAAACACGGTTTTTTAATGCTTCTAATTCTTGACGTAAGCTTGGATCTTTTAACTCATCATACATCATTGCTAAAGGATTAACCCAATCCAAATTCGGTTTTGCAGCCGAACCTAAAGAGAATTCTAAACCTGCAGTAGTGTATGAGAATTTATCGTTAGACGGTTGTCTTGCATACGTTCCATCTAAGTTATCTCCATCCATAAAGTTCATTGTATAACCTAAGTTAAAGCTAACACGGTCAGAAACTTTAAATTTAACACCAGCACCAACTGGAATATACGCTTGTTTTACGTAATCTTTATCACGGTTTGCACCAGAAACACCTTTCCAGTCGTATGGAGTACCATTAGCATCTGTTCCAGCTGGAGCAAAAGCAATTAAACCCATACCAGCAGTAACGAAGAAATTAACTGAGTTCTCACGACGTAAGAAATCAACAGTTGCAACGTTTATAACACCTCTTAAATCAGCTGAGTAACCAATTTCAGTTTCGAAATCCATACGGCCAAATTGAGAACCACCTGCTTTTTCGTTGTTACCTGATAAAGTACCACGGAAAATATTAGCCTCAAGTCCGAATGCATGTCCTAATTGTTTACGCAATGATAATCCATAACCTAAATTTACATCCCAGTTAGTGAAATCACTTGCACCACCAGTTGCTACAACAGGAGCTAAAACACCACCGTGTACACCAATAGACCAGGTTCTATACTGGCCTCTGCCGCCAAATACTTTGGCTGAAGATGTTGTAGCTTCCTGAGCGCTAGCAAGAGTAGTTACTCCCATAACCGCTACTAAGGAGGCAACAAGACCTTTTCTTAGAGTAGAATAATTCATAATTTTCTTTTTTAAGGTTAAACAATTTTACTATTACAATTTTTTTGTAAAGCAAAATTACACAAATATTTAATTTATCAAAACAGATATACAAAACCCGTTCCAAACTATCTATTCTTTGTGAATATATTTATATTTGTGCAAATATACGTACAAATTTTAATTCTTATGAAATATAAGGCATTATCTTCAAAATTGTTTGAAAAAAATAGAAAAAACTTTGAAAAACACCTAAAATCAAACTCTATAGCCATTTTTCAGTCAAACGACGAATTTCCAAGAAGTGGCGATCAAAACTTTATTTTCAAACAAAATGCCGATTTCTTCTATCTTTCAGGAATAGATCAAGAACAATCAATTCTTCTGCTTTATCCCGATTGCCCCAACCCTTTATATAGAGAAGTCCTGTTTTTAAGACAAACCAGTGATTTAATTAAAGTTTGGGAAGGCCATAAGTATACAAAAGAACAGGCTACCGAAACTTCAGGCATAAAAAAAATATTTTGGCTTGAAGATTTTAACACCATACTTCACGGCATAATTAATTATGCAGACAACATCTATTTAAATACGAATGAAAATGATCGGTATGCGCATTCTGTAGAGTATAGAGACCTTAGATTTACAGAATCTCTAAAATCTAAGTATCCTTTACACCACTACTTTAGAAGCGCCCCCATTATGCGTGAACTTCGCTCAATTAAATCGACAATTGAAATTGAATTCACTCAAATTGCCTGTGACATTACAACCGATGCTTTTAACAGGGTATTAAAATTTGCAAAACCAGGTGTTACCGAATACGAGATTGAAGCAGAAATTATTCATGAATTTATCAGAAAAAGAAGCACTGGCCATGCCTATACTCCTATTATAGCCTCCGGATTAAATGCCACTATACTTCATTATATAGATAACAATCAGGTTTGCAAAGATGGCGACCTAATTCTCATGGATTTTGGAGCAGAATATGGCAACTATAACGCTGACCTTTCCAGAACAATTCCTGCAAATGGCAAATTTACACCACGACAAAAAGACGTATACAATTCTGTATTATCTGTTCTAAAAGCAGCAAAAAATTTATTAAAACCCGGAGTTCAGGCGGTCGAATACCACGAACAAGTAGGTGAATTAATGACAGAACAATTGGTAAAATTGAAATTAATCACCATGGAAGACGTTAAAAATCAAAATCCGGAATGGCCCGCTTATAAAAAATATTTTATGCACGGAACTTCGCATCATCTAGGATTAGATGTGCATGACTTTGCAGGGCGTTATACACCTTACGCTATCGGAAATATTTTGACTGTGGAGCCCGGAATTTATATTCCGGAAGAAAATATGGGTGTTAGAATTGAAAATGATATTTTAATCACCGAAAATGGCATACACGACTTCATGGCAAAAACACCTATTGAAGTAGAAGAAATAGAAGATATTATGAATGGTTAATCCATTCTTGCACAAATCTATGTAAGTTAAAATTGTCTTTAAGAAAAGCTTTATTCAAATCAGAATGAAGCTTTTTTTTGTCTATGTCTACCATCTTTAGATGTGCAATTAACTTATAAGCTTTTTCTACCATTAATAAAATTTTCCTAGGATTCTCTACATCTTTGAGCTTTAAAATATGTTCCGTTAGTGCATGTACTCCAGTCCCCTTTTCCGCTACGGTCTTAAATACGGGTATCTCCTGATGCTGCTGGTGTATTAATTTTATCAAATTATTAGCAAAAACATCTGCCCCTTCTCTGTCTGCCTTATTTACAACAAAAACTTGAGCAATCTCCATTAACCCCGATTTAATGTTCTGTATTTCATCGCCCGCCTCCGGTACCAAAACCACCAAACTACAATCGGCAATACCTGCTATATCCACTTCTGACTGACCAACACCTACCGTCTCTATTATGATTACATCAAATTGAGCAGCCTTTAGTACTTCAGTCATCTCAATTACATTGGCTGCCACACCGCCCAAAGAACCGCGTGTTGCTAAAGATCTTATATAAACTTTAGGATTATTAAAATGTCTCGACATCCTTATTCTATCGCCCAATAATGCACCAAAATTAAAAGGCGACGTAGGGTCTACAGCCAAAATAGCTACCGACTTGCTTTCCTTAACTAACTCTTCAGTAATAGCATTTACAAGCGTACTTTTACCAGCCCCCGGCGGACCGGTTATACCAATTACTGGGACCTCTTTAATTTTCAAGCCAGCTAATAAAGAAGGAGCAAGAGGCAACCCATTTTCAACAATCGTTAAAGATCTTGCTATTTCCTTGAAATTTCCAGCTGAAACTCCTTTAATTAAATTCGGTATTGAAGCATTCATTCCTTACAAATTAAGGGAATTTGTTCAATTATTTTAGTATCTATTTCGATTTATATAAAATCAAATAGTTATTCTACCTTACAACAACTTACTTTTTAATAAACTGAACTTTCAAATTCAAAACAATAAATAAATTATTAACATTAGAGACAAAAATCGTGTCACACTTTTCTAAAAACTTGTTAATCAGATTTAGACTTAAAGAATAAAACATAAAGAAATAGGATATTTGTATCTTTACTTGAAATAACTCCAAATGAAGACATACTTTAGATTGCTTTCTTTTGCAAAACCTTTAGAGAAATTTGCCATTCCCTATATCCTTACTACCCTATTATACATTGTATTTTCTACTCTAAATTTAACCCTTTTATCGCCTTTATTCGACACGCTATTAGCTGACAGTTCTGAAACCGTGGCTATGCCCTTGCCGGTAGAAAATTCATATGATATCACCAAATACTTAAAGAGTTTAGTTCAACTTTCTATTGTAAAATATGGTTTATCAAGCACTTTACTATATGTCTGCATAACTATTGCCGTTTCTGCATTTATTTCTAACTTTTTCAGATATTTTTCTCAAAGATTTATGGAAGATTTAAGAGTGCATACACTTTTAAACTTACGCAAATCGGTCTTTAACAACGTTATGAATTTAGATGTTGGATATTTCAACAATGAAAGGAAAGGAGATATTATCTCTAAAGTTGCTTCAGATGTTCAAGTTGTCCAATTTTCAGTTACCAATACCCTGCAAGTAGTATTTAAAGAACCGGCAACCATGATTTGCTATATGGTTATTTTAATACTCATTTCTCCTCAACTAACCTTCTTCTCTTTATTAGTTATTCCTATTTCGGCATTTGCAATTAGTAAAATTGTGAAGCGGTTAAAAAGACAAGCAACAACTGCTCAGGAATCATTTGCAAAAATGATTGGCTTTTTAGATGAGTCATTAAGTGGCATTAAAATTATTAAAGCCTTTAATGCCACATTCAGAATTAAAGATAAATTTCATCAGGAAAATGTTTTCTTTTCTAATATTAACAGAAAGATTGTTAGGCGACAGCAATTAGCATCTCCAGTTTCCGAATTTTTAGGAATTGTAATGGTTGCTATTATTGTTTGGTATGGAGGTACCTTAATGATAAATAAAGAAGCTGATGCTTTAACTGTTCCGGCGTTTATAGGTTATATAGCTATATTTTCACAAATCATGCGCCCAGCCAAGGCATTAACAGACTCTTTTTCGACCATTCATACCGGAATTGCTGCAGGTGAAAGAGTTTTACAACTAATAGATACAAGACCTTCACTAAAAGATAAACCTGACGCACAAAAGTTGACAACATTTAATGACAGCTTAGTTTTTAATAATGTTTCCTTCAATTATGGCGAAAAACAGGTATTAGATAACATTAATTTCGAAATAAAAAAAGGGGAAGTGGTAGCCTTGGTAGGGCCGTCTGGAGGGGGTAAAAGCACGCTTATGGATCTTATTCCTAGGTTTTACGACCCTCTTACCGGATCCATAACTATAGACGGCCATGATCTAAAAGATGTAGAGTCAGATTCACTGCGCTCACAAATGGGAATTATTAATCAAGAGTCGTTCTTATTTAATGATACCGTGTTTAACAATATTGCTTTCTCTTTTCCAAACGCTACTGAAGAAGAAGTTATTAATGCTGCAAAAATTGCGAATGCACACGAATTTATTACTCAAGCGGAGAATGGATATGACACTATGGTAGGCGACCGTGGAAACAAATTATCAGGCGGTCAAAAACAAAGAATATGTATCGCCCGTGCGGTATTATCTAACCCTCCAATATTGCTAATGGATGAAGCCACTTCTGCCTTAGATACGGAATCGGAAAAATTAGTGCAAAACGCTTTAAACAATTTAATGAAAAACAGAACTTCAATAATAATTGCACATAGATTGAGCACCATACAGCATGCAGATAAAATTGTGGTTATTGATAAAGGAAAAATTGTAGAAATAGGAGATCATAATTCGTTAATAAAATCAGATGGCGTTTACAGTAGATTAATCAGTATGCAAGCTTTTAAAGATTAAATTATGTTTGATGTACAAAATATAGCTAAGTCAATTTATAAAGAGCAGCCTGTTTACGAATTTTCTGTCTGCACATTAGTAACTCGTAAAGAAGAATATAATGAGATGTTAACATCCTTTATCAATAAAGGATTTGACACTTCTATCTGTGAATTTTTATTTGCAGATAATTCTGAAGGCAATAAATTTGATGCATATTCGGCTATAAATCTTTTCTTACGTCAAGCTACAGGAAAATATATTATATTATGTCATCAAGATATTTTACTACATAAAGATGGAGTTGATGAATTAAGATTGATCCTCAAAAATCTGGATGAAAAAGACGCCAACTGGGGTGTTTGTGGAAATGCGGGCGCTGTTGGCCCAAATTTTATTGTTTATCATATTACTTATCCGGACAGTCAATTTTTGAGCAAGGGGAAACTCCCTCAGAAAGTTCATAGTCTCGATGAAAACTTCTTATTGGTAAAGAATGATGCATTTTTAAAAGTATCTAATAATTTAACTGGTTTTCATTTTTACGGAACCGATTTAGTATTACAAGCCGAATTAAACGGATATAATTCGTATGTTATTCCTTTTAACCTTATTCATAAGAGTAAAGGAAACATTTCGGCCGATTTCTTTCAAAGTAAAAAAGCATTAGCTAATAAATACAGTCATTTTTTTAGGGGAAGATGGATTCAGACCAGTATAACTGTTTTATATCTTTCTGGCACTTTTTTTGGGAAACTTATGGACAACCCCATATTTCTGTTTATCACTAGGATGAGAAACGGACTCAAAAAAAGATTAAAATATGATTCATAAAAATGCGCCCTTAGTATCTATAGCCTTATGCACGTATAACGGAGAAAAATACCTCGGCCAACAACTGGAGTCTATAATAAATCAAAGTTATTCCAATTTGGAGATTATTATTGTAGATGACGCTTCTACAGACAATACTCTAAAGATCCTCCATTCTTTTCAAGAAAAAGCATCTAATATTAAAATATTCACCAACGAATATAATATTGGCTTCAATCAAAATTTCAGAAAAAGCTTAGAATTGTGTAGTGCTGAATTTATCGCCATATCAGATCAAGATGATATATGGGAACTCAATAAGATTGAAGTTTTATTAGATAATATAGGCGATAATTTACTTATTTATCACGATTCAATTTATATAGATGACAATGATCGCTCACTGAGGAAAAGCGTTCGCACCCACCATCGTTTTGTTGAAGGATTCTGTGCGAAAAATTTAATATACAATAACTGTGTGTCTGGGCATGCATGTTTAATTAGAAAACAATTATTCGACCTGTCTGGCGATTTAAATCAATGCTTTTACTATGACTGGTGGTTGGCTTATACAGCTGCTTGTACAGGCAGAATCAAATTTATAACAGATAAGTTAGTCAAATATAGATTACATGCAGATAACTCAACAAAATCTGATGTTGCAGACGAAAGACTTTATAGAGCTATGCAGATTAATCTTTTTTTTAATCATCCTTTAACTCCTGTTTCTTTAAAGCCTTTACTTCACAAACTTCAGACCGAGTATCTTAAACTTAATAACCAGCGATTTTCTATTATACTTTTGTGGATCCTCATAAAAGAATCTTCTTCACTATTCTATGTTAGGAAAAAATCTTTTTTTAAGCTTTTTTCTCGAATTTTTTCTGAATGTAAAAGTATTAGTCAAAAATTGATGTTAAGTATATTTGTCTTAAGCATCGATAATAACACGAGATATTTATTAGAATAATACTTTAAAATGCGCGCTTATTTTAACTAAAAAAGGTCTCCTAATAATATTAGGAGACCTTTTAATTTAATACTCAATTATATATTAAAGTTTACGTTTAACCTCTACTTGTTCGTAGGCCTCAACAATATCTCCTACTTCAATATTGTTAAAGTTGTTAATGTTTAGACCACATTCATATCCTGCAGAAACTTCTTTAACATCATCTTTATAACGCTTTAAGGAAGCCAATTCTCCAGTATATACAACAACGCCGTCTCTTACAATTCGAATCTTACTGTTTCTATTAATTTTACCATCTAATACCATACAGCCGGCAATAGTTCCAACCTTGGTGATTTTGAAAGTCTCTCTAATTTCAACATTGGCAACAATCTTCTCTTGGAATTCTGGGGCTAACATACCCTCCATTGCTGCTTTAATTTCATTAATAGCATCGTAGATAATAGAATAAAGTCTGATATCTATTTGTTCAGCTTCTGCTAACTTTCTAGCTCCAGTAGAAGGTCTAACTTGGAATCCTATAATAATTGCATCAGATGCCGAGGCTAATAAAACATCTCCTTCAGAAATTTGACCAACACCTTTACTAATAATGTTAATTTGAATTTCTTCGGTTGATAACTTCAATAATGAATCTGATAATGCCTCAATAGATCCATCCACATCACCTTTAACAATTAAGTTTAACTCTTTAAAGTTACCAATTGCTAATCGACGACCAATTTCATCTAATGTTATATGTTTTTGTGTACGCAAACCTTGTTCACGCATTAACTGTAAACGCTTGTTGGCTACATCACGTGCTTCTACTTCACTTTCAAGAGCATTAAACCTATCACCTGCTGTTGGAGCTCCTTGCATTCCTAAAACCTGAATAGGCACTGATGGTCCTGCAGATTCAACCTTTTGTCCGCGCTCATTAAATAAAGCTTTTACTTTACCACTATAACTACCTGCTAAAATTGGATCCCCAACTTTAAGTGTACCACCTTGAACAAGTACCGTAGTAACTATACCACGTCCCTTATCAAGAGCAGACTCTATTACAGTTCCGGTAGCTCTCTTATTAGGGTTGGCTTTTAACTCTAATAATTCTGCTTCTAGCAATACTTTATCTAATAATAAATCTACGTTTAGACCGCTCTTACTTGATATTTCCTGAGACTGGAATTTACCTCCCCACTCTTCAAGTAAAATATTCATTGTAGATAATTGTTCTCTAATTTTATCTGTATTAGCTCCTGGCTTATCAATCTTTGTAAATGCAAAAACCAATGGAACACCCGCAGCCTGAGCATGATTAATAGCCTCCTTGGTTTGAGGCATCACAGCATCGTCTGCAGCAATAACAATAATTGCAATATCGGCAGCTTTAGCACCTCTAGCACGCATAGCCGTAAAAGCTTCGTGACCTGGAGTATCTAAGAATGTTACTTTTTTACCAGAGTTAGTTGTTACCATATACGCTCCAATATGTTGCGTAATTCCTCCAGCCTCACCAGCAACTACATTTGCTTTACGAATATAATCCAGCAATGAAGTTTTACCATGATCTACGTGACCCATAATCGTAACAACCGGAGCACGATCTGTTAAATCTTCTACTGCATCTTCCTCTTCTATGATATCATCTTCATCATCTGGTTTAATAAACTGAATTTCATATCCAAATTCATCCGCAACAATTGTTAGTGTTTCTGCATCTAAACGTTGATTGATAGACACAAACATTCCTAAGCTCATACACGTTCCTATAATTTTGGTTACCGGAACATCCATCATTGTAGCTAACTCATTTGCAGTAACAAACTCAGTAACTTTTAAAACTTTAGATTGTGACTCTAGCTCCATTGCTGCTTCTTCAGCAGACATTGCTACATCATCTCTTTTCTGACGACGCAATTTAGCTCGCTGTGCAAACTTGCCAGATTTACCAGCACCACTTAATCTTGCTAGTGTTGCTTTAATCTGATCTTGGATATCTTTTTCTGATGGTTCTTCTTTAGGCCCAGTAGCTGCGCCCGGTTTACCTCTAAAATTACCCTTATTTGCGCCTCCTCTAAAGTCAGGCTTATTACCTTGGTAACCACCTCCCTGGCCTGGGCCACGTGGAGTACCAGCACCAGGTACATTGGTATTTGGAGCTCCAGGTGTTCCCGGAGTTTTTTTACGTTTACGTTTGCGCTTTGCATCTGCATCTGCGGATGAAGCAACAGGTTGATTTCTTCTATCTGGAGCTGTTGGTAAAACAATTTTACCTATAATATTAGGTCCTGATAGCTTCGCTGCTTTGGCCTTTATTACTTCATTCTCTACTGACGTAGCAGGTTTTACAGGCGCTTCAACTTTATCTGCTGGTTTTTCTGTTTTAACAACCGAAGGTTCAACTTTACCTGTAACGGGAGATTCTGGAGCTTTCGCAACAGAAACTTCTTTCTTCTCTACAGAAGTTTCTACCTTCTTTTCAACAGGCTGGCTTTCTGTTTGCTTATTGCTTTTACCTCTTCCTGATAGATCATTTAAATCGATCTTACCAACTATTTTAACTCCAGGTTTTGAAGGCTCCGTATTTACAACTGGTTTAACTTCTTTTACTGGGGTTGGTTCTGAAGTTGGTGTTACAGAAGGTGTTGATTTTTCTATTCCAACTACCGATGGTTTTTCTTCCTTCTTCTCTACAACCTTTTCAATTGGTTTCTCTACCGGTGTTTCAACTGGAGGAACAACTTTGGCTTCAGGAGTTGAGACAGGCTTTTCTGTAGAAGTAGGAAAATTATGAAGGTTCTTAATAAGAATACCATCATTTTCAAAATCACTTCCCTTTCTGGTCGGCTCATTCGCTTTTTCAGAAACTTCGGGTTCATCGCGACGAATTTTACCAATATTAATTTGGTTGGCCTCTTCTTTTACTATTTTATCACCCTGAAACTCTTGCAACAATGAATTATACATGTCTTTGTCCAGTTTCGTGGTGGGTTTATTTTCCACAGCAAAGCCCTTCTTTTTCAAAAAGTCAACTATAGTCGCCGTTCCGACATTTAGTTCTTTGGCAGCTTTAAATAAAATTATTGGTTTGTCGTCTGACATTGATTTTCCTCTTTTTTCTATTTTTATACAAAAGTAATGTTTTAAACTATCAAAACATATTACTCAAATTCTGATTGTAAAATATTTATAACCTCTTTAATGGTTTCCTCTTCTAAATCGGTACGTTTCACGAGTTCATCTACTGATAAAGCTAAAACACTTTTTGCGGTATCTAAACCAATTGCTTTTAACTCATCAATAATCCAGCTATCGATTTCATCTGAGAACTCCTCAATATCTACATCTTCCTCTTCTTCGCCTGCTTCTCTAAACACATCTATCTCATAACCGGTTAATTTACCAGCAAGCTTAATGTTATGTCCACCACGACCAATGGCTAATGAAACTTGATCTGGTTTTAAATATACAGACGCATGTTTTGTCTCATCGTTTAATTTTATGGAAGTAATTTTTGCCGGACTTAATGCTCTTTGAATATATAAAGAGATATTATTCGTGAAATTAATCACATCGATATTTTCATTTTTCAACTCACGAACAATACCATGAATTCTCGACCCCTTCATACCTACACACGCTCCTACTGGATCAATTCTATCATCGTATGATTCTACAGCTACTTTTGCTCGTTCACCTGGTTCTCTAACAATTTTCTTAACAGTAATTAAACCATCAAAAATTTCCGGAACTTCAATTTCAAACAAACGTTGTAAAAAGTCTGGAGCAATTCTAGAAATAATAATTTTAGGCGTAGCATTTATCATATCTACTTTTAAAATTACAGCACGAACAGTGTCTCCTTTTTTAAAATAATCAGCAGGAATTTGTTCTGTTTTTGGCATTAACAACTCATTTCCTTCATCATCTAATACCAATGTTTCTTTTTTCCAAACCTGATAAACTTCACCAGTTACAATTTCGCCTACTCTATCTTTGTATTTTTTAAATATCTCGTCTTTCTCTAATTCTAGAACTTTAGACACTAATGTTTGGCGAGCTGCTAAAATTGCTCTTCTACCAAAACTTTCCAATGTAATTTGTTCTATATAATCATCTCCCACTTCCATATCGGCGTCCAGTAGCTTTACCTCTGCCAATTCAATCTCCAAATCATCATCCTCAGAAAAGCCATCTTCCATAACTCTTCTTGTACGCCAGATCTCTAAATCCCCATTATCTGGATTCACAATCACATCACAATTTTCGTCCGTACCGTACTTTTTACGGATCATGCTTCTAAACACCTCCTCTAAAACACTAATAACTGTAGGACGATCTATATTTTTAAAATCCTTAAACTCTTGAAAAGAGTCTATTAAGTTTATATTGCTGCTCATTTTATTTAAATGAAATTAACACCTTTGTTTCTGTTATATCTTCAAATGCAATCGAAGTATCTACGATTACTGTTTTCTTACTTTTTGGCTGTCCTTCGGGCTTTACCTCTGCGGCAATTAAAATAGTATCTTCATGAACCTCCATTAACTTTCCTTCCAGTTTAGAACTATTTTTCTTTAAAACACTTAAATTTCTGCCTATATTTTTAATGTACTGACGTTTCAATCTTAAAGGTTCTCCAACACCCGGCGAACCGACCTCTAGATTATAAGCTGTATCTATAATTTGCTCCTCTTCTAGATGAAAACCAACATGACGACTAATAGCAGCACATTCAGAAATGGTAACCGCTTCGTCTCCATCAACCAGAATAATGAGTTTATTCCCAGATTGCATACGAACATCAACTAAAAACAAATTCGCATTCTCTGCAATTTTCCCTTCAGCTAACTCCTTAGCCCTTTTCACAATATCCATATCAATTCTTCAATTAAATATCAAAAAAAAGAGGGGACACAGTCCCCTCTCCTCTTTAAATACTTTGCAAAGATAAAAAAAGATATTTTAATTTTCAAACAATCAATCGCTTATCTTTTTAATGTGTTATAATTATTCGTTCCTCTTGCGTTTAAAGAGCTTCTAATCATATCGTTTGTACCTCCAAAACCCGAACCAACAGCAGTGGTCACATAATAAGATCTACCAATCAAAAAAGGTGAGTTTGGTAAAAATTCAACCCTATTATTTTTCAAAAATATAGTACCCGTAACTTCTTTTTCAATTGAGCTACTATCAGATTCATCTACCAATTGTACAACACTAATAAGATCAGCCAAAGACCCGCCCTCAGCCTGTATCTGAACCATGGAATAATAAGCAGCCTTATTTTCAACTAAAACTACAATACGGGTACTATCGTTATTAAACTGAATTAATTGATTTTTTGTATCTTTATTCTGACAAGCCACCATAAAGGCTGTGCTAAATAAAAATAAACAAACAAATTTTTTAAACCTAAAAATTATGCTAAAATTAATAGTTGAAGTTTTTCTGATGGGACTCATAGTATTAGTGGGTTCTTATTTAGTTCCTGGTATTGAGGTTACTGGCATATGGTCGGCAATTGTAGCTGCTATTCTCATTGCGTTAGCTAATGCCACTATTGGATTTATTTTAAGAATACTTACATTCCCTATCAATTTTTTAACCCTCGGACTCATGTCATTTATTATAACGGTATGCATGATCTTATTAGTGTCCAATATTATGGAAGGCTTTGAAGCCAGTGGTTTCTTTTCTGCTGCCCTATTTGCTATTGTTGTCGCTTTATTAAAAATGGTTGTAGGCACTTTTCGCTCTAAATAAACAAAGCACCATTTACCTTCTATTAGTTACACTAAATTAATTAAAAGTGCATAAAAAACAAAAGGATAGGGAGAATCTCCTTATCCTTTTTTTAATAGTTTCAGTCCTTAAAGGGGGGGGGTAAAATAGAAAAACGTTATTTCAACAGGCAATACTATTTAACTTATCTGCTCGAATCAGATTTTCGAACAACTCTTTTTTCGCAGTCTAATTGATTAGCATCTACCAGCAGGAACTGTTTTGGACAATGTTATTTCAAAAGTACTTCCTGATCCGGTCAGCTTAAAGCTAAAAGTATTATTATCAATCAAAATATCTGATATCGTCCATGCTCCTTCTCGAGTTAGATTAATGGTTTTGCCGTCAGCACTCACAACGTATGTACCTGTTCCAAAATCCCAGTGTTCATCAAAAGAGCCATTTGTTTTAAATTCCCAATAGTTAGAAGGCTCCCAACAACTTTTCGTATTATCAACGCCTTTAAAAGTTTGATAGTACCATTTCCCACTCACAAGCAACTGCGTTACTCTTTCCTTCTCAGTTTTAGGTTTATTGTCTTTCTCACATGCAGTGAATACCATTGTTGCACTAATAAGCAACAGTAAAAGTAAACGTGTTTTTTTCATTTTTTGATTTTTGATAATTAAAAATTTATTGTTCTATTTAAGAAAACAAAGGTATTGTGACATTTCGTTGCTTTGCCTACCCGAGATGGGTAGGTTAGATTACTTTTTATATGTCTATTTTTGTTCCGAGCAGACGCAAAACAACCATTATTTACGATTAATAATTTAAGCCCTTTTACTTGAAATTGATTAATTATTTTATACATCCGCGACTTAACAATCCCGCTCACGAAGATTACCGCAAGGCGGTTATATTTGTATATGCGTCTTTTGTAACGATAGCATTTCTGATTCTATACGATATTTATTTTTTTATATTTCATTTCGACAATCCAGTTAAGATATGGACTAATGTGATTGGCACGCTAATTTATATCGGCGGGATTCTCAATTTCAGGCTCAGCGACAATCTAAAGCGTTCATTAGGCATTTTTATGATTGGTTGTAGTCCGTTTCCGTTAGTAAGCATCTACCACACGGGTGGGATATATTCTGCAGACATTATCTGGATTATGATTATTGTAGTAGCAGCCTACTTATTCATCGATATTAAGATCGGGAATATAATAGCAGCAGGCTCCACTACTTACCTTATAATTCTTTATATACTAGACATGTATGGTGAAAGCAGATTCAAAGATTATATCAACGCCAATACATCAACCCATAATATCTTCACATACCTATTTGTAATCTTACTATTGTCTGTTTTGCTAATTGCCTTTAACAAGGTTTTGCAGCAAACCAACAACAATTTACAGGCACTTAAACAGGAAAAAATAGAAGAGCTAGAGAAAAAAGTAAGGGAAAAAACGGAAGAACTTAACCTGTTAAGAAAAGACCTTGCCAAAGACTTTCATGACGAAATGGGCAATAAACTTGCAAGTATTACTATTTTATCACAGTCTATAAGCCTGCAGATGGATAGAGGAGAAGAAAAAGCGATGCTACAAAAACGACTTCAAACCATTGAAGAGCGCTCTAAAGAACTTTATCAGGGCACCAAAGATTTCATATGGTCTATTGATTTTAAAAGTGATTATGTAGACGAATGCTTTATTTATATGCGGGATTTTGGAGAAGATTTTTTCGGGAAACTGGGTGTCAGCTTTTATTCTGAAGCTGTATTAAACTCTGAAAATTTACGCTTTGAAGCGACTATAGGTCGCCAGTTAATCTACATCATAAAAGAAGCGATGACCAATGTTGCGAAGCATTCAGGGGCGTCGCAAGTTAACCTGAAACTAAGCAATAAGGAAAAAGGAATTGAAATTGAGTTTTCTGACAACGGCTGTGGTTTTGATTTAGAAAAAACCATTTGTCGGGGAGTGAATCATATCCGCGAAAGAATGGAAAAAATTAAAGGAACAGTATTTATGGATACTAACAATGGAAAAGGTACTAGAATCAACTTGTATTTACCATTGTCTGCAAAAATGAAGGTAGGATAAGATGAAAGAAAAACTAATAGAGGTTGTTATTATAGAAGACAATTATGACTTACGATCGGGCTTTGAACTACTAATCAATGCAACAGGCAGATATCGAGTAACAGGTGTGTTTGATCGATGTGAAGAAGCAATATGTGTGATTAAATCATTAACCCCTAACATTGTGCTAATGGACATTGATTTGCCCGGCATTAATGGAATAGAAGGAACTGCTATCATAAAATCCCTGCTACCTAAAACAGAAATAATAATTATCACGGTCTTTGAAAACAGTGAGCGGGTTTTCGAGGCGATGTGCGCTGGAGCATCTGGTTATCTTACCAAGAACAACGGACAACAAGAACTTGTAACTGCTTTAAATGAAGTGATTAAGGGAGGAGCTCCTATGAGCGCCAATATTGCTAGAATGGTGGTAAAGTCATTTGCCAAGAATACGATAGACAACCCACTTTCTAAACAAGAAACAAAAATATTAATGCTATTAGCTGAGGGAAAGAGTTACAAATCAATAGCTCTATCATTACATATTAGCTTAGATACTGTAAAGTTCCATATCAAAAATATCTATATTAAATTACAGGTAACCAATAAAGAAGATGCCATTGTAATCGGTAAAAAACACAAATACATATAAAAAAGAGGACAGTTATTAATAACCGCCCTCTTTTTTTATACTTTTCAATAAGATTTTATTTTAAAATATCTCTTGAGATAACCATCTTTTGAATCTCAGATGTGCCTTCATAAATTTGAGTAATTTTTGCATCACGCATTAATCGCTCAACATGGTATTCCTTCACAAAACCATATCCTCCGTGAATCTGAACGGCCTCTACAGTTACATCCATCGCTACTTTACTTGCCATTAATTTTGCCATAGAGCCTTCTAGCAAATAAGATTTCCCCTGGTCTTTTAACCAAGCTGCCTTATAAACTAACATTCTGGCTGCTTCTATTTGAGTTGCCATATCTGCCAACTTAAAGGCAATTGCCTGATGTTCTGCAATTGGCTTACCAAACGATTTTCTTTCTTTAGAATAAGCTAATGCTAATTCATAAGCTCCCGATGCAATACCTAAAGCCTGAGCTGCAATTCCAATTCTACCGCCTTCCAAAGTTTTCATAGCAAACTTAAACCCAAAGCCATCATCACCAATTCTATTCTCTTTAGGCACTTTCACGTCATTAAACATTAATGAATGCGTATCCGACCCTCTAATCCCTAATTTATTTTCTTTTGGTCCAACGGTAAAACCTTCCATTCCCTTTTCAACTATAAAAGCATTAATACCTTTATGTTTTAACGATCTATCGGTTTGAGCTATTACTATATAAAAAGAAGCTGTTGATCCATTGGTAATCCAGTTTTTTGTTCCATTTAACAAGTAATAATCTCCTTTGTCTTCTGCAAGAGTTTGTTGCGAAGTTGCGTCAGATCCTGCTTCAGGCTCGGAAAGACAAAATGCGCCTATACTTTCACCAGAAGCCAATGGCTTTAAATATTTCTCTTTTTGAGCTTCCGTGCCAAACTGCTCTAAGCCAAAACAAACCAACGAATTATTAACTGAAACCACCACCGAAGTAGAAGCATCTATTTTTGAAAGCTCTTCCATTACCAAAACATATGATAAGGCGTCTAATCCACTTCCGTTATATTTAGGGTCTACCATCATCCCTAAAAACCCTAACTCCCCTAATTTCTTTACTTGTTCTGCCGGAAATTTTTGATGCTCATCACGTTCTATAACTCCTGGTTTTAGCTCGTTTTGCGCAAAATCTCTTGCAGCCTGTTGAATCATCAATTGTTCTTCTGTCAGCTCAAAATGCATAATAAAAATTTATATTATTTAAGAATTCCCAAATTTAGTATTTCTGATATAATTAAAGCGATTGAAAGTTGAGTAACATTCAATAGTCCTTAAAATAATACAAAAATTACAACAATTTATTATTTTGATCAGGGAAAATTAAAATAGGTTTATAAGATCTAGCTTCGTCCATTGGCAAAGAGCCATAAGACATGATGATGAGGATATCTCCCAATTGTGCTAATCGAGCAGTAGCGCCATTTAAGCAAACTGTACCTGTTCCTCTAGGTCCCTTTATAACATAAGTTTCAAAACGAGCACCATTATTATTGTTCACGATCTGAACTTTTTCATTGGCAATTATATTTGCGGCATCCATTAAATCTTCATCAATGGTAATGCTTCCTACATAATTTAGCTCTGCCTGTGTAACCTTAACCCTATGTAATTTTGATTTTAATACTTGAATAATCATGACGCAAAGTTATGAAATTACAATTAATCTAATAGGATTAAAAGATCACACTTTCTACGTAAGCAATACATTATCAATTAGTCGGGTTGCTCCTACTTTAGCTGCAATTAACGCCACCGCTGACCCTTTATATCCTTCCAAAACAGGCTTCAACGTATTTCTATCTGCAATCGACAGGTATTCTAATTCAACTCCCTCCGCATTTTTTATTATTGCCGTAGCTTCTTCAATTAGCGCTTCGATACTTAAGCTTTGATAATTTCTTTCAATAAAACTCAATGATTTATATAGAACCAAGGCATTTTTTCTATCTACAGATGTTAAATGTATATTTCTGGAGCTCATAGCCAACCCATCGTCTTCCCTTATTATTGGGCACGAAACAATCTTTACGGGGAGGTTAAATACTTCTACCATTTTCTCTATCATTAATACTTGCTGATAATCTTTTTGACCAAAAAAAGCAAAATTAGGTAATACAGCATCAAATAACTTTTTTACAATTTGCGTTACCCCCTGATAGTGTCCTTTTCTAAAGGCTCCTTCCAGCAAAAACTCAGCTTCTCCTAAATCTATATGCCATTCTTCTTGCTGAGGCCACTGCGGATACATCTCATTTACCGTGGGCATAAAAACTGCGTCACAACCCACATTTGTTAAAAGATTAATATCATGTTCTAAAGGTCGGGGATATTTCTCCAAATCTTTAGGATCAGTAAACTGCGTAGGATTCACGAAAATACTACAAATAACAATTCCTCCTCGTTTCTTCGCTTCTAATATTAAAGACAAATGTCCTTTATGTAATGCGCCCATAGTAGGCACAAATGAGATCGCCTCAATAGTATCTCTTTGTGAATCCAGATATTCACGAAGCGCTTCAACCCGCTTAAATATTTTCAAAATGTATTGGTTTTTTTCTGCTGTAAAGTTGCTTATTTCATTCTTGCAATCAAAGCATACTTGCATAAGTTATTGATAAATGGTAATTTTTGCTTAACTTTGCATCTTTAATTACCCCTAAGTCAATCAATAAAATCACAATAATATGGAGATGGCAAAAACGAAGCTACTGATTGTTACTCACGAGATGTCGCCTTTCCTCGAATTAACCCGTATCTCAGAAATCACTCGAAACTTACCTCAGGCAATGCAAGAGAAAGGTTTTGAAATTAGAATTTTAATGCCAAAATTCGGCAACATCAACGAAAGAAGAAATAGATTGCATGAAGTAATAAGATTATCAGGGATGAATATTATTATTGATAATAATGACAACCCTCTAATCATTAAAGTCGCCTCTATACCTTCAGCAAGAATGCAAGTTTACTTTCTTGACAATGAAGATTATTTTCAGAGAAAACAAGTTTTTAGAGATAAAGAAGGCAAGTTTTATGAGGACAATGATGAAAGAGCAATCTTTTTCTGTAAAGGAGCACTGGAAACCGTTAAAAAGTTAGGCTGGTCGCCTGATGTGGTGCATTGTCATGGATGGATGACTGCTCTCGTTCCTGCCTATATCAAAACGATTTATAAGGACGATCCTACCTTTAAAAACTCCAAGGTTGTTTACTCTGCATATGAGCGTGATTTCACTGAAAAACTAAATGAAAACTTTGCTACAAAAGCAGTAATGAGTGGCATGACCGAAAACGATACTAAAGTTTTCGAAACAACAGATAGTATTGGTGTAGATTGTGGTGCCATTGCTTACTCTGATGCGGTAGTTATAGGAGACGAAAACATCCATGAAGATGTGTTAAAGTATGTTAAAAATTCAAACAAACCAACTTTAGCTTATAATTTAACCGAAGATTTCGAGAACTTCTTCAATTTTTATGAAGAATTAACTCAAGAAGAGTTAATCTCGGTTGCATAAAAGGTAATTATTAATACACTATGAAATTTAAACCCCAAGACTTATTAACCCTGTTGATAGGTCTTTTTCTTTTCGCTTCTTGTAAAGACTCTAGCACTATTGGACTGGATCCAGACCCTAATTCTAGCATGGAAGGCTTATTTATTGATACGCTTACAATAAGCTCAAGAACAGAAAAAGAGCCTCGTGCGCAGGCTTATATGACGCAAAGACATGCCTTAGGATATATTTCCGACCCTATCTTTGGAACAGTTAGAGCAAGTATTGCGATGAGCTTAACAAAACCGGGAAATGTAAACGAAGATTTTACCTTTACTGAAACAGCCGAGTTAGATTCAGCTGTTCTTGTTTTAAGTTTTTCGAAAGAACTGTACGCAGATACAATAGGTTCTAGGTATAATTTTGAAGTTAGAGAATTAGCAGAAAGTCTTTATACTAAAGATTCTTTTTTTGCAGATCAGACCTACGCAACCAAACCAACGGTTTTGGGAAGATATAATGACGTAATTAATCCGACTAAAGAAGTTCAGATTTACGACATCGTGGTTTCAGGAGAAGACACATTAAAAAAAGTAACTCCTCAAATAAGAATAAAGCTTGATAAAACTTTTATTACTGATAAAATATTATCGCTCTCACCAACAACGATTGATGATCAAAGATTATTCTCCAATGCTTTTAATGGCTTTAAAATTGAACTTAATCAGCCCGCTTCTTTTGGTCCTCTAGGAATGGTATTCTTTGATTTTTTAAGTTCCAATTCAAAATTAGAAGTTTATTACAAGAAAAAGAATGAATTAAACGAGGCTCTTATTGACACTGCTGTGGTTAATTTCCCCATTACAAATGGAGGCTCTGCTCCTGTAGCTTCATCTATTCAAAGAAGTTATGCCGGAACGCCTATAGAGACTCAATTAAACAATCCTGATGTTCAATACCCTGTTACCTATATCCATGGACTTGCCGGCGTTAAAACGAAAATCTCATTCCCTTATTTAGAGAAGTTTAAAGAAGCTGTAGGTAACGTGCTTATTAATAAAGCCGAGTTAGTTGTACCTATTTCTTCTGGAACCGATGTAGCTCCATTTTTACCTTTATCAAGATTATCTCTTTATAAAAAAGACATTGCTTATCAACCAGCTCAAATTATAGATCAATTAAGCTTTTACAATCAATTTATGAGTCAAGATTATGGAGACTTTGCCTTTGGAGGTTATTTCGATTCTACGAAAAAGCAATATGTTTTTATTGTAACTCAACACATTCAGCAGTTATTAAACGGGACTAGTAAAGATTATGGAACTTATTTAGCGGCAACTCCCGGAACAGAATTCGAGTATCTCGTGCCTACAAATGCAACGGCAGGACGAAGCATAATTGGGTCGGGTGCAAGAGACGCAAATGGTAATTTTATTAATCCAAACAACCGATTAAAACTTAACATTTATTACACGAAAATAAATTAACTAAATCGTCTATTTTAATCCCTCGAATTTATTAAATTCGAGGGATTTTTATTTATATACATATGTGTGGAATAGTTGGTTATATAGGTCATAGAGAAGCTTGGCCAATAATTATTAAAGGCTTAAAAAGATTAGAATATAGAGGATACGATAGTGCTGGTATTGCACTAATCGACAATAACAATTTAAGCATCTATAAAAAGGCGGGCAAAGTTCAAGTTCTTGAAGATTATGCTTTAAGTCAAAATACAAATGGAAAAATAGGAATGGGTCATACAAGATGGGCAACGCATGGAGTACCATCTGATCGAAATTCACATCCTCATACTTCTAATAATAAACGATTTTCCATAATTCACAATGGTATTATTGAAAACTATGCTACTCTAAAAGAAGAACTAGAAAGACGTGGTCACACTTTCAATAGCGACACCGATACGGAAGTATTAATTCATTTAATAGAAGAAATCTACAACAACGAATCTGTCGAACTTTTTGAAGCCGTACGTTTAGCTTTAAAAGAGGTTAGTGGCGCTTATGCTATCGTGATTATGGATGAGAAACAACCTGATCAACTCATAGCAGCCAGAAAAGGTAGTCCGATGGTTATTGGTGTAGGTGCTGGCGAATATTTCATTGCCTCAGACGCAACTCCTATTATAGAATACACCAACAATGTGATTTATTTAAATGACAATGAGATTGCTCAGGTTAAAACTGACGAACTAATAATCAAAAGATTAGATAACGTTGTTCAGACACCATACATCCAGGAGTTAGAACTCCAACTTGAAATGTTGGAAAAAGGTGGTTATGACCATTTCATGCTTAAAGAAATATATGAACAACCGCGTTCTATCCGCGACTGTATGCGTGGACGTATATATCCTTCTGAAGGCAAAGTACAACTTGGGGGAATTAAAGAGTTTGCTGAAAAGCTAAAAAATATTGATCGGATTATAATTGTAGCATGCGGTACCTCATGGCATGCTGGGTTAGTAGGAGAATATTTAATCGAAGAATATGCAAGAATTCCTGTTGAAGTTGAATATGCCTCAGAATTTAGATATAGAAACCCGATTATAACTGAAAAGGATGTAGTAATTGCAATATCTCAATCAGGAGAAACGGCCGATACGATGGCCGCTTTAGAAATGGCTAAAGAAAAAGGGGCTACCTTATTTGGCGTATGTAATGTGGTTGGTTCTTCTATTCCAAGAATCACACACGCCGGTGTTTATACACACGCTGGTCCCGAAATTGGCGTTGCCTCAACAAAGGCGTTTACCGCTCAGGTAACTGTACTTACATTAATGGCCTTTTACATGGCACAACAAAAAGGTACAATTTCTAACTCTAAAATGGTTGAATTATTAACCGAATTAGATGAAATTCCTGCAAAAATTGAAAAAGCATTACAATCAGAAGATCTCATTAAAGAAATATCTGCCAAATTTAGCAATGCTAGTAACTTTTTGTTTCTAGGAAGAGGAAGTGGCTTCCCTGTAGCGCTAGAAGGTGCATTAAAATTAAAAGAAATTTCTTATATCCATGCAGAAGGATATCCTGCTGCAGAAATGAAACATGGTCCAATTGCATTAATTGATGAAGAAATGCCAGTTGTATTTATTGCCACTAAAAACTCCTCTTATGAGAAAGTGATTAGTAATATTCAAGAAGTTAAAGCCAGAAAAGGAGTAATTATAGCAATTGTTACAGCGGGAGACGTTGAAGTAAGAAAAATGGCTGATTATTGTATCGAAATACCTGATGCAAATGAAGCATTCTTACCGTTATTAGCTACCATACCATTACAGTTATTATCTTATCATATTGCATTACTAAGAGGATGCAATGTAGATCAACCAAGAAACTTGGCAAAGTCAGTTACTGTAGAATAACATAAAAGGAATTAGAAGGAAATACTTATTCAGGATTTCCTTCTAACTTTCTATCTAATAAGGTAAAATTATCTGCCACAATCTCCGTAATATAACGCTTTACATTTTCCTTATCTTCAAACGAACGTGTTCTGAGCTTACCCTCAATATATACTGTTCTCCCTTTTTTAAGATATTTTGAAGCATTGTCTGCTAATTTACGCCACATAACAACATTATGCCATTCTACCTGCTCAATACGCTTCCCATCCTTAACAAAATATTCAGAAGTTACCAGTGGGAAACTGGCAACAGAAACTCCTCCTTCCAAGTATCTAATTTCAGGGTCTTTTCCTAAATTCCCGATCAATATTACCTTATTTACTCCTGTCATAAACGCTTTTTGAAATAATGTCCTATAAATTTTTGAATTATTATGGGCATCGGTAATTTTTCTACTTCCGAGAAGGGCACCCATACATTATTCCTCTGAATCATAAAGGTAGTATTTAAATTTTCCACCTTAAAAAATTGAACTCTTAAAATCTGATGTGTTAAAATATGCTTTTCAGCATCAATATATTTAATTTCTAAAGCATCTTTCTCATCTACATTCAGTAACGCTTTCAATTCCATTTCAGAAAGATTCTTTTCAAATTCTAATAATGGAAAATCGTATAGCCCTTGCCAAATATCACCTTTATCACGTAAATTCAGCCACAATCCTCCCTTTTGTTCAATAATTAGATAATTTAAAAATCTTTCTCTTTTAATAATCTTCTTTGATTTAACAGGAAGTTCATTAATAGATTTACTTTTGAATGCATAGCATCCAACACGAACGGGACAAACTGCGCAGTCAGGTTTTGCCGGCTTACATAACATTGCCCCAAACTCCATAATTGCTTGGTTGTATATACCCGGGTTAACCTCTTCTATTAGCAGATTGGCTAAATTAGAAAAGGTCTTTTTACCCAAAGAAGTATCTATTGCCTCGTAAATCCCAAAATATCGTGCAAGTACACGATAAACATTGCCATCAACTACTGCGCGTTTTTCATTTTTTGAAAAAGATGCAATAGCCGCTGCCGTATAAGATCCTATCCCTTTAAGTTGTATAAGCTCTTCATAATTTGAAGGAAAAACACCCGCTAAGTTAATTACAATATGTTTGGCTGTAGCATGCATATTGCGCCCTCTAGAATAATACCCTAAACCCTGCCACAATTTTAACACATCCATTTCGGATGCCTCTGCCAAACGATAAACCGTTGGGTACTGCTCACTAAAACGTTCATAATAAGGTAGCCCTTGAGCAACTCTGGTTTGTTGAAGTATAACTTCTGAAAGCCAAATTAAATAAGGATCTTTGGTCGTTCTCCAAGGCAATTCTCTCTTATTTTCACTGTACCACTTAATTAATTCGCTTTGAAACTGCATTTTACAAAATTACAACAATATGTTCTAGAAAAGGGTTGAACTGTCATTTTCATCTAATCAAGTAAATATTTATACATAAAATTTCCCTATCTCATTAAAAAACAATACTTTTGCAACCCCAAAACAATTATAAAAGTTAAACCAATATTAATAAATAGATATGACCAAGGCAGATATTATTTCAGAAATATCAACAGTAACAGGGATAGAAAAAGTTGACGTACAGGAAACTGTAGAAGCATTCTTTAAAGTCATCAAAAAAAGTATGATCGGAGGGGAGAATGTTTACGTAAGAGGTTTCGGTAGTTTTGTTGTAAAGAAAAGAGCTCAAAAAACTGCTAGGAATATCTCTAAAAACACGGCTATCATAATTCCTGAACATTATGTACCTAGCTTTAAACCTGCAAAAGTATTTGTAGATAAAGTAAAAACTAATTCAAAAAAGATTCAAGTAGAAGCATAATATTATGTCAAAAATCCGTTCACAGCAATTAATAGTAATTGGAGCAATTGTTCTAATTTCAGGTTTCTTATTATCAAGAGATGTAAAAGGCTTAGTTAAGCCTAAAGAAGAACCAGCTGCTGGAATGGAGGCAAATACTATGCCTGAAACAGAAGAACTTAAATTGGATGAAGTATCTCGAATTTCAAAAAATTTAGTTGGAACTCAATACACCAAAGAAATTATAGCTTTGGAAGGTTCGTTTCAGGGCTCAAAAGGAGAATCTAGATTAGATTTAGCAAATAAATTAGCAATAAAATGGCAAGATGTTGAACAATCAACACCTAGTGCCCTTTATTTAGAAATTATTGCGCTAGAAAAGAAATCATTAGACAGCTGGATTAATGCAGGCGATCGTTTTATAACTGCTTTTGAAAACGAAGCAGATAGTTTAAAAAAACCTGCGTTATTAATTAAGGCAAATGCAGCTTTTAACAATGCATTAGCTATTGATTCAGCCAATTTAAGTGCTAAAACTGGAGCAGGGATTACCATTGTTAATGGCATGGGCGCTCCAATGGACGGTATAGCAATGCTTGTGGATGTTGTTAATAAAGATCCAAAAAATTTAAAAGCATTAATGCAATTAGGTTTATTTTCAGTTAAGTCTGGACAGTTCGAAAGAGCTATCGACAGGTTTAAATCTGTAATAGAACTAAGAAAAACATCTGAAGCTTATTTTTATTTAGCTACAGCTTATGAAAACCTTGACAGGAAAGAGGAAGCTATAGAAGCTTATTTAGATAGCAAAAGAATTGCGGCAAACCCAACTTTATCTAAATTCATAGATAGAAAGGTTGCTGAACTAAAAAATTAATAGAATTTAAAACATTAAAAAATTAAGATTATGCCAAGCGGTAAAAAAAGAAAAAGACATAAAATGGCAACCCATAAGCGTAAAAAACGCTTAAGAAAAAACAGACATAAGAAAAAATAATTTTTCTTTATATACAGACTAGGAATATCCTAGTCTGTATTGTTTTTTACTTAATTATGTGTTGTACAAAGACCGAAAGGTCTTTTAATCTTATAGCTTTTGGTTAAAGAATTAATTCTCAATTCCACACCTGCTGGGGTTACCATAGCTTTAATAGAGGACAAACAACTTGTTGAGCTTCACAAAGAACGCGTAAACAACAACTATGCAGTTGGCGATATTTATTTAGGCCGCATTAAAAAAATAATGCCCGGTCTGAACGCTGCGTTTGTGGATGTTGGTTACGAAAAAGATGCATTCTTGCATTATTTCGATCTTGGCCCGCAAGTTCAATCTTTATTGAAGTTTACCAAAGTCAAACGGAATGGCGGTGGTAACGCAACAGCATTGGAAAGTTTCAAGCTTGATTCAGATATAAATAAATCTGGAAAAATCTCCGAGATTTTAAGCAAGAACATGCTCCTTCCAGTTCAGATCGCCAAAGAACCGATCTCAACAAAAGGACCACGCTTGAGTGCAGATCTTTCAATAGCCGGCAGGTTTATTGTACTAGTACCTTTCTCAAACGTTATCTCTATTTCTAAAAAAATTCGTAGCAATACAGAAAGAAATAGATTGAAAAAAATTATCGAAAGTATTAAGCCGAAAAATTTTGGCGTAATCATTCGTACTGTTTCCGAAGGAAAAGATGTTGAAGCCCTGCAAAAAGATCTAACAGATTGTATTGCTAAATGGGAAAACTTTTCCAAAAAATTACCTGATGCAGAGCCCTCCAAAAAAGTTTGGGGCGAAATGGATCGTTCGTCTACTTTAATTCGTGATATTTTAAGTAGCGATTTTACCAATGTTCATGTAACTGATCCTAGTTTTTATGAAGATATAAAATCTTATGTTCAGCAAATTTCCCCAGAAATGGAGAAAATTGTAAAACTATACAAACATAAAGAACCTGTTTTTGAGTATTTTGGTATTGAAAAACAAATTAAAAATGCATTCGGTAAAACCGTAACCTTAGCAGGTGGCGCATACTTAGTTGTTGAACATACCGAAGCCTTACATGTTATTGATGTAAATAGTGGTAATAGAACCGCCAGCAAAGAAAATCAGGAAGAGAATGCTCTTCAAGTAAATCAGGAAGCGGCAAAAGAAATTGCAAGACAACTCAGACTAAGAGACATGGGTGGTATTGTAGTGATCGACTTTATCGATATGCACAAACCCGCTAATCGGAAAATATTATTCGATTACTTAAAGTCTCTAATGTTGCTCGATAGAGCAAAACACACCATCTTGCCACCAAGTAAGTTCGGTCTGGTTCAAATTACCCGTCAACGTGTAAGACCAGAAATGAACATCGTAACAAGTGAGAAATGCCCTACTTGTGGCGGAACTGGCGAAATTAAAGCAAGTATTCTTCTAATAGATGATATTGAGAGCAATCTGAAATATATTCTACAAGAACAAAATGAGAAAAATATTACGCTTAATGTACATCCTTACATCGAAGCTTTTATTAAAAAAGGATTAATTTCTCTGCAATGGAAATGGTTCTTCAGGTACGGTCAACGCATTAAGGTAAAGGGAGTTAATTCTTACAACCTTACCGAATTTCACTTTATCTCTTCTAAAGACGAAGAAATAAAACTTTAATTTTAAAAATATTGGGGCTGTATCAAATAAGATCAGCCCCTTTTTTAATCCAACATTTCTTAATATTGATGATACAAAGTCTAACTTTAAATACCTCAATATTTTGTTATGAAATATATCCCTCTTCTTATCGGACTGTTATTGTTAAACACCTCAGTGTTTGCCCAGTCAGTTTCTGTTAAATTTTTACAGTTTAATATCTGGCAGGAGGGAACTGTAGTGCCTGACGGATTTAACGCTATTGTGGAAGAGATTATTAGCAATAAAGCAGACATCATCACTTTTAGCGAAGTAAGAAACTATAAAAATATAGCTTTCAATGAAAAAATAGTAGAAGTGCTAAAAATCAAAGGAGAAACGTATTATTCTGCATACAGTTATGATTCAGGAATTTTATCCAAATACCCAATTGAGCATTTTTCAGAAGTCTTTCCTCATAAAGATGATCATGGATCTTCCTATAAAGCCATTATAAATATTCATGGAAAAAAAATTGCCGCCTACACTGCACATTTAGATTATTTAAATGCTGCCAATTATCTGCCGCGAGGGTATGACGCAAATACCTGGAAAAAATTGTCTTCAAAAATTAATGATGCACAACAAGTATTAAAAGTAAATCTGGAGTCAAAACGTGATGAAGCCACTGCATTAATTATAGAAGATGCTAAAAGAGAACATGTAAATGGTCGCTTCATAATTTTAGGCATAGATTTTAATGAGCCGTCGCACCGCGACTGGAAAAAAAACACTAAAAATTTATTTGATCATAATGGCTTAATCATTCCTTGGCAAAACACCCTGTTATTAGAAAAAAATGGCTGGATAGACGCATACAGAAAATTGTACCCTAATGTATTAACACATCCCGGCTTCACATTTCCAGCGTTTAATACAGATGTACCTATCAATAAATTAATCTGGGCCCCCGATGCCGACGATCGAGATAGGATTGATTTTATTTTTTACATGAAAAATAAAAATATACGGCTCGATAATATTGCCATCTTAGGGCCAAACACTTCTATTTTAAACGGAAAAATGGTTGTTGAAAAAACTCAGGATCCATTTATTACGCCAAAAGGAATATGGCCAACAGATCATAAAGCGATTTTAGCTACTTTTACATTAAAATAAAATCAAAAAAATTGGCTAAAACTAAATCGGCATTTTTTTGCCAAAGCTGTGGATTCGAGTCGGCCAAGTGGCTGGGTAAATGTCCCTCTTGCGGACAATGGAATACTTTTGTAGAAGAAGTTGTAGAAAAATCAGTTAATGGAAGGTCTACCTGGCGATCTACATCTAGCGCACAACGTTTAAATAAGCCCAGCAAAGTTCAGGAAATTACATCTACAGAAGTAGAGCGGATAAATACTGGCGACGGGGAACTCGACCGGGTTTTGGGTGGTGGATTGGTTCGTGGATCAGCAACGTTAATAGGTGGCGAACCAGGAATTGGAAAATCAACCCTAATGCTTCAAATAGCACTAAGCATTAAAAATTTAAAAGTTTTATATGTTTCGGGTGAAGAAAGCGAACAGCAAATAAAAATGCGGGCAGAGCGAATTACTAAAAATCCATCAACAGATTGTTTTATCCTCACTGAAACGCTCACTCAAAATATATTCAAGCAAATTGAAGAACTCGAGCCAGATATTTTGATTGTAGATTCTATACAAACCATGCAATCGGCCCACGTAGAATCTACTCCCGGCAGCGTATCACAAGTACGTGAATGTACCGCAGAATTTTTACGCTATGCAAAAGAATCTGACACGCCTGTATTTCTAATTGGCCACATCACTAAAGACGGCATGATAGCTGGTCCCAAAATTTTAGAACATATGGTTGATACTGTTCTTCAATTTGAAGGCGACAGACACCATGTATACAGAATTTTAAGGTCTATAAAAAACAGATTTGGAGCAGCCGCAGAATTAGGTATTTATGCCATGAGTGGCGATGGATTAAGGGAAGTTTCTAACCCTTCTGAAATTCTACTGTTACAACGCGATGAAGAATTAAGTGGAATAGCCATTTCTGCCACCTTAGAAGGGGTAAGACCAATGTTAATAGAAACTCAGGCATTGGTGTCGACCGCAGCCTACGGAACCCCTCAACGCTCTGCGAATGGCTTTGATACAAAGAGAATGAATATGCTGCTAGCTGTGCTCGAAAAAAGATGCGGGTTTCGATTAAGTACTCAGGATGTTTTTTTAAACATTGCAGGTGGTATAAAAGTAGAAGATCCGGCTATAGATTTAGCTATTTTAGTAGCCATTATTTCTTCTCATCAGGATATTCCTGTTTCTTCTAAAACATGTTTTGCAGCAGAAGTGGGCTTATCAGGAGAAATAAGAGCCGTAAACAGAATCGAACATAGAATTTCTGAGGCCGAAAAATTAGGTTTCGATAAAATGATGATTTCCAGCTACAATAAAAAAGGTCTAAGCACGGATAAATATAAAATAGAAATTATTGCCGTAAGCAAGATCGAAGAAGTTTTTGAGCATCTTTTCGGATAGAAAAATGCTTTTTACATAAAAATTACGCTACAGAGCTCATAACTTATTTGGAATTATTCTAAAGTCATTAAAAATTTATATATTTGAGTATCTGAAAGATTTAAAAAATTAAAATTTATGAAAAAGATATTATTAAGTATTTCTCTTTGCTTTCTGGTAGTTGTTGCTTTTGCACAGCAAGCTGATAACAAAAAAGTATTTGGTACAGGTGTTACTGGTGAGGTTGCTCCAGTTGCACAACTTGAGCAATTATTAGGTGATAAAAACTCTGCTGATTTAAAAATAAAAGGTAAAGTTCTAGAAGTTTGTCAGAAAAAAGGATGCTGGATGACGCTTCAAATGCCTGACGGACAAGATCCAATCCGTGTAACTTTTAAAGATTATGCATTCTTTATGCCATTTGATCTAGTTGGCAAAGAAGTTTCTTTAGATGGTATCGGTAAAAAACAAGTTATCTCTGTAGAAACTTTACGTCATTATGCAGAAGATGCTCATAAATCTGAAGCAGAAATTGCAAAAATTACGCAACCTAAAAAAGAATTAGCTTTCGAAGCTAAAGGTGTTGTAATTTTAAATTAATATAAAATTCTTAAAAAAGCCTCGCTTCATTATTGGAGCGAGGCTTTTTTATGTAATAAATTTCCAATGCCTTATTTAAGTTTTACAAAAAATGAGATTCATATTATCCGTCTATGATGTATGTTAAAAGAAGAAAAACAACAACCATACTCCTAATTTTATTAGCGATATTAGCTTTGTTTTCTAGTATTTATGCATGCCATGTGGACAGGTCCTTTCGAATTTGTGTACCTTGAAACCCTTAGAACTTTAAATAAGCTATTGAATGGCAAAGACATAATTCTTTCCAGTACTATTGCTCAAATTCTAAATACTATTACAATTGCTTCTTTAATTGCTTTTCTATTTTATTACCATAAAATAAAACATTTCTTTAAGTGGTTATTAATTTCAGGAATAACTTTTCTAGGAGCTCAATATCTAATATTGAGTGTTTTCTCTTTAATTTTTATTCCTTTTTTAATAATTTGGTATATTACACTTATTCATATAAAAAAGAATGAGCTCCTTGATTTTTAATATTACAGTCGATAGAGTTGGAGACATTGTAATTAAATATGCTTAAAAGAAAAAAGACAATAACTATACTGCTCCTACTAATAGCCTTATTTTCGCTATTCTCCGGGTTTTCGCTCAATGGGCAATGGGCATGGCCTTTTGAATTAGCATTTTTTGAAACCCCTCGCATTTGGAAGCTTTTCTTAATGGGAAAAATGCCAGAAAACGCAGGGATCATTACATTAAGTATACACTCTGTAACGACCATTTTATTTATAATTTTCCCGTTCATTTACGATCGAATCATCGGTTTTTTCAAATGGCTACTTATTGTAGGTCTTATATTTTTAGCAGTCCAATTTGAACTAGCCAGCATATTTGCCATAATATTTCTCCCACTAGTGATTGTATGGATAATTACGCTAATTCACATCCGCAAAATGACAGCTACTGAATAAATTAATAATAAAGCGGATATCTTATTAAGTCATTATTCTCTATACAACAACAAAAGTAGACAACCAGAAAGTCAATTTAATTTCCGTACTTTAATATTTCTGATGAAAGCGTATAAAGTCACCCAATCTTACAAAACCCAGTATAAAAACCCAATTGTTTTGAACGTTGGAGATACGGTTGTACTAGGTGAAGAAGAACAGGAAGAAAAATGGAAAGGATGGATTTGGGCAGAAAGCACCAACAATAAGGGGTGGATTCCTTTGCAAATAATTGAGCTATCTAGCGATAAAAAAACCGGGAAAATTTTAGAATACTATTCTGCCAAAGAATTAGATGTACAACAAGAAGAAACAGTTATAAAAATCAAAGCATTAAATGGTTGGGTCTGGGTTAAAAATACATTAACTAATGAAGAAGGCTGGATTCCGGAAGAAATTATAGAACCCAATTAAACGACTCCAAAAGAACAAAGTTATGTCTGATCAAAATAATTTCGAAGTTATTATAATCGGCGGAAGCTATGCCGGTCTCTCTGCTGCTATGTCGTTAGGTCGCTCTCTGCGTAAGGTTCTGGTCATCGATAGCGGAAAACCATGTAACCAACAAACGCCTCACTCTCATAATTTTCTAACACAAGATGGGAAAACCCCTTTAGAAATTGCTACGATAGCTAAAGAACAGGTTGCCCAGTATAAAACAGTTGTATTTAAAAATGATCTTGCTGTTTCCGCAATTAAAAACAAAGAAATTTTTGAAGTAAACACCCAATCGGGCTCCTTATATACCGCCAAAAAATTAATCATAGCCACTGGTATAAAAGATAGCATGCCAGATATAAAAGGTTTCTCTGCCTGTTGGGGTATTTCAGTTATTCATTGTCCTTATTGCCATGGATTTGAATATAAGAATCAAAAAACAGCGATTTTCGCGGACAACGAAAAAGCGATGCATTTAGCCCCCTTGATTAATAATTTAACTCCTCACCTTTTTGTTTTAACTTCTGGCCCAAATCAATTTTCTCCCGAACAAATGGAGAAATTAACCAGCCACAAAATAGGAATTATAGAAGATAAAATCATAGAGTTTGAACATGAAAATGGGCAATTAAAATGTGTAATATTTAATAGTGGGAAAAAAGAATCTTTTGATGCTGTATACGCCGGCCTCGGCTTTGAGCAACAAACATCTTTACTTGTCGATTTAGGATGTGAACTAAACGAGCACGGCTACATAAGAACAGACCATTTTCAAAAAACGAGTGTTGAAGGAGTTTTTGCTTGCGGCGATAACTGCTCTATGATGCGCTCTGTAGCCAATGCAGTAGCGCAAGGCAATTTAACTGGAGCAATGGTCAATAAGGAATTGTGTGAGAGCTAGTGTAAGTATACCGTAAGGAGGTAGGGAAGTGTCCCTCAGGAGCACCCCTGTGGATAGAAAGAAAGATATAATTCGGCTTAGCTCAAACGTTTTCAACCCTGGTCACTACAAAGTCACCCTCATTTTCCCTATTACATAACCACTTCTTTAAATATTATATAAATTATTGTTGCATTTATAAAAATTTCTTTGTAAATTGTAAAAGGCTAGAAAAAGGACACAGTTTTAATTAACGGTTTCAGTATTTAGTTATACACGTCAAATATTCTAATCTGCGCGGATCGTGTATAGTTGGGGAAGCAACTTTATTAAAGTTATTTCGAATCTATAAACAGAATATTTCTAGAGGTAGGGCATGTCCTACTTGTCTCTAGGTCATCCTTTAACTTATTTAAACTATGATCAGAATCGCCACCCTGGTATTGGCATCGCTATGTGCCATCAGTACTACCCTATTTGCTCAGACAGCAGAAGATATTAGAATAATAGCCGGAAAAGCAAAGATTGAAGGGCGAGTAAAAACAGCTAAGCAATTTACTCCAAATTCTTTAACTATGGAGGTTATCCTGCCACACAACATCTCAGGAAAAGTAGTCAATAAAACAGCCATAGTAAACGAAAATGGGAGTTTCTCTTTCGAGTTGGATATAGAAACAGATTACACCATTTTTTTGCTATCTACAAATTTTAATGACTACAGGAAGTTCATTGGAAAGTTATATAATGATAAAATTACTCATGTTGAAATTGAATTTGATGAAAATCGCTTTATTTCTAATGTCCATATTTCAGAAAGCTTTACTCAAAATGAGTTGACTAACAGCTACGAAGCAATAATTGAAATGGAAACCCTTATGCCAGATGACCCAATTAAAGATTTTAATAAAATGAAACCCAATGAATTCAGCCAGCACCTCCAATCAAGTCTTGAACAACGCAATCCTATTTTACGCAATAACATCCTCATTGCGGCAGACCTGAAAGACTTAATGGAAGAAGATTTTAAATATTACTTTTACACCGTTCGCGCTTTCGATTACGAGCGTATTATGAGGAACAATCATTTGAACGTGTACAATACAGATTTAGATGATTCTAAATTACAGGTATTAGATCTTTCCTATTTTGATTTTCTGAAAAAGTTCCAACTTAACAAAACGCCATCACTACAATACATCTCCTACCACCCATTTCAGAGAGCTATTTTAACACAAAATACATTGAATATACCAGAAATAGGAGAAACAGAAATCGCTAAATGGCTCGGTGAAGTTAAATCCATCTTATCTGAAGCCCTGGGGTTTAAAGATAGTTGGTACTATGACGTATTAGCCGCAAATGCTTTTGGAATGCAAATATTTGAAAATGAAAAGCCGCTGACTGAACAACAGATTAACAATATTAAAACTTATTGGAAAGGAACAGATATAGAGCAAATTCTTTTGAGAGAGCATGATAGTTTGATCAAAAAGTAGGGGGAAGCAAGATTTCACCAAATTGGTAAATAGAGCGTAAGCCTATTGACTTAAAAGAAGATCTTTCGTCCACCGCGCTGTACCTGCGGGATGATATTTGGCAAGGATTGGCAGCGAGAAGAAAATACGTTGAAGTAAAGTCTAACCCTCAAAATCTACTATATTTCAAAATTGTAAGCAACAAAAAAAGTCCTCAGAAATAGTTTTCTGAGGACTTTTTATACATATTCTTTTCCACTTAAAACATTCGAAACCAAGGTGTACCTGTCCAATTTTCACCTTTCTGCCTTTAAGCTTTTTTCTTGTAGCTTTTAAGCTTTTCCCTTCCTACTTACTCAAATACATAGATTTCTCCTTAACCAGATGTCTGAAATAAGGATCCTCTAAATTTTCTATAAAACGAATTGCTTCGCCTGTAGATTTCATTTCAGGCCCTAGTTCTTTAGTTACTTCAGGGAATTTCTCAAAAGAGAATACTGGCTCTTTTATAGCAAATCCTTTTAATTTTCTTTCTATTGTAAAGTCTTTCAACTTATTTGCACCTAGCATTATTTTGGCTGCAATATTAATATAGGGTACATCATAAGCCTTTGCAATAAAAGGAACTGTTCTACTTGCGCGTGGGTTAGCTTCAATCACATAAACTTTATCGTCTTTAACCGCAAACTGAATGTTCATTAAGCCACGGATATTTAAAGCTTTAGCCAGTTTTTTAGTATATGTTTCCATATCGTTCGTTACCTTTTCAGATAAACTAAATGGCGGTAAAACAGCACTAGAATCTCCACTATGAATACCTGCAGGTTCAATATGCTCCATCAAGCCAATAATATGCACATCATCGCCATCACAGATTGAGTCTGACTCCGTTTCTTCTGCTCTGTCAAGGAAATGATCAATTAATACACGATTGCCCGGCAAATCACCTAAAAGCTTTACAACGGCTTTTTCTAAATCTTCGTCGTTAATAACGATACTCATGCCTTGTCCGCCTAAAACATAACTTGGGCGTACTAAAACCGGATACCCTACCTCATTTGCCACAACAATGGCTTCTTCAGCATTTTCTGCAACACCATACTTCGGATACGGAATATCTAAATCTTTTAATAGATCAGAGAATCTACCTCTGTCTTCGGCGATATCCATGTTATCGAAACTTGTTCCAATAATTTTAATGCCAGATTGATGCAGTTTTTCAGCCATTTTTAAAGCTGTTTGACCACCTAGCTGAACAATTACACCTTCTGGTTTTTCATGTTCAATAATTTCTCTTACATGCTCCCAGAAAACCGGCTCAAAATAGAGCTTATCGGCCATATTAAAGTCGGTCGATACCGTTTCTGGATTACAATTCACCATAATAGACTCGTAACCCGCTTCTTTTGCGGCCAACAAACCATGTACACATGAGTAATCGAACTCTATACCTTGTCCAATTCTGTTCGGTCCTGATCCTAAAACGATTACTTTTTTCTTATCAGAAACAATAGATTCGTTTGCGTAAGTAGTTGTAGTCTCTGAATGAATATTTCCTTGTTCTTCTTCAAAGGTTGAATAAAAATAAGGTGTTTGTGCCGGAAATTCCGCAGCACAGGTATCAACCATTTTAAAAACACGTTTAATACCTAATTCTTTGCGTCTATCGTATACTTCATCTTCTGTTACGTTGCCTAAAATATAAGCAATCTGAACATCAGAGAATCCCTTTTGCTTTAGGGTAACAAAGAAATCTCTTGGTATGTTATTTAGTGAGTATCTTTTTAATTCAGTTTCTAAGGTTACCAATTCTTGAATTTGAGCTAAGAACCATTTATCTATTCTGGTAATCTTACGAATAGATTCTAATGGAACACCCATTGAGAAAGCATCCTTTATTAAGAACAAACGGTTCCAGCTTGCATGCTCCAAACCTTCCATTATTTCTTCTATACGACGGTTGTGCTTCCCATCAGCACCCAAACCCGATCTGCCAATTTCTAAACTTTGTGTTGCTTTTTGAAGCGCTTCAATGAAAGTACGACCTATGGCCATAACTTCACCTACCGATTTCATTTGCAAACCTAATTCTTTATTCGCGCCTTTAAACTTATCGAAATTCCATCTTGGAATTTTCACGATAACATAATCTAAAGTAGGCTCGAAATAGGCTGACGTTGTTTTGGTAATTTGATTTTCAATCTCATCTAAGTTATAGCCAATAGCCAGTTTAGCTGCAATTTTTGCAATCGGATAACCGGTAGCCTTACTTGCCAGAGCTGATGACCTTGAAACCCTAGGATTAATTTCGATAGCAATAATTTCATCGTTATCAGGATTCACAGAGAACTGAACATTACATCCACCTGCAAAATTTCCGATGGCACGCATCATTTTTATCGCCTGATTACGCATTTCCTGATAGCAACGATCAGACAATGTCATAGCCGGAGCAACGGTAATAGAATCACCGGTATGAATACCCATAGGGTCAAAATTCTCGATAGAGCAGATAATAATTACATTATCATTGCTGTCTCTTAATAATTCTAACTCATATTCTTTCCAACCCAAAACAGCCTGTTCTACCAGCACTTCATGTGTTGGAGATGCTTCTAATCCGCGTTTTAAAGCCTGATCAAAATCTTCTTTTTTATGTACAAATCCGCCACCCGATCCTCCTAAAGTATAAGATGGTCTGATTACCAATGGGTAGCCAATAGATTGAGCAGCTTCTTTTCCTTCTAAAAATGAATTGGCAATTTTAGAGTTGGCCACACCAACACCTATATCTATCATTAATTGTCTGAAAGCTTCTCTATTTTCAGTCTTTTCTATCGCATCAACATCAACGCCAATAACTTTCACTCCGTATTTTTCCCATACCCCGCGTTCTTCCGCTTCTTTACATAAGTTAAGCGCGGTCTGACCGCCCATTGTTGGCAAAACGGCATCTATTTTACTAGTTTGTAAAATCTTTTCAATAGAATCGACAGTTAAAGGCCATAAATAAACATGATCTCCAATAACTTTATCCGTCATAATAGTGGCCGGATTAGAATTGATAATAGATACTTCTATTCCTTCCTCTTTTAAAGATAAAGCGGCTTGAGAGCCAGAATAATCAAATTCACAAGCTTGTCCGATAATAATTGGACCAGAACCTATTATAAGAACGGATTTAATGGAGGGGTCTTTTGGCATAATGCTTTTTGTTAAATTGGGAATTTGAAAGCAAGCCAATATTCCGACTAACTTGTCGGGATGCAAAGTTACATTATTCTGCATTTAAATACAGACAAAATTGTCAGGTTTTTTACAACTATTCTGCTAATTAGAACATTGCTCATTAAAACTGGTATATAGTTTGTCTTAAATTGATACAGATAAATATTTTTTGTCTGACAATGACAGCAAAAAATTATAAAAAGTGTTGATTTAAAGCAACGTTCTGTGTTATTTAAGCAACAATAGTCATAAAAAAGTCAATTGGAATTAATTTAAAACTTTTTGGAACAGGAGTTGTTATACTAATATAAGATTGATACACTTGTTTACAGTTACAAGTTTCAATCCAGATATACCCTCCACGGGTATTCTTCATAAATAGTTTGTTTGGTTTATTATCCAGAAGGGGTTGTTCCCTTCTGGATTTTTTTTGTCATTATAAATTCCAAAAACATAATCCAAATAAAAAGGGGGCAAAAGCCCCCTTTTTAGTAAAAGTTAATACACACACAAACTTTACTGTGTCAATTTAATTTCACCAACATCTGTTACTGTAGAATCGGTTACCATTACATTTTCTACCATAGCATCTTTATATGGAGCAATGGCCTTAACCATTACTGTGTAAGTTCCACCTTTTAGAGCGCCCAAAGAAAATGAACCTGAACTATACATAGCCTTTGTGGTGTCTGTTCCATTGATAGCAACAACATCTGCAACTCCATCTGTTGGAGTAACTGTTCCTTTAATCCCACCTTGTTGAATCGAAGTAAACGCTAACATACCAGCCATTAAGCCTGCAGCAGTTAAAAATTTAAATCCTCTGTTTTTCATAGTTTTACAAATTTAATTTGACTTTTATTAATTAGTAAAGCTTTTATCCATCCGGTATTTTTTTATTTATAATTAGACTAATTCCAACCATCTTATAACGCATTTATTTTTTACTTATTACCCTTAAATAACAATACGATTAAAAATGGCTTATAACTTATCACCTAAGCAAGATTTTATTTATTCATCTTGCTCAGCTCATTTAACAACACCACAATAAAAGAATGGTTTGAAGTTGTTACGGAATTGTTACAACTTTTATTCTGAATGGTAAAACCTTTCTTTACAAAGGTCACTTCATTTTTTCACCGCTATGCTTCTGTTTTTTTGTAAAGAGCATCTCTATAAGCAGCTCCCCACTTTACAATTTCTTCAATAATAGGTTCTAATGTACGACCGTACTCTGTAACCTCATATTCTACTGTTATGGGCTTTGTATTTAAAACCGTACGACTCACCAAATGATTCATTTCCATATCCTGTAATTCTTTAGACAGCATCTTGGCCGCTACACCATCTACCTCGCGCAAAAGATCCATAAAGCGCATTTTCCCTCCTTCCATAAGCGTTCCTAAAATATGAAACTTCCATTTTCCAGATAAAATCTCCATTGTATCCTTTATTGCAATTCTTCGTACTTTACAAGTTATTTCATCTCTCAGTATCTTACTCTTTCTCATTTCTTATAGATTTATAGCATTGGGTAATGCGACAAAATTAAAGACTATTTGTATAGTTTCCAATTGGTAAGTAGTTTCCAAAAGGAAACTAATAGCATTTATAAACTGTGTATGCTGTATCTTTGCAAAAGATTTAATTAATAAATTTTTTGAAATGAAAAAACTATCATTTTTAGCAGTATTTGCTGCAGTAATATTAGCTTCATGTGGAGGTTCTACTGGCGATAAAGCGCAAACTGGAACGGAGCAACAAGCGTCTGAACAAAAAGGAGAAACTTTTACGCTTGACACCAACGCAAGCTCAGTAAAATGGAAAGCATATCACAAAGGTGGTTTCGATCCTAGATTTGGAACATTAAAAAGTGAAGGTACCGTATCTGTTGACGCTGGCACCATTACTGCAGGTGTATTTACCCTTAACATGAATTCACTTTTAACAGATGCTAACTCAGTAGACCCTGGTAAAACTGGTGGTAAAACTTCTGTAGACTTAGACAACCACTTAAAAAATGCAGATTTCTTCGAAGTTGATAAATACCCTACTTCTAAGTTCGAAATCACTAATGTAAGAGCATTTGACGCTGCAACAGATAAAAGTGTAATTGCCGATGCAACACATATTATTAGTGGAAACCTTACTATTAAAGACAAAACGGTTAACGTTTCTTTCCCTGCAAAAGTGAGTATTACTGAAAATGAAGTAAGCGTATTGTCTAAATTCACCATCAACAGACAAGATTGGGGTTTAACTTATGGAACAGAAGGTGATCCTAAAGATTGGATGATTTCTCAGGAAGTGGATTTAGATTTAAACATCATCGCTAAAAAGTAATTCTCTCCAAATTAGCTTTATGTTTTATAAAGCGTTTATATATATTAATAATTTTTACGTTAAAAGCATTTAAGTACAAAAAACTTAGATGCTTTTTTTATTAGAGAAAAAATGAAAATCTTTAATTTGTTTTAAAACAAAAAATTAGGCTTAAAATCAGTCGGCGTAATTTTATGGAATTATTCAATTTTTATCATCATATAAATAGTACAAATATTATCTCATGAGGTTTTTAGTTTCATTGATGCTTCTTATTTTCTGTTGCCTCTTAAATATTTATGCTCAACAAAAAACATTATTCAAAGCTTGGGCAGATAAAGAATTAAGCTATTTAAAAATAGATTCTCAATACGTTCAGCTCGAGACATTCGAGCAATATAAAACCGAAAAACGTTACTTCCTCTTGGGTGATACATTGAGAATGTATGATAAATACACCTCTTCAAGAGATAATTTTTCAAAACAATATATCGACTACTTTGATTTCTTAATCACAAATTTAAGCCATGATAAATTAAGCCTGCAACCATTAAATTCAAATGCTTTTAAGCTAATTAATCATAAAGATGTCTTAAACTTTCAAGATCGCGATTTAATTTTCGACAAAACCTTAAAATTTGAACAAATCAAATATCAAGTAAAAGGAGGTGCTTGGACCTGGGTCGATAAATCATTTCAAATAGATCGAAACGGTCGTGTAAAATATATTATTGGAGCTCGTTCGGAAATAGATTTGTTGCATTATACGGGTAAGCTATCGAAAAAAACATATCGAGAATTTCTAAATATTTTAAAAGCGTCGGAAGTACGAAAACTTCAACAAGTTAATCAGATTGTGTACGATGTTCCGAAAACAGTATTACAGATAAACTATAATGGACAATCTAAAAATTTAAATCAATTTATTCTACCATCTATTACCACCGAGTTAATCTCTTTCATTCATTCATTACCTAAAAGAGTAAAGCTGAAAAGGTCAAAACCTTTTGTCATTTTCGCAGAGCCCAATAAAATAATATGACCTGAAAATACCATCCCAACTTTACACCATAATTATTTTATTACTTTTGAGCCACTATGTTTATCGATGCCCTCAGAGAAAGTTTAGCACAATTTGTTCAGGAAACTAGTTTTATTGAATGGTGTGGCGTTATTACTGGTATTCTCTGTGTGTGGCTTGCCTCTAAAAACAATATCCTTAATTGGCCTATTGCCTGTGTAAGTGTAATTATTTATATCTACATTTTCTTCCACGCCAAGTTATATGCAGATGCAGGTCTTCAGGTATATTTCTTAATCATGAATATTTATGGTTGGTACTTTTGGACACGAAAAAAAGAAGACAAAACACCGCAAAAAATTACCGGAATTAAAAGAAACGAGCTAATTATATCTATTCTCGGAATTATCGTCTTTACCTGGCTTTTGGGAACCTTACTTTTTAAGCACACAGATGCTTCTTTTCCTTTTATAGACAGTTTTTGTACAGCATCTAGCTTGGTTGCACAAGCCTGGTTAGCCAGAAGAATTCTTTACAACTGGATAATTTGGATTGTTGTAGATATTATATACATATATGTTTATTTTAATAAGGCGTTATATGCAACCGGAATAATGTATGCCCTTTATATTTTTATAGCTATTTCGGGCTTCTACGCTTGGCGTAAAATTTATCATGAACAAAAAAGTTAAAAAAATAGCCATTGTTGGTCCAGAAAGCACTGGAAAATCTAGTATTTCACAAGCTTTGGCCAAACACTACAATACATTGTGGGTTCCTGAATACGCACGCTATTATTGTGCTGCATTAACAGAGCCTTGCAATTTGCAGGACGAAATAAATATGTTTCATGGTCAGGTAGCGCTCGAAGATTCTTTTGCCTCCATAGTTACTGAACCTCTTTTAATATGTGATACAACATTTCTAACTGTAAAAATATGGAGTGACGAAATGTTTGGAACCACGCCTCAGATTGTATTAGATGCACTACCAAAGTACAACTATGATCTATACCTTTTAATGGATATCGATTTACCTTGGGAAGATGATCCACTAAGAGATTTTCCAGATAAAAGAACCTATTTTATGGACATTTGGCATAAAGAGCTTCAGGCTTTAAACGCCCGTTATGTTGTTGTTGGCGGGTTAGGTACTGATAGAATAAAAAATGCTATCGATGTAATTGATGCTTATATGGAGGAGGAGCGGGAAGCATAAAGCTGAAAGCTGAAAGCTTGAAGCTAAAAGCCGAAAGGGGGAAAGGAGAAAGGGGAAAGCTGAAAGGGAGAGCCGAAAGGGAGAGCGAAAAGCTGAAGCATTGCCATACACATCACTCCACAAGATTCTTTCCCTACAGGAATAAACTTCCGTTGCGTTAGGCCTAGATTCTTCGGTCGCTACGCTAGAACTCAGAATGACTAAGCCTTCAAAAAACAATCCTATACTTTATCCTTTATAGAGCAAAACCTGAGGATTTTGCGTGAGGGATGGGAAGGGTCTGTTCGCCGAAGGCAACCGAAGCCCTGAACAGCCCGGCCGGAGGAACGAAGGACACGCCCGGAAAGCTGAAAGTTAGAAGCTCAAAGCTCTTCGGTCCGCCGAATAACCGTCATCATACATCTCTCCCATTTGACCCATTAAAAAAATAATTACTACATTTGACCCATCATAAGGGGTGCCTTGTTTTATAAAAACATAAATAAAGGCTGAGAACATACCCATTTTGAAGCAATAAAGACAAGCAAAAAGCTATACCCTTTGGGTCTTTAAACTTTTCGCTTCCAGCTTTTTGCTTTAAATGCACCTGATCCGGATAATGCCGGCGTAGGGATTTGGAGTTATGGAGTTTAACTGGGCTGTAAGTGACCCTTTCTTGCAGTTGGTTTTACTAAAAAATTAACAAAATTGAAAAAATTAATGTTGGCTACTCTGGTAGCTTGCTTATTGCCTATACTGGCATTAGCACAAATTCGTGTTTCGGGAAAAATCACGGATAAAAACACCAACCTGCCGTTGTCTGAGGCAAGTATCAGACTCAAAAATTCTAACAGAATTGCCATTGCTGATAAACAAGGTTATTTTGAGTTAAGGAATGTAAAACCCGGGGCTTACGACTTACTCATTTCACATGTAGGCTATCAGTCACAAACAATGAACATAGATGTCAAGTCTGATCAACAAATTGACATTCAACTAGTCCCTTTTAACTTTATGACCGAAGAAGTTTTGGTTCAATCGACCAGAATTTCTAAACAAGGTTCTTCTACTTTCAAAAATGTATCTAAGTCTGAAATTGAAGAGCAAAATTTTGGTCAGGATTTACCCTTTCTTATTCAAAACACACCAGGCGTAATTGTTACCTCTGATGCAGGAGCCGGAGTTGGATATACGGGAATCCGCATCCGCGGAAGCGACCCCACCCGTATTAATGTAACCATAAATGGTATTCCTTACAACGACAGCGAAAGTCAGGGTACCTTTTGGGTAAATATGCCTGATTTTGCATCGTCAGTAGACAATATTCAAATTCAAAGAGGTCTCGGTACATCTACCAATGGCGCAGGCTCATTTGGAGGTAGTTTAAACATCCAAACATCCGCAATTAGCGACGTTGCTTACGGAGAACTAAACAACTCAATAGGTTCTTTTGGAACTTTAAAAAACACTATTAAAGTAGGAACCGGCTTAATAGGCAATTTTAACTTTGAAGGCCGATTATCGAGCATAAAATCAGACGGCTTTATCGATAGATCTCGCAGCAACCTACAATCTTACTTTTTATCGGGAGCCTATAAAAACGATAAACATGTGCTTAGAATTAACGTCTTTGCAGGCAAAGAACAAACCTATCAGGCGTGGAACGGAATTCCGGAAGCCAAGTTAAGAGGTAGCAATGCCGATATTCAGGACTATATTGATAGAAATTATTTAGCCGGTAATGACGTAACCAATATATTTAACGCAAACCCAAGAACCTATAACAGCTTTCTATATAGCGATCAAACAGATAATTATTGGCAAAACCATTATCAGGCATTGTATGCCACTCAGCTTAACCCAAATTTAACACTCAATTTAGCCGGTCATTATACGTATGGCAGAGGTTATTTTGAAGAGTTTAAGGCCGACCAAAAATTTTCAAAATATGGTCTGCAGCCTATAGTTATTGGAGGAACAACTATTGACAGAACGGATCTTGTGAGAAGACGCTGGTTAGACAACGATTTTTATGGTGTAACCTATGCCCTCAATTATAATGGTGAAAAAAATTGGACTTGGACAATTGGCGGAGCATTTAATCAATACTCGGGCGACCATTTTGGCCAAGTAATCAATGCCGATTTTGGAAATGTTTTTAATGCAGACAGGCATTATTACGATAATACAGGCCGAAAAAGCGACTTCAATATTTATTCTAAAGCGTCCGTTTTTGTAAGCCCTAAATTAAATTTATTCGCGGATTTACAATTCAGAAATATCTATTATAAAGTTGCAGGAACCGACAAAAACATCAATAATTTAAATGTAAAAGACAATTTAAATTTCCTGAACCCTAAAGTTGGATTAACGTATATGGTTGCTCCAGATCAAAACTTGTACACTTCTGTTAGCTATGCTTCTAAAGAACCTAACCGCGACGATTATATCAATTTAAGCAACGGCATTTTACCACGAGCAGAAAGCATGTTAGATATTGAATTGGGCTATAGACTTGAGAAAAATAAAGTTTCGTTGGGAGCCAACCTATATGGAATGTTGTATAAAGACCAACTAATTGTTACCGGAAAAATCAACGAAGTAGGTGAGTATTTTAGACAAAATGTAGACAAAAGCGATAGAATTGGAGTAGAATTGGACGGAGCCTATGAGTTTAGCCCAAAATTTAAATTACTTGTTAATGCTGCGCTTAGCAGAAATAAAATCGACACTTATATAGACTATAGTGATGATTACGACAATGGCGGTCAGTTTGCCGAGACCTTTAAAAATACAGACATCTCTTTTTCTCCATCAACGGTATTGGGTTCAGAAATTGTATACAAACCAGCAAAAGGCTTTGGGCTAGGCTTTCAAAGCAGATATGTAGGGAAACAATTTTTAGATAACACTCAAAATGAACAAAGAAAGCTAGATGCCTATTTTGTGAACAATCTCCGCTTAGGCTACGATTTTTCATTATTAGGTATTAAGAAAATAAACATTGGTGTATTAATTAATAACGTGTTTAATGAGAAATATGAAAGTAATGGTTATACCTTTGGGTATTATGCTGGCGGAGCAAGAACAACAGAAAACTTTTATTTCCCCCAAGCCGGAACTCACTTTATGACCAGTGTTAACTTAAAATTTTAATTCTAACATGAAGAAATTCGTTGACAAATTTCATTTTATTACCAACGAAACACCCAAAATGTCGTCAGTTTCGCAAGCTCAAAAAGCTTGCGAAGCAGGTGGCAAATGGATTCAATACAGATGTCTGCACAAATCGGACACCGATATTCTGGAAGAAATCAATCAAATTGCGGCTATTTGTGACGATTGGGGGACCACACTAATTGTAACGGACCACATTCATCTGGCAGGCAAAGCAGATATACAAGGATTCCATATCGAAAATCCTGAAGCAGATATTGCGGCAATACGACGTGAATTAGGTGATGCTTACACATTAGGTGTGAGTGCTCTTTCACCAGATGCCGTTTTAAAAATGGCCAAAGCAGGCGCAGATTATATAGGATTTGGCCCCTTCGCCAAAACCACCACCAAGCCCAACAATTTTCCTTTCATAAGTTTAGAAACTTACCAAAAAACCGTAGAAAATTTAAATAAAATAGGGTTAAATATACCCATCATTGCTGTTGGGGGTATTGAAGTACAAAACATTCAAGATTTAAGAAATACGGGCGTCTATGGAATAGCAGCATCTGCTGCGATAATTAATGCGCCCGATTTTGAAGAAGCTTACGCTTCCTTTTTACCTTAATCTTACTTTAAAATACACTTTGTTGTTAAATTATCGCGAACTTTGATTTAATGGCAATTAGGGATATAGAAAATATAGATGATATAAAATTCTTGGTAGATACTTTTTACTCAAAAGTAAAACACAATGAACTACTGGGACCTATATTCGACAATGTAATTGGAACGCATTGGTCTACACATTTAGATAAAATGTATCGCTTCTGGCAAACCATATTATTAGATGAGGTAGCCTATAGTGGAAGTCCTTTTATGGCGCACGTAAAACTACCGATTCATAAAGAACATTTCGAAAATTGGCTTTCATTGTGGAAAGAAACACTTGCCGAGCATTTTTCTGGGCCAAAAGCCACAGACGCCTTATGGAGAGCTGAGCGAATGGGTGAAATGTTTCAGTACAAATTAGACCATATGAGAAAAAACAATACTCAACCGCTTATATAATAAACTTAAAGTTTCTTAAAAAAGAAGTTCAAATCAATTCGTATAATACTTAGAGCGGCATTTTATTATCGGGGTCAAACCCTCTAACCTTATAACTTTTACCAATAAACAGATAGATTATGCTCCCTATAAAAGGGGCTAAAAGTACAATTAAGAGTAAGAGAAGACGACTATTTGAGTCTTTAAATTTAGACCGGAAAATATCCATTATGCAATAAAGTGTTAGTGCAAAAGGCAGAACTGCAATAGCCAGCAATACGCCAATTTCTGCTCCTCCTAAATTCACAAATGCCAAATGGTTAATACTCATAGTTAAATATAACAAACATTAACGAGATTTACAAATAAAAGAAGACTTATTTTTTAACGCTCACCTATTTGTTGTCTCCACATTGCATAATACAACCCATTTTTATCTAATAATTCTTCGTGCGTTCCGGTCTCAATAATATGCCCTTTCTCTAACACAAATATTCTATCCGCATGGCGGATGGTTGATAACCTGTGTGCAATTAAAATAGTCATCTGATCCTTAATTTCAGAAACATCTTTTATCGTAGACGTAATTTCATCTTCAGTAATAGAATCCAATGAAGAAGTTGCCTCATCGAAAACCAAAATATCCGGATTTCTTAACAGTGCCCTTGCAATAGATAAACGTTGCTTCTCTCCGCCCGACACCTTTACACCTCCTTCTCCAATAATGGTATCTAATCCTTTATCGGCACGTGCCAGTAAATTCTGACAAGCTGCCTGATGCAATACCTTTAAGCAATCTTCATCACTCGCATTGGGCTGCACAAACTTTAAATTCTCTCTTATTGTTCCTGAAAATAACTGCGTGTCTTGCGTAACAAAGCCTATTTTTTCTCTCAATACATCTAAATCTATTTGCTTACTAGAGGTATTATTATATAAAATTTCTCCCGCAAGCGGATTATACAAGCCTACTAGTAGCTTTACCAAAGTTGTTTTACCGCTTCCAGAAGGGCCTACAAAGGCGATGGTTTCTCCGGTATTTACATCGAAATTTATATCTTCTAAGGCATTAATGCTGGCCGACTGATGTTTAAATCCAACCGCTTTAAAGGTTAAATTAGTAATCTTATTTATATCAACCGGATTTGTTGGTTTAGCATCTTTCGGGGTCGACATAATTTTTTCAAAATTGTTCAAAGAAATTTCAGTTTCTCTGTAAACATTGATAATATTTCCCAGTTCTTGCAGTGGTCCAAAAATGAAGAAAGAATAAATAAATAACGAGAAAAATTCACCTACCGTAATTCTATCTACAAAAATTAAATACATCATTAAGAACAGTAATCCATTTCTTAATAAGTTTACAAATGTGCCCTGAACAAAGCTTAAACTACGTATATATTTTACTTTCTTTAGCTCCAGCCCTAAAATTTTATTAGTTGTTGTGCTTAACCGGCTAATTTCCTGCTTGGCCAAACCCAAACTTTTTACCAGTTCAATATTTCTGAGCGATTCGGTAGTAGACCCTGCTAAGGCAGTTGTTTCTGCAACAATATTCTTTTGAATTTTCTTAATCCGTTTACTTAAAACAGAACTTAAAAACCCCAGTAAAGGAACCGCAGAAAAATAAACCACCGCAATAACCCAATAAACAGAAATAGCGTACACGGTAACGAAAACTATCCCGACAATACTCGTAAATAAGACATTTATAAGCATCTGTACAAGCTTCTCTACATCTGTTCTTACTTTCTGTAAAACGCCCAAGGTTTCGCCACTTCGCTGGTCTTCAAATACCTGATACGGCAATTCTAATGAATGTGCTAAACCATCGCTATATATTTTAGCACCCAGGCGTTGCGTAATTACGTTTACATAATAATCCTGGAAATTTTTAGCAATTCTCGAAACCATGGCAGCGCCCATGGCCAGTAATATTAGCGTACCACCACCTTTAATAAACTCAGCAGTTGTAAAAGAATGGCTCCCTATATTTGTAATATATTTATCTATTATTAACCTGAACACATATGGGTCAAGAAACGAAAATATTTGATTTATAGCTGCTAAAAGCAATGCTAAAGCTATAAGTCCTTTATAGTTTTTAAGATAACTCAGAAGAATTTTCATGGATATGCGAATAGAAAGTACAAAAATAAAGAAAGGGAATGATAATTAATCATTCCCTTTACAATCTCAATGTCAGTTAATTTTAAACTGTCATTATATCTTTTTCTTTTGCTTCGGCATGCTTATCTACCTTGATAATATAAGCATCTGTCATTTTCTGAACTTCTGCTTCGCCATCTTTTATTTCGTCATCAGAAACACTTTCTGCTTTTAACTTTTTAATCCGCTCGTTCGCATCCTTACGAATATTTCTGATTGTGATTTTACCTCTCTCCGCTTCTTCTTTTACCTTTTTTACCAGCTCCTTTCTTCTCTCTTCAGTAAGAGGAGGAACAACTAAACGAATTACTACACCATCATTTTGTGGGTTTAACCCAATATTTGCTTCGTGTATAGCTTTTTCAATAGGCACTAACAATTGCTTCTCCCATGGTTGAATAAGCAAAGTACGCGCATCAGGTGTATTAATACTTCCCACCTGGGTTAACGAAGTAGGAGTACCATAATAATCTACCATTATACCTTCTAACATTCCTGCAGAAGCTTTGCCAGCACGTATTTTTGTCAATTCTGATTCACAATGGATGATTGCATTATCCATTGCATGTGCCGAATCAACTAATTGTTTCTTTATGAGGTCGTTCATTTTATTGTAATTTATTCAAAAATATAAAATATTCTTTTAATAGTTTATTGGAATGTCCATTACCAAGCGATAAACTAAATCTCGATACTTATTGGCACTCCCAGCAGTAGTAGCAACCCAATTGCCAAAATTAAATCTCGAATAAAATTTCGGGACACTGCTTTCACTAGTGAAAATACTAATCATAGAGGGTTCTTCCATTACCAATTTATGGGCATTGTTTGCTACTCTTGTATTTTTAGAGGTTTCGTAGCCTATAAAATATTGCCCGCCTTCCAGATAAATTGCGTGAGCAGACAAGTTAAAGTGCATTTTATTTTTCGAAAATACGCCCGGTTCATTAACATTAACCAATGGAACACCTGGCTGGCCATTCTCTGAGGTATAGATCACAAACCTAAAATCGCGGCTTATTCCGGGCTTCAATTGAAAAGCATCTAAAGTCAAACTTTTAAGAAATCCTGGCGCCGAAATCGTTACTAAATTTACTCTTTCTATTGCATTTAAAATGCCATTGCTATCGCCAATTCCTAACTTACCTGCTTTATTTATCAAACTTACCTGTTTATATTTTATTTTTTGAACTTCAATCTGCTTTAACTGATTTAAAGCTTCCTGCAAAATAACTTCTTTATTTTTAACAAGGCTTTCTCCGGTTAATACAACATCTTCATAACCTAGTAAATGAAATAAATAGGTTGATTGTTCATCTATATGCAGCGCAAATTCTCCTTTAGCATCTGTAAGTCCCTTCAACTCATTAGATACGCCGTTTTTAAAAATCAATACAGATTCTAAGCCTTCACCAGTTTTAGCTACTACCCGAACAGTAGTTTGAGCTGTTGCAAAATTAGCTATTAAAAGAAATAGGCAAACCAGCCTCATGCTACTTAACCAACGTGCCAATATGCTCGCCCTTCGCAATTTTCATGAAATTGCCGGGTTTGTTCATATCAAAAACAATAATTGGCAATTCATTTTCTTCACACAGCGTAATAGCCGTCATATCCATCACATTTAATCCCTTATCGTATACCTCTTTAAAGCTGATATGCTCATATTTAGTAGCCGAAGGGTCTTTCTCAGGATCTGCTGTATAAATTCCATCCACTCTGGTTCCCTTTAAAACAACATCGGCTTTAATTTCTATTGCTCTCAAAGCTGCTGCAGAATCAGTAGTAAAATATGGATTTCCCGTTCCTGCTCCAAATATCACAACTCTTCCTTTTTCTAGGTGGCGTACTGCACGTCTGCGAATAAATGGCTCACAAATCTGTTCCATTTTAATGGCCGTTTGTAATCTGGTTTTTAATCCAACCTTTTCAAGAGCATCTTGTAAGGCCATACTATTTATAACCGTTGCCAACATCCCCATATAATCGGCCTGAGCTCTGTCCATACCCGACTTTTCAGCGCTTAACCCTCTAAAAATATTTCCTCCTCCAATAACTATTGCTACTTCAATTCCTTTCTCTTGTACAGCTTTGATATCTTCGGCATACTGCTTCACTCGTTCATTATCTATACCATATTGTTTCTCGCCCATTAAGGACTCGCCGCTTAGTTTTAAAAGGATTCGTTTATAGTTCATTTGATTTATTATCTAAAATTTAGAAAGCTAAACTGATTTGGATTTTTATTTGCCTCAAAATTATCATTTTTTTTCTGTTCGCTGGTAAAGGAGTTGTGCAATAGTGCTAAAATGTTTGCTCCAAGCTTAAATCGCCATTTAAAAGCAGCATTTTTGCCGGTTTTCCAATCTCTATTGTTCCGTATTCTGTATCAAGTCCCAATAACTTAGCAGGAAAGAGAGCTGCCATTTTTAAAGCCAGATCTAATTCAATTTCACAATGATTGACACAATTTTTAACAGCATCCAACAAATGGATATTCGCTCCCGATAATGTTCCATCGTCGGTCACAAATTTATCGCCCTCTAACCGGTGTTTATACGGGCCAACATTGCAGGCCGCTACTGTATCCGTTATTAAAAACAGTCTTTCTTTAAGCACGGCTGATGCAAATTTTATCACGTCAAAATGAACATGATTCCCATCAGCTATAATGCTAGATATCGCGGTTTTATGGTTAAATAATGCTGTAGGAATACCCGGCTCTCTATGGTGAATGGCCGACATAGCATTAAACAAATGTGTTGTTGTCTGAATTCCGCTATTGTATGCCGCTGTTGCTTCTTCAAAAGTTGCGTTGCTATGCCCCAGCGACAAAACTATCTGATGATCTAACAGATATTGTATAACCTGATCATCCTGCATTTCGGGTGCTATGGTTATCATTTTAATTGTTCCGTCTGCAAAGTCCAATAATTTTTTTACTTCATCGAGCGTTGCTTTTCTAATGAAAGACTCTATATGTGCTCCACGTTTGGTTGCGTTTAAGTAGGGTCCTTCCAGATGCAATCCTAAAAACCCATTACAATGCTTACTAAAGGCTTTAGCAGCCCTAATACAGTTATACATTACCTCGTCGGTATTCGTAGCAACGCAAGCCAGAAAAGCGGCAGTTCCGTGGCTGTGAAGATGACTTTCCATCTGAGCTAAAGTAGCTTCTCTTGGAAAAGCCGAAAATAAATTGCCTCCGCTACCATAAACCTGCAACTCTACAAATGCAGGAACCAGTAACTTATTATTAGCGTTAATAACAACATCTACATTTTGCGGTATTTCTGTTGAGATATTTTCAACAACTCCATTCTTTAACACCAGATGGTGATTGTTAAGCCAGTTATGCCCATCAAAAATTTGGGAGTTAATCAGGGCAATTTTCTGTTTCATAGTTTACATTAAACAACAAAATTAAAGGAATTAGTATAAAGTTATTATTTCAAGGTCAATGATCATTCATTATTTCATCTTTTTACTGTTTTTTAAAGAACTGACAATTATTTCACTTCTTAAATTCAAAAAATAATTCGCTGATTTACATAAAGTTAGTTGGTTTAGTGAACTGATGCTTCATTTTTAATAAACAAACATTATTTATTAATAAAAATAATATTTACTATTGTTTATTGAATTTTTCATATGAGAACAATAAACATCCTTTTGGTTGCTGTTATTTTCTTTTGCGCAACTGCTTTTTCGCAGACACCCATATCTGCCCCCTCTTTAACTCAAGTTTTACCTCCAGCCCCTAACGCTTACGAACTCACAAAATACAGCGGCCTGCCTATTAACCATTCTATGGGAAGTGCCAGTGTGAGCATTCCTGTTAGCGCTGTTAATGCCAAAGGGTTTTCAATGCCCGTTTCATTAGACTATAACTCGGGAAGCGGCGTAAAAATAAATCAGATAGCCTCCAGAGCCGGTATGAACTGGGTGCTCAATGCAGGTGGGGTAATCACCAGAACCGTTTATGATCTTCAAGATGAGATAAACAGCTGGCTGGCTCCACCACCCAACTTCACCACCAAAAATCAGGCACTTTACGATTACTTAGACAATGCTACCACCGGAAGTCTTTACGATACTCAACCCGATATCTTCAGCTTTGAGTTTATGGGTAAGTCTGGAAAGTTTATCATTGGCCCAGGTAACAATAGTCTGGTTACACAGCTCAATGTTTCTGCTTTACGCATCCAAACCAATTTTAACAACGAGTTTCCTGGCAGCAACTGGACGTTCAGGATTACAGACGAGCTCGGTTATCAATACTTCTTTGGAGGAACTCAGGCTACTGAAACCTCTAAAACATACCCATTTGCCTGTGGAAAAAACTACGACATGCCTATTCCCACCGCCTGGTATCTTACAGGAGTCAGATCCCCGCAAGGAGAAAGCATTTGGCTGAAATACGTCCCTATTACTTTCGACTATATAGCAGACCTTTCTCAAACAATGATCCGCACTCCATCTACCACTCCTTCGCACAATTCATGCCCTCCAATGAAGTGTATAGTTATAACAGAAGATCAGGTGTGTGGAAGTCATCTGGTAAGTCAGGGAGTCATCTTAAAAAGCATCAACTCCAAATCCATGCAGGTACGCTTTAACTATCAGTATAGAACAGATGTTGTAGGCGATTCGCTACTCGCCAGCGTGCAGGTTTACAATAAAGGAAATGTAGATACCACAGCTGTGCTTCAAACCACACACACTTTAGCCTATGTAAACAGTAGCAACACCTCCTATTATAATCACTTTGGAAGTGGCACCTATGCCACCCGCCCTTTTTTAAAAACCGTAACCTCTTCTGCCACCGGCGAAACCAACCAAAAGCATACCTTGAGCTATTACAATATCAACGGCCTGGCTTCCCGCCTGTCGTTTGCTCAGGATTATTGGGGGTATTTTAATGGAGAAAACAATCAAAATCTACTGCCCTATCCCGACGACTATGCTTATAAAACACTTTTCACAAATCTGGCCAACAGAGAACCCAGCGGAGCATATGCCAAGCTCGGACTGCTCAGCAGTATTACCTACCCTACAAATGGAAAAGATAGTGTAGAATATGAACCCAACACCTTTTATGGAACCAAAAAAGTAGGCGGAGTCTGGGTAACCGGCAATCATGAAGCTGGCGGAGTAAGAGTATCCAGAAACATCTCTATTCCTGTGGTTGGACTCCCGGTAGAAAAAATACTGGTATATGCCTCCCTTGACCTACAGGCACGCTCATCGGGAACCTTACGCGCTATCCCCAATACTTCCCATTATTTTGGAGATTTGATAGACAACGCCGAATGTTTCGACAGCTCTATCAGCAGCTGCCTGTATGCACAAGGTTACAGCACGCCTATTAGAAGCTTATTCTATAACTCAGGAACACATATCTATTATAAAAACGTAATTGAACTCTCTGATGCTGCATGGGCTAACGGTGGTACAGAACGTGTCTTTGTCGGAACAACAGGTTCTGACCCTTATATTGCCATGGGAACCGCTTTTGCAGGAGTGCCCATATCCAACAATGGATTTAGTCCGGGAACAGAAGTTTTCTCCAAGCAGTTTCTGACAACAGACCTGGTTAGTGGATCCTACCAAACTAAACCGCTGAAAGAAGTAACCACCAACTATGTTTTTGACAACAGAAGAACCGCTGAAACCATGTACTATGCCGTGAAAAGAAGGTATACAACTACTACCTATTTCCCGCCGGTTCCACTTATGTTCGACCCATTTGATGTATCAGGTTATTACATCGCTACAAAATGGATGTATGCAGACACCGTAACCACTAAAACATACGATCAGAACGGACTCAATCCCATCATTTCTAAAACCGCTTATAAGTACAACAACATCGCTCATGTACAGCCTAATGAAATTACATCTACCAGAAGCGATGGTAAACTCACCAAAATCAATTTAAAATACGCTGCAGAAATGGTTGCTGACGGAGTTCTTACTCCTTATCAGGCAATGGTGAATGCCAATAGAGTAGCTACACCCATCATTCAAACAGAATCGCTCGTTAGCGGAGGCGTACCAACACATGTACAATCTGTTTCAACAGAATACAACACCTGGCACACAGGTATCATAGAACCACAAAAAATACAACGAAAAGCAGCGACAGAGACCAACTTCAAAGATTATATTCAGTTTCATGGATACGACAGCTCGGGTAACTTATTAGCCCAATCACAAACCAATGGTCCTATAACAGGTTATAAATACGGATACAGAAACAGCCTGGTAGTGGCCGAGTGTACCAATGCCAATTCTAATGAGTTTTACTTTGAAAATTTTGAAGAATCGGGAACTTTATCTGCCACTGCACATACCGGATTCAGAAACTCAGCAGCAACTTTTACCGTTAACTTTATCAAGCCTGCAGGAAAAGATTACATCATCTCCTATTGGTATAAAAGCGGCACCAACTGGCTTTACAAGCAACAGAACTATACAGGACCTACGCTGGTACTCTCTGGAGGATCAGCCTATGACGATATAGCCGTTTACCCTGCAAATGGATCCATTACCAGCTACACCTACTACCCTAGCGGAAACATTCAAAGTGTGCTCGACTCAAAAAGTCTGGCTACTTATTATGAATACGACGGGTTCTCCAGATTAAAGTTTATTAAAGACCATCAGGGGAATATTGTTAAACACATGCGTTATAACCTCACTCATTAATTTGTACCTGTTATGAAAATTTGCATCAAATTAAGAGTTGTTATTGCTTTAACGAGTTTATTTTTCTCTTCGGCTTATGCTCAGGCACCTGCCGACTCAGTTTATCGTACCTTATCTACACCGCTTACTGCTGATTTGTCTGTATCTGCGCAGCAGCGCATTACACTGGCTTCCGGCTTTTCTACAAATGGATATGCCTTTCAGGCAAATATCAGCAGTCTAGCGCCCATTGTCTATCCCACTCTGGTGGTATCGCCTACTGCTGCCCGCAATTATGTAT
>CAZOVM010000001.1:373048-441199 GCA_964583395.1 uncultured Pedobacter sp. | reverse complement strand
TCCTTTTCTAAAAATATTGTCATCCTTGAGGTCTAACGCAGTGACCGAAGGATCTAATGGAATTGCATCTGCTCATTCCGTCATCTCGACCGAACGCAGTGAGTGGAGAGATCTAATAGATTTACATTATAATTTTATATAATACTCCTCCGCTAAGGTCTTAATAATGAGTTGAGCAGTTTTTTTTTGCTTTTTTATTCCCTATAGACAATGGCAGAGATTGCCGCGTCGTTCCTCCTCGCAATGACGAGTTGAATAGGTTTTTTCCCTTTTGCCTGCTCACAGATTTCACGGATTCTGGCACTGCGCTATACTTTTCCCTTTCTCCTTTTGCCTATGTACAGAATCTCGTAGGATACTGACTTTTTCCCTTTTGGTTTCGGATTTCAGCTCTTTATTTTCAGCGTCTTCCTAAAAATTCGGTTTCAATACATACTTATCATAGAACTTGAAAATATGCTCAGCCGCTTCTTCAGCTGTATCTACCAATCTGAAAAGTTTTAAATCCTCGGCATGTATGTTGTGTTCTTTGTCTAGCATAGTAGATTTAATCCATTCTACTAAACCACTCCAATAACTTTTGCCAACCAAAACAATCGGGAATCTTGCAATTTTACCAGTTTGAATTAAGGTAATCGCTTCGAAAAGCTCATCCATAGTTCCCATTCCTCCAGGTAACACGATGAATCCCTGGCTGTATTTCATAAACATTACTTTTCTAATAAAAAAGTAATCAAACTCCAGTAATTTATTAGAGTCAATGTATTTATTGTGAAATTGCTCAAATGGCAAATCAATATTTAATCCTACAGATTTTCCGCCATTTTCAAAAGCACCTTTATTTCCGGCTTCCATAATACCCGGACCACCACCAGTAATAACACCGTAACCTCTATCAGTAAGTAGTCTGGCACAATCAACAGCAATTTGATAATAAGGATTACTTTCTGGAGTTCTGGCCGATCCAAAAATACTTACACAGGGACCAATTTTGGCTAATTTCTCAAATCCATCCACAAATTCAGCCATTATTTTAAAGATAGACCAGCTATCAGTAACTTTTATTTCTTGCCAATCTTTATTCGCAAATGCGTTTCTTATCTTCTCTTCACTCGTCATCGCCTATATTTTTATTAAAACTTAGTCTGTAAATTAGTTGGTTTACTAATTAACAGTAATCCTATAAATGTAATTAATCCGTTGAATAAAATCAATTCTACACTAAAAGTATATCCACCTAATAGCGTCGCAGAATTGTCATTTAATATCCAGCAAATTATCGGAGATAAAATACATACCACAGGTACCAGTTTATCTCTCAAGCCCCTTTTCTTCATAAATAATCCGAAACCATATAATCCTAATAAAGGACCATAGGTATAAGAAGCTACTTTAAAAATACCTTTAACAACAGATTCATCATTCACCGCATTAAAGATGATAATTACCAAAAACATAAGAACAGAAAACCCGATATGTACCATATGTCTTCTTCTTACGTGTTTAGCAGCATTTAAATCTTTTTCTTTATCCATGCCCAAGAAATCGACACAAAATGACGTTGTTAATGCCGTTAGTGCAGAGTCGGTTGTAGCAAAAGTAGCTGCGGTTAAACCCAGCATAAATACAATAGCAGGGATAACGCTTAAATGATTAAATGCAATTTCAGGGAATAGAAAATCGGTTCTAGGGTTTCCGGTAACTGCATCTACAGGAATAGCTACTCCGTTTTGTTGAGCATAAATGTATAATAACGCACCTACACCTAAGAAGAAAATGTTGATTACAACAAACACCCCCGTAAATGTAAACATGTTCTTTTGTGCTTCTCCAATGTTTTTACAGCTTAAATTTTTCTGCATTAAATCCTGATCTAAACCAGTCATTGCAATGGTTATAAAAATACCACCCAATAATTGCTTGCTTACATGGAAGTTGCTTGTTAAGAAATCTTCATAAAAGAAAATTTTAGAGTAGTTACTCTCTTTAATGGTTTCAAATGCTTGAAAAATACTAATGTCTAAGCTATCACAGATAAAGTAAATACTTAAAAATACAGAACTCACCAAAAAGAAGGTTTGTAAAGTATCCGTAATAATAATGGTTTTTAAGCCTCCTTTATAAGTATATGACCATATTAGCAATAAAGAAATCAATACTGTAGCCCAGAATGGGATGCCATAACTATCGAAAATAAAGCGTTGAAGTACAATTACAACCAGGTATAATCTAAATGCCGATCCTATTGTTCTGCTGATTAAGAAGATAGAAGCAGCAGTTTTATAACTTATATATCCTAATCGTTGTTCAATATAGCCATATATAGATGTTAATTGCATTCTATAATACAAGGGTAGTAATACAGTAGCAATAATAATAAACCCAATAGCGTTCCCTAAAACGAATTGAAAATATTGAAATTGATTTCCTCCGGGCGAACCTACCTCTCCAGGTACAGATATAAAAGTAACTCCCGATAATGCCGTTCCAATCATACCAAAGGCAACTAAATACCATTTAGAATTTCTGTTGGCAATAAAAAAAGTAGAATTGTCAGAAGACTTTTTCGAAGTAAAGAAGGCAACGCCTATCAGTAACACAAAATATCCTATTAGGAAACATAAAAGTATAAATGGGGACATAAAATTGTTTTTTTAGCGGCTAAATGTAAGAAAATGATACATTAAAAAATTATTTTACGGAAAGATAATATAAATTTGTACAATGAATTTTTCTTCCAAATTGCTGGAAAATGCTGTAACTGAATTTGCTAAGCTTCCAGGAGTGGGTCAAAAGACCGCTTTGCGACTTGTTCTAAATCTTTTGAAAAAAGAAAAAGATGAAGTGGAAAACTTTGGAAATGCTATCATCAACCTTAAAAATAATATTCAATATTGCACACATTGTTTCAATATTTCTGACTCAGAAATTTGCAGCATTTGTGAGAATTCTAAACGCGATCAACAAACCATCTGTATAGTAGAAGATACCAGAGATGTTATGGCGATAGAAAACACCAATCAATACTTTGGAGTTTACCATGTTTTAGGTGGTTTAATATCTCCAATGGAGGGTGTAGGGCCTTCCGATTTAAGGATTGAGTCATTGGTAGAGCGCATTAAAAATAGTGCGCCCAAAGAGGTTATTTTAGCTTTAAGCGCTAATATGGAAGGAGATACCACTATTTTTTATTTATATAAACGACTCAAGGATTTTAATTTATCTATTTCAACAATTGCTCGCGGAATTGCCTTTGGTGGTGAAATTGAATATGCCGATGAGATTACCTTGGGTCGATCTATTTTAACCAGAGTTCCTTACGAAAATTCTTTGATACGTTAATGAAATTCAGATTGTTACTGTTCTTGTTGTGTATAAGCACAATAGGCTTTGCACAAATTAAGGTGCATGCCCATAACGATTATTTACAAAGCCGTCCGTTTATTGCAGCTTTAAATGCTGGTGCATGGTCTATAGAAGTAGGTGTTTTGGTTCAAGACAATATCTTGTATGTTGCTCACTCGCGCGCCGAAATAGATGTAAATAAAACTTTGAAAAATATGTATCTGGAAATCGCTGCCCGATTGGGTCAACGTAAAAAGTCACAGACTTTTCAGTTAATGATAGATATTAAAGATGATTTTGAAACTGCTTACCCTGTTTTAATTAAAGAGTTAAAATCTTACATTAACCTTTTTCAGGATAAAATGATTTTAACCATTAGTGGTAACAGGCCGCTTCCGGGTACTTTAAATAAGTATCCTAAATATCTTAATTTTGATGGTGTTGTAGGCGCAAATTACACCAAGCAAGAGTTGGCAAAAATTACCATGTTCAGTGCTAATTTTGAAGATTACTCTAATTGGAATGGGATAGGTGAGTTACCGGACAATGATAAAGCAAGGCTTATAGCTGTAATTGATGAAGTAAAGAGATTAGAAAAGCCAATGCGTTTTTGGAATGCTCCAGACAATGAAAATGCGTGGAGAGCGTTAGCAGAATTGGGCGTAGAAATTATAAATACAGATAATGTTTCGAATTGTATTCAATTCTTAAACCAGTAATAACATGGGATATACAGGTAAAGTAGTAATAATAACCGGCGCATCGAGCGGCATTGGTAAAGCTTGTGCTTACGATTTGGCGGCAAGAGGTGCATATTTGGTTTTAGCAGCGCGACAGCTGGAAGTGATTAACGAATTAGCTTCGGCCTTGATAGAGAAATTTAGTGTAAAGGTTATTAGTGTGAAAACCGATGTTAGTATAGAAGAAGATTGTGCTAATTTAATAAACCAGACTATGGCGAGTTTTGGTAAAATCGATATTTTAATTAACAATGCTGGTATATCTATGCGTTCTTTGTTTCAAAATGTAGATTTAACAGTATTGAAACAATTAATGGATGTTAATTTCTGGGGTACAGTATATTGTACTAAATATGCATATAGCGAAATATTGAAGTCTAAAGGAACAATAGTAGGTGTTTCTTCTATTGCAGGTTATAGAGGCTTACCGGGTAGAACGGGCTATTCGGCTTCTAAGTTTGCAATGAACGGGTTTATGGAATCTATAAGAACAGAACTACTGCCATTGGGTGTAAATGTACTGGTGGTATGTCCCGGCTTTACAACTTCGAATATTAGAGTAGCAGCACTTTCTGATACGGTAAAGGCGCATGGCGAAACCAGTATGGATGAAGGTAAAATGATGACAGCCGAGGAAGTTGCGCATAGAATTTCTGAAGGAATTTTACATAGAAAAAGAACATTAATAATGACCCGTCAGGGTAAGCTCACTGTTTGGTTAAATAAGCTTTTTCCGAAATTGACCGATAAACTTGTTTTTAAACATTTTACGAAGGAGAAAAACCCGTTGATTCGTTTGTAGCCTTTATGTGCTGTTGTCTTGACAAGATAGAGAAGTAGGATATATAGGAGTTTTTTTAAGAAGCTATCGTATAGAAATTATCGTCATTGCGAGGTACGAAGCAATCTTGAGAAGAATTGTTATATGTGATTTTCATTGTATAGTTCCTCCTTTTGGCTTTTTGCTCTACGCTTATAGCTCCTTTAGCTCCCAAAGATTTCTCCGTTCCGCTGCACTGCAGTCGAAATGACGTACTCTGTTCTGTGGATATCGTCATACTGAGCGAACGTAGTGAGTCGAACGTATCTGATAGAGGTTTACGCTTTGCCTCACGCTTATTGCTGTGCATGGTTTGCTTCCGCTCTGCGCCACGGATTGGTTCTCAGGATTTTTCGTCATTGCGAGGTACGAAGCAATCTCAAAAAGAATTGTTATATGTGATTTTAATTGTATAGTTCCTCCTTTTGGCTTTTCGTTTTTTGCTCTACGCTTATAGCCCTTTTAGCTTCCAAAGATTTCTCCGTTCCGCTGCGCTGCAGTCGAAATGACGTACTCTGTGGATATCGTCATACTGAGCGAACGTAGTGAGTCGAACGTATCTGATGGAGGTTTATGCTGTGCCTCACGCTTTTTGCTGTGCAAGGCTTACTTCTGCTCTGCACCGCGGATTGGTTCTCAGGATTTTTCGTCATTGCGAGGTACGAAGCAATCTTAAGAAGAATTGTTATATGTGATTTTCATTATATAGTTCCTCCTTTTGGCTTTTCGCTTTTTGCTCTACGCTTATAGCCTTTTTTAGCTCCCAAAGATTTCTCCGTTCCGCTGCACTGCAGTCGAAATGACGTACTCTGTGGATATCGTCATACTGAGCGAACGTAGTGAGTCGAACGTATCTAATAGAGGTTTACGCTGTGCCTCACGCTTTTAGCTTTTTGCTCTACGCTTTTAGCTTTTCCCTTTTGTACTTTCCGCTTCCGCCTTTCCAAAAAAAATATTAGGATAAATTAAATTAATTACCATCTTTGTATCAATGAACAGAATTTTAAATAACAATTGGTGGGGCCTTAGCATAATGTGCTGAGCGGCTATTTGTTTGTAATATATTATTAAAATGAAAAGGGTTGCTTGTAAAGCAACCCTTTTTTTATGCCTAAAAAAATGAAAAATATACTTAATCAGTTATACGACTTCAAGACTTTTTCTAAAGAAGAAGCCTGCCAAATTTTAACAGATATTAGTCTCGGTAAATACAATACCGAAGAAATAACTTCTTTTATAACCACCTACCGGATGCGAAAAATTACAGTAGAGGAACTACAAGGATTTAGAGAGGCTATGTTGGCGCTGGCCACTCCCATAGATTTAGGTTATACCGAATTGATAGATTTATGTGGTACCGGTGGCGACGGAAAAGACACTTTTAACATTTCTACATTAGCTTCATTTATCGTTGCCGGAGCGGGCTATAAAGTAGCAAAACACGGTAATTACGGTGTGTCTTCTGGTTGTGGATCTTCTAATGTTATCGAATATTTGGGTCATCGTTTTACAGATAATATCAATGTTTTAAAAGACAATTTAGATAGTGCCGGTATATGCTTTTTACATGCTCCATTATTTAATCCAGGTATGAAAATAGTAGCACCTATAAGAAAAGCATTGGGTGTGAAAACTTTTTTCAATATGCTGGGGCCTATGATTAATCCGGCGCAGCCTAAATATCAGGTTACAGGGGTATTTGATTTAGAGTTAGCACGATTATACGCTTACTTGTACCAGGATACCGTAAAACAATATACTATTATTCATGCTTTGGACGGGTACGACGAAATTTCATTGACCAGTGATGTGAAAATGTATACCAATAAAGGGGAATCTATTCTTACCATAGATAAAATGGGATTTGAAACTATAAATCCTGCTGATATTATGGGTGGAAATACAGTAGAATCATCTGCCAAAATTTTTATGAATGTTTTATATGGAGATGGATCAGCAGCTCAAAATAACGTTGTGCTCAGTAATGCAGCCATCGCTATTCAGACCATTCATCCATATAAATCGTTTGGCGATTGCTTTTACGAAGCAGAAGAATCCCTGCTCCGTAAAAACGCATTAAATGCCTTTAAAACATTAGTGTCATGAGTTTAAATAAGAAATTGTTGTTGAAAGTATGTGGATTAAATGATCTGAATTCTGTTGAACATTTAATTCCTATTTGTCCAGATTTTATCGGATTTATATTTTATCCGAAATCACCTAGAAATATCACTTTAATGCCAGAAGATTTAGTGAATATTCCTTCTTCAATTAAAAAAATAGGGGTTTTTGTGAATAGTGCTATTTCTGAAATAGCAGACAATGTTTATAAATACGGTTTGCAAGGTGTTCAGTTACACGGCAATGAAAATGTTGCCTTTATAAAGGAACTGAAAAAGACGATACCCAATCAATTAATTATTAAATCGGTAGGTATCGAAGATACGTTTGATTTTGAGAAAATAGAATCGTTTAGTTCGTTGGTCGATTATTTTTTATTTGATACAAAATCTGCTCAGTACGGGGGTACAGGTATAAAATTTAATTGGAATAAATTAAGCCAATATCACGGAGTTACGCCTTTTTTCTTAAGTGGAGGTATAGGTTTAGAAGATATAGAAGAACTGAATCAATTAAATATTAAAACATTAATTGGGATCGACATAAACAGTCGGTTTGAAATTGTTCCCGGAGTTAAAAATACAGCTAATATTCAAAAATTTAGAAATCAATTAATATGAAAGGATATAAAGTAGATGAACATGGTTATTTTGGTGAATTTGGCGGTGCTTACATTCCCGAAATGTTATATCCAAATGTAGAAGAGTTAAGAGTTAATTATCTTAAGATGATTAATGAGCCGTCTTTTCAGAATCGTTTTAATCAGTTAATGCGTGATTATGTAGGTAGGCCATCGCCTTTGTACAAAGCAAATAATCTGTCGCAGAAATACGGAGCAAATATATATTTAAAGAGAGAAGATTTAAACCATACCGGAGCACATAAAATTAACAACACCATAGGGCAGATTTTATTGGCCGAGCAATTGGGAAAAAAGCGCATTATTGCCGAAACAGGAGCGGGACAGCATGGTGTTGCCACCGCGACAGTTTGTGCATTGCGGGATTTAGAATGTGTGATTTACATGGGCGCAGTAGATATAGAGCGTCAGGCACCTAATGTTGCCCGAATGAAAATGCTGGGTGCAACTGTAATAGCTGCACACTCTGGTAGTAAAACTCTAAAAGATGCAACTAATGAAGCTATGCGCGATTGGATTAATAATCCAGACGATACCTTTTATATTATTGGCTCTGTTGTGGGCCCACACCCGTACCCAGATATGGTTGCCAAATTTCAATCTGTTATCTCTGCAGAAACAAAAATGCAGCTAAAAGTAGCTGAAGGAAGAGAAAATCCGGATTATGTATTGGCGTGTGTAGGTGGAGGCAGCAATGCAATGGGTATGTTTTATCATTTTTTAGAGGAAGAAGCGGTTCAGTTAATAGCGGTAGAAGCAGGTGGTAAAGGCGTAAACTCAGGGTTTTCTGCTGCTACTTCGCAATTGGGAAAAGAAGGTGTTTTACATGGTAGCAAAAGTATTGTTATGCAGACCAATGATGGTCAGATTATAGAGCCCCATTCTGTTTCTGCAGGTTTAGATTATCCCGGTATAGGTCCTCAGCATGCACATTTATTTAAATCTGGCAGAGCACAGTATGTAGCTATTAATGACGATGAAAGTTTAGCTGCGGGACTACTTTTAACCCGTTTAGAAGGAATTATACCAGCTATAGAAAGTGCTCATGCACTAGCCTATTTGGAGAAAATGACTTTTAAACCCAACGATGCAGTCGTGATCTGTTTATCGGGTAGAGGAGATAAAGACCTCGAAACTTATATTAATTATTTTAAATTTTAATCAGTTAAAATGCAATCCAGAATTAGCGAATTATTTAAAAATAAGCCGTCAAATATACTTTCTGTATACTATACAGCCGGTTTTCCGGAGCTGGACAATACGTTGGCTATAGCGCAGAACTTAGAATCGGCAGGTGCCGATATGATCGAAATAGGTTTCCCTTTTTCAGACCCTGCGGCCGATGGACCCATTATTCAAGCCTCAAGTAAAACGGCACTCGATCAGGGAATGAATTTAAAGCTGTTGTTTAATCAGTTATCAGCCTTGCGCCCCACTGTTAAAATTCCTGTACTATTAATGGGTTATTTTAATCCTGTACTTCAATTTGGTGTAGAAAATTTTTGTAAGGCATGTGCCGAAGTAGGAATCGATGGATGTATTATTCCAGACTTGCCTTTTCAGGAGTTTCAAGATCAATATGCAGCTCTGTTTAAAAAATACGGATTAGAGAATATCTGGTTAATTACGCCCCAAACTTCTGAAGAAAGAATTAAACTGTTTGATGCCCATAGCGATGGATTTTTGTATGCATTATCTGCTTCTTCCACCACTGGTAAGCAGGTAGATTTTTCTGACAATTCTATCAATTATTTTGATCGGTTAAAGAACATGAACCTTAAAAATCCTTTTTTAATTGGCTTTGGAATAGGTAATAAAACTGCTTTCAATCAAGCTTGTAGTTACGCACAGGGTGCAATTGTAGGTACAGCTTTTGTTAAAGTTCTGGGAAAAAAGTATGATAAAGTTGCAGTAGATGCGTTTGTTGCAAGCCTGCGATAAAAGGAAGGTTTATTAAGAATAAGTATATACTTAAATATACAAAATAATTATCATAAAAGCAAATTTATAGAACACAGTTAGGCTTTTTGTTGTTATAATATTTCAATTTCATTAAAATATGAGAATAAAAGCCGAACGAAAGTCTATAAAGGTATACCCGGATCCAAAAAGAGTGATAGCACGATTTTTTTTTAACGGAAAAGAACGCGCTTCAGAAGTTATTAAGCAAGTAAATATTTTGAGCGCTCCCGAAGTGTTTGCGTTAATTTCTCCCTTGTTACAAGAATACTCTAAGAGACATAGAAATATCACTAAAATATTAAGCCGCCATTGTAAAAAAGTTAAAGACGTTATTGAAGAGTTAGGTATTGACTACGACGGCATGGATAAATATAAACGATTATTAATCGGATCGTATTTTACCCATGAGTATTCTATTGAATCTGCTGCATTTTTTAACCCTTCTATTGTAGATGATCCTGATCAAAGTGAGCTGGTTGAAGGAGAAAAAAGAGTGATAATAAGCTTTAGAGCGGTGGGCGAGGGACACATATCGTCTATTGTATTTAGAAGAGCTTTAATAGATAAAGACAACAACATTACGGTAGCCGAAGCCGGCGATTATATAGATGAGGCCGAAGTAATTAAAAATGCAAATTACAACAAGCGGTTGTTTTTAAAAAAGGCAGCCGATACCAATATAAATGCTGCCATTTTAAACGAATTAGGGGATAAGTTGGATGATAAATTTGACTATACCGCTTTAAGGAGACTAATTACTGACTCTAAAAATTTGAAAGAATCGGAGTTGGAAAAATTAGAATACGATAAAGTTCTATGGTTATCAGATACTTATCACGAAATTAGTTTTAGCCGCGACACCGATATTTCTGATCGTGTTATCTTTCCTATATCTGAGTTTGAACGAAGAGGTATTGAAGACGCACGATTTGTGAAATTTAAGCACGATGATGGCAGCTATATGTATTTTGCTACGTATACGGCTTTTGATGGGGCCATTATAATGCCTAAGTTGATGCAAACGGTCGATTTTTATGACTTTAAAATTGGTCCGTTACACGGTATAGGTGCACAGAATAAAAATTTAGCATTATTTCCACGTAAAATTAATGGTCAATATGTAATGATGTCTAGAATAGACGGCTGGAATAATTACTTAATGTATTCAGATAAGTTAACGGTTTGGGATAATCCTATAAAAATTCAATCTCCAAAATTTCCTTGGGAGTTTGTTCAGATTGGCAATTGCGGTTCACCCATTGAAACCGAAAAAGGCTGGTTAATTATAACCCACGGAGTAGGCCCTATGAGGAGATATTGTCTAGGCGTTTCTTTGTTGGATTTAAACGATCCGTCTAAAGAAATTGGCCGACTTAAAGACCCTTTACTCATTCCTAATAACGATGAAAGGGAAGGTTATGTACCTAATGTTTTATATTCGTGCGGGGCTATTATTCACAACGATGAGCTTATTATTCCTTACGGATTGTCTGATTATTGCTCCTCTTTTGCTTCTGTTAAACTGCAAACACTTCTCAATAAATTAACAGAAGAAGATACAGCCTAGTTGTTATACGCTAAACTCCAGTTTATGCTCGGTGTTTTCTGCATAGAAAGCATATTCATATTCTAATGCCTTAAGTACTACTAAATGAGCTATTAAATATGCTAGTGTACTTTCTGCGCCTTGATTTCGGTTTACTCCCGTAGGCTTTAAACCATCGCCACAACCCTTTGTTTCGTTATCGTACAGTGGTAAATGTAAACTATTAACTCCAATAAACCACTGATAGCTGAGGTACATTTTTCGGATATTCTCTATATCCTTTGTTACTTCATAGGCTTTAAAATACATTAATACCATAGCCATTGTTTCAATAGCCTGTTGGTCGTATAAAGCCATTTTCTCATTTTTATACAGCCACCCATCGTTGCCCACTGGATTTAGATATCCGTTAGAAAGGGTTTTTTGAGTTAAAAAATTCATTGATTCGATAGCAATGCTAAGCGATTCCTGATCTTGAGTAAGCTCATAAGCCGAAAATAAAGCCAAAGGCATAATGGCATTGTCGTACGTCATCGATTCTTCAAACCATTTCCAGTTATCGCCAGCGTTTCGCTTATAGGCGTTTTTTATATGTGTTGTTAACAGTTCTAGTTCGGCATACAACATGTTGTTGTTGTCATTTTTCATGTAGTTAGACAACCCTATAACCGTATTAGCAATACCTCTTATATATTTTAAATTTTTAAAATGAGGAATAGATTTTAAAAACAACTCTTTTCCAAATTCTCGGTAGGAGTTATTAGGTGCATTATTTACCAGATAACCTAATGCCCATATTGTTCTGCCGAACGAATCTTCAGAGCCAACTTCATCTAGGTATTTTCTTTCGAAACTCAAGAAATTTCTAAAATTTCCATCGTCTTTTTGCATATATTGTATAAAGCTCAGGTATACAGGAAATAGTTCTAAGGCCGTTTTACTTTTATATTGCTGATAAGCATAAATTGCCATTAATAAAGCGCGCGCATTATCGTCCATACAATAGCCTTCTTTTAGATTGGGAATACCATATTTGGCGTGTTGTACTATTCCTGTATCGTCGGTTAACCTTTTTACATGTATGAGATCGAAAGGGGGCATCATTTCTGGATCAATAATTAATTGATGATCTTTTGGTTTCTCGGCCTGTCTTATGGCTTCTTGTAGCACATCTATATAATTTCGACCAATTTTAGGCCATCTTAAGTGTTGGCCATATTCAAATGCGTTAGATTTTATTCTGTTCATTTTTACCGGATCTTCCAGTAATTCGTTAACAATTTCGGCCAGTTTGCTACTGTCTTTTATATGGAAGGTAATACCTCTGTTTTCTGATAAAATCTCTGTAGCGTGCCAGTAAGGTGTAGATACTACAGCTGCGCCCGCTCCAATGGCATAAGAAAGGGTACCACTTGTAATCTGTGCGATATTCAGGTAAGGGGTAATGTATATATCGCAGGCTGTTAAATAGTCGTGTAATTCTTCTTCAGAAACAAATTTGTTTACAAAACATATATTTTTCTCTACGCCCAGTTTGTAGGCCAAACGTTTTAAACTGTCTCTATACTCTTCTCCATTGTGCTTTATAACCCCAGGGTGGGTAGAGCCTAGTATTACATACATAACCTCCGGGTGTTTTTCTATGATGGTTGGCAATGCCTCAATAACGGTTTCTAGTCCCTTGTTTCTGCTGATTAATCCAAACGTAAATAAAGTTTTTTTATCCTTAAACAGACTGCTTTCTTTAACCGGGTTGTACGACTTTATTTCCAAATCCGGAACGCCGTGTTCTATTAACTGAATTTTACTGGATGGAATTTGATAAATAGAGGTTAAAAAAGTAACTGCATGGTTGCTCATCACAACAATTTTCGAAGCATGCTTTGATATTTCTCTTAAAATGGTAAGCTGTTGGTAATTTGGTTCTTTTAATACCGTATGTAAAATAGCTATAATGGGCTTTTTTAACCGTGCAATTAAAGGGAGCACATAAACGCCGCTTTCGCCACCGTAAATGCCAAATTCATGCTCAAGAATGCAAATGTCTGTAAAGCTGTTGTTTATGAAATCTGCAGCTCGTACATAATCTTTCTGGTTTTCCTGTCTTATTACAAATTTAACTTCTTCGGGGTATTTGTATTCAGCTAAGTTTTCAGAATCATTTAAAGCAACAACATAACTTTTTTTTGAAACCTGATGGTCTATACCTATTGCTTTAAAAAGATTTTGATTGAAAGTAGCGATGCCGCATTCGCGTGGCGAATAGGTAGAAATATATGCAATTTTCATGTTGGTAATTCAGTAGATGATGTCTACAGTTTAACAACATGTGTGATTGAATGTTTTCGAAAAATGTGTGTTAAATCTAAATAACGGACGAAAATTCCTAGAAGGAATAACTTAATCCAATATTAGGGTTTAAATCGCCGAAAGTAAAATTAAAATTATCGTTATTCTGAATTTCCGTATCACCTAAATAAAAGCGATATTTATTGTAGTTAATAACATTAAAAGATCCTTCGAGTGCCAGCTTTTTAGTTGCGAAGAAAGCAAATCCGGGAAGAACGGCTACCCCAAATTGCCTGATGTCTAGCTTTCCGGAGATACCTTGATTTACACTGCTAAACTTACTTTCTGATTTCCCGAAACCGTTGTAAGCATTAAGTTGTCCGAAAAATTTAAACTTTGCACTAATCGGCATATAATATCTAACAAAAGGAGCAAAGCCAATCATCTGTTGAGTTGTTTCATTCCAGTCAGCAGGAGTACTATTTATTAAATTAGTTCTGCTATTTTCAGAACTGCTGAAAATCAAATACATGCCTATGGCTAAGTTATCGTTCGGAAAATAACCAAAGTAAGGTGAAATATTGAGTGATTTTGTGGTCGAATTATAATCGAAATTTTCTATCGACGAGTTGTTTATTCCAATGCTACCTCCTAAAATTTTGGCTCCTTTATCTAATTGTTGTTGACCGTGGCAGATTTTTGTAAAGAGTAATGCTATTAGAACTAATTTAAATTTCATGTATTCAGGATTTCAGATGTTAAATATAATTTGTATGGTTAAACTCCATAATGCTTTAATTTAACCAAGTAAAATTTATTTGTGTTGCCTGTCGCAAAAGTATATTTTAAAAACAATATAAATTGTGATTTATGTCATTTTTTAACATAATTTATATTTGCTTCGTTACAACAGTCGTTTAGAGTGAAAATTAATACGGTTGTTACGGTAATATTCGACCAACTTGTATAAGTGATTGATCGTTAGCAGGCTTATAATGCTCTTTAAATAAAAAGGGTGGGCTATTTATGTCCCACCCTAAAAAATCAAGGATATCAATTGTTATTGATTAAGAAAAACAAACTTGTTGTCAAACATATCCAATTTAATATGGTGTTCTTTGTCAATTTTCCCGGCAAGTATTTCTTTAGAAAGTTCATTTAAAATTCTTTTTTGAATGATTCGTTTTAATGGTCTGGCTCCAAACTGAGGGTCGTAACCTAATTGAGCTAACCAATCTAAAGCTTCTTCGCTGGCCGACATATGAATGCCCATTTCTTTTAAAGTGTCTATTACCTGATTAAATTGTATGGTAACAATGTCTTTAATTTCGTTTCTGTTTAAAGGAGTGAACATAATTAATTCATCTACTCTGTTTAAAAACTCTGGGCGCAGCGATTGCTTTAAAACTTCAAATAATTCATTTTTGGTTTTTGCAATCACTTCATCGTAGTTGTTTTCTTCTAAATTTTTAAAGTTCTCCTGAATTAAATGTGCTCCAATATTTGAAGTCATGATAATGATGGTGTTTTTAAAATTTACAACTCTCCCTTTATTATCGGTTAATCTACCATCATCCAACACTTGCAGTAAAATATTAAACACATCTGGATGCGCTTTTTCAATTTCGTCCAGCAAAATAACCGAATAAGGTTTTCTTCGTACAGCTTCTGTTAATTGACCACCTTCATCATATCCAACATATCCTGGAGGCGCACCTATTAACCTAGAAACGGCGTGTCTTTCCTGATATTCACTCATATCTATCCTAGTCAATGAATTTTCATCGTTAAATAAGAATTCGGCTAAAGTTTTTGCTAACTCCGTTTTTCCGACACCTGTAGAACCTAAGAAGATAAATGAGCCAATAGGCTTTCTTTTGTCATGTAATCCGGCTCTCGACCTTCTAATTGCATCAGAAACGGCTTCTATTGCTTCATTCTGACCGGCAACACGTTTGTGAAGTTCTTCTTCCAGGTGTAAGAGTTTTTCGCGCTCGCTCGAAACCAATTTAGTAACCGGAATGCCTGTCCACCGACCAACAACGCCCGCAATATCGTCGGCAGTAACTTCTTCCTTCAACATTCTGCTTTCTGATTGTTTACTTTCGAGTTCTTGCTTTAATACAACAGCCTTGTCTTGGGCTTCTTTAATTTTTCCGTATCTTATTTCTGCTACTTTTCCATAGTCGCCCGCCCGCTCAGCCTGTTCGGCTTCGAGTTTGTATTTTTCAACGCTCTCTAATTGATTGTTGATCTCATCTACCAAGTCTTTTTCACCTTGCCATTGGGCTTTTAAGTTATCTCTCTCGGCAGATAGGTTGGCAATTTCTTCACTTAGTTCTGCAATCTTCTTTTCGTCTTTTTCGCGTTTAATCGCTTCTCGTTCAATCTCTAATTGCATGATTTTTCTCGAAAGCTCGTCCACATTCTCTGGAACACTGTCCATTTCTAAGCGTAATTTAGAAGCGGCTTCATCCATTAAATCGATTGCTTTATCTGGTAAAAAACGATCTGCAATATAGCGTTGCGATAATTCTACGGCAGCAATAATCGCTTCGTCTTTAATCCTCACTTTATGGTGTGTTTCATAACGTTCTTTTAGGCCCCTTAAAATAGAAATAGCATCCTGTGTATCAGGTTCATCGACCATCACTTTTTGAAATCTTCTTTCAAGCGCTTTGTCTTTCTCCAGGTATTTTTGATACTCATCTAAAGTAGTTGCTCCAATAGCACGCAATTCACCACGTGCAAGAGCTGGTTTTAGAATATTTGCGGCATCCATGGCACCTTCGCCACCACCTGCACCCACCAACGTATGAATTTCATCTATAAATAGAATAATTTCTCCGTCGCTTTGTGTTACTTCTTTAACAACCGCTTTTAAGCGTTCTTCAAATTCGCCTTTGTATTTTGCACCTGCAATTAAGGCGCCCATATCTAATGAGTAAACTACCTTAGATTTTAGGTTTTCAGGAACATCGCCCTGAATAATTCTGAAGGCTATACCTTCGGCAATAGCCGTTTTACCAACGCCGGGCTCCCCAATTAAAATAGGGTTGTTTTTGGTTCTTCTAGAGAGGATTTGAATAACACGTCTAATTTCTTCATCTCTACCAATAACCGGATCTAATTTACCGCTCTCTGCAAAATCGTTCAGGTTTCTTGCATATTTTTCAAGTGCCTGATAAGTAGCTTCGGCATTCTGGTCTTTTACTTTAGAATTGCCTCTCAATTGTATAATAGCAGCTTTCAGATCTTTCTCGTTCACGCCTTGGTCGTGTAATAGGCGGGAAGCGGGGCTGCTTACAGAGTTTAAGGCTAGTAATAAATGTTCAACAGAAATAAAATCGTCTTTAAATTCTTTCAAATATGTCTGAGACTTTTGAAAAACAGTGTTTAAATCTGATGAGAGGTAGGTATTTCCGCCAGAAACTGCCGGAAGTTTTTCTATGGCCGTATCTAAGCTGCTTATTAAACCCTGAAGGTTTACATTTAATTTTTTAAGTATATAGGTTACAATATTTTCATCAACAGCCAGTAAACCTCTTAGTAAATGTATAGGTTCAATAGCTTGATGCTGATTGCCTTGCGCTATTTCGGAAGCTTTTTGAACAGCTTCTTGTGCTTTTATAGTAAAATTATTGAAGTTCATACAATGGAAATATCAAATCTAATACCATTAAATCGGAATACGTGCAATCGGTAATAATGACATGTGTAAACAAAAAAAGAACGACGTTTTGTCATTCTTTTGTCTTGTTAGCTGAATATTTGTTTCAGTGTATCTGTTTGATGGTTTGCCAGTTTTTGGAGTGGTCCGCTGGCGAGCATCTTCATCATCATATTTAAATCGGCAGATATGCTGGATTTAACAGTAGTAGTTTGAGCATCTGTAGCGTCTACATACCATTTAATAACAATGTCGAATGGGGGCTTTTCTGTTGGAATGGCCGTTAGTTCTTTATTTTCAACTCTTTCAGAAATACGCAATGACAATTTTGCCATATTTTGTATAGTGAAATTAGCTTCATCTTTATTAGAAGTCCAGTTGTAAATGTTTTCTGGCATTAACTGCTGGTGATTGTTCATGTCGGCCAAAAACTGATAAACTTCTTCTACCGGTTTATTTATTACAGCACTACTTTCTATAATGGTCATTTCAGATTTTTAAAGTGAAGACGAATTTAACTAAATATGTGATTAAACAAAACGTTTCAGTGTATAAAAAACACCAACCTATTTTCCCCAGTTACTTGGGTCTAATCTCCAGGTTCTCAATAGCTCAATTTCTGATGGAGAAATGATACTGTGCTCGCCTGCATATTCTATTAACGCATTATAATTGGATAAAGTTTGGAATTTGCACTTTGCTTCTTTGAAATTTTCATCTGCCTGTGCAAATCCATAAGTAAATATAGCGGCTAAACCGGCTACCGATAAGCCTGCATCGCGCAATGCGTTAACGGCTTGAATACTGCTTTTTCCGGTAGAAATTAGATCTTCTATAACCACTACACGCTGGCCTTCTATTATTTCGCCTTCTATTAAACTGCCAGTGCCGTGCTCTTTGGCTTTAGAACGAACATATATAAACGGTAAACCCAATTCTTGAGCTACCAATACACCCTGAGGAATGCCTGCAGTGGCTACACCCGCAACTACATCAACAGAACCAAATTCTTCCTGGATCATTTGAGATAATTTTTGACGAATGTATGTTCTTACTGAAGGGTGCGATAAAGTAATTCTGTTGTCGCAGTATATGGGAGATTTCCAACCCGATGCCCAAGTAAATGGATTAGCAGGTTGTAATTTAATTGCTTTAATTTGTAATAAAAATTCCGCTATCTTATCTTCTATTTCACGTTTATTATACATGCCACAAAATTACAGAATTTATATCAATGATAACACGCTAACTATTACTGAAAATGTACATTTAAATGATTTAAAATATCAACATATTGATAGTCAGACTTTTGATTTTCCAACATTTTATGAAAATCAAAAAGATCAACATCAGGTTGATTTTTTACTAACCGTTAATGACTCAAAAGCATGCTTAAAACGTATAAAGAATGCCGTAAAAGTTATTAAAGCAGCCGGCGGATTGGTGGTTAATGACCGTCAGGAATATCTCTTTATTTACAGAAATGATAAATGGGATTTGCCGAAAGGTAAGATAGAAAAGGATGAAAATAAAAGAGCGGCTGCTGTAAGAGAGGTTGAAGAAGAGTGTGGGGTGGTTATAGATGAGATTTTGGAGAAGTTAAATACGAGCTATCATATCTATGTATTAAATCAAACAATTATTTTAAAATCCACTTATTGGTATAAAATGTATGTTTCTGGAAGTTTTGTGTTAACTCCGCAAATAGAAGAAGGTATAACCGCTGTAGAATGGGTTGCCAAAGAACTTATTCCTGAAAAACTAAAGAATACCTATCCCTTAATAAAGGATGTGGTGTTAAAAGCCGATATTTTATAAATATTGGTAAGCTTCAGGTGGTAAAAAAGCACTGGCATCGCCGCCATTTCTTAAAATATCCCGAACAATGGTTGAGCTAATAGCCGAGTATTGCGGTTTGCTCAAAATAAAGATCGTTTCTACTTCAGGCATCATGGTCTGGTTGATTTGCGCAATGGCTCTTTCATATTCAAAATCGGCCACCGAACGGATTCCTCTAATCATGTAATTAGCCTGTATTTTTTTGCAATAATCGACCGTTAATCCTTTATAAGTGTCTACAATAACGTTAGAATGGTCTTTATAAATACTGCGAACAATTTGTTCTCTTTTATCGGCTTCTAAAAAACCTTGTTTTGCCGAATTTAAACCTATACCAATTACAATTTTATCGAACAGCGGTAAGGCACGTTCTACAATATCGGTATGCGCTATGGTAATTGGATCGAATGAACCAGGAAATAGGGCAATTTTCATAAGTTTAATTTATTTTTTGGTTAAGGTAAGCAATTTTAAGATGCACTAAAAAAACTAAATGCCGAATTTCCGTAAGTGCGCGTTTCTGTATATCCCGGTAAATTGTTTAATTTTAGTAGTTTAGGATGTTCAATAATTAGCAATCCGTTTTCGGTTAGCAGCTTATTTGCGGCCACTAATTTAGGGATTTGCGGAATGGTTGGAAGATCGTACGGAGGATCGGCAAATATAATATTGTATTGTTTTTTGTAGATCTCTAAGTATTTAAATACATCGGCTTTAGTAGTGTTTATTTCCTTTAAGTCGTACTTCGCTTTCACTGCTTCAAGCCATTTAATACAGCCGGGATGTTTATCTACACTTTGCACCAGTAATGCATTTCTGCTGGCAAACTCAATACTAACACTTCCGGTGCCGGAAAACAGATCTAAAACTTCACAATCTTCAATGTCGTACCAATTTTGAATGATATTAAATAAAGCTTCTTTAGCCTGATCGGTGGTTGGTCTTACAGGTAAATTAGCCGGAGCCTGCATTTGTATGCCTTTTAATTTTCCGCTAATGATACGCATGAACTCAATGCTATTAAAGTGGTAAAATAGTGTGCAGCAAATTTATCCTGAAGTGTATCATTAAAATGAATGCCTTCTATTTTAAAGAAGTTTATAGAACTGAAATATTTAGCTAACCTGGCAACATACAAACTGTCTTCTTCTATCAACCCAGATAAATAGATAGGGGTAGAGGGTTCTAATGCTAATTGATCTTTAAGTAATAAAATAAAGTAATTAAACTCATCAGAGTTGGTTACTTCAAACGATTTCTGAAACTGTAGTTGCTGGTCTTTTATGTATACAAAATACGCAGACTTACCTTTAAAATCTATATGTAAGGCTGTAGAATGTGTATTTAAAAAAGGCTTTACGGAATGGTGATAGTGTATCGTATTAAATCCTGAAGCCTGTAAAGTTCTTTCCAGTTGGTCTGGGATTTCTATAATCGGAACAAATCCATTGGTTGCTTCGGTTGGTATAAAGCTACTTCCTTTTACAGGTGTTACAAAATTATTGATCCATTGCTGTTGTGTATTGTTTGCTACGGCCTCAGGAACCAAAATATCATTGCCTCCTGCAAAACAAATCTGAACTTCTTTAAAGTGCTGCTGCAACTCTTTTCTGTTTTGTAGTTCTTCTTTGAGTATATCGATAAAATTTTCCTGATTTTGAGTGTTAAAAAGTGCTAAAATATCGCCATTGGCTTTATTTGCAATAGCGTAACTCAAAGAATTAGCAGAACAGTTAATCAGCAATTCTAATTCATTATTTAGCTCATTGTTAAAGAAACGATGTTTTAAAAATATACTTTGATGATTCATATTCAATTTTTTTGAGCAATTCCGGTTGGTATTCGTAACTTTCAGACGCCTTTCTCTGCTGTAAGCAAAAGTAATAAATTATACGAGCCATTTAAATTGGATAAGCTAAATAATATTTTAAAACATTTTCCATTCGAACCTACTCAAGATCAGCTGAATTTTGCTGAGTTGATGGTTCAGTTTTTATCTAACCCGGCAAACAATGGATGTTTTATTTTACGTGGCTACGCCGGAACGGGAAAAACAACCTGTATTTCTGCTTTGGTAAAGGCTTTCCCCAGTTTTAAATATCGATCGGTTTTATTGGCGCCTACCGGGCGTGCAGCCAAGGTTATTACCAATTATTCTAAGAAAAAGGCTTTTACCATTCACAAAAGAATTTATAGAAAAAAGCAGGCTATAAGTACAGAATTGCGTTTCGAGCTGGCGCCTAATTTAGCAGAGAATACCGTTTTTATTGTAGATGAAGCTTCCATGCTGCCCGATTTGATGGATTACAGAGGGTCGTCGCTCTTAAAAGATCTTTTGAAACATGTTTTTCAAACCGGGCCCGGAGGTCTTTCTAAAAATTGTAAATTAATATTGGTGGGCGATACGGCTCAGCTTCCGCCTGTAGGTACTTCAGAAAGTGTGGCGTTAAATACGAAGTATATGCTGGCTAATTACGATTTGGAGGTAAATGAAACCGAATTAAAAGAAGTAGTAAGGCAAGGAGAGCAATCGGGTATTTTAGCAAATGCTACGTTATTGCGAAACACAATACATTTTAAAAGAACCGGAACACCTAAATTAATTACTAAAAATTATAAGGATATTTTTAGAATGCCTGGCGCTAAGTTAGCCGAGGGATTGGAATACGCTTATAAGAAATTCGGAATAGAAAATACGTTGATTGTATGTAGGTCTAATAAATCGGCTAATTTGTTTAACAATCATATAAGAGCACAATTGTTATACCGTGAAGAGGAATTAACGGGGGGTGATCAGATTATGATTGTAAAGAACAATTATTTCTGGCTACCCGAAAATCAGGATGCAGATTTTATCGCCAATGGCGATATGGCCAAAGTTGTGCGGGTTAGAAAGGAAGAGGAGCGTTACGGACTTCGATTTGCTGAGGTTTCTTTAGAGCTGATAGATTATCCCGAAGCGGGTATCATTAGCTGTAAAGTGATATTAGATACTTTGAGTGTAAATACGCCTAATTTATCGGCCGAGCACAATCAACAGTTATACGAGGGTGTATTAAGAGATTATGAGCATATAACTTCCAAGACATTGCGACAGCAATACATTAAGGAAGACCCCTATTTCAATGCCTTACAAATAAAATTTTCTTATGCGGTTACTTGTCATAAAGCGCAAGGCGGACAATGGGACGCTGTGTTTGTAGATCAGGGTTATTTAACCGACGAAATGGTAGATACAGAGTTTATCCGTTGGCTGTATACTGCCATAACGCGTTCTAAAGAAGAATTGTTTCTGGTTAACTTTTCTGATAACTTTTTTAAAACCCCCACGGATACTTAGAGAATACCATTATAACGGTATTGTCGCGTAGGAGTTGAAGTTTATCGCCCGCTTTATTTACTTTGTTAACGGTGCGTAGAGCTTCTAAAAACTTAGTTTCTTTATCGCCCACTGCATCGCAATACATTTGCGTGCCAAATAAAGAGCCGAAAGATATTTTGCTGCCATTAATTACATAAGATCCACCAAATCCATTACAGAACGATTTTCCACTTAATTCTGTATTGGTATTAAATTTTAAGGTAGCCAGTGCTTGGTCGGGCATTTCCTGATTAGGCCATTCTGATAATACCCAGCTGGTATCGGCTAAGATAAAAGGGCTGATGCGCTGACTACAACTAATTAAAAAGAACACAGAAACGATCAATACTAATTTTAGAGATTTCATACGCCAATGATTAGGGTGAATAATTAGTTTAATTTAGTGAAAAATATTTTGAAAATAAAAAACCCCGAATAATCGGGGTTCAATAAGTTTAGGTTGAATAATTTTTTTCTTAGCCAACAACTCTTACATTTTCGGCTTCCGGTCCTTTTTTACCTTCTTTAACTTCAAATTCTACTTGTTGTCCTTCTGAAACACTGCGCATAGCTTGTAACGCAGAGTGGTGGCAAAAGATATCTTTTCCGCCGTCTTCAGGAGTTATAAATCCATATCCTTTTGAGTCATTAAACCATTTTACTGTACCTGTCATAACTTTTTATTATTAATAATTATGTGAAGATATACATTTCAAAATAAAAGCAAATATATTTTGCAATTTTTTTTATTAACTAAAAAGATATTTATAGACAAGGTTCTTGATTTATTGCCAAAATGAGTCTCAAAACAGCTAATTGCTTATCAGTCATGGTTATACAATTTATTGGCTGTTGAGTTGTAAAAGGTTAATCGGGTTTTACAATCTTTATTTCGTGATCGCCAATAGTAATTTTACGCTCTTTGTACAATGCGCCGATTGTTTTTTTAAAAGCACTTTTACTCAATTGAAAGCGGTCGTATATGGCAACGGGATCACTTTTATCGCCCAATGCAATGGTGCCTCCACTGCTTACCAATTCCTGATATAAGCCTTCTTTGCTATCTAAAATATGTACATAACCAATGGGTTGGAGGCTCAAATCTATTTTATTGCCGATTCTTACTTTTTTAACCCAGCCTTTCTTAACATCTCCGGGGCGCACTTCGCTAAACACTTCGTTCTGGTATATTAAGCCAATATATTTGTTGTCTATAATGGCGTTGTAGCCTAAATCCGTTTGTTCGGTAATTAATAAGCTCACTTCGTCTCCTTCTTCTAAATCAATATCGTCTTCTTCTATAAAGTCGCTTAATCTGGACGAGGCCAATAATTTTCCGTTTTGATCATCCACATAAATATATACCACATATTTGCCCCCTTTACCCATCGGGCGTTTCTGCTCTCTGTTGGGAACAAAAATATCTTTGTCAATACCTAAGTCCATGTAAACCCCGTCGGGCGACTCATCTACCACCTTTAAAAAGGCAAAGTCACCGGCACAGGCATACGGCTTTTGCGTAGTAGCCTGTAGCGATCCTTCCTTATTTAAGAATACAAAAACGTAGATATTGCTGCCAACTTCCAGGCTTTTTGGTGCGTGGTGCTTGGGTAAGAATGCTTCTTCATCGCCATCGGTTACAATATAACCGTGCTCTACCTGACTTTTTATTCTTAATTCGTTGTATCTGCCTATGTCTAACATTTATTGAGAAGTTTATACAAAGGTAAGTATTCTAAAGCGTATGACTTTAAATGGTTACATTTTATAGCTAAAATAGATTTATTTGAAAACATATAAGCAAATTTTTGTTAAGTTAAGGAGAGGATTGCCTTATCATATTTAACAATTTATTAATGTTGAAATAACAATTATTTAATTTATAATGAGTAACTTAATAGTATGGAAATATCAGTTATAGAGATAATTATAGTGTTGTTAATTATTGCTGCCTTGGTTATATTTTTAATTCAGCGCAATAAGAAAGATCGGGAAGATTATGAAGATAGAGAGAATAGGATAAAGCGACCAGATAAGCATGAAGGTCCGAGAATATAGGGAGGGGAGTAGAGAGTCTCTATAGTGTTATTTAATAGATACATTCGACTCGCTATGCTAGCTCATTATGACGAATTCCCAAGATTACCTCTTTCGAATAATTCATTATCTCCGTCATTTAGACTGTAGCGCAGCGGAATGGAGAAATCTTTTGGAGCTAAAGGAGCTAAAAGCTTGAAGTGAAAAGCTTGAGGCACAATATTAAGTCTCTATCAGATACGTTCGACTCACTTTATTTGTTCAGTATAACGAAATCCGTAGCTTGTTATCCTTGAGTGAAATGATACGAGCGATCTATTTTGTATATTTTTTTTAATGACTATCTGTATCTATCGCGACTAATATTTTAACTTACTGTTTTCCAGTTATGGGATTGTATTTATTACGCATTGCGCTCTCAACATATGGAACAATCATATCATAGTTTTTAACATCGATCTTTATATAGCTTATTCTGAACTCCAGACCATACAAGTTTTTTCTAGCTTTCAGTTTCATGCCGAAAGAAGTTTTTCCACGATCTTGGAAGACGTGCTCTCTAACCCTTTTCTCAAGATACCTGCTCTTTCCAATATAAAAGGGAATCCATCCGTCAATAAATTCTTTGTGAACACTAACCCTGCTATCTTTTATTCCAGGCGACCACATAGCCCTCACTGAACGATGCTTCCAATATTTTTTTATGTTTTGAAGTATAGTACTTGCTTTCTTTCCAAATCTATAATCATCAGGTGATTTTAGTTCAAAGAAATAAACACCAGGTCCACAGCAATCGGATGATATGAAATCGATATTTAAATCTTCAGAAAGTATAAAAATCTCAGTTTTTGAGTTTTCAAAAGATAAGGTACTCAAATCTCTATCAAATTTTTCTAAGGCAGCATTAATACTGTTATCTAAAGTTTGAAACATATTTAATATTATTTATCAAGTACAAGGTAATAAATATTACTTATAAATTTATTAGTGTTTGTCTTCTTTGTGATAAAAACACATTTTTATGGGTTTTTGTTGCTGAGGTTAATTTATTTTATTTTTTATAATGATAGATTATAAATGTCTAGACAATGTAAAAGAGTTCCTAAATAAGGGTAAGAGAAGTTGTCGTTAGGTGGTTTATTTCTATATTCTCTATCTTAATAACTTGTAGAATTCTATTAAATTCTTCATTATTGTGTTTTACGAGATGCAGAATACTTTAAAGAAATACATTCAAGCTTTTAGTAAGTTAAAGCGCGGAAATACGCCTTTTGGTATAGCTCCGCACAAACCCATATTGTTAATTTCTTTAATAGAGTTAATAGAAAAAGGTTTTTTTGCAGAAAACAAAGTGTTTGTGAATGCCGATTTGGTAGGCACTTTTAAGGAGAACTGGCTTTTATTGGTAGATACTGCAAATCACGAAGATTTTACCCAACCTTTTTATTATCTGCAAAATGAAAAGGTAAGCGGGCAGAGCTATTGGTTTTTACACGCTAAGCTTGGATGCCAAATTAATGCGCATATTAAATCGGTAAGTGTATTGGCTCATGTTTGTGAGTATGGTTATTTTGCGGCAGATTTATGGCTTTTGCTGAACGATTTGGCGAGCCGAGCTCATTTAAAACAGTTATTGGTAGATACGTATTTTACAGAAACAAAATACCGTTGGTTAAATACCAAACAGCAGGGACAAGGTTATCTTACCAATCAAATATCAGACTTATTAGGAGAGCATCAAGCTAAATTGAAGCATATTAGCAAGTTATACACAGAGGAGGATGTTTTTGTGCGCAATGGCTTATTTAAACGCTTAGTGCCTCAGCTTTATCAGAAGAAATGCAGTTTTACAGGTATGAGTTTAAGCAGCTTGTACAAACATAGCTTTGTAGATGCTTGTCATATTATACCATTTAGCCACAGCCAAAATGATAGTGTTACCAATGGTATTGCGCTTTGTCCTAACATGCACCGGGCGTTTGATCGCGGCCTTTTAAGCATTGATGAAAATTATCGTATTTTAGTTTCGCAACATTTAGTTGAAGATAAAGCCCATCCGTATGCACTCAGTGCATTAAAAGGACGTAAAATAATATTGCCCCAAGATGTAAATCATTATCCAGCAAGAGAAGCGGTTGAATGGCATAGGAGAGAGGTGTTTAAGGAGTAATTTTTATATATCTGTCGAAGTTATTTCTATTTTACTCTTTTCCCCATCTCTATATGCAGTTTTTTTATTTTACTTAGATATTATTAGTGTCTAGTGTTGGAGTTGTGATTACGGTTCTTTTTGCTTTAAATGATGTTTTTTGTTTGCTTAATATAGAATTTTTACTTCTTGTCTAAGTTATGATTATGGATGTTGTTATTTTTGAAGTTGTTCTTTGTCCAAGTCTACCAAGTCGGATTTCAACCTTAATAATATCGTTTCTGCTTGTAGAGGTGTTAATAAAGACTGTTTCATTAATGTGCTACCGGCTTGGTATTTTGTAATGTAATTAGATACCTTCTTGAATGCGATAGGGAAATTTCTGTTAATAATAATAGTTAAGTATTCTATACATGTTATGACTATCGATAATTCTATTGCATTTTGCGGAACTTTATAATTGTTAAGTTTAGTGTATACGGGAACACTTTTTTGATCAATTCGTAAATTGTGAGCAATTACTTGATTCCTAAATTTTTTAATGTCTGGATATGAGTTTATCTCTTGTTTTATTCTTTTGTAATAAGGTGATATTTTATTTTTTTTTTCTTGGCTTAGATTTTTAAAAAAGTAACCGTGATATTCATCAAAGTAGCTAGATATTAAGATACAGCAATGTTCAAAAGTCATTGTGTCTAGTGTTTGTACAACATCTACGTTAACATTGTAATCAGGCAAGCTGCCTAATGCTCTACTATATCTTAAAATACTTTTATTTATTACATTTAAAATGTGAATACTTTCTTCTAAGGGGGTTGGAAGGTCAGTCATATTTAATTTATTAATTAGAGTTAACCTGTTGGTTTTAAAATGCTTTTTTAGAATTAAAGTTAACTATTTTCGCATTCCAATCAGCTAGATTTGCCAAATTTTCATCTTAAAATCTTACGTTATTATATCTAACCATTTTTTATTAGTGTAAGATAAAATCTTATTATGTCTCATTTTTAATTTGTTCATGATTGAAATGTTTAAATTTTTTAATAACCATTGATCACTAAAATATAGAACTACACTAATCTATTATAGTAATGATATATTAATTTATGAAGCGTTATATATACTCTTTGGCCTCTTTGCTCTATCGCTGGGTTTTCTCTGTATGTAAAAAATAACTCGCCAGAACTATTCTTATATACAATCAGTGAGTAATCAAGTAATAACTGAATAATACCTTTAGCATCAATTGTCCAACTAAAAGTCTTAATATGGTTAACTAGGTTGTCAAATGTAATATACTGGTTCTTAGTTAAATATGGAAATATTTCCTTGAATAAAAGATCTTTCTCATTGTCATCAAAAAAAAGACTTAATTCACTTTTAATTTCTTTTACGTTTTGTGCAATGTATTTGTCTAAAATAATTCGTTGGTCTTTATAACTTATTGGGATTTTATAGTAATTTTGACTTATAACTGTGAGGATAGTTATTATATCTCTAGGTCTATAAAAGGTGAAGTCTAATATATATTTAAAAGAAGAACGATTGTCATTGGAAAATAATGTCGACCAAGGATCTGTGTTAAAAGGAATTCTTAATCTATGAAAATTTATCTCAATTCGTCGATTGGCTAATTTTTTGAGTGGTTGAGAGTCAAGTTGATCTGAGGTAAATGGGAACCAATTTATATTTATTTCATAACTAGCAAATATTTTAGCAGAGTCTGGAAATTTCGTAATTATATTGTCTCTAATATCTTCTCGAAGGAAAATTAACAATTTTGCCTTGCTTTTTGAGAAAAGCTCATTGTTGAAGTTTTTTGCTATTCTAATTAGCTCCATAACTCTTTCGTTATCTTCCCTGCTTTTAGCATCAAAATTTATATCTAAATCATCGAAAAGTAACCAATATTCTATTTCTCGGTTCACTTCGAAATTTAATATTGTTTCTACGATTTCTTTTAACGCAGGGAGTAATTTGAAGAATGGTGCTCTTGATACTTTAACATCAAAATATTTCTTTAAAATACCTCCAAAGACATGCGATAGCACTCCGAAAGAAACTTCGCCACCAGTTTTTTGCAGACCTTCGTTAAATTGATACTTATCAATACTAACCATACCTGTGTTGTTGTCTAAGAATTTTTTTAATTTTTCAAATTCCGGAGTGTAAATTGTTGTTTTAGACTTTATAGTTAATTTAACTAGTTGAACAAGTATTAGCCATTCAAATAAAAGAGATTCAACACCGTTTTCATTTTGTATTTTTTTTTGAACTTGGAAGTCGCCAAGCCGAAGAATTGTTGCGTACGAATCATCAGAGTTTACAGATTTGTCTTTGATAAATTTTGCTATTGCTGATTTTCCAACCCCTTTTCTGCCTGTAAATATAAATTTGCCTTCTTCAAGTTTATTTAAGATATTCAAATAATCGTGAAAGTATTCTAATGTAGATTGGCCGGATTTCACTTCTCCTTCCGCTTCCACACTGCCAAAGTAGAAGTTTTTAGTTGACTGTGATATGTTTTTATTTTTTGAGTGGTCAAAAATTCCCATACATTTTTGTGTGTTTAGTTTCTTATTTGTCTGCTAATTTTCAGTTTGTTTACATGGACAACCGTATCTGTGTTAAATATTCGGATTATTCAAACTGTTTCTGTTGTGGTCTTTATTAAATTTTATATAATCATTCTATTTTACTATACTTTTTAATTATCCTTTATTAGTTTTAAAATAGTTAAAACTAATATTATGATGATCGAAATAAGATCAGCCTAGACTTACTAAAATCTCAGGTCTTTATTAAAGACAGCTTCTTTATGCTTTGTTTTATACCTTTCGATAAGCTCTCTTAACCTCTTTGTCACCTTCTGGCTATTTGTATTTTTCTTTTCGAAAGTCTTTATCTTAATTTTCCAATATTATGAGTAGAATATCAATTGAAGCGCTTAAGAATATTAATAAAATACCCAGCTTTAATAAATTTTTTCTTTTTTTCATTCCTCCTTCAGAAGAAACTTGTTCATGTCTCTCAATTAATGCTGGTAGGTTTTTTAATGGTATATTTCCATTTTCAAGTTGAAGGACAGATTTAGATAATTTATCTTCTATTTCTTGATCTGTTAAACTATCTATAAAATTTTCTGGTTTGTTGAAAATACTTTCCTCATTTAAATTGGGTAGAATGGAAGATAAACCACTTAGGGCATATTTTTTATAAAAATCTCTATGACTCTGTTGGTATAGAAAGCTAAATTCTTTTAATCTTTCCCAGCTTTCTGATTGCATAAAAGACCTGTATTTTTCAAAATCATGAGCAATGTATACTTCCTTATAGAGTAAATAGGCGCCGCCTAATCCTGAAAGGATTTTTAAAATTTTCAAAATTTCTTCAACCATTGTAATGTATTTAATTGTTGGTTTGAGTTATTGTTTCTTTATTTTAACTTATAAGTGTGAGTCTTTTAGTTTGCATTATTTTACATTTATAAATGTCATATACCGAGTCTATATGTTAAAAACAGCTGCTTGTGATGTTGTGTTTTTGTTCAAATAACTGTCAGTTAGTTGTTTGTGAAATCAATAAATGTTTTGTGATAAGGTGGTTTATTTTTGATGCCTATTAAAAAATATTCATTTCAACATACAAGATAAATATTTTTTTCTTAAAACGTAACATTTTTTCTAAAAAATTTATTAAAAGCACGCGTTATGTTGTTTTTTTGTTAAATATTTAACCATTTGTGGTCTTTTTGTGAATTTTAAGCATTTTATTTTTTTGTTCTTTGAATGTTTTTGCTTTTAGAGGTCGCTTTCAACTCACTACGTTTGGTTATACCCCCCCGAGTACGTCATTTCGACTGTAGCGCAGCGGAATGGAGAAATCTTTTGGAGCTAAAGGAGCTATAAACGTGAAGCTAAAAGTGAAAAGCTATAAGCGTGAGGCACAGTATTAAGTCTCTATCAGATACGTTCGACCAATGCGTTCACTCAGTATGACATGTTTAATTAGTTTCGGTATATCATCAACTAATTAAGCTAATAATAGAAGTAAGTAATTACATGTTAAATGTATGTAGTGGTTTTAAAGAAATCAATATATTTACTTTAATTCAACATCTTTTATACAGATAATATGAAGAAAATAAGTGTAAAAAGGATATTAATGGTTGCTTTTGCCTGTATTATGGCAGTTGCTTTTTTAATTTTTATTGCTTTCAGATTTACACCCTGGCCTTCATCTTTATTAATAAGGTATGCCTTTACACAAGGGGCAAAGAAAACCAATGCAGCTTTGTTAAAGCATGCGCCAGAAGGTATAACGATTATAAGTGATCAGCAATATGATGTTAATGATCGAGACGCTTTTTTGGATGTGTATTATCCTACAGCTATTGTAAAAAGCGATACTTTGCTTCCGGTGGTGGTGTGGATACATGGTGGCGGTTGGGTGTCGGGCACAAAAGAAGAAGGATCTAATTATTACAAGATTTTAGCATCTAAGGGGGTTGTTGTCGTTTCTATAGACTATTCTATTGCTCCCGAAAAAAAATATCCGCTGCCACTTAAACAGGTCAATGCAGCACTTAATTTCTTAAACCAGCATGCCGATAGATTTCATATAGATCCTAATAACTTTTTCATAGCCGGCGATTCTGGTGGAGCCCATATTGCAGCACAGGTAGCCAATATCATAACTAATAAAAGTTATAGTGATCTAATTGACGTTAAACCGGGTATAGAGCGATCTTCGCTAGCAGGATTATTACTTTATTGCGGTCCGTATGATATAGCACTGGCCGATTTTAACGGACAGTTTGGTGGGTTTTTAAAGACCGTTTTATGGGCGTATAGTGGAAAGAAGGATTTTATGAACGATCCGGTTTTTAAAGCAGCTTCTATAATTGATTATATAAATTCTGGTTTCCCACCAAGTTTTATTTCTGTGGGTAATGATGATCCGTTGCAAATTCATTCTAAAAAATTGGCCGGTAAGCTTGATAGCTTAAGTGTGAAAATTGATACTTTATTTTTTAAACCTGACCACCTGCCCAAGTTACCACATGAATATCAGTTTAATCTGGATCTGGTTGAGGGAAAGCAAGCTTTAGAGCAGTCGGTAAGGTTTATAAATGAAATTAGGAGGTAAATATTTGGAATTGGTTGCTTTTTTAGCCGTTTGGTTTTGATACCCAATAATTGGGAAAGCGCACTATCCAGTATTACTTTAGGTGCTCTAATAAATAGATTTTCTTATTCAATAAGAAATATTGAGATGTGTTTAGCAAGAAAGGCCATCGAAACAAAATGTTTAAGAATCTGTTCCTTATTGTATAATTCAATTTGTGGATGAAGCACCATAGGGAAATAAACAACATATTTTATCTGATCTTTATTTTAATGATAGGGGTGTTGTTTGTAAGGTGCGCCGAAAAGCCTGTATCAGAATCTTCTGTGGCCGAAGAGTTAAAAGATTCTCTTAAAAATTCTGGACAAGTTTTAAATCAGCATAATGAACCCTTAAAAACTATTGAAGATATTCAAAAAGCTTATTCAGATGTAGAATCAAAGATTCAAAAGAATACATTAGATTCAGTTGTTTTTACATATAATTGCCACGACGAAAAACGAGGCACCATAAGTTATTTTACCGAGGAAGGTAATTTACAGCTAATTGTGCACCGATATAGCGAATATGATCATTTCTCCTCTGTTGATCGTTATTATGTGAGAGATAGCACTTTATTTTTTGTTTATACAAATGGTGTAGCTTGGGCATTTGATGATGGACCTGAGGGTTCTACCAAGGATAATATTACGGAGAAAAGGACTTATCTTATTCAAGAAAAAGCCGTTAAATGTTTGGAGAAAAAATACATTATTTATTCGAAAGCCAACAATAATAAAAAGCCGGAAGCAATACCTAATCGTGAAATTGCCTGTGCATTGACTGAGAAAATATTGAAACCTTATTTGCAATTATTGGAATTTCGGGATAAAGTAAATAAGGATTGTCTGAATTAGTTAATCGCTATTTTTTTGTAGCACACGAACGTGAGGTATAAAAAAGAGAGTCATTAACGACTCTCTTTAAAGATGGATTAAATGGCAAAACCGCCTGCTACTTCAATTCTTTGAGCATTTACCCAACGGGCTTCATCACTGCAAAGAAAAGCAACTACACCGCCAATATCATTTGGTAAACCCACTCTGCCCAATGCGGTGCCATTAGCAATCATGGCATTCATGTCTTTGTTATCGCGAACTACGCCACCTCCAAAATCAGTCTCAATAGCACCAGGGGCAACTGTGTTTACTCTTATTTGTCTGCCGCCCAGCTCTAATGCCTGATACCTGCTTAAACTTTCTATTCCTGCTTTCATAATGCCATAGGCAGAATAATTTTTGAAGCTAAACCTTGCTAATCCCGACGAAATATTAACAATACTACTTCCATCACTTAAAATAGGTAGCATTTTTTGAGTCAGGAAGAATGTTGACTTTAAGTGAATATTAACCATATTGTCAAATTGCTCTTCGGTGGTTGTTTCGTACGATTCGTAAGTGCCAATGCCAGCATTATTAACCAATGCATTTAAGTTTGAGCCGTTAAATTCTGTTGTTAGCACATTTTTTACCTCTTGTGCGAATGTTTCGAATGTATTGCTCTTTGCTACGTCAATATATAGCGCTGCTGCTTTTTTGCCCAATGTATTTATTTCTTGGACTACATGCGCTGCCGATTCTTTATTAGATTGATAGGTGATGATTATATCGAAGCCTTTTTCTGCTAATTGAATGGCCATTTCTCTGCCCAGTCCGCGGCTACCGCCCGTAACTAAGGCTACTTTGTTATTATTACTCATGATTTGCTTTTTAAATTGAGTAACAAAGGTCATTTAAAAAGTAAGCACGATGTTTGTAAAAGTCAATCTATGATTTGTAAATATCAATCAATTTCTAAATTTTAGGGGAGATAAAGATGTCTGCTTTTTAAAGAAGTTGGAAAAGTGTGCTACTTCTTCAAAGCCCAGAGAATAGGCTATTTCTGATACATTCCACTGGGTTTGTTTAAGTAATATTTTAGCTTCTTCAGCAATTCTGCTGTTAATGATTTCTGAAGTGCTTTTGCCGGTAATCTCTTTGAGTACTTTGTTGAGGTGGTTAATGTGTACGCCTAACGCTGTTGCAAAATCGACAGGTGTTTTAAGCCGGATCATTTGAACATCGCTCTCTATAGGGAATTGACGTTCTAATAACTCAATAAATAATGTTGAAATTCTGCTTGCCGCATTTGTTTTATTTACGGTGCCTGGTATTGATCTGAGTTTTTGTCCTGTATGGATTAACTCCATAACATAATTGCGCAGCAGATCATATTTATATGGATAATCGGACGATAACTCTGCATCCATTTTTTTGAATATCTTTTCTATTTCAAGAAATTCCTGGTCTGTGAGTTGATAAACGAAATCGCTGTTTGGCTGGTAAATAGGAAGCTCGTCGATCAAAATTCCCGTTTTCAATTTGGATACAAAATCTTTGGTGAACACACAGAAAGAACCGCCCTGATCTCCACCCTGAGGAATGTATCGGTAGGGTATTTTGGGTGTTGCAAACAATATCCCTTGTTTTTCTATTAAAACTGTTTTATTGGCGTATTCTACTAAGTTACGACCTTTTATTAAACTTATTTTATAATACAGCCTTCTGTTATAAGTCATTTCTGATTTTTTATTGCCACAGTAATAGAATTTGGCAATATCGAACACATTAAAATGACCTAAATCAGTGTTACTTTTGTTATCAAGAAAGTAATCTAAATTGCAGCCGGTATTTCCGCATATCTCTTTGTAAAATTCTTTTATATCGATATTTTCCATATTTACAAAAATCAAATAATTGTAAAGATAGCGAAATAGGAGGTGTTCTTGTATAAGAAGATAAGATTAACAGAAAAGATGCAGAACAATAATTAAGTAAGATGGTGATCCAGATGTTTTTCTGATCACCATCTTTAATAGTTTATTTCATTTGTTGATCTCTTACAGCCTTAAATTCAGAGCCCGATTTCCAGCCTGGGAAAGTAGTTTCCATGCTAATGCGGTAACCTACATCAAACAGAAGTCTTAAGTCTTCAATCATGCCGGAGAAATCCCATTTGCCGGGTTCAAAATTATCTGCCGCTGCATGGTAGCGATTTTTATTGTATTCTGCTTTATGCGCTTTGCCAAATTCTACTCCATTGGTTACGTGATCGTCGCCAGTTTCGGTATACAGTGCCGGAATACCAACTTTTGCAAAGTTGAAGTGATCTGATCGGAAGTAGAATCCGGCAGAAGGGTTAGAGTCTTTAGCCACTATACGTCCTTGTTTTTTTGCAGCAGTTTCTAAGTAATCTTCTAATTCTGACTGACCATAACCTACAGCTATAATGTCTTTTGTTTTGCCAATAGCCTGCATAGCATCAATATTGATATTAGCAACCGTTTTATTTATCGGTACAATGGGATTGGTAGCGTAAAATTCAGATCCTAATAAGCCCTGCTCTTCGGCGGTTACCGCTAAAAACATAATAGAGCGTTCGGGTTGAGTTTTAGCCTTTTTAAAAGCTTCGGCCAACACCAATAAAGCGGCTGTACCTGTGGCGTTATCTACCGCACCATTGTAAATAGAATCGCCGTTAATGGCTTCGCCTTTTCCTAAATGATCCCAATGTGCAGAGTAAATGATGTGCTCATCTGGGCGTTTGGTTCCGGGTAAAACGGCTACTACGTTGTTGGATTTAGATTTACTAATGGTATTGTTGATATTGGTAGAGATGGTTAATCCTAATTCTACCGGTTTAAATCCGTTTTTGCCTGCCTGAACCATTAAGTCGGCCGATTTTCCAGCTATTTTAAACATTTTTAACGCAGTTTCCTGTGTAATCCAACCTTCTAATGGTGCATAAGATTTATTACCATCTTCGGTTTCTAAATACATTTTAGATTTAGACCATCCGCCACGCACTACACCCCAAGGGTAACTGGCTGCTGCATCTTCATGAATAATAATAATTCCCGTAGCTCCCTGACGCGCCGCTTCTTCAAATTTATATCTCCAACGACCGTAATAAGTCATATTAGCGCCTTTAAACAACGTTGAATCTAAAAATCCGGGGTCGTTTACCATTACCACAACAGTTTTGCCTTTCACATCTAATCCTTCATAATCGTTCCATTTATATTCAGGCGCTACAATTCCGTAACCTGCAAAAACCATAGGAGAGTTGTCAATTTTTACATTAGGAACTAAATGACGAGAAGCAGCAACAAAATCATCCAGATAAGCTAATTCTGTACTTGAGCCACCATTTACACTCATTTTTAAGGTGGTAGGTGTAGATTTTACAGAGACCAAGGGTACTTCCTGAAAAAAGCTATCGCCATTGCCCGGTTTTAGACCTATTTTTTCAAACTCTTCTTTTAAATAGTTGATGGTTTTTGTTTCGCCAGAAGTAGAAGGTTGTCTGCCTTCAAAATCATCGGATGCCAAAACCCCGATATGCTTAGAAAGGGTGGTGTCGTTGATGGCGTATATAGCGGCAGAATCGGCTTCAATGGTCGAATTTTTTTCTGAATTGCAGGCTGTGAGCACGGTAGCAAATGCCAGTATGGAAAATATTTTATTTTTCATATAGATGTTTTAGTTGTTAAAGAGTATATATTGTTAAACAAATGGTTTTAATAGCAAATAAGTACGTACTACAAAGTTGTCATGTTCTTTCTTTAAAATCAGCTTCGTTGGTATCTTGCCTGTTTATAATGAAGCGGGCTGCTGTTAGGTGATTTCCGTCTGCAACACATTGGTTTACACCAGTAGATTTAACTAAAATATCATAAGTATGATGAACATATCCGTAAAAAGCCCCGCTATTGAAATCATAAGTTACACTATATTCTGGATCACTTCTAGATGAGCATCGCCAGGTTTGGCTGGTTTGGGTTGTCATCTTTACTGGACCTAACATGTTAGCTAAGGTTTTCTGTTTTTCCGAGATATACGAAGCTCCATAACTGTGGCCACTAAAGCCATATTCTGAGTAAATTGTTTTTACATATAAGCTCGCCTGCATTATTTTATTGTTTTTGAATTTTAGAGAAAGCGAACCTGAGTTAATTTTTCCTGTTGAGCCATCACCCAATCCAATCATAAATGCTTGTCTGCCTAATATTCGTTCTATATCCACCAAATACTTATCGCTGAGGTCTGCTTTTGACCAATCATCCTGACGTTTTAGCTCGGCTCTGAAATCTTTCTCCATCTGGGTTAAAAACTGATCCATGTTTTTATCACTCAGTTTAATTGATTTTTCTTTACGCAACGATTTTTGAATGTCGTTTACATTTGATGCGAAGTAGTTTCTTAGCAGTTTAATGGTTACTTCAACGGCTTCATCTTTGGTTGTGCTTACAGTTAAGCCTTTGAAAAACTCATAATGTTCAATTTGTGCCTTTGCATTGAATGAAATGCAAACCAGTAAAACCAGGACGATTTTTTTCATGTTATATATTTGAATACAATTTGTATATGTTTTCTGAAATTCTGTAAAGTATTACTTCTGCAATTTAACTAAAAGATGCGAATTTTGGGTAGTAAATTTAAGTTCCGGATTTTAAACTCAGCGAAATACGCACAGAATGCCCGAACTTTTAGGTTAAATTTTCAGCATACATTCTTTCTGCTCTTAAACTAGTAGGTTAATACCTACCTTTACCTTTATGTTTAGAGTATGGTTATTTATAAATTTTCAGGTTTTACTGGGCTTTGCACAGTTTTTAAATTTTAATCCTGATCTAAAAACAGCAAAACCGTTAAAAATTCTGGTGATTAGTGATTTAAATGCAAGCTACGGATCAACGCATTACAGTGAAGAAGTGATAAAAGTGATTTCTAAGATAGATTCTATAAAGCCAGATTTAATTTTATGCGCGGGCGATATGGTAGCTGGTCAAAAATTAACCCTTACAAAAACACAAACAGAAGCCATGTGGCAGGCGTTTAATGACAAAATTTTTGAACCTATTAGTCAGCAAAAAATTCCCTTCGGTTTTACGATCGGAAACCATGATGGTTCACCTAATTTTAAGCAGGATCGGGAAGTGGCATCAGCTTATTGGGAAAAGCAAAAATCAGCAACCAACTTGAATTTTATAAGCAGCGAACATTTTCCATATTATTATAGCTATATGCAGAACAATGTATTTATAATAAGTTGGGATGCATCTGGAGCAATTATTAAAGAAGAAGTTTATTCCTGGATGGAAAATGAGTTGAAATCGCCTCTGGCAAAGAAAGCAACGATGCGCATTTTATTAGGTCATTTGCCTTTATATGCAATAGTAGATTCTAAAAATAAACCTGGTGAAGTTAACTCTAACCCCGAAGCAGCGCTTAATTTTTTTAAGAAATACAATATAAATCTATATATAAGTGGTCATCAGCATGCTTATTTTCCAGCCCAGAAAGACGGCATTTATTTTCTGAATGCAGGTGCCATAGGCGATGGACCCAGAACACTAATTGATCACAACGCAGCTGCGTTTAAAGCCTATTCAATTTTAGAAATACCGGCAAAAGCTAAGAAAATGTTCGGATTAACAACCTGGAATCCCAGCACAGAGCAACCTGTTTTATTAGAAGAATTACCTTTAACAATAAACGGTTTTAATGGTGTAAGCACCCGAATAAAGAATTAGAGCTCTTTTCTAAGTCGTGCAACAGGAATATTCATCTGCTCTCTGTACTTAGCTACGGTTCTTCTGGCAATGTTGTAGCCTTGTTCTTTTAAAATTTCTGTTAAGCGCTCATCAGCCAATGGCTTTCTTTTATCTTCTTTACTGATATTGTCTTCTAAAATCTTTTTTACTTCTTTGTTTGATACTTCTTCACCACTTTCGGTCTGAATAGCTTCAGAGAAGAAAGATTTTAATAAATAGGTGCCAAATTCAGTTTGAACGTATTTAGAGTTTGCAACCCTCGAAACAGTAGAAATATCCATTTCAATTTTATCGGCAATGTCTTTTAATATCATAGGTCGCAGTTTGCGTTCATCGCCGGTTAAGAAATAGTCGTACTGATAATGCATAATTGCATTCATGGTTTTTAGTAAAGTTTGCTGACGCTGCTTAATGGCATCTATAAACCATTTGGCCGAATCGAGTTTTTGCTTTACAAATTGAACCGCTTCTTTTAGCTTTTTGTCTTTTTGTGATGCTTTGTCGTAATGATCAAACATTTCTTTGTAAGACTGGCTTACCCTTAACTCAGGAGCATTTTTAGAGTTTAATGTTAAAATTAAAACGCCATCACTGTTGGCAATATGAAAGTCAGGGATTATTTGAAGCTGCTTTGTTGTTACCTGATTAGAATCTCCGGGTTTAGGATTAAGACGCAGAATTTCATTCACAATTTCTTTCAACTCGCCACTTTCTAAATTTAACTGACGTTCTAGTTTATCGTAGTGCTTGCGTGTAAATTCGTCCAGATATTTTTCAACTACAACAATTGCTTTTTGAATAATAGGATTGTTCTGGTCTTTTCGCTTAAGTTGTATGGTTAAACATTCTTGTAAATCGCGCGCAGCAATGCCCGGAGGATGAAAACTTTGAACTACTTTTAGTACTTCTAGTACATCTTCTTCTTCTACATTTACGTTTTGTGAAAATGCCAAATCATCGATCATGCTGTATACGGGTCTGCGTAAATAGCCATCGTCATCTAAGCTTCCAATAATTTGTCGGCCAACAACAAAATCAGTATCTGATAAAGGCACTAAGTCTAATTGCTCTTGTAGGCTCTCAAAAAAAGTGCTTTCAATGGCAATAGGCATTTCCTTTTGCTCTTCATCATCATTGTAGTTGTAATTGTTAGAATAATCATCTTCGCTGTCTGGTTGAAGGTAATCATCTACATTAAACTCATCATGACCATCTTCAGAAGATGACTCTTCATAATTGTCTTTATCATCGTTTAAATCGTCGTACTCACTTTTCTGTTCACTTTGAACCATTAAACTTGGATCTTCTAAAGCGGGATTTTCTTCCAGTTCTTCTTTAATTCGAGTATCTAATGCAACGGTAGGAACCTGCAACAATTTTATAAATTGAATTTGTTGAGGAGAAAGTTTTTGTAGTAATTTTTGTTGAAGATGTTGTTTTAGCATTCCAGAACTTACAGGTTATTTGGTAAAAGTACATAAAAATCTTATCTCAATTAAAGCTTATAGCGTAATTTTGATGGATTTTGAAAATAAAAACAAAAATATGTTAAAACATGTTTGAAAATTTTAAATTAGCATTAACTAAAACATAATTAAAATGGGATTTGCAAAAGAATTTAAAGAATTTGCTTTAAAGGGCAATATGATTGACTTGGCTGTCGGTGTAATTATTGGTACAGCTTTCAATGGCTTGGTACAATCGTTGGTTGATAATATTATAACACCAGCTTTATTATCTCCGGTATTAAAAGCAGCAAGTTTAGAAAACCTTGCAGAGCTTAAAATTGAAGGTACGGCTATTACTTATGGAGTATTCTTGTCTCAATTAATTTCTTTCTTCCTAATTGCATTCGTGTTGTTTATGGTGGTAAGAACCATTAACAGAATGAAACGCAACGATAAGGTTGAAGAAGCAGCGGCACCACCTCCGGCTCCAACAAAAGAGCAAGTATTGTTGTCAGAAATTCGCGATTTATTGAAATCGAAAAACGCTTAAAAAGTACGTTTAATATCCGGGTCGGTAACAATTATGTAATCTCCAAGATGTGCATAGCTGTTCCAATCCGGATTTTTAAAATCCTTGGCGCTAAAAGCACTGATGTTTAGAGCGCGTATTTTAGGATTCATTTTTTTAAGCTTTGCAAAAGTACCCAGCTTTTCATCTGAATGAAATCGCCCTACAAGATGTATAATTTTTGATTTAGGGTTAGATTTAAAATATTTATGGATAGACCAAGCCATGGTTTCGTCCCAAAAATTCTGCGTCTGATAAATTTTCATGCTGCCCATTCCGTGACCACCTAAGGTTTCAATAAACTTGTCATGATATCTTCCTGTAAGTGTATCTATAGGCAATGGAGGTAAATTTGTTAAAGATTCTTTTGGCAATTTCTTTAATATATCTAATCCGTTCATGGTAACGGCATTGCTGTATCTTGTGGCTGCATTAGCAGCTATAACAGGTAAGTTAGAAGCTTTTGCTAATTCTATAACTGGTTTGTAATCTTTGTAATTGTTCCAGGGTCTGCTTTCTTTTAAGAAATTTTTCTCAGAAATTAAGCCTTTCAGGTATTCGTTCATCACCGTTTGAATATCTGTATGAAACATTTCTAAAGAAGCTACTGCCCGATTAGGAAACTGAACGCTCATTAGTTTAAACAACTCTGCTTCTAAATAATGACCAATAGAATCGTTGTGCTCTTCGCCAAAAAATAAAACATCCGCATTTTCCATGGATGCGATGATTTCCTGTATAGAAATCTCTTTCTTTAACTTAGAATCATAAACTTTATAATGGTTTATTTGGGTTTGTGCAAAGGCCGATCCACAGAAAAGGACGCTAACTAATAAAACTAAATATCTCATGAAACAAATATATTGTAAATTTCACCGATAAAAAATAGGTGTTTACCGACATTTACAGGTGTCACATGGAATTTCAATTGCATATTATTCCAAGTGCTTATACATTTGATTAAAATTATACGGAAATGGAAAATTCAAATATAAAAAAGAACAAGACCTCTAACAGTGTTTGGGGTGGAGCCATCCTGATTATTATTGGCTTAATCTTCTTGTTTGATAATTTAAATCTTAACCTGCCTAGTTGGGTAATGGAATGGCATACGTTTATGCTTGTAATTGGATTGGTAATCGGAGCAAGATCCAATTATTCGGGTAGGGGCTGGTTAATATTAGTAGTAATAGGAGGGTTGTTCACTTTAGAGCATATTCTAAAAGGCCAGTTTGATGCAGGTAAAATAGTATGGCCTTTAATGCTGATGATTGTTGGTATTATATTAATATTGAAACCAAAGGGCAAATTGTTTGCGAGAAAGCCTAAAGATATAGATCAAAATTATGATTCAGGTGCGCAGTTTAATCCTATAGAAGAATCTGCCGTTCCAAATAAAGAAGATGTTCTAGACTCTGTAAATGTTTTTGGCGGAAGTAATCAGAAAGTGTATTCTAAAAATTTTAAAGGAGGAGATATTCTTGCAATTTTTGGAGGGTGTGATGTAGACTTAACGCAGGCAGAATTCGAAAATCAGATCACGATAGATGTTACCACCATATTTGGTGGATGTAAAATAATTATTCCTCCAACGTGGGAAGTAAGGTCAGAAATATCAGCAATTCTGGGTGGGGTAGATGATAAGAGATCGCTTATGCATTTGCCAGATGCGCCTAAAAAGAGAGTAATTTTAAAAGGAGTTGTATTGTGTGGTGGTGTAGATATACGTAATTATTAATTAGCGTGACAACCAGACCGCTCTCCTTACCTAGGGTTTATGTGCCCGCAATTCTAATCGCAGTATTGTGTATAGTTGCGGGCGCAGCCTATACCTATTTTATAATAGGGTTTAATTGGCTCATCTCTGTTGCAGACGCTTTTATTAGTATCACGTTTTTATCCATCAGCTGTGCTGCATTATCCAATCTGTTGGGATATTATCAGCCAAAGAAAGAACGATACGTTTATATTTTTGTCTTATCAACCATATTGGTTGTGGTGGCAATGTATCCATCTATTTATGTGCTGAAACTCCTTTTTGCAAAGGAGGTTGAATATATCGGTTTTTTAGAATCGTCGGTACATATACGTACATTGTTTTGTTTTGTTACTTTAAGTTGGTGTGCATTGGCAAATAAGTTGTGGTACAAACTGGCAGAACAATCAGAATTACAGGATCGTTTGTTAATTACCCAGACCTTGGCAAAAGAGGCCGAATTAAATAAATTAAGACACCAGTTGCAGCCGCACTTTTTGTTTAATAGTTTAAATTCGGTGTATGCTTTAACAATTATGAACCCTTCAGAAGCTGGGGTAATGATTACTAAACTGGCTTCGTTTTTACGGGGTACGCTAAAGCGCGATGATGAAGTATGGGTAAAGGTTGAGGAGGAGATGGAGTATATTCAGCTTTATCTGGATATAGAGAAAGTACGTTTTAGTCATCGCTTAAATATTGCTATAAATATTGAAGATGAAGCTTTAGAAATGTATCTGCCGGGAACATTCTTACAGCCGATAGTGGAAAATGCGATAAAATTTGGTCTGTATAATACTTCGGCAAAAATTACAATAAGTATTTCTGTTAAAGTTCAAAATAATGTACTTTTAATCCGTGTAGAAAATCCTTATGATCCTAACTTTACTTCAGAAAAAGGAACTGGATTTGGACTTTCTGCGATTAGACGAAGATTGTACTTAATATTTGGCGATAGTCAGCTATTGGGTACCGAATCTCAAGATGATTCATTGTATATTACGACCTTAAAGATACCCCAAACGAATGATAAAAACCATTCTAATTGATGATGAGCCTTTAGCAAGGGAAATAGTTCGGTATTATTTAAGTGAATTTACTGAATTTGAAATTGTGGCCGAATGTAGCGACGGGTTTGAGGGATTGAAAGCCATAACCCAACACAAACCTGATCTAGTTTTTTTAGATGTTCAAATGCCAAAAATCAGCGGATTTGAGATGCTGGAACTGGTTGATGAAAAACCGGCTATCATTTTTACGACTGCTTTTGACGAATATGCATTGAAAGCATTTGAAGTTAATGCCATTGATTACCTGCTTAAACCTATAGAAAAGAGTAGATTTGGTGAAGCCTTAAAAAAGATAACGGCTAAAATTAATGATGCAAAGCACGATTTAGAGTCTTTTACAGAACATACGCCACTGTTGCACTTACAGAACAGCAGAATAGTGGTGAAAACCAATGGGGTTATTAAAATTATTCCAAGCAATGAAATTCATTACCTGGAGGCAGATGACGATCAGGTTAAGATTAGTACTGTAGACGGATCTTATTTTAAGAATAAGACCATGGCTTATTTTGAGCAGACTTTAGATCCGGATAAATTTATTCGTATTCACCGTTCGTATATTATTAATTTGGATCAGATCACTAAAATAGAATTAAAAGAAAAAGATAGCTACATGGTGCTTTTAAAAACGAATATATGGTTGCCGGTTAGTAAGACTGGTTATCAGAAACTTAAAGGCGCTTTAGGTATTTAAATGGGGTTGGGTAAAGTTGTTTTTGAAAACAGAATTTATTTTTCTGTTCTTTTTTCAAATAAAAAGAAAACGCACACTTGTTTTCTTAAATAATACTTACTATATTTGCACCTCTAATTAGAAAAACAACACAAGAAATTATATATTCGAGTTATGAAAAGAACATTCCAACCTTCGCAAAGAAAGAGAAGAAATAAGCATGGCTTCCGCGAAAGAATGGCAACTGCAAATGGCAGAAGAGTATTAGCTTCAAGAAGAGCTAAAGGCAGAAAAAGACTTTCAGTTTCAGACGAACGTCGTCACAAAGCATAATTATTGATTGCGCCTCCCATTGGGATGGTAGCAGATCAACATTCTGCGTTAGCAATCATTAAATGAATACATTCAGAAAAGAAGAACGATTATGTAGCAAAACCCAATTGGATTTGCTATTTAAGAATGGTTCTTCTTTTCTTTTATATCCATTTCGGATTACCTATCTATCTCTAGATCGTTCTGCCGAATTTCCTGTACAGGTTGTTTTTAATGTTTCTAAAAAGCGTTATAAAAGAGCTGTAGATCGAAATACAATAAAACGCAGAACAAGAGAAAGTTATAGAGTAAACAAGCAATTAGATTTATACAATAAGCTTCCCGCAGGTTTGTTTTTATTACTATCCGTTCAATATGTAGGTAAATCTATTTATGCAACTTCTTTTTTTGAGGAAAAATTAAAACGTGCAATCTTAAAGATTGTAAGTAATTTTACAAAGAATGAAGCTTCTTAATAGAATAATTACTGCATTGTTACTGGGGTTTATAAAGTTGTATCAACTTATCATATCTCCGTTATTGGGTAATAACTGCCGTTTTACACCTACTTGCTCACATTACGGTGTTGAAGCCATTCAAAAACATGGCCCATTTAAAGGCTTTTGGTTAACTTTAAAAAGAATTGGTCGCTGCCATCCCTGGGGAGGCCATGGCCACGATCCGGTACCTTAATTATGGCATTAATTCTCCAAATAGAAACTTCTACTACTGTTTGTTCTGTAGCGCTGGCAGAAAATGGTCAGTGCATAGCTTTAAAAGAGCTTGATGAAAGAAATATTCACGCTACAAGCATCACCAATTTCATAGATGATGTGATGCAACAAGCAAATAAATCGTATACAGATTTATCGGCTGTTGCCGTAGCAAAAGGCCCTGGTTCTTATACCGGATTGAGAATTGGCGTTTCAACGGCAAAAGGACTTTGTTTTGCACTCGATATTCCTTTAATATCTGTAAATACACTTGAAATGATGGTAGAAGGTTATCTGGAAAATAACGGTGTATTTTCAGGTTATGTGGTTCCTATGCTCGATGCACGAAGAATGGAGGTTTTTACAGGTATTTGGGATTGTAAAATGAACCTCGTAGAAAATACTGCTGCAGTAATTCTGGACGAAAATTATCTCCATGATTTAATATCAGAACATAAAGTTGCATTTATAGGCGATGGTGCTCCAAAATTTTCTATACTTGTTAAAAATGAGCATGCAGTTTTTCCTGATGAGAACTATAATTCAGCTAAATATTTATCTAAATCTGCATTCAGTCGTTTTCAATCATCAAAATTTGACGATGTAGCATATTTTGAACCCTATTATCTTAAAGATTTTATGGTTATACAACCCAAAAAGAAATTATAAAGAAATTTCGGCTTTCAGGCTATCTAATTCCAGTTCGGTAATTTGCTTGGCTTTAGGTGCTACTTTATTCAATAATAAATTGGTGATAAAAATGCCGTTATCGCCACTCATTTGATAAGTAAAGAAAGAATAGTCTTTCCAGGAATTTTCTTGATTAAATTGTTTGTATACAGAAGGCTTTAAATCTCTTCTTAATAACTCTTTTCCTGATTGCAGATTGTAAAAATAGACAATACTCGCATCAGAAGGGAATTCATTTCTGAATTTAGAGTAGGCTACATCTTGCGTTAAAAGCTTGCCGTTGGTATAATTGTCAATATAATTTCTGAGTGTAGAAGCATTGGGCGTGAATATTAAGTAATTGTCTTTTAATATGAAATAAGGTCTGTTAAAACGCTTAAATGCGTCGCCAAATAAAGCGTATGGAATGTTGTCTTCTTTAAAAATGCCTATTTCATTATCCTGACTTTCGCCCAGTTCTAATAATATCTGACTTATTTTGTCGCCATTTTTAAAAGCAATGGCGCCTAAGCGTTCGCCGGTAGATAGTTGAAAAGTCATTATCTCATTCTTGAAGTTTTCGGCTATCACTTTTTTAATATCGGTATAGTACTTATCCTGAATATTTTTGTAAACAGTTTGCACCGCATTATCCATCTTTTGTTCCTTGAAGAACAAGTCTAATTTTTCCTGAAATTTGGTGATGTCGCTGATGCCATAAATTTTGTAGGCAGCGGTATTGGCAGGTAAAATGTTGTTAATTGAAATAGAGACAGGCTTTAAGCCACTAAACAAACTGATAAATGTATTTCGAGGATCTGGCTTTGTTGTGCCATATAACTGAAGCTTGTCTTTACTAAAGTTGTAATTTAATTCGGCAAATGCTTTTGATTTATTCAAAAACGCAAGTTCTCCATCTAATTTTCCTTTCAAAATATTACTTAAATAGCTGTCTATCTTATTGTAATTTACATATAACGAAATCAGCTTAGGCTTACTCACTTTTTGACGCGATTCGATGTATTCTTTAAAAGGTGTGGAGCTGGTTGATTGAAGCTTGAGCCTTTCTTCAATAATATTTTTTTTAGCGGCAACTAAAAAAACATCATCTGTTATACCGGCATAATATTGTAGGCTATCGTTTACCTGAAATGTATAAATATTTTTTTCTCCGTTCTTTAAAATACCATCATTGATTAAATCGTCGATAAATTTATTCGCGGTTTTCTGATTATCTAATTGTGCTAATAAAATAACTTCGTTTTGTATACTGTCTACCACAGCTCCAATTAGTATTTTTTTGTTTTCTAAAGCGGCTTTTGCCGATTTATTAGTTAACAATACATTTTTTACGCCAATTAATTCGTTTAATAATGTAGTACCTATAAGTTCATCCAGTATGTCTTGTTCTGACATCAGTTCCATGAAATTTTGGTCTGCTGTAAATTCAAAAACAAAAGAAGCATTGTGTGTAGATATATTTAAAGCATGAGCTATTCCAGAATTAACACTGTTTATTCTGGAAAAATAAATGTAGGCCATGCAAATGGTGCCTAAAAAGAGTGCGGTTAATAGAAGGATCAGCTTTTTCATATGTGTCGAATACTTAGCCAAGGTAGGTATACCTTGTAAATAATACATTTATTTTTACCAATAAAATGAATGTATTTTATAATTTAGCAAATATAATGGTGCACATATGAACAAAAAAATAATTTTAACTGCTGCTTTATTAGGTATGATAGCAGTCATATTTGGTGCTTTTGGTGCACATACTCTAAAAAATGAGCTAACTGCTAATGAACTATCTACTTGGGATAAAGGTGTTACTTACCAGTTTTATCATACCATAGCGTTGTTATATCTTTCTACATTTGCTCGGTACAAAAATAACTTAATTAATATTGCTTATTTCTGTTTCCTGGGCGGGATATTATTTTTCTCAGGGTCTTTATATCTGTTGGCTACAAGAAGTCTTACGGGAATAGATTTTTCACAGTTAGGCATTATTACGCCTATTGGCGGATTGTTATTTATATTAGGCTGGTTAATGTTGTTCTTGGCGGCTTTAAAAGATAAATAATGCAGGATGAACTCGAATTGGATTATCGGGAGCAGGAAACATTATTTATAGAAGTCGTTCTGCCTTTAGCACTGCAGATAAATTATACTTATCGGGTGCCATTAGAGCTGAATAGCCAGGTAGTTGTTGGCAAGCGCGTAATTGTTCAGTTTGGTAAAAACCGGATGTACACCGCTATCATAAAAGCTATACACCAGAATGCCCCTTTAACTTATACTGCAAAATACATAATTGATGTTGTAGATCATGAACCAGTCGTTTTTGAAAAGCAATTGCAATTCTGGAAATGGATCAGTAAATATTATATGTGTACAGAGGGGGAGGTAATGATCGCCGCACTTCCTTCTGCTTTAAAATTGGCTAGTGAAACGTTGGTCATGTTGCATCCTAATTCTGATTTGTCAGAAATACCATTCAATGAGAAAGAACAATCGGTGGTTGCTGCCTTAAATGGTGATAAAAGAATAAGCGTTGAAGAAATTGGAACATTATTAGGCCAGAAATCTGTTTATCCTGTTATTACTGGTTTATTAGATAAAGAAGCTATACTGCTTTCTGAAGAGCTTCACGATAAATATAAACCTTTATTAAAAACGTACATTAAGTTAAGTGCTTTTTTTGAGGATATCCAAAATCAGGCAGAACTTTTTACGGTTTTAGAACGTGCTCCGAAGCAATTAGATGCATTAATAAGTTATTTACATCTTGCAAGAAATGGAGCTGATGTAACCAAACAGGATCTTCTGGAACATAGCAGCGCCGGCGATGCAGCCATTACCGCTTTGATAAAGAAACAGATATTTGAGGTAGAGAAAAGGAAAGTATCCAGATTAAAATCAGGTGATGTAGAAAACTACATGAACTTTCAATTGTCGGAAGCCCAATCTATAGCGTTGTCATCTATAGAGCAAGGTTTTATGAAAAATGATGTTCAGTTATTGCACGGTATAACTGCTTCTGGTAAAACCCAATTATATATAAAATTAATTGAGAAGGCTATTGAAGAATGTAAACAAGCTTTGTTTCTGGTGCCCGAAATTGCTTTAACAACACAAATAGTTGAAAGAATTAGTAAATATTTTGGTGATAAAATAGGTGTTTATCATTCAAAATTTAATGACAATGAGCGTGTAGAAATCTGGAACAAAGTTAAATCGGGCGAATATGGAGTGGTATTAGGAGCAAGATCATCCGTATTTTTACCTTTTCTAAATCTGGGGTTGGTAATTGTAGACGAAGAACATGAATCTTCCTATAAGCAATATGACCCGGCACCAAGGTATCAGGCGCGCGATGCGGCTATTTATCTGGCTTCCTTATTTAATGCAAAAGTTTTATTGGGATCGGCAACCCCTTCTTTAGAAAGTTATTATAATGCCAGTTCGGGTAAGTATGGTTTGATTACTTTAAGCGAGCGATTTTCAGGTATAGAGCTTCCAACGCATGAAGTAATCAGTTTAAGTGAAGCTACACAGAAAAAAACATTAACAGCTTTTTTTACACAGCATTTAATTGATAAAATAGCTCTAGCCATTGAACATAAACAGCAGGTAATTTTATTTCAAAACAGGCGGGGATATACCACAATATTGTTGTGTGGTACATGTGGGTACACTTCTAAATGTGTTCAATGCGATGTGAGTTTAACCTATCATAAGGCTACAGGTAAATTACATTGCCATTATTGTGGCTATAACCAAAGTGTTTTAAAGTCATGTCCTGCATGTGGTTCAACGAATATGCTTCAAAAAGGGTTTGGCACCGAACGTATAGAAGAAGAATTAGAACTTATATTTCCGGGAATTAGAATAGACCGGTTAGATTTAGACAGTACCCGAACACGTAATGGAATGCTGCAAATTATCAATTCATTTCAGGAGAAAAAGACGGATGTTTTGATTGGTACCCAAATGGTGGCCAAAGGACTTGATTTTGATAATGTAGCTTTAATAGGCGTAATTAATGCAGATGCATTGTTGAATTTCCCTGATTTTAGAGCTTTTGAAAGAAGTTTCCAGTTACTTACCCAAGTTTCGGGCAGGGCCGGACGCAGAGATGCGCAGGGAACTGTAGTTATACAGGCGTACGATGCCAAACATCGGATTATTAAACAGGTTATTGAGAACGATTATTTAGGTATGTATAATGACGAACTTCAAGAGCGTCGGGCTTTCAATTATCCGCCATTTTCTAGATTAATAAGCATAGATGTGAAGTCTAAAGATGTACAGTTGCTCCATTATGCAGCGGCGAACTTTGCCGATAGGCTAAGGCAGCAATTGGGAACAATCGTATTAGGTCCAGAACAACCTTTAATAGCCAGAATCAGATCTTATTTTATTGAACAAATAACCCTCAAGATTGGTAAAGAGATATCTATTAGTACTGTAAAAGAAATCTTGAGTAATACCATTCAGGATTTCCAGTCAGAAAAGCAATTTCGAAGTATTAAGATACAATTGGATATAGATCCATATTAGTTTCTTGAGCCAAAGTTAAACTGAATTCCTGCCGAAATGGGATTCAGTAAGTATTCCATTCGGGTGAATTTATTTAAAACGGTAGGGCTTCCGGCCGATTGATTTACAGTTTCTCTACGTTCGTAAGCATAATAGAAATCTAAATTACCTTCGGTGTAAAGCAATAAATTAGATGTCAGGTTTAATTTTATTCCAAAAATTGGAGCGAAGGTAATCCCATTTTTTGTGCTTTCTACCGAGTATAAAGGTGTATTATTAGAGCTGATGTCTGATATTACCCCATTAAAAATACTGGCTCTGTAACCTACGTCTACGCCAAAGTAGGGCTGTATTCTGGTATAAGATATGTTTTTCTCAAATCCTATTTTAAAAGAATAATCTACAAGATCCCCCTTGCCTTCCTGGCAGGTAGTACACTGGTTCTTGAATTGATAAGGCTCTGAATAATAAGTTCCCGTAAACCTATAATTAATCTGGTTGTCCAAAATTTTAATAAAAACACCGTTTACATATTGAGAGCGATATTCTTGCGAATTAAATTGGTTTAATAGCTTTGTTGTTTGTGCAAAAGAATATGCTCTGAGGCCTACCGCATAATTGTTATCGGTACTTGTTTGTGCAAACGTTGTATAACAAAATAGGATACTGAAAATACTTGAAATTATTTTTTTTAACATCTTGTTCTTATAGATTATAAGTAAAAGTATATAAAATAGTTAGGGTTTGGATATAAAATCTGAACATTGCGTAATCAGCATTCTCTATTCCTTTTTATTAAGATCTTGATAATATAACCCGCTATTTTATTGCATTAATATATAATTACGCCTATTTTTGTTGAACCGTGGCGTATAAATTTATAGATAATTATAGAGAGCAGGGAGCTCGAAAAAAGCTGGTTTCTTTATTGAGGAATAGAGGGATTGAAGATGAAAAAGTGCTAACTGCTATTGGTAAAGTGCCCAGACATTTCTTTTTTGATGAAACTTTTTGGAACCAAGCATACAAAGATATTGCTTTCCCCATTGGGGATGGACAAACCATTTCTCAGCCTTATACCGTTGCTTACCAAACAGAGCTATTACACATAAAAAAGGGGGATAAAGTGCTGGAAATTGGTACAGGTTCGGGCTATCAGACATGTGTCTTGTTAGAATTAGGGGCAAAGGTGGTTACGATAGAAAGGCAAGAGAATTTATACCATAGAACTGTAAAAGTACTTTCGGGTATGGGTTATAAGGCAAATTTTATTCTTGGCGACGGTTCGCGTGGGAGTGTAGAAAACGCACCTTTTCATAAAATTATAGTTACTGCCGGGGCGCCCATGGTACCGGATACACTTTTAAGGCAATTGCGTATTGGCGGAATTTTGGTGATTCCGGTAGGGGATGAGAAAGAACAAAAAATGATAACCGTTATTCGTGTAGCGGAAAATGAATTTGAAAAAATTGTATTAGATACTTTTAGGTTTGTGCCATTGGTGGGCGATCAGGCCTGGTAGTTTAATTAAGCTTTTTTCATTACTCTGTCTAGTTCTCTTTTCGATTCACGTTCTTTAATGCTATCTCGCTTATCGAACTCTTTTTTACCCTGCCCAATTCCGATTTCTAGTTTTGCGAAACCTCTATCGTTAATGAAAATACGTAAAGGCACTATGCTGAACCCTTTTTCTTCTCCCTTTACCCTAATTTTTTTTAGTTCTCGCTTTTTTAATAATAAAGCTCGATCTCTTTTTATATCGTGGTGATAAAAAGAGCTATGGCTGTATTCAGAAACATGAAGATTTCTTATATATAAAATTTCACCGATGAACATACAAAAAGCGTCGGTCATATTTGCTTTTCCTTGTCTAATAGCTTTAATTTCAGTTCCTAATAAAGCAATTCCGGCTATATAGGTGTCAGAAATATGGTAATCGAAATAAGCGCGTTTATTTTTTATATGTACTTCGTTCTTCATAGAGTAGTGTAAAGATAAGCGGTTGTATTCATATTTCGTATAATATGCAGTTAATTCTGGTATATCAACCATGAATTATGTTGTGTTTTAGATGAGTTTGAGCATAAATAAAATTTGATTTTGTTTCTTTCCTCAAACATATAATTACATTTGTATAAATAATTACCGATGGCAACAGACTTGGATAAAACCGACTTAAAAATTTTAAAGCATTTACAAGAGAACGGTAGAATTACCAACTTGCTACTTTCACAAGAAATTGGTTTATCTCCAGCTCCAACTTTAGAGCGTGTTCGTAAATTGGAAATGACCGGATATATAAAAAGTTATCATGCGCTTGTAGATGAAGAAAAGTTAGGTTTAGGTATAAAAACCTTTATTCAGGTACAATTAGATTTTCATAAGAATAACACCATTCAGATTTTCTTAGATGAAATAAACAGCATTCGGGAAATTACGGAATGCCATCATGTTACTGGTCAGGCAGATTTCTTGTTGAAAGTATATGTTAACGATATTAAAGCTTACGAGCGTTTAATTATGGATAAGATATCTAAGATTTCTGTTGTTAAAACGTTTCAAACAATGATGATTATGAGTACTAATAAAAAGGAAGTTACCATTCCTTTAGAATATTAAAATAACTCTAAATTATTATCAATAGGTATTTGCCAGTCTATAGCACTTAAGTTTTCTTGTTTCAATAACTCATTCGTTTTAGAAAAGTGTTTACATCCAAAAAATCCGGTATATGCCGAGAAGGGAGATGGGTGAGGAGCGTATAATATATGATGTTTTTCCTGATCTATTAATTTGGCTTTAGCATGCGCATGCTTACCCCATAATAAAAAGATTATTCGGCTCTTTTTTAGGGAAAGTTGAAGGATTATCTCATCTGTGAAATTTTCCCATCCATATTTTTGATGAGAAGCTGGTTTGCCTGCGCTTACAGTGAGGGTGGTATTTAACAGCAACACACCTTGAGTAGCCCAATAAGTTAATTCGCCATGGTTCGGAATTTTAAATCCGTCAATGTCTTTAGATAGCTCTTTATAGATGTTTTTTAAAGAAGGAGGAACCGGATTTCCTTTTTTAACAGAGAAGGCTAATCCGTGTGCCTGGTTTGCTCCATGGTAGGGGTCTTGTCCAATAATTACAACTTTAACTTTGTTAAAAGGTGTGATTTCAAGTGCCTGATATAGGTCTTTTTGAGGGGGGTAAATTACAGCACTCTGAGCTTCTGTTCTTAGTGCTTCTTGCAATGTATGGAAGTAGGTTTTGCTAAATTCTTCTTGCAAAACCTCTTTCCAACTTTGTTCTAACACCATTAATTTTTGGGTGTTATTATTGCTAATAAATCAGATTCTATATTTACAGTAGGTCTTTCAGTTATCCTGCCCACTTCTACACCTTCTTTATTGCGTACAATTATTGTAGGAACTCTCGTAATATTTAGCCCTTCTAAAGATTCATTCTCAACTTTTTTTAAGCCATTTACAGCAATAATGTGCACGTTTTCTGATTTAAAATCAGCTAAATCTAAAATTTTGAAGAGATTAGGAACATGTAATTTACTGTCGCCACACCAAGTGCCCAATACAACTGTTAAATTATAATCCTGAATGGTAGATTTTAAAGAATTTATGGCCAAACTGTCTGCTTTATAATTCACATAGTTTGCATCGTAACTTGTTTTAAATTCAGGAAAGCTAGTTAAGCCTTCTCTGGTACAGCTGTTTACCAATATTTCTTTTTGGCGCGTTTCGTCCATTACATGTTTGTTGAACTCCTGTGCGCTTACAGTTATGGACAATGCCATAAAAACTAAGAAAAGTACTTTTTTCATTTAGGGGTAATAAATTTTATGCAATTTAAATAATAATCATTGTAAATAAATAATTTATGGCATCGAAATAAAAATCAATTTAATAATATGCTCAAAAAAACCGATATTTGCGATTTATTAAATACAATTTAGATGCCAAATATTTTACGCTTAATACTTGCCCTGGCTATGATGGGTGGTTCAATCACTTTAATGATTTTTGGGTATTGGGGTTGGGGAATTCCTTTGTTTTTTGTAGGAATTATAGTACTTGTTACTTTCTTTTATAATGAAAACATGCTTATTGCGCAATGGTTTTTGCGCAAAGATAATATGCCGAAAGCAGAAGTGTTTTTAAAGCGTATTAAAAATTATGAACGCGAGTTAATTCGTGTACAGCATGGTTATTATAATCTTTTATTAGGTTTAATAGAATCGAGACGTGCACCTATGCAGAGTGAAAAATATTTCAAAAAATCATTGGCTTTAGGTATGCATATGGATCATAATACTGCATTGGCTAAATTAAGTTTAGCAGGTATTTCTATTGCTAAGAGAAATAAAAGAGAAGCACAACAATACTTAGCTGAAGCTAAAAAAGCTGATAAAAGTAAATTGCTTGCCGATCAGATTAAGCAAATGAAAGATCAATTAGGAATGATTGATAAACAGCAGCAAGTACGTTACAGATAGTTTCTAAAATATTAGTTGCGTATCTTATTGGTAACGCAACTAATATTTATATATCCTTTTTGTAAGAAGTTAAACACTTCAATTCTTATAAATTTTATAGAGAACACAAGACAATTAAATTACGCTTTTACATCATAAGCATAAATGATTATTCGCTCACAAATTTTTGTGTGAGTTGTATAAAAGCTAGTTTTTCTCTTTCAGCGTTCCTTCCTTGGTATTTACTGGTTTCTTTTTTCTGAAAGCAGGAAAGCTCATCGGGCTTAGTGCCGGACGCTCGTCACCCAGCAACGCACCCCATTGTTTGAATATAACGGAGCGGTCAAAAATGATTTTCAGGGTTGCAATAATCGGGATTGATAAAAACATTCCTGAAATTCCGGCTACACTTCCACCGATAAATACCCCCAGAATAGCCATTAATGCATTAATTTTTACTTTAGAACCTACAATTCTAGGCATTAAAATGTTATTGTCTAAAAACTGAACCACAGCAATAACCAGTAAAACAGTTAAAACCTGCCATCCGTCTTGCGTAGAAGTGAGGGTTAAAAGCACTCCAATAATATTTCCCAATAAGGCACCTACGTAAGGTATTAAGTTTAATAAGGCAAAAATTACACCGATTAATAATGCGTGTTTAATGCCGAAAAAATACAATGTACCACCTAATAAGATGGTCATGTAAATGATCTGGATTAACAAACCCACCAGATAGTTTTTAACCATCGATTCGGTTTCGTAAATAGCTTCTTTTACCTGCGGGTGTGTATCGGGCTTAAACCACATAAAAATGAAGCGCAATAAAATGTCTTTATAAAAAAGCATTAAATAGATGTAAATAGGTAATAACCCCAGAAATACAAATGAGTTAGTAATTCCTTTCATAGCGCCTGCTGCTGCAGCACTACCCATTGCCAGTAAATCATCGCTCTTCTTTGTAATAAAATCTATCTGCTCTTTGGTAGAATAATGGCTGATGTTGCTAACCCACGCACTTAAACTTTCTAAATGCAGGTTTACGTTTTTCTTGATCTGTGGGAAGTCAGATATTAAATTGCCAATTTGTACAGAAAAAAACCATCCTATTAAACCAATAAAGGTAAATACAAATAGTAGAGGTAGTATGATAGCCACTACTTCCGGGAATTTTTTTCTTCTCAGAAAACGGAATACCGGCAGCAACATTACGGCAATAAAAAATGCCATTAATACGGGCATGATAATGTTTTGTCCCACTACAATAATCATCACAAGCAAACAAAGCCCCAGTAGTTCTATGGATCTTTTTACGGTTATAGGCATATCTTTCATAAATAGGTTGTAATTATGGCTCAATAACAGCAATTTACTAATATAGTTTTTGTAAATTATAATTTACCGAGATTTTTTTCTTTGAATAACACCTTTGAGTTAAATAGCATCCGCATTTGCGCATTTATCCGTAATTTTACAGAGATGTTAAATTCAGAAACCATTGTTGCTTTATCTACACCCCAGGGGTCGGGTGCTATAGGTGTAATCAGATTGTCGGGACCCGATGCAATTGTTATCGCCAATCAGGCGTTTGCCGGAAAAAATTTAACGGAACAGCCTTCACATACCTTACATTTTGGTTTAATTAAAGATGGTGAGCAGATTTTAGATGAAGTAGTTATCGGATTATTTGTTGCACCTAAGTCGTACACCAAAGAAAATGTGGTCGAGATTTCTTGTCATGGTTCGCAATACATTATTCAGGAAATTATAAGGTTATTTATAAAGCTGGGCGCACGTGCTGCTAAGCCGGGCGAATTCACATTAAGGGCTTTTTTAAATGGAGCGTTTGATTTAAGTCAGGCAGAGGCGGTGGCCGATTTAATTGCCTCTAACTCTCAAGCATCGCACGATGTGGCCATGCAGCAAATGCGGGGTGGTTTTGCCAACGAGCTACAGCACTTACGTGGTGAGTTAATCCATTTTGCTTCTATGATTGAGTTGGAGTTAGATTTTGCCGAGGAGGATGTCGAATTTGCCAATCGTGAGCAATTAAAAAACTTAATCTTAAAAATTAACGCAGTATTAAATAAGCTCATTGCCTCTTTCGAGCTGGGAAATGTACTTAAAAACGGAGTACCCGTAGTTATTGCTGGTAAACCGAATGTAGGTAAATCTACCTTACTCAATACCCTTTTAAATGAGGAGCGGGCTATTGTTTCTGATATAGCGGGCACCACGCGCGACACTATAGAAGACGAGCTAAACATTGGTGGCGTCGCTTTTCGCTTTATAGATACTGCAGGGATTCGCCAAACGGCCGATATTATTGAGGCAAAAGGAGTGGAGCGCACCTTAGAGAAAATGAAGCAGGCACGATTAATTATTTATATGGTAGATCCGGTACAGCCTCTTGCAGATATACACGAGCAGGTGAAGGGGTTAGAAAATCAGGAAGTGCCTTTTGTACTGCTGGTAAATAAGGCAGATACATTAACAACTGAGCAGCGTGAAAGCTTATCTAGCTTACAAGCCCATTTTATTTCTGCCAAAAACGATGAAGGTATTGCTGCCTTAAAAGACATTTTATTAGAAACCGTACGTTTCAAAAACCTAGACACCAACGAAACGCTGGTAACTAATATCCGCCATGTAGAAGCCCTACGCCATACGGAAGAAGCCCTTTCTAAAGTATTAAACCACTTAACCACTGAGGTAACCTCCGATTTTATCTCGATGGACATTAAGCAAGCCCTGCATTACCTGGGCGAAATTACTGGCGAAGTTACGACTGATGATTTACTGGAGAATATTTTTACCAAGTTTTGTATTGGTAAGTAAATAGTAATTAAGCGTCGTTTCGACTAGATACACAGAAGAATAGAGAAATCTTTTGGAGCTATAAGCTATAAGCGAAAATTCAAAAGGAGGTAATTATACAATAGAAATCACACATAACCTTCTTTTTAAGATTGCTTAGTGCCTCGCAATGACGGTAATTCCTAAGAAACAATCTGCGGCGCAGAGCGGGGGCAAGCCTTGCTTAGCAGGGAGGTAGACGAGATCCTTCGGTCGCTACGCTAGACCTCCGGGATGACGGTGGACAGGATCCTTCTATCCTCGAGGATTACAGTGGATGCATTCTTTGAACTATTTTAAAGCTCAAAGCTTACAGCTTTAAGCTTTCCTCCTTTCACCTTTGCCCTCACCTTAATTTTCCTTATCTTCATATATGTTTGAAAATCAACAACGAAAAATAAAACGATCGGCACGATTAATAAAAGTGCTGAGTAAATACGGTTTTCAGGATGTATTATCGCGCTTAAATGTAAAAACGGATACGGGGGTAGATGCAGAAGGTAATTCAGTTCAATTATCGTTTTACGAGCGTGTACGTAAATCGCTGGAAGATTTAGGCCCTACTTTCGTGAAATTGGGGCAATCTTTTAGTGATCGTGACGATTTATTGCCGGCCGATTTTATCACGCAATTGCAACTTTTGCAAGATAATGTGCTTACCGTAGATTTAGATGTCAGATCCTTGCTGATAGAAGAATTTGGAGCAGAAGTAGATAATTTTTTTGAGAATATTCCGCATCAGCCTATTGCTGCAGCTTCTATTGCCCAGGTTTATAAGGCTACTATGAAAAATGGTGAGCCTGTAATTATTAAGGTAAAGCGACCGGATATAGATAAAGTTATTGCAGATGACCTGTTAATTTTAAAAGATTTAGTCAGCATTATAGATACTTATACAGATTATGCTGAGCAGCTTAACTTAAAATATGCGTTATTGGCATTTGAGCAGTCGCTGATGGAAGAGTTGTCTTTGTTGAATGAAAAAGAGAATATTCTTCAGTTTAAGAAAAATTTTCCGAAAGTAAAGAAAACCTATGTACCCAATGTATACGAAGCATTTTGCTCAGACAGGGTGCTCACTATGGAATATGTAGATGGGATGAAGGTTACGGATATAGCGGCATTGCAAGCTTCAGATATTGACCCGAAAATAATTGCCGAAAGAGGTTTTAATCTGTTTTTGTCGCAAGTAATAGATTATGGTTTTTTTCATGCCGATCCGCATGCCGGAAATTTATTGGTTACATCCAAAAAGCAGTTGGTATTTATAGATTTTGGATCAGTCGGTAAAATTTCGGACCTCGATAAACCTTTGTTTGAGCAGCTGATAATGGGCTTTATGACTAAGAAAGCCAGTAAAGTTGTGCGTATGCTAAAGAAATTGTCGGTTTATTATAAAATTCCGGATGAACAGCAATTAGAAAAAGAGGTGTACGAGATTTTGCATTACGTACACAATGCCTCATTAAAAGATATCAGCGTACCTAAGGTAATGGATATGATGAAAGAGGTGCTGAAAAACAACCGCTTGGTGATGCCTAATTATTTCTATTTACTATTTAAGGGGGTAACATTGTTGGATGGTGTGGGACGTAAACTCAACCCAGATATGGATGTAGTACAAAGTTTAAAGCCCTTTGTGCGCAAACTGATTAAACGTAAACTTAGCCCGGAGGCACTTACTCAACAGGGTATAGAAAGGGCAGCCGATTGGCTAGACGACCTCGAAGAAGTACCTAGTGCGTTGCGCTCATTGGTAAGCAAGTTTGATGAAAGTCGATTTACGGTAACTACTCAATCCAATCAGTTCGATAAATTGGAACGCTTGATTAAGAAGAGCGTTATTAATTTAATAATAGCTTTAATATTATGCGCCCATGTTCTGGCTTCAGCTTTATTCTGGTTAAAAGGGAGCACGGAGCTTGGTATAACAGCTTTGTGTATTTCTGTATTATTGGGTGGACTTTTGTTATTACGGGTACTAAGGAGATAATTTTTCTTGAACAATATGAAAAAAATATTTACAATAATAGATTAATCATTAGGCTGTGTTTTATAAATTCTTATTGCCGAATCTAAAGGTAAGCCCTGATTGTGAATACAATCGCAAAAAATAGCTCCAGCAGTAGTGCGATTGGTATCTTCAAATTGACTGTTGCAATCTTTAAAACTATTTCTAGGTACTACATCCCAGCCAAAGCGCACAAATAAAATCACAATAGCAATAACTGTTGCAACGCCCATAAAGAATAAAAAAGGAAACCTTTTAGAGGTAGGCTTTGGGATTGGGTTGTTGTTTTGTGTAGTAGCGGCCGATAAAGGGAGAATAAATTTTATTTTATCATAATTCCAGCAAATAAGAAATAAGCACGCACATACCATTAAAGGAGATGTAAAAGAAGAACCTTCGAAACGTACAGCGTAAGAGAGTAAGAAAATATTAACAATGATAGGAAAATACAATAAAGCGCCTAACGTTACCGTGCGGGGTATTAATAATAAAATCGAGGCTAATACTTGAGTTATACCAATAAATGTATAATAAAAGCCGGTATTGTGTAGGGCAGTTAAATACTGACCCATCGGGTGATTAGCAGATAAGCCAGCAGCAAATCGTTCACCCATAATTTTTACCAGACCTGATACAATAAAGCTATATGCTAAAAATATACGTAAAAACACATAGAAATAATATAGCCATTTGTAAGAACGTGCTTTAAGATGCAATTCGTCTAGTTTAGATGCAAAGTTCATGAGTTTTTAATTAAAGTACTTTGAATTACAAAGTAAAATTATTTTTTAGTATCCTGCAAGTTTTTTTTATGAAGAGGAGAAACTAGAAGTAAAAAGCGAAAAGTGAAGTGTACATAAAGAAGAACAAAACCTAAATTCTACTTGTCGCATTGGTTCGGTATAACGTTAATGGCATTAAAAAGAGAGGAATGTAAACTATCACTAGAAAAATGTGGAAAAACAAACAAAAAGCTACCTTCTCAAGTAGCTTTTTGTTTTTGTGGAGCCGAAGGGGTTCGAACCCTTGTCCGGTTGTGAGAAAAATTATACTTTCTACATGCTTATTTTTCAATTGCTTGTAGGGCTTTGAACGGGCTGAAAACCGACCTTATCCAAAACCTTAGGTACTTTATCTCGCCTATATCTCGTACCCGATACAAGCCAGCTTCGTTATTATGATGCCTCTTAATCTAACCTAACGATGCGGCAGTTAGAGAGACAATGGACTATGCTAATTCTAAATTAGGCAGCCATGGCGTAATTATTTTCGCCAGTTAAAATGTGAACGTTCACTTTAAGTGCTCTCCGTACAACGCACTGCATGCTTATATAACCAACGCCACCCCGTCAAATCCAGAACGGCCCCGTTATATTATATACAAATATACTTCAAAAATCTGGATTTACTGTAATGTAGAAGTAAAAGGAGAAGAGGAGAAAAAAAGAGCCATATCCGAATAACTTATTAAAGCTACTTTTTTCAAATCATTACTTTTCTTTGCCTCCATCTTTTACAACATGGTAGCTTGGCGACATAATTTCAATACCAGCTGCTCCTAACACATCCTGGATATTTTCTAGCAGCTTACTGTAAATTAAAGCCTGTTTGTTGGCTTCCAATGTATAGGCGTTAATTTGATAGGAAACAAAAAAATCATCTAAGCTTGTTTGAAGTACAAATGGTTTTGGCTCTGCTTGTATATGCTCTGTCTTTAAAGCAGCTTCTATTAACAAGCCATATACTTTTTGCCAAGGTACGTCATAACCCAGCGTAACAATATAATGAATAATAAGTCCCTGCTTCTGATTCTTGGTATTGCTGGAGTAATTTACGGTAGAACTAGAAAGAACCATAGAGTTAGGTACAGTAATATCTTCATTTTTTATAGTTTTTATACGGGTTACTAACATAGATTTTTCCATTACATCGCCCACCACTTCTCCTATTTTTACCCGATCTCCTACACGAAAAGGGCGCATATAAGTGATAACCAGTCCGGCTACAATATTGCCAATAGCACTTGATGAACCCAAAGAGATGAGGATTCCCAGAAATACCGATACGCCTTGAAAAGCCGGTGAACTGGCTCCCGGTAAAAAAGGAAATATAAGGATCAACATAAAGGCATATAGTAGAATTTTAAGAACATTGAAGGTGGGAATAGCCCATTCCGCATGAAAACCTCTGAATTGCAGATTACCTCTTTTTATTTCTTGAAATATATACTTAATTCCTTTTAACAGATATCTAAAGATTAAACAAATTACAATGATTTTAAACAAATCTGGCAGGTAGTTTACGGTAGCAATTCCGGCTGCTCTTAATGGGTCGAGAACCATATTTAAAAGTGTACCTGTTAAATCCTCCGTTTCCGGAAAAATACTGAACAACCAGGGTAACGACAGCGATATAATCAGTAATATGAGTAAAATCTTTACAACCGCACTTAATTTCAGTAAGGCCGTTTCTAAATGATCGGCTGTAATAATTTTAATTTTTCTTAGTTTAAGTATATGGAGGTATTTTTCTTTGTTTTTAGAAAGAAAACGAGCAATACTTTTAAATGCTCTGTTTATTACAGATACAATGATAACTAGAAGCAGTATAATTAATGATGCCCAGCCTATTCGTTTGATAAGATTGGTTAAGCTATGAGCGTCGCGTTGTTTGCTGATATGTTGTTTTATAATATTTAAATATTCTTGCGCTAATTGAGCATTTTCTTTATCAAACCAGAGTCCATCCAGGTTGCCAATACTTACAATAACCTCTGTATTGTTGTAAATTAAATCGTAGCTGTCTTCATTTTCTGCAATTACAAGAGAGTCTTGTCTATAGAAAGGATCTTTATAAAGCTTTTCGACCTTGTTGGAGATGGCTCTGGCCCGATCTCTGGCGTTAAAAGAACCCGTACGTGTGTAAATATTAAAAAGTGTATCGTTATTAAGCACTACCGGGTAACCGACCGCATCTTTCTTTAACGCTCTTATTTTTTGTAGTTGAGCAATGTGTCTTAAAGAATCAGTTCTGGCAATTTCTTTCAGTTGATCTTCTAACTCTTTAGTTTTTTGAGCATTTCCGGTAACATTAGCTAGCTCTTGTTGCAATTGAATTTTAACAAGAGAGTCTATTCTTGTTTGTTGTTGCTCTCTAAGTAATACAGCCTCATTGATAGAAATACTGTCTGCTTTAATAGAGTTATTACGCTGAGCAGAACAAGGTAATATGTAAACTAGAATAAGAAAAGAAAAGACAAATGTTTTTATAGACGACATAGACTTATTACGTTTTTTAAAGATTACAATTGCTTAAAGATAGTAAACTAGAAATTTTGAAAGAATGTTTTTGGCGTTATGAAAGAAATAAGTAAGAGATCTGTCATTTACTTCGTCATTGTGAAGAACGAAGCAATTTTTAGATAACGACAAGTAAATAATAATTCTAGTTTAGAATAAAACAGTGTGTTTATTCTTTTTGGACGGATAGTTAGAGTTTTATTCTCTGAGATTCATTGGCCGCTTCGCTGGTCCTCCGGAAAGACAGTATTCGTGTAGAACATAGTGAGCGGAGAGATCTAGTGTTACCATTAGATTTCTCCGCTTGGGGGTCAGAATAGTGAATCTATGTATTTAGCTTTTCCCCTTTATCCTTTTCCCTTTATCCTTTCCCCTTTATCCTTTCCGCTTTTAGCTTTATAGCTTTCAGCTTTTCACTCTACCCAGATACGCTTTCAGAGCATTCTCCAAGCAATCCATCGCATTGTTTAAGTCGGTATTATTTAACACATAAGCCATACGAACTTCTTGTGTTCCGCTGCCTGGGGTAGAGTAGAAGCCTGTAGCAGGAGCCATCATAACAGTCGATCCGTTGTGAGTAAACGATTCCAACATCCACTGACAGAAAGCATCAGAGTTATCGATCGGCAATTTAGCCACTACATAGAATGCACCACCCGGGTTCGGGCAAAATACACCTTCCATAGCATTTAATCTGTTTACCAAAGTATTTCTGCGGCTGGTATATTCTTCGTTTACTGCTGTAAAGTATGCATCTGGGGTGTCTACTGCTGCTGCTCCGGCGATTTGCTCTACCATACCCGGACTTAATCTTGCCTGAGCAAATTTTAAACCAGATTGTATTACTTCTTTGTTTTTGGTAATTAAGCAGCCTAATCTGGCACCACAAGCGCTGTAACGCTTAGATACGGTATCCATTACCACTACATGATTGTCTAATCCGCTTAAGTGCATGGGTGAGATAAACTTTCTGCCATCGTAGCAGAATTCGCGGTAAGCCTCATCTGAGAATAAGAACAAATCGTATTTTAAGCACAGCGCTTTTAAAGCATCTAACTCTTCCTGAGAATACAAGTACCCTGTAGGATTGTTAGGATTACAGATAATAATAGCTTTTGTTTTATCGGTAATTAACGCTTCAAAAGCATCTACCGATGGTAAGGCAAACCCATTTTCTATGTGCGATAAGATGGGTTTTACAACTACATTACTCATACAAGCAAAGCCATTGTAGTTGGCATAAAACGGTTCCGGGATAATAATTTCATCGCCTTCGTTTATACAAGTCTGCATAGCAATGGTAATGGCTTCAGAACCGCCTACGGTTACTAATATATCGGCAGGGGTGATACCATAACCTAATTTGTTATAATATTCGGCTAATTTGGTTCTGTATTCTAATGTTCCTTCTGATGGGGTATATGCCCAAACATTGAAATCTATGTTTTTAATAGCGTTTAACATGCCTTCCGGAGTTTCTATATCCGGTTGGCCGATATTTAAATGGTAAACTTTTTTACCTTCTTTTTTCGCTTTGTCTGCAAACGGAGTTAGTTTCCGAATGGGCGATGCTGGCATTTGAAAGCCCTTGTCTGATATTTTTGGCATGTACAAAAATAAAAAACCCCGACTATTAATCGGGGTTTTATTAAGAATTTTTACAGGAACGTTACCTGCACTCGTTATTTTACGGTTTCGCCTTTTATGTATAATACTTTTGTAGGCGTTTTAGAGTTAGAAGCAATTTTAATGGTTTTGCTAAAAGGCATAGGCTCGCCCGTTGGACTGAAAGTTACCTTTATAATTCCTGTTTCGCCTTTAGCAATAGCCGTTTGTGTAAATGTAGCTACTGTTCCACTTGTGGTTTCTGCTTTTGTAATAGTTAAAGCATCGTCACCAATATTGGTAAACTTAAATTCGAACGTAGCAGGTGTGCCAATTGTTAGCTTGCCAAAATCATGTGTTTCTTTCTCAAACTTAAACTCTGCAGGTTTAGATTGAGCTGTTGCTATAGTTGTAAAAGCCAAAAGGCAGATACAAAATGTTATAATCTTTTTCATTCGTTTAAATTTTATATTCATTTGTGTTTAAATGCCAATTTTTAATTTGGCGAATTATAATTCAGGTATGATTCTAAACTTATAACGTTTTAATTATCTTTTTATTTCTAATTTAATACTTCACCTTTTAATGTAAGTACTTTCACTTTATCTTTTGTATTAGATGTTAAGGTTACATTTTTAGTAAATGGACCAACGCTAGCAGCATCATAAGTTACTTTTACTGTGCCCGATTCACCTTTTTTAATAGGAGTGCCCATTGCAGGAGATAAAACCGGTGTGGTACACCCACAATCTGCTTGTGCATTGGAGATAATTAATGGCGAATCGCCCACGTTGGTAAATCTATAAACAACCGTAACAGGTTTGCTTTTAGCTATTTTTCCAAAATTATGAGACTCGGCAGTAAATTTAAACTCAGATGGCTTTTGAGCATTAACAGTAAATGTAACAGCAGAAAATAAAGTAAATAGTAGAATTAGTTTTTTCATTTTTTATGGTGTGTTGAGTTTATAGGTTGTTTAAAATAAAGTAATTTATAAGTATTTAATTCATTACAAAGGTGAATGTCTTAATCTTAAAATTCTGTTTCTCCTAAGCAAATTTAACATATTTATACTTAATCAAAAAGTGTTCCACATTATAGATTTGTCATTTTTAAACATGTAAAATAGAAAAATAGTATCTTTGCAGCAAGAAAATATCCGCTTATGACTAATCAAAATTCTCAATATACACATCAATCAATTGCTTCAGAAATTAGCTTTGAAGACTTTAAAAGTATTGTTATTGCCGATTATAAGTTAGCTTACGAAAGTAGACAAGCTAGTTTATTAGGTAGAAAAGAAGTACTTACAGGCAAGGCGAAGTTTGGTATTTTTGGTGATGGTAAAGAGATTCCGCAGATTGCAATGGCCAAAGCTTTTAAGAATGGCGATTGGCGTTCGGGGTATTACAGAGATCAGACTTTTGCTTTTGCAACAGGCATGATTACCATTCAGGAGTTTTTTGCACAGTTGTATGCGCATCCTAGTATTGAGGCAGAACCCGCATCAGGCGGACGCCAAATGAACGGGCACTTTGCTACACGCACATTAAATGAAGATGGTAGTTGGAAAAATTTAACAGAAATTAAGAATAGCTCGGCAGATATTTCGCCAACTGGCGGACAAATGGCCCGTTTAGTTGGACTTGCTTATGCCTCTAAATTATATCGTGAAAACAAAGATTTAAGCTTTTTAGATCAGTTTTCTATAAATGGAAACGAAGTTGCTTTTGGAACCATAGGTAATGCTTCTACCTCTGAAGGGGTATTTTTTGAAGCAATTAATGCTGCGGGTGTATTGCAAATTCCGATGGCCGTTTCGGTATGGGATGATGCATATGGAATTTCTGTTCCGGCCGAGTATCAAACCACTAAAGAAGATATTTCTGAAATTTTAAAAGGATTTCAGAGAGATGACTTAGCTGGATATGAAATCTTTAAAGTAAAAGGATGGGACTATCCCGCATTGTGCGAAGTTTACGAAAAGGCCATTAAAGTTTGCCGTGAAGAGCATGTACCTGTTTTAATTCACGTTACGGAGCTAACGCAACCACAAGGTCACTCAACTTCTGGTTCGCACGAGCGTTATAAGAAAAAAGAGCGTTTAGAGTGGGAAGTAGAATACGACTGTATTACACAGATGCGCAAATGGATGCTCAACACTGCTTTAATTACAGAAGATGAATTAAACGAATTAGAAGAAACTGCGCGTAAATATGTTCGTGATGCGCAAAAAGCAGCTTGGACTGCATTTATAGATGATATTACTGCTGAGAAAAATAAAGCAGTAGAATTGATAAGAAGCTTAGGTAATGATGTTGCTGTTGTAAATCAATTGGCAGATCAGCTGGCTAAATCTGCCGATGCACAAAGAAAAGAAGTTTACAGTGCCGTTAGATCGGCCTTACGTAAAGCGATAGGAGTACAATCGCAAGCCAAAATGGAGTTAATTAATTGGTACAATGCGCAAGCAAGTGCCAATCACGAAAGATATAATGCAAAACTGTTTTCAGAAACAGCAGAAAGTCCGTTATTAATTGATGTGGTTAATCCAGTTTTTGGAGATAACCCAACAATGGTTGATGGAAGGGAAGTATTAAACGCATGTTTTGATGCAAACTTTAGCAGAGATGCTAGAATTGTAGCCTTTGGCGAAGATTTAGGGAGTATTGGTGATGTAAATCAAGGGTTTGCTGGCTTGCAGGAGAAGTTCGGAAAAATAAGGATTACCGATACAGGTATCCGCGAAATGACTATTGCAGGTCAGGGTATTGGTTTAGCCATGCGTGGTTTAAGGCCTATTGCTGAGATTCAATATTTAGATTATTTGCTATTTGCAATTAATATCTTGAGTGACGACTTGGCTACATTGGCATATAGAACCAACGGCGGACAAAAAGCACCATTAATTATCCGCACTCGTGGGCATAGATTAGAGGGTGTATGGCACTCGGGATCGCCAATGGGAATGGTTTTAAACAGTTTACGCGGTATGCATGTTTGTGTTCCGAGGAACATGACACAGGCAGCCGGAATGTACAATACATTATTGCGTGGCGATGAGCCGGCAATTGTAGTGGAGTGTTTAAACGGATATAGATTGAAAGAACGTTTACCTGAAAATCCGGGCGATTTTACCGTTCCTCTGGGAAAAGCAGAAGTTGTTCGGGAAGGTTCTGATATAACCATAGTAGCCTACGGTTCTACTTTAAGAATGGTTGAAGAAACGGCTAATGAACTAGCAGAACATGGTATTTCGGTAGAGATTGTAGACCCTCAAACTCTGTTGCCTTTTGATACGGATAAAGTTTGCGCACAGTCGTTAAGCAAAACAAATAAATTGTTAGTTGTTGATGAAGATGTACCGGGTGGTGCAAGTGCTTTTATTTTGCAGCAAATTATGGAAGAGCAGCGTGGATATTACAGCTTAGATGCACAACCTGCTACATTAACGGCCAAAGCACACAGACCACCGTATGGCTCAGATGGTGATTATTTCACAAAGCCATCTAACGATGATATATTTGAAGCAGTCTATAAAATTATGCAGGAAGCGAACCCGAGTAAGTTTAAAGGAGTTTACGAATCTTAATACTGAGCGTATAAAGTGATTTAAGCTTGTTATACTGAAGTGAGTACAACGTTTATTTATAAGATCTCTCCGTTCCGCTGGGCTACAGTCGAGATAACGTGTTCTGGGTTTCGTCATACTGAGCGATGACTTCCGGACTTTAGACTTTCACTTTATTACTCATTTGAAAGCATTCTGCTTTGTTTTTTAGCAGAAATTTTGATAGGACGCATAGAAGTTTTTTATAGTAATTATAGTCCAAAAGTTTCCGTCATTGCGAGGTACGAGGCAATCTCACGAA
>CAZOVM010000001.1:274982-372948 GCA_964583395.1 uncultured Pedobacter sp. | reverse complement strand
GGATTAATATGTATATTTGATTATATAGTTACTCCTTTTAGCTTTCTGCTTACAGCTTCTTTAGTTCTCTCCGTTCCGCTGTGCTACAGTCGAGATGACGTGTTCAGAATTCGTCATACTGAGCGATGACTTCCGGACTTTAGACTATCAACTTTATTACTCATTTGAAAGCATTCTGCTTTGTTTTTTAGTAGGAATTTTGATAGGACGCATAGAAGTTTTCATATAGTAATTATAGTCCAGAAGTTTCCGTCATTGCGAGGTACGAGGCAATCTCACGAAGGATTAATATGTATATTTGATTATATAGTTACTCCTTTTAGCTTTCTGCTTACAGTTTCTTTAGTTCTCTCCGTTCCGCTGCGCTACAGTCGAGGTGACATGCTCAGAATTCGTCATACTGAGCGAGCAGAGCGAGTCGAATGTATCTCTATAGATTACTAGTCGACCTTCCTATTTCACTACTTTTCCTGTACTTATTGTAATCCTATTCCAAGAATTAATAGTCACTATAGCCATTATAATTTGCATAATATAGGTTGCTTCAAAGAAATTTTCGGCCATTTTATAGGTTTCGTCTGTTAACCCACGATGGCTTATCAAAGTTATTTCTTCTGTCATAGCCAATATAGTACGTTCTTCTTCTGTAAATAGTTCTGTATCTCTCCAAGCATTTAATAGGAAAATTCTTTGTGGTGTTTCACCATTTTTTAAAGCATCGGTTGTATGCATATCAATGCAAAATGCACAGCCGTTTATTTGAGAAGCCCGAATCTTAATCAATTCCAAATGTGTTTTGCTCAGCTGAGAATTTTGTAAGTATCCTTCTAAGGCAAACATAGCTTTGTATGCGTTTGAGTCTGTTTCTTGTATATCAATCCGGTTTTTCATTATCAAAATCTTTTATTTGGTACGTTGCTATATTATTGCTAAAAATAGGGATAATTATATTTCTATTGGATATATTATAAGTGCTAAACTGCTCTTTAGATTTCATCATTCTAGGCTAGCGCTCAGAATTTGGCCTAATTTTCTATATATATTATAAGAAATATAGCGATTTTCAAAAGCTTGAATAAGATATATTAATCTTTATATTGTTGCTAAATTTTATATAGTTATTTGAATTATACTTATCATTTTCGTAAACAAAAAAAGCCTGTCTTTCGACAAGCTTTTTTTTGTGGGCCCAGCTGGGCTCGAACCAGCGACCAAAAGATTATGAGTCTTCTACTCTAACCAACTGAGCTATAGGCCCCGAAAACGTATTAGGTTTTGCGGTTGCAAACTTACATATTTGCAGTGAATTTTAAAAATAAGAAACATGAAAAAAATAAAAAATCTTATTTTAGACTATGGTAACGTACTGTTTGAGATAGATTTTAACCGTGCCCAAGAGTCATTTACAAAGCTGGGTATCAAGGATATTGAAAACTTTTTTTCACATAAATCACACCATAGTTTATTCAACGATTTTGAAACAGGATTTATTTCACCAGATCAGTTTAGGGATGGTATTAGGGAGATTTCTGGTAATAATTCTCTAACAGATCAGGAAATAGATTATGCATGGAATAGTTTGCTAATAGGAATTCCCGATTATTCTATCCACGAATTGCTCTTAGAACTTAAAACTAAATATCGCCTGTTTTTATTATCTAATAACAACGAAATTCATTATCAGTGGATCATGCAATACCTTTTAGAAAAATGGAATCTTCGTAATTATGATGATCATTTTGAAAAGGCTTATTTTTCACAGCAAATGTTGTTGAGAAAACCTAATAGAGAGATATTTGAGAGAGTTATTCACGAACAAGGTTTAAACCCGGAAGAGACTTTGTTTATAGACGATAGTCCGCAACACATTGAGGGGGCAAAATTAGTCGGTTTAAATACATTATTAATGGATGTGAAACCTGTTATGTTGAGACAGTTTTTGATAAACAATCACATTTTATAAATAAAAGCCGGAATCTTACAATGAATCCGGCTTTTTATCTACCTTAATAGTCGGCAGCATTTTTCTTTTTTAAAATTTGGTTTTGTTCTTCTTCCAATGCGAAATTTAGATAGATAAGTCTAATTCGCTTTCCGGCAATTATGTCTGCTTGTACGCCACCTTTTTTATCTCGCCAAACGTGCCCGTAAGACGTCTCTCCATCTGTTATGTCTTTAAGGAGCTGTGTACTCGAAACATTTTTGTTATTGTCTTTGTATTTGCTAAGATCTGTGCCTTCCGTATACTTTTTTGAAAATTCAATAACTAGTTCGTCGTATAGATCAACAATATCAGGCTCATATTCCGGGTAAATCCAAACGTAAGCTTTATATAGTTTATTATTATCTGTGTAGATGTACTCAATTGTAACATCCTGAAATGCTCCAAAATTTACTTTTTGAAATTGACGATAACCGCTGGTAGTTTTAACATGTTTTGTATACTTTTTGTCCTTCATAGCAGAAATAACTTTGGAATCAGATACCCCAAAAGGAATTCCATATACGCCCGTAGGACCTGTTTGTGCTGAAGAAAACTTTATAAAGCAAATAGCAAACAATATAAAAAGTACTGTTTTTAATCTCATATTAATAATCCTTTAAGTTTTTAGTGTCTAGTTTTTGTTGCTCAGATTTACTCATTTTACTATGACGATATATTATTCGTATGTAAGCATCTTCATCTAAAATGGTGTAGAAGTCAATTTCTTTTATCTTAGGCCAATCTATTCTATAACCATTTTTGTCGTTTATATCTTTAGCTAACTCACTCCAAGATTTTCCTGAAGTGGAAATAGGTGTTGTAAAACTTCTCTCGCCTTTACCATATTTATCTTCTAATTCTTGGATAACTTCTTCGTATAGCTTTGCCAATTGACTATCAGATTCTGGTACTATTTCTACTATTCCCTCAACAAATTTATCGTTAACAAACGTAGCAAATAAGTCTGCCTCTTTAAATTTTCCAAAAGTAATGCTTCTTACACCGATCATTCCTTTTTTATTGTCAATGACTTCTTTTGGTTTCTTGACATTGATTTCAGACTTGAATTTTGATTGACTAATGCCAAATTCTATACCTAATACACCGTTTATTTTAGGTTGAGCATGCGCTTTTATAGACACTACTAAAAGAATTAATGCAAGGCATCTTATTAAATACTTCATTGTAATACGTTTTTGCTGCTAAAATATAAAATATAGAGATATTTTGAGAGTTTTTAAGTAATAAAGTTAATGAATAAATAAATTTTCGATTTTCTACTTTTAGAAAAGTGTTTCGTTACACGTAATCTATCTAGGAATTGAATCTATATAAGTAAACTTTGTAATCATTTAGTCATATACTGTAATAAATTTTGTTACAGTATTAATTTACTTCAACTTTGTATAGTTAAAATATTTAGAAATGTTTCAGAATTTAAATTTTACAACTGCTTTGCATATTATGGTGTTGCTAGAACTAAATCCAGAAAAATTTGAATGGATGAGTTCAGAATACATATCCGGTAGTGTAAATGTTAATCAGGTAACTATTAGAAAGCTCTTAAAACAATTAAAGACTGCAAATTTAATTGATACCAAGGAGGGGAAAAGTGGTGGTGTGAAGATAAGGAGTACTGAAATTACTTTGCAAGATATTTATGTCGCTGTTACTAAGCAATCTTATAAGTTAAATTCACCAAATGCATTGTGTTTGGTTGGCCGACAAATTAATGCCGAGTTATATGGCTTATTTAATGAGGTACAACTAGTAAGTGAGACATTTCTAAAGAAAAAAACTTTAAAAGCATTTAGTTTAAATTTTAAAAAATAATATAATATGAAAGTTGCATTGATAGGTGCCAGCGGATTTGTTGGTAAAGCCATTTTGAACGAGTTGGTTAGTAGAAATTTCACAATCACTGCTATTGGACGAGATAAAAGTAAAATAGAGCAGTCAGATAAAGTGAATATTGTGGAAGCTGATGTTTTTGACACAAAGGCCTTAACATCGATATTAAATAATCATGATGTGGTTGTTTCTGCTTATAATCCAGGTTGGACAAATCCTAATATTTATGACGATTTTAAAAAAGGTTCAAAATCAATTTTAGAAGCAACTAAAGCTTCAAACACAAACAGATTAATTGTTATTGGTGGTGCAGGTTCATTATTTATCAATGAAACCACTAAATTAATTGAAACACCTGAGTTTCCTCAAGAAATTATAGCGGGTGCCACAGCAGCCTCCGAATTTTTAGATGATATTAAAAAAGAAGACTCTATCGACTGGACATTTTTTAGTCCCGCAATAGAAATGCATCAAGGAACTTCAGGCGTAAGAACTGGAAAATATAGAACAGGGTTAGAAAACCCCGTATTTAACGAAGAAGGTAGATGTATTTTATCTGTAGAAGATGTTGCGGTTGTAATAGCGGATGAAATTGAGCATAAACAATTTATTAAAAAGAGATTTACGGCAGCTTATTAGAGCAAACAGTAAAAAAACAAAAAAAATCTGATTGAAAAGCAACGATTAATCGTTGCTTTTTGTTTACTCAGCTGTATTTCCAGAGCTATTACTATAGACAGGTTTATGTATTTAATTTAAATTCTTCTTTGTTTTATAATTTAGTAGAAAATAAACGATGGTCGATTTAAAAACATTTCTTAATAAGTTGAGCCCTATTTCACCCGAAAGCTGGGAAAAATTTTCAGTATTGTTTACACCAAGGTTTTTGAAAAAAGGAGATTTCTTTGTTACGGATGAGCAAACGGCCAAGGAAATAGGTTTTTTAGAAAGCGGAGTTGTACGAGCGTTTTATAGAAATAATGAGGCAGCAACTGAATACACCAAGAACTTTTTCATTAATCCCTGTTTTATTGGGGCGTATACTTCGCTCATTACCGGAAACCCAAATCAAATAAATCAGCAGGCGCTTACTGATTGTAATATTTGGGTGGCTAATTATTCAAGTATACAGAGTTTATATACAATTTACCCGGATGTTGAAAGAGGAGCAAGAATTTTAGCAGAACAGTTTTTTGTTCAGAAAGAGCAGCGTGAAATTGATCTTGTCTTATTAGATGCCGAAAAGCGCTATCAAATTTTTCGTCACGACTTTCCGGGTTTAGAACAATTAATTCCTCAATATTATGTAGCTTCTTATCTTGGAATCACCCCAACACAGTTGAGTAGGATTCGTAGAAAACTTTTTAATAAATAATATCTATCAACCTATGTAAACAGCATTCGATTTTTCCATTTGTAATTTTGGGTAATCAAAATCATAATGAATGAAATTATTTATTAAAAATTTTAAATGGATAATGCTTATTTCCGGCATTTTAACTTGTACAATGGTTGTTGGATTGTTTTTCCCTGAAAAGTTACTTAGATCTAATTTTGGAGAAACAATAAGTGGTGATCTTGCGAATGTGGTTGTTCGAAATTGGGCGGCATTAATAACATTAATAGGAGTTGCTTTAATTTTGGGTGCATTTATTTCAACAATCAAGCGTTTTGTTCTAATTCTAGCAGGTGTTAGTAAGAGTATTTTTATTGTATTAATTCTTATATATGGTATGCCTTATTTTAATTTTGGAATAGGGACAGCTGTAATTATAGATACAATAATGGTTGTTTTATATACTATTTATCTTTTAATTACACTTAAAGTTCCCGTGCAAATGTTGACTTAACCTACCTATTAAGCATCTTCGTGTACTTAATAATAAAAATAATCTAAGTTTTTATAGCTCTGAGATTAGCGATGTAGATTGAGTTCCCTAAGAGGAAATATATTTATAACGAAGAGTGAGGGATTAATAAATTGATCCCTTTGTTTTTTAATTGGGCGACATAAATGCGTTCCTCGTTACACTCGAAACTACATTTTCTGTTTCTCACCAAATTTCCAAGGAAGCTTGAATTTGTCTTAAAACAGAAAATGCTTCCAGTAAAAACTGAAAGCATTTATGGCGGAGAGTGAGGGATTCGAACCCCCGGACCTATGACAGTCAACAGTTTTCAAGACTGCCGCATTCGACCGCTCTGCCAACTCTCCGGCGCAAAAGTACAAATACAACTGATATTTACGAAATATGATTGAAAAAAAAATGAAGTATTTTTGAAAATTTATCCCTTTAGCTTGATTTACACCCATTTAAAGCAGTATTTTTTTTCTGTTTTTAATTTCTGTTTTTTTGATCTTGAATAAGAGAAAATAAGTTATTTTATCAATTGCCTCATTTTAAGAATAATAGAAAATCTGCTGTTTTTAGGCATTGCTAAAATAATGGAGCCAAAAAACACGCTTTTTATAGATTTTATTTAAAATAAACTTATTTGTTACATAATTTTTTACGGTTGTTGTATAGTTAAACCTACTTTGGTGTCACAATTATAAACTTAACTAAATTATGAAGCGATCCTTACTCACAGGGGCAGTGTTGCTATTTGCTATTTCGGCAAATGCACAACTAACCGAAAAAGATTATGCACGCGCCGAAAAGTTTCTTACTTATAATACTGAGTCATTTATAGACAAAAGTGCAGTAAGAGCTAATTGGCTTCCCGGCGATAAACTATGGTTTTTATCGGCCTCTTCAACAGAAAATATTTTTTATCTAGCTGATCCTAAAAAAGGGAAAACTGTAGCTTTTGATCACGCAAAACTAGCTGCTGCGCTATCTGCCGTTACCGGAAAAACTTACGATGCTAAGAAATTACCATTTCAAGCTATAGCCGTTGCAGATGATGGTTCGTCGGTTTCATTTATGGCTGAGAATAAAAAATGGAAATTTAACCATAAATCAGGAAAAGTTTCGGAAGATAGCAGCCCGGGTACTATTGGTAGTGCACCAGCTATGATGGGTAGAGGCGCAGGTCGTGCCGGCGGAATAGAAAATATATCTCCTGATGGGAAAAAAGCTGTATATATAAAAGATTGGAATCTTTGGGTTAAAGATGTAGCTTCTGGTAAAGAAACGCAGCTTACGACTGATGGTATCAAGGATTATGGATGGGCAACAGATAACGCTGCTTGGAAGTCGAGCGATAGAGCTATCTTAAAGTGGTCTCCAGATTCTAGAAAGATATCTACTTACAAACAAGATCAGCGTCATTTAACAGATATGCATTTGGTTACAACGAATGTGGGTAACCCTACTTTAAGATCTTGGAAATATGCTTTGCCTACTGATAAAGACGTAGCAAGAATATATAGAGGAATTATCGACGTAGAAACAGGAAAAATTACGATGTTACAAATTCCTTCAGATCCGCGTCGTGCTTCTATGAGCGACGATATATCGAGCAGTGGAACTTTTGACGATAACGATTGGAAAGCAGATGGTTCTGAATTGGCATTTCTTTCTACTTCTCGTGATCATAAAATTTCAAAATTTCGCATTGCGGATGCTAACACGGGCTCTGTAAGAGAGGTTTTTGAAGAGGTGGTTCCAACTTATTACGAATCTGGCAGAGGTGGTATTAACTGGCGTTATTTGCCAGATACTAAAGAGATATTGTGGTATTCTGAGCGTGATAACTGGGGACATATGTATCTGTATGATGCAACTACCGGAAAATTGAAAAATCAAATAACTAAGGGTGAGTGGGTCGTTACCAGATTAATCCGTGTAGATGAAAAAAATCGTCAACTTTATTTTATGACCGCTGGACAGGATTCGGAAAATCCTTATTTTCAGAAGCTAAATCGTATTAATTTTGATGGCAAAGGATTGGTTGTACTTACTCCAGAATCTGGAAATCACTCAGTAACGTACTCTTCGTCTAATAATTATTTCTTAGATACCTATTCTAAACCAGATGTTCCACCAGTAACTGTGTTTAAATCTGCTGACGGAAAAGTAATAGCAGAATTAGATAGAACAGATGTTTCTAGATTGGTTGCAACCGGATGGAAACCGCCAATTCCGGTAGCTTTAAAGGCTGCTGATAATAAAACTGATATTTATGGGTTGGTATTTACACCAACTAAAATTGAAGCTGGAAAAAAATATCCCGTAATTAACTATATATATCCTGGTCCGCAAGGTGGAAGTGTGGGAAGCTGGTCATTTAGCGCTTCCCGCTCTGATCATCAGGCATTGGCCGAATTAGGATTCATAGTTGTATTAATTGAGGGAACGTCTAATCCTTTCAGAGCTAAAAGCTACCATGATATGAATTATGGTAATATGGCAGAAAATACACTTCCTGATCAGATAGCAGGTATTAAACAATTAGCAGAGAAATACCCTATTGATCTAGATAAAGTAGGGGTTTGGGGCCATTCAGGTGGTGGATTTGCTACTGCTTCGGCAATGTTTAAACATGGCGATTTCTATAAAGTAGGTATTGCAGAGTCTGGTAATCATGACAATAGAAATTATGCAGATACCTGGGGTGATAGATATAATGGATTGGCAGAAACTATTGATTATGATGCTCAGGCAAACCATACACACGCTAAAAACTTAAAAGGTAAGCTTTTATTAGCACATGGTATGATGGATAACAACGTTCCTCCATCGCATACCATGCTAATAGTAGATGAGTTAATTAAAAATAACAAAGATTTTGATTTGTTGTTATTCCCAAATAGTGCGCATAGTTTCGGGCAGTTTGCCCCTTATATGATGCGTAGAAGATGGGATTATTTTGTAAAACATTTACAAAATCAAAATCCTCCGCAAGAATTTCCTTTACGTGGTACAACACCTACTGTTGCTCCCGCTAGAAACTAATAACCAAACAAAAAGCCCCGGATATTTTCGGGGCTTTTTTATTCATAAGTAGAGGGTAGTAAGTTGGTTTTATCCTTTCAGGATTTTATTTAATAAGGTTACAATATCTTGTTTGTCTGAGCTAAAAAATACTTGATTCCAGTTCTTAAATCCTGTTTTCTCTAAAAGGAGGAACAATGCCAATCCTTGATCTTGAGACCAGAATTTTTTATTTCGGCGCATGGCTTTTAAAGCAGATTCTGTAGATTCCATGCCGCCTTTAGGATTTTTTAACCATTGATATGCAACAAATTGACCTAATCCTTCCATTGTTAAAAAAATACGGTCTAAATCCTTATAAATGATTTTATCACCGTTAAAGTAATCTTGATGTCTTTTATACAATAATGCCAACGCCTGATTGCCATTTTTTTTATAGTTCGTATCTGAAGCAGCAACGTAAAACATCTCTACTTCGTTGGTAAAAGCATCTACATAAGCCTTGTTGCTCTTAAATATATCTTGAATAATATCATCGGTTAACTCTGGATCTTTAAAAGTATATTGCTTTTCTATTTCATCTACTTTTGTAGCGATTCCCTTAAATTGACTAACATGTGCAAATTCATGTAAAAAAACAGAAGTTATTAACTTCTCTAGTGGTACATCGTCACTTTTTACACCGGCTTCTAACCAAAAAGAAGGGGCTGCCATCACGAAAAATGCTTTACCAGCTTCCATATTACCCGCGAATGAGTACAAACCTAAAGGCAGAGTATTTCCATCCGGAAGTATAATCTTACCACTATGTGCCTGTTTTTTCCATACTATATTTTCTCCAAAAAATTTGGGACCATTTAATATGGTTCCTTCAGGAGCACTTTTGCTGGAATTGGTATAAACATACGTATTATCGTAAAAAACCATTTCGGGTGTAGCTTGTCTGCTTAACTTAAGCAAATCTTTACTTACTAATTCCCATGCTTTAAACCAATTATCTGCCCATTTCAATTCATCGTTATAAGCGAAAGATTTAGTGTTCTGAATACTTAATAAAACAAGAAATAAGAAAATGATTCTATTTATTTTACTCATATACCTTAGTTAGATATATTAGAAAAGTAAATTGTTACAATAAAAATTGTTAAGATTGTTTAAGTATGAATAGAATTTTTACTTTTTACCTGTAATTTTCTCTGTTTCAGCCTCTTTAAATGAGTTGAAAACGGGTCTTATTATTTTAACGCTTCTTTTGGAAAGGTCAATACTTGCATTTAATTCAAATCCAACTAATAAAATGAGGGAGTTAATATAAAGCCAAAGCATTACAACTATTAAGGTGCCAATAGAGCCATAAATTTTATTATAAGACCCAAAATTGTTGATGTAATAACTAAAAGCCCAAATGGTCAGAAAAGCTAAGATAGTAGCCAGCCAGGAACCAGCGCTAAATAATCTCCATTTTTTGGAAGAGTGTGCCGGACCATATCTATATAAAATAGAAATAGTTATAAAATATAGCCCGCCTAATAACGCCCATCTGGTTAGCTGAATACTATAGTAAACCCAACTGTCTTTAATATGAAGCTCTTTTTTAAATATATTTAAAGCAATTTCACCTAATGTCATTGCTCCAATACAAACTATTACAGATATAGCTATTATAAGCGTTAAAATAACTGCAATCAGCCTTCTTTTTAACCAGCTTCTATTTTCTACAATTAACGATGATTTATTAAAAGCCATCATCAAATTATGAACACCGTTGGTTGCGAACACCAAGGCTACTACAAAACCTAATGATAACAATCCTCCATTCTGTATTTTTACAATTTCTAATATAGTCTGCTCAAATGCCAGGTAAGCGTTATCTGGAAGTATTAAAGCTATTAAATCCATTAGTTTGTCCTGAAATCCGTTCGGTAAAAAGGGAATCAACGTAAATAAGAATATAATGGCAGGGAAGATGGCTAACATAAAATTATAAGCCAGTGACGATGCTTTATTTACCAATTCATCTTTGCCAATTTCTTTAAAAAAAAAGGTAGATACAGTAAATAATGGTAGCGGGCTAAAACCAGGCAATACACAACGCTTTGTCCATTCTATGAACTTAGCATAAAGCTTAATTTTCATTAATTGTGTATGTAGCCAATTCATGTTGTTATCTAAAATATTTTTCTATTTTCTCCATAAAATTTTTGGGAGGAGAAGTAGGTCTGTTTTTACTGATGTCAACAAATACCAGAGTGGTTTCACCTAAGTTTATTAGTTCTTCTGCTTCGTTGTATAACTCATATTTGAAATATATTCTGGCAGATGGGAGCTGATCTACGATGGTTTTAATAGTGATTTCCTGATCATAAAATGCAGGTTTTATGTACTTGCATTTTAATTCTAAAACGGGCATCATAACACCATCGGCCTCCATGCCGCTGTAAGACATGCCTAAGCTTCTAAGCATTTCTACCCGACCTACTTCATAATATTGAGCATAATTACCGTAATACATATAGCCCATTTGGTCGGTCTCGCCGTAGCGAACTCTTAATTTTGTAGTGTGTGTATACATATTAACGGAAAATATTTCTTTTGTTTAAGGCCTCTCTATACTTTTTCGCATTAATATTATGTTCCTGAACGGTTACAGCAAAATTATGATAACCAGAAAAATCTTCTTTGGCACACATATATATGTAATTGTTTTTCTCTCTATCTAATACTGCATTTATAGCATTTAAGCTAGGCATCATGATGGGGCCTGGAGGTAAGCCACCATATAAATAGGTGTTGTATTTAGAATCTACTCTTAATAAGGCACCCGTAACACGTTTTACTGTAAAATCATCGTTTGCGAAAATTACAGTAGGATCGGCTTGTAAGCGAATACCCTTTTCTAATCTGTTTAAGTATAAACCAGCAATAGTAGGCATTTCTTTATCAAATAATGCTTCTGCGTCCACTATAGATGCTAAAACAATTACTTGCTGCTGATCTAAACCAATGATTTTTGCTTTTTGCTTACGCTCATCAGTCCAAAACTTATCATATTCTTTCTTCATTTTATCGAAAAATTCTTGCGGGGTAATATTCCAGTAAAACTGATAAGAATTAGGTAAGTACATGGTATAACTATTCTGGGCAGTAAATCCAGCGGCTTCAATAAGTTCTAAAGAATCTAAAACTTTCGAAAATGCAGTAGAATCTGCTTCTAAATGTTTAGCTAAAAAGGCTATAAAGTTGCTTTTTTTACGAATATTTTGTATCTTAACTTCTACGGCATCTTGATTACCAGATTTAATTTTATTAATTAAAGTACGGTTATTCAAACCTTCTTTAACCGCATACCTGCCGGGCTTTAAAGCAGGTTCTAGCTCCATATTTTTTGCAGCTTTTTCAAAACTCTTAAAGTTTATGAATGGGTTATTACTTTCTAACTCACGTAAAAAATCTGCATAATTCTGACCTGTACGTACATATATGTATTTTACGTCGCCACTAATATTCCCTTTAAAATAAGTTTGATATAAGTTGTAAGCAAAGTAACCGCCTATTAGTAAAATTGTTATAAATAGACCCGCTAAAATTTTTATAACGGAATTATTTTTTTGTTCTTTCTTCATTTATTGCTTGTTAGATACTACTATGTGAATAGGGGTGCCGATTTTTACTTTAGATAATGAATCTACTATAAATGGTGATTGTCTAATGATTACTGCATTTGTTGAGTCCGTAATAGGACCTTCATAAACAATAGAACCAAGACTTAACATGGCTCCTTTTAATGAAAATCTAGCTTCGTCGGCCGTAAGTCCAATTAAATTTGGAATGTCTACTTCTTCACTTCCACGACCATCACCTAGAACGAAATCTATTCTGGAACCTCTGGGTAACGACTCGCCCGACTGGATATTTAATCCGCCAAATAATGCCGCTAATACTACATCTCTGCTTACATCTGGTTTATAAGAAGTATCGCCCAGTTTTAATCCGTAGCCTTCTATAATAGCTTTAGCTTCTCTCAGCGTTTTAAATTCAATATCAGGGAAATTAACATTGGGTGCTTTTGAAGTATTCACGGTTAAGTAAATAGTGCGATTATCTTTAACAAATGTTTCGGGATCTGGATTTTGTTCTATTACCAGGCCCGGCGGCTTATCCATTATATAAACAGAATCTAATTCGTAACGTAAGTTCAAATTTTCTAATATCGATACAGCTTCGTTAATTGATTTGCCTTTTAAATTAGGAACGTTCATTCCTTCACCATGTTTGGTATAAAAGCGCAAGCTAAAGAAGGCTATTAATAATATGCCAAACACAGTACCCAACGCGGCAATTAAGTTGGTTCTAAAGGATTTTGTTTTTAAGTAGGCAATAAAACTGCTCATATTTTAGTCGTATATTTTATTTTCAAATTTAGATTAAAAAAAATATTTAAAGGCAAGATTAAAAACATCTGCTAAACAATCTTATTTTTACCATTTATAAACGCTCACAAATAGGATAAGTTTTGTTGGCTGGTGTTACAAGATTGAATTTATTTAAAAAGTTTTCTAAAATAGAATTGAAATGAAAAAAAATATAGCATTACTTACCGGAGGAACAACAGGAGAATGGGTGGTTTCTGTGAAAAGTGCAGCTACTATTGCGCAACATATAGATGCGAATAAGTATAATGTCTATAAAATTATGTTAACGGCCGATTCTTGGTTCTATGAACCGGCTGATTCTGTTAAAATTGAAGTAGATAAAAATGATTTTTCAATTCTAATTCAGGGACAAAAAATAAAGTTTGATGGTGCTTTTATTGTAATCCATGGATCGCCGGGTGAGGATGGTAAATTACAAGGTTATTTTGATATGCTTCGTATTCCGTATACAACTTGTAATGCTTTAACATCCGCAATTACGATGAATAAAGGCTATACAAAATCAGTGGTTTCTCATATCTCTGATTTAAATATTGCCAAATCTGTTCAGTTATTTAAGGGTAATGCCGATAATGAGGCAAAGGTTTTAAGCAACTTAACGCTGCCATTTTTTGTTAAACCTAACAATGGTGGAAGCAGTATTGGGATGAGCAAAGTTAAAACGGTCGCAGATCTAACGACGGCATTAGAGAAAGCCTTTAATGAAGATACTCAGATTTTGGTTGAAGAATTTGTAGAAGGTAGAGAGTTTTCTATTGGTGTTTTTCAATCAGATGGAAAAGTAATTGTGTTGCCAACTACGGAAGTGAAAACAACAAGTGAGTTTTTTGATTTCGAAGCTAAATATACGCCTGGAGCAACAGAAGAAATTACGCCGGGCCATATGACGACCGAAGAAAAAGAAAGAGTAGAAAGGGTAGTTTCTGAGGTTTATAAAGAGTTGAGCTGTAGAGGGGTAGTGCGTATCGATTACTTTTTGCAACAAGATACGGGTAAGTTTTATTTTATAGAGATAAATACCATTCCCGGTCAAACAATAACAAGTTTTATTCCACAGCAGGTTGCCGCTTACGGACTCAGCTTAAAAGAGTTTTACGGGAAAATAATGAACGAAACCTTAGGTTTTTAGATGATTATTCAATATTTATTGGATAGACAGTATAAGGTGCATTTTTATAAAAAGGATGCGCTGATTTATAAGGCTCAAACCATGCCTAAATTTGTTTACTTTATTGTAAAAGGTAAGGTTAAAATGGTTACTTCTAATATGGAAGGTGATGAGTTTATTCAGGGTATTTTTTCTGAAACTATGTATTTTGGCGAACCTGCTTTGCTCTTAGATAAATTGTATCTGGCCGATACCATTGCTTTAGAACCGTGTGAAATTATAAAGGTAAATAAGGTTGATTTCTTAAGTATTATAGATGAAAATAAGGCTTTTTCTCAGGGGTTAATTCGCAGCATGAGCGAGCGTTTATTCTATAAATCTATGATGTTAGAAGAAATAGCTAATGAAAGAGCAATTCATAGACTAACAACCTTGATAGAATACCTGATGATTCCTTTAGTCGCTGGAGCACAACTCCGTTTAACAAGAAAGCAATTAGGAGATATGACGGGCTTAAGAGTTGAAACCGTAATTAGAAATTTAAAAGTTTTGGCAGAAAAGCGAATAATTAAGCTGATAGGATCACGAATCTATAAATGCTAATATGATGTAGGTCATATTTTTTACTTAATAAATTGTATATTTTTGTGGTATGAAAGTATTATCACAATTTCAAGCAGTGGTTCAGTGTAAATGTCCGAGATGTAGACAAGGAGATATATTTCCCGGAAAAATGTACGGATTTCAATTACAACGAACAAATGATTATTGTTCGTCCTGTAATCTGCGTTTCGAAAGAGAGCCTGGATATTATTATGTAGCAATGTTTGTTAGTTATGCAATGAGCGTTGCCGAGATCATAACTGTTGCTGTAGCTACTTATATTTTAGGTTTAAAACTCGAATATGAAAATTTATGGTATTTTGTTTCTGTAATTTTAGGGGTTGTATTTGTATTGTCGCCTTTTAATTACCGATATTCTAGAGTGATTTTAATGCACTGGTTAACACCAGGATTAAATTATGTTCCAGGTTTGGGGAAAGAGCAGAAAGCGGATAACGAAAAGTAAAAAAACAAAAAATAATCAGATCAAATATTAAAAAGGAAGTAAAGATTGCTATAAGCAAATTCTCTCTATTTTCTGTATTCGATGGAGCGCGTGTTTTCAGCTGACGTAGCTTTCTAAATACTATAAGCTTTAATCATTTCATCTGTAACGCGTGCACTTCTATTCGTGTTGAGGTCTATCATCACATAATCGAAAATACCGTCTGATGCGACTTTTCCGGTTTGTTTATTCTCGATTTCGAATTGTACGCGGCAACCTTTTTCATTAATGGTTAAAATACCGGTTCTAATAAGCATAAAGTCATTTAAACGAAGGGGTCTCTTAAAGTTAATATCGACATGACTTACTACCCATCCAAAACCAATTTTTGTGAACTCCTCCCAGCTCATGCCATAGTTTAATTGCATTTGTTCGTAGCGGGCAGCCAAAACATAGTCCAAATACTTACTGTTGTGAACATGGTTAAACATATCTATATCGTCTGGTCTTACCTTTAATTCAGTTTCAAAAATTGAAAATTCGTTTTTTATCATGGTTGTCTCTATATCTAGATAGCAAATGTCTGTAAAAAGGAGTGAAGCGCAAAGAAAGTATAAAATTATAGCTTTTTGTACAGTAATATGAATAGATCTCGCAGTTATAGAAAATGTATATAATCAACAAATAAAACTTCATAAATTATTTCATAATATTTCCGTATCTTTGCAGGCAATTAATTAATTTATATCACTTTAATATTATTCAAGAATGTATTTAAGTTCAGAAAAGAAAGCTGAGATCTTTCAAAAACATGGTGAAGTAGCAACCAACACTGGTTCTGCTGAAGGTCAGGTAGCGTTATTTACTTATCGTATTGCGCATTTAACCGAACATTTGAAAAAAAATCGTAAAGATTTTTCTACCCAACTTGCTCTACAAAAATTAGTAGGTAAGCGTCGTGGTATTTTAGCTTATCTTTACAAAAAAGATATTGAGCGCTATCGTGCTATTATCAAAGCTTTATCGCTTCGTGATATCATTAAATAAGCAACTTTTTATCCAAAAAAGCCATTCTTTATAGAGTGGCTTTTTTATTTAATCTTTTACGTTTTCATTATAAAAAAACAATCGTAAATAAATTATCTTTACTTTTTGAAATAAAAAAATCAATATACCCGGTATGTAAAAGAGGAAAACATACCACAACAATTTGTACATGAACATAATAAAAAAATCGTTCGATTTGGGCGATGGAAGAATGATTGAAATCGAAACCGGTAAACTTGCGAAGCAAGCAGATGGTTCGGTAGTTGTAAAAATGGGAGATACGATGCTCCTAGCTACAGTAGTTTCTACTGTTGGCGCAAAGCCAGGAACTGATTTCCTGCCTTTATCAGTTGATTATCAAGAAAAATATGCTGCCACAGGACGTATTCCGGGTGGTTTCTTAAGAAGAGAAGCAAGACTTTCTGATTATGAAGTTTTAATTTCTCGTTTAGTAGACAGAGCATTAAGACCTATGTTTCCTGAAGATTATCACTCAGATACACAGGTGATGATTTCTTTAATCTCTGCCGATAAGAACATAATGCCAGATTGCTTAGCCGGTTTAGCTGCATCTGCTGCATTAGCAGTTTCTGATATTCCTTTTAACGGACCAATATCGGAAGTAAGAGTAGCTAAAATTGATGGTAATTTGGTGATTAATCCTTATGCTAGTGATTTAGAACGCGCTACTTTAGAATTTATGGTTGCAGGATCTATCAACGATATTGTGATGGTAGAGGGTGAATGCGATGAAATTCAGGAAGAAGAAATGGTTGAAGCTTTAAAATTTGCACACGACGCAATTAAAGTTCAATGTAAAGTTCAGCTAGAATTACAAGAAGAAGCAGGTAAAACTTTAAAACGTTTATACAGTCATGAAGATCATGATGAGGATTTAAAAGCTAAAGTGTATGCGGATACTTATAAAGAAGTTTATGAAATAGCTAAATCTGGCGTTAGTAAAGAAGCTAGATCGGCTGGTTTTACAGCAATTATCAATAATTTCTTTGAACAGATGCCGGAAGATACAGAAGATCTAACTAAGGCATTGGCTAAGAAATACTACCATGATGTACAGTACGATGCAGTACGTAACTTATTATTAGATGAAGGTATCCGTTTAGATGGTCGTTCAACTACTCAAATTCGCCCAATCTGGAGTGAAGTAGGTTATTTGCCTGCAGCACACGGTTCGGCAGTATTTACACGTGGCGAAACTCAATCTTTAACCAGTGTTACTTTAGGTTCTAAAAGTGATGAGCAGATGATTGATGGTGCTTTCATTAATGGTTATAATAAATTTTTATTACACTATAACTTCCCAGGTTTTTCTACAGGCGAAGTAAGACCTAATAGAGGTGCCGGAAGAAGAGAAATTGGACACGGTGCATTAGCAATGCGTTCATTAAAGAAAGTATTACCTCAAGGTGATGCAAATCCTTATACAATTCGTGTAGTTTCTGATATCTTAGAATCAAACGGTTCTTCGTCAATGGCTACAGTTTGTGCTGGTACGCTAGCGTTAATGGATGCAGGTATTAAAATAACTGCCCCGGTTTCTGGTATTGCAATGGGCTTAATTACAGATCCAAAAACAGGAAAATATGCTATCCTTTCTGATATCTTAGGAGATGAAGATCACTTAGGAGATATGGATTTTAAAGTTACTGGTACTACTAAAGGTATCGTAGCTTGTCAGATGGACTTAAAAATTGATGGTCTTTCTTACGAAGTTTTAACTAAAGCATTAAATCAGGCAAAAGAAGGTAGATTACACATTCTGAATGAGATGTCTAAAACTATTAGTCAGCCGAATGAAGATTATAAAGCACATGCACCTAGAATCGTTTCATTAACAATTGATAAAGAATTTATCGGTGCTGTTATTGGACCAGGTGGTAAAATTATTCAGGAAATGCAACGCGAAACCGGTGCTACTATTTCAATTGAAGAAGTAGACAACAAAGGTATTGTTGAAATTTTTGCAGATAATAAAGCTGCTATTGATGCTGCAGTTACACGTATTAAAAATATCGTAGCAAAACCGGAAATTGGTGAAATTTACGAAGGTAAAGTGAAGTCTATCATGCCTTTCGGTGCTTTCGTAGAAATTATGCCAGGAAAAGATGGTTTATTGCATATTTCTGAAATAGACTGGTCTCGTTTAGAAACTATGGACGGTGTATTTAAAGAAGGTGAAATAGTTAAGGTTAAATTACTGGATATAGATAAGCAAGGTAAAATGAAACTTTCTCGTAAAGTTTTATTACCTAGACCTGAAAAACCAGCAGCTGCACCTGCTCCTGAAAACTAAATATTAATTTTTAGGACTATTAAGTATATATTTCGTATATTTAATATAAGATATAAGGCTTTCCATATTTGGGAAGCCTTTTTTTTGCTTGTTAATTTATATCTTTAATCCATGAATCCAATTATAGCACCTTCTATACTATCGGCAAATTTTGCTGATTTAAAAGCCGATATTCAGTTAATTAATGAAAGTGCTGCCGATTGGTTTCATGTAGATGTAATGGATGGTGTTTTTGTACCTAATATTTCTTTTGGTTTTCCAGTTATGCAGGCCTTAAAATCTTATGCTAATAAACCATTAGATGTGCATTTAATGATTGTTGAGCCCGATAAATATATTCAACAGTTTGCCGAAGCCGGTGCTGATATTATAACTGTACACTTCGAAGCTTGTACACACTTAAATAGAACAATTCAGCTAATAAAGCAATACGGAAGTAAAGCGGGTGTTGCTATAAATCCGCATACTTCAGTAACAATGCTAGAAGATATTTTACCCTATATAGATCTGGTATTGGTTATGTCTGTTAATCCAGGTTTTGGCGGACAAAAATTTATTGAACAAACGTATAAAAAAGTAGAGCAATTAAATTCTATGAAGCAGTCTTTAGCTGCGAACTTTGTTATAGAAGTAGATGGTGGGGTAGATATAGATAATTTACCTAAATTATTAAATGCCGGAGCAAATGCCTTTGTAGCCGGGAATGCAATATTTAAAGCATCTTCTCCCTCGCAAATAATCCAACAAATGAAAGCCTCAATACCTGTGAATCATAAATAGATATATGCTTAAAGGGATTTTAATTATATCCTTATCTTTAATAAATATTGCTGCTATAGCTCAGTTACAAGTTAGAGTAACCGGAACTATAACAGATGAACAAAATTTGCCTTTACAAAACGTTTCTATCTCTATCATTGATCAAAACACAACCGTTTTATCTAATAAAAATGGAGAATATACCATCTATTCGAAGTCTACTAATTTCCTGCTGACCTACTCATTATTGGGGTATTACACTACTACAGATAATATATTTGAAAATAAATTAGGTAGAATATCCCGAAATGTAATACTGAAAAATAGCATTAATGAGCTCGAGCAGGTGGCCATAACTTCCAAAAAAGATCAATTAAGTAATACCATAGGTTTAAATATTAAAGATCTTGTATTAATGCCATCGCCATCAGGCAATTTCGAAACTATATTAAAGACTTTACCCGGCGTTTCCGTAAATAATGAGCTAACTGCACAATATAGTGTTAGAGGAGGTAATTATGAAGATAATGCGCTGTATTTGAACGATGTAGAAATTAATCGACCTGTTTATGTTAGAAATAGCCAGCAAGAAGGTTTAAGCTTTATTAACCAGGATCTGGTTTCAAGAGCGAGGTTTTCGGCTGGTGGATACGAAGCCAGGTACGCAGACAAGATGGCGTCAGTTTTAGACGTCAAATATGAAATGCCAGACAGCAATGAAATTAAAATTTCGCCAGGTTTATTAAATTCATCCCTGAGCTATAAAAGAAAATTTAAAAATGATTATTTTTTGTTTGGTGCGAGGTATAAAAATAATTCTGGACTTCAAATTAAACAGGATATTAAAGGGAGATTTAGCCCGAATTTTGCAGATATACAAGTTTTATACAATAGTAATTTATCTCAGGCACTTAACTTAACCTTATTAGGAAACATAAATGGAGGAACCTTTAATTTAATTCCGGAAAATAGATATACCGATTTCGGAACACATACAAACAATGGACAGTTATATGTAAATTATGAAGGTAAAGAGCGTACGAGTTATTTTTCAAGTGGCGGAGCTGTAATATTTAATTTTTTTCCAGATCCTTCTTGGTCTATAAAATTTATCAATAGCTATTTTAGTACTATAGAGACAGAAAATACCAATGTTCTCGGTTCTTATTTTTTAAATGGGTTGACTCCGAATTCTAATACAGGGTATCATTGGAATTACGCAGATAATTTTTTAAAGTCTAATACCTTTATCTCCGAGCTAAAAGCAGAACAAAATTTAGGTAATCATATATTTAGTTGGGGAGCTAAATTAGTGCACAAGAGATATAAGGAAGAGTATAATGAGTTTAGTGAAATAAGTACAAATGCGAATTCATTAGTAAATAATACTGGAGCTAATCAATTGAATAATATTGGTATTACTTATCTGTCGGCCTTTGTTCAAGATTCGTACGAGATTTCAGATTATTCAGATTTGCAAGTGGGAGTGAGAGGTACTTTTAATGAGATAACTAAGAAAGTAGCAATAAGCCCGCGGTTGCTTTTTGCATATAGGCCTCCTGGAGAGAACAAGATATTGAGATTTAGTTTAGGTGTTTATAATCAGGATCCAGATTTTAGAACACTTAAAAATATGGATGGCTCAATAATCAAAAATCAAGATTTTCAACGTTCTTATAATGCAACACTTGGATACGACCATGCTTTTAATGCATTTGGCACCAGAGTGAAGTTTACATCAGAATTTTATTATAAGTATCAGGATAAGTTAATTCCCTATACTATAGATAACATGAGAATAAGATATTTTTCTAATCAAATGGCTGTGGGAAATACGTATGGTGCTGATTTTACATTAGGTGGCGAATTAGTGAAAGATTTATTATCTTATTTTAGGGTTTCATTAATGAAATCTAATCAACGTATATTAAGCAGCTCTTTAAATCCTGTTGAGTTAACTCAAATAGAAAATAAAGGAGCATTATTAAAAAGACCTACAGATCAATTGCTTAATTTTTCAGTTTTTTTCCAGGATAGACTGCCGCAGAGTCCGGCTTATAAGGTACATCTTAATCTTATGTATGGCTCTAATTTGCCATTAGGTGTTCCAGATTTACCTTATTATACAGACAACTTTAGAATTCCGTCTTATAAGCGGGTTGACATCGGTTTTAGCAAAGATTTTTTAGATCCTATATTAAAACTTAAGAATACAAATTGGTTAGGAAAACAATTCGGTTCTTTTATTGCTTATATGGAAATCTTTAATTTGTTAAATATGAACAATACAGCTTCCTATCTTTGGGTTAAGGATGTTAATGGAGCACAATATGCAGTTCCTAATTTTCATACTGGCCGACAATTAAATATTAGATTGATAGGAAAATTAAAAAATAAATAACCACTACATTTGATAAAAACATTTTAACTATGAGACATAATTTTGGTGCTGGTCCTTGTATACTTCCTCAAGAAGTTTTTAAACAAGCAGCACAAGCAGTACTTGATTTCAAAGACGGACTTTCATTATTAGAAATATCTCACCGTACACCTCAATTTGAGGCCGTTGTGGAAGAGACTACTAGTTTGATTAAGGAATTGATGAATGTTCCTGCCGGATATTCTGTGTTGCTCTTGCAAGGAGGAGCGAGTATGCAATTTGCTATGGTTCCAATGAATTTATTACCTATAAATGGATACGCCACTTATACTGATACAGGTGTTTGGGCAAGTAAAGCGATAAAAGAAGCTAAGATGTTGGGCGAAACAAAAGTGTTAGCGTCTTCAAAGTCAGATAATTACACTTTTATCCCTAAAGATTACGATATACCCACAGACGCAGCATACTTTCATTGTACTTCTAATAATACTATTTATGGTACCGAAATGGTTGATTTTCCGGTTACTACAGTGCCAATGGTTTGCGATATGTCTTCTGATATTTTAAGTAGAGTGGTTGACGTGAGTAAGTTTGACCTTATTTATGCAGGAGCACAGAAAAATATTGGCCCTGCCGGGTTAACAGTGGTAATCGTTAAAGATGAGATTTTAGGTAAATCTGGTCGTACAATTCCTTCTATGCTGGACTATAAAGTTCATATTGATGGAAAATCCATGTATAATACACCACCGGTATTTTCTATCTATGTAGCTATGTTAAATTTAAGATGGCTAAAGGCAAAAGGAGGTGTTGCTGAAATAGAGAAAGAAAATATAGCAAAAGCAAATGCTTTATATAGAGAGATTGATCGAAATACCCTCTTTAAAGGTACATGTGCGGTAGAAGATCGATCTAAAATGAATATTTGTTTTGTAATGGAAGATCCTTTATTAGAGAAGGAGTTTTCTAAGCTGGCTGATGAGGCTGGCTTTGAAGGCCTTGCGGGACATAGAAGCGTGGGAGGTTTTAGAGCATCTATGTATAATGCGCTAGGAATTAGTAGTGTACACTCTCTAATAGAATTAATGCAAGATTTCGAAGAAAAACATAAATAATGATCAGAATTTTAGCGAACGATGGGATAGACCCAATTGGAAAAAAATTATTGGAAGAAGCCGGCTTTCAGGTCGATACAGAATTTGTAGCCCAAGACAACTTGGCTGCCGCTCTTCAAAACTATGACGCAATTACAGTTAGAAGCGCTACAAAAGTTAGAAAAGATCTTTTAGATCAATGTCCTAATATTAAATTAATTGGCAGGGGTGGTGTTGGTATGGACAATATTGATGTTGCTTATGCAAAACAGATAGGTATTCAGGTAGTTAATACACCTGCTGCATCGTCTCAATCGGTTGCAGAGTTGGTGTTTGCACATTTATTTACAGGAATAAGGTTTTTGCAAGATGCAAATAGACAAATGCCTCAATATGGAAATACACAGTTTAATGAATTAAAAAAGGCATATGCTAAAGGAATTGAATTAAGAGGAAAAACCATAGGAATTATTGGATTTGGAAGAATAGGTCGTGAGGTCGCGAAAATAGCTTTAGGAATGGGAATGCAGGTTTTAGCATTCGATTTATCACCTTCTAATCCCACTATTACACTTAATTTTTTTGGTGGTAAAATGATAGACTTAGATGTTCAGTTTACTTCTATGGAAGATTTAATTGCTAAAAGTGATTTTATTTCACTACATACACCTTTCTCCGAAAAACCATTGTTAGATGCTATTGCTTTTTCAAGTATGAAAAAAGGAGTAGGAATTGTTAACTGCTCTAGAGGTGGTACCATTCATGAAAATGATCTGGTAGAAGCATTAAACTCAGGACAGGTCGCATTTGCAGGCTTAGATGTTTTCGATAATGAACCTAATCCTTCTTCCGCTATATTAAATCATCCAAAAATTTCGCTTACCCCACATATTGGAGCTTCTACAAATGAAGCACAAGAAAGAATCGGAACAGAGCTTGCAGAATTAATTATAGCACACTTTAAAAGTTAAATATGTCGAGAATAAGGCCTTTTAAAGCAATAATTCCGCAAGCTAATTTAGCAGCAAAGGTGGTTACGCGACCGCTAGAGAATTATAGCTTAGGAGAGGCCAGATTGATAGCATCAGAGAATAATTGTTCATTCCTGCATCTAATAAATCCGGAATTAGATAATCCTTATTTGAGAGGAACGCGGCAAGAGCTAGTTTTTAAGAAGATTTCTGAAAATATGGAGCTCTTTCTAGAGCATAGTTATATTGAACAAATAGAAAAACCGGCAATTTTTATTTATAGAGTAGAAAATCAAGGAAGAATTCAAACAGGATTCTGGACTTTAACTTCTGTTGAAGATAATATTGATAAAGTAATCCTTAAACATGAGCAAACGGTAACTCGTAGAGAGAAATTGCTTGCAGAGTATTTGCAACAGACATGTTTAGATGCTAACCCCGTGTTAATAACACACGATGTAAATCCAGCCCTTAAAAAATATATTGAAAAATACACAGTAGAAAAGCCCTGTGTCGATTTCTTATTTCAAGATAATTCCAGACATCAGTTATGGATGATTTTGAAAGATACGGATCTAGAGGATATTCAAAATGAGTTTTTGAAAATGGACCCTGTGTATTTAGCAGATGGTCATCATAGAATCGCTTCCATGACAAATATGGCTAAGCACAAAGCTCAAATAAATGTAAGTCATTCAAATAGTGCGTCTTATAATTTCTTTTCATCTGTATATATGGATGTTGAAGAGGTGAAAATATTTCAATTTCATCGGTTAGTTAAAGATATTAATGGATATTCGGAAAGTGATTTGATGGATACTTTGAGTAATCATTTTACGGTTATACAAGAAATTAATCCTGTAATTCCTCAACAGGTAAAAGAAATAGGCATGTATTTAAACAATAAATGGTTTAGATTAACCCCTAATAAAGAATTATTTAATGGAGACCCGGTGAATGATTTAGATGTTTCTATTTTACACAATCATATATTATATCCCTTACTTGGAATTAAAGATCCAAGAACAGATGCCAGAATATATTACGAAGGTGGTTTAACACCAGTTGAAACATTGATAAATCAGGTAGATGGAGGGAATTTTAAAATAGCTTTTACGTTATATCCAACATCTCTGAATCAAATAAAACAAGTTGCAGATGCAGGCGAAGTTATGCCTCCAAAATCAACATGGGTAGAGCCTAAGTTTTTAGTTGGCCTGGTTACCAATTATTTTGCTTAAATATTTATGATGTTTAGTTAGTTGTACCGCTGGATATTTTTAATGCTGTTATTCTTTAGGCTTTCCTGCTGTTTTTCACTCAAAGTTATATTTCCTTAATTCATCTGTTTTTTTCCTGTATTCGTTTTTTTAGGATAGAAAAAAAAGTAAAGCCGAAATACATTTGTTCTATCAAAAACAAAAACAGATATGAAAAGAGAATTATTTTTTTTAAGAACATTCGCAATAACCACTGCAATCGGAATGCTTTTTATTACTTCGTCAGCTTTTAAGAAAATGGGTAATCAAAGGTTTAGCGAAATTGATGTAGAGCGTATCAACATCATTGAAAAAGACGGAACAGTAAAAATGGTAATAACCAATGTAGATAGATTCCCTCATGGAAATGATACCATCAACAACAGACCTACCAACGAGGATAGAAAAAAGAGATCAGGAATGTTGTTTTTTAATGAAGACGGTTTGGAAACCGGAGGTTTTATATACGATGGAAGAAAAACAGAAAATGGCCATTCTGCCGGACTATCTTTAACATACGATCAGTACGATGGTGATCAGGTTATGCAATTAAAAACAATCGATGTTAAAGACGATAAAAATAACCGATATGTGAGTAGCAGCTTGTCTTTTAATGATCGTCCGGCTAATGAAACACATCAGATTTCTTCAGAAATAGATAATGAATTAAAAGAACTGCGTAAGAAAGATCCTAAAGCAGCACAAGAAAAATACAAACAATATTTAGAACAAGGTTTAGTGGGCGGAGTTACTCGTGTGATGATTGGTAAAACTAGAAATTTAAGTAATGGTTTATTTCTTTTTGACGATAAAGGTATGCCAAAAGCGATGTTTTATATTGACAAAGACAATGTAGCTAAGCTTGATTTCTACGATGAAAAAGGAAACACAATAGCTTCATTTCCTGATACAAAAAAATAACTTAATATATTGTCCAAAAATAGTCCTTTAAGATTAAAGGACTATTTTTGTAAAAAAAAAACTTTATTAAATTCTGAATGAAAAATTTAATTAAGAAGGCTCGTCAAAATCGTTATTTTCTGCTGTTTGTCTTTTTATTCGCTTATATCCATACCGTTTATATGCGAATTACTATAAGACAAGAAATTAATGCATATACCTTTACTCCAGAAGCTGCTTTAGGAACTTTATTGAGTGTAAGCATTTTGTTTGTTACTATTTTGTTTTTTGTTAGAAGATGGCAAAGATCCGAAGTTTTTAGCTCATTAGAGATGTTTAAAATATTTAGTGCTTCACTGGTTGTATATATTTTTATTTTACAATTTAGTGGCTTGTTAATCGCCTTTATATTTAATAACATAGAGCGAAATTTTAATAGAGAAACCTTTATATTCTCTGCTCTTTCCGATTTGTTAGATGGATTTATTTATGGTAGTTTTTTTCTCGCCTATTATTATTATAACAAAAATAAAAATCACCAAGAGCAATTAGCCAGCTATTATAAAGTTCTTTCTGAAAGCAAAATTAATCAGTTAAAAGCACAATTAAATCCTCATTTTTTATTTAATAATCTAAATGTTTTAGATCAATTAATTGAAGAAGATAAGCATAAAGCTTCCGATTTTCTGAATGAATTTGCGGAAATTTATCGTTATGTTTTGCAGACTTCCGACAAAAAATTAATTAGCTTAAATGAAGAATTGGATTTTGCTAGGCAATATTTTAAGCTCATTCAGCACAAGTATGGAGCTGCTTATCAATTGAATTTTCAAATTAATATTAATAGCGGGTTTATAGTGCCGTTAACGTTACAACTGTTAATTGAGAATGCCATTCAACACAATCTTGGAACTGAAAAAAGACCTGTTTTAATCAACATAGATGTTTCAGAAGTTATTTGTGTAACAAATAATTCAAACCCAAAAAGAAATGTAAAGCGCACTTCAGGACGAGCTTTAAATAACTTGCAGGAGCAATATAAATTATTAACCAAGAACCCGATTGAAATTCGACAGTCTGATATAAATTTTTCGGTGATCATCCCAGTTATTAATACTAAAGATATATGATAAATATTTTAATCATAGAAGACGAAATACCTGCTAGAAAGAAATTAAAAAGATTTTTAGAAGAGCTTAACACACCTATAAATGTGGTGGAAGAATTAGATACAGTTGTATCGGCGGTGTCATTTTTTGAAAACAATACAATTAATTTAGATTTGATATTTTCTGATATTGAATTGTTAGATGGCAATGCATTCGAAATATATGAACAAGTTACGCCTTCTTGTCCTATTATATTTGCTACAGCTTACGATCAATTTTGGATGAACGCATTTGATGGAAATGGTATAGCTTACCTTCTAAAACCTTTTTCGCAAGAACGTTTTCAAAAAGCTTGGGCTAAATTTTTACTGTTTAAAAATTCGCCTAATACTGAAAACCAAATATTGAATAATATAACAAATCTCATAAAGCAGACTTTAGCAGAAAAAACATATAAAAAGAGATTTACAATACATACTCATCAAGGTATTTATTTTCTAGATACAGAGCTCATTACCTTTTTTGAAGCTAATGAAGGAGTTGTTTTTGCATATGATAATATAGGAAAGCAACATTTACTAAGTGAAACAACTTTAAAGGAAATAGAAGAAGGGCTTAATGCTTTAGATTTTTTCAGGATTAATAGGAGTGAGCTTATTAACAAGTATTATATAGAAAAAATTGAGCGTTATTCAAAAAATACATTGGCGGTTAAACTTAGAAATCATGAGCATTATCTTAAAACCAGTCAAAGTAATACGGCAGCTTTTAGAAGTTGGATAGAAAAGTAATATTTGCTTGATAGCTTATTAGTTAAGGTACTTTATGCGCTCTTTGCCTGAGTAATCTTTTTTCTATAAATTCTGTAATAAAATATAGCTAAGCCGGTAAAACTTAATAAAAGCGTAACGATTATAAATGATTTAAAAGCGTTTGTTTTATCTTCTTTGTCAAGTTTGATTTTTAAAATTTCATTTTGATCTTGTAACTTTTTAATCGTTTGCTGGTATAAAACAATTCTGTCTGACTTGTCTGTAACATCTGATTCTATTTTTTGAGTTACTGCGTCTTTATAATCTAAGAGTACTTTCAATTCACTAAAAATTGCATTGTCATTTAAAACGATTTGTCTTAAAATTTCATTTGAATTTTTTATGTCTTTTTTAGTCTGTAAACCAAAAATCCCGGATCTGGTAAGTAAACTTTTATCGTATTGACCAAATTTTTCACTTCTTTCCTTTAACAAAGCATTCACTTTTTGTCGTTGTAAATCGTAAGGTGACGGATTTTGAGCAAAAATAATTTGCGAAAATGAGCAATAACAAATAAGTGTAAAAACAATATGTCTAAATTTCATAATCAGGACTACTTGTGCTCCAGGCAGTAGCTTTTTCGGTAAAATTTGGCTTTACAATTTTCCAGGTTTCTATAAATAACTCAGAATCTCTATAATTGTTTAAATCATCTTCCGAATTCCAGATACTAATAGTGAAATAGGTGGTTTTAGAATGTATATCTTGTTGTAGTATTACACTTTTACATCCAGGGAATTTTTGAATTTTTGGCTGTATTTTAATGAAAAATGCAGGGAATTTTAAAGCAAACGCCTCATTTAATTCCATTTTTACAATTCTGGTGATCATTTACGAGTGAAATTCTATTCTGACTATATCGTTAACATGAAGACCTAATAATCCGCTGGCTTTCCCTTTATTAATAGCGATCTCTAAGTGATTACTCATTCCAAATAAACAAAGTTTTTCGCCTTCGGCTACCTCATTATAATGCCAACTAAGTTGAGTAATAGTTTCACTTTTTCTAAAAAATAAGGTGAAATCTCTATTTTTTTGAATTTTTGTAAATAAGTCTTTGGTGATGTTTGTTATAACATTAGAGAAAGTGTCAATATAAATAACGCTTCCCTTAATCATGTCTTTCTCAATAACAGGTTGGATAGTTCCTCGCTGTTCAATTTTATCGGTAGGAATACCGATTTCTTGTAGCGATCCGCCTTTTGCCAAATGTACAGCAGCTTTTACAAAAATATCTACCAATGGAAAATGTAAATATTTTAAATCTTGTAGAATGTTTAATTCGACAAGATCGTTAGGAGATTCTTCAAATAGTAATGAAAAAATACCATTATCTGCTCCAACAAAAAAGTGATCTTTATGTTTTATTCCTAAATATCTAGTGTTTTCACTGAAAACACTATCAATACCTATTAAGTGAACAGTTCCTTTTGGAAAGTAGGTATAAGCATTTTTTAATATATATGCAGCATATGAAATATTGAATGACGGAACCTCATTTGTTATGTCGATAATGTTCACAGTAGGGAATAAGGTCAGGATACTGCCTTTAAGTGCAGCCTGATAAAAATCTTTGGTTCCTAAATCTGTAGTTAATGTAATTATCGCCATTAAAAATCGAAAATTTATCCTTATTCTTGTGTATGCGGGATATATCCTGCAAATATTCAACTTTTCTACCGAAAAACACGTCTAAATATAAAAAATACAGCCCTTGAATGAAATAAAAATATTCCTTGAGAATACTGACCCATTACAAATGTGGGGAGTAAACAATGAGAACTATGAAATTTTGAAATCAGCATTTCCAAAATTGAAAATAGTTGCTCGTGGTAATGAATTAAAAGTACTTGGCGATGATGAAGCTATTAAAGCTTTTGAATCTAAAATGAATGAGTTAGTGATTCATTTGGAAAAGTATGGAAATTTATCCGCTGGAGATGTTGAGACAATTTTGAACGTTTCGAAAAAAGTAAATTCTGAAACCTCCTCCTCGCCGGAAAAATCTTCTGCTGGATCGGGTGAAGTTATTGTTTTTGGAACAAATGGATTGATGGTTAAGGCACGTACTCCTAACCAGCGAAAAATGGTAGACAGCATTAATAAAAATGATGTGCTGTTTGCTATTGGCCCCGCCGGAACCGGAAAAACTTATACGGCTGTAGCCTTAGCTGTTAGAGCATTAAAGAATAAAGAAATAAAACGTATTATTTTAACAAGACCAGCTGTTGAAGCAGGAGAGAGCTTAGGATTTTTACCTGGTGATTTAAAAGAAAAGGTAGATCCTTATCTAAGACCTTTGTACGACGCTTTAGACGATATGATTCCGGCCGAAAAGCTTAAATTCTATCTAGAAAATAGAACTATAGAGATAGCACCGCTTGCTTTCATGAGAGGAAGAACGTTAGATAACTGTTTTGTTATTTTGGATGAAGCTCAAAATTCTACAGATTTGCAGTTGAAAATGTTCTTAACCAGAATGGGCCCGAATGCAAAATTTATTGTAACTGGAGATGTTACTCAGATAGATTTGCCGAAAGTTTCACAATCAGGATTGCATAATGCTCTAAGAATATTAACAGATATAAATGGAATCGACATAATTTATTTAACAGGAGATGATGTTGTTAGACATAAACTTGTTAAAAAAATATTAAAAGCTTACGGAGATATTCAATAAGCATTAAAAAATAAACACTACTAAAAAATGCAATCAATTAAAGAAACTAATTTCAATTTTCCAGGTCAGTCAAGTTTTTATAAAGGGAAAGTTAGAGATGTTTATACAATAAATAACGCCATTTTAACAATGGTGGTGACCGATAGAATTTCGGCTTTCGACGTTGTTTTACCTAAGGCAATACCTTTTAAAGGTCAGGTGCTAAATCAAATTGCCTCAAAATTTTTAAAAGCCACAGAAGATATTATACCTAATTGGGTATTAGATACGCCGGATGAAATGGTTACTATTGGACGTATATGCGAGCCTTTTAAGGTCGAAATGGTTATTAGAGGGTATTTGGCAGGCCATGCATGGAGAACGTACGAAAGTGGTTTAAGAACCATTTGTGGTGTTAATTTACCAGAGGGATTAAAGGAAAATGATAAATTGCCAGAGCCAATTATTACACCCACAACTAAGGCCTCTGTAGGTCATGATGAAGATATTTCTAAAGAAGATATTCTTGCTAAAGGTATTGTTTCTATGCATGATTATGATGCTCTGGAAAAGTATACGCATAAGTTATATAAAAGAGGGACTGAGATTGCTGCAGAAAGAGGATTAATTTTAGTAGATACTAAGTATGAGTTTGGTAAAATTGGAGATACAATTTATTTGATTGATGAAATTCATACACCAGACTCTTCTCGTTATTTTTATGCCGACGGTTATCAGGAAAGACAAGATCAAGGTCTTCCTCAAAAGCAATTGTCGAAAGAATTTGTAAGAAAATGGCTTATAGAGAATGGGTTTCAAGGAAAGGATGGTCAGCTTATTCCAGAAATGACAGATGATGTTGTAGGGTCTATTTCATCAAGATATATTGAATTATTTGAACAGATTACTGGCGATACCTTCATTAGGAATAATCAAGAAAATATAATGAATCGTATAGAGAAGAATGTTAATTTAGCACTTCAGAAATTTTAAATTAATTTCAATTTTTCACTTTAAGTCAAGAACCATGAAATTTACCGTAGATAAACATGAAAAATATGTTCATTTAAAATTGGACGAAGTCGAATTCACAAATGAAAATGCACCCGGTTTAAAAGCCGAATTATACCTTTTAAATGCAGAGGGATTTAAGAATATTATAGTTGATTTAGAGCCCGTTCAAAAATGTACAGACGCGCAAGATTTAAGCAGTTTGTTAGTTGGAGATAGGCTGTGCAAAACAGCAGGTGGTACTTTTATTGTTACAGGTGTAAACAGTCAATTAGCAGAAATTATAGCTTTATCGAATATTTTTCAATCAGTAACATTTGTAAATAAACTGGATGAAGCTGTTGATGTTATTTTTATGGAAGAGCTGGAAAGAGAATTCAGAGGCGAAGCGGAAAAATAAAAAACAATGAAGTTTGAAGTTACTGTTTTAGGAAGTAGTTCTGCAACGCCGGTTTTTAATAGAAATCCATCAGCTCAAATACTAAACTGTAATGACAGTTTTTATCTGATTGATTGCGGTGAAGGTACTCAACAACAGTTAATTAAATTTGGCTTTAAGGCATCTAAGATAGATCATATTTTTATTACTCATTTACACGGTGACCATTACTTTGGACTTATCGGACTTATTAGCAGCTTGCATTTAAACGGTCGTGTTAAACCTTTATTTATATATGCTCCTGCAGCCTTACAAGAGATATTAGAATTGCAGTTTAAGCATTCAGACACAGTATTGAGATTTCCTATTCATTATCATTTAATAGATCCCTTAAAAAAAACTGAGATTCTTGTAAATAAAGATTTGGAAGTTTATGCATTTCCGTTAAATCATAGGATACCGTGTACAGGATTCGTTTTTAAGGAGACACCTCATTCTAGGAAATTACAAATCGATAAATTAGAAGAAGATAGCGTTCCTTTAAATTATTACGCTATGCTAAAAAGAGGGGTAGATATAACAACTACAGATGGAGTTTTTTATGCGGTCGAAAAATATACATTTCCTGCGCTTCCTTCAAAAAGTTATGCTTACTGCTCGGATACTATATTCGAATCAAGTTATTTCGAGTACATAACTAATGTTGATGTTTTATATCATGAAGCAACCTTTTTGCATGAATTAGCAGATAGAGCCAAACAAACTTTTCATACTACCGCTTATGAAGCGGCTCAAGTAGCTGTAGCAACAAATGCTAAGAAGTTACTAATTGGTCATTTTTCTTCCCGATATAAAATACTTACGCCTTTATTAGAAGAGGCCAAAGTTGTTTTTGATGCTACAGAATTGGCAGTTGAAGGAAGAACTTTTGTTATTTAAAAAAATAGATAGGCATAAAAAAAGACCTCTTACATTTTCATAAGAGGTCTTTTTTATGCCTATAAAGGGTATTATTTGTCTTTATTTCCTCCGAATATAGAAAAATGTACATATCTCTTAGGATTTTCTTTTAAGTCTATCATTAAATTATCTAGATTTTTTGAAGCATTAGCTAAGTTTCTATATAATTCATCGTCCGTAATTAATTTACCTAAAGTACCTTCACCACGGTTTATTTTATCTACTGCCGATTGCATATCAGCCACAGCTTTGTTTGCGTTATCAATAGTTATTTGAAAATTCATAGCGGCAAATTTATCTGTAACGGTGTTAATATTCATTAAGATATCATTAATCTTTTGATTATTGCCTTTTAAATTACTGGTTATATTTTCAAGATTAGCAAAAATTCCGGAAATTCTACTTGATTCAGTGCCTACCAGATTGTCAACTTTTTTAGATGTGTTTTCTAATGAACTCAATGTTGCTGCTATACTTGTAAAGCTTTTATCTATATTGCTCTGGAAGTTAGGATTTAGAATAGTATTTACACTTGTAAGAATAGAATCCATCTTAGCAATAATTTGTTCAGCTTTTTTCTGTACCGGTTGAACTGCTTCCATCAAATTTTTGGCAACATTTGCATTTAAAGTATCACCATCTTTAGCGTAAACGTTACCATTACCTAAGTCCATCACAATAGCTTTTCCACCTAATAGGTCTGTACCCTCTAAGCGTGCAATTGTATTTAATGGGATATCATACTTACCACTAATATTCAACGTTGCTATAATGGTTCCATCTGGTTGCAATTTTAAATCACTTACTCTACCAATTTGAAATCCGTTTATTAATACGGGTTTAGAAACACTTAATCCATCCACTCTGCTGTATTTAGCATATAATACAGTTTCATTTTTAAATATTGAATTTCCTTTTAAAAAGTTATATCCTATAATTAAAAGTGCGATTGAAAAAGCAGCTAATATACCTACTTTAGTTTCGTTTTGTATCTTCACGTTTGTGTAGTTTATCTTTTAGTTTTCTATTTCTAATTTGTATGATTTTACAGCATTAAATATTGCTAATGCAATTTCAATTTGCCCAGCTTCAGAGTTAATGTATATTTCTTCTTCCGGGTTATTAATAAAACCAACTTCGGTTAAAACTGCTGGCATTCCACATCGTTGTAATACCAGAATGTTTTGTTCTTTAACACCTCTATTTACCCGTTTGTTTACATTTGTGTAATTATCTTGAATAAATTTCGCCAAATGTATACTTTTTTCACGGAATGTATTCTTTAACAAAGATAGCATTATATTTGTTTCAGGATTTCCCGATGTAAAATCTTTATATTTTTCTTGATAGTTTTTCTCCAGTTTCATGTCGGCATTTTCACGAATCGCAGCATCTTGTTCATTTAACCTTCCCGTTCCAGCTACAATTGTTTCAGTTCCTCTTACTGGTTTAGACCCTAAAGGCATAGAATTGGCATGAATAGAGATAAATAAATCTGCTTTTGCATTATTTGCGATTTCTGCTCTTTTATCTAAATCAACATCAATATCTGTTTTTCTGGTAAAAATAATTTTTACTTCAGGCATTTTCTCTTCAAACAATTTTCCTAATCGCAACGAAATTTCTAAGGCTACATTTTTTTCTTGAGAAATTTTGCCTACAGAGCCTGGTTTACTTCCACCATGACCAGGATCAATTACAATTGTTTTTAATTTATAACCTTGACTAAAACTCTGAAGCGAACAAAAAAATATAAATGTTAAGAATAGTAATGTTTTTTTCATTTAATGGTATTTGTGTGTTTTCTATATTTCTATACTTGCTTTATAAGCTTTTATAGCCCTCAATAATCCGTCAACAATTTCTTGTTGACCGCTCTCTGAGCCCATATACTCTTCTTCTTGAGGATTACTTAAAAAGCCTATTTCGGTTAAAACAGCAGGCATCCCCGCGCGCGCTAATACAGCTAAACTTTTTTCTTGAACACCTCTATTAACTCTTCCTGAAGCAACATATTCATCCTGAATAAAACGTGCCAGATTTAAACTTTGAATTCTGAATGTATTTTTCATAAGAGAAAGAATTAGCTGACTTTGCGGATCATCAGCTAAAAACCCAGAATAATTCTCTTCATAGTTTTCTTCTAAAAACATGGAGGCGTTCTCTCTTTTTATAACTTCATCCTGTTCATTTACTCTACCTATACCAGAAACAAATGTCTCTGTACCCTTTACAGAGGTCGGTTTTCTATATACAGTTTTGTAATTAATTACTCTTTTCCCTTTCACCGTTTTATATCCGTTACGTATTTTGACTGGTTTGGCAGCCATATCGTTTAAATGAATAGAGATAAATAAATCAGCTTTTTCTCTATTAGCAATATTTATTCTTTCGTAAAGAGGGATAAAAACGTCAGTTGTTCGCGTATAAATTACTTTAACATCTTTTAATTCTTCCTCAATTGCTTTGCCCAACTTTAATGCAGTTTTTAATGCTAAGTCTTTCTCTGTATACTTTAAGCCTCTAGTAGCACCGTCAATGCCTCCATGACCAGCATCTATAACAATTGTTTTAATTTTATATCCTTGCGCAAACAATTGATTATCAATTGATAAGCATAAAATAGTAATTAAAATTATTCTTAAAAATGTTTTTGAAATCCGCAATGGCATATTTTTCATTAATTTTGAACGTTTTGCAGTTAATATTATTGCAAAAATAACATTCACATACCCAATTTGAAACTTTTCAAGCTTTTCATTTTAATTACCTGTCTGCTAAATTCACTTTTTAGTGCAATAAATGTGCACGCAAGTACTTTTTTAGGCTATCAAGATCCAATAAACAATAGAGCTCAAAGTGCTATTGATACTGTAAAAACGGTCAAGAAGGTGAGTGAGGAGGTTCAGACTAAGGCTATAGACACCAGATTTGACAATATAAACGGTATACTTTACCTGACGGGCGATGCGCGTGTTATATATCAGGATTTTGAGCTAGATGCTGATTATATAGAATGGAATAAAAATACAAATACTTTATTTGCCAGAGGTTCTAGAAATGAAGCGAACAGATATATAGGTAAACCTATTTTTAGAAGTAAAACTGATGGAAGCGGCACCGCCGATTCTTTACTCTTTAACACAAGTTCCAAAAAATTAATAATATACGGGTTATTTACGGAGCAGGAAGGAGGCTATTTTTCAGGGGGGCTTGCAAAAAAGCAACCGGATAATGAGATTCATAGTAAAGGTCAGTTATTTAGTACTTGTAATCTTCCGCATCCTCATTTTGGTATCCATATTACCAAAGGAATTGTTTCTCCTAAGATGATTATTACAGGTCCTGCAAATTTAGTAATAGAGGATATTCCGTTGCCTATTGGAGTGCCCTTTGGCTTCTTTACTAAACCTAATAAGAAGTCGTCGGGACTCATTATAGGTTCTCCCCGCGAAGATTTTGTAAGGGGCTTTATGCTCGAAAATTTTGGTTATTATATTGGTTTGAGCGAATTTTGGGATGCTCGAGTTACCGGAACAATTACGACCAGAGGATCTTATAATGCAACTTTAAATGCGGGTTATTTAAAGCGGTATAAATACAGCGGAAATTTGAGTTTTGACTATGCAAGTACGAGATTGGGATTAGAAGGAACCCCAGAATACGAACCTAGGAAAGATTTTAGTATAGTCTGGACCCATGTTCAAAATCCAAATGCTAGACCAGGTACTACATTTGCAGCTTCTGTTAATGCTCGTACAAGTAGTTATAATAACAATACGGCAGGTGGTTATGGATATAATTTAAATCAAATAGCAGAAAATGCGTTAAGCTCAAGTATAAGTTATGGTAAAATATTTGGGAATGGATTGTTTAATTTGAGCGTCGCAGCTCGGCATTCTCAACAAACCGCTACGAATGCAGTATCACTCTCTCTTCCTGAGATGAGCTTAAATATGTCGACCATAAGCCCGTTTTCTAATAAAAAGAACATATCTGATCCAAAATGGTACGAAAAGCTAACAGTTGGTTATAGCTTTCAAACAAGGAATGAAATCAGAACAATAGATTCCTTACTTTTTAAGAGAGAATCTTTTAATAAGTTTCAGAACGGGTTTCAGCATAATATACCTGTAAGCTTACCTTTTAATTTGTTTAATTATATAAATGCTACTGCCAATTTAAACTATGTAGATACTTGGTATCTTCAAACAGTAGAAAAGCAATATTTTAGAAATGCGGCGGGTTTGGCTGTTTTAACAGATACAATTCCTGGTTTTAAAAGAGCTGGTAATTATTCATTGAACCTTTCAATGGGTACCAAATTGTATAGTAAAATTTTAGAATTTAAAAATTTTGGGAATATTAAAAAGTTAAGGCATGTTATGACGCCCAGTGTAGGTGTTTCCTATAATCCAGATTTTACAGATCCTAGGTTAGGTGTTTATAGAAATGCTTTCTATCCGGATGGCAGCCCTGTAATGGATCCAAACGATCCTTTTAGACAATTGAGATATTCTACTTTTGAGCAAGGTATTTATGGCGGTCCTACTAGTCGTAAAGCAGCAAGTATTAATTTTGGTTTGGAAAATACTGTTGAGCTAAAACTTTCGGATAGAAAAGATACCACTGGAACTGGAGAAAAGAAATTAGCTATTATTAGAAATCTAACTTTTAATGGATCTTATAATTTTGTAGAACCTGTTAAGAAATTGTCTAATATTTCTTTTTCTGGTACATCAGAGTTATCCGAGAAGTTGAGTCTAAATTTTAATGGTGCATTTAGCCCGTATACAATAGAAGAGGTGCCTACCGAAAACGGATTGGGAATGATGCGTAGAGAATCTAGTGTTTATACATTTAAAGAAGGAAAATTACCTCGTTTAATTTCATTTGGCTTATCATTTGATTATAGCTTTAATCCGGAATCGTTTAGAACCAGAAATTTAAACAACAATCAATTTAAACAAGAGGCGGCTTTAGTTGGGGCAATAAACCCCGATCAAGCAGATCAATTAGCAGCAATAAGCAGAGACCCAAATGCATTTATAGATTTTAAAATTCCATGGAATTTTTCTTTCAATTATAGTTTGCAATATTTTAATCCATTAGGTAATGATAACCGACTTACCAATACTTTAAATTTTAACGGAGATCTAAGTTTAACGCCAAAATGGAAAGTTCAATTTACTTCTGGATTTGATTTTAATGCTAAAAGATTATCGGGCACTTCATTATCTATTTACAGAGATCTGCATTGTTGGGATTTAAGTGCTAATTGGATTCCTTTTGGTCAGTTTCAAAGTTATTCTATAGATTTAAGAGTAAGAGCGAGTATTTTACAAGATTTAAAACTCTCTAAAAGAAAAGCTTTTAATACCAGATATTAACATGAAAGCAGAGATTATAACTATTGGTGATGAAATATTAATTGGTCAGGTAGTTGATACAAATTCGGCTTGGATGGGACAAAATCTGAATAATGCCGGAATTCAAGTAATTCAGATTACTTCTATATCTGATCAGGCGGAGGCTATTTCTACGGCAGTTGCCAATGCACTGGTTAGAGCAGATGTTGTTCTGATTACAGGTGGACTCGGACCTACTAGAGATGATGTTACCAAACAAACACTTGCTCAGTTTTTTAATATGTCTATGCGGTCAGATCCCGAAACATTGAAGCATGTTGAAGATATCTTCAAGAAATTTAATCGTCCGCTTTTAGATGTAAATAAAAAACAAGCTGAAGTTCCGGATGGCTGTATTGTGATTAAAAATCAAAATGGAACAGCGCCCTGTATGTGGTTCGATATAGATGATAAGGTAGTTGTTTCTATGCCTGGAGTTCCGTTTGAAATGAAATATTTGATGGAAGAAGAAATTATTCCCAGAATTAAGTCTAAATTTTTACTGCCATATATTTATCATAAAACGTTGCTGACTGCCAATATTGGAGAGTCGTTTCTGGCAGAGAAGTTAATGACAATAGAAGATCAATTGCCTCAAAATATTTCGTTAGCCTATTTGCCTAAGTTAGGTCAGGTAAGATTAAGAATAAGTGGTGTTGGCAAGGATAAGCTAGCTTTGGAACACCAGGTGAATACAATTGCTGAATCTATAATTGAGGCGGCCAATGATTATATTATAGCAGATGTAGATACTACTTTAGATGCAGTTGTATTAACTGAATTGGGTAAAAGAAGTTTAACGCTATCTACGGCCGAAAGTTGCACTGGCGGATATATAGGACACATGTTAACTAGAAATGCCGGTAGTTCAGCTGTATATACGGGCGGGGGCATAACTTATACAAACGCTTTAAAGCAAAGTATTCTAGGAGTTAATCCTGCTACGTTAGATAAATATGGTGCTGTAAGTGAAGAAACAGTAAGAGAGATGGCCATAGGAGCTTTGAATAAGTTTAAAACAGATTATGCTTTGGCTACTACAGGCATAGCGGGACCAGGTGGAGAAGAGCCTGGTAAGCCGGTTGGTACTATTTGGATAGGTTTGGCAAATAAGGAGAATGTTTGGGCTAAGTTGTTTACATTCAGTAGTAAAAGAGAGCAAAACATAGAAAGGGCAACTATGTCTGCATTCACGATGTTACTTAATCATTTGAAAAATGAAGCAAAATAAAAGGAAAAACCACTACTTTTGCAGAAATATTATTAAATAAATTTATGGCGCAGTACGAATTGTTACTACCCAAGATGGGAGAAAGTGTTGCTGAAGCAACTGTAATCAAATGGGTTAAACAACCAGGTGATACAATTGCATTAGATGATACCATTTTAGAAATTGCGACCGATAAGGTCGACTCTGAAGTACCTTCACCAGTTGCTGGTAAATTAGTGAAGACTTTATATAATGTTGATGACGTAGTTCAGGTAGGAGCAGTAATAGCTATTATTGAAACTGAAGGTGGAGATTCTGATAATAAGTCTGCTACAGAAAATGTAAATGTTCCTGTAGAACCCTCGGTAACAGTTTCAGCGAGTTCAAATACAGAGCCTGTTAAGGCGACGGCTATAGCATCAGATTCTTCTTCTAATAAATTTTATTCCCCATTAGTGAAAAGCATCGCAGCTCAAGAAGGTATTTCTTTGGCTGAATTAGATGGACTAACAGGAAGTGGCTCGGAAGGAAGATTAACGAAGGACGATATTTTAGCTTATATAAACAATAAGCAAAGTGTTGGTAATAATAAAACTTCACAACCATCTGTCGCTCAATCTGCTAGTGATAATCAAGTAACTAAGCCAGTTGTTTCTGTAAGTGGAGGCGATGAAATCATTGAAATGGATCGTATGCGTAAGCTTATTGCTGATCATATGGTGATGAGTAAACACACTTCTCCACACGTTACATCATTTGTTGAAGCAGATGTTACAAATCTGGTTCAATGGAGAGATAAGATCAAAAAGTCTTTTGAAAAAAGAGAAAATGAGAAAATAACTTTTACACCGATCTTTATAGAGGCGGTAGCAAAAGCTATTAAAGATTTACCAATGATTAATGTATCTGTTAACGGTACACAGATCATTAAAAAGAAAGATATTAATATTGGAATGGCTGCAGCATTGCCTTCAGGGAATTTAATTGTGCCTGTTATAAAAAATGCAGATCAGCTTAATTTATTTGGTTTAACCAAAGCCGTTAATGATTTAGCCAATCGTGCCCGTGGTTCTAAACTAAAGCCTGATGAAACACAAGGAGGTACATTTACACTTACAAATGTTGGTTCTTTTGGTAATGTGATGGGTACGCCAATCATAAATCAGCCTCAGGTAGCTATTTTAGCAGTTGGTGCCATTAAGAAAAAGCCAGCAGTTTTAGAGACTGCACATGGCGATGTAATAGCTATCCGACATATGATGTTTTTATCATTGTCGTATGATCATCGTGTTGTGGATGGTTCTTTAGGCGGTATGTTTGTTAGAAAAGTAGCAGATTACTTAGAGAATTTTGATGTGAATCGAGAGTTGTAAATAGTAAACTTACAAATTTTTATAAGCCCTGGAGTTGTATTACACTTCAGGGCTTCTTTTTTACACCGTTAATAGTTATTTAAAATCCATATTTCATCTATCTCGAACGTTTACGCTTATATTTATAGATGGATTTAGATAATTCGGAAGCCATTACTGACGATGTAATTATCCCCAAAATCTATTTGATTCGGGGCGTAAAAGTTATGTTTGATAGAGATTTGGCGGCACTTTATGGCGTTGAAACAAGGGTTCTTAACCAATCGGTTAAAAGAAATTTAAATAGATTTCCTGACGATTTTATGTTTCAACTTACAAAACAAGAATTATTAAATTGGATATCACAATTTGTGATTTCCAATTTAAATCAAAAAATGGGGCTGAGAAAATTACCGTTAGTATTTACTGAACATGGTGTTGCTATGCTTTCAAGTGTTTTGAGAGTTGAAAGAGCTATTAATGTAAACATTCAGATTATCAGAACGTTTTCTCGAATTAGAAAGGTACTTTTGGAGCATACCGAGCTTAAGTTAGAAATAGAAAATATTAAAAAGAAGCTAGATAACCAGGATAAAAACTTAGAAGTTGTTTTTCAATATTTAGATGAACTTATAGATAAAGAGGGATCCAAAACAGAGCGAACAATTATAGGATATAAAATACCTCGAAATTAAAATTGTGGTTAGTTGAGTACTAATAAAGAAAATTCAAAATTCTCTCTATTAGTACTGTATGTGCTAAATTAGATTACATCCAATTCGGTAGCTGTTTTCGAAGTGGTAGCATGATAACTTATTTTGCCTGTGCTTACAATAAATATATCTTTATTATCCAATAATTGTTTGTTTACAATTAAGTCAGATAGTTTTATTGTTCCAATTACATATTTGTAGTCATCTCTTATAAATCTTTCGGTGATTAGTTCAACCTTTAATTTATCTATGGTGTATTCGTGTATATATCTTAAATAAACCTCAAGGTATACTTTGTCTGTATGAATTATACCCGCATTTTGTCTATACTTCTTGTATTCATACTTATAACCATATCTCAAGGCGGCGATATCACTTAATACAGCAGCACCAGTTGGATGCCCGCCGGCACCTTTTCCGAAAAAGAATTGTTGGTCGGCGAAAGCCGCCTGGACAGTTACACCATTGTACTCGTTTTCTACATTAAATAGAAAATCGTCTGGCTTAACAAATTTTGGCATTACAAATGTAATTACCTGTTTATTGCTTATTTTTTTTGCAGTGGGTACGAGTTTTATTTTGAATCCTTTTTCTTTTGCAAAACGAATATCGTGTTCTGAAATATGTTGTATTCCTATATTAAAGATGTTTTCTGGTTTTAGAAATACGCCATACGCATGTGCTGTACCAATAGTTAACTTATATTTGGCATCATAACCCCCAACATCTAAAGTTGGATCAGTTTCGGCAAACCCTAAGTCTTGAGCTTTTTTTAATGCGTCATTATAATCTTTTCCTTCATTGTATATTTTGGAAAGAATATAATTTGAAGAGCCATTAAATATACCGCTTAAAGCATGAAGCAATTCATTGTCATAATATTCTTCCAGATTTCTGATAATAGGTATACTTCCACAAACTGCACCTTCATATAATAAAGAAGTGCCATGTTCTTGTTGAATATTTACAAGTTCCTGTAAATGGTTGGCGATCATTTTCTTATTCGCGCTAACAACATTTTTTCCTGAAGTTAAAGCCTTCTTTACAATATTAAAAGCTACTTCAGCATCATCTATAAGCTCAACAATAGTGTTAATTTCAGGATTGTTAAGTAATTCGTCATGATTTGTTGTAAATAAATTGGCAGGTAAGCTTCTAGGCTTTGAAGGATTTTTTATCGCAATTTTTGTTAACTCTAAATTTAGATCCTGACCTTTAATTATGTCGTATAAACCTTGGCCCACAACTCCAAAACCAAACAGACCAATTTTTAATTTTTTATTCATTTTATGCTATTCTATTTAAGGGTATAATTTTTTTGTTTGCTGTCTCTTTTAAATAATTTCCAATTACTTGGGTTAATTGGTCCGTTTCGATTAAAAAACCATCATGACCGTATTCTGATTCAAGAATTTTTAACGACGCGTCTGAAATATTATCTGCTAAGAATTTTTGTTCTACAACAGGGAATAACACATCGCTTTTTATTCCTATTATTAAGGTATTTGCCTTAATTGTTGATAAAGCAGCTGGTAGCGATTTTCTGTTTCTAGCAACGTTATGGCCGTCCATTACCTTGCTTAAATACCAGTAACTGTACGCATTAAATCGTTTGCATAATTTTTCTCCCTGATAATTTTGATAACTTGAAGCTCTGAAATCGCCAGTTTTGGTATTCACACTTTCAACTTGTGTTGTATTGTATGCATCGTAAGAACGATAGGATAGAAGTGCAATACTTCTAGCTGTTTTTAAGCCTTTTAATCCACCGGTTGGTGTGTTGGCATAAAAAGTTCTGTCGGCGGTAATAGCTAATCGCTGGCTTTCGTTAAAAGCTATTCCCCAAGGAGAGTGTAAAGCATTGGTAGCTATTAAGACTAAGTTTTTTATATTGTCAGGTGCGGTTATTGCCCATTCAACAGCTTGTTGTCCACCTAAAGAACCTCCAATAAGCACATGAATATTTCGAATACCTAACGATTCTGCAAGTATTTTATGTGCCTCTACCATATCTCTAATAGTGATTTCAGGGAAAGAGAGGTAATAATGATTGTTTAAAAGAGGATTCAAATGCAAAGGACCAGTGGTTCCATAGCATGACCCGAGTACATTTGCACAAATGATATAATGTTCTTTTGGGTTAAAGAGGTCATTTTCCCCAAATAATCCTTTCCACCAGTCCATTACATCGGCGTTTGCTGTTAAAGCATGACATACCCATATAACATTATCTTTAGCTGCATTTAACTTTCCATAGGTTTGATAAGAAATTTCTAACCCTTTAATTTTTTTACCACTTTCTAGCTTAAATGGTTTTTTGTGTTTGTAAGTTTCTTTTGTAGACATTGTAATAAAGGATTATTCTTTTAATTGACTAAAGGCTTGTTCAAAGTCAGCTATGATATCGTCAATATCTTCAATTCCTACAGAAACACGAAGTTGGTTGGGTTTTACACCTGCTAATAATTGAGCCTTTTCATCCAGTTGTTGATGTGTAGTTACAGATGGCTGGATAATTAATGTTTTTGCATCGCCCACATTGGCTAAATGTGAGATTAATTTTAGATGATCTATTACAGTTGAAGCATCTTCTTTACTCCCTTTTAGTTCAAATGATAATACTGCACCGAACCCATTTCTTAAGTATTTGTTAGCTAATTCATGATATTTGCTGGATGGTAATCCAGGATAATTTACTTCATTAACCAACGGATTGCTCTCAAGCCATTCGGCTAAAGCGAGCGTATTGTCTACATGTTTTTGAACTCTTAGAGATAAGGTTTCTAAGCCTTGCAATAACAAAAATGAATTAAAAGGAGAAATAGCCGGACCTAAATCACGCAATCCCTCAACTCTTGCTCTTAATATAAACTGTATATTGCCAAATTGACTGTCTACGCCGAAAACGTCGTTAAAAATTAGTCCGTGATACCCTTCAGATGGTTCTGTAAATTGCGTGAACTTGCCATTTCCCCAGTTGTAGTTTCCGCCGTCAACAATTACACCACCAATACTTGTTCCATGACCTCCAATCCACTTGGTGGCCGATTCAACAACTATATTAGCTCCATGTTGTAGAGGTTTAAATAAATAACCGCCCGCCCCGAAGGTATTGTCTACTATTAGCGGTAAATCGTGCTTACGAGCTATTGCCGCTATTTTCTCAAAATCGGGGATACTAAAAGCTGGATTACCAATGGTTTCTATATAAATGGCTTTTGTTTTTGGATCTATAGCGTCTTCTATAGCGCTTGAATCTTCAATATTGACGAATTTTGTATGAATGCCTAAACGTTTAAAGCTAACTTTAAACTGATTATAGGTTCCTCCATATACATGAGATGATGAGATGAAATTATCTCCAGATTCTAATATGTTTGTTAATGCAATAAATTGAGCTGCCTGTCCAGAGGCTACTGCCAACGCAGCCACTCCACCCTCCAACGCAGCAATTCTTTTTTCGAATACATCTGTAGTTGGGTTCATTATTCTTGTGTAAATATTTCCAAACTCTCTTAACGCAAATAAGTTAGCGCCATGAGCGGCATCTTTAAATCCATAAGAAGTAGTTTGATATAATGGAACAGCTCTGGAGCCAGTTGTAGGGTCAATTGCTTGTCCGCCGTGAACCTGTAAAGTGTCGAATTTATAATTTTGTGACATGGTGATTTGTTTTTAAATAACTGAATGTTGAATTAAGCGTACCCTATGAATAGGGCCCTGCAAACTATTAATCTACTAGAAGTAAGAAGGATTTTAAATGATTATATGCCAGAGCAGCACATAAACGAGTTATTTAAATACATTCGAGTTAAAGTCGAACAAAATAATTGTTGTTTACAATAAGATGAATTGTAGTGCCCTGTAGAAGGGTTAATAATTAAGTGCTTCAGCATTTTAGTTAAAATTTATATGCTCTTCATTTACCATAAATGAAGATCAGGAATTGGCACCTTCTCTTTTGGAGGGTTGCCAGTGGGTCGTTAAGCCTGTCTCTCGCCACTTCTTTATAAACCAACTTTTTAGAGTTGATTTTTATTTGTTTCCAAATAATGTTTTACAAATATCGATAAAATATCTTGATAAATAAAATTATATTTTGTATTTTTCTGTATTACTGCTTTTAATTTCTTTTTACACGTAAATATTGTAACGTATTTTTTTGTAAATATTTTAGGTTTATTTAACAAATCGAGCCTTGTAAATTATTGTTTATTGAAGTTAATTTGCGTTGATTATATTGATAATCAATTAAATACGTGAAATATTTATTTTTCTTTAGAAGTATGCAACTTTTAGAATGCAATAAGCGTCTATAAAATACAAGCTTATGAAAACAATTATACTTTCTTTTATATTTTGCATTTTATCAATAGCCGTATGTAAGGCCGTTAATTATACTGCCTATTCTAAAAAGCACATTGTATTTATTAATTCTATACAAGTTACCGAAACAATGCGCATTGTTCAGGATAAAAATATAGATAGTAATAAGGTGAAAACACCGAATAAGAAGGAAAAAAATAAGAAAGATCAAGTTGCTTCAGAAAAACCAATTACAGATAATTTTCCGACTTTGAAGGTATTTATAGATGGTTTTGATAAAATAGTCAGGGGATTAACCCGTGTATTTACCGGTAATGATTAAAACTTTACTATGTACTTGTGTCTAATTATTTAAGTGCATTATTAAAGTCCTCTATTAAGTCATCAATGTTTTCCAGGCCTACAGACACTCTCAGTAAATTTTTAGGAGTTTTACTATCTGGTCCTTCTACAGAATATCTGTGTTCTATTAGGCTTTCTACGCCACCTAAACTGGTTGCCTGAGCAAATAATTTTAAATTATTTACTACTTTATGCGCTGCTGCTTCGCCGCCTTTTATACATACGGAAAGCATACCTCCTCCATTTTTCATTAGTTTTTTAGCCGTTTTATAATTTGGATGGGATGGTAAGCTGGGATAAAATACGGATTCTACGGATGGGTGATTTTCGAGATGCGTAGCTAATAATAAAGCGTTGTAAGAATGCCCTTGCATTCTATAATGTAATGTTTTTAGACTTCTTAACAGTAAAAAACAATCAAATGGGCTTGGTACAGCTCCTCCGGTTTCCTGAATGTTTTTTATCTTATTCCAGAAATCATTTTTATGGGCAGTAATTAAGGCTCCGCCTAAAACGTCGCTATGGCCGCCAATGTATTTGGTGGTAGAGTGGAGAACTAAATCTGCTCCAAATTTAATTGGGTTTTGAATACATGGCGTTGCAAATGTATTATCGCAGACTAAAATTATATTGTGTTTTTTGCAGAGCGTACCAATAAATTCTAAATCACATATTTTTAATAAAGGGTTGGAAGGCGTTTCAGTCCAGATTAACTTGGTTTTAGAGTTTATGAAAGGTTCTATGATAGAAGAATTGCTCAAATCTATAAAATCGAAAGTTAAAATACCCTCAAAAATAGTTAACAGCTGTTTTTTCAAGCCCCAATACATATCGTCGGGTGCTATAACGTGACTTCCGGGCTCTAAAGCTTGGAAAACGGTCATGCCGGCAGCATTTCCAGAAGAAAAAGCAGCACATGCTTTTCCGCCTTCTAATGAGGATAATATGTTTTCTAATGCAGTTCTGTTAGGATTACTAATCCGTGTATACATATGTCCGCCAGGATATCCGCCGGCGTTATCGCGAAAAAAAGTAGTGCTTAAATGTAAAGAAGGAGAAACATCGCCCGTGGCACTTTTTGCAATATCTCCTCCATGTATTGCTATTGTTTCTAGATTCATGTAGTAGAAGTATATAGCAAAGCTAATTTTATATTTCTATTAAAAAAAGAACATTTTTTATCTTAAGATGTTATTTCCTTTATTGGTATAAAGCTGATAAATTCGCAAAGCGATAAAAAAATAAAATTATGATCAAAAAAACCTATTTATTTGGCATTGTAATGGTTTTTACAATACTTATTCAAGCTTGTGCAACAAGAACTGCCACAGGTCCGGCACCTATTAAAAGAAGTAATATTGTTGGTAATTGGGTGTTAGATAAAGTATCTTACGAAGGTATTAGTCAGTCATCAATTCAAAGAATATTTAGTGATCAAGCTCCTGCTTGTTTTGAAGGAAGTGTTTGGAACTTAACCAACAGCGGCAACGGTACGTATACCATATATGGGGGTAATAATTGTACAGCTGTGGTTCAAAGTATTTTTTGGTCTGCCTCTCCGGCTGATGATACATTTCAGTTTAAAAAACTAGAAGTAGGTCAGAAAGCAGCTCAGGTAACCGACGGATATAGATTGGTACTTATCTCAGCTTCTAAAGAAATGTTGGTATTAAAGTCGCCCGTTGAATCTGCAACAGGGTCTGCTTTTGTGGTACTTACCTTTAGCAAAGCGGCGAAATAATACAAATGATTTACAAATAGAATGCCTGGTATTAAACATGCCAGGCTTTTTTATTGTATTTTTGTTTAAAATTTATATCTGTGCAGAACTTAGAAATTCTTTTAAATGATAGTAATCTTGATCCAAAATTAGGTGCAATTGCATTAAAGGTTAAGATGAATGAACGTATTTCTTTTGATGAAGGCGTTTATCTTTATGAACATGGTTCGTTGAGTTATTTAGGTGTGTTGGCAAACTATATTCGAGAAAGAAAACATGGCGATAAAACTTTCTTTAACAGGAATTTCCATATAGAGCCTACCAATGTTTGTGTTTATGATTGTAAATTCTGTGCGTATAGCCGTATGATTAAAAACAGAGAAGAGGGATGGGAAATGGATGTAGAATCAATGATGAATGTTTTGAAAAAGTACGACAGCGAACCAGTTACAGAAGTTCACATAACTGGTGGAGTTGTTCCTAAACAGAATTTAGAATTTTACAGTGATTTTTTTAGAAAAGCTAAAGCACATAGGCCAGATTTGCATATAAAAGCTTTAACGCCGGTAGAGTACTATTATATTTTTAAGAAGGCGAAGTTGAGTCATTACGACGGCATGAAATTCTTGAAAGAAGCAGGATTGGATAGTATGCCCGGTGGTGGAGCAGAGATTTTTCATCCTGAAATACGTGAAAAAATTGCCCATGATAAGTGTAATGCAGAGCAATGGTTAGATATTCATGAACAGGCTCATAAATTAGATATGCGAACCAATGCAACTATGTTATATGGTCATATAGAGGAGTTTTGGCATAGAGTAGATCATATGGAGAGATTACGTCAGCTTCAAGATAAAACCGGTGGATTTCAGGCATTTATTCCGCTAAAATTCAGGAATAAAAATAGTCAGATGGAGAATGTTCCGGAGGTATCTGTAATAGAGGATTTACGTAATTACGCCATTGCAAGAATTTATATGGATAATTTTGATCATATAAAAGCATATTGGGCTATGATTAGCAGAGAAACGGCTCAGTTGTCTTTAAATTTTGGTGTCGATGATATTGACGGTACATTAGACGATACAACTAAGATTTATTCGATGGCAGGGGCCGAAGAACAAACTCCAGCTATGAGCACTCAAGAGTTGGTAGAACTTATTCGCCAGGTAAATAGAAAGCCTATAGAGAGAGATACTCTGTATAATGTTGTTACGGATTATACAGATGTAGTTTTTGAAAATCAGCAGCAACCCCAATTTTATAAATTACCCGTTATTAATTAAATAATGAGCGATCAATCAGCAGGATCTAAATCTGTAAAAAAGGTTATTTACATTATGCGTCACGGACAAACCGATCTGAATTTGCAGGGTATTGTTCAAGGAAGAGGTATGAATACAGATTTAAATGAAACTGGAATTGCTCAGGGTAACGCATTTTTTGAGGCATATAAGCACATAAAATTCGATAAAATTTATACTTCGACCTTAAAAAGAACACAACAAACCGTTAAAGGATTTACGGATTCAGGTATTCCTTCAGAGGCTTTAGAGGGCTTGGATGAATTATGCTGGGGTATATGGGAGGGTAAACCTAATACTGCTCCAGCACGTGCTGCTTTTTTTAATTTAGCAAAGCTATGGGAGGGAGGAAATTATGAGGCAAAAACTGAAGGTGGTGAAAGCCCGAATGAAGTGCTGAACAGACAAATTATAGCTATTAATCATATAATAAATGCACCTAATGAACATACAATACTCATCTGTATGCATGGTCGCGCTATGCGATTGTTGTTGTGCCATTTAATGAAAAGACCCTTAAGCGATATGAAAGATTTTCCTCATAATAATACTTCTTTATATATTTTAAATTATGAAGATGGAAATTATGAAATAGAGACTTTTAACAGCTTAAAACATTTAGACTATTTAGATGAATAAAATTAAAATTTCGGCTGTATCGTATACAAACTCTATTCCTTTTGTAGAAGGTATAAAGTCGTCAAATGAAGTATTAAATCAAATAGAATTAAGCTTAGATATTCCTTCAGATTGTGCTACTAAACTAATTGAAGGAAAGGTGGATATAGGATTGGTTCCTGTGGCAGTTATTCCTTTAATTCATAACGCTGAAATTATCTCCGATTATTGTATTGGCTCTGATGGAGCAGTAGATTCAGTATTTATTTTTAGTCATGTTCCGATAGAAGATGTGAAAGTATTATTGCTGGATCCTCAATCTCGAACATCTAATAATTTGGCTAAGGTTTTATTGAAAAATTATTGGAAACATCAGCCTACCTTTGTAAAGGAAGAAACTGCAAAATGGGATGCCAGAGTCTTAATAGGTGATAGAACTTTTGGTAAAAAAGGTGATTATAAATATGTTTATGATTTAGGCGAGTTTTGGAAACTATTTACGGGTTTACCTTTTGTATTTGCTGCTTGGGTTTCTACCAAAAAACTAGAGCCAAATTTTATGATTGCTTTTAATGAAGCTTTAAAAGACGGGTTGTCTAAACGAACTGAAATTTTGAACCAAATATCTGATATTAAGGGATTTGATATGGAAGATTATTTGATACATAAATTAAGTTTTGATCTAAATGATGATAAACGTAGCGCATTAAAATTATTTTTAAAGTATATTTCTACTCTGGATTAGCAGTTTCCACAATTCTTGAATTTTCAACAAACGTGAAAACAACGCTTTTTGCACTTATCTTTATAGATTGGAAATAATAAGGTTTGGCAAAAGATAAACAAAAAGAAACACCCTTAATGCAGCAATACAATGCTATTAAAGCAAAGTATCCTGGTGCGTTATTACTTTTTAGAGTAGGTGATTTTTACGAAACATTTGGAGAAGATGCAATTAAGACATCTCAAATATTAGGCATTGTTTTAACAAAACGTGCTAATGGTTCTTCTAATCCTGAATTAGCAGGTTTTCCGCATCATTCTTTAGACAATTATTTATCTAAGCTTGTACGTGCGGGTCAGCGGGTAGCAATTTGTGACCAATTAGAAGACCCAAAACTTACTAAAACTATTGTTAAAAGAGGCGTTACCGAATTAGTAACTCCAGGTGTTGCCTATGGTGATAATATTTTAGATCAGAAAAATAATAATTTCTTAGCGGCCATACATTTTGATAAATCTACGCTGGGTATTTCTTTAATTGATATTTCTACAGGTGAATTTTTGGTTGCTCAGGGAAATGTTGAGTATATAGATAAGCTACTTCAAGGATATAAACCCTCTGAAGTTATTTTCCGAAAAAGTAATAGAAGAGAGTTTTTAGAAAACTTTGGAGATCGTTTTTATACTTATCATTTAGATGACTGGGCATTCTCAACCGATTATACCCAAGAGTTATTGACCAAACATTTTGAAGTTAATTCTATGAAAGGGTTTGGTGTGGATAAATTAACTTCAGGATTGATTGCTGCTGGTGTAATTCTTCATTACTTAAATGAAACGGAGCACAGAAACTTAGGTCATATATCTTCGATTTCAAGAATTGAGGAAGAAAATCATATGTGGCTGGATAGGTTTACCATTAGAAATCTAGAGTTATTGAATTCTGCAAATGAAAATGCCGCTACGCTATTTCAAATTTTAGATCATACATGTACGCCAATGGGTGCACGTATGTTACAAAAGTGGATTGTTATGCCTCTTAAATCTCTAAAGTCAATACAAGAGCGGCAAGGCGTGGTAGAGTTTTTAGTGAATAATCCAGAATTATTTTCTAAAATCCAAGCAGAAATTAAACCAGTTGGCGATTTAGAGCGATTAATTTCAAAAGTCGGCTTACATAAAGTAGGGCCCAGAGAGTTGGTTCAGCTTAAACGCGCTTTAGAACATATCATTCATATTAAAGAACTGTGCTTACAAGCCGGAAATCCTTATTTAAATAGGCTAGCCGATCAGTTGAATCCATGTGTTCATATCAAGGATAAATTAGCGCGAACACTACAGCCCGATCCTCCAGCGTTATTAATTAAAGGCAATGTTATAGCAGATGGTATTGATGAAGATTTAGATAAACTTAGAAAAATTGCTTTTGGAGGTAAAGATTACCTTGTAGAATTACAAAAACGCGAGGCAGAAGCTACTGGAATACCATCTTTGAAAATTGCTTTTAACAATGTTTTTGGCTATTATCTCGAAGTAACTCATACTCATAAAGATAAAGTTCCGGAAGGCTGGATTCGTAAGCAGACATTGGTAAATGCAGAACGCTATATAACACCTGAATTAAAGGAGTATGAAGATCAGATTTTAGGTGCCGAAGAAAAAATCCAGCAAATAGAGATTAAATTATACAATGATTTAGTCTTTGAAACTGCTAGTTATATTAAACCAATTCAGTTGAATGCCTTTCTATTGGCTCAAATAGATGTATTGAATTGTTTCGCGCATACGGCAATAGAAAATCATTATACGAAACCGGAAGTTAATAACTCAAAAATTTTAGACATTAAAGGTGGTCGTCATCCTGTCATAGAGAAAAGACTTCCTGCCGGAGAAGAATACATTACCAATGATGTTGAATTAGATAATGAAAAACAGCAGATTATAATTATTACTGGTCCAAACATGGCCGGTAAATCAGCTATTTTACGTCAAACAGGTATAATAGTATTGATGGCTCAAATGGGCAGTTTTGTGCCAGCCAAAGCCGCAAATATTGGAATTGTAGATAAGATATTTACACGTGTGGGTGCTTCAGATAATTTGTCGTCCGGAGAGAGTACATTCATGGTAGAAATGAATGAAACCGCAAGTATTTTGAACAATATTTCTGATCGAAGTCTAATTTTGTTAGATGAAATAGGTAGAGGTACAAGTACATATGACGGAATATCTATTGCATGGGCAATTGCCGAATATTTGCATCAACATCCATCAGCAAAGCCAAAAACCTTATTTGCAACTCATTATCATGAGCTAAATGAACTAACTAATACGCATACGCGGATAAAAAACTTTAATGTTGCAGTTAAAGAGGCTGGAAATAAGATCATTTTTTTAAGAAAATTAGTTCCGGGAGGAAGTGAGCACAGTTTTGGTATTCATGTAGCTAAAATGGCAGGTATGCCACCTAAATTAATTGGTAGAGCTAATGAAATATTAAAGAAGTTAGAAATAGATAGAACCGAGGGACAAAGTATAAAGGATAGCATAAAAAAGGTTCAAAATCAGGCTTATCAATTACATATGTTCTCGGTAGAAGATCCTACACTCGTTAAAATTAGAGATATGTTGAATAATCTAGACGTTACAATACTAACTCCGGTAGAAGCGTTGTTAAAATTAGACGAAATACAAAGGCTTATAAAAAACTAGTGTATGTGTAAATTAATTAAAGTTCCTGCCGTAATTTTAATCTTAATTGCATTTTTAACGGCTTGTGGTTCCAGAAAACCAACTAATAATTCGGCCTATGCTGCTAAAATAGCAACAGTGATGGCCCAGTTAAATAGTAAGAAGTTGTATAATTTTATTACCGGGTGGACAGGAACACCTTATAAACTAGGAGGGTTCGATAAGAAGGGTATTGATTGTTCAGGATTCGCCTTGCAATTACAAAAAGAAATTTACAATAAAGTTTTACCACGTCGCTCTGTAGATCAATCGCGGGCTGTTGCGGATAAAAATTTCAATAAAATGAAGGAGGGTGACTTAATATTTTTTTCGTTTGGTGGTAAGGAAATAGATCATGTAGGCATTTATTTGAATGATACTTATTTCGTGCATGCTTCTACAACCAGAGGAGTTATTGTAGATGATTTATCATTGCCAGTATATCAAAAAGCGTTGGTTAAAATGGGCTCTGTTAAGTAAATAGGCACTAAAATGATATAAAAATACTATCTTTAATCTATGAAAAGAATTTTGCCCATATTGTTTTTTTTGAGTTTACTCTATTTTAATGGATTTTCTCAAATTACTCCGATAGATATTAAAAGGCTAAATCAAAGGATTGAAGCAGGTAAAGACACCACATTTATTATTAATTTTTGGGCTACATGGTGTTCGCCCTGTATTGCAGAATTACCTTATTTTGAAAAAATAAATTCTACTTATAAAAATGATAAAGTGAAGGTTTTACTGGTGAGCCTGGATTTTAAATCAAAAATAGAATCTGCCGTTAAACCTTTTGTAAAGAAAAGAAAATTAAAGTCAGAGGTTTTCTTTTTAGATGAGGCCAATCAGCAATCTTTTATTGACAAGATTAGTGAAGATTGGTCTGGAGCTATTCCAGCTACACTTTTTGTGAATCAAGATCAAAAAAAGAGAGCATTTTACGAACAGGAATTTACTTTAGAAGAATTGGAAACAACTTTAAAATCATTCAGAAATAATTAATTTAAATCTAGAAGTATGAAAAAGCTATTATTATTTTTATTTATTCTTTCAGCATTTACGGTAAATGCTCAAACTACGGGTTACAAGGTGGGCGATAAAGCAACAGATTTTAACCTGAAAAACATAGATGGTAAACAAGTTAGTTTAAGCAATTACGAGCAAGCAAAGGGGTATGTAGTTGTATTTACCTGTAATACTTGCCCTTATTCTATTGCTTATGAAGATCGTATTATAGCATTACATAATAAATATGCTCCATTGGGTTATCCAGTTGTAGCAATAAATCCTAATGATCCTAACCATCCGGGTGAGAGTTACGTGCAAATGCAAGAACGTTCTCAAAGTAAAGGTTTCCCATTTGTTTATCTGTCTGATCCTAATCAGGTTTATACAAAGGCTTATGGAGCTAATAGAACACCGCATACTTTTATTTTAAATAAAACTGCAGAGGGAAATATTGTAGAGTATATTGGTGCTATTGATAGCGATACAGACTTAGCAAATGGCGGCGGCGATAAATTTGTGGAGCTTGCGTTAAACAATCTTTTAGAAAATAAGAAACCAGCTTTAAATTTTACAAAAGCAATTGGTTGTACCATTAAGTGGACTAAAGCAGCTTTATAATATGCCTGAAGAAAAAGACAAGTTCTGGACAACTTATAAAAAATTTGCAACTACCGAAATCCTAATGTATTTGATTATGGTAGTAGGTATTGGTGTCGGAATTCTAATTTTAATATAACGCTTTTAATCACTTATTTCCATCGAAATTCTAGTGAGATCGGTATTACGTATAGTGTTTATAAATTTGTAATAGGTTTCATAAAGAGCAGGAGGGAAAGTTCCGTCATGAACAATTAGCTTTCTCTTTAGAAGAATGTTGTTGCCTTCTTTTGTTAATGAGTAATGATAAGAACCAAATTCATTATCTATATTAACTTCTTTGGGCAACGTATAACTTATATTGTCGGGGATTAGAAAACGGAGCTCGTCTTCGTCTGTAAACCCTCGGTTTATATATACTGGAAATTGTCTGTTTTGATTTTCGGGTGCTATTGGTTGAATATTAAATATATTTGGTTGAAAGATTAATCTTTTCATGTTTTTAGATATATATCCTGGTATTTGAATGCTTAATTCTTCTTTTGCATTTGGATTAATAGATTTATCTTGAGTGTACTTAACATTCAGAAAGTCAATATTATTTATATTGTAATAAGTTTTAAGCGTTCTTTCAGTATCTATATCACTTAAGGGGCTACTTAATCTAGCGTGATTGTCATACTGACCGCCACTAAAAATAGTTGTTAAATCGCCTTTAATATCCCCTTCAGCAGAAATGTTAAATACGCCATTTCTATTTTGAGTATTCATTTCTGTTGAAAGCTTTGGGGTACGTATAATTTTTCCTCCACTTGCTGAGATTGCAAGAACGTTTCTATCGTCAGTAAAATCACTTAAAAACCCGAAAGGGATTTTTTGATCTGTGCATTCGAGCCAGATCATTTCATCCTCAAATGGGATGGCTAAAATTACGTGATTTCCCTGCGCCATGCTTGCAAAATCAGGGTCTAAATCAATTTTGGTAGACCCGGCCTGAACCACACAATAATAGGAAGGTATCTCTGCGTAGTCTAACAAACTTTGCATATAGTTAACCAGCGCTTTACAATCGCCATAACTTAATCTATCGACGTCTTCTGCTGGAAAAGGCTCAATTCCACCTATGCCTATTTGTATACTTACGTATCTTGTTTTATTCTGCATATAGGCGTACAGTTTTCTAGCTTTCTCTTTAGGATCTGTTACGCCTTCTAATAATTTTTTAAGTATGTTTTTAGTTTCAGCAGAAAGCTCTCGTTTACTTTTTAGTAGTTCATTATATGTCCATAAGCCCAATTCATCCCAGTTTTTATAACTTCCTTTTTTGTTAAAATAAATGAAGTTTTCTGGAGCAATTTTTACCATTGTAACCATTTTGCTCCTAATTGGCATCATGCTTTCTATTTTAATAGCCGGAATATTGCTCACTTCCCAGCTTAACATTTTTCTATCTTTATCTATGATTATTTCATCTGATGTACCATTAAAATGTTGGGTTTTGATGTTTAATTTTTCATCTTTTTTGGATATAAATTGGTAAGAGCTTTTTTCTACAGAAATATCAGAGTAATAATTGGGCATCCAATCTCTTATTACTAAATTTTGATTCAGTCTTAGTTCTATAGTATAAGAAACTGTATATGGGTAGGTTTGAATATTTGGGAGAAAATGCTTTACTCTTATCGATTCAAACAATGAGCTGTTACTGGCGGCACTTTCATCTTTAAAATTGGCTAAAGTAAACTTACCGATTAATTTCCCGTTTGCATTAAACACTTCACCATTCGCAGATTTCACAACGGTCGATTTATCGTAATACTCTATAATTCTTGCGTATTCATCTGCATTTTTATTAAATATGGTAATGGTCTTTTTTTTAATAATGACAACCTTATTAGGTGCCTGCATATCTACAGATACTTCTTCATTTCTAATGGTTGCATTAGCCCTAGTAAGCAAGTTAGCGGGTATTAAGCTTGTATTAAAAGGTTGTGCATAAGCCGTTAAATTAATTAATAGCAGCACGCCAAATAAGTACCTCATTTTATATTATTTTTTTAATAAAAACTCTGTATTGTGCGTTTGAATTATTTTGTTGTAAAATTCTTTTAGAGAAGAATAGTATTCTGGGCTAAAAATAGCTCTATTCATTTGAATACTTTGATCTAAAGAAAGTGTATTGTCTTCAAAAGAAGATTTTACAATAAATTTAGCTGATTCTTCTGGTAAAGAGAATGTTAAATCTTGCGGTTTCTCAAGCATCTCAAAATTTTCATTCATTTTTACTCTAATAATTTGTTGCTCTTTATAGGTCCAACCCAAGTCTACAGGGTAGGTTCTTTGACTTAAATTAAAAGGATTTTTGGTTATTTTTCTCAAGAGGAACGGATTAAAATGATAATTGGTTGCCTCTTGGTTATCATGAATGTTGATTTCAACTTCGTATTCTTCTGTTAATGCTAGCTCTAAACTATCTAGATTTATTATTTTATGATTTAATATTCTGGTATTGGGCATATTCTCATCCAGATACTCTACAAATTCTTCGACAGAGTTCTTTTCTTTAATTTCTGATCTTTTGTTATAAGCTGAATAACCAGAACTGTGTATGGTTATTTTTCCTTTAATTTTTCCTTCTTGATTTAATTCACCTTCCAAAATATAAGTAGTGTTGGTTTGTTGATTTGCTACCAGGTCAATCCAATAAGAAGGCTTTTTTTGATTTATCACACGTCCTTGGTCATTTAAGCATCTTAAAGGTAACATGCCAAATGGTAGAAGCGGATCGCTAGCGTCTAATAGATAGACTTTATCCCCAATATTTAGTTTTGCTACTACATAATTGAAATCACTTAAGATTGGATATAGTTTATTCGGAAACCCATTAGCACGGGTAGACAAGATAACGGCTTCAGCATCCAAGCCGGCGTCTGTAAGTGCAGAAATTAAAGATATATTTATATCGCCAATGTTTCCAGAATTTAAATCATAAGCTTTTTTAATATTGTCTTCACTTCTATAGCCTGTATAGCCGTTCCATTTAATTTCTCTTTTAATAAAATCGTATACTAACTTGGCTTTAGCTAAATCGTCAGTAGTTCCTTTTATTATGTTGGGAAGCTTGTTTTTAAAAACATCTTTACGTCTTATTTGTGTTCCAAACTCCTTACTGTTTCTCAATTCAAAATCAACATTTTTCCACTCTTTTGTTATGTTATCTGTTCCACCTGTTAAGCGAACAATTTCTGCTAGCTCAAAATTTAATGACGATTTGAAGTTCTCTGCCGCAGTCATATAATCTTCTTCAATAAATGCGGGAATATTTTTCATGCCATAGGTCATTTTAGAACAATCTTGTCTTGATCCATTTATAACAATACATTCTGGTAACAATACGCCACCCGATTCGCTTAATTTTAAGCTTCCTTTTAGCGAAACATTATAATTGTAAATTGGCGGTATAATAGCAATGTACTGGCTGTTTAATTTAGGGATGTTAGATTGGAAATTCCAGGTTCTAAAATTAAAGATAAGAGGAGAGGAAAGTCTATAACTATATTCAATTATTGAGCCTGGCTGTATGTCGGGCATCGTGAATTTGGTCACTTTATAATAATTATTTACGTTCTCTGTAAATAAATTTTTAGCATCCAATTTGGTTTCTTTTATTTCGCCATCTACTCTATTAAATGTAGAGGCAGAAAGATGGGATAACCTTTCTTCATATTGGGTTTGATTATATAGGTTTACAGCAATGTTTGCCTGATCAAATCCATTTTCATTGTATATTTTTATACGTACATGATATGTTAAAACAACTTCAATTCTGCCAGAAGATGGATTTACTTCCATTTGAGCGGTTCCAAACTCGTTTAAAACTAATGCATTTGCTTGTTTATCAATTTTACTAATGTCGTAATTAAATTCCGCGCTTGTAATGTTTCCAAACTTGAAATCTTGGCTAAATACTATGTTTGGGGAAATAATTAACACCCATATCCATAAAATTCTTTTCATATGATTTAAATTATTTTATAAATATAGTGATATTTTTATGATTATAATAAAATGGTATTTATTTAAAAAATAGCATATATGAATCATTTTTAGCATTTTTGAGTTTTGTAATACAGATGAAATTAAATTTAAAGCGCCCTCTTGCATTTTTCGATCTTGAAGCAACGGGATTAAATATTGGTGTAGATCGTATTGTTGAGATAGCGATTTTAAAAGCGATGCCAGATGGTTCAACGCTAACCTATACTCAAAGAATAAATCCGGAAATACCTATTCCTTTAGAAAGTTCGTTAATTCATGGAATTTATGATGCTGATATTGTGGATAAGCCTACATTTAAGGAAGCATCAAAAGCAATTGTTGATTTTATTGGTGATGCAGATCTGGCTGGATATAATTCAAATAAATTTGATATTCCGGTATTGGTAGAGGAGTTTTTTAGAGTTGGGGTTGATTTTGACATGTCTGACAGAAAATTTGTAGATGTTCAAAATATTTTCCACCAAATGGAGCAGAGAACCTTAAAAGCTGCATATAAATTTTATTGTAATCAGGAACTAATAAATGCGCATTCTGCTGAGGCTGATATTATTGCTACTTATGAAGTATTATTAGCACAATTAGATCGATACGAAAATGTTGAATTTGTTGATAAAAAAGGAAATGTATCTAAGCCTATTGTAAATGACATAGCTCAACTTCATAGTTTTACTAATATGAACAATTCGGTAGATTTTGCCGGAAGAATGGTTTATAATGAAAACAATGAACCTTGTTTTAATTTTGGTAAACATAAGGGAAAACCGGTTGTAGAAGTTTTTGAAGTAGAGCCCAGCTACTATGCCTGGATGAAGCAAGGAGATTTTCCTTTTTATACAAAAAAGAAATTAGAGGAGATCTGGAATGCGTGGAATGAAAATAAAGGCGTTGCTGATAATAATAAGGGTAAAGTATATTCAAAACCACATTATTTAAGCCATAAGAAAGATAAACCGAAGCAAGAAAAAGTAACTCCTGTTACAAATGATATGCTTGATCAACTAAAAATGAAATTTGGCAAATAGGGTGGAGAAGCAAACAATTAAAATTATAAAGGCATTACATTAAATATAATAAAAATATTTGAAATTTCAAAATTTGACCCTGATCCGGAAATCAAATTTTCTTTAGAAATTGAATGTTTCTTTTTAACCCCGAGAATTTAGTGCGTTTTACTGCTGAATCTTTAAATACGGTTCTAAAAACATCCTCCGTTATCTCGGTTATTTCGTTTTCTTTCAGGCTTAACAATCCATTTTTAGCAACGAAATCTGGTTCTGAATGTACCTTAGAGAATCTATTCCAAGGGCATACATCCTGACAGATATCGCAACCAAACATCCAGTTATTCATTTTTCCTTTAAACTCAGCTGGAATTTCATTTTTAAGTTCTATTGTTAAATAAGAAATACATTTGCTGCCATCTACCACAAAAGGCTGAGTAATAGCATTGGTAGGGCACGCGTCTATACACCTAGTGCAGGAGCCACAATAGTCTTTGTTAAAGGCATTGTCATAATCTAATTCTAAATCAACGATTAGCTCGGCAAGAAAAAAAAAGGAACCTGATTTACTCAGCAAGTTTGCATTTTTACCAATCCAGCCTAATCCAGCTCTCTTAGCCCAGGCTTTGTCCATTACCGGAGCAGAATCAACGAACGCTCTTCCACCAACTTCGCCAATTTCCTGATTTATAAAAAATAAAAGTTCTTTTAATTTGTTTTTTATTACAGTATGATAATCCTTTCCAAAAGCATACTTAGAAATTTTAGGTGCGGTTGCGTCTTGCTGTTCCTCATCCGTATAGTAATTTAAACTTAAAGAAATGATGGATTTCGCACCGTCTACCAATAGTCTTGGATCCAGCCTTTTGTCGAAATGTCCTTCCATATAAGCCATTTCACCATGGCCATTTTTTTTCAACCAGTTTTCCAGTCTCGGAGCTTCTTCTTCTAAAAAGTCGGCCTTCGCTATGCCACAGTCAAGAAAACCAAGTCTTAATGCTTCATTTTTAATCAGCTGACTATATTTTTTTTTGTTTTCTAGCATGCATTGCAAAGATAGCAATTTGACGTACAAAACTTTTTAATGGATGCTCTGTTTAGTAATTAACCAAAACTTAGATTATGAGTACAGAAGAAAGAAAAGAAGAATTAAGAAATAAGTCGCCTCAGCCGATAGAACATGACTATAACGCTCACCAAGAAAATCCTGGTCCGTCGCCTCAAGCCGTAGAAGAAAAAAATGAAAACGGCGGAGGATTGGCTTTAAAATGGGCTGTACCTATTACAGTTGTTGTTCTACTGGTAATTTGGTTCTTTTTCTTTAGAGAGAATATATAACCGGTCTATTTTAAAACTTTAACATCGTATAAATCAGTACGCCGATCTTTTATGGTTTTTACTGTCCCATATTGATGTAATTCATCTAATAGATGCAAGTCTACGTCTACCATTAAAACCATCTCTGTATTGGGCGTAGCTTCTGCTTTTACGGCATTTGTTGGAAATGCGAAATCAGAAGGAGTGAATACGGCCGATTGTGCAAACTGAATGTCCATGTTATTTACTTTAGGAAGATTGCCTACACATCCAGCTATTGCTACATAACATTCGTTTTCTATAGCACGGGCCTGCGCGCAGTGTCTAACTCTGGTGTAGCCGTTTTGTGTATCTGTTAAGAATGGAACAAATAAAATCTGCATGCCTTGTTGGGCATATATTCTGCTTAACTCAGGAAACTCTACATCATAACAAATTTGGATACCTATTTTGCCACAATCGGTATCAAATACTTTTACATTATCGCCACCCACCATACCGTAATACTTTAATTCATTAGGTGTAATATGAACTTTTTTATAGGAGTCTATTTTTCCTGTTCTATGACATAAATAGCTAACATTGTATAGTTTACCGTCTTCAATTACAGGCATACTTCCAGCAATAATATTTACGTTGTATACCAATGCATATTCATGCATTTTTTGAACAATTTCTTCTGTTTTACTGGCCAGTTCTTTCATTGCTTCAATTTCTGGCAAATGATTGTACGGTTGTAATAACGGTGTGTTAAAAAATTCCGGGAACATAATAAAATCGGCTTTATAGCCACTTACTACATCAACGAAAAATTTAACTTGTTCATAAAATGTTTCCATATCCGGAAATAAACGCATTTGCCATTGTACAAGCCCCAAACGTATGGTCATCGCCGATCTGGCAGAAGCATCAACTCCTTGATAATAGATGTTGTTCCATTCTATTAACGTAGCGTACTCCATAGATTCATGATCGCCGGTAAGGTAATTTCTTAAAACTTTTCTTACGTGAAAATCATTAGAAAGCTGGAAGGTAAGGGTAGGGTCGTAAATCTCTTTTGCTTTTACTTTATCTATGTACTGTCTGGGTGTGAGTTTATCTGCATATTCATGGTATCCGGGAATGCGGCCTCCGGCAATTATGCTTTTTAAGTTGAGTGTTTCACACAGTTCTTTTCTGGCTTCGTATAGTCTTCTGGCTAATCTAATCCCTCTATATTCGGGATGTACAAAAATTTCTATACCGTATAAGGTATCCCCGTTAATATCATGTGTAGAGAAAGAATAATCTCCTGTTATAAGTTTATATGTGTGTTTATCGCCATATTCGGTATAATCTACAATAATTGATAGTGAGCAGGCAACCACCTTGTCGTCTACAGCAATGCACAATTGTCCTTCCGGAAAAATTTTTAGCAATTTGGCTATGCTCTCTTTGCTCCATATTTGTCCGCCCATAGTATCGTAGGCCTGTAACATGGATTCTTTTAAGTCGTTGTAATCTTTAAGTGTTAATCTTCGTAATGTTATATTCATGGAGTATTATTTTAAAACATAACGATTGAGAACTCTTATGGTTTTACTAAAAAAGCTGGCCCGTTTTTCCGGGCGATAATCTATTCAAATGTTTATAGGCAGCTTCGGTAACTTCTCGTCCGCGGGCAGTACGCATTAAATAACCTTCTTGTATTAAGAATGGCTCATATACTTCTTCTATAGTTCCGTCGTCTTCACCTACTGCTGTAGCAATGGTTTTTAGACCTACAGGACCGCCTTTAAACTTATCGATAATAGCCAGTAAAATTTTATTATCCATTTCATCTAAGCCGTGTTCATCTACGTTGAGGGCTGTAAGGGCAAAACGGGCAATTTCGGTATCAATAGATCCATTTCCTTTTATTTGGGCAAAGTCTCTGGTTCTTCTTAAAAGTGCATTAGCAATTCGAGGGGTACCTCTGCTTCGTCGGGCAATTTCGTAAGCACCTTCATCGGTAATAGGGGTGTTTAATATTTCTGAAGATCTTAAAATAATTGTAGTCAGGAGTTTAGCATCATAATAAGCAAGTCTTGAATTTATACCAAATCTTGCTCGTAAGGGAGCTGTTAACAGACCCGATCGGGTAGTAGCACCTATTAAAGTAAATGGGCTGAGACCTATTTGTACAGAGCGGGCGTTAGGCCCACTCTCTAGCATAATATCTATTTTAAAGTCTTCCATTGCAGAATAGAGATATTCTTCAACCAGCGGACTTAATCTATGTATTTCGTCTATAAATAAGATGTCTCCATCTTCCAAGTTGGTTAGTAAGCCAGCTAAATCACCAGGCTTATCTAATACCGGACCCGAAGTAACTTTAATATTTACCCCCATTTCATTAGCAATGATATGTGAAAGGGTAGTCTTTCCTAATCCTGGGGGGCCATGGAGTAATACATGATCTAAAGCCTCACCCCGCATTTTGGCTGCTTTAACGAAAATCCTTAGATTTTCCATAATCTTATCCTGACCTGTAAAGTCTTCAAAAGCTTGTGGTCTTAAAGCTTTTTCAACTTCTTTTTCAGGGTTGGATAATCTTTCGGAAGAGGGATCTAAATTTTCGTTCATATAGTAAAGTTAGTTATTTTGGATGCTTAATCAGCTAAATTTATGAGCTACTGGAGCGTCTTTTAATCCGTTTGAGTAGTTATAAAAACCTTCGCCAGATTTTACACCTCTTTTTCCCGCTGTAACCATGTTTACCAATAACGGGCAAGGTGCATACTTAGGATTTCCTAAACCACTATATAATACATTCATAATGGCTAAGCATACATCTAGTCCAATGAAATCGGCCAGTTGTAAGGGCCCCATAGGATGCGCCATTCCTAATTTCATAACGGTGTCTATTTCTGCCACACCAGCTACGCCTTCATTTAAAGTGATGATGGCTTCGTTAATCATAGGCATTAAGATTCTATTAGCTACAAATCCCGGATAATCGTTTACTTCAACAGGTATTTTGCCTAATATTTTACTTAATTCCATTACGGTATTTGTAGTTTCATCAGAAGTAGCATAACCACGAATCACTTCAACCAGTTTCATAATGGGCACCGGATTCATAAAGTGCATGCCAATAACTTTATCTCCGCGATTGGTTGCTGCACCTATTAAGGTAATCGAAATAGAAGAGGTATTGGTTGCTAAAATAGCATCGGGCTGTGCATATTGATCTAAATCTTTGAAAATTTTCAATTTTAAATCCATGTTTTCTGTAGCAGCTTCTACAATTAGATCAGCCTTTTCTACACCCGCTTTTAAATTGGTTTGCGGCGTTATTCTTTTCAGAATTTCTATTGACTGGGCTTCAGAAATGGTTTCTTTTTTAACCTGACGTTCTAAGTTGCTTTTTATAGTTTGCAAACCCTTATTTAAGGCTTCTTCGTTTAAATCTATAAGTGTTACTGAATAACCTGATTGTGCAAAAACATGCGCAATACCGTTGCCCATTGTTCCTGAACCTATAACTGCTATTTGTTTCATTTGAATATTGTATTTGAAACAAAGCTAAGAAAAACTCTAATATTTAAGGGAAAGCCAGAAGGTTCTGCATTAGTATTTTCTTATTTTTTAGTTAATGAAAGGTTATAAAAAGTATATATCAAATCAATAAAATATAAATATCCCAATACAAGTTGCTTTTAAGTGTTGATGGTCAGGATAAAAGAGATTTCTATATCGCAGAAACCATAAATAATAACTGGACAGTTCGGTAACTGGAATTACAGATTTATAGCAGCCTGTATAAAAGCCTATTGTTGAGTAAAAACCATTTACGGAGCCAAACGCTCTGTATGCCATTCTTTACCTTTTAGTGTGTATGTAATTCTATCATGTAATCTGCCTGAGCGGCCTTGCCAGAATTCTATATAATCAGGTTTTAAGATATATCCGCCCCAATGCGCTGGTTTTTGTAACGTAGTACCGGCATGTGCCGATAGGTAGTCATTGAATTTATTTTCAAGAAAATTGCGGTCGGCAATAGGCTGACTTTGAGGAGAAATAATAGCTCCTACCTGACTTTCGAAAGGTCTAGAATTGAAGTATTCTTCAGAGCTTTCTTTACTTAGTTTTTCAATTCGCCCTTCAATTCTAACTTGTCTTTCCAGTTCTGCCCAATGAAATACTGCACATCCAAAGGGGTTTTTCTTTAGCTCTTTTCCTTTTCTACTTAAATAATTGGTGAAAAAAGTAATGCCATCTGCTTGAATTCCTTTTAGCAATACAATTCTGGCCGATGGTCGCCCATTTTTCTCTGATGTAGCTAAAGTCATAATATTTGGTTCAATAATTTCTGCTTTAACAGCATTGTTAAACCATTGCTGGAATTGGTCGATCGGATCTTTTAAAATATCCGATTCTTTCAATTCTGAGCGTTTATAATCTTGTCGTAAATTTGCAATTCCTTCGTTTGTGAGCTTCATTTAACAAAAGTATACTTAGTTTTGTTAATATCTTAATAAAAAATAAATGTTGACAGAACTTAAACCAGAAAAAGGCAGATTGTTGATATCAGAACCTTTTTTGCCAGATCCGAATTTTTCGAGATCAGTCGTTTTACTTGCAGAAAATAGCGAAGAGGGGGCTTTAGGATTTGTAATGAACAACAAAAGTTCAGTTATGTTGTCAGATTTATTACCCGATCTTCAGAATGGTAATTTTCCTATATATTTAGGTGGTCCGGTAGAAACTGATAATTTATTTTTTATTCACAGGTGCTATGATAAATTATTAAGTGGAGAATCAATTACTACCGATATATTTTGGGGTGATAATTTTGAATTGTTAAAGGAGCTGATTGATAAGAACGCAATTAAAGATAATGAGATTCGATTTTTTTTGGGGTATTCAGGATGGAGTGAAGGTCAGCTACAATCAGAAATAGAACAGAATACCTGGATTGTATCCGATCAATTTAGTGGGGTACAATTATTTAACATGGATGAAAATGTTTTGTGGAAATCGATGCTGACAGAAATGGGGAGTAAGTTTGCACACGTGGGCAACTTTCCTATAAACCCCAACCTTAATTAAAGATACAAAAAAAGATTCTATTTTGCAATAGAATCCTTAAGTAAAATATTGATTAATAATGTCTTATATGGTAGAATTTTTTTCTACGTGCATTCTTAGTTCTTCTTTATAGTCTATAATTTTTTGCATCAATTCAACGTTTGACGTAGCTAAGATCTGAGCGGCTAATATTCCGGCATTTTTTGCAGCATTTAAAGCTACCGTAGCTACAGGAACGCCGTTAGGCATTTGTAAAATTGATAAAATGCTATCCCATCCATCAATAGAGTTAGACGATTTAACCGGAACTCCAATTACTGGTAATGAGGTAATAGCTGCCACCATACCTGGTAAATGAGCAGCTCCACCAGCCCCGGCAATAATCACCTTTAAACCTCTTGTGTTTGCATCTTTAGCATAGGAGAACATTTTTTCAGGTGTACGATGCGCTGAAACAACAGTAATTTCATACGAAACACCTAATTGTTTTAATATATCTGCTGCATCCTGCATAACGGGAAGATCAGATTTGCTTCCCATAATTATTCCTACTTGTATGGCCATTAAGAAGTTATTTTAAAATTATCTTTAATAAAGTTCGCTTTATTTATTGCTTCAGTTCTGTCGCTATCAACAACCGTAATATGTCCCATTTTTCTAAATGGCTTCGTATATTTCTTACCGTAAAGATGAACATTTACACCGCTAATTTCTAAAACTTTATCCAAACCTTCGTAAACTGCCAATCCATTGTGCTCTTTTTCACCTAATAAATTAATCATCACAGCGCTTCCTCTTAAACTGGTGTCGCCTAATGGCATATTAAATATAGCACGTAAATGTTGTTCATATTGAGATGTATAATTGCCTTCAATGGTTTGATGGCCACTATTGTGGGGTCGTGGAGCCAATTCGTTAACCAATAATTTACCATCCTTGGTTACGAACATCTCTACTGCCAGAATTCCAGTTATATTTAAGAGCTTGGCAATTTTTATAGCAATATTTTTTCCTTCTTCCTGAATTTCGAGAGAAAACTCAGATGGGGAGACCAAAAATTCAACTAAATTTGCTTCTTTATTAAATTCCATATCTACCATCGGGAAGGTACTGGTTTCGCCATCTGCATTTCTTGCAACAATAACGGCTACTTCCTTCTCAAAATCAATTAGTTTTTCGATTAATGAAGGTGCGTCAAAAGCATTGTCGAAATCTACATCACTGTTTATCTTCATTACGCCATGACCATCGTATCCGTCTTTGCGCTGTTTTAAAATATATGGAAATTCAAAATTTGAATTTTGTAAATCGTTTTTGGTAGATATTAGCTTGAAAGGCGCTGTAGGTATATCGTTCTCTATGAAGAACTGTTTTTGAACTCCTTTATCTTTTATTAAGTTAATAACTCTGGGTTGAGGAAATACCAGCTTTCCTTCTCTTTCTAGCTTTTCTAAGGCTTCTGTATTTACTTTTTCTATTTCGATAGTGATAATATCTACATTCTTTCCAAAATTATATACAGTATTAAAATCAGCAATAGATCCTGATTCAAACTTGGTTGCGATATCTTTACATGGGGCATCCGGATCTGATTCTAAAACATGTGTGGTTAAATTATAATTTAAACCTTGTTGTATCAGCATCCTGCCTAATTGTCCGCCGCCCAGTATCCCTAATTTAAGATCGCTTATTTGTTTTGCCATTAGTAATTGTTATTATACTATTTTTACTGCAAAAATAAGAATATATACCAATTGATGAATGTTGATGCAATAATTATTGGGGCAGGAGCCTGCGGATTGATGTGTGCAGTTCAGGCTGGGATGCTTGGAAAGCGTGTTTTAATCCTAGAAAAAAGTGAAAAGCCCGGTAAAAAAATATTGATTTCGGGAGGTGGGAGATGTAATTATACCAATTTATATGCGCAGGGCGATGAGTTTATAACCGAAAATTCTAATTTTCTAAAATCCGCATTTAAACAATGGACGGTTTATGATACCATTCAATTTTTTGAAAGCTATGGTATAGTCGGTAAAGAAAAAACTTTAGGTCAATTATTTCCCGAAAATAAGAATGCGAAAGATATTGTAAATATTTTTACAGATTTATGCGCCGATTTAGGTCAGGATATTATCTGCAATACAGATGATATTGGCGTTGCTCAGTTGTCCGAAGGTTTTGAAGTTTCTTATACAAGAAATGGAAAAACAAAGAAAATTATGTCGCCAAAAGTAGTTATTGCTACTGGTGGGCTACCTATTTCTAAAATGGGTGCTACAGACTTTGGACTAAAGTTAGCTACAAAGTATGGATTAAACATTATTAAAACTGCACCTGCATTGGTACCTTTAACCATAACCGGAAAAGATGCCGATTGGTATGCACAACTTTCGGGTAATGCAGTTTTTTGTAGAGTAAGCAATGAAAGGATAAGTTTTGAAGAGCAAATTTTGTTTACCCATTGGGGGCTGAGTGGCCCGGCTATTTTACAGATATCTTCGTATTGGCGTCCGGGAGAGTTTATATTTTTAGATTTTTTACCCGATAATTCTATTACTGCTATTTTAGAATCAGAACGTAAGGTTAACGGTAAGCTGATGTTATCGACCATTTTAAATAAATTTTTCACAAAAAAGTTTACTGAATCTATTGGTTTGTATTTGCCATTAGAAAAACCAATAGCGAATTTAAACAAAGCAGAATTTGAATTAATTGAACAAACATTACATGCTTTTAAAGTAAAGCCGGCGGGCGATAAAGGATATGATAAAGCTGAGGTTATGCGTGGAGGAGTAGATACGGCCGATTTAAGTTCTAAGACACTAGAGTGTAAGCGTGTTCCCGGTTTATATTTTGGTGGCGAATGTGTTGATGTAACAGGTTGGTTGGGCGGGTATAATTTTCAGTGGGCCTGGGCTAGTGGTTTTGTTATAGCTCAGAATTTATAGTTTAGATTTTATTCTGCTTAATGTAGAGGGCGAAATGCCTAAATAAGAAGCAGCCATTTTATTTGAAATTCTTAATAAAAAGGAGGGTTGATGCTTGAGCAACCATTTAACCTTTTCTAATGCGTTTAATCCCTGAAATGTATATATTCTTTGTTGAGCATATATGTAGCCCAACTCTATGGTTTCTCTGTAGATTTTTCTGAATTCAGGGATTTGCTCAACTAATTTAAAATAATCGTTTCTGGTGATGACCAGTAGATTAGATGGTTCTATGGTTTGAACATATTCAAATGCTGGCTTCTGATCTATTAAACTAGGCATAGCAGTACCGAAAGATCCTTCAAAAAAGAAATTTCGGCTCGATTCTACTCCTGAATTATTGGTAGAAAAAATACGAATACAACCTTTATTAATGAAATAGTTATGATTACATACTTCATCATAATTCAATAAAATTTGATTGCGCTTGGTTTTTAATCTTTTAAAATGCTTAAAAATTATTTGCAGCTGCTCATCATCAATCTCTACTCTGCTTCTAATGTATTTTTCTAATAAATTAAACATTTCTGAAAAACGTATTTAATAGTATAAAATTACTTTATTGACGAATAATTTACCGGTAACAATTAATTTCTTTAATAATTTAAAAAGGACGCTGACTTAAAATTTATTTCAGCTTAAATATAAAAGAAGGTTTAAGCTAAAATTATAATACAATTTATGTAAATATAAGTTTTATAATTATAAAATAAATGTCATACTATCAATTAATTAGGAGATGAAATTTAGTTTGTATTTCTTTATGATAACAAGTATTGCTACCTTTATATTTAATTGGAAAACAAGACCTATATATCGGCTCCTTTAAAGAAAATTAAATTAGATAAATATCTGATAGGGAAGACCTATGGTTATTTCAAAAATTCCGGTTGTTTCTGTTATAGAGTGTATTTCTACTCATCATTTAAGGACTTCAACTCTATCGCCCCAGCCTTTTAATACAAATCAAATTTAGGACTGGGGTTCGATAATCATTGATTCCATAAAAACATTTATTTATTTAAGTCATGTTACGAGATCTTTTAGTGATTTCGGCGAAAATTAAAATTTTATTCGCTGTTTTCTCTTTTAATATTATTGCGTTATTATTATCTCTTTTTTATAGCGAAAGTTGGTGGTATGTATTGCCATTTACTTCAGCACTATTTATTTTGGGACTTTATAACAGCTTTCAAGAAAAACATACCATTCTAAGAAATTATCCTATTTTAGGTTATATACGATATCTTATAGAATCTATAAGACCAGAATTACGACAATATTTATGGGAATCTGATTTGGATGGAAAGCCTTTTAACAGGCGTCAACGTGCAATTGTTTACCAGAGAGCTAAGAATGTTCGACAAACAGTTGCTTTTGGTATGCAGGTAAACCCTTCTGATCCGGGTTATGAATGGGTTGCCCATTCTGTCTTTCCAATAAAACTAAACGATCCTTTACGTGTTTTAGTAGGTAATAAACAATGTAAACAACCTTATAGTGCCAGTATATTAAATGTAGGCGCTATGAGCTATGGTGCTTTAAGTAAAACAGCAGTACGTTCTTTAAATGAGGGAGCTAAATTAGAAAACTTTGCACACAACACGGGCGAAGGTGGAATTAGCGAATATCATTTGTCGGGCGGAGATTTGATATGGCAAATTGGAACAGGTTACTTTGGATGTAGAGATGCTTTTGGGAAGTTTAATCCGGAATTGTTTACAATAAATGCAGCAAGGGAGCAGGTTAAGATGATTGAACTTAAATTATCTCAAGGAGCAAAGCCTGGTCATGGTGGTATTTTACCGGCAAAAAAAAATACGGTAGAAATTGCCGGAATAAGAAATGTAGAGCCTAATACAACTGTGTATTCACCTCCGGCACATAGCAGCTTTTCGAGTGCTATAGAAATGATTAGTTTTTTAGGGCAGTTGCGACAATTATCGGAAGGTAAACCTGTTGGGTTTAAAATTTGTATAGGAGATAAAAATGAATTTACTGACATCTGTAAAGCTATTCAACTTACTGGGATTATACCTGATTTTATAGCGATAGATGGCGCAGAGGGAGGTACAGGAGCCGCACCTTTAGAATTTACTGACAATATAGGAATGCCGTTATATGATGCATTGGCATTTGTAATACAGAGTTTGGAGAAATATGGTATAAGAGAAGATATTAAAGTAATAGCTTCCGGCCGGTTAATTACAGGATTCGATTTGCTTAAGGTTTTAGCTTTAGGTGCTAATTTATGTTACAGTGCCCGTGGAATGATGTTTTCATTAGGTTGTATTCAAGCATTACAATGTGATAGCGGACAATGTCCGGCGGGTATTGCTACGCAAGATAAATCGCTGTATAAAGGGTTGGATGTTACTGATAAACGCCATAGAGTGGCTAATTATCATAGGAATACCCTCCATGCGCTATTAGAAATGATGGAAGCATGCGGATTTAAAACAATGGATGAAATTAAACCAGATAAGTTTTTTAGAAAAATAGATCCGTTAACGACGAAGAGTTTCCAAGATATTTATTTTAAATCGCCGGTTGATAATTTTTATCAAACCACTTCAATGAATTAAAAAATAAGGTTATGAATGCAACAACACAAAATCAGGTAATAATGATAGCAGAAGATTTTGAACTGCTTAAACCGTATGCCAATAAAGATACTGATGGAGAAATGTCTTTAGCCAATGAATTGGGTAGAGCTAAAATTGTAAAGAAAGAAGATTTTCCGGAAAAAGGGGTGAGGATAAATTCTAAGGTTACGATTTTAGACTTAGACACCAAGAATAAAATGGAATTTACACTGGTTATGCCTCAATTTGCAGACATGGGGCAGAAAAAAGTTTCTATTTTAACGCCTATGGGCGCTGCATTAATTGGATTTCAGCAGGGTAATACTGTAGAATGGAAACTTCCTGCAGGTTTAAAGAAATTTGAGATTATATCAGTAGTAAATAATTTCGATATCTAAAAAAGGAAGGACAACGTGGTTTCCTGTTATTCATTTTTTTTAAAGCTTAAAGTATTTGATGTAATAGCCTCGGTATAATTTATGCCGAGGCCATACCTATTTGATAGGCAATGTGCTAACTTATAAATGGTTAGCCAATGAAATTACTATGCACTTTAAATACTAAAAAATATAAATATGAATACCAATAATTTAAATATAGATAAACCTTCAATCATACTTTCTAGAGGAATTTTTGATCTGTTAAAGGATCACGTTAAACGTAAAAAATTAAGTAAGTTCAATGAATTGAAATTAGAAAATGAGTTGAAATATGCCTCGCAAGTATTGTCAAAAGATATACCTGCCAATGTGGTTACCGTAAACAGACAAGTAAGAGTTATTGAAACCCAATCGGGCGAAGAGTTTGTATATAAACTTGTTTCGGATGGTGTAGCCAAGAGAAAGAATGGGACATTATCTATTTTATCGCCCATTGGTGTTGCTATAATGGGATATTCGGTAGGCGCAGAAGTTACCTGGGAAATGCCTACAGGTGTAAAAACTTATCGTATTACAGAAGTTGAGAAAATGTAACTTTTAATTATCCCGATTAATAGGAAAGTTGTGTTTTAAAGTTTTTAAACTCTATAAAACAATTATAATTTCAAATCGTTTAATCTTATAAAGATATATAGTTATGGGATTATTTAAAAACGTTGTTATTGGTGCTGCACTTTTTGGAGCTTATAAATATATCACTAAGAAAGATGGCATTACTGGTCGTTCTATTGTAGATGATATAAAGGATAAAGCACCTGAATGGATTGAAAAAGCAAAAAATATAAAACAGGATTTGAATAGTAAGCTTAATTCTTATTAATTTAGAACTTCAATCATTTTTAATAGCCATTCAATTTAATTGAATGGCTATTTTGTTATACAATTAAGTTGAATATACCTTTATTATGCAACGGATCAAGGCATTTTGTTTTTTCTATATAAAACTGTTTATTCCGGCAATTGTACTCTCCGTTTTTTTATCCATATGGATGATGAAATATGGCTTATATATGAAAGGTATTGGAATTAGTTACTTCGTATTGGTTCCATTGTTTCATTATTTTATTTATGAAAGCAAAAGTCAGCATGAATATTATTACTACTACAATATGGGGTTTAGTAAGTTGCAATTGTGGTTGTATGCGCTGTTAGTCAATTCTTGTACGCTGCTGATTTTTATAGCTATATGAGTTTAATAATAGATAGTGTTCGTTTAAGATTGGGTGAAAATGCACTTTTAAATGGAGTTTTTCTGAAGGTAGACCGGGGCGAAATTGTTGGGTTGTTTGGAAGAAACGGATCAGGAAAATCTACCTTGATGAAAATAATATTTGGTGTAATAAAAGCAGATTTTAGCTACTTAGAAGTAGATGGCATTCCTATAAAAGCCAATTGTATAAATAAGCAAATTCAGTTTTTACCGCAACATGGTTTTTTACCTAGTCATTTAACTATTAAGGATATAATTTCAAATTTTTGCCCTAAAAATGTACAAAATAAATTATTTGAAGATTTTCATATTTCTCCATTTTTATCTTGTAAAAAAGATGTTCTTTCAGTGGGAGAGCGGCGGATTATAGAAATCATTTTAATTTTGAACAGTACTTCTAATTATGTATTGCTAGATGAACCTTTTAGTGGGTTATCTCCCTTAAACATAGAGATTGTAACACAAATAATTAAAGACGTATCTGGGAAAAAAGGTATTATAATTACTGATCATTTTTATAACAATGTTAGATCCGTTACTTCGAGTAATGTTTTACTTAAGGATGGTGTAATTATAAAAATTAATGGAAAAGAAGATTTAATAAATATGCAATATCTGCCCCAGCGTATGAGAAGTGAATCTTAAATTTATTTTTCTTTAAATAAATTTTGAAAATTTAAATTAAGTCCGTACCTTAATAAAACAAATATTTAAATTAATTATTTAACTCGATATACTATATTGAGTTAATCGTAAAAAAGTCCCGGATTTTAATGATTCGGGACTTTTTTTATGGATTATAATTTATTTACTGTACCCACCATTTTTTGGTGTTGTTGAGCGTATATTTTCCCGGTCCTATAATGAATAAGGCTAGCCCTACAAAGATAAAATAGATATTTAATTCGGCTTTTAAACCACCAGTATTGGTTAATGAAAATGCACTCGTTCCGAAAGCCAGATAAATAGAGCCAATCATTACCAAAGCAATTAATAAGGCCGATATTCTACTAAATAAGCCTAATATTAACAATGCCGGAGCAAGCACTTCAGCTATAGGAACACCAATCCAAAGAAATGCAGGCATCCCTTTATCTGCAAGAACCTTTTCTATAAAAGTATGTCCGTTCATTAATTTATGAATACCGTGAAACAGCATTAACCCGCCAGTGCTTATACGCAACAATAGTAGTCCAAAGCTATTTGAATTGTTTGTTGAGTTTCTGCCCATATTTAATAGTTGCTTGCTAAATCTAATTGATTTAATTGTTCTTTATTTAATTTTATTGTTGTTGAAGCAACTATATTATTTAATTGATCTATAGTAGTTGCACTAGCTATCGGACTTGTTATAAATGGTTTATGTAATTGCCAAGCTATAGCTATTTGAGATAAAGGTATGTTTATTTCGTCAGAAATTTTATCCATGGCCGACAAAATCTTAAATCCTCTATCATCTAAATATCGTTTAATACCTTGCCCGCGACTACTTTTATGTAAATCGGCTTCTGATCTATATTTACCAGTTAAAAAGCCACTAGCTAAAGCATAATAACTGGTAACTGCCAAGTTGTAATCTTCTGCTAATGGTAAATAAGATTGTTCAAATGTATGACGATCGTACAGATTATATAAAGGTTGGATACTGATATATTCTTTTAAGTTATTGTTAGAAGCGAATTCAATAGAAGACTTTATACGTTCTGGAGATAAGTTGGATGCACCAATTTCTCTTACTTTACCTTCTTTGATTAAGTTGTTAAAGGCAGTTATAGTTTCTTCTATAGACGTAGACGGATCATCATAATGAGAGATATATAAGTCTATATAATCTGTCTTTAATCGTTTTAAAGAATCTTCAACAGCTTGTTTTATATACTTAGCGCTTAATCCGGCTTTTCCATTTCCCATATCTGCTCCCAGCTTAGTAGCGATAATTAGGTTAGATCTATTACCTTTTAATTTCATCCATTTTCCAATAATAGACTCCGATTCTCCACCTATATTACCTGGTAGCCAGGTAGAATACATATCTGCTGTATCTATAAAATTAAACCCAGCATCCGCAAATGCGTCTAAAATATTGAACGATTCTTGCTCATTTAAAGTCCACCCAAATACATTTCCGCCTAAATTTATTGGAGATACTTTTATGTCAGATTTTCCTAGATTTCTATAATTCATCATGTCATTTTGTTTTATACTTAAATGTGCAATTATAATTTAAATATGAAGGTTTTCTTATATCTTTAAATCGTCATATTAATAGAAATTTTTATCAGGAAGTTTCTGTTATGGCCTTCAAAGAAAACACTTTTTTGAATTCATTTTTTAATCTTTGAAGTTAAATATTAGGAGATGGTTATGTTTAAAAATAACGTTTTAGTATTAATTGTTTGTTTTTTGTTGGTGGGTTGTGGAACGAGCGAATCGAACAAAAAGATACCACAATTAAATTCGGGTAGCAAATCAGGGATGGACAATTCTCAAAATGCTTTAGATTGGGCTGGAAATTACGAAGGTACTTTACCTTGTGCCGATTGCCCGGGTATTATTACCGTTCTAAATTTAAAATCAGACAACTCATTCTCCATGTACAATAAGTATATAGACAGAGATGTAGAGATCAATGATACGGGTAGTTTTACATGGGACGATAAAGGGTCAGTTGTTCATTTGAAAGGTAAGAATACCGATGTGAAATATAAAGTAGGAGAAGGTGTATTAATTCAACTGGATTTGGAAGGGAATTTAATAGAAGGCCCACTAAAAGATGCATTTAACCTTAAAAAACATGATATAGCGCATTGATGTAGTTGTTTCACGTTGTCTTAATTTAAAAATGTTAAATTTGCGCCATTAAGACAAAATAAGATGAAAATAGAACAACAATTACAGGAAAGAAGTGGAAATGTATGTGAATTATGTAGTGGTATAACCAATTTAACAGTTTTGGAAGTTAAACCAGATACAATCACTACAGCAGATAATTCTTTGTTAGCTTGTTCTGTTTGCTCTGGTCAGATTAATAAATCAGAACCTATGGATGCAAAACATTGGATGTGTTTAAGTACATCTATGTGGAGCGAAGTACCTGCTATACAGGTTGTAGCATGGAGAATGCTGAACAGGTTACAAAATGAATCTTGGGCATCCGATAATTTGGATATCTTGTATCTGGATGAACCGACGTTAGAATGGGCTAAAGAAACTGGCGATCATCATGACCAGCAAGAAGCAGGGGTTCATAAAGATAGCAATGGAATGGTGTTGAATGATGGGGATAGTGTTGTGGTTACCAAAACATTAGATGTAAAGGGCTCCAGTATTAGTGCAAAACTAGGAACCGTTGTTAAAAATATAAGATTGGTTCCCGGTAATCATGAGCAAATTGAAGGCAGAGTAGAAGGACAGTTAATTGTAATTCTTACCAAATACTTAAGAAAGCAGAGTTAAAGAATAAAGTAAACTTGGCTATGAGTATACCTAAGGCTTTGTTCTAATTTGTTTTTTTCTTTCGGCGGCTACTCGGTAGGTTGGATCGGCCAGAATATTAACAACAATTAAATCGTCGGCATTTTTTAATAGTTGCTGGCAATCGGCGCTTAAATGCTTTAGTTTTAGGTTCTTGCCGGCCTTTGCATAACGATCAGTTAATTTGTTTAATGCATCAATTCCACTCATATCTGCAACCCGACTATCTTTAAAGTCTATTATTACCTCTGCAGGATCACCTTCAATATCAAATTTTTCTAAAAAAGTGGTTACTGAACCAAAGAATAAAGGGCCGTATATCTCATAATTTTTTACGCCGTTTTGATCTACGTATTTGTTCGCTCTTATTCTTTTCGCACTTTCCCAGGCAAAAACTAAAGCAGAAATAATTACACCTATTAGTACTGCTAAAGCTAAATTATGCAACCAAACTGTGATAACTGCTACGGTAATACCCACAAAAATATCTTGTTTAGGCATTTTGTTAATTATGCGTAAACTAATCCATTCGAAAGTGCCAATAGCAACCATAATCATTACTCCTGTAAGTGCGGCTAGCGGTACCAGATCAATTATAGGGTAACCAAACAGTATAATTATTAATATAGTAATGGAGGCAATAATACCTGATAAACGGGCTCTGGCACCGGCAGATATATTGACCAATGTTTGAGCAATCATAGGACAGCCACCCATGCCTGTAAAAAATCCGTTTACAATATTTGCAGATCCTTGAGCAATACATTCCTTATTCCCATTTCCTTTAGAGTTGGTTAATTCATCAACCAGATTTAAGGTTAATAAACCTTCTGTTAATCCAACACCTGCCATAATTATAGCATAAGGGGCTATTATTTGAAAGGTTTCCAAGTTAAACGGCACTACTGGGATATGAAAAGGAGGAAATCCGCCTTGAACGGAGGCAATATCTTTTACCGTTTTTGTGTCAATATTAAATATGAATACCAATATAAACACGACTATAATTGCAACTAATGAGGCGGGGATTGCTTTTGTGATTTTGGGTAATAGATAAACGATTGCAATCGTTAACAACACCAAGCCAAGCATGGTATACATTGGCGCACCAACGAGCCAGGTTGAAACACCATTTTCGACGGTTTTAAACTGCTCCAATTGAGCCATAAAAATGATGATGGCCAATCCATTTACAAAGCCATACATTACTGGTTGAGGAACTAGACGGATAAATTTACCGAGTTTAAATAGGCCAACTAATATTTGGACAACGCCAGCAAGGGCAACAGCTGCAAATACATATTCAATTCCGTTCGATTGCATTAACGCAATTAAAACTACTACAGTAGCACCTGCTCCACCTGAAATTAATCCTGGTCTGCCTCCAAATATAGAAGTTATTAAGCCCATTATAAATGCAGCGTATAAACCAGATAGGGGTGGTAAGCCGGCTAGAATGGCAAATGACAACGATTCGGGCATCATAGTCATAGCCACGGTAAGACCCGCCAGAATTTCTGTTTTGTAATTTATCTTTTTAGAAAAGTCAAATAAGGGCGACATGTATTAATACCAGCAAATAAGAAGCAAAGATAGGTGGATGATACACACTTTAGCTAATTTGATTGGTATTTAAATCTAACTCATAAATCTCTAAATCGAAATAGGTTGCTGCAGCTATTAAATGATCAAAAATATCGGCCATAATATGTTCGTATTCAGTCCACTTAATAGTATTGGTAAAAGCATATATTTCTATAGGTAAACCTTGTGCCGTTGGAGCCAGTTGCCTGGTCATCATCGTCATCTTTTTATTGGTTCCAGAGTTGTTTGCAAGGTAATTGTCTATATATTTTCTAAATAAACCTGCATTGGTGAGATTGCGGCCATTTATTAATAGACTTTTATCTGCATTAATACGAGCATTATTTTTTTCAATGTCTTTTTGTCGGTGATCGATGTAGTTGGTTAGAGATTGTATTTTTTTAAATTCTTCAATTTCATTTTCTTTAATAAAACGGATGGTCGACTGTTTTATAAATATGGCTCTTTTAATTCGTCGGCCACCCGATTTCTGCATGCCTCTCCAGTTTTGAAAAGAATCGGAAATTAAAGCATAAGTAGGAATAGTGGTAATGGTTTTATCAAAATTTTGAACTTTAACGGTTGTTAAGTTTATTTGAAGTACATCACCATCTGCACCATATTTTGGCATGGTAATCCAATCGCCAATGCGTACCATATCATTAGAAGTTACCTGTATGCTGGCTACAAATCCCATTATGGTGTCTTTAAACATCAATAATAAAACGGCAGATATAGCGCCCATAGCTGTAAAAAATGCTACTGGCGATTTCCCGGTCAGGTTAGAGAATATAATAACGGCCCCGAAAATGAATAAAATTATTCTTATAATCTGTAAATAACTGTCGATCGGTTTTTCTCTGAAATTAGGACGTTTACGCATATCGTCGCCAATTGACCGTATAATACTCATGATCATCCATATGATAATAAGTACCATATATACGTCTGCCAGCTCTTCTAATGGATTAATCATTTTTTTGAAATCCATAAAAACAATCGGGATTCCCAGCTTAATGATGATCAAAGGAGCAGAAAGTGCCAAAAAGTGCGGAAATCTATTGTCCAATAAATGCCTGAAAAAATCTATTTTATTACGGTGAATAATGCGTATTAAAGTAATTCGAAGAATTCTGCGAACAATGTTTTGTACAAGGTAGATAAACAAAATACTTATTAATAATAATAGAAAAGCATTTGCATATTGAGCCAATTCTTTGCTCAAACCTATATCTATTAAATAATTATATATAATTCTTAACTCCATTGCCGTGTTTTTTGAAAAGCCCGAATATTATAAAAATTAAACAGAAAAGCCAATTAAACCTTAAAAATGATATTATATAAACTTGTTATCAGATATTAAGCTGTATCTGTCTTTTTAGCGAAATGTGTTAAATATATTTTGTGACGTTTTGAAATTGAAGATGGTTTTTGATTCTTAATTAATAGTTACTTTATTCAATAGAGCTTATCCATAATAAAATTTACGTCTGTTGTTTAATGCTGTGTATTAATAAACAAAAAATAGACAGTGCATTTGGTCTGATTTTTTTAAGTTCTGTTGATTCATAATTAGATAGGTAAACAGAGGGCTGATGAGTGTCTAATTTTTAAAATTAATATTTCATATTTGGAATATTAATTTATAGTTATTATATTTGATTTGTTACAAAGAGAAACATGTAATCGGTTACAATATTCGAAAATACTGAAGAGTCTCGTTCCCCGAAGTCTGACTAATTAAGAACGCGAGGCGGTAGATAAAGGCCCATATCTTGGTATAACATCACGCTGTTTACTAAAGGTGTGGGTACTATCGTGTTATAATTTCATAAAGTATGGCTTGAGGAGATTGTCTATCAATAATTTAATTTTTCAATTTATTTTTATTTTCTTTATCTATTAGATTACCTCAAATTAATACATGGATAGGATTTCTGCTATAATTGTTGCTGTATTCTGTTTAATAAAGTTAGTTATTCATATAATTGCTGACGGTAATTCAGGGTTTCAAGGTGATGAGTTATTGCACATACAGACAGGTAACCACTTAGCATGGGGCTATAATGAATTTCCACCTTTTATTGGTCTATTGGCTTTTATACAAAATCTGTTTAATTCTCAATCAGTATTTGTTCATCATATATTTTCTCATCTAGCAACTGTTCTAATTTTAATATATGTTACAAAAACAGTACTTGCACTAGGAGGGAGTCACAAAGCCGTATTTTTAGCTTTGCTTTGCATTGTAATTGGCCCCGGCTTTGGTAGATCGCAGCAACTGTTTCAGCCAGTTGTATTTAGTCAGTTATTTTGGGTTTTAAGTTTCTATTTTTTAGCTAACTATGTTAAATTGTTGGATAAAAGATATTTATGGTATTTAACTTTTTCTGTGGCGATTGCATTTTTAACAAAATATGATGCCCTGTTTTTTATGGTCGGTTTAAGCAGTCTGTTGCTTTTTAAGAAGACAAGAATTGCTTTAATTAGACATAAATTTTGGATAAATATCTTAGTGTTTCTATTATTAATAACACCTAATCTTATTTGGCAATATTTAAATGATTTTCCGGTACTTAAAATGTTCAGCCGATTATATGAAACCCAATTGGATTTTGTACAGCCATTGGATGTTGTTATTGGAATAATTTTAGCTTTAAATCCATTAACATTATTAATTTATATTCCCGGAATCTTATTTATGTTTAATAAAAAGATGGTGAAATTCCGGCCTTTAATTCTTTCAATTCTTATCTCTTGTATTGTTTTAGCCTTCAGTAAAGGAAAAGCTTATTATTTCTTTCCAATTTTTCTTACTCTTTTCCCTTTTGGAGCCATATGCTGGGAGAAATTAGTTCTATTAAAAAATAAATGGATAATTTATCCACTTAGCATTGTGCTATTCTCCGGATTTCTTCTTATAGGATTCGGACTGCCTGTTTTCTCATTAGAGTCTTATATTAAATATGAATATCCTTATGAAAAGAAGGAGGTAGAAGGAGGCAAGTATGGTATTAAATTCGAAGAAAGGTATAGTGAAAAGTATTGGGCTGAAGTGTTAACAGAGGTAAAATCTGTTTACGATTCTTTACCCGATTTAACTAAAAATGAATTGCTTATTTGGGCTAAGCACTATCGTCAGGCTGGTGCTGTTCAGTTGTTTAGAGATAATTATGATTTGCCATCAGCTTTTTCGTTGCACGGCAGTTTTTATAATTGGATTCCCAAAGGAGAAATGCCGCAAACAATTTTAGCCTTTAGAGATAGTGAGTTTGATGGAAAAGACTTTTTTGAGCCTTTTTTTGAGGAGGTAATTCCCGTTAAATCTATCCACAATCCATATGCGCATGACGAAGACGATTTGTGGACTACCATTTTTATCTGTAAAAACCCGAAACAGGATTTCGATACCCTCAAGAAATTATTTGCAGATAGAATATTTGAATAAAGTTACGCTTATATTTAAACGTATAAAACGCCTCTAAATCCCCTTGCTCCATAATAAGACTGAGCCCCATTGTGATAAATAAAAACGTGATTGTATCTTTTGTCGCCAAACAGTGCGCCACCCAATTCCCTTATGGGACTAGGAGTTGCCAGCCAGCTAGAGGTTTTGAGATCAAAATTACCCAATGTTTGTAGGTATCTATATTGATCTTCATTTAACAACGCTATCTTCATAGCATAGGCCATATCTATAGCGTTATTAGCCGGTTTATGTTCTTTTCGGGATTCCAAGCCTTCTAAATCATAACAAGTACTTCTTCTGCCGGCCGGACTTTCTGCTGCACAATCAAAAAATACAAATTGATTGGTAGAGGCATCGAAATCAACCACATCCGGTTCTCCACCTGTGTTTTCCATTTCATTTAAAGACCATAATTTATCAGGCATCTTACTTAATTTAGCTAATACATCATCCCATGATATGGAAGCATGACGCTGCATATTTTTATTAAATCTAGCAGCTAAAATAGCAAGCAATTGCTCTGATTGGTCTTTTTCTAAGTGTGGCATTGGTTGATGGAGGATTGTTGTTAACCCTAAAATTAACCAATTATTTTAAAATATGGTGTTGTAATTCAAGCTAAGTTGATAAGCCCCCGGTGTAGTGCCTACATATTTTTTGAATGCACGAATAAAATAATTAGCATCGGTAAAACCTAGCTCAAAGCTTATGTTGGCAATTTTGTTAGAAGGATTGGAGAGTAATTCTTTAGCTTTCTTGATTTTTTCTTTGAGAATGTATTCGTTCGGGCTAATACCTAATTCTCTTTTAAAAAGCCTGTAAAATGAAGCTTTGCTCATGCATGCTTTGTTGCTTAGTTCTTCTATGCTCAGCTTTTCCTTTAAATTAGCTTTAATGTATCCTATTACATAAGAAAAAGGATTTTGATTGATGTTGTACTGCGAATCGGATGTCATTTTTAGATTTTGATTCTGCATAATTCTAATTAATAATTCTTTGAGCGTTAAATCGGCCAAAACATTCTTTTCTACAGATGTATCAGAACATATTTTAACTACTTTATTAAGAAGGTAAGCTATTTCCTGATTGTTGTAAAAATGATACTCATTGTAATTTAAACTCCAGCTGCTTTTAGAATTTACTTTTGGATAGTATTCATTTAAATAATTTAAAGTTTTATTAATTTCAACTCCATCAATTGCTAATGCTATACATTGTGTAGGATTTAAATCACTAGCCTCTGGAAAATCTATTTTCATTGTTTCATTTGGTGGAACAATCACAGATTGTCCCGGATTGTAATCAAATCCGTTATGATCAAATAAATGCATGACCTTTTTTCCTCTAACCATACTGGTAATAACCAGATCGCTAAAAGTTAGGGGTACAGAATACGATTCTTTGTAAGTTTCGAATATATTAAGTTCGCAATGCTCTAAATTATAAGCAGTTCTATTTTCTACTAAAGTTCTTAAACTTTCGGTTTTGGATAAACCTATATCATTCAGTTTACAAAGCATATGAAATATTTGAATAACTAAATTAATGAATATTAATTCTTAAAGTGTTGATCTATGTTTATAAATTTTAGCACAATGCAACTATTGTGCTATAACTTGAAACGATAGTACTATCTAAAATTTTCTATAGCGGTTACGTTTGTATAAATCAACTAATAAATAACATGAAAAATTTAGTAGAAAGACCAGCATTTAAATCTCATTACGACAACTATATTGATGGGAAATTTGTAGCTCCCGTAAACGGTAAATATTTTGATAATATATCACCTATAGATGGTAAGGTGTTTACAAAAGCGGCGCATTCATCCAAGGAAGATCTGGAAATGGCTGTTAATGCCGCTACCGAGGCGTTTAAAACCTGGGGTAAAACTTCAGCAACCGAGAGAAGCATAATTTTAAATAAGATTGCCCAGCGTATGGAAGACAATCTTGAATACCTGGCTACCGTAGAAACTATAGATAACGGAAAAGCAATTAGAGAGACTTTAAATGCCGATTTGCCATTAGGAATAGATCACTTTCGTTATTTTGCCGGTGTTATCAGAGCAGAAGAAGGGTCTGTAGTAGAGTTAGACAATCAAACAGTTTCTATGATTGTTCATGAACCAATTGGTGTTGTAGCGCAAATAATACCCTGGAATTTCCCGTTATTAATGGCTATCTGGAAATTAGCACCTGCGTTAGCAGCTGGAAACTGTGTTGTATTAAAGCCGGCAGAAAGTACACCAACTTCTATTATGGTGTTAATGGAACTTATCGGCGATTTACTGCCTGCCGGAGTAGTTAACATTGTAAACGGTTTTGGCTCTGAATTAGGGCGTGCGTTGGTAACCAATCCAAAAATTGCCAAAGCTGCATTTACAGGTTCTACGCCAACTGGCCGATTGGTAATGCAGTATGCAACAGAAAATATTATTCCGGTAACATTAGAATTAGGAGGTAAATCGCCAAATATCTTCTTTAGCTCGGTAATGGACGAAGACGATGCATTTTTAGATAAAGCAGTAGAAGGAGCAGTTTTATTCGCTTTTAATCAGGGTGAAATTTGCACAGCACCGTCTCGATTACTGATTCAAGAAGATATTTACGAAAAGTTTATAGCTAAGGTAATAGAACGTACTGAAGCCATTAAAGTAGGTAGTCCGTTAGATAAAACTGTAATGATGGGTGCTCAGGCATCAAAAATTCAGTACGATAAAATTGCGTCTTATATTAAATTAGGTAAGGAAGAAGGAGCAGAGGTTTTAACCGGTGGCGATGTAAATACTTTGGATGGCGATTTATCTGGCGGTTATTATATTAAGCCAACTTTGTTTAAAGGGCATAATAAAATGCGTATTTTTCAAGAAGAGATCTTTGGTCCTGTATTAGCGGTTACAACTTTTAAAACCGTAGAAGAGGCGATAGAGATCGCGAACGATACTTTGTATGGATTGGGTGCTGGTGTATGGACCAGAGATGCACATCAGTTATATCAGGTGCCACGTGCCATTCAGGCAGGTAGAGTATGGGTAAATCAATATCATGCCTATCCGGCAGGTGCGCCATTTGGCGGATATAAGCAATCGGGTATAGGTCGTGAAAATCATAAAATGATGTTGGGTCATTATCGTCAGACCAAGAATATGCTCATCTCTTACGATAAAAATAAGTTAGGTTTCTTTTAATACTGTACCAGGCGCTAGGCAGTTGCTTAGCGCCTTTTTGATTAAATTTACGGGAAATGGTAAAAAGACTGGATGCTACAAACAAAGCCATAGCGCTTATAAAAGAATTAAAAGCAATGCACGGCGACTTAATGTTTTACCAAGCTGGCGGATGTTGTGAAGGAACACAGCCTCAATGTTTCGAAAAAGGCGGTTATTATTTAAGAATGAATGATGTTTGTATCGGCGAAATTGAAGGTTGCGAATTTTGGGTCGATAAAGACTTGTTCGAATATTGGAAATTTTCTCATTTTAATTTAGATGTGTTGGATGGATTTGGAGTTGGTGGCTTCTCATTAGAAACACCTTTAAACAAAACCTTTAAAATTCATTACACATTGTTTACCGAAGAAGAATTAGAAAATTTAACTCCAGTTAAACTGGCTGATTAACTAGCTCTTGAGTCTAATCCTCTTTGTATTCAAATAAATCTCCCGGCTGACATTCCAATACTTTACATACCGCATCTAGTGTACTAATCCTTAACGCCTTAATTTTTCCTTGTTTAAAGATAGATAAATTAGAAAGGGTTATATTTGTTCGTTCAGAAAGCGTATTTAAAGACATCTTTCGCTTTGCCATCATTACGTCTAAGTTTACTATAATACTCATTATACCATATATTCTTGTTCTGCCTCTAGTTTAATTCCTGCTTTAAAAATCTCGACAATTGCAAGTATTAGTAAACCTACTACTAGTACCTGATAGTTAAAATGATTTTTCAATTGTATTTTATCTAAAGTAACATTATTGAGGATAATTCTGTGTAACGGAAAATACAGAATCCATTTTAAAATAGGAGCAATAATTATTACATAGGCTACTATTCTGGTCCTTTTTAAATTGCTTTCAACGAATAGAAACCCGCTTTTAAAATTTTTAAAGATCTGGTTAAACTGATAGATGATGATTGTCCATGTGACCATAAACAAGAACCACCCAATGCATATTAGTATATAATCTAAATTTGAGTCTTCAAACCTAAGAACTATTGACCCGCTATCGGAAATAATTCCTGGATTATGCAGAATAGAATCGTGGACTTTTATATTTTCTATTTCCGTTGTTTTAAAATTTACAGGAATATTAAGGGCTCCCTTAAACTGATTTGCAAATATAGATACAAGAAGAACCAGCGTTATAATGCTGGTTGATATGATATTAAAATACCAAAATATATTTAGCAACTTAGATATCCTTGTTAAGAGTACTTTTGTTTGGTTCATGATTTTAAAATTTGTCAATTATAATAATTATTTATTAATAAACAATAAATAATTATTATAATTTTAATTTACTGGAGAGGCCTCCACCATAGTGTGGTTTTGTATCTATAGATTTTATCTATAAGGTTATAAATTTTATCGATTTTGATTATTTTAAATTAAAGGGTACATTTATGTTATACCAAATTATATCAATTAACATATTCAAACGAGTATTCATCTAAACAAGTAATTACAATGAAAGAATCAGGAGATATTAGTAAATGCCCATTTCATAATGGAACCATGCAATCTAATGTGGGTGGAGCAGGAACCAAAAACAGAGATTGGTGGCCAAATCAATTGAAATTAAATATTCTGCGTCAAAATTCAAGTCTGTCTAACCCAATGGGTGAAGAATTTGATTATGCAGCCGCATTTAATAGCTTAGATTATGAAGGTTTAAAGAAAGATTTAGAAGTCTTGATGACCGATTCTCAGGATTGGTGGCCAGCAGATTTTGGTCATTACGGAGGTTTATTTGTGCGTATGGCATGGCATAGTGCAGGTACTTATCGGGTGTTCGATGGTCGTGGAGGCGCTGGTCAAGGACAACAACGTTTTGCTCCGTTAAATAGCTGGCCAGATAACGTAAGCTTAGATAAGGCACGTCGTCTTCTATGGCCAATTAAGCAAAAATATGGTAATAAAATTTCTTGGGCAGATTTATTGATTCTTGCCGGAAACGTAGCTTTAGAATCTATGGGGCTTAAAACCTTTGGTTTTGCCGGTGGTCGTAAAGATGTTTGGGAAGCAGCAGAAGATGTATATTGGGGTTCAGAAAAAACTTGGCTGGGTAATGAAGAACGTTATACCAAAGGTGAAAGAGGTGTAACAGGAGAAGGTGTGCTGTCTTCTGATGATAACGCAGATGGTAAAACGCACGCTGGTGATTTAGAAAAGCCTTTAGCCGCAGCGCACATGGGTTTAATTTATGTGAATCCTGAAGGTCCGAACGGAAACCCTAATCCGGTATTGGCTGCCAAAGATATACGTGATACTTTTTCACGCATGGCGATGGATGATGAAGAAACCGTAGCATTAATTGCTGGCGGACACACAGTAGGTAAAACACACGGCGCAGGTAGTTCTGACCATGTAGGTAAGGAGCCTGAAGCGGCTGGCATAGAGCACCAGGGTTTAGGTTGGGCGAGTAAATATAAATCTGGTAAAGGTAAAGATGCAATTACAAGTGGTTTAGAAGTAACTTGGACAAAAACACCTACTCAATGGAGCATTAATTTCTTCGAAAATTTATTCGGATATGAATGGGAGCTGACCAAGAGTCCGGCAGGCGCACACCAGTGGGTAGCTAAAACTGACGACGAAATTATCCCTGATGCTTTCGATCCTAATAAAAAACATAGACCAAGTATGTTGACGACCGATTTATCATTAAGGTTTGATCCGGAATACGAAAAAATATCAAGACGTTTCCTGAAAGATCCAGCTTATTTTAATGAGGTTTTTGCACGCGCTTGGTTTAAGCTTACGCATCGTGATATGGGACCTAGAGCTAGGTATTTGGGTCCTGAGGTTCCGGCTGAAGTTTTACTTTGGCAAGACCCAATTCCTGCTGCTGATTATCAGCAAATTGACAGTAACGACGTTGCGTCCCTAAAAGAACAAATTTTGAGTGCCGGATTGAGTGTTTCTCAATTGGTAAGCCATGCATGGGCTTCTGCTTCTACATTTCGTGGCGGCGATATGCGAGGTGGTGCAAATGGTGGTCGTTTGCGTCTTTCGCCCCAAAAATATTGGGAAGTAAATAACCCGATTCAGTTAGATAAATATCTGACCGCAATACACGATATCCAAAGTAAATTTAATAGCGCTCAGACAAATGGCAAAAAAGTATCTGTCGCAGATTTAATTGTGTTGGGTGGTGTTGCTGCAGTCGAAAAAGCGGCTAAAGATGCAGGATTTCAAGTACAAGTGCCGTTTACTCCTGGTCGTGTAGATGCCACTCAAGATCAAACTGATGTTGAATCATTTGCTTATCTGGAGCCGAAAGCTGACGGATTTAGAAATTATAAAAAAGGTCGTTCAGAAGCTTCAACTGAAGAATTATTGATTGATAAAGCTCAATTATTAACTTTAACCGCTCCAGAAATGACGGTGTTGGTTGGTGGTATGCGTGCTTTAGGTACCAATTATGATGGGTCAAAACATGGTGTTTTCACTGAGAAATCTGGCGTATTGACAAATGATTTCTTCAAAAATCTGCTGTCAATGGATCACGCGTGGAAAGCAGCTGACCACACCAGAGAGCTTTATGAAGCGTATGATCGTAGTTCAGGAACAGTTAAGTTTACAGCAACACGTGCCGATTTAGTATTTGGATCTAATGCAGAGTTAAGAGCAATAGCAGAAGTTTATGCAAGCGCCGATGCAGGTGAGAAATTTGTGAAAGATTTTGTTGCTGCTTGGAATAAGGTAATGAATCTAGATAGATTTGATTTAGCTTAGTCTCATTACTATTTATAAGAAGTTAAGAGCATCGCAATTTAATTTGCGATGCTTTTTTTATTTAGAAATGGTGTTTATAATTTATAGTTCACTTAGCCGTTATAAACATGCACAATATTTAATATCTTAGGAGCTTAAACACAAATTAAACTAAAATGATTTCCACAAAAAAAATTGCACTTTTTAGCCTTATAGGCTTAACCACGTTATCTTTGTATTCATGCAAAGCAAAAAAAATAGTTGAAACGCCGCCACCTGTACCAGTTGCAACAACTCCAACACCTGCTGTACAACAACCGGCACCGGTAACAACCCAACCTACAACTCCAACACCTGCACCAGCTGTTGTAGAAAAACCAAATTTTAACATTGCAAATGTGCAGTTCGAATTTAACTCTGCCGTCTTAAAAACTGCTTCATTACCTATTTTGGAGAGAGCCGTTACTGAAATGAAGAAAGCCCCAAATACTAAATTCGTTCTAAATGGACATTCTTCAGCTGAAGGTACACCTGCTCATAATATGACCTTATCTGTTGATAGAGCCAACGCTGTTAAATCTTATTTTGTAAATGCCGGATTACCTTCAGCTAATTTCAGAGTAGTTGGTCATGGAGAAAAATACCCCGTTAGCAGTAACAACACAGAAGCAGGGCGTGTTTTAAATAGAAGAACTGAAATTCAGGTAGAAAACTAGTTATCCTTATTATCTAGGCTTTTTAAAGCCATTTTTATAATCCAATAAACCTACTTTATAGACGTCGGTTTATTGGGTTTTTTTATTTCTGGAGCTTAGCGTCTATGTCAATCATAACATACGATTAACATTTGCTTTATATCAAATTGTCAGTTTTGTAAATAAGATCTTGGTATTTACTGATTTGAATAAGACAAAAAGATAATTGGTTTAAGTTTTATAAAGAAGCGGGTATATTTTATGATATACCCGCTTTCTATTTTATATGCCTGTTAAGCCTCTCATCACTCTGCGTTAATGGATTGCATAACTTCTGAGAAAAGAGTGATAGACTTGATACGGTCGGCCTGATTGTAACACGGACAAACAATAATCAACTCATCTACACCTGTGTCTTGTAAGAAGGCTTGTGTTTGCTTTTTAACGGTTTCCTTACTTCCATAAATAGAGTATTTAAGCATGTTTTGAACTGTAGGATGACCAAGAATTTCTTCCAGATCTTCTGTCATATCTGCTGGTGGCTGTAGGGGTTGTGATTTTCCAGTTAGTACTCCTAGAAACATTTTTATGATGGTAGTAAAAAGGCGTTCCGCTTGTTCATCTGTGTCGGCCACAAATACATTAATCCCTGCAATTGTATAAGGGGCTGCTAAATTATCTGTTGGCTGAAATTCCTCTTTGTAAATTGCCAAGGCTTGATGTAAATGTGCACAAGCAAAATGACTGGCGAAGGCGTAAGGTAACCCTTTCCTTGCAGCCAAATGTGCACTGTCTGTACTAGAACCTAATATATAGATGGGTACTTCAGTTCCTTCGGCAATTGCCGCGCGAACTTTTGATTTAGCGTTTTGTTCAGAAAAATAAGTTTCAATTTTCTCCACCTCTTGAGGAAATGCCCTTGCAGCCGTCATAAAATCTGATCGGATTGCTTGTGCAGTGTCCATATCTGTGCCGGGTGCTCTACCTAGTCCCAAATCAATTCTACCTGGATAGAGGTGTGCCAAGGTGCCAAATTGTTCAGCTATGACCAAAGGGGAATGATTAGGTAGCATAATTCCCCCAGAACCTACTTTAATAGAGTGAGTATTCTCTGCAATATAACCCATTAATAGGGCAGGCACATTGCTGCCTATATGTTCTGAGTTATGATGTTCAGCAAACCATAGACGTTTATAATTTAAACGCTCTGCTTCTTTTGCTAAGTCTAATGAATTATTTAAAGTTTCTTTTATGGTATTTCCTTCAGATACTATGGCTAATTCTAATATAGAATAAGCTATGCTTGCTTTATTTTGCATATGTGTACGTTGTATAATTACAAATTTAAGGAAGACTTATATTTATCTTGTACTACATAAAACAAATGAAAGTAATATTTCAGGCTTATATTAAAGTAAGGATATTGGGAAGCTTAACTAAATTGAATAGTTACACTTAGTTGATTAAAAAGAATTCTTTCTTCTCCGATTTTTGTACACCTCCTTTTAGAAAATATACATTTTCAAATCCTTTTTCAACTAATATTTTAGCAGCTGTTTCGCTTACCACTTCTACAGTACAAATAGATTGGTTTATTTTCAATTTTAGAAATAAAGGTGAATCATTTACATGCATGTTTTGAGCAGTCAGGAGGCGCTTTTTTTAAACTCTTTATCAGTATAGACATCTAATATTTGAAAAGATTTTTTGTTAGCAGTCATTTCTTTGTTTAAACGATTTGCCCCAACTCCACGATAACTCTTAGAGTGTCCGAACAAGTTTAACGAAACAAAAGCCATTATTGCAAGTACTATCAATCTTTTCATTATATCTAAATTTAATTAATTCATAAAGGCAACACCCAAGAAAGCATATTTGCCTCCTTAGAAACCTCATTAAAACGCAATTTTTTAAGAAGTTTAATAGAGGCGTGGTTATTTTCCAAACATTGTGCAGTTAATTGTTTGACAGATTTGGTTGTTTTTACCCAAGTAATTAGTCCTAACGCTGCTTCTTCTGCAAAACCTTTTCTTCTTTCAGACTCGATAATTCCGTATCCTAAATCGGCCGATGCCGTTTCCTTGTCAAGGCCCTTAAATCCTGCGTCTCCTATAATTTCGAGAGTGTCTTTTTTAATAATCATCCAAGATTCAAAACCAGTTGGCCCATTTGCATCTGTCAGATTCTTACTAATTTTAGGAAGCGTTTCTATTACATCTGCATCTGGCCACCCATCGCCTCTACGTATACGCAATAAATCTAAATCACTATAGTTCTTCATTAAGAAAGCTTCACAAAGCGATACAGTAAAGGGGAGGAGTAAGAGGTTTTTAGTAATTATTTTTAATTCAGGTGTCATGCGGTCTTTAGAATACAGGTGAGAATATTTATCAATAATCTCAATATTGTAAATTTAATAAGATTTCGGTCAATTATTGTGAGTTTTTTTAAGTGAAAATAATAGGTCAATTGCTATCTTACTGATAGATTTTCCTATCACAGTGTTAAGATAGTAGCTGATTTTTCCCGCCTTGTTTGCAACTGACGCTCAGTTCTGATTTTTCGAGCTCACAGGTTAGTGATTTATTGTACATTTTTTCAAGTAGTCCAGCTCCCAATTTTTTGTGTACTTTAAAAATTGCTCCTCTTACTTTGTAGTTAAATTGATCTATATACATTGGAATACAATGTATACGCATTAACTCAAAATCATATTTATATATCTCCTTAAAATAGTATTATTAGTTGTTTTTAAAGCTTTTAGATGCCTTTTATAAAACTTTATAATAACATTTGTAACTCCTCTGGAGTTGATATCTGTAATATCTTTCGCACAGATGCACGCGGATTTGGAGTACAGATATACTTTGAGTTCTGTGTTAGTTATGGATATCATTTTTTAATTGTGTTGTGTAATATATGTTAATATTATAAAGCAATTAGGTAAAATAGGTCTGCATTAACCCAGAACATTAGGTTAGCTTTAAAAAGCTATATTCCTGACGAAACTGTTTTATATATGAATTTTAACCATCTATATTTTCGAAGCATTTTGATTATTGTTTTCTTAGCTCAATATGCAAACATAACTCGAGCGCAAAACGGAGATCAAGTATTAAATGGAATTGCAGAATCAGGGATGATTGCGCGTTATGTTTTTAACGGCGATTTAAAAGACTGGTCTCGTAATAATGCGCACGCACAATCGCACAGCTCAGAAGTAAAGTTTGTGAGCGATAATCGTTTTGGACAGGTGCTATCACTTCCTGGTACTGCTAATTCATATGTATCACTTCCAAAAGCTATTTTGACGGATTTAGAGTCGATTAGTATAACTGGATGGATTAACCTAAACACTAAACAAGCGGGTCAGCATTTTTTCGATTTTGGCATCAATGCAGATAAACATTTGTTCGCAGCTCCCTTGGGTACAGTAAGCCAAGAAGGTTTTCAGTTCATGATTACCACAGAAAAAACCAATAAAAAAGGACTTGTTTCTCCGGTATTAGAAATTAATAAATGGGTGCATTTGGCTATCGTAATTGATATACCATCTAAAACCATGTCAACCTACGTTGATAATAAATTAGCGGCCGAGCAAAAAGACATTCAGCTAGATATGTCGGCCATATTTGGCCAGCAGGTAATAGATAAAAATCAGCTGTATATTGGTAAGTCTTTATCTGTTGGTCATCCATACCTCAACGCATTGCTTCACGATTTTCGAATCTATAAAATCCCTTTAAATAGGCGACAACTTAATGCAGTCTATAATAATACGCCAACTGGCGGAAGTGAAAATGCAGTAAATACTACTGCCAGACGTGAAGATAATTTACCGGTATTTCCGTCAACAACTCCACAGTTATATGCTGCTAATTTGTTAAGTGTACAGAATGTTGAGGTAGAAACCGTAGTTGGAAATTTGCCTCGTTTACCAAGTTTTGTAGACGGTACATATCATAATAACTATAAAGGACCTAAGGTGCGTGTACTTTGGCCTTCGGCAACAGATAATGCCGCTGTACTAAAACCCGGAAATTACACTATAACCGGCCGTGTTGCAGGAACTGATTTTGAGCCTAAAGCTTATGTAACGATAAAAGAATCAGATAAAACAACACCAGTTTCGAAGTTGGAGGCATTCCCATTAAGTAATGTGTCTCTTCAAACAGATCTACATGGCCATAATACTAAGTTTATAGAAAATCGGAATAAATTTATAGATACATTGGCTAAAACCGATCCCAATTCTTTTTTATACATGTTTAGACATGCATTTGGCCAAAAACAACCTGCAGGTGCTCGTCCGTTAGAGGGTTGGGATACGGAAGATACCAAGTTGCGAGGTCATGCTACCGGACATTATTTAACAGCTATAGCGCAGGCGTATGCGGGCACGGGCTATAATAAAGCTCTACAAGCTAATTTTTCCAATAAAATGAATTATATGGTTAATACGCTTTATGAGCTGTCTCAATTATCCGGAAAGGCTGTAAAACCCGGAGAAAAATTTGTTTCCGATCCTTCGGCAGTACCTTTTGGACCAGGAAAGTCGGCTTTCGATTCTGATTTAAGTACTGTAGGCATTCGAAACGATTACTGGAACTGGGGAAAAGGTTTTATTAGTGCTTATCCGCCAGATCAATTTATCATGCTCGAAAAAGGGGCAAGGTATGGTGGCCAAAAAACGCAGATTTGGGCTCCATACTATACCTTGCATAAAATTTTGGCGGGTTTAATAGATGTATATGAGGTGAGTGGAAATAAAAAAGCACTTGAAATAGCGGCCAATATGAGCGATTGGGTATATGCCAGGTTAAGTCAATTGCCCCAAGAAACACTTATTAAGATGTGGAATACCTACATAGCAGGAGAGTTTGGCGGAATGAACGAGTCTATGGCCCACATGTATCGTATTACCGGTGATCCTAATTATTTGAAAACGGCAAAATTGTTTGATAATGTGAAAATGTTCTTTGGCGATGCTGCACATACACACGGGTTGGCAAAAAATGTAGATGCTTTTCGCGGATTACATGCCAATCAGCATATTCCGCAAATTGTAGGTAGCATAGGCATGTATAGTGTTTCTAATATTCCCGAATATTATAAAATAGCAGATAATTTTTGGTACAAAGCAGTTAACGATTATACTTACAGCATTGGTGGAGTAGCGGGTGCCCGTAATCCGGCAAATGCAGAATGCTTTCTTGGTCAGCCGGCATCTCTATACGAAAACGGATTTTCGGAAGGTGGTCAAAACGAAACCTGTGCTACCTATAACATGCTAAAATTAACAGGTAATTTATTTATGTTTGATCAGCGTGCAGAGTTGATGGACTATTATGAACGTGGATTATACAATCATATTCTGGCTTCTGTAGCAGAAAACAGTCCTGCAAATACTTATCATGTGCCACTCAGACCAGGATCTGTTAAACAATTTAGCAATGCACGTATGAATGGTTTTACCTGCTGTAATGGTACGGCAATAGAAAGCAGTACAAAGTTACAAAGCTCTATTTATTTTAAGAGTAAAGACAACCAGTCGCTGTATGTTAACTTATTCATTCCATCCGTGCTGCAATGGACAGAGCGAAAAGTGAGCATACAACAAACTACAAATTTTCCAAAAGAAGATCATACTCGTTTAACCATCAAAGGTAAAGGCAAATTTGATATGTATATACGTGTACCCGGATGGGCCAAAAATGGTTTCTTTGTGCAGATTAATGGTAAGTCACAGAAGGTAGATGCCAATCCGGGTAGTTACTTAAAAATAAGCCGTACCTGGAAAAATGGAGATGTGATCGATTTAAAAATGCCTTTTCAATTTTATTTAGACCCGGTTATGGATCAGCAAAATATAGCGAGCTTATTTTATGGTCCAATATTATTGGCGGCACAAGAAACTGAAGCAAAAAAAGAGTGGCGAAAAATTAACCTAAATGCTGGTGATTTAAGCAAATCTATTAAAGGAGACCCAACGAAATTAGAATTCATGATCGATGATGTTGTCTTTAAACCGTTTTATGATACTTACGGCCGACACTCTGTTTACTTAGATGTTACTTTAAAAAACTAGTTTAACCGCTTTAATGGGGTATTCATACTGTTAAAGATTGTTAACTTTTTTTTCATTAGATAATGGGTAAGTAGTTTTGCAGAAAACAATTACCCGTTCAATGAGATATATACTTTGTTTGCTTCTATTAGGGATTTCTAATTTGCTTTTTGGACAACAGGTAAATGGGGTGGTATTAGACGAAATTACTAAATTGCCTGTTGCAAACGCAAGAGTTTACACTTCAGATATTACCATCTTAGCTGACCAAAATGGAGGCTTTAGTTTAAATAATATTCGTTTTGGTGATACCGTAACAATTAGTCATATAGGTTATCAATCTTATTTTTTTAAACATTTAGTATCTAGACAAGATACAATAAAGATATTACTGAAAAATAATACGATAGCTGTTCAGGAAGTAGTTATACAACGAAAGCGAAATTATACTTTAGATTCGTTAAACAGAAGGAAAGAATACGCATCTGTATTCAATTATAAAGCACCTAAGTTTAAAGATATCTTTGTAAATAAGTATTCTTCAGCATCTAACCATTATACACCATTGCAGAATTCTACTTCTTCACTGGTAAGTATTAATTTGCTATCGGCTATTCATCTTATTGGTAAAAATAAAACACCTGAGTCTAAGTTGCAGAAGAGATTATTAAAGGAAGAAGAAGAGAGCTTTTTAGATCAGAAATTTTCGAAGGAAATGGTACAATCAATAACTGCTTTAGAAGGAGATTCTTTACAGAGTTTTATGATCCAATATAGACCAACTTCAGAAAAAAGCAGACAGATGACAGAATATCAAATGATGGTCTACATAAAAGAAAGCTATGGCAAGTTTATGAAAAAAGATAAATGATGAATTTCTCATTGTTATTTATTTATCAAATACTTTCGTAAGTTTAATACTGATATTTAAACTTCTAAACATGAATAACGAAACTACATCCAGACGTGCAGCAGTTCAACAGATTGGGTTATTCTCTGCAGCAATGTGTTTTCTTCCTATGTTTTCTTGCAACGGTAGTACTGAAAAAGAACAGGAGTCTGCTCAGAGCGCAACAAAAGCACCTCTTCCATTTTTAATTACCCCTAAAGAACCGATTGAGGTTGGGTTTCTGGGAAGTAACATGCGAACGTTGATACATAGTGCTCAAACGAATAGGCAGTTTTCGTGTGTCGAAGCAATATTAGCCCCCAAAAAGATCGCAGGCTCTCCGCATAAACATGATAATTTAGACGAGCTGATGTATGTTTTGGAAGGTACAGCCAGTGTTTTAATGGGTGATGAAGTTGTAGAAGTTCCGGCCGGAAGTTGGCATTTACGACCAAGAGGCATTGTACATGTGGTTTGGAACTCAGGCAATGAAAATCTACGTCTCATAGATATGTACTTTAATCAAAATTTTGAAGATTACTTAGAGGAGTTGTATCATAAAATTATACCTGAAGTTATTGAACGTAAAATATCATTTGAAGAGCCAGGTATCGCTAAACGAGTGGCAGAGTTAGACAAAAAATTTGGTCTTACCTATTATCCCGAGAAAAGTCAGCGGTTACTAGATAAATATGGTTTAAGCTAAATATAACTTCATTTAAAATTTATTATGAAACCTATTTCGCCAGATATTTTAGCATATAATAGCCAACAGGCAGCAAACGAAGAGACAATTTGTACCGTATTGGCTAAAGAAATCAACAAACATTTGCCTGCGTTGGACGCCAAAGTCTGGCATGGACATCCTGTTTGGTTTTTAGATGGGAATACTATAGTTGGATATAGTAAAGAAAAAAAAGGAATCAGGTTAATGTTTTGGAGCGGTGCTGATTTCGACGAAGCGCAATTAGCTTATGTAGGTAGTAAATTTAAAGATGCGTCTATATTTTACAATTCTGTAGATGAAATAAACCTAGACGATTTAAAACGTTGGCTCAAAAAATCCATAGAAATTCAATGGGATTATAAAAATCTTGTAAAGAGAAAAGGGGTGTTGGAAAGACTGAAAGACTGAAAGACTGAAAGACTGAAAGACTGAAAGACTGAAAGACTGAAAGAC
>CAZOVM010000001.1:272566-274882 GCA_964583395.1 uncultured Pedobacter sp. | reverse complement strand
TGAAAAGTTTATCTTATCAAGATACGAAATTTACCCGACATTTGCAAATAAAATTTCTGTATTTATTTCAATTTCAGTGTTATACCAAACTTACTCTCTTTTATCTCGGTTTGGTTAATGATATTAAAGTTATAAGTTCCTGAATTCTGTTCAGTTTTAACTTTTATTTTGGACCCATTAATTTTATAGGTTCCACGATATGCAATGTCACCACCAGGAACAATGTCGGCAGTGCCGCCAGGACTTAAAGTTAAACTCCAACCTCCATCATACGGGTTGTTGGGTGTATGGTTCATTTCTACATATTGCTTAACCATATCTACTTGCAATTGATCTTTTTTACAGCCAGCGGTTATAAATAGGAATGAAAATAATAAAAATGATAAGTAATTGATTTTAATAGATTTTCGCATCATAGGGTAGTTTTATTACAAAATTAATTGCAATACAAATTTACGGATTAGTATAAAAGTGGCAGGTAACAATACGGATAACTCATTTATTGTTGTGTTCTACTTCCCGGATTTATCTTGAGGTTTTTTTATTAAATACTAAACCACCATTTTAAAACTCCTTTCTGTTCCGGATGTTTTTTATAAAAAAAGGGTATTATGGACAAAGCAAATAAAAACTATCGTCAAGAAAAAATAACCGGTGGAAAGCAAAAAGTAATTCTTAATGAAGCCCAAACAGCAGAAACTGATGAGTTGGATCCGAAGTTTAAAAAAGAGATGAAAATAGTTAAGGAAGAAGAAACTGTTTCTAGAAATAATACAAAGTAGATTTCTAAATATAAGCTGTAAATTTGATGGTAAGCTTCAAATAATTGTGACTAAACAGTAATGACCAATATAGAAATATTCTATCCAATAAATGTTGATCAATGGAGGAAATGGTTATCCGAAAACCATCTTATAAGACAGTCGGTATGGATTGTTTTTTATAAAAAATCTTCCAATAAAGATTCTATAACCTGGCGAGAAGCAGTAGATGTGGCATTGTGCTTTGGTTGGATTGATAGTAAGAAAATAAAGATTGATGAAGTAACCTCGCACCAGTTTTTTAGTAAACGCAAAGCTCAAAGTACCTGGTCTAAAATTAATAAAGATGTAGTTGAGCAGCTTATTGCAGATAATTTAATGGAGAAGGCGGGTTATGATAGCATACAGGTTGCCAAGCTAAACGGATCGTGGACTATTTTAGACGAGGTAGAAGCCTTAATTATACCTTCGGATCTGGAAGAGGCCTTTAATAAATATAGTAATTCTAAAGATTATTTTATGAGTCTAAGTAAGTCGGCCAAGAAAATACTGTTGAGTTGGATTGTTTTGGCAAAGCGACCAGAAACGCGGCAGAAGCGTATTAACGAAATTGCTTTATGTGCGGGAGAAAATAGAAAACCAGATCAGTTTTAGTAGTTATTCATATTAATCTATGATAGATAATATATGAAAGAATTGCCTTCCTTTTTTATATAAAATGAATGTATCTTCGCAGGGTAGATCCCAATATCCTAACACCTGACAAATAATGAACTGTAAAAACTGTAACGCAGAAGTAGATTTAAATTATTGTGCTAATTGCGGACAACCTGTTCAATTAAAACGAATTAACGGGCATTATATTGTTCATGAAATTGAGCATGTTTTGCATTTTGAAAAGGGTATATTGTATACCATCCGGGAACTTTTGATCAGACCGGGAGAAAATGTAAGGCTTTTTATAAAAGAAAACAGAAGTAGACTTGTAAAACCCATTATTTTCATTGTTATTACTTCTTTAATTTATTCTTTAACGAACCACTTTTTTCATTTAGAAGATGGTTATGTGAAGTTTGAAGGGGCAGAAACCTCTACTACTGCGTCTATTGTTAAGTGGATTACCAGTCATTACGGATATTCAAATATTTTGATGGGAATATTTATAGCCTTTTGGGTGCGAATATTTTTCAGGAAATATGATTATAACTTTTTTGAAATTCTCATACTTCTTTGCTTTACTATGGGAATGGGTATGCTTTTTTACGCATTATTTGCTTTATTTTTTGGACTTACGAATATTAATTTAATGCAGGTAGCTGGTATTATGGGTATAATTTATTGCTCTTGGGCTATAGGACAGTTTTTCGATAAAAGTAAGAAAGCGAATTATATTAAAGCATTTGCTGCTTACATATTAGGTATGATTACTTTTATGTTGATTGTAGTATTAGCAGGAACATTTATTGATGGGTTGATAAAATAGTTTTCTTAAAGAACCCCTCGCTTCATTTCATTACGCTCAAGGATGACTTATAGTGAGTACGTCATCCTCGAG
>CAZOVM010000001.1:15216-272466 GCA_964583395.1 uncultured Pedobacter sp. | reverse complement strand
TCCTTCGCTTCATTTCATTACGCTCAAGGATGACTTATAGTGAGTACGTCATCCTCGAGGCCTAGCGTAGCGGCCGAAGGATCTGAGTGAGCATAATTAAGATTATCTTAAAGATCCTTCGCTTCATTTCATTACGCTCAAGGATGACTTATAGTGAGTACGTCATCCTTGAGGTCTAGCATAGCGGCCGAAGGATCTGATTGAGCACAATTAAAGATTATCTTAAAGATCCTTCGCTTCATTTCATTGCGCTCAAGGATGACTTATAGGGAGTATGTCATCCTTGAGGCCTAGCGTAGCGGCCGAAGGATCTGATTGGATGAATATATAAATTACTATAGAACATTCTTCTGCATGAGATAAAGCTTAATTACGACGATTGACGTTTCAATCTTTATCAATTAAATTATAGATATCCTCATGAATTTCTTTATTAAGAAATGACCAATTTTTATTTTTCTGATTAATAAGCTCATTTTTTCGTCTTCTTAACCATCCTTTTAATTCTTTTTCTCTAGCAATAGCAGATTCTATTGATTCAAAGTACTCATAATAAAGCAAAAATGTAACATTGTATTTTTTAGTAAATCCTTCGAAGAAATGATTCTCGTGTTCCCATAACCTGGCTCGTAAATCAGAAGTAACTCCGATATATAAAGTAGTTTTTCTTTTATTGGTTAAAATATAGACAAAGCCGCTGGTTTCCATATGCTTTTAAAAATAAAATTTAGATTTTACTTATAAAACAATTTTAGAAAGGTATTTAATGGATTGGTTAAAGAATAAATGTCAACTTACCTTATACTTGAAGCTTAACACAATTATTAAGGTTTGTCATCCTCGAGGTCTAGTGTAGCGACCGAAGGATCTGATTAAGCACAATTAAGACTATCTTAAAAGATCCTTCGCTTCATTTCATTGCGCTCAAGGATGACTTATAGGGAGTATGTCATCCTTGAGGTCTAGCGTAGCGACCGAAGGATCTGAGTGAGCATAATTAAGATTATCTTAAAGATCCTTCGCTTCATTTCATTACGCTCAAGGATGACTTATAGTGAGTACGTCATCCTTGAGGTCTAGCGCAGCGACCGAAGGATCTGATTGAGCACAATTAAAGATTATCTTAAAGATCCTTCATTTCATTACACTCAAGGATGACTTATAGTGAGTACGTTATCCTTGAGGCCTAGCGTAGCGGCCGAAGGACCTGATTGAATACAACCAAAGACTATCTAAAGATCCTTCGCTTCATTTCATTGCGCTCAATGATGACATATAAGGGGTTTGTCATCCTTGAGGCCTAGCGCAGCGGCCGAAGGATCTGACTGAGCACAATTAAAGATTATCTTAAAGATCCTTCGCTTCATTTCATTACGCTCAAGGATTAAGTATAAGATGTGCTTAGCTTAAATTTATTCCTCTCTGATTTTAGGGTTTTCAGTCATTACTGACTTACATTTTCCGGGTTTTCAGCTTTACGGTATCAGCTCTTTTCTCCCATTTTAACAGCCCACCTTTTAAAGAATAAACCTTATTAAATCCCATATCCATTAGACTTTGAGCTGCTTTTTCGCTTCTTTTACCACTTCTGCAATAAACGTAAACCGGTTTCGTCTTGTCTAACTGTAATGCGTGTGTAGTAAATGTTGGTTCATTAACGTCAATATTTATAGCGCTGCCTATTTTACCTTCCTGAAACTCTTTTGCTGTTCTAACATCTACCAATTGCACATCTTTTATTAATTCTTTTCGCAGTTTATGTACATTAATTGTTTTTACTTTAGGCAATTCTTGTGACCAGGCCTGAATACAAAATAATAGAGATAGAAGAAAGAAAGGCAATTTCTTTAAAGACATATTTTGAGATTTTAAGGATCTAATTTTATGTACAGTTTGTACGGTACAAAGTTAAAATTAAATTACAGGTAGGTGCTTAATATATTGGATAATTAAAATCTCATGTTGTATTATTTGAAGAATTATCAACCATGTTTTGATTTAAAAAAATAAAAAGCCATTTTTAATAAAATTCAATCCTTATGTCTTCATACAAACGTCGCGATTTTTTAAAGCTATCTTCTTTATCGGCTTTGCCATTAATTGCATCAGCAACATTGCCTCTCAATACATTTGCGGTAGAATGCCCATTGTCTTCTAAAGATAGCGAAGCTGTATATTTTATCAACGATGGGGTGTTTTATAGGCCGGAAGATTTTATTAATAAATTGCAAGAACTGAACACTGCTAATGCTATAGGGAGAGATAATTATGGTTATGGGGGTGATTTAGAGAAACTTTTAAAGAAATTCATAGAGATTACGGGCAAAGAAGCAGCCGTATATCTACCTACGGGTACATTAGCCAATCAGCTGGCTATTAGTTTTCTTTGTGGCAACAATACGAAAGCGTTTGTGCAGGAAACCAGTCATGTTTACAGAGATGAAGCAGATGCAGCGCAAACTATTTTTAATAAAAGATTAATTCCATTGGCGCGGGGCAAAGCACATTTTACGGTCGAAGAACTTAAAAATTCAGTTAAGTACCATCAGGAGGGAGAGGTGTTTGTAGGTGGTGTTGGGGTGGTATCTATAGAAACGCCTGTAAGAAGGTGTGAAAATCAATTTTTTCCATTGGAAGAAATTAAAAAGATATCGACTTATTGTAAAGAAAATGGATATAAAATGCATTTGGATGGAGCTAGGTTACATATGGCAACTGCTTTTACGGATGCAACAGTTAAAGAATATGCTCAATATTTTGATACGGTTTATATGTGTTTGTATAAGTATTTGGGTGCAACTGGAGGGGCAGTACTGTGTGGCGATAAAGCGGTGATTGATCAGATGCATCATCTTATTAAAGTACATGGTGGTAGCGTTTTTACCAACTGGCCAAGTGCTTCTATCGCTTTGTATCACTTAAACAAGATTGACGACGAGTTAGAGAAAGTGAAAATACAGTCGGAGGACCTTTTTAAACAATTAAACCAATTAAAGGGTATAAAAGTCCAAACAATAGAAAATGGAACCAACCAATTTAATGTAACGCTAGAGAAAGGAATTGATCCTACAAAGCTTAATTCTAGATTAAGGGGAACCCATAATATTGTTTTCGGTATGCCGAGAGAAGACGGTTATGTGAAAATTAAGATAAACCCAACTTTATTACGAAGAGATAATCAAAAAATTATAGATGCTTTTAAAGAGGCTATTGCATTTGCAAAGACCTAATTCAGTTTCTAACAATTATTCTGAAAAATGGGAAAATTTTCATGTGTCTGTGGACAAATAGCAATAGATCAGGCAGATTTTGTAAAAAATAAAGCACATATAATTGCCGATCAGGATTATTTAGATTTTTTAAGAGTTGTTGAGAAGACAGAAATGTCTGATACAGTTGTAAAATACTTTAATAAGGTATTTCAGTGTAATGCTTGCAGCCGCTTAATTATTTTTAGGGGAGATAACAATGAGGGCGTGTTTTTCGTGCCCGAAAGAGTAGAAAACGGGAAAAATATATTAAGATCCTATCTTGGAGAAAAATGGAAAGGAACGTTGTCGGCCAATTTTAACAACGAACAAGGCGAAATTTTCTGGGATACTAATATGGAAAGCGGTTTTAGGCAAAACCTTTCTTTTTCGGAGTTAAAAGATCTTTATCAAAAGAAATTTGAAGAATTATCTAAATTAAACATATTAAGACATTCATTTCTGAAGATTGATGGCAGAGTAGAGCATGAATTTAAAAGTGAAGATTAACACTGATTTTTTATATTGAAAACCAGTTTTTTGTACTATTCTTTTACTTGACTTTTATAGTTGTTTTATACTTCTTTTAGAAAAACCTATTTTTATAAAGGGAGGTAAAAAAAGCCTCAACCACAGTTGAGGCTTGGTAGGTAATATCATATAGATTTTTAATTATCCAAGAGTTTTATGATTTAGCTGCCTCAATAAATCCAGATAGTTCTTCTACCACTTTCTCATCACTTCCTAAATAGCCGGCCGATTTAAACCGGATATTCCCATCTTTATCAATCACCACTTTTAGTGGAATTGCTTCTGCGCCGTATGAATTGTTTGTTTTATATATGCTTACGCCGTCAAACGTACTCTTTTCATCTAAAAGGACATGAAAATTATATCGTTGTTTTTTTAAATATGAATTGATTTTTTTTGTTAAATCTTTAGTGAATGTTTCGGATGTATTGATGAAAAGAAAAACTACATCTTTATCGTTCTGATAGTTTTTAATTAATTTATTCATTCCTGGAAAGGCTTCTAAGCAGGGGATACACCAGGTAGCCCAAAAATCGAGTACCACAATTTTACCTTTGTAATCGGTTAAAGAAACACGTTTTCCTTTGGTGTCTAACAGACTGAAGTTTGGAGCTGGTGTTTTTTGAATAATTTTTTCAAGTTCCAGTTTTCTTTTCTTTTCGGCATCCTCTTTCAATTCGGAGAGCTGTACAGTATAATCTGATAAATTGCCACCATTGTTGATAAAAGCTTCTTTATAGGCTAAAATGATTTCGTGATCTGTTCTTCCCGATTTAATTGCATCTGCCAATAATGGCTGTGCTGCATTAAATTCTTTTTTCTTGACTAACACCAATGCGTAATAAATAGGAATGAAAGATGATTGATCGATGTTATCCTCGTGTGCATTTTTTAAAGTAATATATGCTTTGTCTAATATATTTTGTTCATAATAAATTCTACCTAAAAGGCCTGTTAATTCTGTCTTTTTTTCTTTTAGAAATTTTGCAGAAATGGCTGGTTGATTATTTATTAATGTGTCTATCAGTCCTAAACCCTGATTGCTTAGTTTTTCGGCCTCAAGTAGTTCTTTTTTCATTTCTGCTAAAAAAGTAGCAGTTTTAATTATATCTGTTAGCTTTAACGTTGGTTGATTAATTTGATTAAGATAGAAATAGAATTTAGACAAATTTAGTTCCTTAAGATAGGCTTGATTGAGCGCACTGTAAACAGAATTGGTAAAAGCCGAAAACTCAGTGCCTTTAATCATGTTATAGTCTTCTATTAATTTTTTTCCAATAATTTCCATATCTATGGCAGCACGAGGGGTAAGGGCGTCTTTATATCGCCTAGAAAATATTACCGGGCTGTTTGGAAATTGCTGAGTGATCAGTTCTAACGTTTTTTCCATTTCTATTTTCATGTCTAAGATTTCATATAATCTATATTTTTTAAAATGATCTACATCGCTGATTTGGAGCTGCTGATCTATATTTTTTATATAAGTAAATATTTCTGTCTTAGCAGTTTGTGGATTTAGTTTGTAGAGTGCTTTATAGTATTTTTGTAACGATGTGAATTTGGTTTTTCCATCAGGATATAACTTCATTTCTTCTTGAAGTAAGTCTATGGCTTTTTGATAGTCGGGCTCGGCGCTAAACAGTGTCTTCATATTTTTGCTAATGTAAAAATCGGCCATGGCGCTTAAAGCTTCCTCAGCTGGTTGGTTATTCTCGTAAATAGGATAGATATAGCCTTCTTTAGGGGCGTTGTCCCATACCTTGTTATGCGAGAATGCAAATACCACTAATAAGGTTGAAGAATCTGTTTGGAATTGTCCGCTATAAGTATTACCGTTTTTAACCAGATTTACTTTCTTAGATAACTGATCAAAACCATCAGTAATAATAATACTTACTGTTTTAAGGGTGTCATTTTCGAACTTTCCCCCTTTAGGATCATAAGTAAAGTATATTATTTCTCCTTTTTTGGGTTTTGTTGAGTTCAAAGTTAAAACTTGCCCTAAGCACTGTGTTGCATTTGTAAAAAGCAACAAAATAACTGATAATACGATGATTTTTTGGGCAATAAGATTGCCTTTGCGAGGTTTTAACAACCTGCATTTAATTGGATTTTGCATAATGATGATGTTTTATTTTACCAAATTATACCGGGCTGACGCAGGTCTTCGTTTGGCATTTTTGTTTCGTTGGTTATAATTTCATTAGCTGTTATTTTAGCCTCTCTGACATAGATATTTCTTACGTTTGAAATATATTTTCTATTGGCATCTCGCTTTTTTACATCTACATATTTATCTGGTATACTGTCTATTACTCCATCTTTTCCATATCCGAAATAAGGATTGAGGATTACTGAGTGAATTAATCCGGTTGTTCTGATATCTACTCGATCTAGCGTCGCAATAATTTTGCCTTTATATGCATCAATTACTATTAAATTTTTATCAGATTCAGATATATAATCCATAGCGCTAATCCATAAATTATCCGTTTTAATTTTTACTGTGTTGCTTTCTATTTTATAAAAGCCTTGATCTATATACAAAGTATCAGCTTTCTTTCCCCTAAATAACTGTGCTTCTGTACCTATATTTGTACTATGCACAACTTGTCTTATTTTGGCATTGGTTTTATTAATTGTCCAGAATAATTCATAATCTATGGCATATAATTTTTCTCCTTTTTTAGCTTTTTCGGCTGCTATTTTGCTTAGTGTTGTAGGTCCGCTTACCAATTCGCTTAACAGTTGTTTAGAAGCAATAGATGGTGCCAGTTTATTTAGATTGTCTTTTGTAAAAGAGACGGATTTACTTTCTTTACTTAAAGTAGTGCTTGAAATAGATGGATTATCAGGTAATACGCTGTTTTTTGAAACTATGTGAGTGTCTAAATTAAAGCTGATCCAACCATAAGATTTTTCAACTTTGAATGCAGCTACAAAGAAAAGTATCGAAACCAATGGAAATAGTGTCAAATATTTAAACATACCTCTTCTTTTGGCTTTTTGTTTACCTAGCTGTAAAATGCGGTGCTCTAACTGGCTTTTAGAAAAGGCTGAGTGGCTTAAACGCTCTGAGGGTAAATAAGCATGTTGTATTAGAAGATTGGCATAATCGTATTTATTTTGCATTAGGGCAGAGGTATGTCGATCTGAAATATATTCGTGATTGAGTTTCGCGTCCTTACCCAGAAGATAAATAACAGGATTGAACCAATTAATACATCGAATTAATTCGAAAAATAAAACATCATAACTATGATTTTGCTTGATGTGAATTAGTTCATGCGCTATTATTACCTTGTTTTTATACATTTTTGGGTGCAGAAATAACCAGTTAAAAAAGGAAAATATCTCTTCCTTACTATTATCCAACTCAATGTAAATCACCCCATTTTCTTCGTACTTCTTCGAATTTTTATATAGCATTATCAGCTTATAAAATTCTTTTAAGGTAACCGTAACGAAACATAATATTATAATGAGGTTAAAAAAGAACAATATTTTTGCAAGGCTCCAAAAGGTGGGTGTAGAAACCGTTGTTGTAAGGTATTCATGGGTAGCCGCTACTGAAGGTCTGAAATCATATATCATAGAACCTGGTAGGAGCATAGATACCTGCTCAATTGAAGTATTATAGTTTACAGTTAAAAATGGAAGAATAAATGAAAAAATAGGTATAGATAGAAGATACCATCTGTTTAAAATATATAGGGGCTCTTGTTTTAACGCAAAATGATAAAATGCATATAAAATGCTCAAATAAATATTAGCTTCTATCAGATAATATAACCACCCCATGTTACAAATCTTTAAGTTTATCTGCCAATAACTTTAAACGGTTGTGTGTTTCTTGATCCAGATTTTTTTCTTCTACTAAAAAAGACACTAAACTATGATATGAGCCACTAAAATAGCCATCAAAAACTTTATCAAATGCAAAGCGCTTATAAGCTTTTTCGGTAATTATTGGATAGTATAGGTAGGTGTTATTAATAGCTTCAAAATCTACAAATCCTTTAGATTTTAGAACTTTTAAAACTGTTGCAACTGTGTTGTAAGCTGGTTTAGGTTCGGGTAATAAGTTGATAATTTCTTTTATTGCCGCCTTTTCCAATTGCCATACAACCTTTATAATCTGCTCTTCTGCTTTGGTTAATTCTCTGATTTCTTCCATTTACTATAATATAATACTACAAACATAGTACTATATTTATAGTATTAAAATTATTTAATAAAAATAATTTTATTAATCTGTAAATCAACGTATTAATTTTTAATAGGGTAGATGATGTATTTTTTATTTCGTATATATCTGAATCAACGCCTCGTCTTTTCCTTCCATATAGTTTTTAACCGAATATTGCACATATGTATCGGGTTTCAACGGTCCAGTCATTCCTTTCCAGGTTTCCCAGTATCTGGTAGAATAGGCAATACCTATTTCTGTTTTAGGTAGTTTAAAACCTCTTACTTCACCATAATGATTAATATTTCCGCTGGTAGCTTCTCCAATAAAAATAGCCTTTGAGTTCCGTTTTAATTTAACTGCATTCATCACCGCAGACGAGAACGTATTTTTGCCTATCAGCACATAAAATTTCCCTTTTTTATTCAGATAACTCTTCAAAATTTTTTCAATAAAAGGATTTAAAATGGCTGAATTTCCACCGCTGTTATCGCGTAGATCGAGGATAATTTTCTCAGGTTTTTGTTTGGTAATGAGTGTAAAAAGTTCGTCATTAAATTTGGTAAAATTATATGATGCATGCTCTGCGCACTTGTTATAATTGAAATAAAGGATCTTTTTATTTCCATCGTAATCAAACCAATAATAGCTATTTTTTTTCTTAGAAAGCAGATTTGTTCCCGACTCTGCCAGTTTTAACTGGGTAATGTTATTACCTGATTTAGATTGAAGTGTTACTCTTTGCGATTGCCCTTTGTTATCACTCAGCGTAAAGGTTGCATTAGCATCGCTGTCAGTTATCTCTAATCCGTTTAATAAAGCCGGATTGTTCAGGTAATGCAAGAGACGTACATTAAAATACATGGGGTTTTCGTCCAGAATAATCCCTTTAAAGCGATCGATTATTTCGTTTAGTGGATGTCCATTTATACTTTCCAATTTACTATTTAGTGCAGATTTATTTACAGAATCAATGCCCACAACAAATATTCCCTCTTTAAAAAGTTCGAAGCGAATGGGTAAAATCTTCGTAAAATCAACCTCTACAAATGTATGTTCATCGCCAATAGATTTGGTCAATCTGAAGAGTTCTGCAATAAAACGGTTACGGTCAAATCCGTTCAATCTCATCGATACCTGATCTACTTTGTTTTTAAATTCAGCACTGTCTATTTTGGCGAAAAGATTTGTATGTTTAACGGGCAAGTTTTTCTTAAAAAATTCCAGATCGTCTAAAAAATCAGTTTTTGATACAGTTTGAGAAAAACAGGTGCTACTCAGTAGAAAAAAAGAATAAAAAAGCAGCTGGTTTTAAATTTTGGAAGTAACTCATATACTAAAATGACAAATTATTTTAGAAAATGTTGCAGCAATAAAGTGGTTTCACACTTATTTTGTAAATAGCTCATATGAGTCAGGTTGTTTTAAAGAGTTTTAATTTGCGTAAGAAAATTATATGAAACATTCTTCAAAAGCAGAAAGTATTTTAGGTCAGATTCATACTCAGACTAAGTTGGGAGATTTAAGGATAATTGCTAAGGGCATAAAAAAAGACCATAATTTAGCTTTAGAGTTGTGGGTGGCCGGAAGTTTTTTGTCTAGAATGTTGGCTATCTTAATAATGGATAGTAAACTCGTCTCTCAAGATTTTATAAACGAGTTGGATAACGATATGCAAATACATTCGTTAGAGGAACGAAATCAGCTGATGGATTGGTTAATGGCCAATCAACTGGCTAAGAATAGGAAAACAATTGCGTTGATGGAAACGTGGGAAAATAGTTTCTACGCACTTCAAAGACGTATATTCTGGTATTATCAGGCACGCTTAAGATGGATGGGACAAACGCCACCTCCCAATACACCAGAAATACTTCAAAAAATAGAAGCAAATATTACAAAGGAAGTACCGGAAGTTCAATGGGCTATGAATTTTACTGCTGGTTGGATAGGTATATACGAAAAGCGATACAGAAATCGATGTATAGCGATAGGAGAGAACACAGGTCTTTTTAAAGGTGAAGTGGTATCTAAAGGGTGTACGCCCGATTATTTGCCAGAATTTATAGCTATTGAAAGCAAAAAACGAAATTTATAAATTAGAATTATCAATTTTTACTTTTTCTCAACAGACCCCAAATTAAAACCACTGCATAGGCAAACATCAACCACGAAGCAAAAGTTTTACTATAAATCTCTGGCATATTGGGAAACACTTTTTCAAAAAAATGTATGCATAGTACATCCAGTAACATACCTGGTAAAACCATAATGGCTGTAGCTTTAATGCTTTCGAGGTTATCTAATTTAAATTTATTAAATACTGCGGTCGAAACAAAGCCTAGTGATGGGATTAGTAGGAGATATAAACCAATCATAACCCATGTATTATCGACAATAAAAAAATAATGTCCTGCAACCCTGAATAAAATTGTGGCCGATAGCCACACTAAAAAACCAACAATAAAACTAATAAGCGGGTAGTTTTTTTTCTGTACTTGCATTATTTAGAGATAAAAATTAGATGCCAAAGCTACGTATTGAAGGGGAGACATAAAACAAAAAATAAGCTTTAGACTTGAAATTATCTTATGATTTCGTCGGGATTAAATAAAAATCATCCGTCTCCCTCAAACGTTTACAATCGGCTTTTTGGCCAAATATTAGTGCATAAACAATATTTAGAGTGGCTTTAAACTCCACAGCCTGAATCTTTATTTTTTTTCATAAGACTATAGCTGTAAAATTTTTAGAATAAGGAATTTAGGTTAGAAAGAACGAGATTAAGTTATTTGAAATAGATTAATACACTCCGATAGGAGGCCAATTCTCATTTGTAATTTCGTCTTCTCCAGCCAGCTTATTTTTATCACGATTTTCTAACTTTACTCTGGTTGCGCTTGGTACATCTGAGCTAGGAATATGCACTTCAACTAAATAGTGATTGTTTGGATTTTGTTCAATCACCAGAAGTGCTGCTTTTAGTTCTTCAATTGTATCAACACGGATACCCTTACCTCCTAATGACTCATTAAATTGGACGTAATTCCATTTTGGGAGAATATTATAATCATGAAATTTATCTTTTGGACTTATAAAAGGTAAAGGGTCAACTATCTCTTGTTCTATACCGTAAATACCATTTACCAGTATAAAGATTACATTATTTTGTTTCAGAGTAATTTGATCAGATATAGCTTGACATGTCTCCTGAAATGCACCATCACCAACGATACATACGTTACGTTTTTTTTGATAAGCTATAGAAACCCCTGTTAATGCACCTAAAGAGTAGCCTATTGATAACCAGGATGCTTGTGCAATGAAGTATGATGCCTGAGTAATCTTTAAAGATTGAGCTCCGATAAGCGGAAAACCAGCATCAACAACTACCGGTTTGTTGACAATAAATGGCTGAATCGTTTCAAAGAAGGAATCATAACTTAATCCTAAACGATTATTTAATGTACGAAGATTTGATAGCCCTAATCTCAGTGGTTCTAGTTTTAGCAGCGAATTCATTTCACTTATGCTTGCTTTTTCCTCAATTTTTGTATGACCAGTTTTTAAAACCAAGAAATCTATACCCATTAATTTTTTAAGTGGTTTCTCGAATAATGTAATAACCTCTTTTAATACATTGATTTCAAATTTTAAAGTAGTTTTTATAAATGTTAATGTAAATTGAATTAGAAGTTCACGTAAATCTATTAGTGGAAAAAACTTAGCCCCAACCCAAAGTCCATTGTGAGAAGCAAGTATTGTCTGATTATTTCTAATATTTTGATTGCCGTTGTCTTTACCGATTGTCCAAGCTCCAAATCCAACAAGACATCCGTCGTCTCCAAGAAAATATTCTACTTTAGATTTATTTAACGTTACACATCCATTTTCTTCAAAATATGGATTTTCCTCACTTAAAACAGACTTACTCAAAGGAGTTGTTATAAATTTGATAGGTTTTTGCTTTTTAATTGCTCTCACCCGATTAATCACTTCCAGCATTAACTCAAATTCTTTCGTCAAGTTGTAACGTTGGAGTTCAATTCCTGCCCAGAATATCATTTTTTTATGAAGATCAAGGTTTTTGAAGATCTCTCTAATCGCTTCATCCATATTACTTTTCGTAATATATTCGCCTTTGCCCGACTTAAGTTTGGGCAATTTTTCGAAATCTATTTCAAATTTTTTTCTCCAAACATCTTCCGTTATCTCCAAGTAAACGGGGCGATTGTAGGTAATCATTGCGGTCAACGCTGAATCGATTTGAAAAGGAGCCTGTGTAGCATTGGTAATACGTTCTGCTGCCACTGTGATATTTCGATACATTTCGATATCGGGTACCATGTCACCGGTAGTATGCGCATAAGTAAGCCCTGCATTTCTTTCGATGCTATATTCTTTATTAGTTGGTGCTCCATTAATTAACAACACTGGGACCTTTTCTGTATATGATCCGGCAATTGCATTGATAGCACTGAAAGCTCCAACGCTGTAAGTAACATACACCGCAGAAGGTCCTTTTAATCGAGCATAACCATCTGCTGCAAATCCGGCTACTTGTTCATTTGCATTTCTAATTATCTTAATTTTACTGCCAATTTCACTAATTGTGTTGAGCAATGGAGCAGTATAATTTCCTGCTACTCCAAACATTTGTTGAATACCTAATTGCTCCATACGAGCAATTAGGTATTCTGCTACAGTTAATTTTTTCATTTATCCTGAACAATTTCTTTTAAGAATGTAACATATTATCATACTTTCTTCTCAATAAATCAAGCAGAGATTTTTCATCATTGTAATCTTCTTTCTTATCATTTATTTCGATCTGTCCATGAACACTGGTATCTATAGTGTCATCTAGCTTTTTCAAAATCAAATTTGTAGATCTCAGAGCGCCTTCAACCCAACCCTGAAAGTCAGAATAGGCTTCGCCGCAAGTGTAAATTGGTAAATCTCCAAAAGGTCTGGTCATATTATTAATCACATCGTCATCTTTTGTGCTTACTCCCCATTGATGAACACCATAACCAAAGTTTCCATAAGCATCGGTTTTTAATGATTGGGAGCCTTCCCAGATACGCACACTTGTAGCAATTGGTTTTGGAACATTATTAGTTTGAAATAGTAATTGAAAGTATTCTGTTATTGCAGTAACCATGTGCTCTGAAGCTGGAGTAATATATTGAGGCTTAATGGATGTTGTTTTACTTTCTAAAGGCTCTTTTTTATTAAGATGAGTAATCTGCATCATAAGATCGGATTGAGGATAAGCATTATTTTTTGTCAATGTTTTAGCAAATCCTTGCCAGAAATTAATGTTTTGATAATCACAATAAATCGTAAGTGCAGCTGGTTTTGAATAAACTTCGTTCATTTTCTTTATGATCTCCGCTTCTAATCTTTGTAACTCTTTTTTGTCGTTGTTTTTCTCCGTATCACTTGTTGTTTCTTGATAATTGTTTCCACTCATTTTAACACGTAGTAGTTGAAGCTGGCCAGAAATTTTACTTAGTGTTTTGTCATCAGAATAAAAAGGATAGACACTTCCTAATGGTACATCTGTAAAGTTAGGGCCAAAAGTAACGCTTGCGTTAGGCGTTTTATCACTGTTCCACCATGCTTCATTATAGTATAAATTAATTTTAGCCAAGGGTTGATTTGTAGTTGACTCTAACGTTTTCCATAATTCTTGTTCTTTAAATACTATTAAAGGAGATGCATTAACTAATTTTTCAATGGCTACTCTCGGTAAAGCTAAAATAGACGCAGTAAATTGGAGTGACTTATATGGATGTCTATACTGTAGAATTTTTTTATATTTTTCAATTAATGATGAAATATCTAATGTATTATTACCATTGATCTCATTAATAGATTTTAAAATATATTCTAAAGAATTTATTGCTGATTCTGATTCAAATTCTTTTTCATTTATAAATTCTATTATTTTTCTCTTTATTTCGTTAATGTTTTCTGTATTCCTTTCTTCAGCAATTGACCTTAAGGTTGGATTAATGTCATCGAAGAAATCATAAATGTTAGGAGCATTTATGATAACATTATTAGCATTAATTCTAATGACTTTAGTTTTTAAAACTATATCAACTCTATTTTGCTCGTCGTTAAATTCAGATAGTTTATCGACTAATGCGTTGGTTAGCTGACTAAAACCAAAGCGTAAAGACTTAAAATCTGGTTCTGCAGGGAACTCCATTAATAATTGGAATGCTTCTCCAGCATTCATCATAGAGAAATAGGTTCCATTAAATCCAGAAACGCGAGCCATCATCTGAATGCACTCATTGGAGTACCCCATATCTGCTAACAAGGACCATAAAGTCCATTTATACAATTCAATTCCTTTCCATTTAAAAGTTATGCGGAAAAACTGCCAAATGCCCGGCGCCGAAATCTCAATACCTTCATAACTTGGAATAAAAGGGAGTTGGTTATTAGTAAGATTACTTTCATGTGCTTTATTTAATGCGTCTAATATTTCTTTTGCAGCCTTGTTCTCATCACTTTTTATGATTGAGTTATAAACTTGCTGAGGTATAATGTCAGACGGGTTAATACCTTTTTCATTGTTTTTTAAGCTATATAAATCGCTCCAAACCTTGTAATTATTACGTTTACTCTCTCTACGGTTAAATGTCCTTCCTCTATACAACATGCGATTATTGTCATCTAAATGCATTGGAAAAGGAACAATATCTTCATCTAAACCTAATTCAACAAACAAGTTCATCAATTGAGGCATATCTTCGAAGGTAAAACGCATGCCACCTTCTTCTTCTTTAAGAAGATTATTATTAATCAAAAACAAGTCCGTATCTAATCTTCCCCCTGTTCTTTTAGACTGTTCAATAATCAGTATGCTGTATTTTTCGGTGCTCTTTTTTTTCTCTTTCAATATTTTGTATGCAGCATATAATCCGGATATGCCGCCGCCCACAATTATTTGATCATACGAATCTTTGATATCCGTTTTATTGATGAAAATAGGTAAATCTCTTTCTGGTGTAGATCGTAATGAGTTTTCTGTGTTGATATTTAATTGACTATGTATATCGTTTATATTATAATGTGGCATGACTATTATTTTTTAGGGTTATGAAATGGACACTTAGATATATCATCGACATCTAATTCTGGATTTTTTTTAATTTTTTCATTTAATGACCTATGACCTGGCTCGATAAATTGATCCTTAGCCAATCTTCTGGAATAATCATTTAAGTCCTTGAATTTTCTTAAAGTGTTTACTTGGATATGTGGCCAATTGGTTGTACCTCCACCATCTCCAAAACCAAACTCAAAGAAAACAATTTGTTCATATTGTAATTGTAGAACTTCCTTTCCATCTTCAATCACCGTTTCTAACCACATGTTCATTTTCATGTTTATGGTAGGAACAAATCGATTCACAAATGGAATGTTGACAATTCCTCCTTGTGCACCTTCATCTTTTTGAGAAAACATTTCAACTTTGACATGATTTTTGATTACTTGATTTTTGATAGCATCACGTAATCTTAAATCAGGTCTCACTGAGTAGGGGTATAAATTATGTAGAAAAATGGTTTGTGAATACACAAGATTTTCGCCATTGTCATTTTCAATATTTAAATCTTCAACAGGTGTAAAGGGTAAAATTGGCGGATTATATAAATCGAAAGGTCTTGATTTATCGCTTGGGCTTGTAGCGCCACCCATTGACGGAGATACTGCAAGATGATCGTAATCCCATGTTCCTTTTGCTGGATTTACAAACAGCGGTTCGCCCTTAATTAAAAAGCTACCGCTTTCACTTTTTAAATCGCCCAGTAAAGTAATGGTACTTCCGTGAGGAATTACACCACTACGGGAAATAGAGTAATCTGGAACAAAGGTTGGCCGATCAATACCTTCACCTGGTTGAAGCTCTTTTGCCGGAACAACACTTACAATTGTGCTTGGATCATCGGGTAATTCTGTTGTGTATTTTGGTGTTTCCAAACTACCAACGTTGTAAAGGGTAATATCTAAAAAAGGATGATTTTTTACAATTGATTCAAAATTGTTTAATTCTTCAGAACCAGGTCTTAAAGGATATAATCGCTCTATCAATTCTTCAATTCCTGTCGGATTATTCCAGTTATGGACACCTCGGTCTTTTTCTATAGAGGATGTAGTAGCGGGATTTTTATATAAATCAGAGAGCCACAAGTACATGCCATTCTCTTCATGAATTCCTATGAATTGGTTTTCGCCGTCTACTGTATTTATACTTTTGATTGATTGTTCATACTTAACTGCGCCACAAAACTGTTCATTTGCCCCTCCGCGATTTCTTACACCTCCTTCTACTAAATCGAAAGACAATTTCTCAATATATTCATCACATTCAAAAGAGAATTTCCCTGGAATATTATTTTGAGTTGTGCCCGGAGAAGGCATTATGGTTGTATGAATTCCAGATCCAACATTGTTTTTATGTTCATTCTTTTTAAGGTTACTAATCCGTTTAGAATCATCTTCAACATAACTATACCATTCACCTTGTAATAATTCTAAAATTCCGTACTCAACTTTCGTAGCTTTATTTTGTAATATCTCATCTGTAAGAATTTGAAAAGGTTGGTCTATTGTAACCTTGCCAAAACCTTTCATGAATTTTTCGAGAACATCTTTTCTATCATCTTCTGATATATCTTTTAAATTAGAAGTATTCTCCAAGCTATAATCTTCCTCGCGAATGCTATTCTTATCGCTCGATGTTGATTTTAGTTTATAACTAGAACCTAAATTTTGTTTTAACATAATTTTGTTTTTTGGTTTTTATTAAGAAGTTGAATATTTAGAAATCGATCTGAGATTTTTTTTCATTAGTAGCTTATAACGTCACCGCTATTTCTTTTGAAATCGCATTGCGAAAGTTTATTACGCGAATAGATTGGACTACAAATAAAGTTTCATCAGGTCTGTATTGAATACCTTTGACAAAAGTCTTTCTTTGATGTACTGTCTAGCTGAATTTATAGTGGCAGACTAACTAATTATTATTTGTTTTATAAGCATTTTCATGTATTATAGAGTTTACGTACCAAGAATTAATTTTAATCATAAGTAGTAGTTATAATGCTCATAAAGTAATGTAATTGTTTTTTAATTTTACCAGGTAGAATTACCTGTTTTTAAATGTAATTACAGAAACCACCGATCGTTAAATTCGGATCTAAATAAAATGAATAACTAAGACGAAGAGAAAAGTCTGTGATTTATCATTCTGCAAGTGTAAAGATGTTTTTTTAGCTCGTGAGGAAGGGGGACTAGTAGTTTGAAATAGGTATCCTTATTCTTCAAACGCAAAACAGCCTCCAAGCTTGAGACTTGAAGGCTGTTTGTGATCCCGCTGGTACAAAACTCGAACCTTTTATTGGAGGATTTGAAACGATTGAACCAGTTGAAACACATTACGCATCGTAGTTAGAAGTTAATCAACCTACACCTATACAATACCAATTCCATCGAAAATGAGAAAGTTAAAAAAGGTAATTTATGTAGCCAATAAGTTTTATGTGACACCTTTATTTACTAAATAAACTAGTTTGTTTCAAAAGTGACTCTACTTTTAATTTGGTTTGTTTGTGTTTAAATGCAACTTTGCGTTCTGCTACAAAACTTAATGGAACCAGAAATTTTAATTAGCAAGACTTGAGGTTAGCTTTTTAAATATATTCTTTGTGTTCTTTAAAAATCTCCCTCATATCATCTTTAAGTAACTTGTAAACCCAGTTCCTAATGACGCAAAAGTCATCAACTTTTGAAGTGTTAAACTGATCAATTGTTTTAATCGGATTATGGTAGTCACTGTGAAGCAAATTATCAAAAGAAAACCCCCTTAGTATTGATACTTTGTCTATCTTGAATGCCTCTTCCATAGGAACATATTCCTTGAAAATAAATTTTGGTAGACCATCTTTTGGTGAACGGTAACCAAAATAGCCCGATTTTAAAACATCTGCGCCTTGTAGATAAAAAAAGTATTCGTGGGGCAAAGTGTTGTAAAACGACAATTGATTTTTAAATGTTGGAAATAGATATTCAACAAAATCTTTGTAACAATTCTCTAAATACCTGAAGAAACTTTCGATATATAATTTTGCTTGGTCTGCACTGTATTGCAAACATCTGCTTTCCCGAATATCTCGAATGTGATTTTCGTGGTTGAATTTCCTTACCTCAATTACAGATTTGTCGGGATAGGGTAAATAATGCTTCTCTATTTTATTATATCCCTTCTTTTGTAAAATGTTAACGATTTTAGACAGCTCTTCAAAAGGGGGAAAGTCACCAGTAATATTTAGTTTAGGTATATGAATGTTGTTGCTAACTGCTTCTTCTACCATTTTATGAATAGTACTTGATTGGACGCAATAGTCTATTCGACGGTAGTGCTCATAAGCTCTAAACCTATAAATTCTATTTTGTAAGTCTTGTAAATCAATCGGATAGATTAGCTCTAATCTAGGTAGGTAAAAATCATCTAATTTATCATTATAGCCTAATTGTCGATAATAGTAATAGATTATTAAGGACATTTGCTCCATTAGCATTATATCAGAATTGTATGAGCTAAGCCTGCCTTTTTGAATGATATCTTTTAATTGTTTAAAAATCTCCTTTTTAACAACTTTACTTTGATCAGCTACCAATAGTGAGTAATTACTTCCATGAATGGAATCTACTCCAATTTCAAACATTCTACTATTCCAATAGTCACCCGAAAAGGCATCTTGAAGGTTTTCGAACAATAGTTTTTCAGATGCTCCAGATTTTATGGGGAATAGTGCATAGCCATCTCTTTTTATTAGGTCAGTTGGTAACACAATGCCAATTTCACCATCTGTTTTCGGAAGAAACAGCTTCTTTGAATTTTTAAAGTTTTCTTCCAAATAGGAATTGTAGCTGTCTACATACGCAAGAGCCTTGTCTTTTTTATATTTTACCAACACATACTTATGACTTTCACTTGCATTTTCCAAGTAAAACTCAATCGCACTTTGGCCGATATAATTCCTGTAGAAATCGTCAAGTATCTTATAAAATTCATTATCGCTAAGTTGGTCTAATTTGTATGAGTGAAAACATATAACGTAATCCCTAATTTTAGAATAATAGAAAGAGATATTATAGGAATCTTCCTTGTTTGATTTTGTAAGTATATTTCTAGCAAATAAATCCTCGGGCAACGTTTCATTTAAAGAAAAATTTAGGTTTTCTAGCAAAGTTACGATCTCTAAACCGTCTTGGAAATATGCATCCAGTTCATCGTATTTGTGATTTATTAATACTGTGCCTATTTTTGAAAGGACCCTCATGCCAGTTTGAAAGTCAATGGTGGTTTTTTCAAAGGATTTTTTTAAATAAGATTTTATTAAGTTCTTATCATCGATTTTTTCTGGTATTTGTTTTTGACTGTAGACTTCACTAAATATCCTCAAAAAGAAACCATTTCTTAAATCTTTTAAAATTTTTAAGGAAATTTCACCCTTAAAACCAAACGCCTTTTGGTACAACGGAACTATGCTTTTTAATTCTTCTTCACTGAAATCCTCCAGTAAAAACCCTGGACTATTGGCTAGACTTGCAATTGGCTGATGAAATTTCTTCAATTCTTCAAATAAATGAGTATGTGTACCATTTATTTGAAGAATATTTTTCCAGATATTGGATTTGCAGCTAATGCAAATTTTTATCTTTTCTAAGTTTCTTGTCGTCACAGCAATTTCACTCAATTCAAGTGAAATATTCGTATTAACACTTTCATCTATTGCGTCAATGAAAAGAAACACATTTTTATCTACAAGTCTTCCTAATTCGTCGAGTTTCTTCAGAACATCGTTGCTTTCATTTTTACTGGAAAAAACACCATTTAAGTCCTGTGCGATGTGCTCCAATGGTGATTTATGGATAATTGCTGCATTGTAGTAGAATACAAAGTTGTTTTCCAAGCTTTGAAGTGCTAAAGAACACATTGTATTTGTCTTGCCAACTCCAGCTGTTCCGACTATAGCAAAAAAAGATGCCTTACAATTGACAAAGTTGTGGAAGGAGGATTGTAAGTTCTTTCTTTGAACGTAAAGATCTTTTACAAACTTAGAGGTTGGTTCATCGATATTCCCAATAGTTGGCCCCATTCTATCTTGAACTTGATTCTTACAGAATATTTTCAAATTTTTGTCTGAAAAAGAGATAAAATTTTTTAATGCCTCGTATCTTATCCGTAACTCTTCGTCTGTTGATAGTTTATAGTCGTTTTTCCAAAAATCTGAATGCTCAGAAATCTTTTTACCGGTAAGCTCCAGTCTTGAAATCGAATCAAATATTTTTGTTGTTTTTCCATTGGTAATAATCGTAAAAGGTGCAATATCGTCAATAAGAGCTCTTGCGTAGGAAATACCCTGATCTATGTCTTTTTGTAAGATATTCACAGAATCTTTTTTCAGTTCGATAATGAAAAGGTTTTTACCATTTCTTTTACACAACACATCTGATCTGCCATTGATTATGTGTTGAGTCTTTCCAAGTCTGATTGAAAACGATTTTTCTAATGAAATTTCAGAAAGATCAAAGCCAAGGTCATTTAAGAAAGGTAAAATTAGTTTTCCTCTAATTTCTTCTTCATTCATTAGTATCATTTTGCGATCATCTTTAGTATCCAGTGCGACTTCAAAAATACAAATACTTATGATGAATTGATTACGCGAGGGTTCATTTTGACTATCCATATGATTTATAGTAACTTGTGAGACCTTTTTGTAAAATCTCTGCCGTTAGTAAATATCCATTTCAGCCTTTATTAAGATCTCAATAAGTGCATCCGTTATAATATTAAGATAGGAAAAAACTTTAAAAATTAAATTGACATGGGCCTATATATACCAGAAGTCTGAAATACTAATTATATTTAAATTCTGAAAGAACCTAATAGATTATGAAAGGACACGTAAAACATATTGTATTGATTCAAAGCCTGCACAATGAGCGCCTGACAGGAACGGAGCTTTACGAAGACTGTATCCGAAGGCGGATTGATCTCCAAGGTTTAGACTTTACACACGCTTTTTATAATGTTGATGCAAAAGACGAACTCATAGAACTGTTACGCCATTATGGTGATGTTTCCAACTTTTATGAAAACGGTTTAGTCCTTCATCTAGAAATGCATGGAGATGAAGAGCTGAAGGGATTGATAATGAGCAATGGGGAATTGATTCCCTGGCTGGAACTTGTAGATTTATTCAGAGTGATTAACATAGGTACTCGTAATAATCTTTATATTACAATGGCGACCTGCAACGGCAGAGAAATATATACAGCGGTTAATCCACATCAAAAATCACCTTACGCGGCTTACATATCTGCAAGTATGACTGTTGATAATGGTCAAATAGCAGAAGTATTTTTCCGTTTATTCGACAATCTTTTAGATAGCGGCAATCTGATTACCGCATACCTTAACATGGAACGGATAGGTTCTAACTTCTATTACAAGGATTCCAAAACAACTTTCGAAGAAGGCTTTAAGGATACTATGCAACGGTTATATGGAGATGAAAATCTAAAAGCAGAAATTGTTGCGGATGCATCCAAAGCTGCACAAAAAGCAACAGGTTTTAAGGCATCTGCAGAATTCGAAAATATGGTATTTGAAACAGCTCTTAAAGATATATTCAAAAAGCATTATGACGCATTTCAATTTTAAGCCATACTGAATTGCAGCAATGCGTTATTATAAAATGTTTTACAAATATTGTGTCTATAATTTTAAAAGCATCGAAACTGCTCCGAAAGAAAAGCAAATTGCATAATAGATATTGAATACCGCTTTACTGGCAGGTAAAAGTTCCCTTATAGTAGCACTTTTGCGACAGCACTTAGGTAAAGGAAATATGAGAAAGCAAGAAAGCCATGTGGCAGTGTTTTGCTTCACATGGCTCTGTTTGTGATCCCGCTGGGATTCGAACCTTGTCCTGTTTTCTGCGGTTGATGACTATCTGTAAAGGTTTCGATTGCAGACTCACCGAATCGTTCACCTTTCAATTGTATTTTTTAGTTACAATTGCTATGATTTAAAGACAAGAAAATTGTTTGTTTAATTGAAGCAACCACAAATATTATTTCTTCTAGGACGCTTATTTTTTATCTGCTGTACTTATTGTGCATCCCGAAAACTATTTCATCAAAAGTACTTGAATATTGGCAATCTTATAGAAACTAATCTAGTCGTTCGTTAGTACAAATGCTGAATCGAAGTATTTCAGTCTCGCTTTTGGCAAACCCTTATTGGCTGTTGTTTTTATTTTGTTTCAGTTTTATACAATACACAAGTTTTAAGTCTGTCGTTATCTGTCAATAGAGAATGTTCAAATTCATATTGTTTCTTAAGCCCAATTTTTGTCATAATATGCTCCGATTTTGTGTTAATTTTCGGTGCAATTGAATATACATTTTCGAGTTCTAGTTGGTTCAAAGCATAGTCAAGACATTTTGTTGCGCCCTCTGATGCAAAACCTTTATTCCATTCGCTACTTTTTATTCTCCAACCGATGTCAATACATGGTGTAAATTCAGCTTTGTAAGTTTGTTCAGAAAGTCCGATGAAACCAATAAATTCATTGTCTTCAAGTTTGTCAACTGCGAAATAGCAAAACCCTTTATTTTTATATTGTTTTTTCATTCGTTCAACGAATTGAATTGTCTGCTCTTTGGTCGAAATACTTGGGAAAAACTCCATTACTTTTTCGTCAGAATTTATTTCGTGCATTTTGTCAACGTCGGTTAAATTCCAATTTCTAAATCCTAATCGCTCGGATGTAAATATATATTTCTTGGTGTCGTCCATTTTCCGTGTTGGTCTTTTAAAATAACGGCTACTAACTGAGTTATTGACGAAAATAATTACTTTTTCTTATCTTTTATGATGTTACAGAGAGTTATATTGATTTTGGTTAGTTTGAAATGCCAAATTTTACTTGTCATTTTAATTGTGAATTATTAGATGTTTTTGGTTTTCTGGTAAACAAAAAAAAGCAATATTTTATGTAGTTTTTATATTATCTTCTGTGATCCCAATGGTCGAAATTCCAAACACTTTTATTGAGGATTGTAAGAGAATAATAGCTTTAAGAGCAGATAGCTACTAAAATGTTTTGGTTGTAATTTTTCAAAATACTTAAATAAGTAAAATCTATTCTTGGGGTTTTGATATTCTTAGTGTTCTATATTTTTCAGGATAGAACTTGAAATGATGTTCTATCTTCTTGATAGTATCTTTTTTAACTTTCGGATTAAAATATCCATGATGAAAGCTATCATATTCACCATAACTATCAGTCAAAGAATAACTTCCATTTTCAAAATAGCTAAGTTCTGTACTATATAGTCCCGCGTACTTTGGAATGTCAAATGCCAGAAGTCGTTGCATCTGTTTTTCAGCAGAATAAAAACCGAGCCAATCAAATAACACATCACGCATATCATCAAATAATCCAATGTTACTCTTGGGGTTATCCATATCTAAAGGTCTATTGGCGAATTTTATTGTTTGTAATTCTGCATCAATCAATGGCTCAGGCATTGTAATGTGTACAAGAGAGACAAAAGGAAAACCATCCTCAATCAAGCCCAAAAGTTGAGTTACACCCATCGAATTAGCATTTCTGGATGGCTTTCTACGCGTTGGTCTAACAACCTTAACTTCGGATGCTACTGTTCTATCAAAATATATATTTGTTTCCGAAAAGGGGATAATTATAACATCAAAGTCACCAGGCTTTGTTACGGTTTCAAAACCAAGGTCTTTTCTAGAGAGCATTTTGGCTACATAAAAACCAGTATAATCAGTGGAGTTGTCATTGATTCGTATAGGAGCATATAGAACATTAGCAAAGCATCTTAATGGGAAATATTCCTTGCCTGAACTTATAAGTACATCAATCACATCTTCTTCACTAAGCTGTTTATTTACCTTTTTGGAGCCTGAGACATATTCTTTCATATTTAAAGCTCTGTTTTAGAGTTAATTTAATGATAATAGATTATTACTTTTCTATAAATTTTAGAAGTAAGTTAGAATATTTATTTAATTATCTTATTCCTATTTTAACAATAATATGGTAATCTATTTTAGTCCTATTAGGATGCCCTTATGGTTACCGAACACGAAAGTGGCGTTTATTTTTAAATAAGCAAGATTGCAAAATAATGTAGAAACAAAAAACCATCCTTATGCTAAATAAGGATGGTTTTTAAATTATTGTGATCCCGCTGGGATTAAATAAATTTCATCCCTCCACATTGACCTAGTACAAACAGCCTTTCTGGCCAAAGCCAGAAACTGTTTTGCCTTTATCGGTCGCTTGAAAAGAGCTTCGTCGCCCTTCAAACGCAAAACAGCCTCCAAGTTTGATACTTGAAGGCTGTTTGTGATCCCGCTGGGATTCGAACCCAGGACCACTACATTAAAAGTGTAATGCTCTACCAGCTGAGCTACGGAATCAATTAGTTTTGTGAACTAATTCTTTAAAGCGTTTCCCTTTAAAGTGGTGCAAATATAGGATTAAGGATAACACTGTGCAAATAAAAGTTTAAATAATCTTATAAAAAACTGATTATTAACGTGAAAAATTTTAACAACTTTAAATTTATGTTAATTTTAATATTAAAATAGACCACTACGCCGTGTTATCTCCATTTCTCTCTTGCTTCAGTAATGTAATTTGACTACCAGCAACAAAAAAGCAGCCTACAGCAGTTAATCCCATTAACAGCGTTTCTTTAAGAGGGTAGTCGCCTAATATCAATAATGTAATAATTGACAAAGAAATTCCCATGGAAATAATAACTGCCGCTTTTCTAATTAAAGATGAGTTCATTTAGGTTCGGTTTAGTAAAACTAATATAAGGTTTTAAATTACAATATAAATGTTCGGCGTTTATTAATCTTCCACTTAAATGGCGTTGTGCCAACCATCATCCTAGAGGTTTAGCGCAGCGACTGAAGGATTGCTGTAGCTCCTTCTTTCAGTCACACAATAACCCTTTTGGGTTTTTCGCCTTTATCCTTTCAGCTTTTGGCTCTAAGCTTCTCACAAACCCACAATAACTCATCTACAAACTTTTTAGCTCGTTTGTCTGTAAACTCTTGATCTGTGGCATTTCCATTTTCATCAAACGTATTTTGTACCTGCGGGATAGGGAACATAGCAGGAACGGTTAAAGCACCTATTTTCCAAAGCGTAAATTGCAATTCTACCAATACCTGTGCGCCGCCAAATCCGCCGGCAGAGCAAGTACAAATAGCAATAGGCTTACGCTGCCACTCGTCGTACAATAAATCTACCACATTTTTTAAACTAGCCGGATAACCGCCATTATATTCTGGTGTTACAATAATAACCCCGTCTGCCGCTTTAATTTCCTGTGCAAAAGCAGTAATTTCAGATGCTGGGTTTTCCAAGAATCGTAATCTTTCTTCAAAAATAGGAAAATCGAATTCTTTTAGATCAACAATAGAAACATTAGCTAGTTTGTTGCGCTCTATAAAGCTCTTTAAATATAAGGCAGCGCGATGACTGTTACGGCCTTTTCTAACGCTGGCCGATAGGATTGCTATATTTTGCATAATTAGTTTGTTTTAAAAATAAACGATTTAGCCGCTTCAATTTCGGGTAGAGTAATGGTGTGTCCCATGTACTCGTAAATTTCTTCCTGTACATTGGCACCCATATCTTGTAAAATTAAGCTGCTTTCTCGAACCCGCTGTACGGGTACATGAGGGTCAGGATTGCTTGTTCCGATAAAGATAGGTGTTTGATTAAAACTACCGGAATAATTGCTTAAATTGAGTGTTTCACCTATCAGACCACCTGTAAATGCTATAGCACCTCCGTATTGGCGTGCATTTCTGGCCAAATATTCTAATGTTAAACATGCACCTTGTGAAAATCCTAGAAAATAAATGTTTTCGGATTTTATTCCGGCAGTTTCTATGTATCTAACCAAATCAGAAATGATATTTAAGGATTGTGTTAAATAAGGCTCATTATCGGCCGTTGCCGACATAAATGAATAAGGATACCAGCTGTTATTTTTAGCCTCAGGTGCAGCAATAAAATAATCAGTTAAAGGAAAGTATTTAGTTAATGAAAGTATATCGTCAGCATTTGCCCCTCTGCCATGAATTAATACAATAGCTTTGTTAGCTTCTTCTATTTTTTTAACACCTATAAGAGTCTGTTTCAGAATATCTTCCATAAATTTAATTAAACTATTATTTAAGAATAATTTTGCTCCCAGATATCTTCAAATACAGAAGGATTTCTCTTAAATTGGGTGTGTACAAATACGCAAAGCGGGATTACTTTTACATTTTTATCTCGTGCGTAGCCGACCATAAAATTAAAGAGTTCTTTGGCTAATCCGCGGCCATTCGCTTCGGGAACAACTTCAGTATGATAAGCCGTTAAATAATTGTCAGAAATACTCACCTCCATAAAGGCAATTTCTTGCCCATTTTCGCTGATATAGAATTTCCCAAATCCTTCATCATTCAATTTTACTTCTGTTACTACGTGCATAGGTAAGGTGTTTTTAGGTTAATTTAGGCAAAATATTTTCAATCTCGGTACGCGCCGCCTCATATTGTCTGGGCAATTTTAAGTTAGTGCCTAATTCTGCAAGAGTTTCATCTCTTTCAAATCCCGGATTATCGGTTGCTAATTCAAATAATACACCTCCCGGCTCTCTAAAATACAAAGAGAAAAAATAATCCCGATCAATTTTTGGTGTAATGTCTAATCCTTTGCTCATTACTTTTTCACGGTAGTGCATCAATATTTCTTCATCTTTTACCCTAAAAGCGATATGATGGTTGGTGCCAGCAGCATTGTAACCGGGCGTTGGGGCAACTACAATATCTAAAATATTGGCGGTAGAGACCGTATTTGTAGTAAATCGATAACGGTTTCCTTGCTCTTGTGTTAATTTATAACCTAAAACATCTGTAAGCAGTTCTGCGGTGGCATCTAAATGTCTTAAAGTAAGGGTTACTGCCTGAAAACCTTTTAATGCAGCATCTGGAGTAATATTTTTAGTTGACCACCCTGATCTTTCATCTTTTATAGCAGGTACTACAAGCGTGAGTTCTAAACCATCCGGGTCTTGAAAGGAAAGATGCGTTTCGCCGAATAAATTTTGTACAGGTTGATGCGGTACATTTAATTCTTTAAATCTTGCTAACCAGAAATCTAAACTTCCATTTGGTACTGAATAGGCGATGCTTGTAGCCATGCCACTGCCGGGTCTGCCTTTTCCAATACCTTCCCAAGGGAAAAAAGTAAGGATAGTACCCGGAGCACCTGTTTCATTACCAAAATAAAAATGATAAGTTCCAGGATCGTCGAAATTAACAGTTTTTTTGACTAGTCGTAAACCTAGCACTTCTGTGTAAAACTGATAATTTATTTGAGCATTATTTGCGATGGCCGTAATGTGGTGCAGCCCTAATATTTCTGGGTTCATAAAGTAAAATAATACTTTATTTATACAACGGAGAAATTGATAGAATGTTTTAAAAGGGGAGGTTTAAAGCTCGAAGCTAATAACTAAAAGCTTAAAGCGTTATCCTTTCACCTTTTTTGCTAGTTTAATTAACAAAAGGGTCTTCGCCCAGCGCTTCGATAGAAACTTCTTTTAAGTGTAAAAAGGCTTTCATAAGACGCTCGTAATGAAGCGGGTCGCCTTGCAAATAGGGAATATGAATAGCTCTTTTAGAACTGTATGTAATGTTACTCGTTGTACTTTTAAAATAGTCTGCAACATTAGCTGCCGTAAAATTTACAATCATTAACCCTACAGCGTCACCAGCTTTTTCAGTCGATTTTTCTATCGAAGTAATATATTGAGGTAGGAAAGTAGATTCTTGAGTGTCTGCAGTATTATCAGAGAAATTTCTTTTTCTTGAAAATTGAATCTTATCTATATAAGTTGGATCTTGTTTGAATTTTAGTTCTGTAAAATTGTACGTAAACTTTTCATCGTATGTACGTTTTAAAAACTCGGCATCATTAATTTTATCCTGAATGTATTTAATGGTTTCTGATCTTGTTAGCTGTGCATTTGAAATTAAAGCAGCACAGCAAAGTAAGCAGCTTAAGAAAAATGTTTTCATGTTTAAAATTACTAATTAGCGAACGGATCGTCTGTGTCTTTTACTAAACTTTTTAATTTAAGGCTGTGAAAGGCTGCTTTCATTCTTTCGAAGGCTAGCGGATCGCCAGCTATGTACGGAAAGGAGAAAGAATCTTGCGTATAATCTTTCACACTCGATTGCTTAACCACTTTTAAAACAAAATTGCCAGATAATTTTATCGTAGCAAAATGGAATCCGTTGGTAGACAACTCGGTTTCTTTGGAATAGCTTTCAATATACTTAGGATTAAAAATAAATTGAATTTTGTCTTCGGTATTGTCAGAAAATTTTCTCGTGTATTCGAATAATAATTTTTTAGGATCGTCTTTATATGTCCCTAAACCTATATCTGTAATTCTGTATGTATAGGTGTCATCATATTTCTTGGTCAAATTTTCAATATTTGAAGCACAGGATTCTAAATAAATAACGGTATCATTAAAAGTGAGTTGAGCCGATGCAGGTTTGCTCGCAAAAAAGAATAAAAGCAATAGAAAAACTGCGTTTGATGTCTTTATCAGTAAAAATCTATTCATAAATACATTCATTAAAATCTTAATTTTCTAACTATTGGTTGGAAAAATATCATAAAGAAATGAAAAAAAAATTGATTATTAAACAACAAAATAGAAGGCATAAAAAAAACTCCACTTTTTAGTGAAGTTTTCAATATTTTTTCTGATTTATTTATTAGCTGCTTTTTGATGATCGGCTAAAAACGTAGCTAAGCCACTGTCTGTTAATGGATGTTTTAATAGTGCTGTGATGGCCGAAAGTGGAGCAGTAATTACATCAGCACCTAATTTAGCACAATTTACAATATGCAATGGTCCGCGGATAGAAGCTGCTAAAATTTGAGTTTCGTAACCGTAATTATCAAATATTAATCGGATGTCTTCAATTAGTTGAAGCCCGTCTGTAGAAATATCGTCTAATCTACCTAGGAAAGGAGACACATATGTGGCACCAGCTTTAGCGGCTAATAATGCCTGACCAGCAGAGAAAATTAAAGTGCAATTCGTTTTAATTCCTTTTCCAGAGAAATATTTGATTGCCTTTAAACCATCTTTAATCATTGGCACTTTTACAACAATTTTTGGATTTAAAGCGGCTAATGCTTCGCCTTCTTTAATAATCTCATTATAAGTTGTTGCAATAACCTCTGCACTAACATTATCATCCACAATATCGCATATTGCTTTATAATGGTTTAATACATTATTATCTCCAGAAATCCCTTCCTTAGCCATTAAACTAGGATTGGTTGTTACGCCATCTAATATACCTAAATCTTGAGCCTCCTTGATTTGGTCTAAATTTGCTGTGTCAATGAAAAATTTCATGTCTTTGCTGAGAAATTATAAGTTAAAGTTGCAGTATCCTGATTCCGCGTACTGTAGAGAAAATAAAAAAGGGCAAGCAACTCTTATCGCACCGCTCAACTTTCTACCCTTGCTGCGTTCCCACCCTGGGGGAGTTCGAAAGGAGCTGGTCGTAAAAGACTTGCCCGACACAAAAATAGGAATTTATTCTAATTATTTATTCAAAATTTATATTAATTGGTTAATAAAAGCGCAATATGCAGTAGTTAAGGAGGTTAGTTTTCGTTAACTGATGCCCAGCAGTACGAATGAATTTTAAGGTTGTTAGAAGTGCCCTAGTTTACTAGCTCAATAAAACTTCATCTAATGCTGCGTATCCGCTCGGAAAATCGCCCTGCATATCTAAAATAAGTGTTTTACCGCTATGTAAGCGTAATTTTATATAAGGGGCATTTACGCTTGGTTTATTGGGTATATTAGTGATACCCTCAATATATTGTGAGGCGGAAAAATCTTTAACGTTATAGAACTGTATTCTTGAATTAATAAAATCCCAGGTTTTGATTTTAATTTTTTGATCAGGTAGTAAATAAACCGCAAGAATATATTTATGTCTTAACCAGAATACGGCCACTAAAAGTATATTTCCAAGTATAAGAAAAGCAAATTGTACCAACCGACCAGTCAATAATGAAGAAAATTCTTGTAAAAGCCATTCGTTGCTCATTGTAAGCGTAAAATAACTAATGAATATAGAGGTTAGCAGGGCAATGAAGAAAACAAAATAAAGGCTTAAAATGCGCTTGTTCTGGAACAGAACTACGGGAACGGACTGATTCCATATATTGGAAAGTAGCTTTCTTTGTTCGTACGCGGTTTTATGGGAAGTTGTGTTATTCATCTAAAAATGCATCAAGTTCTTTTTCGGCGTCACCAAAATCTTTTTCTGATTTAACCTGGGAGATTACCTTTACAAAATTTTTTCTGAATTCGTCATTTACGGCTGATTCCTGCAAAGCTAAATCGACCACCAGTCTGGTTAGGATAATTAACAGCGCTAAAAAGATAGGAGCGTTGATAAATAGAATGCAAAATCCTGTTACCAAGGTAACAAACTGTTGAATAAAGATTCTTAAATAAGGTTGCATAAACAGCTTTTTAACTTTTTTAGTCCTGAATTTTTTTGGAAAGAAGAAGTTTTGAAGCGACATAGATATGTTAACCAGAGCCAAACTTGTAAATGCTAATAGCATTTCCGGCTGTTTAAGTAGAAAACGATAGTTATCTAATACATTAAAAGTGTCTTTTATGCCAGGTATATAAAAGCTGAAAAATGTAAATATGAAAACCGATTGTACAAAAATAAAGAAGTAGAAATGAAATATGAAAAAGGGAATGTAAAAGGCATATTTTGTTTCATGTTTGCCAGAAGGGGTATCAGCCACCGTACTATATTTATAGGTTGCCCATAGCTTAAATATATGAATAAATCCGATAATGATGGTTTCGAAGAAGTAGGATAGGAGTATGGTTTCCGGTTTCCAGTTAAATACGAATAAGCCTATTAACATGACCACAGATATGATCCATATAAAGAAGTTTTTTCCGGAAGGCATTAACCATGCGTATTTATGCATAATGAGTGGGTTGAGGTAGTACGTTTAATGGAATATCTTGTGTTAGATAAATCACTTGCGGAAAGTATTTAATCATGCTTTTGATAATAGGTAGTGTGAGTATTAAAAGAATGATAAATGCCCAGGTACATTCTTGTAATGTTATAATGTTATAGGCATATGTGATTGGGGCAATACCTAATAAAATAAAACAGCTTAACAAATAAAACGACAGCAATACAGCACTATGACCTATGTAAATGGGCAACAATGAGTTATATGTTTTAATACGCAACAGTAGCTGATGAACAAAATGATGGTATTGATGATATGCTTCCTCATCGGTATTTGTGCTGGCGCTGCTAAAAATTTGTTTATTTCGCCATTTTTTATTATATTTAAAGTAGAGGTAGTACGCTGCTGGCGAACTCCTGCTACCCATATGATAGCACAGTCTAACAGCTTCTATATTTTTATACTCAAATACAGCTTCTTTATACTTTTTCGAAGTTCTTTTAAGTTCATAATCCTGTAGTTGCCATTTTACATCTGCCCAAAAATCGAGCATATAATGAGATTGTGATACGAAGGAAGTATAAACGGGGTTCATGTAATTATAAGTTGCTTAACTTTTTTGCTGCGTCTTTATAGCCCAGTTTAACGGCTTTTTTATATAACTCTTTTGCTTTTTCTATATTTTCGGGTAATCCATTACCTTCCTCATAAGCTTCGGCAAGGTAAAAAGTAGCCATTGGCATATCTTTTTCTACTGCTTTATTTAGCCAAGGCAATGCATCAGCATATTGCTCTCTGCTATAATAGAAGTAGCCCAACATTTCGTATCCATCTGGATATTTTTTTTCTGCCGCCAGTTTAAAGCTATTTTCTGCTTCGAGGTATAAGTCGTTGTTGAGATAGATTATTCCGAGGGCGATCATTGCATTGGTATTTCCTTTAAAAACAGCCTTCCGATACCAATTTAAAGCTTCCGCCTCATTTGGGTCCATTCCTTCGCCATTATGATACATATAACCTAGGCTATTCATGGCGTTAGAATTGCCTTTTTCTGCCGCCAGCTTAAACCATTTTAAGGCATCTGTCCATTGCTCATTATTTCTGGCATTTTCGCCCTTTACGTACTCCGTTTTACCTGGTTCGTCTTGCGATTGAGCATATATATTTGTTGAGCTTATAAAGAACAAGATTAACAGGAATATTTTTTTCATTTTTCTATTTTTTCTAAAATTCCGACAATAGGATTTGTTGCAGGTTGCCATAAATGCATTTTACCATCCGATAAAATTTTTACCATAAATATCATAGGTTCAGCAACGTCATCTATATGCCACTTACATTCTCCTGATTGTTCGTTTAAGATATATGTCCCTTTCAGATTTCTAGCCGGACTTGTATAAAAAAGGCTATCACTCGTAAATGAATACCGCTTTTGTAATTCTGTATTGCTTATGCTTTTGCCTATAAGCTCTGTGAGCTTCCACTTACCTGATAATTGTTCTTTTTTTGCTTGAGCATAAGCGTTTGACGCGCTTATGATAAGAAATAGAACTCCTGTTATAAATTGTTTCATTATTGAATTTTTTTACCAGTTTTATCTATAAACATATTTTTCCCATTTAACTCCACTTCTGCTTTGCCATTTTTAAAGTCGGCCGCTAAGCGATATTGGATAGGGGTAATGCTTTTACCAGTTTTATCAATATATCCCCATATTTCATTCATTCCAACAGCAATCATTCCTTCTTTAGACCACGAAACCAAATCATATTTAAGTGGAATAACTAACTTTCCGGTTTTATCAATGAATCCCCATTTTTCGTTTTTCATTACACCAACTAAACCTTCGCTAAACTGATCTGTTTTGTCATATTGCGGAGCAATGACAGTATTTCCTGTAAGATTGATAAATCCCCATTTTTCACCTATCTGAACTGCGGCTAAATTTTCGGAAAAAGAGAATGCAGCTTCGTATTCGAAAGGTATAATGGTTTGATTGGCTCTATTAATAAAACCCCATTTTTCATCTTTTTTGACAGCGGCCAGATCTTGCGTAAATTCTTCTGCGCCTTGATATTCAAATGGAATGATGGTTTTATTATCTTTGTCTATAAAGCCCCAGTTATCGCCTAAACGTACTTTAGAAAGGCCGTCTCTGAAGTCCCATGCCGTGTCATATTGTACTGCAATTACTTCTTTTCCGGTGCGGTCTACAAAACCGTATTTTGAGTCAAAGATGGTACCAATCTGTACAACAGCTAAACCTTCGTAAAAAGGGTTAATGTATTCATATTTGGGTTGTAGAATAATTGTTCCGTCTGCGAGTTTTAGGCCATATAAATCGTTACTTCCTAAAAAAGAGATTGGATCCTGCGCTTTTACAACAATGGTTAATAAACTTAAGCAGGTGATTAAAAACAGTTGCTTCATGTATTTTAATTAAGGTTCTCTAAATTCTTTTCCAGTTTTATCAATTAAGGCGTATTTTAAGTTGCTAACTTCTATATACTTTACGCCATCTTCAAAATCGATGAAGCCGTATCTTGGATATTTTGGTTGTATAACCATTTTTCCGGAGGTGTTAATAAATCCCCATAGGTCGTTGACCATTACACCAGCCATTCCCTCTTTAAAATAACCGCTTGTTGATTGAAACTGAGGGGCAATAACCCATTCGCCTTTTTTGTTTATAAAACCTGTTTTTCCGTTTATTTGGGCGGTAGCAAGTCCTTCACTAAAGCTACCTGCATATTCGTATTGTAATGGAATGATGATTTTTCCTGTTTTGTCTATAAATCCCCATTTATTTTGGTTTCTTACGGCAGCTAAGCCTTCTTTAAAATCTAAGGCCACTTCATAAGTGAGTGGAATGGCAATTTTTCCGGTTCGGTCTATAAAGCCTTGCTTGGTATCGTTTGTTACTTTCCCCATTCCTTCTCTAAAAGGTGCTGCATATTTATAAATAGCAGGCGTTAGTTCCTTTCCTGTTATATCTAAATAACCGTGTTTTTCTTCAGCATTGTTTTTATATACAAAGATATTTTCTTCGGGTTGAGGTTCTCCGAAATTAAAGATCGGGGAGTTGTCACTAATAAAGTAGTAGTTTTTCTTGGTAAGTGTTTTGCCATTTACATCTATTAACGCATATGTTTTATCCTTTAGAGAAACAACTGCGGTACCGTTGGTAAACCACATTGGACTTGTAAGTGCTATTAATGATTGTGAAACATATACAGCAGGAATAATCATTTTTCCGGTTTTGTCTATATATCCTAAACCCTCTGGTGTTTTTACCAATGCACGACCACTGTAAAATGGTCCGTCTACTTTATAAGGTTTGTCTTTATCTGTTAGAATTATTTTTCCGGTATTGTCTATAAAGTAGGTGTCGTCATTAAGAGAATTTCCTGGAATAGGGTTTCTTTTACGCATCAAGAAGACTCCTTCAGAATCTCCTAAATCATTGTCGTACTCAAAAGGTGTAAGCTCTTTGCCATTGTTATTAATTAATCCTTTTTTCTTGTTTAGACTGGCAACGGCTATTCCATTACGGTTGAAATTAAGTGAATAATCAAATTGTGGAGTTATAATTATATTTCCTTTTCTGTCACTAAGTCCATACTTCCCATTTTTCCCTAAGTAAGATATGTTTTTGTTAATAATGGCTTTGATGGGGGTGGGCGGAGCGGGTACCGTTTTTATAGGTATTGAAGATGTAGAAGACAATCTGTTTAAAGCTTGTTTGGCTAAAGTATTTCCTTTATCGGCTGATTGGGTATAATATCGTTTTGCTGTTTCTAAATTTTTGTCAACCGCTTTTCCATTTTCATATAGATTTCCCAAAGCATAGAGAGCTCCATCGTGACCCCTTTTGGCTGCCAAATCATAATATAGAGATGCTGCATAACTATCTTTTACAACGCCCTTTCCATTTTCATGAAACACACCCATGTTATACATAGCCAACACATTTCCATTATCGGCCGCCAATTTATATTGATTATATGCCTCTTTAAAGTTTCCCTTAAGTTCTTCGGCATAGCCTAGCGTTAAATAGGTATTTCCTGCAGTGCTTTCAACAACATTGTCGTTCCATGTAGCTAGTGTTTCTTTTGCTTTGGCATTACCTTTATCTGCTGCTTTTTGATACCATTCTTTCGCTTTTTTGAAGTCTAATCCAGCGAGTCCAAATTCATACATTGTACCTAGTTCGTACATTGCCTCGTCGTTTCCTAAGTTAGCTGCTTTTATAAACCACTCTTCTGCTTGTTTGAGACTGCTTTTGCCAAACTCTCCTGATTTTAATGCCAATCCCATGATATTCATGGCATTTGCATTGCCAAGATTAGCCGCTTTTAAAAACCATTTTTCTGATTCGGATATGCTTTTGGTAACACCTAAACCTTGATAATACAATAATCCTAATTGCAACATAGCGTTAATGTTGCCTTTTTCTACGGATAAGTTATAATATTTATGTGCGTCAGTATAGTTTTTTGCTGTGTATGCTTCGTGACCTTTTGTAAAGTCGGATAACCCATTGTCTGATTTATTGTTGGTTGAAATATTGGCAGAGTTACCTGTATTAACTTGCGTTGTGGTGGTGCCAAATTCTTTTCCACTTTTATCAATAAAAAAATTTCTTCCGGCAAGCTTTACCTCTGCGCGACCATCTTTAAAGTTCCACGCACCATCGTAAATAAGGGGTATAATTTCCTTTCCATCTGTATTAATGTATCCGGTTTTTCCGTTTATAGTAACTGCTGCCATCCCATCATAAAAGAGTGTAACATAATCGTATTTAAGCGGTGTTATTTCTTTGCCACTTTGATTAATAAATCCCCATTTATTGTTAAATCTGACCATAGCAAAGCCGTTGTTAAACTCTCTGGCTATTTCATATTTGTAAGGAATAACCATTTTTCCGGTTTTATCTATATAACCAATTTTGTATGTACCATTCGATTGTTGTCGCACGGTAGCTAATCCCTCAAAAAATGAAGAAGCAGACTCGAATGTTAAGGGGATAACCTCTTTTAGACTCTTATCTATATAGCCGTATTTTCCGTTTAGCTGTACCAATGCTAAATCATCTTTGGTGAAAAAATTAATAAAGTCATATTTGAAATTGGTTAGTTCTTTTCCTGAACCATCCATAAGGTCCCATTTTTCATTGTACTTTACTCTGGCATATCCGTTATAAACCGGCTGATAATCATCATATTTTGGCTGAACAATAATTTGTCCTTTTTCATTTTTAACACCATATTTTTTAGAAGAATTTGGATCTGTAAAAAAGGAAATATTTTGGGCTTGTACTACACCATTAATATATAAGAGCAGGCATATAATTGTGATAATTTTTTTCATTTGTTTTTGTGTTTTTCTTTCAATTATGAATAATTATAACCGTAAGCATCCCTAAGGAGATTAATGCCCCGGTAAAAAGAATTACCGGGATTGCAATATTGCGTGAACGGCCGTCTTTTTTAATAATTCTCCATAAAATAAAGGCAACTATTGCTGCAGGATAGGCAACGAATAAGGCTGTCCAATAAACCCAGAAGATACCTGTTAATAGAAACCAGATAGAAAGAATTAAAGCGGTTATAAAAAGCAGGTCATTTTTCTTCATTCTAATTGACTGGTTTCATTTTTTCTATCAATGCAATTGCTTCTTTATCTCCTTGTTTAGCTAATTTTTCCAGATAAAATTTTGCTTTTTCATAGTTTTTTTCGCCGAAGTAGATCGTGCCCAGCTCGAACGCACTGTCTCCATCACCTTTATCGGCAGCTATAGTTAGATATTTGATCGCCTCTGCCTTATCTGCTTTAACACCAGTTCCGTCTAAGTACATAAATCCTAAGGCTACAGTTGCGTTTAGATGACCTAAATCAGCGGCTTTTTTATACCAGTTTAAAGCTTCAGCCTGATTTTTTGTAACACCTAATCCATCTGTATAAAAAATACCAATATTGTACATAGCTTGAGTATCTCCTAAATCACTCGATTTTTTATACCAATTCATGGCTTCGGTAAGATTTTTTGTAACATGTTCTCCGCGTTCGTACATAAAACCTATGTTATTCATAGCTCGAGCATTTCCTAAATTAGCTGCTTTGGTATACCATTCGTATGCCTTGGCAAAGTTTTGCGGTGTACCGGTTCCGTTGGCATTTATAACCCCCATTTCTAGTTGAGCCTTTGCGTAACCACCTTCTGCAGATTGGATCAGGTATTTTAAAGCTTCCGGATAATTTTGCAAAATTATTTTTCCATCCAAGTAAGTAATTCCCAGTTCATAAGCTGCATAATTGTTCTTTTTTTCAGCAGCTTGCTTTAGAATTCGAATACCTTCTGATATGTTTCTGGTCACGCCTGCACCGTCTAAATAAGTTAATCCCAGATAATACATTCCGTTGGTATTGCCTAAGTCGGACGCTTTTTGATACCATTTATGAGCTTCTTGCTGATCTTTAGTAACATGTTGGCCATGATAATACATAAATCCAATATTAGTTATAGCTTGTGTATTACCCAGATTAGCTGCTTTTGTATACCAGTTATAAGCTTCAGCGAAGTTTTTAGGAACAATTTTTCCATTAGCATATAGTATACCTAATTCAGTCATAGCTACAGCATACCCTTTATCTGCTGAAAATTTAATCCAGTTTAAACCTTCCTGATTGTTTAAAGGAACTCCTTTACCCGATATGTAACTTAACCCCATTTCATAAGCGGCGCGGTTATGGCCCTGATCTGTAGCTTGTTTAAAATAATTAAAGGCTTCATTTGGGTTTGGTGCAATACCATCTCCATTTTTATACATTAAACCTATAAGATATTTGCCATCTCCTTGATCTATTTCACCTGATTTTTTGTACCAATTTATGGCCTCCTGATAATTTTTAGGAACACCATTCCCCGAAAAATAAAGCGTGCCAATAGCACGCATTGCATCTGGCTGATTTAAATCGGCTGCTTTTTTATACCAACTCATTGCTTCAGTATAACTTTGCGAGATACCGTTGCCATTTGCATAGGCTGCTCCAACTTGATACATTGCTTTTGCATTACCTTTTTCGGCTGATGTTTTATACAATTTAAAAGCTTCTGTAAGATCTTTTGTTACACCATAACCATTTGCATACAGAAGACCTTTGTTAAAATAGCTCATGGAATGACCTTTTTCAATGCCTTTATTAAACCATTGAAGGGCAGTTGCATAATCTTTATTGTTGTAAAATTTTACGCCTTCATCGTTTTCTGCAGCACCATTTGCAGAAGAAATAGTATTATTTGGTTGTGCAAATAATATAAAAGGTATTAAGATGAAGATGGTGCAGAAGATTTTAATTATGTGTTTCATGTGTTCTTCTTTGAAATTAATTGGGTAAAACAAGTGTATTTTTTCCCTCATTTGAATTATTGTGAGGTGTTTTTCTTTTATATGTTTTTATTAGAATAAATGCAGATATTAATAATATTCCAATTTTTAAGTTGGCTGATGCCGATAAATTAAAAGTTAATTGATTGAAGCTTTGTAGTAAAAAAAGGATAAGCAATATAAAAACACCCATCATTAAGTAGTTTGATTGGTTGGAAGACTTGGAATCGATAAAAATAGAAGGGTTAACGGTTTCTAATCTTTTTATAAATTCTCTTATAAAATTTGAATAGTCTGGTCCTTGATCTATAAAATTTCCTATAGAACGATAACTGCTAGAAGATAGATTAAGTGTACCTAATTGGCTGCTAATTTTACAATTATGATTGTTTAACTTAAAGCGTCCGGGTTCATAAGTTAATTTTATGCTTAGAATTTGATCGTAACGAATAAACATATCTACTTGTTTTTCTTCCTGAACGTATAAACCAATATCTGAAAGTGTCCAATATTGGTTTTGAGTAAAGGCAGATTTTCTGAAACTATAGCTGGTAAACTGTTCCATGTTTATTTGTTAATTGGTAAAAGCCCTGAATTTAGGTTCAGGGCTTTTTATTATAACTAAATTTTATATGCTGCAATTTTACTATCACCAGATTTGTAGTAAAGGATACCTCCTTGTTCATCAACTTTATAATCTGGCTTTTTATCTTTTAGCAGAATTTCTTTTTCTGCCTTTCCACTATCTTTATTTACTCTTACTAATCCTACACCACTGTCTAAGCTAGAAAGAATAAATTGAGCATTTTCTGTAGCAGCGGTAGCTTTAAATCTTTTATTCATTACCTGGAAAGAGGCCGAAGCGATTTCAGCAAAGGCATCTTGCTGCATTTTCATTTGTTCACCGTAACTGTTTAATCGATTGCTGCCTGGATAAGTTCCGTAGCGCCCTCCCTGATAGGCTGCAGCATTAGCCATTGCAAAAGAAGCTACTGCAAGGGTGCCCGATAAAACTTTTATAAATCCGCTTTGTCCTGGCGATTTGTAATATTCATGAAACTTCTCTTTTCCATTAAAATCTAACAACATCATATTCTGACTAGAAGAAAGTAAAATACCGTCATTTCTAACCGAGATGCTTGAAGGAGTTTCTTTTTCTTTAAAAGTGAATTTAGATAGTACGGAAGTATTACCGGTATTTTCGTCAATTGCCAGTATTTCTTCTCCTGTACTGATTAAGTATCTTTTATTAGCTTTATCGTAAGCACTGGATACAGATTTAGCTTTTTTATATTTAATAGGGCTTTTCCAGATAGATTCTCCGCTTTTGCTGTTAATTATATCCGCATCCGTATCAGTAATATAAATAATGCCGTTAGGGGTAGAGGCCATAATTTGTATATTTTCACCTGTTGCTAATGGTTTTTTGTATAATGGAGTACCGTCAAAAGCAATTTTATTGATGCCTCCTGATTCTATTCCAAATAAGATACCATCATCCATTATATAAAAATGTTGTACATAACCTTTGGTTTTAGGGGCCTTTTCCCATAAATCGTCGCCGGTAGAAGCACTTAAAAAACCTATTTTAGATTCGGAAGCACTAGCTGCTAACTTAGCTATTCCACTTTTTCCAGAGTTGTCTACATCGCTTACAATCGCTATACCTTGAGGTAAAATTTCAAATCGGGTAACCTTTCCTTTTATTTTACGTTCTTGTGCCCATAAAGGTTGACCCTCCGAACTAATTTTATGGATTCTGGTATCACCGTTTGGACGTTCTTCAAAACCGTAGATTTCCTTTCCGGAGTTATCTGCCGACATCCACGAAAGGTTGTCAACATTCGCTTCCCATTGCTTGGTCCCTGATGTTAGATCGAATGACCATAATTTTTTAGTTGTAGGAACTAATATATTTTTTCCTAATAGTAATGGTTTTCCTGAACTCATTGGTATAGCGCTAGCCAGACCTACTTTTCCAACATTTGGATCCAAACTGCTCATGAAATCCTGTTTTCCTGAACCTAAATCATAAACTGCTACAGCTAAAACTCCTTTTTCTTTTGCATTTCTATTTCCTACAACGATGAGTTTGTTTTTTAAAAGATCTACGTTAAATTGGGAAATAGTTTTCCAGCCATTTTCTTCAGTCGCGAATAATAATTTACCAGAAATAAAATCGATAATAGATTTTTTAGAGCTCATTAAGCCCCCCTGATTTATGATTACATAAGGCGAAAGCGGAACGAATTCCAATTCTTCTTCTTTCACTTTTCCATATTCTGTAAAATTAAAATGTGGCTTGTCTGCATCCGGAGAAATACCTGATAAGCCATTGCCCGTTGCAACTACCATTACACCTGCGTCGGTTAAATGCATAAAGTTGATTTTAGCGCCAAAATCATAGTTGTAATTGGGTTTATCAACCACCTGCGCACGTACCTGAAGGATGGTTAGTATAAAAAATAAACTTAAAATTCTTTTCATGATGTGTTAGATTAGAGAAATGATAGTTCAAAAATATTTTTAAACAGAAGAAATAGGAATACGTATTTATGCGTATATTTTTTTCGATTGTATAAAACTTAACAGGTTGAGATTTAACCCTTATTATAAATTACTATATTTAACAGGTAAATACTTAACTCGATTTCTTGTTTATGAAAGTAAGACTGTTTTACTTTTTACTGATTCTTTTTATTATTATAAATCCTTTTTCAGGTAGAAGTCAGACTATATTGGAAAATTATCAGGCTATTGTTTCTACTTCTCTTAAGAATACGGAGAAGGTAGATTCATTGTATAATTTTTACAATAGGAACTATTTTAAAGATTATCAATTGGTAGATAGTTTAGCTAAAGTATCATTACAGTTTTCTAAAGATGTAAAATATACCCGAGGAGAAGCAGTAATACAAATTGTTCTTGCCCTTGTGCAGGAGAATATTGGTAAACTTTATTTGTCTGAGCATTACGCTAAGAATGCAGTATCTATACTTAATAGCAATAATTTGGAGAAAGATCTACCAAGAGCTTATTATGCTTTAGGAACTTTCTATCGTCGTAAAAACCGAAATGCTGAAGCCATGAATGAGTTCTTAAATGGATTAAAGGTTTCGGAGAAGTTAAAGGATAGCTCAGGTATGCGCTTGTTGTATACGTCTATTGCTATATTAAATGTGACAGAAAAAAATTATGATAAAGCCTTGTTCTATCATTTAAAGGCATTAGATATCAGTAAAAAAATAAAAGATGAGTCGGCCGAACAAAAATGTTATACCAATATCGGTATCGTTTATTCTCGACGTAAAGATTACGATGAGGCCTTAAAATATCACACCTTAGCGCTTAAATTAGCTATAAAACTAGATGATGAACGAACTGTAGCTTTTGTTTATAACGATTTGGGTAGCACTTATTTATATAAGGGTGATTATGTTAAATCTATTCAATATCTGAAAAAATCTATTGAAATAAGAGAGCGCGTGATTGAGTTGAGTGAGTTGTCTTATACCTATAATTATTTAGGACAGGCTTATGCTAAGAGCAGGAATTTTTCTGAATCTGAAAAGTGGCTGAAAAGATCTTATGTAATAGCCAAACAAATTGATAATAATAAACAGATTTTTGAATCTTATGAAGAGCTTTCAACGATGTATGCTTCTTTTAATAAGTTCGATTCCGCTTTTGTTTATAGTCATAAATACAACTTATTTAGAGATTCTATTCGGCAGATTGAAAACAGCGAAAGTTTAAATCAGCTGAGCGCTCAGTACGAAGCTGAAAAGCAAGAGCAGCAGATAAAAGAACTAAGTCAACAAAATACCATTCAGGAATTACAGCTTAAACAAAGGAAATTCTTTTTAGGTATAGCTATAGTGTTGATTATAATTGTATTATTAATAGCTTATCTGATTTATTATAAGCGTAAGCAAAAGGAGAGGCGACTAAATCTCGAAGCGCAGCTTTTAAAAATAGAATCTGAGCAAAAAATAACTTCTGAGCGTGTACGTATCTCCAGAGATTTACATGATAATATTGGTTCCTATCTTACTTTTATTAATTCTTCTATGGCAGCCGTTAATGCTGAGAATGAAGAGCAGCAAGAAAAGCTTACTCAGATTAAAGGGCTTACTACGGAGACTATAAAGGAGTTACGTAAAACTGTATGGTTAATTAATAAAACTGAAGTGAGTTTAGAAGAATTTTCGGTTAAATTAAGAGAACTTTTTAAAAATATTCCTCATTTTAAGATTAATGTGTCGGGTGTAGTTGAGAATAAGCTTTCGGCACAACAAGCAACAGAAGTTTTCAGAGTTATTCAAGAGTCGGTAAACAATGCCATAAAGCACAGCGAAGCTTCAGAAATTACACTTCATTTAGAAGGTATGGAGTCGAATTTATTAAAAGTAGTTATAACAGATAATGGAAAAGGATTTGATATGAGATCGGCATCTACAGGCTTTGGTTTATCAAACATGAAATCTAGAATTCAGGATTTAAACGGGGCTTTTGATTTAACATCAGAACCAGGTGAGGGAACAAAGATATTCTTTACGTTAAGTTTGGAAAATAAATAGGATGAAATACGTATATACAGAGTAGTTTTACAGCTTAAATTTGCTAAAAAGATATGAATATTTGTATAGCAGAAGATAATCCAATGGCATTACGCTCTATCCTAGATAAGTTAAAATTCTATGAGGATATTAAAATAAAAGCACATGCGGCTAATGGCCAGGTACTTTTAGATTTAATAGAAAATATGAATGTTGATGTAATTTTAATGGATATTGAAATGCCTAAGATGAATGGCATCGAAACAACTTCGGCTCTTAAAAAGAGAAATCCTAAGATCAAGATAATTGCGCTGACAACTTTCGACGACGACGATAAAATTCTTGAAATGATTAAAGCAGGAGCTAGTGGTTACTTATTGAAAGAGGAGAGTAAAGAGGTTATATATAAAGCACTTAAAGATGGTTTAGAAGGTGGTGCGAGTATGTCTCCTTCTATTGCTTTTAAAGTTTTGAACCTTCTTAGAAATCCAGTAAGTAATGATGTTAAATCTGATAAGTTTGAATTAACAAAAAGAGAGTTAGAGGTGTTGGAACAGCTTAAAAATGGGTTAAGTTATAATGATATAGCAGTTAATTTATTTATAAGCTACGGTACTGTACGCAAACATATAGAGAATATTTATCGCAAGCTTGAAGTGGATAACAAGGTGAATGCCATTAATGTTGCGATGGCAAATAGGGTAATTAGTTAGGCTAGAGTGCAGCGAGTCTGTATCTATAAGTTATCTACAAAGATCTCTCCGTTCCGCTTTGCTTCAGCCGAGATGACGCGGTAAAGTTGGTCTCAGGTGGGGTCGATTCAATTGAGATAATATATTTATATCAAATTACTACAACCTGCGTATAGTTGCTAATTTCCATTCTCCATTTACATATTTATAAATATCTGTCCAAAAAGATCTAGATTCTTCTGATTCGATTTTATCAATCTGTACATAACTCAAAACAGCGGTTTGATCTAATATTTGTAAGGTAGGTCTAATCAACTTAAAATTGCTTAAATCTATCCCCTCATATAAACGTTGATCTATAAAGTCTTTTCTGCTGTAAAAAGATTGTCCAGAAACGAATGAAAATGTTGGATGTAACTTACTTACTAAAAATGCACTATCTTGATTTTCAATAGCATTTATCAGGTTTAATTTGAGGTCTATTATTTTTCTAGATTCAATACTATCTTTATCTGGATCTGATGAGGTTAAAGTATACTCGTTAATTCTGGCAATTGTTGTGTCTTGCAACAGGTTTACTTTTATAAGAACCGGTTCTTGAGTATTCTGTATTGTTTCAATATCAGAATTACAAGCTGTAAAAATTAACGTTCCTAATGTTAATAGATAGAATAGTTTTCTCATCGTAAGGTTTTAAAATTCAAAGTTAAATTAATACAATAATAAATGGAACTATTTTATCATTGTAAGTAAACAAACAGTCTCTTCTAAAGCAACAGCCGAAAAGGGTATTTGTTCATGAACTGTTAGAATTTGTGACGGTGTAACTATAATAGTGTTTTTACCATTCATAAACTCAAGCTTTCCCTCTAAAATAGATAAGGTCATAAAACCTACACTTTCTAATGAACCGGGAATAATTTGCGCATTTTTTGCTAGTAATATTAATGTGATTGTCACATTATCTGATTTTACAACCGTAATTGCATTCCGATCCTTGGTTTTCCAAGCTTCTTCACCTCTTAACTGAGTAATATAAGCAGGAAGATCTATCTTTAAAATATCAGCATCTGTATATCTAGTTCCGGTTGGCCTATTAGCTGTAGCTTCATTAAATTTTACTTTCATGCGCTTTTTTCTAAATGCTTAATTTACTGTTGTATAACAATTATTATTAAAACAAGTTTAAAATAGTTCTTTAAGTAAAATTATCTATTGTGATCTTTTCTTCATGTCGCCCGTATATTTTTTCTCGCCAGCCTGAATTTTAATATTTAAATTATTTTCTTCTGGTGGAACAGGACATCTGTATCCGGTACTATATGCACAATATGGGTTATAAGCTTTATTGAAATCTATAATTAATTCCCCATTTTCAATCTGACGAAGATTAAAGTCCATGTAACGACCTCCACCGTAAGTTTCTTTGCTATTGGTAAGATCGGTAAAAGGTAGAAATAAATAGTCTTTGTATTGAGGATTATTACTTAATTCTAAGTTTTTGTATAAAGTTAATGTAATGGTTTTTCCTTTAACCTTAGCCGTTGCAGTTGCATAACGAATAAATTCTTTAGGGGCACCATCGTAAGTAGGCATTTTAAAGGGCTGCATATTTGTTAAAATAGTAATGCTAGCTGTTACTCTATATGCTTCATCGGGTTTAAAGAAATGAAGATTTTTCATGTCCATTTCTTTTAATGGTGCATTAGGGTCGTTTATAAACGCCGCTTTATAGCCCTCTCTATGTAAATTTATAAACTCTTTATAGTCTTGAGCCAAGGCCGATAAATTTATAGATACAAATAAGAAAAAGATGATTGATTTTAATTTATTCATTTTCAATTTTACTGTTTTTATTTCTAAATATATGGTCAACTACTACCAACGCTGCCATTGCTTCTACAATAACTACTGCTCGAGGTACAACACAAGGGTCATGTCTGCCTTTTCCTTTAATAGTTGTAGAATTACCGTCTACATCTATAGTTTGTTGATCTTGCATGATGGTAGCAACAGGTTTAAAGCCAACGTTAAAATTAATTTGTTGACCGGTAGATATACCACCTAATATACCACCTGCACGATTAGAGATAGAATGTATACCTTCTTTTAAATTTGAATCAGGTAGTATTAAGTCGTTGTGTTCTGAACCTAGCAAAGTGGTTCCTTCAAACCCAGAACCGTATTCAAATCCATGAACAGCATTAATGCTTAACATAGCTTTTGCCAAGTCGGCATGAAGTTTATCAAATACAGGAGCGCCTAGCCCGGGCATACAGCCATTAATGATACAGGTAATTTTACCTCCAACTGTATCTCCATTTTTTCTCGTCTCATCAATAAAATCAATCATTTTTTTTGCCGTTTCCGGATCTGTACACCTAACGATGTTTTGTTCTCTAATACTGAGAAGTTCTGAAATTGGGTTTAAAGGGAGTGGGGGACTAGAAATTTTGCCAACAGCAGAAACGTGTGCAAATATTTCAATTCCATATTGTTTTAATATTAGTTTTGCGAGTGCACCAGCAGCTACCCGCGATGCAGTTTCTCTGGCAGATGAGCGGCCGCCACCTCTAAAGTCACGTCTTCCATATTTAGCTTCATAGGTAAAATCGGCATGCCCCGGTCTCAAAACAGCCTTGTTATGGCTATAATCTTTAGATCGTTGATCTTCATTTCTGATAAGAAATGTTATGGGTGAGCCCAAACTTTTGCCTTCAAATACACCTGAAATTATTTCTATAACGTCTGATTCTTTACGTTGCGTGGTAATTTTTGATTGCCCCGGTTTTCTTAAATCTAATTCTTGTTGAATAAAGTCTGCATCTATCTCTAATCCAGCTGGACAACCATCAATTACAACACCTATGGCTGGTCCGTGCGATTCACCAAAAGTGGTTATTGTAAATAATTTACCAAATGTATTACTCATAGATTTTTATATTATGACCGATTAATAAGGTTAAAGTTAAATTTTATTGTTTAATCTTAATCCCAACTTTCGATAAATCGGCCCAAAAGCTGGGATATGACTTATTTACAACATTTAGATTTTCTATTTCTAATGTATTTACCTTAACGGCTAATGGTGCAAAGGCCATGGCCATTCTATGATCTTCATATGTGTTTATGGCAATTGTATGAGGAAAGACCACATTGTTTGATTTTAAGATATACATGTTATTGTTTTCTTCAAATTTCACATTGATTTTTATTAATTCTTTCTGTAATGCATCAACTCTGTTGGTTTCTTTTATTTTTAATGTTTCGAGACCAAAGAAATGTGCGTTTTTACCTAAAATTGCACAACAAACCGCTACAGTTTGTGCTAAATCTGGACAATTAATAAAATCGAATGATAAATTTTGAGAGCTAACGGAGCTTTTAAATATTCGAATGCCATTTGCTTCAAAGCTTGTTTCAACACCTAATTGCGCCATTATTTTGACAATTTCTTGATCGCCCTGTAAACTGTCTTTTTTAAATCCCGGTAAAAATATTTCTCCTACTTTTGAAATCGCAACTAAACTATACCAATAAGATGCCGAACTCCAATCTGGTTCTATATAAATTTTAGTCTTCTTAAATTGTTGTGCGTTTACATTCAGAATATCACCATCCCACGTATGTGTTACGCCACAATCTTGTAGCATGGATAATGTCATATCTATGTATGGACGTGATGTTATGGTGTTTGTAACATTTAATTTTAGCCCGCCAGGGAGTGTGGGCGCAATTAATATTAATGCGGTTATATACTGACTACTTATATTTCCATTTATGGAAATACTATTTGTAGATGGATATTCAATTCCATTAATCTGGATAGGAGGAAACCCTTCTTTTCCTAAATATTGAATCTGAGCACCTAATTTTTTTAATGCTTCAACCAATAATTGAATAGGACGCTCTAACATTCTTTTAGAACCAGTTAGTTCGTAATTTCCTTTTTTAAAAGCTAAAAATGCAGTTAGAAACCGCATAGCGGTGCCCGCCGGACCAATATCGACCAGCAATGTACTTACGTCGTTATGGCCGGCTATTTCTGCTAATCTTTGCTTTAAAATAGTTGTGTCGTCTGCTTCACTTAAATTTTCTATTTCTATTAATCCATTACTTAAGGCCTGCAATATTAATGCACGGTTACTTTCACTTTTAGAGCCAGTAATAGCTACAGTTGCTCTTGTGTTTGTGTCTTCATATTTTAACGCAGTATATTTTAGCATAAATTAAGATACTATATTTTTAGCGTTGTCAGATTCGTTCATGATTTGTCGTTGTTTTCTTATTGACTCATTATGTACCAATTCTAAAAATTTTGTCGTAAAATTTTGATCTAAATTCAGAGCTCCTGCAAAGGCAACACTTCTCTTTATAATCTCATCCCATCTGTTCACTTGTAGAACAGTAACGTTATTATCTCTTTTATACTCACCAATTTTTTCTACTATAGCCATTCGATCTCCCAGTTTCTGAATTAATTGGTCATCTATTTTATCTATTTTTTTTCTTAAATCTGCCAAAGCATCTGTAAAATCTTCATTTTTAGACGCCGGTTGACGTAAGTTTAAGTTGTGAATTAACTCAATTAAGTCGGCAGGAGTAACCTGTTGTTTAGCGTCCGTCCAGGCAACCGCCGGATCTATGTGCGACTCTATCATTAAGCCCTGCATATCTAAATCTAAAGCTTTTTGTGCTACGTAGGATAATAAAGTTCTATTACCACATATGTGACTTGGATCATTTATAATAGGTAGTTCTGGGCATAATGTTTTTAACTGTATAGCCAACTCCCACATAGGTTCATTCCTGAAAGAACTTTTCTCGAAAGAGGAGAACCCCCGGTGAATGGCTCCTAGTTTGGTAATTCCGGCGTTATTAATTCGTTCTAAAGCACCAATCCACAAAGATAAATCGGGGTTTACAGGATTTTTTACAAGCACAGGTATATCAACACCTTTTAATGCATTGGCAATTTCCTGAACTGTAAAAGGATTTACCGTTGAGCGTGCACCGACCCATAGAAGATCAACATCTGCATTTAAAGCCTCTTCTACATGTTTTGCTGTTGCTACTTCTGTAGCAATGGGTAGACCTGTTTCTGCTTTTGCTTTTTGTAACCATTCTAAGCCTATGCTTCCAATTCCTTCAAATTCTCCCGGTCTTGTTCTGGGTTTCCATATTCCTGCTCTTAATACGGAGACTTTACCTGTAGCAGCTAATAAATGCGCTGTGCTTAATAATTGTTGTTCCGTTTCTGCACTGCAAGGTCCCGAAATTAATAATGGCTCGTTGTTGGTATTAATCCAGGTATTTAATGGTTGTATATTTAATGATAATTTCATTGGTAGGTATATTAGTAGATTTTAAATGTTTTCATTTTTTGCGTATTCGCCCATAATATTAAAATTGACTGTATATTTTAATACCTTTCTGATAGCGAGATCATATTGTGCCATGTCTTTCCATTCAATATCTACGTAAAAATAGTATTCATTTCGTTTACCCAAAACAGGCATGGACTGTATTTTTGTTAAATTTACTTCTTGTTCTGCGAATACATTCAGGACTTTAGATAAAGCACCTACGTGATTGCCTACTTCAAAGCATATAGAGGCTTTATTGATGGTTCTTAATTCTTCGGTTTTTTCTTTTTTAAGAATTAAAAACCGGGTGTAATTTTTTTTATTTGACTCTATTCGGCGTTCTATAATATTGAGTTCATAAAGTTCGGCAGCTAAGCTGTTGGCAATAGCTACCGTGTCTAAGAGTTGTTCGTCCTGTATTTTTTTTGCACAAGCTGCTGTATCGTTGCTTTCTATTACTTGAAGATGTGGAAATTCGTCAAAAAAATCTATACACTGACGAATAGCAATAGGATGTGAAGTTACATATTTTATTTGCTCGAATTTAACTCCAGGTAATGCCATAAGATGCAGTTGTATAGGTAGATAAACTTCTCCAACTACAGCAAAACTATAATCTCTGAGTAATGTATAATTTGGCAGTAAGCTTCCGGCAATAGAGTTTTCTATAGCCATAACTACAAAATCTGCCTCGTCTTTAACTAGGCTTTCGCAGGTTTGCTTAAATGAATTACATTCTATGGTACGGATATTTTTTCCAAAATACTTTAAGGCAGCTTCTTCATGAAAAGAAGCTTTAATGCCCTGTATTGCTACTCTTGTCAGGTTTTCCATTTTCTTTTAAAAAGAAAAATCCCGGCCTGTTGGGGCCGGGATTTTTTATACATCAATTTTATATTTTTTGTACATATCAATCCCGGCTCTTACTAAAAAAGTAAAAGAAACCGTACCAATATGCGTTTGTTGTAAACATAGTTATGCGTCAAAAGTACACTTTATAATTAAAGCTGCAAATATTTTTTAATTTTTATTGAATAAGCAATATCATTTGTAAGTTTTAAGAAGTAGCTTCTTCCATTTTTTTGAGCTCTTGTTGCATTTTTTTTGCGGTCTGCGTATGTCCGTCGTGACTCCATCCTGGTGGATTAAAGATGTATTTTATTCGATCCTTGAGCGTGGGTGCGGTTTTAATATCTTTCCTAAGAGCAATAAATTCATGAAAAATAATATTTACAGGACCTTTGTCTTCCGGTTGCGTTGTTAATCCATATTCAATGGTTTCTGTATCCAATTCTTCCTGAAAAGTACCAAACCATCTGTCCCAAAGAATTAGAACCATACCCATATTTTTGTCAAGGTAACGCAGGTTACTAGCATGATGCACGCGATGGTGCGAAGGGGTAACAAAGATATATTCAATAATAGGATGAAGTTTGCCAATTGTTTTAGTATGTACCATATTGCCATAAATTTGTGTAATTAGATAGGCAAATAAGATATCAACAGCCGTAAACCCGATTAAAGCTAGGGGCAGATAAAAAAATACCCTATATAATGGTTCAAAAACAGTTGATCTAAATCCGGTAGTTAAATTAAAATGTTCTGATGAATGATGGGTAACATGCATGGCCCAAAATAAACGTACATAATGCCCTGTAGTGTGCAATACCCAATAAAGGAAATCTTGAGCCAGAATTAAAACAAGCCAATAAAGAAATACATTTTCTATTTGAAACAGTCTAAAATCGTAAACATAATCTAAAATGATAAACGTACCTGCTTTGGTTACGAGATTGATAATGAGTGCGCAAAACATGAGATACACATTTGTAAAAGTATCTCTTACTGTATAAATTTTTCTGTCGTGAACAAAGCTGAAGTACATTTCAGCAATAGTCATTAGGAAGATAATGACAAATAAGGTTAGTATTGAGGTATCGCCCGCACTGAGATCCATAATGTATTGTTTGTGTGTACCGCAAAATTAAACCTTTTAAGAAAAAGTGAGAAAATTAAGGTTGTTTATTACACCTATTCCAGTAATAATTACACAAAAAATACATTTGTTATTATATATGAGGAGATGATGATTTTCGGATCAGAAAAATATTAATGGTGGGTATGTTTTATGTAGTATTGAAGACTTTCTTCTATATCTTCTACATTAACTTGATGGTTAAATCCACATTCTCCGATTTTTTCCAGCAAAGAACAAAGAATTTTACCGTTTTCATTCTTCTTATCCAGTAAAATTATCTGCATGAGTTGATCTGTACTGGTAGGAATAGACTTAGGAGGGTAAAACTTTGTAATACTTTCGGTAATTAGAGAAAGGTCTGATTGGTTTAAACCATTTATTTTAAAGCTTATATAACTTTCACATACCATCCCTATAGCTATGGCTTCACCGTGTGTTAGCGGATTTGTATCGTGTAATAGTGAATAGCTCTCTAATGCATGTCCAATAGTATGTCCGAAATTTAATATTTTACGTTTCCCTTTTTCTAACGGATCTAGTTCTACTATATTTTTCTTAATTTCTATAGATTTGAAAATTAATTCTTCTGGGATTGAAGGGAGTATTAAATTATTGAGCTCCTTAAAAAGAGAAACGTCTGCAATTAAACCATGTTTTAAAAGTTCGGCAAATCCGGACAATATTTCTCTATCTGGAAGTGTTTTTAAGAAAGTGTGTTCTATATAAACTGCTTTGGGAAGAGCGAAAGTTCCCACCATATTTTTTGCATTATCTATATCAATGCCTGTTTTACCACCTACCGAAGCATCTACCTGGGCTAAAAGGGTAGTTGGTATCTGAATAAAATCAATTCCTCTTTTATAAGTTGATGCAACAAAGCCACCTATATCAGTTATTACGCCTCCACCAAGATTTATTAATAAAGCTTTTCTGTCTGCATCAAAATCGAGCAACGTTTTCCAAATACCTATACAAAAGTCTATGGTTTTATTTTCTTCTCCAGCCGATGTTTCAATAAGATCAAACCCTGTGTAATCATCAAGCATTTCTTGAAAAACAGGTAAACAATGGATAGAGGTATGTTCATCTGTAAGTACAAAAACTTTACTGTACTTACCTTCCTCGATTATATTCAGAAGATTTTTTAGTTTGGTATCAAAGAAAATAGGAACGTTTAAGCTTTTCAACTCCATATTAAATAATTTCTATTTGCTGATCTAAGAAGTTAACAACATCGCCTTTGCGTACTTTAAGTCTTTTTCTATAATCTACCACACCATTGTACTTAATTAATCCATCTTCTACAAGTGTTTGCGCTTCTCCACCGCTTTGAACCAGTCCTACAGCTTTTAATAGCCCTATCATAGGAATAAACTCGCCTTCTAATTTAAATTGTATCATGTACCGTCAAAATTACAAATTATTGATGCTCTTTTTATGTAGCCTTGTTTTTTTAATTATTTTTGCAAAAGAACATATAAATATAAACATAAATGGAGTCGACCCCCAGCAAGCCGTTAAATTTCGATAATACAGAAATAGCATTTAAACATAAATCTAATACTGAATTAAATAAAGCATATTGGTTATTTAAAATTATTGGAAGTAATTTTTTAACAAAAGTTGGACCTCCCATCACTAATCTATTTTTAAAAATAGGTTTACCAATAAAGGGGGCTATTAAAGCGACAATTTTCCAGCAGTTCTGCGGAGGAGAAACCATACAAGATTGTGAGCATACAATAGCGCAATTACACAAAGGTAATGTAGGAACTATATTGGATTATTCTGTAGAGGGAGAAGAAGAGGAGCTTGTTTTTGACGCAACGTGCGAAGAAATTATCAAGACAATTAATCGGGCAGACGGGGATACCAGAATTCCGATCACAGTTTTTAAAATAACGGGGATTGGCAGATTTGCTTTATTGGAAAAGTTAGATGCCAAATTAGCGTTAACAGAAACAGAATTAGCAGAGTTTGAAAGAGTCCGCGCAAGATGTTTGAAAATATGTAAAATGGCTGCTGATAAAAAAGTGCCAATTATGATAGACGCAGAGGAATCATGGATTCAGGATACAATTGATGAGTTGGCGCTTGATATGATGCGTGAATTTAATAAAACGAATCTTATCGTTTATAATACCTACCAGATGTATCGTCATGATAAGTTGGCTGATATGCAGGCTGATCATTTAATTGCAAAAGAAAGTGGTTTTATTTTGGGCGTTAAAATGGTTCGTGGTGCGTATATGGAAAAAGAACGCGCCAGAGCATTGGCAATGGGTTACAAATCACCGATTCAGCCTGATAAAGAAGCGTCTGATGTAGATTATAATAAATCCTTACATTATTGTATAGATAATTTATCTGAAATTGGTATTGTTTGTGGTACACATAATGAGGAGAGTTGCAGATACTTAACAAATTTGATTACGGAGAAAAGTTTGCCGATTAACCATCCACATATTTACTTTGCTCAGCTATTGGGTATGAGTGATAATCTGAGTTTTAATTTGGCAGATGCCGGATACAATGTAACCAAGTATGTTCCATATGGTCCTATAGAAGCCGTTATGCCGTATTTATTTAGAAGAGCTCAGGAAAATACTTCTGTTGCCGGACAAACCGGTAGAGAACTTCGTTTAATTGAAAAAGAGAAGGCAAGAAGAAATTCTTAGTTTTTCTTTGACAGATCCCCGCAGATAATTAATGTTCTTTTATCTGCGTAACTTGGTGTTGTCTGTGCGCCATTATCGCTCACAGATATGCCCAGATTCACGCAGATAATTAATGTTATTATTTCTGTGTAACTCGGTGTTATCCGTGCGCTTTTATCTCTCATAGATATGCACAGATTCCCTCAGATAGTTAATTTTCTTTTACCTGCGTAACTCCGTATTATCGGTGCGCCATTATCGCTCACAAATTCTTATATATTCTCTACATTTACATAGCAAGAATATAATTTCAATTATTTGATGCAACATATTTTAGCTACCTGCGACTTGAAGATAGAAACGCAACTAAGAAGAATATAAATACCCGAATTGGAGCTTACAAAAAAGATATCAGATCAGGAATTAATTGAAATGTGCCTTAAGGGTAAAGATTTCGGATATACGGAATTGTATAATCGATATGCTCGGGGTGTTTATAATTCAATTTGCCGCATAGTTAATCATACCGGTGAAGCAGAAGATCTTCTTCAGGATACTTTTTGTTTGGTATTTGGCGATTTGAATAAGTTGTTACAAGTAGCAAGTTTCGAAGCATGGATAAAGCGGATTGCGATTAACAAATCTATTTCGCATTTAAGAAAGAAAAAAATATCGTTCGCCGATTTGGGAGATATGGAAATTCCTGATGAAGTAGAAGATTTAGTAGAAAAAGAAGAAATTTTTGATTGTAGGGTAGAGGATGTAAGAAAGAGTATTGAAGAACTTCCAGATGGATATAGAACCATTGTAAATTTATATCTATTGGAAGGAATACCTCAGGAAGAAATAGCGAAGATGTTGGGCGTTTCGCATAGTACGGTAAGAACCCAGTATCACAGAGCGAAGAAAAAAATATTATTGGCACAAAAAGATAAAAGTTATTATGAGTGATCCATTAAAAGATTTTGTAGAGCAGCATAAAGCTGAATTTGATCGGTTTGAAGCCCCTCCTTTAAAGTTGGATGAACTGAAAGCCAGAATTAAGCAACAACCCAAAGCAAAAAAAGTATGGGTTTTAAGTCTTAATAGAAACGTATGGATGAGTGCAGCAGCATCTATTCTGATAGTATGTACCTTAGGCTGGTTTTTTTACAATGATAAAGGAGAAAATACTTTAATTCAAATTACTGAAAATAAACCTGCTGAAATAGTAAATCAACCCGCAAACTCTGTAGAGCAAGCCGTTAAAAATTTACCCGAAAGTAACAGAACATCTATTATTGTTCAAACATCTAATGGGGCTCCTGTACAGCATGTTAATAATGTGAAAACTGCTAGTCGTAATATTTTTTCTGGGTTGAAAGATAGTACATCAGCTAGTGTAAGACTTTTAGCCCTTCTTGAAATAGAAAAAAGTGGTAAAATGAATCAGGATATATTGAATATGTTGACCCTAACACTTAATAATGATAAAAACACGAACGTGCGTTTAGGTGCACTTAACTTGATGGAGAAATATAAGTATGAAAATTATGTTTCGTCTGCATTAGTTAATTCATTGGATAGACAGAATGACCCTATAGTACAATTAGGCTTAGTGAGTTTACTGGGGAATATGAATAATATTAAAATAGATGATAAACTTCTTCGATTGGTAAATGGTCCGGAAACATTTGCAGCAGTAAGAGACGAAGCTTATTCTATCTTGCTTAATCAGAATAAACTATAAATAAAAACGAATCTGTTGAGGATTGAATGTTTGAGAGGCGCGTAATTGAGCTTTGTAAATCAATAGATTAAATAACACACAATTATTAAATATACCAAAAAAATAATAAAATTTCAAAATGAAAAAGCAATTATTAATACTTATTTCGATTTTATCGATCACCATTAGTGCATCGGCACAAAAGCAATATAAAGTGAACAAGAGTTCGGGACATCTTATCTTAAACCTCCCTGGAGCAATTGTTGAAGGATATAATGGCAATGAAGTAATTTTCTCCAAGCCTTCTAGCAAACAAGAAGAAGTAGATCAACGTGCAGTAGGATTAAAAAGAATTACTGGAGGATTTACCGACAATACAGGGATGGACTTAGATGTAACTGAGAAAGGGAACGAAATTCATGTTAATTCTGTTGGGAGAGAGATTAATGAGGTGTTGAGTATAAAGGTTCCTCAAAACATGAAAGTGTCATTTACCAACAATGGAATTATTTATCAGAAAGAGGTGATATTCAAAAACCTGAAGAGCGAAATAGAGGTTTCTACCAGCTATAATAAAATTAAACTGGAAAATAACTCTGGGCCTATGAATATTAAATCTTTAAATGGTGATATTGATGTGGTTTTTTCGAATGATATTAAGGGGCCAGTTTCTATTGTATCGGTTTATGGATATATAGATGTTGCTGTTCCAACCAACATAAAAGCCAATGTAGAATTATCTACGAATTATGGTAAATTATATTCTGCCGAAGGTTTAAAGATTGTTTTAGATCCAGCTCCAACTCCAACCCCTAATACTAAAACATCAACTTCTACTGCTACAAGTGGTAACGGCTTTCAGATAACTACAATTGGTGATGCTACAGTTGCTAAAGTTATATCTGATACTAATAGATTCTGGGGTAACAATTTTGGCGAAAGTATTAAAGGAAAAATTAATGGAGGCGGTGCCGACATAATTCTAAAATCGACCAACAAGAATATTTATTTAAGAGATAAATAACCCATTATTTAGCGTTAAGTCAAAACTAAGTTTATGAAATCAATTTTATTGTGGCTGTTACTAGCCGTAGGGCCGTGCTTTGGCTTTGCTCAAACTACAATTAATCAATCTTTTCCGGTAACAAAAGGTCAAACTGTTAGTTTTCATTTCGAATACCCAAAAAATATCCAAGTAAGTACCTGGGGTGGAAATGAAGTGGTTGTAGAAGCAGATGTAAATATAGATAATGGAGAAAGTGATCACGTATTCGCTTTAACAGAAAAGGTGGAGAATGGAAAAGTTTCTATAGTTAACAAGCTAGATATGGATGCAATTCCTACCCGTTACTATGTAAGTGTAAACGGAAACAAGGTGCGGTTTGAATCTAAAAAGGATATGGAGACTTATATAGCCGAAAATACCAATAAAAGCAGTATTTCCACTTATCAAACCAAGGATATTGAAATTAAGATCCGTATTAAGGTTCCTGTAAATGTAGCCACCGAATTAACGTCCGTTTATGGTATGGTAGAAATTAAGAACTTTAATGCACCTATAAAGGTAAACGCAACGTATGGAGGGGTAGATGTCAGTGTTGCAGAAAATGCTATAGGTAAGTTGCAGTTAACTACTCAATATGGTAAAATTTACAGCAATTTAAACCTTAAATCTACCGAACATGTAGACAAAAACTTTTTAACATCTATTACTGCTTTGCAGGGAAAGGGACCTGATTATAATTTCGACTCTGCTTTCGGTAATATTTATTTAAGAAATGCTGTACAATAGTAAACTTAACTTAAATATATCTTAAAATGCAGTCTGCACATAGGTTAGTTATTTGTGCAGATTGTGTTTTTTAGCTTTTCTTACTGTTAAAGCGTTGCTTACCTGTTAGTAAATCAAAAAACATGATAAAATCGCTCGCCAAACTGTAAAACGGATGTCTAAAAGTGGCAGGTTTATTTTTTTCGAAGAAGAAATGTCCCACCCATGCAAACCCATATCCTACAAAAGGTAAGGCTGCAAAAAACCACCCATTGTTTAAATAGAATCCTAAAAACAGAAGTACAAATAATAGTCCGGTGCCAATAAAATGAAGCACTCTAGAGGTGGTGTTAGAATGTTCGGTTAAGTAATACGGGTAAAACTCTTTTAATGAATTGAATTTCATAATTTTAAATCTAGGGTTTCAGGTTCTAATCTAGTTATTTTCAGATAATAAATCACATCAGAAATTAAATATCTGAATATAGAATAGACGAATCCCAGCAAATTACCTGGCCTTTAAATACCTGTTGAGCATGTATAACCGGGGCAAACCAATCTAATAAATCTTTAAGTTCTAAACCATCGTTGCGAGCCAATAAATTAGATGTATGGTAGTCTAGTGGTTGTTTATTTATCTGGATTTTGCCCATGGCATCACAATATATATCCCATACATTTCTAACCGTTAGTTTTAAAAATAACGGAACTAAGGGAGATTTATGTGGCATATTTTCCCATACGTATGGATGTATACTATCGCCTATGCTCCAATCTTTGCCCGCCCGAATGGTATGTGCTTTATTTCCTGCTAAGTTTTTATAGTTGGTTAAAAGAGGAAGTTTAAAGGTTTTTTCGACGGTAGATGTATCTATATTCTGACCCGCTAAATTATTTAAGAGCTGCTCTACAAAATAAGTAGGCTTGCCACGCTTCGGATGGTGATCAGGGAAGTAGCAGGTAAAAGATAAAGGTTTACTCATAAATTAAGCACCTATGGCCGAAAATTAAATTTAGGAAAATACCTATTTGTTTTTAATACTATCTGTTTGGCTATTGATACCTAAGTTAAATTTAAAAACCTCTCCATAGCTTACCGGTATTTTAAAGATATTTTGAAGCGGAATTTCTAATATATAAGCCCATATACATCTAATTACTCCTGCATGTGTAACCAATAATATCTTTTTGTAAGGTTGTGTTCTTAACTTATCTAATAGATCTTCAACTCTTTTAAAAAGTTCCAGTAGATTTTCACCATTCGGTGTTTTTTCTACAACAAAATTGGACATCCATTTGTTTAAATCTTGCTGATTAATATCGTTCCAACGTATATTTTCCCAATCGCCGAAATGCATTTCCATTAAAGCCTTATCTGTTGAAAAGCTGTTAAATCCAAGTGCTTTTGTTAACTCAATACAGCGTTTTAAGGGGCTTGAAAAAATGTAATCAAAATCTGTAGGTATTTGCTTTCTAATGGCCTCTACGTCTTTAAAGAAAGAATCAGAAACGTCGACATCACTTTGTCCGTAACAAACGTCTTGATCTATCGCCACGGGCGTATGCCTAATTACATAAACTTCCATATTGCAATAAAGCTAAGAATTGTGATACACTCTGCAATTTGCTCTACAGCACCTAAACAATCGCCTGTATATCCATCTATCCATTTATTAAAATAATAGTTGGCGTAAAAACAAGTTATGGTTAAAGGGATCAAGACCAAGATAAATGCCCAGTTAAAGTAACACAAGCCAATTAATGGAATTAATCCGAAGAAATAAGCTCCAATTACCTCTTTATAGGTGCTGGTTTTAGCGATGGGCTTAGACTTGCTGGTTTCATCGTCGCGAGAATATGTTGAAATGAAGGTGATATTTATGGCTGTTAAACGGGCTAATGCATGGTAGGAAATGAATATTAAAGCAATAAATATGTGATTAATAAGTATGGAGGTAGATAAAAGATTCTTAAGTGCCAGAAATTTGAGACCTAATAATATAATTAAAGCAATAACACCATAAGCTCCTACACGGCTGTCTTTCATGATGTCAAGAATTCGCTCTTTAGTCCACCCACCGCCAAACCCGTCGAAAACATCGGCTAAGCCATCTTCATGAAAGGCACCTGTGCTTAAAATGCCTGCAAGAATAGCTACGAAAATGGCTATTTCTAATCCAAATATTTGATGACTCAGGTAAAATACAATGAAAGAAATTAAGCCAACTATCCATCCAATTAAAGGGAAATAACGCGTGGCTTTGTTGAGGTAATTGGCCGAGTGATCTGTATACTTTGGACATGGAATTCTGGTATAGAACATCAATGCTGTAAAAAATATCCGGATTTCTTTTTTCATTAATTTTTGTTGCTTACATCGGCGCTTTCAAAACTGGCCATATTGTTTAAAAATGAAACCGCACTCTCAATAATAGGGTAAGCCACGGCGCAACCAGTTCCTTCACCAACTCTTAAGTTTAATTTTAACAAAGGATCTACTTTTAAATAATTAAGTAAGGTTTGATGTCCGGATTCGTCGCTAAGGTGACAAAATATAGCGTTATTGCGTATAGAAGGGTTTATTTTTGAAGCAACTAAATAAGCTGCAGTTGCTATAAAACCATCTACCATAATAAGCATATTTCTTTTATAAGCTGCCAGCATACTTCCACATATGTGTGCTATCTCAAATCCGCCAAAAGTTTGAAGAACCTCTTCCGGAGTGTTTATATTCCCATGAAAATTCTGGGCTTTTTTTAAGATAGATATTTTATGTTTTAGCTGTTCATCATTTAAGCCTGTGCCGCGACCAATACAATCTTCGATTGGTAAATTGCATAAATAGCTCATTAACATGGTTGCCGATGAGGTATTGCCAATTCCCATTTCCCCGAAGCCTATTATATTCGATTTACTTTCAAAAATATTGTGTATTATATTTTCGGCGTTGCTAAAGCATTTAGCTAATTCGCTGTCAGAGATAGCCTTTTCTTTCAGGAAGTTTTTAGTGCCTTTTGCTATTTTAAAATCAAGAAGTTTATTAGAAGATTTGAAATCAAAGTTAACACCTGTATCTGCTATAATAAGATTAATGTTGTTCTGATCGGAAAATACATTTATAGCAGCTCCTCCATTTAGGAAGTTTGTTACCATTTGAAATGTTACTTCTTGCGGATAAGCACTTACACCTTCTTTTGCTATACCATGATCGGCCGCAAAAACAACAATAGTTGGGTTGATAAGTTGAGGAGTAAGTGAATTTTGGACAATACCAATTTGTAACGCTAATTTTTCTAACGTTCCTAATGCCCCCAAAGGTTTTGTTTTATTATTTATTTTCTCCTCTAAAGCATTCCTTAAATCCATAAAATTGGCTGTTTATTTCGCCAATCTTAGAGCAGGAATTCTACTTTGAGCGAAAGCAAACGAACCGAAAAGCAGTGCTGAATAAAATAAATCTCCCATTAAAGTTCCTTTAATGAAAGGGATTCCAGCTGCATAACAAGCCATTAATCCGCCGAAATTTTGAGGATAAGTAGGGCTTCCTAACCAAACACCAAAATTAGAAATCAAGAAAAACAGGGCTGTAGAAGCTAATATGCCACCTGCAATTCTGGGTGTGTTCACTTTTTTAAAGATAAATAAGCCAGCTAATACGATCACCAGATATGTACCATATTGCCAGTAAAAGCCACTGTAAAACCAAGTGAATTCAGGGAAATACTGACTGTATAAAATATTGTTGATTAACAAATCACTAATCCAGGTAGCTGCAATAGGAATTAAAAAAGCTTGCCATTTTTTGGTAAAATATGCTGCTCCAAACAGAGCAATAGCACCCAGAGGTGAGAAATTAGGTAAATGCGGTATTAAACGACTCAATGCTGCTAATAAAATAAATGAGGTAACAGCAATTAAGCGAAGATCTATTTTGGTTGTATTCATGATTAATCAGTTTCAAAGAGGCTTAAATAAGCATCGGTTACATAAAATATAGCCTCAAATGCGTGGCTATACAGATGTTTTACAAATATATTTAGTTTAGACTGAATTTCTATGAAAGTGGAAAATTAATTTAAGTTTATTGGGATCTAAAGAGTTACAATTTTAGAATATTTTTGTTGATTTCTTGTATTAAAGTTTGTTTTACATCTACTTGTTGGGCATATTTTGGCCATTTATGTACAACGTCTTGAACTTCAGTAATAATTTGATCTGCTTTTTTAATATTCATCTGTTTTGCCACACTTAGTAAATCATCTCTCTTGAAATTTTCACGTTTTCCGTTTGCAGTAAGTGATTGTCTGCTTACCCAGATACTTCCCGGTCTGTAAGCATAGCATACATCAAATGCGGGTGCTAATTTCCAAGTTCCGTTTTTATCCATCATAAAGGAGAAGTTCTTGGTATGATCGTCACAATTTCTGGCGATGATATTAAAGACCATTCTTTTGAATAACTGCTCGGCCTGCGGGTAGGGTAATAACAGCGTACGCATGGTTTGAAATAAGCCTTCATAGCTGTGCGCACCTACTTCCTGAAAATCTACATGCGCTAATGCGCACCAGCTTTGAATATGAATTTTTTCTTGACCGGGCAATCTGTCAAAGCGTTGTGTCATAAAATGTGCTCTTCCATTTTCTTCTAACAACCTGCAGTTGCTCATTTCTATTCCACATGCTTTGGCCATTAGATAATAAGCCATCTCTACGCGGCCATATCCAAATGTTTCTCCAAACTGACTGTCGTGAACCCCGTCAAATTTAATAATCCAATGGGTAAATCCATCGGGTGCATTGGCTTGCCCTGATCGTACTTCATTGGTTTTCTCATTGTATGCTATTAAGGCTTTGGCACGTGCACCGCCAGCCGATGTGCCTATTTTAATAATGTCTAAAAGCGCTTTTGCACGGTCGCCTTTAAGATTTACATTAAATTCCTTTCGGTTATTCAGTATATCTTTAGCAATATCTATCAGTCCTGATATTTCAAGCTTTGTAGAAGTATCTGTGTTTTTAGGTTGAACAGGTTCAAACTCTAGGGCTCCCATACCTCTGTTTCCGACAAAGCAAAGCATTTCTACAGGATTCATGCTATCGGGTTCGCGACCATTTCTGGCTAGCCATGTGTTTATTAAAGTATTTCCGTATTTATCCGGGAGAATATCGGCTAGTAATCCAGGCAAGCCTTTATAAGTATTGTTTCTGGCTAGTTCTGGAAAATTAAAGATGACATCTTTTTGTCTGATAGACATTTTAATAGGAGCAATATCTAACCCTTGTTCTGCAAACTTCTTTTCATATTCGAAATAAGCGAATTGCTTATTCTGGTCCCACAGAACGGCACCTACACGTTGACTCCATAAATTTACAAATGCAGTATTCATGTTACCAGGTTGATTTAGGTTTAGATACATTTTTCTGTTGCTTGCCTGCTCGCTGGCGTTGCTTTTGCTCAATAGCCGCAAGCTTTAAAGGACTTATTTGCGGAATGGGCTTTAGCTCATTTAGAATGTGTAGCTTTTTTAAGGCTCTTAATACCTGAATGAGTGATAATACATTAACAGGTTTGCCTTTTTCGAGCTGAATAAGGGTTGTTCTGTTTATACCTGCTTCTAGCGCAAGATTGGTTTGTGTTTTATTTTGGGCTAATCTGGCCGATTTAATATAATCACCTATCATAGTGATATAATATAAATCGCTTTTAGAATAGATATTTATGTCTGATTTTTCCATCATTAAACCTGTTATATGTTATTAATGTTGAATATTTACAACAAATATACCAAAAAATTTAATAATAAATAATTTGTCTATTTTTTTCAACATTAAATGCTTTTAAATAATTTAATGTTGGTTATTTACTACATTTTATAAAAATTAAAATAATTGAAGACGTAAATATTTCCACCTTTAACGTTAATAATATTTTATTGAAATACTTTCTTTAGACTCTTTACAAATAGCAGTTAACCAATATACTTTCTGATAAAAATTACGACATTGAAATCTGGAACTAAAACAACCTTTCTATGTGTGCAAATAAGAAAGAAGAACCGCAGGGTGCATCGAGAAGAGATTTTCTGAAACAATCGTCTCTTTTTACTGCTATCGCTTTAACACCATCTACCGTATTAAAAGCCGCAGAAAATAATGCAGATGAGAAATTTGCAGCGTTATTTGAAAAAATGCCGCTCAATATTACTGTAAATAACAAGAAATATACATTATCTGTAGAGCCACGGCATTCGCTGCTCGAATTGCTGAGAGAAGATTTAAAACTTACAGGTACTAAAAAAGGTTGTGATCATGGACAATGTGGTGCCTGTACCGTTCATGTTAATGGCGAACGCATCAATTCCTGTCTGAGTTTAGCAGTTTCAAACGAAGGAAAATCTATAACTACTATAGAAGGTCTGGCCAATGGTGATGTTTTGCATCCTATGCAAGCAGCTTTTATTAAGCACGATGGTTTTCAATGCGGTTACTGTACGCCCGGACAAATTATGTCGGGTATTTCATGCATTAAAGAAGGACATGCCAATTCGAAAGAGGAAATAAGAGAATATATGAGTGGCAACATTTGTCGTTGTGGTGCTTATCCAAATATTGTAGATGCTATTAAAGAAGTTAAAGATCAAGGAGGCGTGCTATGATTAACTTTACATACTTACGTACTTTATCGGCCAAAAATGCAGTAGAACTAGCTGCAAAAGATAAAAAATCTACCTTTTTGGGAGGCGGCACCAATTTGGTAGATTTAATGAAAAAGGGAGTTGCAGCACCCGAAAAACTAATCGATATCAATCATGTTCCTCTAAAGGAGATTAAATTAATAGGTAATGTGCTGCATATTGGAGCTATGGCATCTAACTCTGCAACGGCCGATCATGCATTGGTAAGACAACACTTTCCTTTATTATCAATGGCTATAAATGCAGGAGCATCTGCTCAGTTGCGCAATATGGCTACCATAGGAGGGAATTTATTACAACGCACCCGTTGCGGATATTTCTATGATACCACTATGCCTTGTAATAAACGCACACCCGGCTCTGGATGTGGCGCACTAGAAGGATATAACAGGATGCACGCTATTTTTGGCACTTCTAATAATTGCATAGCAGTTCATCCAAGCGATATGTGTATTGCATTGGCGGCATTAAATGCACAAGTAGTTGTATTAACGGGTAAAGGAGAAAAGAAAATTGCTTTTGCTGATTTTCATAAACTACCTGAAAATAATCCAGAGAAAGATAATAACCTTTTACCGGGTGAGTTGATTATAAGACTTGAAATTCCTTTAAATAAATTATCTAATCATCATTACATAAAAATTAGAGACAGAGCCTCTTATGCTTTTGCATTGGTGTCTGTAGCAGCCGGATTAGAATTAAATGGAAATGTAATATCTAACGTACATTTAGCAATGGGAGGTGTAGCACATAAGCCATGGCGATTACACGAAGCCGAGGTATTTTTGAAGGGTAAAATGGCAACAATGGCAAATTTTGAAGAAGCAGCAAAAATAGCAATGAAAGGCGCTAAGGGATTCGGGCAAAATAATTTTAAACTTCAGTTAGCACCAAATACAATTGTAGAAGCTTTAACATTAGCAGTTGGTAAAGTATAGATTATGGAAAATTTACTTTTTTTTAATGAAACTGACCGTGTAGACGGTGTAGATAAAGTTACGGGTAAAGCCAAGTATTTTGCTGAGTACGATGTACCAGGATTAGCTTATGCTGTTTTGGTTACCAGTACTATTACCAAAGGGAAAATTACGAGTTTAGATGTTAAAGCAGCAAACAATGCCCCTGGTGTTATAGGCGTATTGTCACATTTAAATAAACCATCTGTACCAGGTTACGAATCAGAAGGTGGTTCACCTTTTAAGATTTTTTATACAGATAAAATATTTTTTAACGGTCAGCCAATTGCTTTGGTGGTGGCCGATACATTTGACAGAGCTACTTACGCTGCTACTTTGGTTAAGGCCACTTATGAAAAGGAAGCTTTTAATACCGATTTTGAAAGCAGTGTTTTTAATGAGAAAGCCGCTAAAAAACAAGGTCAGGCGCCCTATAAACGCGGAGAGATCGGTGCTTGGAAACAAGCAGAGGTAAGTCTAGAACAAGCGTATCATATGCCTATTGAGACACACAATCCGATAGAGTTGCATGGTATTCTGGCCGATTGGAGAGCTAACGATCAGGTTACAGTATACGCTAAAACACAAGGTGTTAAATCAGCACAGAATACTATTGCCAATGTGTTTAAAATTCCTGCAGATCAGGTTCACGTAAAATCAGAATTTGTAGGGGGCGGTTTTGGTATGGCTTTAAGAACCTGGCCTTTAGAGATTGCCACTATTATGGCTTCTAAACATTTAGGCAAACCCGTAAAACTAGTAATTACCCGAGATCAGATGTTTACTATGGTGGGTAACAGACCAGCTGCTCATCAGAAAATAGGCATTGGTGCAACGAAATCAGGTAAATTAACAGGTATTTCACATACCGCATTTAGTCAAACGTCTGTTTATGAGAATTTTAGCGAAGGAATCGTAAACATGACCAAGTTTATGTACGAATGCGAAAATGTAGATACCAATTATTATGTAGTGCCGTTAGATTTGGGTGTGCCCATATGGATGCGTGGACCAGGTGAGGCTACGGGAGCTTTTGCATTAGAAAGTGCTTTAGATGAACTGTGCTATAAATTAAAGATGGATCCTTTAGAGTTTAGATCATTAAATGATCCCGAGCAGGATCCGGATAAAAAAAGACCTTTTTCTGCAAAAAACATTAAAGAAGCCTATAAATTAGGTGCAGAAAAAATTGGTTGGTCTAACCGCAAAATGATTCCTGGTACGGTTGTAGAACAGGGTTGGCAAACTGGGTACGGTGTTAGTATTGGCGTTTTTAACGCAGGCAGGAGTAGAGCTACTGTTAAAGGTATTTTAAATGCCGATGGTACTTTAATTCTTCAAAGCGCGGCAAGTGATATTGGACCGGGTACCGGAACTGGGATGGTTTTAATAGCCAGCCGATTAATGGATATACCTGCAAGCAAGATTACTTTTGAGTTAGGCGATTCTACTTTGCCACCAGCACCAAGTCAGGGCGGATCGGCAACACTTTCTACTGTAGGATCTGCCGTAAACGATGTTTGTGTTAAGTTAAAATCTACTATTGCAGAGTTAGCCGCTAACTCAAATATACCTACTACCACCCATTTCACAGAGGTTTTAAAGAAGAATAACCTGCCAATGATTGAGCTGACACTAACGTCGGAAGCAAATCCTGAGGCCAGAAACTATTCTACTTATTCATTTTCTATTCACTTTGTAAAAGTGAAGGTAAATCCGCGTACAGGCGTTGTTAAAGCTACCAATATTGTATCGATAGGAGATGCCGGAAAAGTAATTAGTCCAAAAACTGCACGAAGCCAAATGATAGGTGGCGCTGTTGGCGGATTGGGTATGGCTTTAACCGAAGAAGCTATTATAGACAATAGGTATGGGCGATATATTAATAATAATTTTGGCGACTATCATGTACCTGTACATGCCGATATACCTGCTGTAGAAGTTGTTTTTATAGATAAACCTGATTATATTGTGAATCCGATGGGTGCAAAAGGAATGGGCGAAATTGCGCTGATTGGTTTTGCAGGTGCTTTGGCCAATGCGGTTTTTAATGCAACAGGTAAGAGAATAAGATCATTGCCGATTACGCCCGACAAAGTTTTAGCAGCAGAAGTAACTATTTAAGTTTCATTTTAGCAAAGAAATCCCATAATACAATTCCGGCAGAAATAACTACATTAAAAGAGTGTTTGGTGCCAAATTGTGGTATTTCGATACAAATATCGGCTATTTTCATTGCTTCATCGCTTACACCATCTACTTCATTACCCAGAATTAAAGCGTATTTATTAATTAATTCAGGTTCAAAAGTATGCAACATAGTACTTCCCTCTGCTTGTTCTATGGCAATGATTTTAAAATTTTCGGCTTTTAGCTCTTCCAATGCAGCCGTTGTATTTTCAAAATATTTCCACTCTACAGATTGTGTGGCACCCAATGCAGTTTTTTCAATATCCCGATGAGGAGGTTGAGCCGTTATACCACATAAATAGATTTTTTCAACAGAGAAACCATCTGATGTACGAAATATAGAGCCAATATTGTGCATACTCCGTACATTATCTAAAACAACTACAACAGGAAGTTTTTCCTGAGCTTTAAATCCATCAATATCTACTCTGTTTAGTTCTGTTGTTTTTAGTTTCCTCATAATGCGCAAAGATAGGCATTAGAACAAAAAAGGCCAGAAATAATATTATTTCCGGCCTCGTATATAAATATACTAAAAAGTTAAGACTTTTTCATAAAAACTTTACTTAAATCGGTTTTAAAACCAACCGTAAGGGGTATAGCATTAAACGGTTTATCTTCTAATTTAGAAAATCCGTGTAAATAACTACCTTCTGTAAACAGAATGAAGGTTCCTAATTTATATTCTATACCGGCACCTAATTCCATCGTGCCTAAACCATTACTTTTATTGCTTAGTGTTACAGTATTATTTGGTCCGTTTACATTTCCTTTCTGAGTTAGAATAATTCCACCACCACCACCTAAATAACCATAATAACTCATTTTCCCTTTAGTAGTTCTATACCCTAAGTTTATATTGGCAATATACGTGGTAGATCTTCCATCTTTAACCAGATAAGGATTACCTGGCTCGGTAACTAGCTGATTAAATTTATAAGAGTGAAGGTTTACTTTAGGATATATGAACAGCCCGCCAGATTTACCCAGACCAATATTTGCACCCAAAGTGTTAGAAAACTTAGCACCCATGTAATCGCCGGTTTCGCCTACAGGAAAAGAGAAGCCAAATCCACTCATAGTATAAAAAATATCAGAACGTGTATTTTCCTGAGCTCTTAATTGTGTAAACAGGCAAACTAGAAGAAATAATGTACAAATTTTTTTCATAGAATAAGATATTAATCGACTAACAACACTACGTTAGATTAAATGTTTTGAGAAAAGAAAAATCAATTTAATTTTTCTAAAACTGTTTGAATGGTTTTATCCATAATTTTCTCCGGATTTTCACTGAACTGAAGCTTTACACGACTAGCCAATATCGCATTTACAGATAAAGCCTTGTGTCCTAAAACTTTTGCCAGTGCATAGATGCCGGCGGTTTCCATTTCAAGATTGGTGATTCTTAAATCTCCGGATCTGAACGAATTTAATTTTTCTATAAATCCTGGAACGGCATTTTTTGCCCGCACAATTCTACCTTGTGGAGCGTAAAACCCAGGGGCCGTAACAGTTATGCCAGTTTCCATTACCTGACCAAAGCGTTCTAAAAGACCTGAATCTGCGCCAGTAACATAAGGGTGGATGCCGCGCAAGCCAGAGAAATGAACCTGAAGATCATCTAATATATTGTGTGCATCGCCAGATAGTTCCTGGATGTAATAATGCATCAATGCATCTAAACCTACACCATAAGATGAAGCTAAAATGGTACCCATGGCTATGTCGGGCTGTACCGTTCCCGAAGTACCAATTCTAATAATCTCGAGAGATTTAAGGTCCGGACGAATGGTTCTGGTTTTAAAATCAATATTTACGAGTGCATCTAGCTCGTTAAGTACAATATCGATGTTATCGGTTCCTATTCCGGTAGATATTACTGTAATACGCTTAGAGCCGATATAACCTGTATGGGTTATAAATTCTCGTTTTCCTTTTTTAAGCTCTATTTGATCAAAATAATTTGAGATAACAGAGACCCTGTCAGGATCGCCTACAGTTATTATGGTGTCTGCTACATCTTCAGGCAATAAATTAAGATGGTAGATGCTGCCGTCTGGATTAATTATAAGATCTGAGTGCGATAATACTTGCATACATATTCAGCTACTTGTTTAATCCGAATATAAGTACTTTATTTCGATGTAGCGCAATTTCTGAACTGCATCAATTACATGGGTTACTTCAGATCGTCTGATTTCTACTTCTAATATATTTTTATCGGTATATCTCTGTACTCGGATTTTAAGATTTCTTTCTTTAATTATCCGCATTGCAGTATTCATCTGAGTATGATCAAATGAAAACTGATAAATATCATTTACCGTTTTAGTGATAAAATTTGCTTGAGATAAAACTTCTAAAGTAGATGCTTTATAAGCATTTATCAATCCGGTAACACCCAATAAAGTACCTCCAAAATATCGAGTCACCACAACAAGAATATCGGTAATATCCTGTGATAACAAAGTATTCAAAATGGGTCTGCCAGCAGTTCCAGATGGTTCTCCATCATCATTCATTTTATAATTATTGCGATCGGTACCAATTCTTAATGCCCAGCAATGGTGATTTGCTTTTGGATGTTCAGCTCTTAATTTCTCTATAATAGGTTTTACCTCGTCGGTCGATTTTATCGGTATTGCCAACGCAATAAATTTACTTCCTTTATCTCTGAATAGACCATGGGCAGGAGCCGATATTGTTTTGTATGTGTCGTCAAATAGCATATTTTTGTGATAAAGCAATCCATATAACGGCCATTATAGTCAGCGCAATGCCTATGTAATTTATCTTTCCGAATTTTTCTTTAAATACCATAATACCAATTGCACTTCCCAATACAATTACACCTAAATTCATAGCCGCAAATACGGTTGAAGGATTTTCTGAAAAGTGTTTATGTGCCCGTAAGTAACTTAATATATTACCAAAATTGAACAATCCCAGAAACAATCCGGGAATAACGGCGTGTAATTGGAATTTGTCTTTTTTTCTTATAAATTGAACGGTAAGATATATTATAGACATAAAGCAGGCTAAAATAAATATCTGAAATAATGCTGTTGTATAAGGTATAGCATTTATTCGGGCTACTTTCTTAAACAAAACATCTACTATACCATAACCAAAAAAAACAACAATAGGGTAAAAATAACCCGATTCTTTATTAAGAGTTTGTTTTTTATAGAAAACCAATAAAACACCTGCTACACCTGTAACGAGCCCGACCCATTTAAATACAGATATATTTTCATTAAATAAAAACCAGGCAGCAGTTAGAGGAATAACTAATGATAACCTTTGAGCTATATCCGTTCTGGCCAGACCTTGCGATTTTAAAGATTTATTTAGGAACCAAAATAGAACAGGCAGCATTAATCCTAAAGTTATAAACAACGAAAAGGGTTGAGTTACTTTAAAATCTATTTCAGGATTAAAAAAATACCAGCTTAAAATAATAGCGGATATATAATTCCAGGTAATAACCTGATTAATGTTTATATCGTATCTCTTATAAATTTTAAAGAGTACACCTACCGTTACACTACATAAAATACTGATAATTAAATAGATCATTTCGTATTACTGTATATTTTTAAGCTGTCGTCTTCAATTTTCATCACTTCTTTTGGAAGCATGTTTATTACCGGAGCTTTAATACCATCTTCCCATTCTGTATCAGAAGAGATCACTCTTGCTTCGTCCCAAAGTCCGGCTTCAATAAAATAACTTAAAATAATTGCTCCTCCTTCAATAATTACAGACTGAACGTCTAATAAATGTAACTGAAAGAGTATTTTTTGCGGAAGATAATAGTTCATATCTTCGAGTGCTATGTAAGTTATGTTGTTTGAAACATCCGTTTTTTGAGCATTTAACACAATAGTAGGGGCCTCATCGTCAAAAATATGTGCACTTAAAGGAACTTCGAGATTTCTATCTATTAAAATCCGTTTAGGGTTTCGGCCTTTCCAGTTTCTTACAGTTAATTGTGGATCATCGGCTAAAGCAGTGTTTTTACCAATTAGAATAGCATCTTCTTCTGATCTCCATTTATGTACCAATGTTTTGGAGGTTTCACCTGTAATCCACTTTTGTACACTGTTGAGAGGAGCGAAGTAGCCATTTTTAGTTTCTGCCCATTTCAAAATCACATAAGGTCGTTGCTGCTTTACTCTTGTAAAAAACCTTCTATTTAATTCATAGCACTCTTTTTCTAAAACCCCAGTTAAAACTGAAATACCAGCATTTTGCAATTTTTCAATACCTTTACCTGCAACGGCAGGAAAAGGATCTTTAGAGCCTATAACTACTTGCTTAACGTTATACTTGACTAAAAGATCAGCACAAGGCGGGGTCTTTCCAAAATGCGCGCAGGGTTCTAAACTAACGTATACAATCGATTCTTTTAATATACTTTCGGCCTCCGTACCATAATTATTAAGAACCGCATTTACAGCATTTACTTCGGCATGTGCACCGCCGTATAGCTGATGCCAGCCTTCTCCAATAATCTTATTATTATACACAATTACACATCCAACCATAGGATTTGGACTTACTTTTCCCATTCCCAATGCTGCTAGATCTAGGCATCGTTGCATAAAAATTTCATTGTGCATACAGCAAAAATAACAAAGTGATTGGCTGAATAACGAAAAACTGGAATTTCTTTTTCTTTCATTAGTTTTGTACATGACAATTTTAGAGGTATTAAGATTATTTAGAAACCAGCTGGACGGTGCTTTTTCAGAAAATGAATCTTTACAATTGCTTTCAATTTTAACCGAAATACCTGCACAAACTCTTATTACCAAACAACACGAAAGTTTAGATTTATCGGTTGAAAAAGCTGTTTTTAATGCCGTTCCTGAACTAATTTCTGGCAAGCCCATACAACAGATAGTTGGATATGCAGATTTTTATGGTTATAAATTTAAAGTCAATGAACATGTGCTTATTCCGCGACCCGAAACCGAAGAACTGATAGAATGGTGTTTAACCTCAAATATTAATGAACAACCTCATATTCTGGATATTGGGACCGGATCGGGATGTATTCCTGTTACACTTAAGAAAAAGCTTCCTGAGGCAACCGTATATGCGATAGATATTTCTACAGAAGCATTAAAAATAGCAGTGGAGAATGCGAATTTAAATAATGTTGTCATTAATTTTAAAGAACTGGATATTCTTAAAAATGAGCTTCCGGAAAATTATGACGTAGTTATTAGTAATCCGCCTTACATTATGCACAAAGAAGCTGCAGATATGGAAATTAATGTATTACATCATGAACCACATTTAGCTTTATTTGTTCCAGATTCGGATCCATTGATGTTTTACAAAGTAATAGCCAAACAAGCTTTTGCTAGACTCAAAAATAAAGGTGTATTATTCTTTGAAATAAACGCCTTATTTGGAAATGAAATGAAAGTATTACTTCAAAAAGAAGGATTTAAAGATGTTGTAATAAAGAAAGATATGCAAGGAAAAGATAGATTTTTAAAAGGGGTTAAATACCATTAGCTTCTGGGATGAAACTGTAATACAACCGATTTTAGGTAATCTCTATCTAGGTGCGTATATATTTCTGTAGTAGTAATGCTCGAGTGCCCAAGCATTTCCTGAACTGCATGTAAATCGGCGCCACCTTCTATCAGATGAGTTGCAAAAGAATGTCTGAATGTATGTGGGCTAATAGATTTTTTTATTCCAGCTTTTAAGGCAAGATCTTTAATGATATTAAAAACTGAGATTCTTGATATACTTTTTTTAAATCTATTTAAAAATAAGAAATCTCCGAAGCCTTTTGCAGCATCTATTTGTTTTCTGTCTTCGAGATAATAATTTAAGTTTTGTAGGGCAGAGGCACCAATAGGTACTAGTCTTTCTTTTTTTCCCTTACCAACTACTTTTAAGAATTCTACATCTAAAAATATGTTAGATATTTTTAAATCACATAATTCTGAGACTCTTAAACCACAGCCATACAATAATTCAATCATTGTTTTATTTCTTAATCCTTCTGGTGTAGACAAATCTATAGAAGCTATAATCTGATCAATTTCATGTAAATGAAGGGTTTCTGGCAACTTTCTGCTCATTCTCGGCGATTCTAGCAATACCGACGGATCTTCTGTTATGTGCTTATTTAACATTAGAAATTGAAAGTAAGCCTTTATTCCGGAAATAGTTCGAGCTTGCGAAGAGGATTCTACTCCAAGTTCATTGAGAGCTTGAAGAAACAAAGTAATGTGATTGTAGGTAACTTCTTCATAACTCAGCTGTTTTGTGTTATCGTAATTTAAATAATTAAATAGCTTATTAATATCGTTTATGTAAGCAGTTAAGGTATGCTTAGACAAACCTCTTTCTAATGTTAAATATGCTTTATAAGATGTAAGCTGAAAAATCACCAATTAAGTTTTGAGTTTAAAATACAAAGTACGTAACATTGTATAATAAACAAGAACAATTCTCTAGATCATGAAAATTTTAATTTTAAATGGGCCCAATTTAAACTTATTAGGTAAGCGCGAGCCTTCAGTGTATGGAGCTATGGGTTTTGAGGAACATTTAGAGCTTTTAAGAACTACTTATCAGGTTATAGATATTGAGTATTACCAAAGTAATGTTGAAGGTGAGATCATCAACAAATTACATGAGGTGGGCTTTAGTTACGACGGAATTGTTTTAAATGGCGGTGGCTATACACATACTTCTGTATCTATAGCCGATGCAATAGCTGCGATTAATACGCCAGTTATTGAGGTGCATATATCTAACATTTATGCGCGCGAAGAGTACAGACATATTTCTATTACCGGAAAAAACTGTAAAGGTGTTTTAACAGGCTTTGGTTTATTTGGGTATAATTTAGCGATTGAAAGTTTACTTCAATTAACTAAAACCACTAATGATTAGTGAAATTAAGCGAGCTAAATTTTTTCATATTTCTTAAAAAATAAGCAAATACAATACTTTTCGGAAATACACCCGTATGTTTTTCTAAATCTTTGGCAACAATAGTACGCTTAGAGTTTGTATGTTTATACGTTTTCAGAAAACTATAATGTGCTCTTGAAATAGCCCAAGTTAATTTAAATTTACCTGTAACCAAGAATTTCACCCACGCTATAAAGTCTAGAAAAAACCGAGCGATAATAATTTTAAAAGCTTTATTTGCTGGTAAGTTTTTTTGAAGAATAATTAAATTATTTCGAAAATTTAAATATGTTTTCTGTGGACTACCTGCAGCCAGTGTGCTGCCACCCACATGATAAACCACAGACTGTGGGCAGTTAATAATTTTCAAACCTAAATTTTTTAACCGCCAACATAGATCTATTTCTTCCATATGCGCAAAAAGATCCGCATCCAACCCGCCGCTTAATTGCCAAGCATTGTTTTTAATAAAAAATGCAGCACCGCTTGCCCAAAAAACTTCTGTAGAATTATTGTACTGTCCTTCATCTTTTTCACAAGTATCAAAAATCCGACCTCTGCAAAACGGATAGCCATATTTGTCGATATATCCGCCAGATGCGCCTGCATATTCGAAATACTGCTTATCTGTATAAGAACGAAGTGTAGGTTGGGCAACGGCTATATGGGTGTCTTTTTCCATTGCTTCGATTACTGGCTCAATCCACCCTGGAGTTACTTCTACATCCGAATTTAACAACACCAAATAATCGGCTTCTACATGTTTTAGAACTCTATTATAACCTTCTGCAAAGCCATAATTTTTATCATTTACAACCAGTTGAATAAACGGGTAATTCTCTTTAACAAACGCTACTGAGTTATCTGTAGAAGCATTATCGCCCACCACAATTTTTAAATTTCTATAAGTTGAGTTTACAACAGATGGAAGAAATTTCTCTAACAATAATTGCCCATTCCAGTTTAATATAACGATTGCTACAGATGGTTTATTCATATTAATTGTCTGGTTTATGCTTCCAACGATTGTGACTCCATAGCCAATAAGAAGGGGCGCGTTTGATGGTTTGTTCTAAAATTGCAAAATGCTTTTTGGTAATTTCTAGATCTGTTGTCTCTGTAGGATTTAAGAAAATAGGCTCAAGCTTTACTTTATATCTGCCCCGTCCAATCCGTTCTGTATTTAAATAATATACAGGATTGTCAGTTTTACGAGAAACTTTTTCTATTCCTAATAAAACTGCTGTTGGTTGATTTAAAAATTCAATAAAATGAGTTGCTTCTTGTTTTACCGGCGATTGATCTGAAGCAAAACACATCGTGTAATTGTCGTTTTTATAAGCTGAAATAGCTCGTAAAGTTTCACGCATTGGTATAAATATAGCTCCTAATCTTGTTCTCCAGTATTTGTACCATTCATCAAAGCTTTTGTTATTTAATGGTTTATAAATAACCAATGTTTTTCCAGGGTTATACATTGCGAATGCAAGTGATAAAAGTTCCCAGTTTCCATAATGAGAACAACCTAGTAATATTTTTTTTCCTTTCTTATATTCTTCTTCAAAGGATTCACAGCCAATCATTTCCACTCTTTTTAGTACTTCTGATTTAGAAATACTATTAAATTTAATATTCTCAAAAATCATATCCGTAAAATGCTTGTAGAATTCTTTTTCTATAGCAATAATCTGCTCTACAGATTTTTCGGGAAACGAGCTCACTAAATTCTTTCTTACAACCTTACGTCGGTATCCTATTAAATAATAAAGTGGGTAATATAATAGAGAGGATAGCGCATATAGAAACCAGAATGGTAAATAGGATAAAAGTCCTAAAAAAAATATCCCAAGTTTAGAAAACACTTTATTTATCATTAATTTGCCTCGCGATACAAATAGTATCTTTAATATTATGCAAAGTTCGGTTATTTTTCCCTTGTTTTATCTGCCTCCTATAAGCTTTTTTAAAGATTTTTTAATAGATCAGCAGAACGCAGAAATAGAAATACAAGAGCATTTCCCTAAACAAACATATAGAAATAGAACTACAATTTTATCACCGAATGGTAAACTCGATTTAATTATCCCAGTTATTAGAGGAGCATCTTCATTGGGACATACCAAATTTAAAGATGTAAAAATTAGTTATGAAGCCAATTGGCAACGTTTGCATTGGAGAAGCTTTGAAAGTTGCTATAGAAGTTCTGCCTATTTTGAATATTATGAGACTGAATTTTGCGATATTCTTACAAAAAAACATACTTTTTTAATCGATTTAAATGAAGAGTTATTGAATTGGATTTTAGCGAAACTCAAAAAAGCTTATCCTTTAAAATTTACAGATGAATTTGTCTCTTATCAAAATTCACCGTTGGATAAACGAAACAATTATAATCCTAAAAAAGTATTAGATTTAAATAATAAACCCTATTTTCAAGTATTTGATGATAGGGAAGGGTTTCATCCAAACTTAAGTATTGTTGATTTATTATTTAACCAAGGGCCACAAAGCTTACAGTATATCTAATGAGTAAAAAGAACAGGACACATCAGCGAAAAAAAATAATATTGCCTGAACCCGGTTCAAGTCCTGGCACTCTTTATATTGCAACAAATGCATTAGAAACTCAAATTATACTTCATTCTTACAACAATGATTTCTATGAATCTATAGCCTTAGGTAGTTTAAGTGAACTTGCTCATAGAATGGAAGATAAATCTCTATATTACTGGGTAGATATTAAAGGATTTAAGTCTGTTCGATTGTTTAAGGAATTAGAAAAAACTTACAACATAAATACACTGGTTATAGAAGATATTACGCGTAGCTATGAACGGCCTAAGATAGAAGAATATCCTAATTATGTTTTCGCAATTAGTCGGATTTTGGATTCGGACGAAAACAACCATCTGATAAACGAACAGCTTTCATTTATCTTAAAGAAAAACATCTTATTCACATTTAAAGAGTCGTACGATCCGTGCTTTTCTGCAGTTATTAATAGGCTTGTGGCTGGAAAAGGCAATATAAGAACAGCGGGGTCTAGTTATTTAATGTATGCAATAATGGATAATGTTGTGGATGTATATTTTAAGATACTTAATTCGATAGGCGAAGAATTAGATGAAATTGAAGATAAACTATTAGATAGGCCAGATAGGTCTATCATGTTTGATACACAGTTAATTAAAAGAAAAATAATTACAATAAGACGTGTTGCTTGGCCAGAAAGAGACAAGTTAAATGATATTATTAGAAGCGATAGTGATCTAATCACCGATCAAACAAAAATGTTCATGAAAGACGCTTATGATCATTGTATTCAGATAATTGATATTATAGAATCTTTAAAGGAAATTGCTGCCAATAATATTGACATGTATTTATCCGTAATTAGCAATAGGATGAATGAAATTATGAAAGTATTAACGATCATATCGTCTATTTTTATTCCATTAACGTTTATTGCTGGTATTTACGGAATGAATTTCGCACGTATAGATCCTGTAACCAATAAAGTGATGCCATATAATATGCCAGAGCTGTATTCCGATCGAGGATATGTGTATATAATTGGGATTATGATTTTCATAGCACTGCTCCAAATTGTTTATTTCTGGCGTAAAGGATGGTTTAGGTAAAATGTATCGAAATATTTAAAAACAGAATAAATTTTCAATTATTATTACCTTTATAAATGCAATTCTTTGATATAGACAAGTCTGATATTCCTAAAATTAAGGCTGCATTACTAGAGAGTGATGAGGCGCTAAAGGTCTTTTTAGAAGAATATCATGCTTCTGAGATTGCGATTCTATTTGAAAACTTAAATAAGGAAGAAAAAGAGCGAATTATCAACCTCCTTCCGGTTGAAGTAGCATCTGATGTACTGTCGGAGATGCACGAAGAAAGTGATCCTGCAACATTATTATTTAATATTGAACCAGAGAAACGTGCTGAAATTGTTGAAGAACTGGATTATGACGATGCCACCGATATTCTTGCCCAGCTAGATGAAGAAGATCAAATAGAGATCCTCGAAGATTTAAATGTAGAAGATGCATCCAGTATTCGAAATTTATTAAAATATCCACAAGACACAGCCGGTGGATTAATGAATACCCAATTTATTAAAGTAGAATTGGGTATGACGAAGAAAGATGCGATAGAAGAGATAATTCGTCAGAGTGAAGAAATCGAAGAATTTTATACCGTATTCGTTGTTGATAGTGAAAATACCTTTAAAGGGATTATTTCTCTAAAAGATATTATTAAAGCCAAAGGAAATACTCCGATTGTTTCTATGGTAAATGCTGATGTAGCGTACGTAAATGCTAATACGGATCAGGAAGAGGTAGCTAAGCTAATTTCTCAATATAATATTACCAGTATACCTGTATTAGATGATGATAAAAAATTATTAGGCAGGGTTACTTTTGATGACGTAATAGACGTTATGGAAGAAGAAAACACGGAAGATATTTTAAAAATATCTGGTGTTTCTGAAGATGAAGAATTAAGTGGTAATTGGATAGAAGCAGTAAAATCACGTTTACCATGGTTAACAGTTAATTTAGGAACTGCATTCTTAGCAGCATCTGTAGTTCGATATTATGAACCTACTATAGATAAATTAAGTATAATATCTGCTTATATGGTTGTTATTGCCGGCATGGGAGGTAATGCTGCCACACAGGCTTTAGCTGTGACGGTACGTCGTATCTCTTTATATGATTTAACAGATAAGCAGGCATATAGAACCGTTTTAAAAGAGTTTTCTGTAGGACTTATTAACGGGGCTATTCTAGGGTTAATGGTCATGATCTTCGCGTTGTTTTTTGATGGTAATCCTATGCTGGGAGTTGTTATATTTTTAGCTATGACCGGAAATATGATTATTGCAGGGATTACTGGTTCAGGAATTCCTTTGTTATTAAAAAGAATAGGGATAGATCCGGCAATTGCATCGTCTATTATTATATCTACTTTTACAGACGTATTTGGATTCTTATTATTATTAGGTTTGGCCAGTAAGCTATTACTTTAGAATTTGATTTTTTCTGTAAGTCTATAGATATCGTAAGTGATTTTCTGGATTAAATCAAATTGTTCGGCAATACTCACTTCCATCATATCGGTTGTTGCGTCTACATTTCTTCTAATTAAAGGAACGTTATCGGGCATTACCGTATTATTTTCTTTAATACGTTCTTCGGCCTGCGAAAAAAGATAAAATGTATTATCTGCTACAACTTTCAGATCGCCACCTTGTTTACTCATATATGAATGATCTTTATAATACAAGGATAGTGTAGCTATAAAAGAAGATAATTGATGGTTAAGAGACGTAAATTGATGCAACTCTTGTATACATACTTGTTTGCTCTTGGGTTCAGAGAGCATTCTCTGAAATAATGAAGCTAAGTTAGCTGTTTGTACATATAGTTCTTTTCGAGATACTTTATAGGCTGTTAAACTGGGATTTTCTTCAAAATAGAACCGGGTTACCTGCTCAAAATAAGCCTTGTTGGCATTTAACACACCTAACATACCATCACGCAATTTATAAGACTCCCAACTAGGAAATAAGAAATAGCTGGAGCTAAATGCGATACCACATCCAATTATTGTATCATAAATTCTCTCAGTAGCCATAGAAATTGTTCCCATGCCCAAGAAATAAAAAATTAATAAGGTGTAAGGGGTAATAAAAATAACACTAACTACGTAGTTTTTTCGTTGGAAACTATAAGTAAAAATCATACATATAAGCATGATTACAAATAATGTATTTCGATCTTTAACATAATATAGTGCAGCAATACCAATTAAAGAACCTACTACTGTACCAATTATTCTTTCATAATTACGTTGCTTGGTTAAGCTAAATCCCGGTTTTGAAATTACCAGTATGGTCAATAAAATCCAGTAACTATGTGCAAAATCTAAAGCTCTACCTACTATAAAGCCAATTAACATTACAATACTCACTCGTAAAGCATGTCTAAAAATGGATGATTTTAAAGTTAAATTACTAATAAATACTTTCTTATCGAAACTCTGACTGGTTGTGAATTTATTGATATCGATATTTCTGGTCTTTAAGAATTTTTTATCGTCTTCATTAAAATAACTGTTAATAGTATTAATTCTGGAAAGAATATTCTCCAGATTAATTTCGATGTTTTTAAGAGCTATAATACCGAGCGTAGTAATTTTCCCGTCTTTATTATTTTGTTCTAATTCTAAAATTTCTTCTTTTAGTAACGCAATTTCATCTTTTAATGTAGAATTAAGCTGAGGTACACCTCCGGTTTTTAATGAATATGCAATTTCATCTAATGCCAAACAGGATTCTAAAATAACCTTTTCATAACTTTTAAGTATTCCTACAGAGTCGAATTGATCGTGTAATTTTTTATAATTATAATAAGTAGACATTACCTGTTCGAATAAATCTACCATGTCTACAAATACAAGCAATAAAAAACGTCCTTCAGGAGTAGAATCTCTTACAATTTCCCTTGTTTTGAAAAGCATTTCACGAACAGCTTCTTGTTTTTCATGCACTACTACTTGTAGCTTCATGAGCTCGTCGTACGTCTCCTGATAATTAACGCCTTCATGATAAAATTTTGCCTTCACCCGTAAGAAATCGCTCACTTCATAAATGGAATCACTTAGAGCCTGCTGAACCATTCTAAAAGGTCTTATTCTATAGACTAAATAACTTAACAAAGTGTACCAGGTGCCACCTGTCAAGAGATAGCACGATTGTAACAGCACATCTTGCCAACCTCTGATATCATCTATACTTAACACCATAACCAGCAATACTGCAGTTCCTACAGCTGCAGCGCGAACCCCAAAAACTAAAAACATGGAGCAAACAAATGTAGCAAGGGTTAGAAATACACCACTAAATACCGGATGGTTATTAGTGAGTCCTGTTAATAAAGAAAATATAGAAATAAGCGCCGTTGTTATAATCATCGCATTGCGCCTGTGAACAATGGGACCTGGACTATCAGCCACGCTTACACATAAAGCCCCTAGTGCTAAAGCCATTCCTATTTCGAAGTGACCAAACTGCGCCAGAAGTAGAGGAGGGGTTAACACACCAAAGGTTATACGCAATCCATCTGCAAAATAAGTGCTTAGTAAAAAGTCATTAACCGTACGAATGGGTTTTAAGGGCATAAACAAATTTAAGCTTATGTTTCTATAACAAAAAAGATATGTTCAATTAAATTTTAGGAAGAATTACTGGTTTCATTATCAATGGTATACACCACGTAATGTTAGAAAATTCGTTATTGTAATTGTGGATAAGTTATTAAAACAATATTGTTTTCTTTTAATCTGCTATATATAGGTAACATATTAAGAAAAACAAAGTGTTTATAACCTTAAATAATTGGTTAATAAGTTGTTAATAAAAACACATTAATAAATTTGCTAAAAATCCATGTTGTGCTTAACTTAGAATATATCAATAACGAAGTACTTTGAAAATCTGATTAAGTTCAAAAATGAAACAACTACCGAAAGGAAAGTATTTCATGAATTTAATAAGTTATTACCAGTTATCAGGTTCGCTTGTATAACTTAAAAGTTCAGTTTAATTATTGTCTTTTAAAAAAGTATAACTAAAATCAGAAGCTTAAGATTTTTTAAATGATTCTATGGAATTTTTAAAGACTTAAGTTCACCAAATGTATCTCTGCAAAGAGCATCACACAAAGTGATAGAAGAGACGAAACGAATTGATTTCCTTTAGAAAATTACGGTTTTCTTAAGGTTAAAACGGAGCACCTGTTCGCAAGAAAAAGGGCTCCGTTTTGCTTTTTAAACAATTTTGATCTTATACTGAAATTTGGTTGTTAAATTGCTTAATTTTACTAATATGGTCGCTAAAGGAAATAAGAAACAATTAGGAAGCAGAAAGATATTTGTACTAGACACTTCGGTACTGTTATACGACCATAGAGCTATTCATCATTTTCAGGAACATGACGTAGCTATTCCGGTACAAGTTTTAGAAGAGTTAGATAATCTTAAAAATGGAAATGACAACCGAAACTTTGAGGCGAGATCTTTTATCAGATTAATTGAAGATCTATCTAAAAATAAGCTAATTAATCAATGGATTTCATTTTCTGACGTTGAACCTGGAAGATTTAAGATTATTGTTCATGAAAAAAAAACACAAGTAGATGCAGAAGAAATTTTAGGTTCCGAAAAAATAGATCATAAAATATTAAATGCTGCGCTTTTTTTAAAACAAGAAAATATTAAAGCTAAAGTTACTTTAGTATCTAAAGATATATGCTTACGTTTAAAAGCTAAAGCTTTAGGTTTAAATGCTGAAGATTATGAAACCGGAAAGATTAAAAATGCAGAAGAACTTTATACCGGTATCACAACATTAAAAAATAGCGATGAACATTATATAAGCGCACTTAAAGCTGATAAAACTATAGATGTTGCACCGTTAGACAGCGTAAATCAAAATCATTTTTACTTATTAAAAAACAAACGGAGCACAATTCCTGTATTTTATAACTTTTCCAAGAAACAAGCCGCTTTCATAGAAAAGGTCAAAGTATTTAACATAACACCTCGAAACTATGAGCAACAAGCTGCAATGCATGCGCTGCTTAACCCTGATATAAAGTTAGTTACGCTACAAGGAAATGCAGGAACAGGAAAAACATTACTTGCGCTGGCCTGCGCATTGGAACAACGAAAAAATTTTAGACAAATTTATGTTACACGGCCGGTAGTACCTCTCAGCAATCAGGATATTGGTTATTTACCAGGAGATATAAAATCTAAAATTGATCCATATATGTCGCCCATATGGGATAACTTAAAGTTTATTAAAGAGCAGTATGTACACAACTCGGAGATGCGTCTTAAGATAGACAGTTTAGTAGAGCAAGAAAAAATCACCATTACACCCTTAGCTTTTATTAGAGGTAGAACATTGGCAAAAATTTTCTTTATTGTAGATGAAGCACAAAATTTAACACCTCACGAGATAAAAACAATAATTTCAAGAGCAGGGGCTGATACCAAAATCGTTTTCACAGGAGATATTTATCAAATAGATACGCCATATTTAGATGCAGAAAGTAACGGACTATCTTACTTAATCGAAAATGCGAAATCTCATCCGCTGTATGCGCATATAACCTTACAAAAAGGAGAACGCAGTGAACTGGCTAACTTAGCAAATGAACTTTTATAGTTAGTGATTTTGTATAATTCCGTCTGCTCCGGCTTTTTTAGGAACAAACTTTCTTAAACTACGCATACAAAAGATTAAGCCTACAAAGGTTAAGAAAGCGGCTAGCATAAAAGGAGCACCAGGAAAATAGATTGCATTTCGCTCATCAATAAAGTGTGCAAATATATGAGACATTACCCAAGGACCAATTATAGCGCCTAAACTCATTAATCCAGTTAATAAACCTTGCATTTCTCCCTGACTATCTGCTGCAACTTCATTAGAAATAATTCCTTGAATAGCCGGACCAGCAATGCCAGCTAACCCGTAAGGAATCATAAAAGCGTACATCATCCAGCCTTGATTTGCTAGTCCGAACAAAGTAAAACCTATGATATAAAATGTTAAACCTATATAAACTGAAATTTTGTTACCCAATTTTGGAATAATTATTCGAATTAACCCGCCCTGAACAATAGCGACAACAATACCTGCAAACCCAAGTGAATAACCTATGTTTGCTTCCGTCCAGTTAAACTTTTCCTGTGTATAAAAAGCCCAGTTAGATTGTACCGCATGGCTTGCCAAATACAATAAAAACAAAGCTAATAACAAACCCGCCATACCTTTATATTTAGATATATTCATGAACGAACCTATCGGATTAGCTCTTTTCCATTCAAAACTTCTACGTCTCGATTTAGGTAACGATTCTGGCAAAATGAAGTAACCATACAACCAATTTATTAAAGATAATCCGGCAGCAATTAGAAAGGGAACTTCTGTTCCGTACTGACTAAAAATACCACCAATAATAGGCCCAATAATAAAGCCAACTCCAAAAGCGGCACCAACCATACCAAAATTCTGAGAGCGTTTTTCGGGGGTACTAATATCGGCAATATATGCCTGAGCAGTAGTAAAACTAGCTCCTGCAATACCGGCAATAATACGCCCTACAAATAACCAGAATATAGACGGAGCAAAAGCTAGGAATAGATAATCGACCCCCAAACCAAATAATGAAAATAGAAGTATAGGTCTACGGCCATACTTATCACTTAGTCCGCCTAAAATAGGGGCAAATAAAAATTGTACGACCGCGTACGATAAAGTAAGCCAACCTGCATAAATTGCAGCAATAGCAGTAGAGCCACCGGTAAAAGATTCTATAAGACTTGGTAAAACCGGAATAATAATTCCGAAGCCTGTAAAATCTATCAATAAAGTAACTAATATAAAGCCAACGGCAGATTTAGATTGTCTCATAAATTTAGACTCTTATCCAATAAGATTATATATCTACAAAAGGAGAGGGTTGCGAATTTAGAGCTTATGATTAAATAATGCAACAATGTTGCAAATATTTATTTTGAACAAACATCATTTAGTTTGTTTATTGTTTAAGCAAGTGATTCACAATGCTGTTGAAAGATAATTTTGCTTCTTTCATAACCGGAAGAAGTGGCCAAATATGAGGCATTCTTTCTCCTACAACTATATGGTAAGGTACGTTGGCGTTGTTAAATTTTTCTACTAATCTTTTTTGATCGGGATAAGTTATATCGTGTTGAGCTGTAAATAGCAATGTTTTTGGGAAGTTCTCAAATTCCCCGTTTATAGGAGAAATAGAAACATCTTGTAGATTATTATTTTCTGCACACATTTCTTTAGCACTTAATACGCCTTTTATAGAAAGCATTGGATCTAATTTATCTATTTCAGTTATTTCTGGATTTGAAAGCGTAGCATCCATAACTGGTGAAATTAATACCAAACTATGGGGCAATGCTTTATCAATCTTTAGTAAACGTTGAATAAGCGCAATGGTTAATGTACCTCCTACAGAATCGCCCATAATTGAAATATCGTTGGATTTAAATCTCTCTAAGGCATAATCGTATATTTCATCAATATTTTGTGAAATAGTAGAAATTTTATATTCAGGTGCTTTGGGATAATTGACTAACCAAATTGTATAAGGTGTTTGTTTAACTATTTTTTCAACTGCGTTCCAATGATGTTGTGCCGGACCAGAAATAAATGCCCCGCCATGTATAAATATTAATAATTTATTAGGCTGATTTATTCCTTTTATTTCTGTTATTGTTGAATTGAGTAAAGTAAAAGTACTCATACGCCCTTTTTTATTTAAAAAGCGATTTTTAGGCATATAAACATTTTCATTGCGGAGCTTTTTATAATTAATAGGGTATTCGCTAAAGATCTTTTTAAGTCCTTTAAATTTAATAGCTAATAGTAGGATGTAATGCGTAAAGCTGACTTTCACAAAAATCTTCAGTTTTAAATAATTGTAAATCCTTTGTCCAATTGATGGATAATCTATTTTAGCAGAAGATATAATATTATGTCTGAATAAGCAAATTTAAAGAAATCAATAATTGGCGTAATTTAATTAGCCAATTATTGATCCTTAATTAAAAAGCAGGACAGTTATATTTTATTGTTTTTTCTATAAGCCAAATAGAAAACCTGTGGTAATACAGTAAGGGCTAAAATCATACATATTAACAAACCGCCTACAATCATTATAGCCAATGGCTTTTGTATTTCTGAACCCATTCCGGTTGACAGAGCTGCTGGTAACAACCCCATTGACCCCATTAAGGCAATCATTACAATAGGTCGAATACGGCTGAATACGCCTTCAGATATGGCTTCTGAGAGATTGTGTTTCTGCATATTTTCTTTCATTACCGCTATCAGAATGATACTATTAATGGTGTTTACACCAAATAAAATAATAAATCCGATTCCTGCAGATATTCCAAATATGGTTTGTGTCATCCATAGAGATAAAAAGCCACCTATAAAGGCAAAAGGAATGGTACTTGCTGCAATTAATGTGTCTTTAACCGTTCCGAAATTGAAATACAATAAGAATAAAATAAGAATCAGCACTGCAGGTACAATTACTGCTAATTGTTGAGATGCTCTTTCTTTACTTTCAAACTCTCCGGCCCATTCTACTTTATGATTACCCGGAATGTCCACTTCTTTAGAAACCTTGGCTTTAGCCTCCGCAATAGTACTGCCTAAATCACGCCCTTCAATGCTAAATCCAACGGCAATATATCTGCTGCTGCCTTCTCTATAAATAAATGTGGGTCCGGTTATATAGCTTATTGTTGCAATTTCTTTTAAAGGAATTTTTTTACCATCTTCTGTAGGGATCATTAAATCGCCTATTTTTACATCGTTATCTCTGTATTGCTTTTCGAAACGAATGCGTACATCAAATTTTCTATCATTTTCGTAAAACGATGTGGCCGCTCTACCGCCTATAGCCATTTCTATTACTGCTTGAGCAGCGGCAATATCAATGCCATACCGAGCCATTTTATGATCGTGAAGTTGTAGTCTTAATTCCGGAAGCCCAATATTGCGATAAACATTCAAATCTTCAATCCCCTTAACATCCTTTAAACTTTTAGCTACCTGAGTTGCATAATCTTCCAGTTGAAACAAATCGTCTCCAAAAATTTTAACCACCAACGAACTTTTAACACCGGCCACATATTCTTCAACATTGTCTTGTATGGGCTGGCTAAAGCCAAATACAATACCCGGGTAACTTTCTAAAGACTGCCTCATCTCATTAATTAGACCGTCTTTATTTAATTTTCTTTCCCATTCTTTCTCCGGAAAAAGTTGAATATGGAATTCAATATTAAAAAAACCGGTAGGATCGGTGCCGTCATTTGGTCGGCCAACCTGATTTAAAACAAACTTCACTTCTTTGAAATCTCTTATCTTAGATTTCATTTCCTCTGCCAAGCGAACTGATTCTGCCAAGTTTACGCTATTGGGTAGGGTAGCGCGGACATATAAAGCACCTTCATTTAATTTGGGAATAAATTCAGAGCCATAAAACATGAATTTTATACCACATAATATAATTAGAGCTACAAAAAATGAAATAACCCATTTTCTATATTTATTACTCCATAGAAATAATTCAAACAAGTACTTTTTGAAAAATTTTGATATAAAATTCTCTCGTTCTCGAATGTTTTTAGTCATTAAAACCTTACACATTACAGGCACATATGTGATGCTTAATATTAATGAGCCTAATAAGGCATAACCCAATGTGAATGCCAATGGAGAAAACATTTTACCTTCTACCTTTTGAAACGAAAAAATAGGTATCAACGCAACAATTAAAATAATTTGTGCAAATACGATATACCCGGCTACGCTACCAGCACTTCGCCTTATTAATCCGGACTTGTTCATTAAGTTGAATTTCTCCATTCCAACACGGTGGGCTTTTCGCTCCATAGAGACGAAGACTGTCTCAACTATTACCAATGTTCCTTCCAGAAGCAGACCAAAATCGATAGCTCCTAGTGAGATAAGATTTGCCGGCAAACCTTGTATACGTAGCATTACGATAGCAAATAAGAATGCAAGCGGAATTACCGATGCTACAATCAGTGTTGTGCGCCAGTTGAATAGAAAGATGAATACAACAATAGAAACAAATAAAACGCCCTCTATCAAGTTTTTACTGACTGTGCTTACTGTGGCATCGACAAGTTCCGTACGATCTATAAAAGGAACTATTTTAACATCTTTAGGTAGTAAATTATTATTAAGTTCTGCAATTTTTTCTTTTAATTTTGGAATTACATCACTGGGATTTTCTCCTCTAAGCATCATCACAATACCTTGTACAAGATCAGTGTCTTCTTGTAATCCTACTTGACCTAAACGGGGCTTTGCTGCAATCTCAACACGCGCTACATTTTTTACCAATATGGGTGTTTTCTCTTTTACCTTGATTAAGATATTTTCTATATCTTCTAACTTACTAAGTAAACCAACACCTCTTACTACATAAGCCTGATTGCCTCTTTCAATTACATCTCCACCAACATTCACATTACTCTTTGAAACTGCCTCATATACATCTAACGGAGATAAATCATAATTTGCGAGTTCTGTGGGATTAATTTTTATTTCATAAATTTTTTCTTCTCCTCCAAAACTAATCACATTTGAAATTCCGGGTACAGCTACCAATTCGCGCTCAATCATCCAATCCTGTATTGCCGTTAACTCTTTAATAGGTCGTTCACTTTTTATAACATAACGGAATATTTCACCCGTTGCACCTGCAGGAGGCTCTATCTCTGCATCTGCTCCATCAGGTAAACTGGAAGATTGCAATCTATTTGATGCATATTGTTGCGCATAAAAGTCCGTTACATCATCATCAAATAATACAGTAACAACCGATAAGCCGAATAGAGATATAGAACGTACTTCTGATTTTTTAGGAATGGTATTCATTTCCTTCATCAAGGGTAGTGTTACAAATTTTTCTACTTCTTCGGCACTTCTGCCCGGCCATTGTGTAATAATACGCGCACGGGTGTTGGTAACATCGGGATAGGCTTCAATAGGTGTATGTATATAACTAATGATGCCACACACCATCAATAAAAAGGTAAGAAAAAAAACTATAATATAGTTTTTAAGAGAAAATGCTATGATATTTTGTATAAACTTTGTCATGACTTCTCCTTAGTGTTCAAAATTTTTTAATTGTTCAAAAATTAACAACTGGTTTTGAGTAATTATTCTTTCTCCTGATTTAACGCTATCATCTATGTAATAATGGCGATTATTTTGCGCAATTATATTTACTTTTCGGATAGATAATTTGCAATCAGCTTCATAAATGACTATATAGTTATTATTATCAGAGAAGATAATCGATTCGAGCGGGACGGCATTAGCATTGCGATTTTGGGTTTTCAGTGCATTTACATCAACCAGCATTCCCGGTTTTAATTTGTAATTTGGATTACTAAGTTCTATTCTTGCTTTTAATACTTTTTCATGTTCATCCATTACCGGCGATAAAACCGATATTTTTCCCTTAAATATTTCGCCAGGGTAGGAAAGCGTAGATATTTCAACATCCATTCCTGATTGGACAGATTGAAGATTACTAGCATATACATTTGCCATTACCCAAACATTGTCTAAAGCCGCAATTGTAAATAAGACTCCACTTTCATCCGAAACCTGCATTCCGGCATTAATAGACTTACTCGTAATAGTTCCTGATGCCGGAGCTTTTAACTGAAAAACACCCTTTCCAACATGGGCACTAAATAAACTAAGATCTGCATCTATTCTTTGTTTTTCTGAATTTAAAGACCGTAAACGACTCTGAGCTTCGGATAAATCTTTGTCGGAAGCCAACTTATCTTTATGCATAGATTGGGTTGCTTCTAAACTTCTTTGTGCAGTTTGTATCTCTGCGTCTATTGAAGCACTTTGTGATTGTAAAGCGCTTAGTTCAGTGCTACGAAGTTCGGCCAATACCTGTCCTTTTTGAACAGCATCACCTAATGAAAAGTACACACTTGCAATTATACCCTTAACTAAACTCACATATTCAACCACTTTATCGGGATTGGTTTCAACACCACCCATTAAATGGATGCTTTCTGTTACCGGAATAGATTCTATTGTTTCTATTTTAATCTTTGATTTAAAATCTTGTGGAATGCATGGTGCTGTTATCTTAACTGGTTCCTGAATCTTTTCTTTACAGGATGATATGCTGAATACCAGAATAAAACTAATAGCGAATAACTTTATCTTCATCATTTTTTGAAATTATAGTACGTGTTTATGGATTTATGATATCTGTTCCAACAGTATAATTTAGTTCCTCTGCTGTATTTTTTACTGTTTTTGCGGCTTCTAGTATACTTTTTCTATTTTCCAGATAAGCTTCTAAAAAATCTATGTATTCGACAATTGAGATGTTTTGTTGCTTAAAGTTTCGGGTATACGCATTCAGTATTTCATCTAAATCTTGTATATAATTAGTATCAATTTGTTTTCTAAAATCGATTGCTGTTAAATAATTTTGATAAACCTTTACAAGTTCATTTTCTACTATACGTTCTGCATTTTCACTTTGCAACATGGATTGTTGCATTCCCAGTTCGGCTATTTTAATGTTTCCTTGATTTCGATTAAAAATAGGCAGGTCTATTGCCACACCAAAACCAACAAAATTTAACATAGTGCTACCATTTCTATCATAATTTCCTTTCAGATACAAATCAGGAATACTTTTAGCCTTTTCGTATTGATATAGTTTATCATTATAAATCACATCCAGTTTTGCTAACTGAAAATCGGGGCGCATATTTTTCGCTTTTAGTAATAAGTCGTTAATATTTAGCAACTCATGCTCTTTTTTTAGACTATCGAAATCGTCATCTTCTACTACCAATATGTACGATGGCGGCAAATGCATAAGTGTTTTTAAACTACTTTGAAGCTCATAGTTTTGCATTTTCCAGTTGTTAACATCTTGTGTAATTTCTAGCATTTGAGCCCTAAGGCGTACCAATTGGTTTTTCGATAGATTACCTTGTTGAACCTGCTTTTCATACGAATTGGTTATTTGCTGAATAGAAATTAATTGCTGATTAAGAATAGCTTGCTGTAATTGTGTGTATTGAAGATCAGTTAGTTGTCTTCTAAACTCGGTTTTAAGATTGCGTAATACGTCGTTGAAATATTGCTCGGCTTTATCTACACTTACTTGTTCTAGTGCTAATAGTTTTTTACGTTTACCGGCTGTTTCTATTAATTGCTCTATCTCTAATGCAAATTGTTGATTTTTCCCAAATCCATTCCATAAAGGAGGAGCGGTTTGCTGGCCACCAGTTTGGGCTTGGGTAGCCCACAAATTTACTTGGTCGAAAGTAAGGGTAGGGTTAGGCCAGAGTTTTGCCTGTTGTACAGCTGCCTGTGCTTTAGGTATATTTAGTTTCTCGGCCAATAAAACTAGATTTTCTTTTAAAAAAATAGCCTCAGATTGTTGACGGGTATATTTTAGCGTATCTTGAGAAAACAGCGCAAAAGATTGAATGAATAATAAAAAAAAGACTAATAATTTTCGACACATCATTATTTAAATTGATGCGCAAAAGTCTTTTTATTCACCTTAAAAACACCTTAAACAAGATAAATTTTAGCTTAAATCAGGCTTTTGGGTCGGAAGGGTTAATGAGAAAATATTCTTATTGTCCAGAATAGAGTAGGAGATACTGCCCGCATGCAAATGCGCAATCTTTTGTGCTAATACGAGTCCCAACCCATTCCCCGACTTTCCAACGCTATTTTCTCCTCTAAAAAAATAATGAAATAAGAACTTTTGTTCGTCATGAGAGATGACTTTCCCATCGTTAATAACAATTACTTTAATTTCTTCATTCTGAGATGTATCTATAGTAACAACAGCTTCTGTATTGGTTGAATATATGATACTGTTATGAAAGAGATTTTCCAGAGATTGTTTTAGCAATAATTCATTTCCATTAACCTGCATTTGATTTTCTGTAAACAACTCTGGTTTAAAGTGAAGATTAAAAGTAAAATCAGGATATAATAGTTTAAAATGATCTATTAAATCAAAGACCATCTCATCTAAGCGTATAACTTGTTTATGAAGATTTTTTCCAGATTCGATCTTAGCTATTTCTAGTAAAATTGAAATAATATCTCCTAATGACTTGGCTCTATGTGTTTGTATTTTAAGATCTTCCTTAATTAAGTCAATATGATCCTGTTGCTGCATTTTCTCTAATTCAGAAACCAGCACAGAAACGGGCGTTTTTAATTGATGTGAGATGTGATTAACTGTGTTTCTCTGGAAAGAAAATACTTCACTTGTGCGTTGCAATAACTCATTAAAACGAGCAGTAAGATATTGTAATTCTTCTGTAGTTGTTTCATTCTCCAAGGGTTTGTTTTCTTCTTCATCGAAATTATATCTGCCTAACAAAAAAGCCAGCCGATTAATTGGTTTAGATAAATTGTTGGCTAAATAAAGTGATATAAATACAATTATAATGATGATTAAGAAATAACTAATAATCAATATCCTTTGAAGAAAATTAAGCTTATCATATCCTACGGCATCGTAAGCTTTGCTTATGGCATAATAACTGATTTTATTTAATTCGGCATAGACGCCTATAAGATCGTAATCTCCTTCTTTCGTTTCGATCCATCGGGTAGTAGGAGACAACTCATTAATAATATCCTTTCTTTTAATAATATCAAGTGAGTCTAAACTTGAAAAAATAAGTTGTTTGTTGTTGTCAAAAATTAATAGTTTTTCGTCGTAGAAGTCATGTATATCCTGGGCATCTAATATATAAGAGATCTCGGCACTTTCTTTTTTAAATCGGTCGACTAATTTTATCGTATAATTTATTTTCTGATTCTGTAGTTGTTGAAATTCTTCCTCTCTATATCTTGAAAAAAGCCAATAAACGATAAAGAAAGCGATTCCAACTAATAAGATAGAGCTTGCAGAAAAAGAAAGTAAGATCTTGTTGCGTATATTCATTCCGCTTGTAAATAATATCCGTATCCAATTTTGGTTTTGATCGTGTTTTTACCAAATGGTTTATCCAGTTTATTACGAAGAAAGTTGATGTATACTTCTATGGTATTTGTGTTAAAATCTAATGATTGTCCCCATATAGCCTTAATAAGCTCATTTTTTGAAACAATTTCATCAGCATGCTGCATCAACTTTAACAAAATATTATACTCTCTGGGTGTTAATATAACTTCTACACCGTTTCTAAATACTTTCTTTTGTGGAATATCAAGTATTATATCATCATAATAAATGGGGGTAGATGTATTTTTTGTTGATTTACTTGTCTGACGCTTTATAAGATTATCTATACGTATAATGAGTTCACGCATAAAGAAAGGTTTTGTGATATAATCATCAGCTCCAGCGTTAAAACCTTCAATTTTATCGTCTATATCTGCAAATGCAGTAAGAAATATTACCGGGGTTTCTGTATTATATTTACGGATTTCTTTACAGAGCTCAAAACCATTTTTACCAGGTAAATTTACATCCAGAATTATACAGTCAAAATATTCTTTTTTTGTTTTTCGTTCCACTAAAGAACCATCATATAAAGAAAAAACAGAATAATTTTCGGCTTTTAAAGCTTCTGATATATTTCTGTTCAGTGTAATGTCGTCTTCAATTAAAAGAATATGCATGATGCAAATAAACAAACAAAGTTCTTGTAAATAGCAATAAAGCTAAAAGATTACGAATATTTGAATGTTTTATAATTAATATTATGTTAAGTTAAAAGCAATAACATCCCTATTTAAACAACGCGGTGAGCTAAAATCAGTAATAGATCGTTATTAGTAGTAAGTTATTGTTCTTCCAATTTTCTGGTAAGATCTTTAACTTTAACCATATTATTGTTATAAGTATTAATATCGATTAACAACTTTATAACATCTTTATTATTAGGTTTTAAATTATAGGCTCTTTGAATATTATATTCAGCTTCGTATAATAAGCTTCTTTCTTTTTTTGCTTTAAACTCATCTATTTTCAATAATCCCAATTGAAAATAAGCATCATAAAAATATCCATTCAAATCAATTGCTTTATCGAAAGCTAATTCGGCTGATTTAAAATCTCCATTTTGCTGATGAATATAGCCATCCATATAATGTAAACGATCTATATTAGGATTTGCTGCAAGCGCAATTTTTAGAGCATTTGTAGCTTTAGAAAATCTTCGATTATTTAATAATACATTAATATACTCATTATTTAAAAGTAAGTTTCCTGGATTTAAATTTAAACCTTGCTCAAATATCTGAATAGATTTATCTATTTCTTGACGTGCAGCGTACCAATTTCCTAAAAATTGATATACAGAAACATTTAAAACTTTATGATCGGCAGCACGCTTCATTAGGTTAAATGCCTCGAAATTACGTTGCATAAAAATTGCAGAAACTGCTCCATTTAGCGCATATAAGGTATCACTTGGAAAAGAGTTACTTAAATCTTTAAATATAGAAAGTGAAGATTCGTAATTCTTATCTCTAAACGCCAAATTTCCTAATTTAACTTTCTTTTGAACAATGTTATGCTTAGCTGCATTTATATATTTTAAGTTTACTTGTTCTTTGTCACGAATTATAGCAGTATCTAAAATAGATTGTGATTTCATCAACAAGCTTTCACCCACATCGCCTTCTTCTAAATTGGCTTGATATGCATATAAATAAGCTAAAAGTGCCCAAGTTTCACCATAATTTCGCGTTTTTCTATTTAATTTTGCGGCCTCTGCAGCTTTTAACCCTTCTTTTATGAGGTTGATTTGATTGGCCACAGGTTCATTCTTTTGAGCACTAACCTCAATTTTAGCAACTGCGTTTCTAGCTGCTTTTACCTGAATATTTTGCGCAAAAGATACATTATTCAAGCTTATGATCAGGAATAACAATATAAAAAAGCTACGTTTTTCCATGTAGAGATTATTTTCTTACAAATTTAGTCAAAAAAAAAGAGGGGTTACTCCCCTCTTCCATTATTTTTATATTTCCATTACGGAGTTTTAATCTTTTTACTGTATTCTTCAACCTTGGCATTGTTTCCTAAAGCAAAATACACATTTCTAATTAACTTAATCACTTCTTGATCTTCAGCGTTATCAGCTTCTACTTTCAGATACAATGGTAAAGCTTTGTTTAAATATTCTTCTTTTTTCTTTATCATCTCATCTGCCTCTTTAAACTTTTTAGCATCTTCCAATCTTCTAACTTCCTCTTGTGCATCAAACGCTTGGTTAAAATAAGTGTCTGCTTTGATTCTAACGAACATGATGTTGGTTGGATCTTTCTCAATTAACTTATCTAATAATAAATAAGCTTTATCAAAATCCTTATTATTCATATGAATATCTGTTTCATTAGCGATGAAATAAATTTCATCAGGATACTTCGCAGTTGCTTCACGAAGCAACTCTAATCCAGCAACAGTATCTTTCATAAATTGCATATTGATATTAAAGATCTCCTGATAGTATTCTTTAGCTTGAGGAACGTCTAATGCAATCGCTTTCTTATAATATTCAATAGCTACAGGATAATTTTCATTTTGGGCTGCCGTAAGCGCCACATTGCCATACATTAATGTATCTTGAGGGTTATCAGTAACTATCTTCAAGAAAGTTTCATAGGCAGTCTTATAATCTTTTTTACCATACGCCAAAAATCCTGTGTTTCTAAAATAGGTTTCCAAATTTAATTTAGATGTCTCAATATTTTCTAAATCGTTTTTAGTTGGAGATAACGCAGTAGCTTTAGCTATAGCTTCGTCGGCTATCACTTTATATTTCTTTGCATTATCTAAATCATTTGTATCAACAACTGCTATAGAAGATGAGAATAAAGCTCTTAATGACCAAGGTTCTGCCAAATCCTTTGTTTTATCGTGCACAATTGCTAGATCAGTATGTTTTATACCTTCATTTAATAAAGTTAATTGTTTATCTAGTGACTGATTCATTACAATTTGGTATACACCCCATTTTTTCTTTGCTTCACTAACCTCATTCTTTTGAGCATAACCCGTTGTTATCGAACTTACTAAAACAATACTCCAAATTAATCTTTTCATTTTTTTAAAAATTTTCTAAATACTAATATAGTTATTATTCATTCCCTGCTTCTTCTGTATCAGAATTATTATCTGTAGAAGGTTCAGAGTTATTTGGATCTGTTGAAATATTTTCAATTTCTTCTTCTTCCTCTTCATGCTCTATTTTTGCAACAGAGGCTATTTCATCATCTCCTTTAAGTGTAATTAAGCGAACACCTTGAGTTGCTCTACCCATTACTCTTAAATCTGCTACTGCAATTCTAATAACAATGCCTGATCTATTAATAATCATTAAATCTTCTGCATCTGTTACATCCTTAATTGCCACCAATTCACCGGTCTTATCGGTTACATTTATAGTTTTAACACCTTTACCACCTCTATTAGTAACGCGATAATCGTCTAAGTCAGTACGTTTGCCATAACCTTTTTCTGAAACAACCAAAATAGTCGCTTCTTTATTGTCTATAGCAATCATTCCTACAACTTCATCTTTCTCATGTGCTAACGTTACACCTCTCACACCTGTAGCGGTTCGCCCCATAGGTCTAACTTTCTCTTCGTTAAAGCGAATTGCTCTTCCCGATTTTAAAGCAATAATAATTTCACTAGAGCCGGTTGTTAAATTCGCTTCTATTAGTTGATCGCCTTCATTAATGTTTATTGCATTAATTCCGTTCGCTCTAGGTCTAGAGTAAGCCATCAAAGAAGTTTTCTTTATAGTACCTTTTTTGGTACACATAATGATAAAGTTATTTTCAAGATAATCTTGATCTTTTAGATTTTTAACCTTAATATAAGCCTTTATCTTTTCCTCTTTAGGAATGTTTATTATATTCTGAATCGCTCTACCTTTACTTGTACGGGTACCTTCCGGAATTTCGTATACTCTTAACCAGAAACATCTGCCTGCCTCGGTAAAGAATAACATATAATTATGATTGCTAGCAACCAATAAATGTTCAATAAAATCTTCTTCCCTAGAAGTACTTCCTTTAGCTCCTTTTCCTCCTCTTCCCTGTGCACGATATTCAGTTGCTGGTGTGCGTTTTACGTATCCTTCATGAGAGATTGTAATAACTACTTCTTCATCTTCAATGAAATCTTCCATGCTCATATCTTCCGCAGAATGAACAATGGTAGTTCTGCGCTCATCACCATATTTAGAACCAATTTCATTTAATTCATCCTTAATAATCTGCATACGCATGCTCTCATCAGAAAGAATTAATTTTAACTGCTCTATAAGAGTCATTAATTCTGCATATTCTTCTTTGATTTTATCTCTTTCCAGTCCTGTTAACCTACGCAAGGTCATATCCAGAATTGCGCGAGCTTGTAAATCGGATAAACCAAATTTCTCCATCAATCCTGTTCTGGCATCTTCTGGAGTATTTGAAGCACGTATTAACTTAATAACTTCATCTAAATGATCTAAAGCAATTAATAAGCCTTCTAAAATATGTGCTCTTTTTTCAGCTTCATTTAATTCATACTTTGTTCTTCTAACAATAACATCGTGTCTATGTTCAACAAAATATTTTATTAAGTCTTTAAGGTTTAATAATTGAGGTCTACCTTTTACCAATGCAATGTTATTTACACTGAATGAAGTTTGTAGCGCAGTAAATTTATAAAGGTTGTTTAAAACAATACTAGCATTTGCATCTCTTTTTATTTCATAAACAATGCGAATACCTTCTTTATTCGACTCATCTTTAATATTAGAGATACCTTCAATTTTCTTTTCACCAACCAGTTCTGCCGTACGCTCAATCATTTGAGCTTTATTTACCTGATATGGAATTTCTGATACAATAATAACTTCGCGATCGCGGATCGTCTCAATCTCAGCTTTAGCTCTCATCACAATTCTACCGCGTCCGGTTTCAAATGCTTCTTGAACACCAGAATATCCGTAAATAATACCTCCAGTAGGGAAATCTGGTGCTTTCACAAATTTCATCAATTCTGGTATGGTAATTTCGTTATTATCAATATAAGCTACAGTAGCCTCAACAACTTCTGTTAAGTTGTGCGGAGCCATGTTAGTAGCCATACCTACTGCAATACCTGAAGCACCATTTACTAATAAACTAGGTATTTTTGCAGGCAAAACTGTTGGTTCCTGCAACGAGTCATCAAAGTTGTTCTGGAAATCGACCGTATCTTTATTTATATCAGCCAGCATTTCTTCCGCTATTTTGGAAAAACGTGCTTCTGTATAACGCATTGCTGCCGGGCTATCGCCATCTATGTGACCAAAGTTACCTTGTCCGTCAACCATCGGATAACGTAAACTCCAGTCTTGAGCCATACGTACCATAGTGAAATAAACCGATGAATCACCATGCGGGTGATACTTACCTAAAACCTCACCGACAATACGGGCAGATTTTTTGTGCGGTTTGTTACTGGTAACACCAAGGTCTAACATACCATACAATACCCTTCTATGAACAGGTTTTAATCCATCACGTACATCAGGCAAAGCCCTTGAAACAATAACAGACATTGAATAATCAATATAAGCAGATTTCATCTGCTCCTCAATATTGATTGGAATTATCTTATCATTTTCCTGATTCTCTATATCTTCAGCCATAAGTTTTATTATTCATTCAACTGCTTTGTTGTGCAGATTGTTTTAACCTTGCGAATTTAATAAATTATGACCAATAAACGGCATTGTTGATAACTTGATTTATGTGGAAATATAGTTTGTTCGGAGCTTCCGTACCTAGCACCCCATCGGTTTGTTGAACACAAAAGCATATAGACTAAATCTTCTCATTTGCTCCGCCCGAAGATCCATCAGATTTCAATCATCAGGTTCTAGATCTAAAATTGGAATAGATGTTAAATCTCCTGATAAAAAATGCCATAATCATTTTTATAAGACTGTTTTAATTCTTCATTATATCGTATTAAATTCTGATTTCAAAATTATCATTTTTAATAATGAATGATTCATATCTTTCATTCCCTATGAGACAAAGAGAGATTCCATCCTCAAATTTCAAATTCAATTTTTTACTTTTTTCATTTAAACTAATACTTGTTATTTTTTTTTCTAAAAGTTGTAACAATCCCAAATCACTTTTAACAGGGTAAACTTCATCATAATTATCTTGATCTGAATTTTGTTCAATGGAGAAACATCCTGAGAATTGTATAAAACCTTTACTATACAACAGTAAAACATAATTTAATCCAAATGCAACTTGAATTATGATTTCATTTCTCAAAATAGAAACATCGAAACTTTTTGATACTTTTCTCATACCTTACTTTTATTTCCGATAACCAGAAGGTAAACGGATATATTTTTTTTATGTTCAGACTTCAATACGAATGTTCACTCTTTCAGAAATAATAAAAAAGGTAGGTATAATTTAAAAAGACGCGTCTGTTAATAAATCATCTTTAACCAATACCCTATTCATTGTGCCCATAACGATAAAATATTGAGCAAGCATATAGGTGCTCATAATGATTACCCCTGAGTTTTCTATCGGAACGACAAATTTATTATAAGCTAAAAAGCCATCCGACATTAAGAAAAATAAAGCACCGATGGTGATCATTCGTGCCCCACTATTCTCTATTTTTCCCCATCTGCCCACAGATAGCATCACCATAATGGTAATAACAAAACAATAAAATAAAACAGGAATTTGAAGTTCTCCTAAATAAGGACGCAAATACATGAAAAAACCTCCGCAAAATAAGGCAAGGATTATAGAGCTTATTACAAAGTATTTGTTTTTTCTATTTGGTGCCGATTGCATATCTAAATTAAATGCACTTATATAAAACAAATGACAGATTAAAAAAGCAACCAGTCCGAAAATAAAATAAAGTGGTTCCTCCCCATCCAACATCAGCAATACATCACCTATTAAGGCAAATATCAACCCTATCATTATTCGCCTTCTAAATCTGCCAAAATTCTGTTTTAAAATAACCATACCCATAAAGAGCACTAGGGTAATTAACGGTTTAGTGATGATTCTTAACTGCTCATTTTCTGTGACAATTGCATATAATTGCAAAATAAACACAGTAAAAAAAGTTAGGCTAAGTAATTTGTTGGTTTTCATTCTTATACTTTTTAAGATAGATATAAAGGTACCAAATAAGGTTAAAGATTAATACAACTATAACAACATCAAAATATTCAGTTAGTTTAAATAAAGGCACAATTAATAAACCACTAATAATTCTAAATATCTCTAAATAAAATGACCATTGCTTTTCTTCTAATAAAGCTCCGCAACTTAAAAGCGTAATAATTACATATATAGCCCCAAATATTAATTGTACACTTTCTAATTGAGCACTAAAAAATATCAATAAAGATCCGCCAGCTAATCCGACAATAAATTGCACAATTAAATAAGCGGGAAGTAACTTAGAATATCCAGGATTATATTTAAAATAATTATCAGGGTCTATTTCTGGCGCAAATTGCCTACCTCCCATCGATAATGGAAGCCACCCAGGAGGCATAAAAAATAATTTTATCTTGTCTTTTACACCCGGAGTTTTTGACGCCGTTACTATTAATTCATTCCAATAATGAAGATTGGCCCATATCGGATTCCAACTAGCCAAAGGCTTGGTTATCCCAAAATATACTTCTTCTTCTTCCTTTTGAAAAGTACCAAATAACTTATCCCATATTATCAGTGTTCCTGCATGATTTTTATCAATATATTTAGGATTAGACCCATGATGTACCCTATGATGAGAAGGCGTATTGAATATTAACTCTAAAAATCCTAGACTTTTAATAGATTTTGTATGAATCCAAAATTGATATAAGGTTACAAAAGAACTAATTGTTAGAAATAAAATAGGATCAAATCCCAAAAAAGCTAACGGAAGATAAAAAATCCAGGAAAACCAACCTTGAATCCACGACTGACGTAATGCAACCGTTAAGTTATACTCTTCTGATTGGTGATGCACAATATGGGCAGCCCATAAAGCATTTACCTGATGACTCATTCTATGAAACCAATAGTAAAAAAAATCGACAGCTATAAACAATAGTATCCAAACCAGCAGACTGGTCTCTATTGTGAAAAATCTCCAGTGCGCATAAATGTAACTGTATCCGAAAAATAAGGCAGTCTTCATAAATATTTCAACCACCTGTTGTCCTGTTCCCTGACTTAAATTACTGATACTGTCATTTAATCTATAATAACCTAGTTTCTTGTAAAACGAATAACTTAATTCAATAAGAATTAAAATAAAAAATATTGGAATAGACAATGCTATAAAGTTCACATTCATTGAAAATCAGGACTTAATCTTATGTAAATTATTTAAAGTCAATAATTTTTGCAATATAATATTACTCAAATTAATCTTATATCTTCAAAATAATTATTTAAAAAAACATAAATACTAAAAAAATTAGCATATTTTTGAACATGCAATATGCGATTGTAGATATCGAAACAACCGGGGGACATCCGTCTTCAAATGGAATTACCGAAATTGCCATAAATATTCATGACGGAGAAAAATTAATAGAGCGTTATGTTACTTTAATTAATCCCAGAATACAAATCCCTGTTTATATAACCGCTTTAACTGGAATTTCAGATGAAATGGTTAAAGACGCTCCTGCGTTTAAAGATGTTTCCAGCAAAATATTTGAATTACTCCAAGATAAAATTTTTGTAGCCCATAATGTTAATTTTGATTATTCTTTTATTAAGCATCAATTATCTATAGCAGGATACAATTTAAATAGTAAAAAAATTTGTACAGTTCGTTTAAGTAGAAAATTAATTCCGGGACTACCGAGTTATAGTTTAGGAAAACTATGTAAATCAGTTAATATTGAAATAAAAGACAGACATAGAGCCGGTGGCGATGCCGATGCTACTACTATATTATTTGAAAAATTGATTGCCTTGGATAAAGATGATCAGATTTCTCTAATGGTAAAGAAAAACTCTAAAGAACATTTATTACCACCTAATATTAATAAGGAAGAAATATTATCCTTACCCACCTCACCCGGCGTCTATTATTTTAAAGATAATAAAGGAAAAGTTATTTATGTTGGAAAAGCAATAAATATTAAAAAGAGAGTGCTAACCCATTTTTCTGGTCATAATCCGTCGAGACAACGACAAGATTTTATTAAAAAAGTACACTATATAGAATCAACTCAGTGCGGCACTGAGTTAATGGCTTTCATATTGGAAGCTACAGAAATAAAGAAACTGTGGCCAGAAAACAATCAGGCATTAAAGAAATATGAGCATACCTATGGTTTATACGATTATGTAGATCAAAATGGTTATTTGAGATTAGGAATAGATAAACGAAACAAAGGTGTACAACCGTTATTAAGTTTTAATAACCTTCTAAATGGATTAAACTTTTTAAATAGAGTTATAGAATTATATGATTTATGTCCTCGTTTATGTGGGATAGCGAAATCCAATTACTCATGTAAATTACATAAATCTGAATGCAGCTGCATGAAGGAATCGCAATATTATAACAACTTAGTAGAAAAGGCTTTAGATTCCATTCATCAAAACAGCCCAAACTTCATGCTAATTGATTCAGGAAGAAACGCTTCTGAAAAAAGTTGTTTATTAGTAGAGAATGGGAAATTTTATGGGATGGGTTATTTAAACGATGAGCAAATCAATAATGTAGACGAATTAAAATCCAACCTCCAACCCTTTCCTTCTAACTCTTATATTCTTGGTTTGGTTTTAACTCATGCAGAAAAATTTCCTTATAAAATAAAACCATTGTATTAATTTTTAGCTGCTTCTCGAAGCATTTTTTCCGCTAAATCTTTGCCTAAATATCTGTCTAAAATAGTGTGTACAACATATAAAATAGGTGTTAATAACAATGCCACAATAAATTTATAGATATAGCCTACAAAGCCTAAAGCAGCCACCATTTGCCAACTCCAATCATAATTAGGGTTTAGATAAAAAGCTATAAAAATAACCACATAACTATCAATTAACTGAGATACTACTGTCGACCCTGTTGCACGTAACCAAAGCCACTTCTCTCCGGTCATTTTCTTTATCTTATGAAAAATCAACACATCGGCCAATTGTGCTACCAGAAAAGCAGTAATAGAACCTATTATGATCCATAATCCTTGTCCAAAAATAGCATTAAACGCATCGTTCATATTTAATTGTCTATCGCCCAGTTCCCTAATCATCCAGAAATCAGACCCTGGTAATAATATCGCTCCGCCCACAGCAAGAAATGCAATAGCGATTAAAAAAGCAGTTAAAACAGATAAAAATCGGACTTGCTTTATACCATAATACTCATTAATAATGTCGGTTAATACGAATATTATAGGCCAGGTTAAAATGCCGGCCGACATATTAAAAGACAAACCCTCCACTCCAAATAGATTTATGTCAAACTTTCTAATACCGAGTGTTTCTTCAACTGAAAATATCTTTACGCCTATAAATTCAGATATAATTGCGTTCATCACGAACAAAACACATAAAATAATTAAAAGTCTACTTTCTTTTGTGTTGAATGTCATGCCGGTTGATTAGGTGTTACAATGTCGCAAAAAAATATTTCTATTAAAAGAAATACATTAATAATTAGGGGCTAAACTTGTTTTTTTATACATTAGCAATAATGAGTTTACTAAGTTCAAAGCTGCCTGGAATTGGCACAAATATTTTTACCGTCATGTCCCAGATGGCGACCGAGCATAAAGCGATTAATTTAGCTCAAGGATTTCCAGATTTTGAAACCGATCCAAAATTAATTTCTCTTATTAACAAAGCTTATACTGCTGGTCACAATCAGTATGCGCCTATGTCTGGTGTAATGGGTCTAAGAGAACGTATATCAGAAAAATTTGAAGATCTATATGGAATCAGCTACGATCCAGATACAGAAGTAACAGTTACCGCTGGAGGTACCCAAGCTATATTTACAGCTATCGCCTCAATTATATCTCCGGGCGATGAAGCAATCATTTTTGAACCTGCTTATGATTGTTACGGACCTACCGTGAAGCTATTTGGTGGTTTAGTTAAAACTTATGAAATGACGCCGCCAGATTTCAAAATTGATTGGCAGATTATAAAAAAACTAATTTCTGTTAATACTAAATTAATCATATTAAACAGCCCACATAATCCAACAGGAACCCTGTTAAAAGAAGAAGATTTTAAAGAACTTCAGCGTATTACTGCAGGAACAGATATATTAATAATCAGTGATGAAGTTTATGAACATATCACTTTTGATGGTATTAAACACTTGAGTACAGCTTGCTTTCCCGATTTAAAAGAGCGATCTTTTATAATTGCTTCTTTTGGTAAGTTATTACACGCTACGGGGTGGAAAGTTGGTTATTGTCTGGCTCCTGCTCATCTGATGAAGGAATTTAGAAAGACACACCAATTTAACGTATTTAGCGTTAATACTCCTATACAATGGGCCATAGCAGATTATTTAAAAAATAAGAGTGCTTACAATGAAATATCTGCTATTTTTCAAAAAAAGAGAGACTTATTCAGAGGGCTATTAAACAATGGAAGGTTAAAATTATTACCGTGTAATGGTTCTTACTTTCAATGTGTTAGCTTTGAAGGAGTTTCTGACGAAACGGATGTAAAATTTGCAGAAACGTTAATAAAGAAGTATAAAGTTGCAGGTATACCTGTATCTGCTCTATTTCAAAGGAATACAGATTATAAATTAATAAGGTTTTGTTTTGCAAAAAAAGATGAAACATTAGAAAAAGCAGCAGCTCAATTAATGAAAATATAATTGATTAAACATGGAAAACCCTAGATATCTACAAATCGAAAATCTAAAAATTACGGTATTTCAAGCTTATCTTTTCTGGGAAAACATTGATAAAAACTTGCAAAATATCTCTTTAAGATTGAGTTCTGGTATCAGAGAAAAAACAGATTTAATTGTTCTGCCCGAAATGTTTAATACCGGCTTTACAATGAATGTAGAACATCAGCATGAAGAAATGGGCGGAAAAACCATGCAATGGATGAAAAGCATTGCATACAAAATGGATTGCGTAGTAACTGGTAGTTTAATTATAAAAGAAGACAATAAATATTACAATAGATTAATATGGATGTTGCCAGATGGGACTTATCAATATTATGATAAAAAACATCTTTTTAGCTTAGGAGATGAAGACAAAAACTTCACAGCCGGAAATAAACAACTTATTGTTAATTTGAAAGGCTGGAAAATTAGATTAGGAATTTGCTACGATTTACGTTTTCCGGTTTGGTTGAGAAATGTAGACGAAAGTTATGATATGCTATTACTGGTTGCAAGCTGGCCAGACAGAAGATCTTCACATTGGAAAGCATTATTACCAGCAAGAGCCATCGAAAACTTAAGCTATATTGTTGCCGTTAATAGAGTTGGACATGATGGTAATGAAATATACCACAGCGGTCATTCAATGTGCTTAGACCCTTTTGGAAATACAATATATTACAAACCAGAAGATGAAGATCTTTATACTTTTAGTGTTAATTTTGAAGAATTGGTAAAGATTAGAAGACAATTCCCATTTTTAAAAGACGCTGATAAATTTAATATTTCCTAATGATTGATAGAAGAAAATTCATAAAAGGTTCTGCCTTAACTGCTACCCTAGCAGCAGTAAATAAATCTGGCTTAGCACAAATAATTCCCCCTAGCGCTGCTACGAACGCAGGAAAACCAATTGTTATTTCAACATGGGATTTCGGAGTTGCGGCAAATAAGGCGGCATGGACAGTTTTAAAAGATGGTGGCAAATCATTAGATGCTGTAGAAAAAGGTGTAATGGTTGCAGAAGCCGATGAAAGTAATCAATCTGTGGGATACGGCGGTTTACCTGACCGAGATGGAAAAGTAACACTAGATGCTTGCATTATGGATCAGGATGGAAATTGTGGCGCTGTTTTAGCTTTGGAGCACATTAAACATCCTATTTCTGTAGCCAGATTGGTCATGGAAAAAACACCTCACGTAATGCTTGCCGGGGCTGGTGCTTTTCAATTTGCGTTAGAACAAGGTTTTAAAAAAGAAAATTTACTCACACCCTCTAGCGAAAAGGCCTGGAAAGAATGGTTAAAGACAGCAAAATATGAGCCGGTCATGAATATTGAAAATCAACTTTATGATAAAGTTGCTCCTCAAAAACTTCCCGGTAATCAGTACAATCACGATACCATCGGTATGATTGCATTAGACGCCTCTGGAAATTTGTCTGGAGCCTGTACCACAAGTGGCATGGCTTATAAATTACACGGACGAGTTGGTGACAGCCCTATAATAGGTGCCGGATTGTATATCGACAACGAAGTAGGAGGCGCTACATCAACAGGTGTTGGAGAAGAAGTAGTACGAAATGTAGGTAGCTTCTTAGTTGTAGAATTAATGCGACAAGGTTATAGTCCTGAAGAAGCCTGCAAAGAAGCAGTTATGCGAATTATTAAAAGAAAACCTAATACTGCAAAAAATATTCAGGTTGGATTTCTGGCTTTAGATAAAAAAGGAAATTATGGCGCTTACGCCATTCAGCAAGGCTTTACTTATGCTGTATGTGATAATACAACTAATGACTTAATAATCAAAGGAACAAGCTATTACTCTTAATATTTGTGTTAAATTCTTCATTTACGCTCGAAATCTGTGCAAACGGATATCCTTCTGCATTAGCAGCCCAATTGGGCGGTGCTGATCGAGTAGAATTATGCGATAATCTAGAAGAAGGTGGCACCACCCCAAGTATAGGACAAGTAAAAATTTGCGTAAGCGAACTTATCATTCCTATATTTCCAATTATAAGACCAAGAGGTGGTAATTTTGTATATTCTAAACATGAAGTTGATATAATGTTGGAAGATATAATAGCTTTTAAAGATTTAAAATGCCCAGGCATTGTTATTGGTGCCTTAGATGAAAACAATGAAATTCATGAGCATTATACACAACTTTTAATAAAAGCAGCAGGTAATATGGAAGTATGCTTTCACAGAGCATTTGATAGAACCCCTAACCTACCTAAATCACTAAATACTTTAATTGAATTAGGTATTAAAAGGGTATTAACTTCTGGCGGACAGTCTACAGCAATAGAGGGTGCAAAACAAATCGAGCTATTAGTTAAACAAGCAGCTAATGCTATAGAAATTATGCCCGGAAGTGGTGTTAATCCAGAAAATATACAATCACTAAAAGATATTACGAATGCAACTACTTATCATACCACAGCAAAAAGCAGTCTTAAAAAATTAACGATGCAAAACAATTTAATTAACACAACCAATTTAACAGATTCTTTTACTATCACAGATGTTAATATCGTTAAGAAACTAGTCAGCATTTTAAAATAATATTTCAATGAAATACTTACCTATAATTACTTTAATAATCTTATTATCTGCATGTGGAACGTCAAAACACATCTCCAAAAATATAATTAAAGGTCCAGAATTTGTTAAGGGCGAATTTATGGACGATTATGGTATAAAATATTCTATAAACGATACTATATGGATTCAAAAACCTAGTATGAAGTTTAATATCATAAAATGGAATGTTGAAGAACAATATGTTTTAGCTCAAAATGACGCTGCAAATAAAACCGAGCCAGGTCTCTATACCCGAATAGATTTTATTAAATTTGAAAATATGGCTCCCTATGAATGGGGATTTTGTTTATCTGAATATAAGGCAGCTACACTAGAAGATGCTCTAAATGCAAAGAATGTAGATAGAGAGAATCCTCGGAAAGGTTGCAATGGTTACCCATTTTCACGTATGAAAAAGCAAATAGATTAATGAAAAAACACTTCTTTATAATTCTTTTATTCGGCATTCATCTTAGCTTGAATGCCCAAGTAGTTAATGATTATGCCAAATACGTAAACCCTTTTATAGGAACGGGTGGCCACGGACATACTTACCCTGGTCCTGCATTGCCTTTCGGAATGATTCAACCAGGACCCGATACCCGATTAGAAGGTTGGGACGGCTGTTCTGGTTATCATTACACGGACAAGATCGTATATGGGTTCTCTCAAACACATTTAAGTGGAACAGGAATTCCAGATTATTGTGATTTTTTATTAATGCCTACCACCGGTGAAATTGCATTCAAAAAAGAAGATTATGCTTCCGAATTTTTGAAGAAAAATGAAAAAGCTGCTCCCGGATACTATACTACCTTTCTTGAAAAATATCAAATTAAAGCAGAAATAACCACAGGTTTAAGAAATGGACTCTATAAATTCACCTATCCTAAAGGAAATAAAAGCAACATCATCATAGATTTAACACATCGGGATAAGGTTTTAGATAGTTGGATAGAGATTGTAAATGACAGAGAAATTAAAGGTTATAGAAAATCTAGTGCTTGGTCTAAATCACAAGAGCTATATTTCCATTTAGTTTTTGACACACCTTTTATAGAGGCTGGAATAGCAGATAACGATCAATTAAAAAAAGGAATTAAAAAACTTAAAAGCTTAAACACCAAACTATACGTTCGCTTTAACACAACTCAAAATCAAACAATTACTACAAAAATAGCTATCTCTGCAGTTGATCCAGCTGGTGCCCTCAAAAATTTAAACAGCGAATTTAAAGACCTAAATTTTGAATCTGCAAAAAGTAATGCTCGATCCGTATGGAACAAAGAGCTTTCAAAAATAGCAGCTAAAGATAAAAGTGAAAAAAAATTAACCATCTTTTATACAGCTCTTTATCATAGCTTACTTAATCCAAATTTATATATAGATGTAGATAGAAGATACAGAGGATTAGATAAAAAAATACATGTAGCTAAAGATTTTGACTATTACACTATTTTCTCTCTCTGGGATACGTATAGAACTGAACATCCTTTACTAACCCTGATTGATAGAAAGAGAACTTTAGACTTTATAAAAACATTTTTAGCCATGTATGAGCAAGGTGGACAACTCCCCATCTGGCCACTTGGAGAGGAAGAAACTTTTTGTATGATTGGAAATCATGCAATTCCGGTGATTGTTGATGCCTACGCTAAAGGAATACGTGATTTTGACGTAGAATTAGCACTAAAGGCCATGAAACATTCTGTAAACAGAAAACAATTTGGCTTAGATGTTTACAGAGATTTTGGTGCTGTAATGGCAGATAAAGAGCATGAAAGCGCTTCTAAAACTGTAGAATATGCGTATGATGACTGGTGTATTGCTCAGTTTGCAAAAATGTTGGGTAAGAAAGATGATTACATTACTTATTTAACAAGAGCACAAAACTGGAAAAATGTATACGATCCGTCTACGGGTCATATAAGAGCTAGATATAATGGTGGCTGGTGGAAACCTTTTAATCCCACAGAAGTAAATAATAACTACACAGAAGGAAATTCATGGCACTATAGTTTTAGTACACAACAAGATGTAAACGGACATATTTTTATGATGGGTGGTCATGATAAGTATTATGAAAAGCTAAATGAACTGTTTACCACAAAAGCACCCCTAACAGGTAGAGATCAAAGTGATATAACCGGATTAATTGGTCAATATGCACACGGAAATGAACCCAGTCATCATATGGCTTATCTTTTTAATTTCACCAATCACCCCGAAAAAACACAATATTATGTCAATAAAATATTGAATGAACAGTATTCCGATCAGCCAGATGGCTTATCCGGCAATGAAGATTGCGGACAAATGAGTGCTTGGCTGGTTATGAGTTCTATGGGTATTTACCCATTTACTCCGGGAAATAATATGTATCAGATTGGTACTCCTTGGTTAGATGAAATTACGCTAAATTTTGAAAACAAATGTCAATTTACATTTGTGGCCAAAGGCAGAACAGATGCTAATTACTATTTTAATGGAATGATCTTAAATAACAATCCTTATTCAAATTTATATGTAGATTATTCTGAAATTAAAGACGGCGGATCATTAGTGTTTAATATGACTTCAAGCCCGAATAAAGAATATTTGAAAGGTCTGAAAAAACCAGAAATACACATCTATGAACATTTAATTGTTCCAAATCCAATTATAGATGGACCACAAGAAACTTTTAAAGGAACAGCAATAGTAACATTAGATAACGCTGAAAAAGGTACTACTCTATTTTATACTTTAGACGGTACGGTTCCGTCAAAACAATCAAAAAAATATACAGAACCAATTAAAATTGATAAAACAACTGTAATAAAGGCAATAGCTTATAAAGATGGTTTAAAACCCAGTTATGTTAGTATCGCCAAATATAAATTAATTGAAACCAACTATAAAATTGAAATTAACTCAGCCGTAAACGACAGTTATACCGGAGGTGGTAACGACGCATTAATAGATGGCGTAAGAGGTGAATTAAATTGGAGAGTTGGTAATAAATGGCAAGGCTATTGGGGAAAAGATTTTGAAGCAGTTGTAGACTTAGAGAAATCTCAAAAAATAACCTCTATAAGCTTGGGAGCAATTCAAGACACCAATGCCTGGATTATTTTTCCAACCACCACTACATTCTACATATCTGAAGACAATAAAAATTTTAAACAAGTAGCTGTTGTTAAATCACCAGCAAAACCTGAAGATTATACTTTACAGATCAAAGACATTACTGCGAATGTAAATGCTTCAGCCAGATACATAAAAATTATAGCCAAGAATTTTGGAACACTTCCAGAATGGCATGAGGGAAAAGGAGGCTTAGCGCACTTGTTTTTTGATGAAATTAACATTAAATAAGAAATTATCTTTCTTAGTTACATAACATGAATTTATCTTATCTTTGCGGAAAATGAAGCAAATACGTAATTTCTGCATAATAGCACATATCGACCATGGTAAGAGTACTCTTGCTGATAGGTTATTAGAATATACCAATACGATTTCACAGCGTGAAGCGCAAGCACAATTATTAGATAATATGGATCTCGAAAGAGAACGCGGTATTACTATTAAAAGTCATGCTATTCAAATGAATTATAAAGTGGGTGATGTAGAATACGTATTTAACCTGATTGATACACCAGGACACGTAGATTTTTCTTATGAAGTTTCTCGTTCTATTGCCGCATGTGAAGGTGCCTTGTTAATCGTTGATGCTTCGCAAGGAATACAGGCACAAACTATCTCAAATTTATATTTGGCCTTAGAGCATGATTTAGAAATTATTCCTATTTTAAATAAAATGGATCTTCCGGGTGCCATGCCTGAGGAAGTTAAAGATCAAATCATTGATTTAATTGGTTGCGATAGAGAAGATATTATTCCTGCTTCTGGAAAAACAGGCATGGGAATTCCAGATATTCTTCAAGCAATTGTTGATCGTGTACCTGCTCCTGTAGGTGATCCGGATGCTCCATTACAAGCACTGATCTTCGATAGCGTATTTAACTCTTTCAGAGGAATTATTGCTTATTACAAAGTGGTTAATGGTGAGATTAAAAAAGGTGATAAAGTAAAATTTATTAATACTGGAAAACAATATCTAGCAGATGAAGTAGGTATTTTAAAACTAGATATGTCTCCAAAAGCTTCTGTTAAAACAGGAGATGTAGGTTATATTATTTCTGGAATTAAAGAGGCTAGAGAAGTAAAGGTGGGCGATACCATTACAACTGTAGACAGACCCTCTTTAGAAGCTATTCAGGGATTTGAAGAAGTAAAACCTATGGTATTTGCCGGAATCTATCCTGTAGATACCGACGAGTTTGAAGAGCTACGTGAAGCCATGCATAAATTGCAACTAAATGATGCTTCGATTGTATTTGAGCCGGAAAGCTCTGCTGCTTTAGGTTTTGGATTTAGATGTGGCTTCTTAGGAATGCTGCATATGGAAATTATCCAAGAGCGTTTAGAAAGAGAATTCGACATGACGGTTATTACAACCGTACCCAACGTTTCTTATAAGGCATATACAACCAAGGGCGACGAATTTATCGTTAATAACCCTTCCGATTTACCCGACCCAAGTAAACTGGATTTTGTTGAAGAACCCTATATTAAGGCCAATATAATTACCAAGGCAGAATTTGTAGGACCTGTAATGTCTCTTTGTATTCAAAAAAGAGGTATTATTATCAACCAGTCTTACTTAACTTCTGATCGTGTAGAATTGGTATTTGAGATGCCTATGGGCGAAATAGTATTTGATTTTTACGACAAGCTAAAAACCATTTCTAAAGGATATGCATCTTTTGATTATCATCAGATTGGCTATCGGAAATCAGATTTAGTACGACTAGATATGCTTTTAAATGAAGAACCGGTAGATGCCCTTTCTTCACTTATTCACAGAAGTAACTCTTATGATTTTGGCAAAAAGATCTGTGAAAAACTAAGAGAACTTATTCCCCGTCAACAGTTTGAAATAAAAATACAAGCATCCATCGGGGCTAAAGTAATAGCCAGAGAAACTTTAAGTGCTCTACGTAAAGATGTTACAGCAAAATGTTATGGTGGTGATATCTCCAGAAAGCGTAAGTTGTTAGAAAAACAGAAAAAAGGTAAAAAGAGAATGCGTCAGGTTGGTAATGTGGAAATTCCTCAAACTGCTTTCATGGCAGTATTAAAACTGGACTAAAATTATATATATGCAGTTATTAGACGGTAAACTTGTTTCAGAAAAAATTAAGGCAGAGATAGAAATTGAAGCTGCTGAATTCTTACAAAAATCGGGAAGAAAGCCACATTTGGCAGCTATTTTAGTTGGCCACGATGGCGGAAGTGAAACATATGTAGCCTCTAAGATGAAAAACTGTGAAAAAGTAGGGTTTAAATCCTCTTTATACAGATATGATTCCAGTGTTTCTGAAGAAGAATTATTAGAAAAAATAAGAGAAATTAATTTAGACCCGGAAACTGATGGCTTAATTGTCCAATTACCACTACCCGGACATATTAATCCTGATAAAGTAACAGAAACTATAGACCATAAAAAAGATGTAGATGGCTTCCATCCTATTAATTTAGGCAGAATGTTAAGAAATTTACCTTGCTACTTGCCAGCTACTCCATATGGTATGTTATTACTGCTTAAAGAATATAAAATTGAGACCGCAGGCAAGAAATGTGTGGTAATCGGAAGAAGCAACATTGTAGGTAGCCCAATGAGCGTGTTAATGTCTCGAAATGATTATCCTGGAAATAGCACAGTAACACTGGTACATAGTAAAACCGAAAATTTAGAGAGTATAGTTAAAGATGCCGACATTATTATCGCCGCTATTGGTAGAAAGAACTTTATAACCGGGCAAATGGTAAAACCCGGGGCTGTAATTTTAGATGTCGGTATTAACAGAGAAACTTCTACAGAAACCAAATCAGGGTACAAATTATTCGGAGATGTAGATTTCAAAGCAGCAGCAGAAAAAGCGTCATTTATTACACCTGTACCCGGAGGAGTTGGTCTAATGACTATTGTAGGTTTATTAAAGAATACTTTAGCAGCAGCTAAAAAAGAAATTTACAATTAACTAAATAACTTTTTCCACCATTTTATTTTAAATCCGATATAAATACCATCTTCTTTAATTTTCAGAGGATATTTACGGATATAATCACCTTGCCCTTCCCCACCTCTACCGGTTTCTAAATCATACGTATATCTATGAATGGGGCAAACCAATTTATGCTCCTTACACCAGCCATCAAATAATAATCCGCCGGCATGCGGACATTTAGATTGAAATACAAAAACTTTGCCCTGATCTTTAACAAAAGTCAGTTTAGTTCCCTTTACACTAATTGGCATTACAATATCTGTTAAAGGTATGTTAATTTCTATTTTTATCCATTCAAGCATTATTACGCAAGATACTATTGTAAAAAGGAAATTATCAATAATGAATCAAATTTTGTAACTTTGCATTCTCAAATGTCATTACAAGTACCTCCAGACGGCTCCTTACTCCCTTTAATGGAAGAATTCTACACCATTCAGGGTGAAGGGTATAATACCGGAAAAGCAGCTTATTTTATTCGATTAGGCGGATGCGATGTAGGTTGCCATTGGTGTGATGTTAAAGAAAGTTGGGATGCAGCACTTCATCCGTTAACACCAACGTATACTATTGTAGAAAATGCTTGTAAGTATCCAGGTAAAGCTGTCGTTATAACAGGAGGTGAACCTTTAATCTACAACTTAGATCCCCTTACAAAAGACTTGCAAAAAGCAGGTATTAAAACTTTTATAGAAACTTCTGGAGCTTACCCTTTATCAGGCAGCTGGGATTGGATTTGCTTATCACCGAAAAAATTTAAAGGTCCCAGACCAGACGTTATTGCCGCTGCAAACGAGATTAAAATAATCATCTTTAATAAAAGCGATTTTGCATGGGCCGAAGAGCATGCCAAAAATGTTGGTCCTAACTGTAAACTATATTTGCAACCAGAATGGTCTAAACATAAAGATATGACACCGCTCATTGTTGAATATGTTAAAGACAATCCAAAATGGGAGATATCATTACAAACTCATAAGTATTTAAATATTCCTTAAAAAATTTATTTTTGAGTCATTATTGCTTATATTTATAGTATGGCTCAAAATTTTAATAATCACAGGAGATTTAATAAAGCATTTCACTTTGTATTAATTCCGGTTGCTTTAATTGCATTTATAAATTCAGTAGTTAAAGTTGTAATTGAACCTAGCTATTTAAATTTTAGTATTTCTTTATTATTTTTTCTGGTAATTTTATCATCTGTAATAGCAAGAACATCAGCCTTAAAAGCACAAGATAGAGCTATTATTAACGAAGTAAAATTGAGATATTTCCTATTGTCAGGAAAAGCTATCAATGGAAATCTAAAAAAATCTCAATTAATCGCTTTAAGATTTGCACCCGACACAGAACTTATGCAATTAGCAGAACTAGCAATTACCGAAAATTTATCTGCAACAGCTATTAAAAAAGGTATAAGAAACTGGAATCCAGATTATCACAGAGTATAACAACGTCTTACACTATTGCCTGACGTATTTTTACCAACTTGGTTAATAGCCCCTCTAATAAATCCAATTGTAGCATATTAGCTCCATCAGATTTGGCGACCGCCGGATTAGGATGCGTTTCAATAAATAATCCATCTGCACCCACGGCTATAGCAGCTTTAGCAATTGTTTCAATTAATGCTGGTTTACCTCCAGTTACTCCAGATGTTTGATTAGGTTGCTGTAAAGAATGTGTACAATCCATCACAACCGGCACATTAAAAGAGCGCATTTCAGGAATTCCTCTAAAATCTACAATCAAATCCTGATAACCAAATGTATTACCTCTATCTGTTAAAATAACCTTATTATTCCCGGCCTCCTGAATTTTTTCAACGGCAAATTTCATAGATCCGGCCGATAAAAATTGTCCCTTTTTAACATTGACTACTTTTTGCGTAGCTGCGGCAGCCAATAATAAATCTGTTTGTCTACATAAAAAAGCAGGAATCTGAAGTACATCCACATATTCGGCAGCCATTGCCGCTTCTGCACTTTCGTGAATATCTGTTACAGTAGGCACATTAAAAGTCTTACCAACTTTTTCAAGAATTTTAAGTGCTTTTTCATCCCCTATACCAGTAAACGAACTTCCTTTACTTCTGTTTGCCTTTCTGTAAGAGCCTTTAAAAATATAAGGAATCCCCAGTTTATCGGTAATCTTAATAATTTTTTCAGCAATCTCTAATGCCATTTCTTCACCTTCTATTGCACATGGCCCCGCCATTAAAAAGAAATTTCCTGAGTTTGTATGTTGTATATTCTTTAATAAGTCTTTCATAATAATATTTAAAGTTAATTGCCCAATTCAGACATGAACTTAATACGCATTAACTGTATCTCTTCACGAGAATAATCTTCTTCTCCTAAATCTTTTAAAGCTTCATCAATAGAATCATTTTCTGCAGATCGGAAATAATCAAAAATCTCCTCTTGCCTATCTTCGTCCAAAATTTCATCAACGAAATAGTTTAAATTTAAGCGTGTCCCGGAATTTACAATTGCTTCTACCTCTTTTAAAATTTCATCATAACTTATTCCTTTAGACTTCGCTATGTCTTCCAAACCTATCTTTCTGTCAATATTTTGAATAATAGAAACTTTTAAGGCAGATTTATTAGCCTGAGATTTAATAACAAAGTCTACCGGTCTATCGATATCATTTTCCTCTACATAATTTTTTATAAGCTCTATAAAATCTTTACCAAATTTAAGTGCCTTACCCTGTCCTACGCCAGAAATCTGTTTCATTTCATCCATAGTTATTGGATAATTTGTACACATTTCTTCTAATGAAGGATCCTGAAATACGACAAATGGAGGAACATTTTTTTGTTTAGCAATCTTCTTACGTAGATCCTTTAACAGCCCCATTAATACGGTGTCTAAAGCGGCAGTCCCTTGTTTCGCATCATCATCATCATCGTCTTTGCCAGTAGGTAATTGCTCACTTAAAATAAATTTAAGGGCAAAAGGATTCGCAATATAAGCCACACCCTTAGCTGCAATACTTAAAAGGCCATAATTATCTATGTCTTTTTCTATATAATTTTCTAAAACAGCTTGACGTAATACTGATTTCCACAACAATTCACCATCTTCCTTTCCAGAGCCATATTCTTCTAATTTAAAATGTTGATAGGCAATTGTCTGCGCCGTTTCTACACCTAAAAAAATATTAAGAAGATGAGAATCATCAAATTTGCTACCTATTTTCTTCATCAAAAGCAATAGCCTTAATAAATATTGCTCGGCATCAAAAGTTGATTTTGGATGGCTACAATTATCACACATACGGTGACAATCGTTGTTATCAAAATTCTCTCCAAAATAATGGAGAATCTGCTTTCTTCTACAAACGCCAGATTCAGCATAATCTATTACTTCTTTTAAAATCTGCGTACCAATTTCACGTTCGGCAACAGGTTTGTCTTTCATAAACTTGGCGAGTTTGTCTATGTCTTTTTGTGCATAAAAGGCAATACAAACTCCCTCTCCGCCATCTCTACCTGCCCTGCCAGTTTCCTGATAGTAACCTTCCATACTTTTAGGAATGTCATGATGAATAACAAATCTAACATCCGGTTTGTCAATACCCATTCCAAAAGCAATAGTTGCAACAATTACGTCTACATCTTCCATTAAGAACTTGTCTTGGGTTTCTGCACGCACTTTTGGTTCTAACCCCGCATGGTAAGGCAATGCTTTAATTCCATTTAAGTTCAAGCTTTCTGCTACTTCCTCTACCTTCTTTCTACTTAAACAATAAACAATTCCTGACTTGCCGTTTTGCTGTTTAACATATTTGACAATTTCTTTTAAAATATCTCTTTTGGGCCTTATTTCATAAAATAAATTAGTTCTATTGAATGAAGACTTAAATAAAGTAGCATCACTCATTTGTAAGTTCTTCATTATATCCTGCTGAACTTTAGGAGTTGCAGTTGCAGTAAGTGCAATAATTGGGACATTAGGTCCTAAGTTGGATATAACTTGTCTTATTTTTCTATACTCAGGCCTAAAATCATGGCCCCATTCAGAAATACAATGTGCCTCATCTACAGCAACAAAAGATATGGTTAATAAATTTAAAAAATCAATTGTTTCCTGCTTTGCTAACGACTCTGGTGCCACATATAGTAGTTTTGTTTTACCGTTTAAGAGGTCCGATTTAACAATCCCGGTTTCTGTTTTATTGAGCGAAGAATTTAAAAAATGTGCTACGCTATCATTTCCTGCAAAAGCCCTAATCTGATCAACTTGATTCTTCATTAAAGCTATTAGCGGGGATATAACAATGGCCGTTCCTTCCGACATAATAGCCGGCAATTGATAGCAAATAGATTTACCGCCCCCAGTAGGCATAATAACAAATGTGTTATTTCTATTTAAAATATTTTGGATAATTGCTTCTTGGTCTCCCTTAAAAGTATCAAATCCAAAAAAATTCTGCAGGCTTTCGTACAACGCCTTTTTTCCCTCCATTTTACCTATAAAATTTTGAATGCTATTTTTGAATCAAAATAACATAATTTTGCATTAATTAAAGCATTAAGATACTAAAAAAAATCTCTTTGGAAAGTAAAAAAACTATTATAGAAAATGCTACAGCTACATTAAGGCTAGAGTCAGAAAGTATATTAAACCTAATTCAGTTTGTAAATGAGGATTTTATCAAAGCTACTGAGTCAATTCTTAATAGCAAAGGTCGCGTTATCGTTACTGGAATAGGTAAAAGTGCGATCATAGCGCAAAAAATAGTGGCCACCTTTAACTCTACAGGAACACCTGCAAGTTTTATGCATGCAGCCGATGCTATTCATGGAGATTTAGGGATGATTCAAACCGACGATATTGTAATGTGCATATCTAAAAGTGGAAATACCCCTGAAATAAAAGTATTGTCTCCGTTACTAAAGAGGTCTGGAAATATATTAATAGGCATGGTAGGGCAACTAAATTCTGATTTAGCTCAATATGCAGATATTATATTAAACACAACCGTAGAAAAAGAAGCTTGCCCCAACAACTTAGCCCCAACCACAAGTACAACAGCACAACTAGCCATGGGCGATGCGTTAGCTATTGCACTTTTACAGGAAAGGGAGTTTAATTCAGAAGACTTTGCTAAATATCATCCGGGAGGATCTCTAGGTAAAAAGCTCTATTTGAAAGCAGGCGATGTATGTATTAAAAATGAAAAACCATCTATAAATAAAGACGCTTCAATTAAGGAGGTTTTAATAGAAATTAGTAAAAATCGACTAGGAGCCGTAGTTGTCTTAGAAGAAAATAAAGTTTTAGGCGTTATTACTGACGGAGATATCCGTAGAATGCTAGAAAAAGATGACAACTACAAGATTAATACAGCAAAAGACCTGATGAGTATGCACCCTAAAAGTGTTGAAAAGAATGAATTAGCCGTTGTTGCTTTAGATATAATTCGTAAAAACAATATTACCCAGTTATTAGTTACAGATAATGGAGAATATTTTGGTATGTTGCACTTACACGATCTTCTTCAAGAGGGAATAATATAATGAACAAAAACAACTATGCTTTAATAATGGCTGGTGGTATCGGTAGCAGATTCTGGCCAGTTAGCCGTACTGAATTTCCTAAACAATTTATAGATTTTTTCGGAGTAGGAAAAACACTTATTCAAAGCACTTATGAGCGATTTATAAAAATTTGCCCCCCAGAGAATATCTTCATTATTACCAATGAAATTTACTCTAAAGTTATACGTGAGCAATTACCTGAATTAGAAGATTATCAAATTCTGGAGGAACCAATTATGCGAAATACAGCACCGTGTATCGCATATGGCTGTATGAAAATATCACAAATTAACCCGGATGCAGTAATTGTTGTGGCCCCCTCCGATCATACAATATCACAACCCGAAGCTTTTACTACTGCTATTAATCAATCGTTAGTTGCCGCTGCCGAAAATGAAAGCTTAATTACATTAGGTATAAAACCAAGCAGACCCGATACAGGATATGGCTATATTCAATATACCGACAAAACATTGGCTGCTGATAAAGCAATTCATAAAGTAAAGTTATTTACTGAAAAACCTAATTTAGAAATTGCACAAACGTTTATTCAAAGTGGTGATTTCCTTTGGAATGCAGGTATTTTTATCTGGTCGGCTAAATCAATCATTAAAGCCTTTAAAAAATTACTTCCAGAAATGTTTGAAATTTTTGAACAAGGGAAATTACTATATAATACACCTAGCGAAAAGCAATTTATTAGCAACGCTTATCAACAATGCACCAATATTTCTATTGATTTCGCAATTATGGAAAAAGCAGAAAATGTATTTGTATTACCTTCTGAGTTTGGGTGGTCTGATTTAGGTACTTGGTCATCTATTTACGAAATGGCAGAAAAAGATTACGTAGGAAATGCTGTAATTCCTAGCGACCATGTTATTATGTATAATTCTGCTAATTGTATAGTTAATGTACCTAAAGACAAACTGGTCATTTTAAATGGATTAAATGATTTTATTGTAGTAGAAAGTAACAATACATTACTGATTTGCCCTAAAGATAAAGAACAAATTATTAAAGAAATTACGGCCGATGTTAAATCTAAATTTGGTACAGAATTTATCTAGAAATAGTTCTAACTCTTACAGCCTCATATAAAATAATACCTGCCGATACAGATACATTTAAAGAAGATATTTCTCCTATCATTGGTATTTTAGCTAAATGATCTGCTATACGCATTAATTCTTTGCTAATCCCCTCATCTTCTGCTCCCATAATAATTGCAGTTGGCAATGTATAATCAGGATGGTAAATTAAATCGTCTGTTTTCTCAGTACATGCTATCAGCTGCAAACCACTTTCTTGCAAAAACAATGCTACTTTATGAAGACTTGTATGCCTACAAACTGGAATATTAAACAATGCTCCTGCAGAAGTTTTAATAGCGTCAGCATTAATCTGAGCAGAATTTTTAGATGGAACTACTATAGCATGTACCCCAGCACAGGCAGCTGTTCTAGTAATAGCTCCCATATTTCTAACATCTGTAATACTATCCAATATCAAAATCAGAGGTGTCTCTCCTTTTTCATAAACTAAAGGTATAATATCCTCAATTTTCTGAAAAGGTATAGGCGATACGACCGCCACTACTCCCTGATGATTTTTAGTAGTCATACGATTCAGTTTTTCAACCGGAACCATATTAACCGGAATATTAGTACCAGATAATACAGATTTCAATTCTAATAAAAGATTCCCACTCAAATTACGTTGAATAAATATGGTCTCTATCTCTTGGCCAGCTTTTACTGCCTCTATAACCGCTCTAATTCCAAAAATAAAGGCATTAGATTCTCGAATTTTCTGGGGTCTTCTTTTAAATTCCATAGCTAAATAATAAACAAAATTACCTAAAAAAATAGAGTATCACTATTTTAGTTTTTTAAAGCGTACTTATGACGCTTTACTTGATTGATTATTAACATTTTCTTGTTAATAAAAACTCTTCAATTGTTAAAACAACAAATTATTAGAGATTTCAGGAATGGTATTTTGTTCATAAACAAATTGTAATTCCGGCAATTTTATGTATATTTTTGTAATATGATAACTGATAATGAACAGAATGGGCAGGGAAAATTTTCTCCCGGAATTGGACGAAAAAGCCGCATTAATACAAATATTTCTCAGGGCGGAAAATTACCTCCACAAGCAACTGATTTAGAGGAAGCTGTGTTAGGTGCATTAATGCTTGAGAAAGATGCACTTTCTACTGTTATCGATATTCTAAAACCAGAAACATTTTATCAAGAAGCACACAAAAAAATATTTGAAGCAATACATTTATTATTTCAAAAATCTAAACCCGTAGATATACTAACTGTTACTGCCGAGTTAAGACAGCAAGGCACTTTAGAAATGGTAGGCGGAGCTTTTTACATTACTAATTTAACAAATAGAGTTGCCTCAGCAGCAAATATTGAATATCACGCCCGAATAATATCTCAAAAATATATTCAGAGAGAATTAATTCGAATTTCTAGTGAAATTATTCACAACGCATACGAAGATACAACAGATATTTTCGATCTATTAGATCACGCTGAAAAGAATTTATTTGAAATTGCACAAAACAATTTACGGAGAGATACACAAAAGATGGACGAGATTATTAAACAATCTTTAGCCACTCTTGAGGAATTAAGAACAAAGTCTGACGGATTAACGGGCGTAGCATCCGGATTTACCGATTTAGATAGAATAACAGGCGGTTGGCAACCTTCCGATTTGGTCATTATAGCTGCCCGCCCGGCGATGGGTAAAACTGCTTTTGTATTAAGTTGTGCAAGAAATGCAGCTGTAGATTTCAAAAAGCCTGTTGTTGTTTTTTCATTGGAGATGTCGTCGGTTCAATTGGTAAACAGATTAATATCTGGTGAAACAGAAATAGAACAGGAAAAAATCAGAAAAGGAAGTTTAGCAGAATGGGAATGGCAGAAACTACATAGTAAAATTGGTACGCTAACCGAAGCTCCTTTATTAATTGATGATACTCCGGCCTTAAATATTTTTGAATTTAGGGCAAAATGTAGAAGGTTAAAATCTCAGTACGACATTCAAATGATCATAATCGATTATTTGCAACTAATGCATGGTAAAGGTGAAGGCGGTGGTAGCGGAAATAGAGAGCAGGAAATTGGTAGTATTTCTAGAGCTTTAAAATCAGTTGCCAAAGAATTAAATGTTCCGGTATTGGCACTTTCACAGTTAAGTCGTGCTGTAGAGAACAGACCTGGACAAAATGGCAAAAGACCTCTATTGTCCGATTTGAGAGAATCTGGATCTATCGAGCAAGATGCTGACATGGTATTATTCTTATACAGACCAGAGTATTATGGAATAACTGAAGATGAACAAGGTAGATCTCAGGCAGGTGTAGGAGAAGTAATTATTGCTAAACACAGAAATGGAGAAACGGGTATTGTACCACTAAGATTCATTGGAAAGTATGTGAAATTTGCAGACTTGGAAGAGAGTTTTATGCCTTCTAATACCTTTTCTATGGACGATCCTTCAGCAGGATTAGCACCTTCTCAATCCTTTAATCAAGGAAATTCTATTACTATTAAACCCGAAAAAGGATGGGATGATAATTATGACGATGATGCTCCTCCTTTTTAAGGAAGTGTTTTAAATAAAAAAACCAAAGATGACGCCAATAATGATAATTATTGGCGCATTTATTTTAGTATAGTTTAAAGTTAAAAATGTAGCGATTATTATACTTATATATAGCCAATTAAAAGCCATCGGATAAAAAAGCAACCAGAATGCCGCTAAAATAAACCCAACACTTACAGCATTAATTCCCGACAACGATCGCTTTATACGTGTTATCTTCTTTAAATCATTCCAAAAAGGAACAATAAATAATACCAGAATTAATCCTGGTAAATTTATCCCTATTACACCGATAAGTCCGCCAAATACTTGCCCGGCAACGTCAAAACCAAATTTTTTCATACTTAAAGCTCCCAAGTAACTGGTAAATGAAAAAGTTGGACCCGGCAGTGCTTGCTGCAGAGCATATCCCGATATAAACTCAGAAGCCTCTAAATAATTCTTTGTCTGTACAAACTCTGTATACATTAATGGAACAAGTACTTGTCCCCCACCAAACACCAAAATCCCGTTTCTATAAAAATTCTCCAACAATCTAATCGGTAAACTAAACGGAGAAGTCGTATTAATAATAGCGCCCAATGCTGCTAAAAATATTAATACACCTATAAAGTAAATCAGCTTATTTCTATTGATATTAGCAAATAAGTTAGATCTAATTCTGCTTTCTTCTATAGGTGTTTCTACAGCAGAACTTATAACCCCTCCTAAAAGAATAGCTATCGGAAAAATATAAGCGTTTTGAAGAACCAATGATCCGACTACGGTAGCAATACAAAGAAAAATGAGTACTTGCGATGTAAGCACTTTAGCTGCGAGTCTATATCCTCCATACGCAACAATACCCAATGCAATAGGTTGAATATACTTCGTTATAGAAGCAAATTGTGCTTGTTGGCCCAATAGAGAAAGACTAATAGCGGCAATCGTCATTAAAATTGCAGAAGGCAATATCCATATTAAAAAACTCAATATCGCCAATTTTAACCCTCCTACTTTATAACCTATTCCAACCAATGTTTGTGTAGAAGCCGGGCCAGGTAATATTTGCGCCAATGCATTTAGCTCCAACAGTTCTTCTTCCGTAATAAATTTAGAATTATATACAAAATACTTTAACAACAAGGCAAAATGAGCCTGAGCACCTCCAAAAGAAGTGAAAGTAAAAAGTAATACATTTTTTAAAAAAAGAAATTTTCGAACAGACATCTATTATAGGTTGATGTATTAGATATAATTAATCATCTTCATAATCCAGACCTGCTGCTTGATTGTATATACCCTGAAGCTCATTATATGCATGTTGATCTCTTATTAATCTGGCTATTTTCATACCTTCTTGGAAAGTAGATATAGCTTTTTCTTCTTCATTTAAAAGTAAATATAATTTCCCTAAATGGTAGTATGTACCAATATAGTTAGGGTGATTTGCAACAAGACCCTCATAATATTGGAGGGCTAAGCCTTTTTCTCCGGCGTTATTATACTCAGTAGCAAGAGCATACAATAAAAAGGGGTCGTTTTCATCTTCTTGTAAAAACTTCAATAACTTAATAATTCGGGTATTTTCCATTTTAAATCCCTGCTTTTTTGATTAGATTTGCAAATAGAGAATTTAATATTCTCAACGGCATTGCCGGAAACAATTGATTGTGAAAGATAAATAATTAATACAAATATGAAAATATTAGTTTGCATCAGCCATGTGCCTGACACAACGACAAAAATAACTTTTACTAACAACAATACCGAGTTTAATACTGCGGGAGTTCAGTTTATTATCAATCCGTATGATGAAATCGCTCTAGCAAGAGCAATTGAATTAACGGAAGGTGGTAAAGGAAGTGTAACTGTTATAAATGTAGGAGATAATTCTACAGATCCAACACTTAGAAAAGCTTTAGCTATTGGAGCAGATGACGCGGTACGCATAAATGCACTTCCTAAAGATGCATTTTTTGTAGCTTCTCAAATCGCTAATTATGTAAAGGGAAAAGACTATGATGTAATTTTATGTGGTCGTGAATCTATTGATTACAACGGAGCACAGGTAGCGTCAATGGTTGGTGAATTATTAGATATTCCTTCTATTTCTATCATTAAAAAATTAGATTTAGCTGATGGAGTTGCAAATCTTGAAAGAGAGATTGAAGGTGGTAAAGAGGTTCTAAGCGTAAACGGTAAATTTGTAGCGAGCTGCGCAGAAGGTGTTGCTGAGCCGAAAATACCTAATATGCGTGGAATTATGAGTGCCAGAACGAAGCCATTAGAAGTAGTTGAAGCTGTAGAAGTTGAAAACGTTGCCTCTATCACAAATTTCGAAACACCAGCACCTAGAGGTACTGTGAAATTAATTCAACCAGACGATACGGCTAACTTAATTAACTTATTACACACAGAGGCGAAGGTAATCTGATCTATTTAATATATATCTAACTAGAAATTATGTCAATCTTAGTATACGTAGAACAAGCAGAAGGTAAATTCAAGAAATCAGTATTTGAAGCGGTTTCTTATGGAAAAGCAATTGCAGATCAAAATAATACAACAATTACTGCTTTATCAATTGGAAATGTTGAAGCAAGTGAATTAGAAAAATTAGGTAATTATGGTGCGTCAAAAGTCTTAAATGTTACTGCAGATGCACTTAAAAATTTCATCAATCAGGCATACGCTTCTGTAATTACAGAAGCTGCTAAGAAAGAACAAGCAAATATTGTTGTACTTTCTAATTCATTTTCAGGAAAAGGTTTAGCACCTCGAGTTGCGGTTAAATTAAATGCGGGTTTAGTAGATGGTGCAATTGATTTACCATCAACAGCTAACGGATTTGAAGTTAAAAAATCAGCATTTTCAGGTAAAGCATTTGCTACAGTTAATATAACTTCTGAAAACAAAGTAATTGCTTTAAATCCAAATGCTTTTGGAGTAAAAGAAAATGGTGGTTCTGCTTCTATTGAAACTTTTGAACCTTCAATTAAAAACGAAGATTTAAGTACAATTATTAAAGAAGTAGTACGTGCTACAAACAAAGTTTCTCTTCCAGATGCGGAGTTAGTGGTATCTGCAGGAAGAGGATTAAAAGGCCCTGAAAACTGGGGTATGATTGAAGAGTTGGCTGATCTATTAGGTGCAGCTACCGCTTGTTCTAAACCAGTATCTGATGCAGACTGGAGACCACATTCAGAGCACGTTGGACAAACCGGAATTGCAATTAGCCCGAACTTATATATCGCTATAGGTATTTCAGGAGCAATTCAACATTTAGCCGGTGTAAGCTCTTCAAAAGTTATTGTAGTAATAAATAAAGATCCTGAAGCTCCTTTCTTTAAAGTTGCTGATTATGGAATTGTAGGCGATGCTTTTGAAGTAGTCCCTAAATTAATAGAAGCTTTAAAATCATTTAAAGGATAAAATCACTTTAAATAATTATAAAATAAGTCGGTGTAAACGATAAATGAAAAAGGTTAAACTAGATATTGTTGGATTATCGTTCAGTCAAACTCAGTCAGGCGCTTATGCACTTGTATTAGGAGAAGTTAATGGCAGAAGAAGATTGCCAATAATTATTGGTGCGTTTGAAGCTCAAGCTATCGCAATTGAGATTGAAAAAATGGTTCCTAGTAGACCACTTACACATGATTTATTTAAATCTTTTGCCGAAAATTATAAAATCAGGATTGAAGAAATCCTGATTTATAATTTGGTAGACGGTGTATTTTTTGCAAAACTAATGTGCACCGACGGAAATACAATTCAAGAAATTGATGCGAGAACCTCTGATGCAATAGCACTCGCTGTACGATTTAACGCCGCCATTTATACATACGAATTCATACTGGCGTCTGCCGGAATAGAAATTGAAGGAAATGATTTATTATTCCTTGAAAGTATGGATGCTGTTGCCAAAGAACATCCAACTGACGATTTTACCAACGTCTCTCCTGCTTTAAAATTTCAATCACAAAGCTTGGAGGAATTAGAATCAGAGCTGGCAAAAGCGCTTTCTGAAGAAGCTTATGAAGTTGCCGCCAGATTAAGAGATGAGATTTCTAAAAGACGAAAAGAGAAATAATGCCTTTTTGATTTAATTATGGAAAGCTATTTTCCTGTTTATATATTTCATAATTAATATTATCTTTCGCTCACAAAACAAAACCAAACAACTTAAAGCTATTATATGAGTACTAAAATGCGTTTGATTCTGATGAATTTTTTACAATTCTTCATTTGGGGATCATGGCTAATAACAATTGGTGTTTACTGGTTTCAGAACAAACACTGGTCGGGCGCCGAATTTGGAGTTATTTTCTCTACAATGGGTTTATCGTCCTTAATAATGCCCGCTCTTACAGGTATAATTGCAGACCGATGGATAAGTGCTCAAAAATTATATGGCGTATTACATATTTTAGGTGCTTTAGTGTTAATTTATATACCCCAGGTAGATAATCCGTCGTCCTTCTTTTGGGCTATTTTATTGTGTATGATATTTTACATGCCCACTATTGCCTTATCAAATACAATAGCCTATACAATTCTAAAAAACAAAGGACACGATGTAATAAAAGATTTCCCACCTATAAGAGTTTGGGGAACAATTGGTTTTATAGCAGCTATGTGGATTACCGATTTATCAGGTAATAAAGCCAATGCAAATCAATTCTATATAGCTGCAACAGCAGCTATAGCTTTAGGTGTTTATGCATTTTCACTACCTAACTGTCCGCCACTCGCTAATAGAACCGATAAAAAATCATTTGCAGAAGCTTTGGGATTAAATGCATTCTCTCTATTTAAAAATCCACAGATAGCTATATTTTTTATATTTTCAATGTTTTTAGGTGCCGCATTACAGCTTACCAACGCATATGGAGATACTTTTTTAAATGATTTTCATCTTAGTGATATTTATGCCGATTCTATCGTAGTTAAACATTCTACTATAATATTATCTATTTCTCAGATTTCTGAAACCTTATTTATACTCACAATTCCATTTTTCCTAAAAAGGTTTGGTATTAAACAAGTAATGATATTTAGTATGATTGCGTGGGTATTAAGATTTGGACTTTTTGCAATTGGTGATCCAGGAACCGGATTAATGTTTATTATCATCTCCTGCGTTGTTTATGGAATGGCATTCGATTTCTTTAATATTTCTGGCTCACTATTTATCGAGAATGTAACAGATACGCGTATTCGTGCCAGCGCACAAGGCTTATTTATGATGATGGTAAATGGTATAGGTGCAGTGTTTGGCAGTACAGTAAGTGGATTTGTAATTCAAAAGTTCTTTACTGTTCAATATGTAGATGTAAATAAACTATTATCAGATTTAAATACATCTATTGATAATCCAGCCATACAAAATCTTATCGCTGGGAAAACAATCAATAACGGGATTTTAGACAGCGCTGTTGAAATAAAAGATTGGACCTCTATCTGGATTACATTTGCGGCATATGCATTAGTGTTGGCAATTGTATTTCCTCTAATTTTTAAATACAAACACAATAAAGCTGAATTAGAAGCTGTTAAAGCTATTTCACACTAGAAAATACATTATGTCTGCGACAAACTATAGAAAAGAGAAAGACTGTTTAAATTGTGGGCATATTGTAGAAGATAAATTTTGTTCCGCTTGCGGGCAAGAAAATATCGTTGTAAAAGAAAAAGCTATGCACATGGTTATTCATGCTATAGCTGACTATTTTCACTTCGAGAATAAATTCTTTGGAACCTTAAAACCACTGCTTTTTAAACCAGGAATCCTTACAAAACTATATGTAGACGGAAAAAGAGCTTCTTTTTTACACCCCGTTAAGTTGTATATTTTTGTAAGTATCGTTTTTTTTATTTCGGTACTTAAAGTAAATACGGATAGTGAAAAATCAAAATCGGCTGAAAAACAAGCTAAAGATTCTGTAACCGTTGAAAATGTTATTAAAGCGTTAGGTGTTGATAAAAAAGAAACCAGCGACTCTGCAACCGTTTCAAATATTATTAATGCTTTAGAAGCAAATGAGGATTCTGCAACAGCTACAGGATCAAAATACACCTCAAAATATAGCTCCAAAATTGTATCTAAAAGTTTAGGAAAAATAAATGATTCAAGCATTAACCGTGATTGGGTACTTGATACGGACACTACTTATGAAGCGTATCTTAATAGGGTAAGCAAATTCCCTAAAGCCGATCAGCCAGGCATGTTCAAAAAATACATGGCCAAAAATGGCATTAAATTTAAGGCGAAAGACTCCAGAAAGGTATTTTTAGAAAGTTTTGTTAAGAATATACCCAAAATGATGTTTGTATTGCTCCCTTTATTTGCGATCATGCTACATCTATTCTATTGGAGGAAAAAGAAATTCTATTATGAAGATCTTATTTACTCTTTTCATCTACACTCATTAATATTTCTAAGCTTACTTATAGCAAAGTTTGCGAACTGGATAATTGGATTTGCTACCGACATTTCAGAATATATTAACTTTCTAATTTGGATTTATATTATCTGGTATATCTATAGATCGTTAAGAACATTTTATGGTAGCAGCAGATGGATAACTGTGTTCAAGATGTTTTTGTTATTCATAGGATATATGCTGTTATTAGGATTGTGTTTTACAATCTTAGCTTTTATAACAGTAATCATGCAATAATAGAATACTCACTCACATAAAAAAACCACTCAATATTATATTGAGTGGTTTTTTTATGATTTAATAATCTAAAACTATCGATTATTTAGAGAAGTATATTTTCTATTTGTATGACCTGTATATACTTGTCTTGGTCTTCCTATAGGTTCCTTATTTTCGTGCATTTCTTTCCATTGTGCAACCCATCCCGGCAATCTGCCTAAAGCAAACAGAACTGTAAACATATCTGTAGGGAAACCTAGCGCACGATAAATAATACCAGAATAAAAATCTACATTCGGATATAATTTACGCTCCACAAAATAAGGATCACTTAATGCAGCTTCTTCCAGACGCTTAGCAATTGCCAATACTGGATCGTCAATACCCAATTTCTCTAAAACATCGTCACAAGCTTTTTTAATGATTTTAGCTCTTGGATCAAAATTTTTGTATACTCTGTGACCAAATCCCATCATGCGGAACGGATCATTTTTATCTTTGGCTTTGTTAATCCACTTTTCGGTATCACCACCATCAGCCTTAATTAACTCCAACATCTCAATCACCGCTTGGTTAGCCCCACCATGTAACGGACCCCAAAGCGCAGAAATACCTGCTGATATAGAAGCGAATAAATTACAATCTGAAGAACCTACCATTCTTACTGTAGATGCCGAACAATTTTGCTCGTGATCAGCATGTAATATCAATAATGTATTCATTGCATTTACCACAACCGGATCAATTGTTACATCTTCAGTTCTTTGACCAAAAGTCATGTTTAGGAAGTTGGTAACGTAATCAAAATTATTTCTTGGGTAAATAAGCGGATGTCCTAAAGATTTTTTGTAGATCCATGAAACAATTGTCGGCATTTTTGCCAATAATTTTATCATGGTTAACTCTTGCTCCTCTTTAGTTTGATCTGCCGCTAAAGATTCAGGATAAAAAGCAGATAAAGAACATACTAAAGCCGAAAGCTGACCCATTGGATGAGATTTTGATGGATAACCATCAAAAAACTTCTTCATATCTTCATGAATAAGTGTATGTCTGCTTATCTGATTTTGAAAATCCTCTAATTGAGAAGGTGTCGGTAAATCTCCATATATTAACAAATAACTTACTTCTAAAAAAGATGATTTTTCAGCTAATTCTTCAATAGAGTAACCTCTATATTTTAAAATTCCTTCTTCACCATCTAAAAAAGTTATAGCACTTTTAGTAGACCCTGTATTTTTGTATCCAAAATCTAATGTTATATGTCCTGTAAGATCACGCAATTTTGAAATATCAATTGCTTTTTCATCTTCTGTACCTGTTATAACTGGTAATTCTATTTTCTTACCTTCTACTATTATCTCTGCAATTTCTGCCATCTTTTAATATTTATGCTAACAAATTTAATAATCTAATTCAAATAGCTGAACTAAGTTCAGTTAATAAATGGTTAAATTATATTAATATATACTTATTTTACTATTATTTCTTCAATAACTGAACCACATTCCATCATTTGATCGCCATAATACGGATTTCTGATATTCGACTCAGAAGATAACCAATCTCCCCCATCACCATTATTAGCCATCGGGCAGTGCTGAACAAATATTTTTCCTGCATTCAATTTTGTTTCTTTGAATTTAGCTATTAATCCGGTACTTAAATCCGTAAAAACTTTTCTTTGTTCCTTTAAATCGTCAGAAGAAGCTATATTTTTAGCAAAAATCAAAATATCATTCATAGATGCTGCTTCAGCCATTTCTTTTTCTAAAGCTTGAGCATGCAACTTGGCATTTTTACTATCCGCCAAAACTAAAGCATCTTTCAACTGAATATAAGCGCTATAAACTTTCTCATCATTTACATTAGAAAACTCTATAGCTGGTAATGATGTAGAAATGGAACTTTCATCTGTTTGACTATCAGCAGATTGATTTTCACTAGATTGGCAAGAAACAAAAATGGATGCGATTGCTAATAAACTTACTCCTTTTATAAAAAAATTCATATAAATTATTTAAATACATTATATCCTCAAATTTAATGAAAATAATGCCCTAAATAGACTTTTTGTCCTATCGATTTTATTACAATTCTAAGTTTAATGTAAAAAAAAGGTCTTCCAAGTTAATGGAAGACCTTTGACTATTCATAAGTAGATATTATAATCTAAATCCGTAAGCTACTCTCAATGCTACCTGACCCAATGTAAATCCATTGTTAGAGGCACCTTCATAACGAGCAGAAAGATCTAAGCCTGTATTCCATGCATATCCTACTCCAGGAGCATACAAAAAGCTCGTACCGCTACCAGATTTCGTACCAAATCCAGCACCTAGTTCTCCAGATAAATATAAACTCTCAGCTACGAAAAACTTTGCTCCAGCTTTAACAGGAATAAAACCTGTACTACCTGATAAAGGACTCTTTAATGAGAAGTCATTATAACCAACAGACATAATTCCTGATATATTTTCTGTGAAATCTTTTTGTAAACGTACATCACCACCAATTGCAAAACTATATGCATCATTAGTTGGTACTCCTAAACTAAGTCCAATACCCATACGCAACGCTTGAGAATCTCCACTTTGAGCCTGAGCATTTGATGTAGATGTAAAAAATAATGCCACTGCAGCTACCGCAGTAACAAATAGATTAGTAGATTTTTTCATTGTAATGTTTTTAAGTTTTAAAAAATCAGCTTTATGCCGACTTTACAACATAAATCAAATAATATGCCACAAATCTTTCAAAAGCACCGTTTAGTTAAAATATTATCCAGAAAACAAATAAATATTTCTTTTTGTAAAAGCTGATTATCAATCACTTATTATTTATAGAAATAATCATTAACCCAATTTTCGGCTATTGATTCTTTATCCGAAGAAGGCATTTCAAAATTTATCCAATGAATCTTTATTCCGTCTTTTTCCATTTTTCTAAAATAGGTTTCCTGTCTTTTAGCATATTGACAAATACGGATAAATAAACGATCAAACATCTCTTCTTTAGTTAACTTTTTGTTTAAATACAAAGCCAAATATTTATACTCCAGCCCGTAATATTCCATTATTTCTGTTGAGATATTCTGCTGTTGCAATGAAACCGCTTCTTCTATTAATCCATTATTCATTCTATAGAGTAAACGATCCTTTATTCGGTTTCTCAATAAACTTCTCTCGCCATGTAAACCAATTACATAATAATCAAAATTGATAAATGGTGATTTAGGAAGCTCATTAGTTTTTAAATAATTTTGAATTTCAATTGCCCTAATTATCCTTTTTACAGAAGTTAAATCAATAGAGGCTATTAAATCATCGCTTTTATTTAAAAGACCGATCAAATCTTCTTTATTTTTTGACTGTAACTCCAAGCGCAAAGCATCATTTACCGGAATAGTGGTATAAGGATAATGCTGAAGAATTTGTTGTATATACAAACCCGTACCTCCACAAACTATGGGTAATTTATTTCGGCTATTGATATCTGTATAAGCTTTATAAAAATCTTCTTTAAAGAAATGAACGTTGTATTTATCTCCGGCATTGAAATGATCGATTAAATGATGTTTTATAACCTTATCTCCCAGAATATAAGATTCTAAATCCTTTCCGGTTCCAATATCCAATCCCTTATATACTTGTCTGCTATCCGCACTAATTATCTCCCCATCAAACTTATTAGCCAATTGCACTGCAAGAGCAGTTTTTCCAGAAGCAGTAGGCCCGAGTACAACCAATAAAGGTTTCTTATCAGTTGTTTCCATTCAAAATGTATTTTATATTCCCTGAATTAAATACTTTATAGTATTTAAGATTATGGTCCGTTAATTTAATCGTTAAATATTCTTTTTCCGTAAGTCTTTTCATGGTAACTCCATTCACATAAAAATTTAAAGGTGGCGTTGTTCCAACTTTATCGAAACCGAGGGATGCATATCCATTTCCCGCCGACCAATCTCTATCCGCATAGGTCATTAAATCGTTAAAAAGATGTTCTTTGTGATGCCATTTTATTAGTTTGCTTAATCCACCCGCTATATTTAAACCTGGTAAAGAGCAAAAACGAACCAATTCAGAAGAAATATACATCTCTCCTTTTGAGGGCATTAAAATTTTATTAAATCCAGCCACTGCAACTAATCTATTTTCATAAAAAAGGCCTAAACCATATTTAATCCGGGCAGACCCTTGCAGATGATTGTCTTCCAAAAAATGTTTGATTTCATGCTTACTGATTACCTGAACAACACATTTTCTGGCATGAATACGTTTGCTATGCCCTGTAAAATATAATATTCGGCTTGAAACCTGAGCTTTTCTTTCAAACCATACATCTTCCCATAAATTATAAACCAGAAAATTTTGATCAGTTAATGTGCGTTTTTCTATCTCAAAAGTTTCCTGTAAAACTTCATTATCTAGGTTTATAAATCTAATGATCATCTTTTCCTGAACTTTTACAGAAGGCACAACACCATCATATAATTCAAACAAGATATCTTTAGAGTTTAAAAAACCAATAAAATCATTTATCCAAGCACTAGTTAAACCCAATTGTTCGTCTTATATAATTTAAAACCTACTGACAATATCTCCTCCAATTCTTTAATCTGCTGATCATTAATAGAATTAAAAGTTTTACACCCAGTCGTGTAATCAGTCAGCTTATCCTTATATACAAAAGGTAAATCCCCAGATTTCCTATTATCGAACAAACAACAAATCACCTGATTACTTTCAATAAATAAATCCGCAAAAATTATATACTCATCGCCCAGATCTGAAAAGGAAATCTTTTCTGATGATAGTTTGTATTGGGTTTCTGTATTTATAGCGGCATCAAATCCAAGTGCCGCATAGGGTTGTAACGTTGCACGAATGGTTTGAAATATTTCGACAAGGTTCGTTTTCATTTCAATAATATTTAATTACAAAATATACTTTTTATAAACTCTAATCATTAACGAATGTACCGTTATTATTGTTTAACGACCACCAATGTAAATTATCCGAATGGTCGTTAATCTTTCTAGTTTCTCCTAAATAAGGAGTCATTAAAGGTAATTTGACTCGTTCTGCGGCTGCTACCACTCTTTTTATAGAATCGTCCCAAGGGTGCATCGCCAATGCAAATTTACCCCAATGAACGGGCATCAACTTTTTTGCTTGTAGATCTTGGGCAGCCAATACAGTTTGCTCTGGAAACATATGTATTAAGGGCCACATTTCATTGTACTGACCACATTCTAAAATTACCAACTCAAAAGGCCCATATTTCTCTCCCGTTTCTTTAAAATGTTGATCATAACCCGAATCACCACCTAAATAATAATTACCATTACTTGTAAGAATAATGAATGCCGACCATAAAGATTGATTTCTCTTTAATCCACGTCCCGAAAAATGTCGGCACACATCTGCAACAATCTGAACCTGATCGTTTACTGTAACCACCTCACCCCAGCTAAGCTCAGAAACTCTATCCGGGTTAATACCCCATCGCTCTAAATGCGCTCCAACACCAATAGAAGTAATAAACTTTACAGCAGAATCTTTCAGTTTTTTAATGGTGTTGTAATCTAAGTGGTCGTAATGATCATGTGTAATAATTATATAATCTACAGCTGGCAACAAAGAGAGGTCAAAAAAATCGGTGCCTTTAAATGCTTTAGTGCCTATAAATTGAAACGGAGACGTACGTTTACTAAACACTGGGTCAACCAAAATATTTAAGCCCTCTAATTGTAATAAATAAGAAGAATGCCCGAACCAGGTGATTGCGGGCAAATTGGAGGTAAAATCTGGCGTTTTATGTGGCAATTCTGATTCCGGAATTTTATCCGGATGTTTTTGAAACAACATTTTACGAATCATTTGCTGATAAGTTACATCATGTGGTTTCATAGGAGTTTCATTCCTATTCTGAAGTGCGTTAAGTCTGTAATTGGTTAAAGACTTAATTTTTTGAGCTCTTTTTCCTTTGGGTAACTGCCCAAATGATTCTAAATTAAAGAGTAAAACAACTACTATTGCTATAAATAAAATTAAAAAAATCAATATTATACGGATTAAATAAACAAATTAATATTTTAGACAAATCTATATATCAATTTGGTAAAACAATTTTTTATTATGGAAGTTATGAATATATCCATTTTTTAACGCGTATGAATAAACGAATACATGTAGTAGAAGACGACGAAGACATACGTTTTATTATTGATTTTATACTTAGAGATGCAAATTTTGATGTTGAGCTATCTGCCAGCGCAACAGATTTTTATGAGAAAATAAATTACAGCAATCCAGATTTAATTCTTTTAGATATCATGCTTCCAGACGGTGATGGAAGAGAAATATGTAAAAAATTAAAAGCAGATGCGTCTACCAAAAATATTCCAATTATTATGATGTCTGCCCATGTAGCAGAAAATGACGCAATAGTTGTATGTAATGCAGACGATTTCATAACCAAACCTTTTGATATTGATAGTTTTATACATAAAATAACCCGATTAGTAAAAACTAAATAATTTCAATTTCATACAATTTAGAACAATTCAGCTTGGTATGATACTTCTTCCAATGGCGCGGCATTAACAGTAAACATTTTAGATTCTTTATCTCTACTGGCAACTTCAATAAAAGTATTTCCGGCGTGAGCAGAAAATACTTCGTAAACTAAATCAGGGCAGTTATTATTTTTAGATAAATGACTTAACAATAAATGGGTTAGTTTAGAAGATTTATGCTGCTTAAACAGCTCTAACGCATATTCATTGGATAAATGTCCTAACCCTCCACTTATTCTGTTTTTAAGATAGTATGGGTAATTGCTGTTTTTAAGCATTTCTACATCATAGTTAGACTCTAAAAACACAACGTTACACAAACTAAACTGCTCCAAAACATTAGAGCAGACACCTCCTAAATCAGTGAATATTCCAATGTTTTGATTCCCCGCCGTTACAGTAAAACTAAAAGGATCAATAGCATCATGTATTTTATTAAAGCAATAAATACTCATTTCACCAATTTCTATTTTATCTTTATTATTGATAAATCGGAGTAATTTTTCATCAATTGAAAGCTTACTATGTCTATAAGTAGGTTCAGAAATATAAACTGGAATATTATTTTTTCTTACAAAAACTTCTAATCCTTTAATGTGATCACTATGCTCATGTGAAATAAAAATCCCTTTTAATTTGTTAGCAGAAATGCCTAGACGATCCAATCGCAAGCAAACTTCTTTACATGAAAGCCCTACATCCACTAGTATCGCCTGATTGGCCGTTCCAACGTAATAGCAATTTCCATTACTACCCGAGTTTATAGATGCAAAATTAATATTCATTAATAAAGATAACCTTTAAAATTAAATATAACACTTAAAATGAGAAGGTATTTAGTAAATAACAGGTTTACAATTTACACCCAATTTATACCCATTTTCAATAGATCCTGCGTTTCCTGTTCTGCGCTTCCCGCCTCAGGTTGGTGATTGTAAACCCATTTTGCAGTTGGTGGCAAGCTCATTAAAATACTTTCTATCCGGCCATCGGTTTCTAATCCAAACTTAGTACCTGCATCATACACTAAATTAAATTCAGCATATCTGCTTCGCCTTATATATTGCCAGTTTTGCTCTTTTTCAGTATATTGCTTATCCCTGTTTCTATTCATTAATTCCGTATAAACCGGAGCAAAAGTATCGCCCACTGCGAGCGAATATTCTAATAATTGATCCCAATTTAACCCGCTATTATGTGGCTGAATTCTGTCATAGAAAATACCACCTATTCCTCTTGTTTCTGCTCTATGTTTAATATAAAAATAAGCATCCGCCCGGTTTTTAAAATCCGGATAAAAATTTTTATTAAACTTATCGCAGGTATCCTTTAACGATTGATGAAAGAATTTTGCATCTTCCTTAACAATATAGTGAGGCGTTAAATCTATACCCCCTCCAAACCACTGTAATCCGGGCTTACCATTCGCATCAAATGTCTCGAAATACCGAACATTCATATGAATTATGGGTACATGTGGATTGTTTGGATGAATAACGATAGATACACCCGTAGCAAAAAAAACTTCATCAGAGGTATTAAAAGCTTTTTTAATGGCCATTGGTAACTCACCATGAACAGCAGAAAAATTAACACCTCCCTTTTCAATAACATTCCCTTGCTGTAATATTCGGGTTCTTCCACCGCCTCCACCCGCTCTCTCCCAAAGTTCTTCTTCAAACTTACCCTTCCCATCACAGGCTTCAAGCGCATTACAAATTCGATCTTGCAATAACTGATACTGCGCTGATACTTGTTCTTTATTCATTTCATTACAAATATAAGGAAAGGTAGTAAACATTAAACATTGTAAGATTCTGTTTGTATTGAATATATTGTAAGCATCTACGAAAAGTAATATAAAAAATTAAGTTTTGATAACTATACTTAATTATGCAAATTTAACTTATGAAGGTTTCAGAAAACACGCTTAAATGGGCTCTTAATATATATCCTCCACTCCTTTTTCAACGAATTCATGTTAAAAAATTTCATAAAGACTTTAGAGGTGTAGATGTAAAAATCAGCAACAGCTTTCTGAATAGAAATTACAACGGCTCTATTTTTGGAGGAACAATTTATGCCGCCACTGATCCTTTTTATGCAATTTTATTTGATCAATTAATGCAACGTCGGGGATTTGAAGTAAGAGTTTGGCTAAAAAGCGCCAGCATTCAATATCTAAAACCAGGCAAAACCGCTCTCCATTTCACCATAGAAGTAACAGATTCAATGATTAAAGAAGCTGAAGAATGTTTATTAAAAAATGGCAAATTCGTTAAAGCCTACCCCATGGAGCTTTATGACGATACCGGATTATTGTGCGCAACCGTAACCAATGAAGTTTATTTAAGAAATAAGCATTTTGGTGAAAATCAAAAAGTAGCAATTTAAGACGTACCCATCATGGCAAACCCCATAAAAACCTTAATTCTTGAGGGTGAACACGAAACGCTCGACTTTAAAAATACGATTAGTAATGCCGCAAAAATTGCTAAAACATTAGTCGCATTTGCGAACAACAAAGGAGGAACTTTGTTAATTGGCGTCACAGACGAAGGTTTTATTAAAGGTGTAAAGGATGAAGAAGAAGAACGATTTATGTTACTAAAAGCCGCAAATCAATACTGTAAACCTAGTATACCCCTTTCCTTTCAAGAATTTATGGTTGATGACAAGCTTATTTTATTGGCCAATGTTTCTGAGAGTAACGACAAGCCTTACTATGCATTAGACGAAACAGGAAAATGGTGGGCATATATTAGAATTAAAGATAAATCTATATTAGCAAGCAGTATTATTTTAGAAGTATTAAAAAATCAGTATACCGATGTTGAAATAAGCTACTCTGCTGCCGAAGAAAAGCTGTTCAATTATCTCAGAAGTAATACTCAAATTACATTAAAACAGTTCAGCAAATTAACTCGGCTACCTCATAGAAAGTTAATCAAAATACTAGCAAAACTCATTATAACCGGTATTATAAAATCGCATAGCGATGGAAATGTCGAATATTTTGTTCTTTCATAAGTCTTTATAGAGAAGTGTTAATAATTTAATTCATTCACTTATGATCTTTTGATTTTAGGTATGTTTAATTTTGCAATATGTTTACCGGTTTCATAGAAAAATACAAATCACATTATAAAGAAACACTTTTACTAGCTTCGCCTATCGTTGTTTCACAACTAGGTCACACTTTTGTGCATCTGGCCGATAGTATTATTGTTGGTCATTTTGCAGGAACAACTGAATTAGCCGCCGTTTCGTTAGTGAACAGTATTTTCATGATGATTTTAGTAATAGGATTAGGTATTTCTAACGGACTTACCCCTCTTATAGCTAAAGAAAACGGCGCTAAAAATTATAAAGAATGCGGCCGGTTACTTTCAAATAGCCTGATTATGAATATTGGAGTTAGTATTCTATTATTCATTTTTGTATACTTCGGTACACTTGTTATTATTGATCACATTGGGCAAGATCCGGAAGTAGTACGATATGCCAAGCCATACTTAATGCTCCTCGGAATTTCTATTATACCTTTAATGATATTTCAAACCTTCAAACAATTTACAGAAGGTTTAGGATTTACTTTTCAGGCAATGATGGTCTCTATCTGGGGAAACCTAATTAATATCGTTTTAGGGGTAATATTAGTAAAAGGAATGTTCGGATTTGAACCTATGGGTGTAAAAGGTGTAGGATACAGTACATTAATAGACAGAACTATTATGGCTATTGCCATGACGGCCTATGTATTGCGTTCAAAACACTTCAAAAAATATCTGGAAAATTTTAAAATGCTTTATATCAATAAAGAGAAGATTAAAACTATTTTTAAAATCGGTGCACCTATTTCGATGCAATATGCATTCGAAATTAGCGCTTTTAGTGGAGCAGCAATTCTTGCTGGAACAATTAGTCCTGCTACACAAGCTGCTCACCAGATAACCATTTCTTTGGCTGCTATGACTTATATGATGGCTAGCGGCGTAGCATCGGCAGCAACTATTAAATCAGGAAGCAACTTAGGAAGTAAGAGCTTCTTAAACTTAAGAAGATCAGCCATATCCAGCTATCATATAGTATTGGTACTCATGAGTATCACCGGCATAGCATTTATTTTATTTAATGAAAAGCTACCCTACATTTTTACTACAGATAAAGAAGTTATAACTATTGCAGTTCAACTATTTATAATTGCTGGTTTCTTTCAATTATTTGACGGAACTCAGGTTGTAGGTCTAGGTGTTTTAAGAGGATTAGGAGATGTGAATATCCCTACCGTAATAACCTTTTTGGCTTATTGGGTAATTGGTATTCCACTAGGTTATTTCTTAGGTATATATCTTGGTATTGGAATTAATGGAATATGGTACGGGCTTACTTTTGCCCTCCTTACTTCATCGGTATTACTATTTTTTAGGTTTCAATTTAGAACAAGAGAATTAATTAAAAAGTTCAAAATAAATGAAAACGAATTGACGTAAAAAGCGCCAGTATTATCTGGCGCTTTTTATGGAAATTACTCTATTTTTTTATCATTAATTTAGAGGCTATATCTAATCTAAAATTGTCTTACTAACACTTAATAATACTTTAGCAGCTAAATATACGTCTGTAAACGAATTGTACAACGGAACAGGACTTAATCTTATCACATTCGGGGAACGCCAATCGCCCAACACATTGTTATCTACCAAAGCATCAAATATTTCTCTTCCTTTGTTAGCAGCTACAATTGAAATCTGCGCACCGCGTTTATCAGAATCACTTGGTGTAATTATCTGATATTGTTCGAAACCTAAATCTGTATTTACTTCTTGAATCAAATAATATAAATAAGAGGTCAGTAATTTACTTTTATTACTTAAAGCTTCCATATAACCAGCCTTTGCAAATAACTTTAAAGAAGCGTGATACATAGTTAATGGAATAACCTGTGTACAACTAACCTGCCACCCATCAGCACCCGCTTCGGGGATAAATCCGGCTTCCATTTTAAAGCGAGTATTTTCATTATAACCCCACCATCCAGCAAATCTGTTTAAACTATTATCAGCAAAATGCTTCTCATGAACAAAAATAGCACTTATACCTCCAGGACCAGAATTTTGATATTTATAAGAACACCAACAGGCAAAGTCGACAGCCCAATCATGTAATTTTAATTGAACATTCCCAGCAGCATGTGCTAAATCAAATCCTACAACTGCCCCAGCTTTATGACCAGCTTTTGTGATGGCCTCCATATCAAACAGTTGCCCATTAAAATAATTAACACCACCAAACAAAACCAATGCAACGCTGTCTTTATGCTCCTCTATAGCAGCTTCAATGGCTTCCTGACTAATAATATAACTTCCTTCGGTGGGCTTAACTTCAATTATAGCCTCCTTAGGGTCGAACCCATGAAATCTCACCTGACTCTCTAATGCGTATTGATCTGAGGGAAATGCACTTGCCTCCATAATAATTTTAAAACGCTTTGCAGTAGGCTTATAGAAGCTAACCAACAATAAATGCAAGTTAACTGTCAAGGTATTCATCGGACAAACTTCCGCTGGTAACGCCCCTACAATAGGCGCCAACAACTTCTTAACTTCTTTATGATAATACATCCACGGACTTTCACCATCAAACCAACCTTCAACTCCCAGTTTCTCCCAATTTTGCAATTGTTCATCGATGGCCGTTCTCATAGATCTAGGTTGCAAGCCTAAAGAATTACCACATAAATAGTTAATTGGTCTAGAATTGTTGTTCGGGAAATAAAATTCATTACGAAAGCTACGTAATACATCTTGGTCGTCTAGTGATTGAGCAAAGCTCGAAGTATTTTCAAAAATCATTTATTATTAAGTAAAACGCAAAGGTATAAAAAACAGAGGCTTGAATAAATAAATACCTTAAATATTTGAATTTAAAATATAAATAAAAATCACACTTAAAAGCAATTAACAACCACAAAATAAGGTTTTTATGATATAAAAATAATTTAAATAACCCTTCTATTTTTTGCTAACGAAACTGTTGTTTTTAATATAAAATCTATACGGCAACAAAGCGTCTTCCTGAGCATAATCTACCCCTATGCGGGCGGCAGTAATTATAGAAGAAGAATGAGTCTCTGCTGCATCATTAATCCAAATCTTATCAGATAATAAGGAAACTCCATTATGCCCACGGTCAATTTTCATTGCCTGAGTAAATGCACCAGGACCTGCAGTTACCCTAGGGCTAGCTTTTTCCATACCCCGGTTTTTTAACATTCTATCTAATCCATATACAGGCTCTACCGCTCGTATTAAAACTGCTTGTGGTACCCCTTCTGATCCGCAAACAACATTGAATAAATTGTGAATACCATAACATAAATAAACGTACGCAACCCCGCCCGCTGCATACATCACTTTTGTACGCTCTGTAAAGCGACCCCCATAAGCATGCGAAGCTTTATCGCCCACCCCATTATAAGCTTCTGTTTCAACGATAATTCCTTTCAACAATCCGTTACCACTATCAACAACCAACTCCTTACCTAATAAAGATTTAGCAACCTCTAAAACATTATCATTTCTATAAAAGGAAATTGGCAATTTAGTCATTTAAGAGCTCTAGTATTTGCAAAAGATATTTTTGGTCGGTCTTATCAAATGTATTTAAATCAACACTATCTACATCCAAAACACCAAATAATTCGTTACCAACCTTAAAAGGAAGTACAATCTCTGATTTAGAAGCAGAACTACAGGCAATATGCCCCGGAAACTCTTCTACATCAGGAACTATTAATACTTCGTTTTGACTCCAAGACGAACCACAAACTCCCTTTCCTTTTGAAATTCTTGTACACGCTACCGGACCTTGAAAAGGACCTAAAACCAATTCATTACCTTCTATTATATAAAACCCAACCCATAACCACCCAAACTGCTCTTTTAAAGCAGCAGTAATATTAGCCATATTAGCAATCAAATTAGATTCGCCATGTATCAATCCCTGTATTTGAGGAATTAATGAAGTATACGCAGCATCTTTGTCTGCTCCTTTTAAAATAGTTAAATCTTCAGCCATGCCCAAAGTTACTATTTCTTCAATATCAATTATTTTAATAGACAATGAATTTGGATTTAATTAGATTTGACCGACAAATTTATATATATGAGAGTTATAGCAGAACTACCACACCCGGCGTGCAAAATCACCATATTCAACATGAATCAAAAATTCATTGTAAAATTCGAGCAAGGCCCGTTAGAACAGTCTTATAAAATATCAGAATTAGATCTTACAGGAGGAGGTGTTAACGATGTATTCGAAATAATAGATGAACATTTTATTAAAGAAGTTATCGAGAATTTCTCAGCAATGCGACTGCAATTTAAAAATGCATATAAGCGAAATAATTACTAAATATAACGCAAATAAATCACTGTAAAACAGCATATTAAATGTTTAATCAAAATAATGTTTTGATTTTTTATAATAAAAAATAATATAAATTGATTTATACATTAATAATTAGTTTAATTATTAATGTATAAATAATTGAAAAACAACAATTTATAATTAAAAACAAAATATAATTTTGACTCTAAGAAACACCAAATTAATGGGAAGTTTAGGTTAAAATTGAAGATTATTCATCACAAAAAAAGTCTGAAGATTTCAATCCTCAGACTTTTTTGAAAGCTTATTATAGAATATAATTATTAGTTATTATTAGTCTTTTTAGGAACTACCCTTCCAGTCTTTTTATCTTTCTCACGACCTATTACATATCCGGTCCCCGCACCTACTACCCCACCAATTACGGCACCTCTTCCTGATTTTTTATCAATAATAGCTCCACCCACAGCACCAGCCACGCCACCAATAGTTGCACCTTTTGCCGCATCACTCCATCCTTTCTTTTTTGCATCAGCAGTAGAAGATCCTGAATAACCTGTATTTGAACCGCCAGATCCATTCGAAGTCTTAGATTTAACTTTCTGTTTTACTAAAGCAGCAGATTTTTCAGCTTCAGCTTCAGCTAATTTCGCCTTGTCTAAGCTATCTAACCTTAAACTATCTATAACAGCCAATTTAGCTGCCTGTACAGCTTGCGCATCTGCAATAGCCTTTTCTTTTTCTTTCTGCGGATTACTACACGCACTTAACACCCCTATTAGGGTTATTGCTATAAATACTTTCTTCATGACTTTAAATTTTATATTAATACATAATGTAAATACATACATTTACTATGTCTACATACAATTAATGCAACAATTAAGCCAATTAAAAACAATCCTTATGAAAGCTTTAAATTAAAATAATTTAAAAGCTTAATCATGCCTTTAGACGCCTGTTCCTGTATATGAATATAATTTTCAATAGACTTAGACAAGATGATGTTTGGATCTATAATATATTTAGGAGCATGACCCGGAACAAAGTCTACCAAGCTTGCAGCCGGGTAAACCGCCAAAGAAGTACCGACAATTAAAAAAACATCAGCGGTAGCACATAATTCCATAGCGGATTGCATCATCGGAACCGGCTCGCCAAACCAAACTACAAAAGGCCTTAATATCTTATTATGCTCACAAAGATCTGTATCATTTATACTAGATCCTTCTAACCGATATAAAAGAGCAGAATCTACCACCGATTGCCCGTATCTGATATTTCCATGTAAATGCATTATATTCTTAGAACCTGCTCTTTCGTGTAAGTCATCAATATTTTGAGTTATAATACAAACATCAAAATACTGTTCCAACCTTGCCAGCAACACATGTGCTTTATTGGGTTCCGAATTTATGATCTGACTTCTTCTAGCATTGTAAAAACCCTGAACCTTTTTATAATCCTTCTTCCAAGCCTCAGGTGTTGCTACTTCATAAATATCATACCCCTCCCACAATCCATCACTATCTCTAAAAGTTTTTAAACCACTATCGGCACTTATACCAGCCCCTGTTAAAACAACCAATCTTTTCTTTTGCATATAAAAACGAAAATAGATTTAAAAATTAGAACAAAATATTTTTAAAACCGCAAAGGATTAATACTGCATTTTGCGCAGAATAGTAAATTTAAACATAGTTTATTCCAAAATAAAGGTAATTTTAATAGATACATTATTAATTTCGAATCAATTTTCACCCAATCACATTTAAAATGAATAAAATAGCTACGTTATTATGTGGTTTATTATTAATTATGACAAGCAACAAAAATCTTTTTGGTCAAAAAATAGACAATCAATTTTTAAATCAATTAATGACCAATAATCCGTCGTTGTTTCATAACATCTTAAACCACCCACAAAAAAACGAAGTACAATTATTATACACACAAATAACAAGAGATAAATACAATAAACCTAGCTTTAAAAGTTATGGCTATAATATAAATAACGAACATTATTTTTATCCAGCGAGCACCGTTAAGCTAGCTGCCGCTATTTTTGCTTTAGAAAAAATTAACCGGTTAAATTTAAAACCGTATTATACAATGGTTACTGATAGTAGTTATGGGGCACAAACAGCAGTAACAAAAGACTTAAGTTCTAAGAATGGGTTGCCTTCTGTAGAACATTATATTAAAAAAATCTTACTTACGAGTGATAATGATGCATTTAATAGGCTTTATGAATTTATAGGAAGAGCAGAAATTAATGCCAAACTTAAAAAATACGGCATGATAAATAGCAGGATTATTAATAGACTAGCCATTGGCGATAGCGGAGAAAACTCAAAAAATACAAATCCTATAAAATTCTACAATGAAGGTAAGCTCGTTTATAACCAGGAAGCCGCCTACGATCCAAACGAATACCCGTTAAAATTAAATAACCTTATAGTAGGTAAAGGATATATAGACAGCGAAGAAAACTTAATCAATACACCTTATAGCTTTGAAAATAAAAATGTTTTTACAATTATAGATCAACAAGAGCTGATGAAAAGGCTATTTTTCCCCGAAGTCTTTTCAAAAGAACAACAATTTGAATTAACAGATGATGATTACAAGCTATTGCATAAATATATGAGTATGCTACCTACAGAAAGCGACTTCCCAAAATATGACAAAAACAAGTTTTGGCCAACATATGCAAAATTTCTATTTTATGGCAGAGACAAGGAAGCAGTAATTGATCCTAATATTAAAATATTCAATAAATATGGAGACAGTTATGGATTTACTATAGACAACAGCTATTTTGTGGATTTCAAAAACGGAATTGAATTTCTATTAACAGCCGTTATACAAAGTAACGAAGACGGAATATATAACGATGGAAAATATGAATACGAAACCGTGTGTTATCCATTTCTAAAAAATATAGCACAATCTATTTATCAAATAGAGCTAAATAGAAAAAAGAGAAATAAACCTAATTTTGATAACATAAAATTTGAATACCCTTAGTATACATAACTTAAAAACAAGACAATACCATTGATTTTACGTAGATTGAATTAGTAGATTATTCATTATCCCATTTCACAAGTTTATACTTTCGCTTATTCGAAAGTTTATTTTTAATTTGTTTAACAGATTTTAACATGGATTTTGTTAGAATTTGCAGATATTTAAAGCCATGTTTATTGAGATAAAAAACAAATACTTACGAATTACTTCAATATTTTTTTATTTGGTAATTTTATTCTTTTGTGCTCTACAACTAAACTTCTTATGGTTGTTTGGTTTTTCCCCTTCTTATAAGGACATAAAAAGACCCAGTCAGCAAGTAGGTTCTGAATTATATACCGCCGACGGAAAGCTAATTGGAAGATATTACCGGGAAAACAGAACACCTATTACTTATCAAGATATTACACCAAGTGCAGTAAATGCATTAATTGCGAGAGAAGATGCCCGTTTCTACAATCATTTTGGAATCGATTTCTTTTCTCTACTTTCTAGCGGTGTTTCTACTGCCACGGGCGACAAAAGAGGTGCAAGTACAATCACTCAACAATTAGCTAAAAACTTATACCGAACAAGATATAATAAATCACAAGGTATTACCCGTCATATTCCTTTAATAAGAACACTCATTCCCAAATTAAAAGAATGGATGACCGCCATTAAATTAGAATCTAATTATTCAAAAGAAGATATTATTACTATGTACCTTAACACGGTATCTTTTGGTAATAATGCTTACGGAATAAAAACTGCTTCAAGAGTTTATTTTGACAAAGAAGCAATTGACTTAACTGTACCCGAATCTGCATTATTAATAGGATTACTTAAAGCAACAACTTCTTATAATCCTTTTAAATTTCCCGAGAGAGCCATTGAGAATAGGAATATTACCTTATCTCAAATGAATAAATATAAGTTTTTATCAGAAGCTGATATGAAAAAATTTCAGCAAGAAAAACTCATTCTAAAACCAGGTAACAATACAGAGAGCGCAGACGGCGATTCTTATTTACGTGCTGCTGTTGATAAATATCTTGCAAAATGGTGCGAGGAAAATAATTACGACTTATACGAAGATGGATTAAAGATATACACAACGATAGACAGTAAATTACAAAAATATGCTGAAGAAGCTATGACCAGCCAGATGCGGATTCTTCAAAACCGTTTCAAATCCGTTTGGGGTAATGAAGATCCGTGGGAAGATTCAGAAGGAAATAAAGTTGACTATGCAGGCCGTGCAGTTAAAAGCACAGAATTATATAAATATTTAAATAAAAAATACGACAATCAACCCGACTCAGTTGATCATTTCCTTAATCTAAAAAAGAAAATGAAGGTATTTACATGGTATGGAGATAGAGATACTAGTTTCTCTACAATAGACTCTATCAAATATTATGGAAAGATTTTAAATACAGGTATGATGACTTTAGATCCATTTAATGGTAAAATAAAAGTATGGATTGGTGGCATTAACAATAAATATTTCAAATATGATCACGTAAATCAATCTAAACGTCAAGCCGGCTCTACTTTTAAACCTTTTGTTTATTTAGCAGCATTACAAAGTGGCATGAGCCCATGTGATACTTTCGAAGACAAACCAGTACGTATTGCCTACAAAAATGCTGGAAAAACAGAATATTGGGAACCAAAAAATGCAGATCACAACAATACCTATCAGGCCATGAGTTTGCGTTGGGCTATGGGTAAATCAGTTAACACTATTACAGCTCAATTAACCGAAAAAGTAGGCCCAGAAAACGTAGTAAAATGGGCAAATGAATGTGGTATTGAGAGTCCTTTAACCGCTGTGCCATCTGTAGGATTAGGGAGTAATGATGTTTCTGTTTACGAAATGGTTAGAGCTTATGGCACTTTCCTTAATAACGGAGTTCGTACCGATCCTATTTTAGTAGAAAAAATAACTGACTTAGAGGATAATATTATTGAAGAGTTTACAGCAAAAACCAAACGTGTTTTATCTGAGGAAATTGCCTGGTTAATGTTATATATGTTTAGAGGTGGTATGGAAGAACCTGGTGGAACTTCTCAAGCCTTATGGGGTTGGGATTTGTTCAAAAAGAACAATCAAATTGGCGGAAAAACTGGCACCAGCTCCGATTATGTTGACGGATGGTATATGGGTATTACCAAAGATTTGGTTACCGGTATCTGGATTGGATGTGACGAGAGAACAGCTCATTTCCAGAATAGCGCTCAAGGAGAAGGTTCCAGAACTGCATTACCAATGTTTGCTAAATTTATGGAGAAAGTATATAACGATCCTAATTCGGGATATACCTACGGACAATTCCCTAAATCTACCGTAAAAATCACCAGGAAATTTGACTGCCCTAGCCCGAGAATTAGCATTGACACAAATACTGTAGATAGTTTACTTATTGATTCGTTAGACATAAATCTTGATCCAGTAACAGAACAAATTATACACCAGATACAAGACGAAAGACCTCCTACTGTAATTAAAGAACAAACAAATAACAATAATATAACAACCCTTCCAAAACCTGTCACTACTAATGTTCCTTTATCTAATAAAGAAGAAAGAGAATTAAAAAGAAAACAGCGCCAGGAAGAAAAGGAAAAAAGAAAAAACAATTGATTCTATAAGTTAAAACTTACATAATTTATTTTTGTTTATGATCTATATATATTTAATTAACCGAAAACGATATACAGATATTGAAGTAAATAAGATTATATAGAACAATTTTAAAATTACCGAGACTATAAACGCTTAACAATTCATATATGAGCATTAAATTTTCTACTATAAAAAAATATCTGGCAGTTACACTTATCGTATTTTCAACGGTAACCATAGCACATGCTCAATACTTTGGGCAAAACAGAGTTAGATATAAAAATGAAGATTTCAAAGTACTTCAAACTCCGCATTTTGAATTGTATTATTATTTAAAAAATGAGGCCGTTGTTAAAAAATTCGCGAACGATGCAGAAACTTGGTACAAAATGCATCAAGAAATTTTTAGAGATACTTTTCTAAAAAAGAATCCCATAATACTTTATAGCAATCACGCAGATTTTCAACAGACAACAGCTTTGATGGGTGGTGTTGGTGTGGGAACCGGCGGTGTTACTGAGGCTTTTAAAAATAGAGTTATAATGCCCGTAATGGAATTAAACAACCAAACAAGGCATGTTTTAGGGCACGAATTGGTTCACGCTTTTCAATATCATGTTTTACTGGAAAGAGATTCTATGAATTTAGAACACATGTCTCAAATACCTTTATGGATGGTTGAGGGTATGGCAGAGTATCTTTCTGTTGGAAAAAAAGATGCTTTTACATCTATGTGGATGCGTGATGCGATGCTAAATAGAGATATTCCCTCATTAAAAGATCTCACAAATTCTAACAAATATTTCCCTTATAGATATGGTCAAGCATTTTGGACTTTTATAGGCTCCATTTATGGAGATACCACAATTGTCCCTTTATTTAAAGCAACCGCTCGATTTGGGTACGAACGAGGAATTATAAGCACCTTTGGGTATGATGATAAAACCTTATCAGGATTGTGGAAGAGTGCTATAGAAGCTCATTATAGACCTATGCTGAAGGCAGATAGCTCTCAAATAAAAATAACTGGAACCAAAATAATTGATGAAAAGAATGGAGGTCAAATGAACCTCGCTCCTGCTATTAGCCCGGACGGAAAATATGTTGCTTTTTTATCCGAAAAAGACCTATTTGGAATAGATCTTTTCCTAGCTGATGCAAAAACCGGAAAAATTATTCGAAAACTAAGTAGTCAAATTTCTAGTTCTCACATAGATGATTATAACTTCTTAGAATCTTCTGGTGCTTGGTCGCCCGATAGCAAGCAATTTGCATTTAGTGTATTCAGTAAGGGTAAGAATGAAATGGTTATTCTAAACATAGAGAATGGAAATACTGTTTTAAATACAGCTATGGGTGAAGTAGAACAATTTGGGAATCTAACATGGTCGCCAAATGGAAAAGACATAGCCTTCTCAGGTATGATTGAAGGTCAAAGTGATATTTTTTCTTATAATTTAGACACTAAACAAGTTACAAATCTCACAAACGATATCTACTCAGACTATGCTCCTAGCTTTTCTCCGGATGGATTAAGTATAGCATTCTCTACTGATAGAGTTTCGATGGAATCTAACAATATAGAGGCTAATCACCCTTTAAACATCAGCATTCTAAATTTATCTACTCGTACCGTCACACATTTACCGGCATTTAAAGGTGCGAACAATTTAAATGCACAATTTTCGGGTGACAGCAAACGTATCTTTTTCCTTTCAAACAGAGATGGTTTTAGAAATTTATACGAACATCATCTAACAAATAATATCACTCGTCAACTAACAGACTATTTTACCGGAATTAGTGGTATAACCGAGTTCTCTCCTGCTTTATCAGTTTCTAGAAATGATGATATTGTTTATAGTTATTATAGATTTCAACGCTATACACTTTATAATGCCCCGATAAGTAGCTTTAATGGTGTTGATGTAGATGGAGATGATGTAAACATGGATGCTGCCATTCTTCCCCCAATGGAAAACACCGGGGTTAATGTTATAAACGCCAACTTGCAAAACTTTGAACGATTTGAAAAAATTGCGGAAAATGATTTTAAAGAAGTTCCGTACAGACCACAGTTTAAATTAGATTATATAGCGAATAGTGGCGTTGGTGTATCTACCAATAGATTTGGTACCGGAATTCAAGGCGGTGTAATGGCTACGTTTAGTGATATATTAGGAAGAAATCAAATTATAGCCAATATTTCTATTAATGGAGAAATCCAAGATTTTGGCGGAATGGTTGGGTATATTAACCAAAAAAGTAGAATTAATTATGGCGTAGCTTTATCTCATATACCTTATGTTTCTGGTTTTCAATCTTATGGACAGGAAAACATTCCTATATCTCCAGGCAATTCTTTACTTGCCATGGCTCAACGTACAGATATAATAAGAACTTTTGAAGATCAGGTTCAGCTTTTTGGTTCTTATCCTTTTAGTAGAACGCATAGATTTGAGGCGGGTGCTGCTGCTTCTCATTATAGCTACCGAATTGATAGATTTAGTAACTACTACGATCAATTTGGGCAATATATTGGTTCTAAAAGAGAAAAATTAAGCACTCAACAAGCTTCACAAGACTATGGAACACCATTTAATTCCTTCTCTATTTTTCAAATAAACTCATCAATAATAGGCGACAACTCCATTATGGGGCTTGCAGCTCCATTAGACGGATATAGATACAGACTTGCTGCAGAGCAATATTTTGGAGATTTTAGCTTTTCAGCTTTAAGTGCCGACATACGCAAGTATCAACGTGTTAAGCCTATAACTTTTGCTGCTCGTTTCTTCTCATATATGCGCCTGGGCAGAGATGGAGAAAACTTATTTCCGTTATTTGTTGGATTTCCTCAATATATAAGAGGATATGACGCCAACTCTTTTTATTCAAACTCAGCTAACAATACTGGGACTTTTGATATTAACCAACTCTCTGGAAGTAAAATAGCCGTTGCTAATTTTGAGGTACGTTTACCTTTTACTGGACCTAAGCAACTAGCCCAAATTCCATCTAAATTGCTATTCTCTGATTTAAATTTCTTTGTTGATGCAGGTTTGGCTTGGGATGAAGATTCTAAAGTTTCATTTAGCGGTCAACCTAGTGGTGCAACTCTACCGAACGGCAGACCTGCAGAACGTGTACCTGCAATTAGCACGGGAATATCATTAAGAGTAAACCTATTTGGTTATTTTGTAATAGAACCTTACTATGCAATCCCCTTCCAACGTAAGGATATAGACAGCATTGGAGTATTCGGAATTAATTTTGCCCCGGGATGGTAAAATAATGAGATAGAAATCATTAATAAATATTTACACGATTACACAACAAGAAAGAGGGTTTTACCCTCTTTCTTGTTTTAAAACAATTAGTAAACTCCAATCCGTTAATATATTATTCAATAAATAAAAGATTCTTTATACAAGTATAAATTAAGATTATATTCTAAAATATATTACTAAACTTATAAAAACAAGATTAAGAAAGAATTAATGGCAGAGAAGTTTGGTTAAGAAAACTTTTCTCTGCACGCTCATATTGATACCCTGGCGTTAAGTCAATCCAATCTGGATTACAAGAACGTACAATTCTTTCTTTTTGCATTCTAGTGAACCGACTAATTAATTTAAATCTATTTATTGCTTGCTCTTCAGTTTTTAATTCTTCAAAATAAACCAATCTTGTTAATTGTTGTGTATTATCAAAAAACAGATTAGGCATCTGTTTATAAAATAAAAGTGTTTTTGTAAGGTCACTACTCATCCCTACATGGAGATTTACTCTGTTTCTATCTGTTACTATGTACACAAACTTTCTCATGATTTCCGCTTTGAAGATTAAAAAAACTAAATAATTTAGATATATACTTGTTATTAAAATAAAAATTACTAACTTTATTGGTACAATAATACTAATATTTTTAGTAACAACAAATTTTTTAACATTTTTTATTATGTCAAATATTTCAAACAACTTAAAGTATCTTAGAAAGAAGAATAGCCTTACGCAACAACAATTTGCTGATGTTATGGATATTAAGAGATCTTTAGTAGGAGCTTATGAAGAAGACAGAGCTGAACCAAAATATGATTTACTAAAAAAAATAGCAGAATATTTTGAATTATCTATTGACGAATTCATAAACGAAGAAATAAATGATCAATGGAAATCAAAACCAAAAAGTCAGGGTAGCAACTTAAGAGTGCTGAGCATATCAGTAGATCAAAATGATCAGGAAAATATCGAATTAGTTCCTGTAAAAGCCAGTGCTGGATATTTAAATGGTTTTTCTGATCCTCAATACATCCATAATTTACCTAAATTTCAGTTACCAATTCCAGCCTTAAGACAAGGAACTTACAGAGCCTTCGAAATTATGGGAGACTCTATGCTACCAATCCAACCAGGAAGTATTATAATTGGCGAATACTTAGAGAACTGGAATGACGTAAAAACTGGAGAAACATATATAATTATAAGCCTAAATGAAGGTGTAGTATACAAAAGAGCAGGCAATAGATTTAAAGAAAACAAAGAGCTGAAATTAATTTCAGACAACAAAGTTTACGATGCTTATTCTATTCCGGCCGACGAAATTCTAGAAATCTGGAAAGCGAAAGCGTTTATTTCTACCGATCTTCCGGAGCCTTCACCCGAACCAACCATAGAATCGTTAACAACTATGATGGCACAGATGCAACGTTCTATTTCTAATTTAAATAAGAATTGATAAAACTTATGATAATATAATCAAGACCATATTTACAATTAACACAATCCTTAGCAATATTATATATCAGAAAGCTACTAGAAATCTCTTAAAAAAGATTAGATAACTTAAGTATTATTAAAAAAAGAACATAAAAAAAGTCCATTTAATTTAAATGGACTTTTTTATGTAATAATTTATAGGCGCTTATTTCACAGCATCTACAACAGCTTTAAAAGCTTCTGGATGATTCATAGCTAAATCAGCAAGAACTTTACGGTTTAAACCGATTTCTTTAGAAGCTAATTTACCAATGAATTGTGAATAAGACAATCCGTGTTGGCGAGCTCCAGCGTTAATACGTTGAATCCATAATGCACGGAATTCTCTTTTCTTAACTTTACGATCGCGATAAGCGTATTGTAAACCTTTTTCTACTGTGTTTTTCGCAATGGTGAAAACCTTAGAGCGTGAACCCCAATAGCCTTTGGCCATATTGAGGACTTTTTTTCTTCTTCTTCTCGAAGCTACTGCGTTTACCGAACGTGGCATGTTGAGTTGTTTTTGGTAAGCGGCGTCCGCATTTGCGATCCTTTAAAGCCTGATACCTGGTTAAAATTTAATTAATTACTTTCCAATGCAAAGCATACGTTTTACGTTACCCATATCAGCATCATGTACCATGCTAGTATTGCTTAGGTTACGCTTACGTTTAGTGCTCATCTTTGTTAAGATGTGACTTTTGTATGCATTTTTTCTGGCGATTTTACCGGTTCCAGTAAGCGAAAAACGCTTTTTAGCACTGGAATTGGTCTTCATTTTTGGCATAACTCTATTTTTATTTCGTGTTTATTATTTTTTAGCAACTTTAGGAGCAAGTGTTAAAAACATTCTCTTTCCTTCAAGTTTAGGAAGTAATTCTACTTTTCCTATATCCTCTAACGCTTGAGCAAATTTTAATAATAAAATCTCACCTTGCTCTTTATATACAATTGCACGTCCCTTAAAATGAACATAGGCACGAACCTTCTCTCCATTTTCAAGGAAACTAATAGCATGTTTCAATTTAAACTGAAAATCATGATCATTGGTATTAGGACCGAAACGAATCTCCTTAATTACAGTTTGCTTTGCATTAGCTTTAATTTCTTTCTGCTTCTTCTTTTGCTCGTAAACAAATTTGCTGTAATCTATTATACGACAAACTGGAGGAACAGCATTTGGAGAAATTTCAACTAAGTCAAGATCTAGCTCATCAGCAAGCTCCAAAGCCTTAGCAAGAGGATAAATTCCTTGCTCTACATTATCACCAGCTAAGCGCACCTCTGATGCTCTTATATATTGATTAATGTTGTGTTCCGCTTCTTTTTTCTTAAAAGGAGGTCTTGGTCCCCTATTAAATCCTGGTCTTCCTAATGCCAAATTGTGTTAATTTTTAAACTGTTATTTCCTTAATCATTAATTCACTAAACTCTTTAACGGTCATTGTACCCAAATCACCCTCACCATGTTTCCTTACGCTTACTTTCCCATCTTCCATCTCTTTTTCCCCAATTACAAGCATATAAGGCACTTTTTTCACTTCTGCGTCCCTAATCTTTCTTCCTATTTTCTCGTCACGACCGTCAATTAGACCGCGAATATCGGAAATATTTAGCTCTTCTGAAACTTTTTTTGCATATTCTTCATACTTTTCTGAAATTGGTAGTATGATAAACTGCTCGGGCGACAACCACAACGGAAAATTGCCCGCACAATGCTCAATTAAAACAGCAATAAATCTTTCTAATGAGCCAAATGGTGCTCGGTGAATCATTACCGGAATGTGTTTTTGATTATCACTTCCTGTATACTCCAATTCAAAACGAATTGGCAAATTATAATCGACCTGAATTGTACCTAACTGCCATTTTCTTCCAATAGCATCACGCACCATAAAATCTAACTTAGGACCATAAAAAGCAGCTTCCCCTAACTCAATTACAGTTTTTAAACCTTTCTCTTCTGCAGCCTCTATAATTGCATTTTCAGCAATTTTCCAATTTTCTTCAGTACCTAAATATTTACTTTTATTTTCAGGATCTCTTAAAGAAATTTGAGCAATATAATCTTCAAATCCTAACGTTTTAAAAACGTATAAAACTAAATCAATAACTTTCTTAAACTCTTCCTTAACCTGATCTGGTCTACAAAATAAATGCGCATCATCTTGAGTAAAGCCTCTTACCCTAGTTAACCCATGCAACTCCCCGCTTTGTTCATATCTGTAAACTGTTCCAAATTCTGCAAAACGCAATGGTAAATCTTTATAAGATCTTGGTTTAACTTTATAAATTTCGCAGTGATGCGGACAATTCATTGGCTTTAAAAAGAACTCCTCTCCTTCTTGTGGAGTACGAATTGGCTGAAAAGCATCTTTACCGTATTTTTCATAATGGCCAGAAGTTATGTAAAGATTTTTATTACCTATATGCGGTGTAACCACTTGTTCGTAACCTGCTTTTGCCTGAGCTTTAGTTAAAAATTGAACCAACCGCTCTCTCAAAGCAGCTCCTTTCGGCAACCACAAAGGCAAGCCCATTCCTACTTTTTCAGAAAAAGCGAACAACTCTAATTCCTTACCTAATTTCCTATGATCTCTCTTCTTAGCTTCTTCAATCATCAACAGATATTCTGTTAATTCACTTTGTTTTGAAAAGGTAACACCATATATTCTGGTTAATTGCTTTTTAGTTTCATCACCACGCCAGTAAGCTCCGGCAACGTTCATTAATTTTACTGCTTTAATAAAACCTGTATCCGGAATATGCGGACCTCTGCATAAATCTGTAAAATCTCCTTGTTTATAAAAGGTAATCTGGCCATCTTCTAAACCTTCTAATAAATCCAGTTTATATTCATCACCCTTTTCTTTAAAATACTGAATAGCATCCGCTTTACTTACAGATTCTCTTGTAAATACCTGCTTTTTACGCGCCAATTCAAGCATTTTTTGCTCAATTTCCTTGAAACTATCAGAAGAAAACTCTTTATCGCCGAAATCTACATCGTAATAAAAACCTGTTTCAATTGCAGGACCTATTCCAAATTTCGTTCCCGGATAAAGTGCTTCCAATGCTTCAGCCATTAAATGTGCAGAAGAATGCCAAAATGTGGATTTACCTGCAGCATCATTCCAAGTTAACAACTTTAAACTAGCATCTGATTCTATAGCCCTATGAGCATCCCAAACTTCATTGTTTACTTCTGCAGCAAGAACATTTCGGGCAAGGCCCTCTGAAATAGAAAGGGCTATTTGATGGGCAGTTGTGCCCTGAGGATACTCTCTTTGAGATCCATCTGGAAGTGTAATAATCATCTACAACTATGATTTAGATTTAATAAATAAACTTAACAATCACCTACAATGTGATCAATTCTTAAACGAAGTTACACATTTTACAAAAAATAACACAAAAAAAATGGCCAACTTATTTAAAAGAAGGCCATTCAATTTATAGGTTAAATGACTAGTTAATAACAATAGAACGAACACCACCTTGGTTACCCCCTCCTTGATTTCCACCACCATTATTATTACGCATTCTTCTCATCATACTTTCCATTTTAGCAGCATATTCTTCTTGAGTAATAGCAATTGCTTTTTTTGGAGGATTTACATCTTTAGCATTCACATTTCTATATAAAATGCTTTTAGCTATAGTCGTATTTCCTTTAGCTTCAATAGCTAAAACTGCTCCTTCTGTCCAAATATTTGGATTTGGAGAAAAGTTAAATCCTAAATCATTGGTGTACCAAATAACCGTCTCTTCAGTAACTTCCTTCTCCATACCTAAAACCGTAGCTTTTCTGGTACTTTTAACAATTGCTTTTTTGGCTTCAAAACCTACAATATTTTTGGTTTCATCTGTTTTAACAACCTCAATTACCGGCGGCTCATTAGAATATTGTACAGCGCTGTTGTTTTGTCCGCCAGGTCTATTACCACCTTGATTTTGGCCACCCCCCTGATTACCACCCCCACCTTGTCTATTTTGATTACCTCCACCAAATCCCATATTGCCACCGCCGCCTAAAGATAATTTAAGCTGTCCAGGCATAACAAACGTAGAATCATTCATTGTAAATACTTCAAACATCTTCTGATCAGCAATTGTATAATAATAATCTCTATTAGCACCTCCGCCAAAACGAGACATCATTCTACCCATATTCATACCGCCTCCACCGCCGCCGCCTTCACTATTGCTATCTTCAAAATCCTCAACAATCATATAACTGGCATGTGTTGCATTAAACAGCAACTCATAATCTATTTTTGAAGCTTTTGGCATCCTAGCTAACATTTCAGGAGATATAGTCATGCCACTTGCAGCAGCCATTACAGCAGGATCTATCGTTACTTGATATTGAATAGCTCCTGAAGTTTTCTTTTGTGCCATTGAACCGAAACTCAATCCAAATAAAGCAGCTGAAAGTATAAATATTTTTTTCATTTTAATTTTAAATTATCCTATTATTAATAGCCTAAACTTATCCTACAAATTACCGCAAATATCCACCTAAAATATGTTAAATATTGTTAAATACAGATAATTAATACCCGGGTGTCTCCAACCACCCATGTGCCAGTACATCAGCAAGATGCATACATTTTAAAGGCAATTTATGTTGATCAATATACCCCTGAAGATGTAACAAACAAGATAGGTCTGTAGAAATGATATAATCTGCCTGAACATCCATTGCATGATTTACTTTTTGTTCGGCCATGGCCGATGATATCGGATCAAATTTCACTGCGAAAGTACCACCAAATCCACAACACATATCGCTATCTTTTAACTCCACCAATTCTAATCCATGTACTTTAGACAAAAGCAAGCGGGGCTCTTCTTTTATTTTACATTCTCTTAAAGCACTACATGAATCATGATATACCGCTCTTCCTTCGAGCTCTGCACCAAAATAAGATTTACCAGCAATGTTTACTAAAAAGTCAGATAATTCGTAAATATGACCTTGAATGGTTCTGCATTTATTATGAACTATAGTATTTTTGAACAAATCATTATATCCATTCTTTACCATTCCTACACAAGATGCAGAAGGTGCTACAATGTAATTGATTTCACTAAAATCCTGAAGAAATTTATTCCCTATTTCTTTGGCCTCTGGCCAATATCCAGCATTATAGGCAGGCTGTCCACAGCAAGTCTGATTTGCATTATAAGCTACTGTATAACCTGCTTTCTCTAGTAATCGGATTGTATTGAATGCTGTTTCTGGATATAATTGATCTACAAAACACGGGATAAACAACTCTACTTTCATCTTCTCTTCTTTTATTCACCAACAGCTTTTAATGCTTTAGGTTCGGCACGCTTTAAAAGCAACAAAAATACTAAACCTACTACAAAGAAAGAAGCCAATACCACCACTGAATTTCTCATTCCAAATAACTCACCAATTAACCCGAAACTAAACATCCCAAACACCAGAGCAACCTTTTCTGTTACATCATAAAAGCTAAAATAAGAAGTTAATTCAGTACTATCTTGCGGTAGAAATTTAGAATAAGTAGATTTTGACAAGGATTGAATTCCTCCCATTACCAACCCTATAACACCTGCAAGAATATAAAACTGTATCTCTGAATGAACAAAATATCCTCCTATACAAGCGCCAATCCATACAACAACAGCACCGATTAATACATTTACATTGCCAAATTTATTCTTAGACAAATACGACATCCCTAAAGCACCCGGTATAGCCACGAGCTGAAGAACAAGAATTGTAGCTATTAACTTTTCGGTGGGCAAATTCAATTCTTCTTTACCGAATAAAGTAGCTACAAGCATAACCGTTTGTACGCCCATAGAATAAAAAAAGAAAGCAAACAGAAATCTCTTCAAATAAACCATCTTCTTTACAGAATCCCAGACCTTATTTAGTTTCTTAAACCCATCTGTAAATACATTCCCAGATTTCATCTTTAAATCTACGGTCCCTTTTGGTAAAAAGAAAAATGGAATTTGAGCAAAGCCCATCCACCAAATTCCCACTAAAAAAAATGACAATCTAGATGCTTCTCCTTCGTTTGCTAAACCAAAAGAATCAGGGAAAAACACAAAAACAAAGCAAATAAGCTGAAGTATAACACTTCCAACATATCCATAAGTATACCCTTTTGCACTCACTCCATCTTGTTGATCAATAGTTGCAATCTCTGGTAAATATGAATTATAAAAAACCAAGCTTCCCCAAAAACCAATTGTGGCTAAAATAAAGAAGATAATTCCTACCATCAGGGTATCTCGTTCAAAAAATACCAAAGCGCAGCAAGATAGACCTCCTAAATAAGTAAATCCTTTCATGAATGACTTCTTATTCCCTTTTGTATCGGCTATAGAAGATAATATAGGCGATATAAGTGCAATTATCAAAAAGGCAAACGCCATTGCATAACTATACAATGAAGAATTAACAAATTTGCCGCCTAGAAAATAGACATAGTCTATAGTATGTTCACTATCATCAGAAGTTATAGCTGTATAATAGGCAGGGAATATGGTTGATGTAATTACGAGATTATAAGCAGAATTGGCCCAGTCAAAATAAGCCCAAGACCTTATTGTTTTCTTATTATTCTTCTCTGTCATAAAAATATTATCTAACGAATGTATTAATTTAAATAATACCAAGTACCATCTGTTTTAATTTTTCCCATTTCCAATAAATCTCGAATCCGATTAATCAACTCGTCTTCATTTACCTCATTCAACTGGTGAAGAATTTCTGAAAGTGTCTTTTTTCCAGATTGTAAAAGTGTTATCAATTGAAAATCTAAAATTTCAATTGCATTACTTGCCAAGTCTTGCTTTCTCTCAGCAACGCAGACATCACAAACTCCGCATTTCTCCGCATTAATTTCATTAAAATATTTTAACAATTGGATACTTCTACAAATATATTTTAAAGAATAATCTATTACTGCATTTACCTGACTTTGTTGTATTTCCTGTCGCTGTTGTATATAATTTACATCAATATCCATATGATTTAAATCTACACGAGCCCTTAAAAAGGTTATTTGTGGCTGATCTGTTTGTTTAATGTAGTTTATTAAATCCTGACTTTCTAAAAACCGTAAATTCGAAACAACCTCATTAAATGAAATACCTTGCCTGTTGGCCAACTCAGCCTCGTTTATATTAACAAAATGCTCAAACATTCCTCCATAAGAGCGAAGCAAAGTTTTTATAAAGCTATCGTAATAAGCGTTCTCAATTTGAAAACGATATACCGATTCATTATCTGTTACAAACATTACTCTGGATGGAAGAAATATATTTTCACTCAATTCTATATAATTATTTTGAGCCAGATATTTGAGACCACTTAATACTTTTAAAGGCTTGTACTTAAAAATTTTAGAGAATTTAATTAAATCAAAATCAAAGCTTTGAAATTCGCCTGCTCCGTAAGCAAGCTGATAGTAATTACCTAACGAATGGTATATTTTTTTTATCTCAGCAGGCTCAACCAATTGTTCTTCGGTTCTGACTTTCAAATTTTGCTGATCTGAATTATTCGCTAATAAAACCGCGTACGATTTATAACCATCTCGCCCTGCTCTTCCAGCCTCCTGATAGTAAGCTTCCAAACTCTCCGGTAAATCTAAATGCACAACAAATCGTACATCTGGCTTATCAATTCCCATCCCAAATGCATTTGTAGCCACCATGACCCTAATTTTATTATCCATCCAAAGAGCTTGTTTTTTAAAACGAACTTCTGTTTCTAATCCGGCGTGATAAAAATCGGCGACAATCGAATTTCTCAATAAATAAGCAGCAACCTCTGCAGTTTCCCGCCTGTTGCGAACATAAATTAATCCACAGCCTTTTACGCTGTGAATAATTTGCATTAATTTTTTAAACTTATCTTCTACATTATAAACTACATAGCTTAAATTCTTTCGAGCAAAACTTTGTACAAATACTTCGGCTTCTGGAATAGATAATTTTTCCAATATGTCGTTTCTTACAAACTCTGTAGCAGTAGCCGTTAATGCCAATACAGGAACATCGGGAATTAAATTCCGTAATTCAGCAATCTTTAGGTAAGGGGGTCTAAAATCATAACCCCATTGTGAAATGCAATGTGCTTCATCTATAGCCAACAAATTTACATTCATATAGGTAATCCGGGTCCTCACCAATTCTGATTGTAATCTTTCCGGAGACAGGTATAAGAATTTTATGTTTCCATATATGCAGTTATCTAAAATAATATCTATTTCCCGTTTACCCATTCCCGCAAAAATGGCTTCAGCAGCTATTCCTTTTTTATTTAAATTTTCTACCTGATCTTTCATCAAAGCCACTAAAGGCGAAACAACAACACATATTCCATCCATAACCATAGCTGGAACCTGAAAGCAAATAGACTTACCTCCGCCTGTAGGCATTAAAGCAAGCGCATGATTACCAGACAATACAGCACGAATAACATCTTGCTGCAAAGGTCTGAAGGAATCATAATCCCAATACTTTTTTAGAATCTTGACTTCAGGCATACAGAATTAATCAAATTATTAAGGATATTAGTAAATTGCAAACTTTACATTGAAGCCCTAAATATGAGAAATTTTTACTTACCCTTTATATGCGTTTTAATCGGATTGCATTCATATGCTCAAGATAAAAACTGGAATGTTGAACAATTTAAAGGACCAACATCCTCTTTTAAAATAAACACAGATGAAGGCACCTGGATGAATCTAGATGTAAGTCCGGATGGAACTGAAATTATTTTCGACTTATTAGGCGATATTTTCACCATACCGATGAGTGGCGGTGAAGCTAAATTATTAAGCGGAGGTATTGCCTGGGAAGTACAACCAAGATACAGCCCTGATGGAAAATACATCTCTTTTACGAGTGATCGTGATGGCGGAGACAATATTTGGATTATGAATAGAGATGGATCCAATAAAAAGCAAATAACCAAAGAAAACTTTAGATTATTAAATAATGCAACCTGGCTACCGAATAGCAATTTCTTGATTGCCAGAAAACATTTCACAAACACCAGATCACTAGGTGCTGGCGAGATGTGGATGTACAACATTTTTGGAGGCGACGGTATCCAGTTAACTAAACGTAAAAATGATCAGCAAGATGCGGGCGAGCCAAATGTATCGCCCGATGGCAGATACTTATACTTTAGTGAAGATGTGAGCCCTGGACCTAATTTTGAATATAGTAAGGATCCTAACGGATTAATTTACGCTATTAGACAATTAGATATGCAAACAGGCAAACTATCTAATTTAATAGCGCAACAAGGCGGAAGTGCACGTCCACAAATTTCTCCCGATGGCAAATTCATGGCTTATGTAAAGAGAGTAAGATTAAAGTCTGTACTAGCGATGCAAAATCTTCAAAATGGTGAAGAAACTTATTTATACGACGATTTATCACACGACCAACAAGAAACCTGGGCTATATTCGGTATTTATCCAAACTTTGCCTGGACACCAGATGGAAAACATTTGGTATTTTATGCGAAAGGAAAAATTAAAAAATTAGATGTAGACGCACTAACAATCACCGAAATTCCTTTTAATGTTTCTGTAAATCATACCGTTCAAAATGCTTTAAAATTTGAACAAGAGGTATTTAATTCTGAATTTAATGCAAAAATGATTCGACAGTTAACCACATCTCCCGATGGAAAGTTGGTAATATTTAACGCTGCCGGATATTTATATAAAAAAGAATTACCTAATGGCGAACCGACCCGATTAACCAACGGTATCGATTTCGAATTTGAACCCGAATTTAGTCCGGATGGGAAATATGTAGTTTATACCACATGGAGCGATGAATTTAAAGGTGCTATCAAAAAAACTGAATTAAAAAACGGGAAAACAATAGCATTAACAGAAGAAAAAGGTTATTATTACAGTCCATCCTATTCACGAAAAGGCGATAAAATAGTGTTTAGAAAAGGTCCCGGAAACGATGTTTTAGGATTAACCTATGGAAAAGGAAATGGTATTTTTATTATTTCGGCCAATGGAGGCCCTAGAAAATTAATTTCTGAAACAGGAACTAAACCTAAGTTTAACGCCGACGATACCAGAATTTTTTATTACGGCTCAGACAGCGGTAAAAAAGCATTCAGAAGTGTAGATTTAAATGGAGCAAATGACAAAGCACATTTCACTTCTGCTTATGCCAACCAATTTATTCCAAGCCCAGATGGGAAATGGATGGCCTTCACAGAGCTTTTCAATGTGTATATAACGCCATTGGTTACAACCGGAACTGCTTTAGATTTATCTGCGAAAAACAATTCATTACCTGTTACCAAAATCACAAAAGATGCAGGTACGTATATTCACTGGTCGGCCGATAGCCAAAAACTAATGTGGACATTAGGAGAACAATATTTCACAAGAGATATTAACAACTCATTTACGTTTTTAAGTGGTTCTCCAGCTTCCTTACCTCCTGCAGATTCTGTAGGATTATCTTTAAATTTAAAGTTAAAAACGGATATACCGACTGGATTAATAGCCCTAAAAGGTGCCAGAATTATAACCATGGAAGGCGATCAAGTAATTAATCGCGGTACTATATTAATTGAAAACAATAAGATCAAACAAATTGGTAATGAGAATCAGATAACCATTCCTGAAAATGCCAAAGTAATAGATGTTACGGGTAAAACGATTATGCCGGGAATGATAGATGTGCATGCTCATTTAAGAACAAGTCCGGATGGAATATCGCCTCAACAAGACTGGTCTTATTTAGCAAACTTAAGTTTTGGTGTTACAACAGCACACGATCCATCTAGCAATACAGAAATGGTATTTAGTCAGAGTGAAATGATTAAAGCCGGACGCATGGTAGGGCCTCGATTATATTCAACCGGTTCTATTTTATATGGTGCTGATGGTGATTTTAAAGCCGTAATCAATAGTTTAGACGATGCTTTATCACACTTAAGAAGATTAAAAGCCGTAGGCGCATTCTCTGTAAAATCATACAATCAGCCTCGACGAAACCAGCGCCAACAGGTATTAGAAGCCGCTCGAATTTTGAAAATGGAAGTAGTACCCGAAGGAGGCTCTACATTCTTTACAAACATGAATATGGTTGCCGACGGACATACAGGGTTGGAACACAGCTTACCTGTAGCACCGGTTTACAAAGATGTAGTAGATTTCTGGAGCAATACAAAAGTAGGTTATACCCCTACTCTAATTGTTAGCTATGGTTCGCAATGGGGCGAAAACTACTGGTACGACAGAACCAATGTATGGGAAAATGAGCGTTTATTAACTTATACCCCCCGCTCTATAATAGATTCCCGATCTAGAAGAAGAACAACTTCAGAATATGGCGATTATGGTCATATAGACGTAGCAAAAGCTGCTAAGCAATTAGCTGACGCAGGTACCTTAATAAATTTAGGCGCACATGGTCAGATTCAAGGATTGGGTGCTCATTGGGAATTATGGATGTTTGTTCAGGGCGGATTTTCTCCATTAGAAGCAATAAGAGCCTCAACAATTAATGGAGCTAAATACTTAGGTATGGATAAGGAAATAGGCTCACTTGCTCCGGGAAAATTAGCCGACTTAGTAATTATGAATAGTAATCCTTTAGAAGATATAAGAAATTCAGAGAAAATTTCTCACGTGATGCTAAATGGTCGTTTATACGACAGTATGACCATGAATGAAATCGGCTTAAGAGAAAAACCGAGAGCAAAATTATGGTTTGAGATGGATAAAGGTCTTTCATTTACCTTCCCTACTCAAATGTCGGATACATGGACATTTACCGTTCCTAACTGCGATTAAGTTGGATTTTAAGTCTAAGGTTTTCAACCATCGCTGCTTTTAAGTATTTCGAAACTGTAGACGACTGACGACTCTAGATTACCAAATTTAGGGTTGTTAGCCTAAAGTTGAATTTACACCTGAAAAATTTATAATTATATAAGTAAAACACTAACTTAAGGCCCACAAAACAAACTATTCACCTTTCAGTTAGAACCTTATTATGGAGCAAAGTTCGGCTTTAACCCTTTTTTTACCGATAGCACTGGGCATTATTATGCTGGGCTTAGGTTTGAGTTTAGTAATCGACGATTTTAAAAGAGTTGTTCTTTACCCCAAAGCAGTTATAGTTGGGTTATTTTGTCAGATGATTTTACTCCCAATTATTTGTTTTGGAATTGTTATTCTGTTTAAACTGCCTCCTGAATTAGCTGTAGGTTTAATGTTGTTGTCTGCATCGCCAGGTGGCGCTACTGCAAATTTATATAGTCATTTATCTAAAGGAGATGTTGCTCTAAATGTTTCCTTAACGGCTGTAAACAGTGTTTTAACATTATTTACATTACCGTTTATAGTAAACTTTTCTATAAACTACTTTATGGAAACCGGACAAGTAATACCTATTCAATTTAAAAAAGTAGTAGAGGTTTTTGCAATCGTTTTAATTCCGGTTGCTATAGGTATGTTTATAAACTATAAAAAGCCAACACTTTCAAAGGCTTTAGAAAAACCCGTAAAAATTCTTTCTGCTGTATTCTTAGTCTTAATTATTGTTGGGGCGGTAATTAAGGAAAAAGATCAATTCTTAGAATTTTTTCAGCAAGTTGGATTGGCGAGTTTGGTTTTCAATGTAGTAAGTATGATGGTTGGTTATTATGTGCCGAGTTTAATAAACATCAATAAAAAACAGCGTATTGCTATTGGAATGGAAATAGGCATTCACAACGGAACCTTAGCTATTTATTTGGCTATGAATGTTATTGGCAACAGTATGATGAGTATACCGCCAGCGGTTTACGGTATTATCATGTTTTTTACAGCAGCTATTTTCGGATATATGGTTCAACAAGGTAAATCAAAAGAATAAAAGCGAATTATAATTATTTCCCAACTTTCGTAGAAAAACAAACAAGAAAGGCTAATCCATGAGCTAACACTACAAAGCTATTAGCTTTATGCTCCTTTGGCGTTTTTCCTTTCCCCTTACTCCACTACCTCAAACCCTGCTTCAGCATATACCATCCCCTTATTGCTTACGCCTTGCACGACAATGGTGTATCTACCTGGTACATCTCCTACATAAAATCCTAATTTTTCAGTCTTACCTTTTTGAAGTATGGTTTCTGGCGACCAATACAAAGTAGACATATATAAAGGCGCGCCGCTATCTAAGTCATCTTTTATATAATGAAAAAAAGGAGCAGGTATGTTAAAACCAGCGAATCGTTGCATACTCTTATTCGTTTTTGTAGTACATCCATCGTATCTTACAAGATCTTGATGGTCTGTATCCCTGTTATTTTTAAGTGTCAGATACTTTTTCCCTTGCTCTGGAAGTGTTGTTTTCGAAGTCTTTATCCATTGTTTTGGACAATTGAGGTAATTATTATAACAGATATAATCTCCACATTCATTTTTAACTATTAATTTTTCTATAGCGTAAAATTCACTGTAATTGCTTGCAGATATAGATACCTGTTCTATTTTATTGGCATTAGGATCTATAATGTAGTTATCTGTGGCACTTATATTACTTTGCTTTGCAACTGAAATTTTCATTGGCCAAGACAATTGTTCAGCTATACTTTTATTGATTTCTTGATAAGGGTCTTTAACAGCTATTTCAGTTATGGGCGCCAAATTTCCGGTAACAAACACCGCTACCGACTTTTCATCTTCCATTACCGCCTTTTCATCTGGAACGTTAAATTTTCCTTCATCATCAGTTTGGATGATTTCTAAACCATCTGCGCCATTCAAGTTAACATGTATAGCCTTTTTAATTGGTTTTTTATTTCTAAACGTTACTGCTGTAAAAGGCCCTATTCTAGTTTCTTGGCCTATTTGGCCCTGAGTAGTAAGCGGCAAACCTTTGATGAGCAGTAAATCTTCTGCCAATCCCATATTCCCTGCTCCTTTAAACTCTGTCCAATAGCGTAAATCGGGCGATAAATACTGTTGTCCCTCAAAATCATGAAACAAATTACGTTCCATTCTATTATTATGGTAAACAGCTATAGAAACTTGAGCTAAGGTATCCAACCCAGCAGGCAGTTGAAGTGATAAGCTAACCGAATCTCGCTTTACATATTGACTTTTATCGGTTTGTATCTCAATCTTTTGATTACCCACTATATAGTGCGCATAAAACAAACGTTCTGCTAATTGTTCTTTCTGTTGGTCTAATATGCTGATTTGAGTTAAACCAACAGGAAGGGTTTGTAAAGGAATATTTAGAATCTGATAAGAATTAATCTCTACATCATTTAGTATTATAAAATTTTGCAAATTGTTCCGTAACCGAATACTTACTTTAGTAGCTTGTGCTGCACGTAATTCAAGTTGCAAGGTATCTTGCACCAACGCTTTAGGCAGATGTATTACTACTCCAGTATTAAATGCGGGCATTAAAGTGTCTACACCTATATGCTTGTTGTCTGATGATTTTAAAGTGTAAACACTTTGTGCATTGGCAATAAGGTTAAACTTACCCATACCCTGTTCATTGCTAGAAATCGTATCTATTACTTTTCCGTTTTCTAGAAGCAATGCTCGGGTTTGTATAGGTCTGTTTAAAGAATCTATAGCTTCAAAAGCAATTAGTTGAGATACGTTAGCAATCAGCTTACCACCTTCTGGATACAATTTAAATTGAATAGTTCTACCTTTTTCAAAACCAGCAGAAATAGCTGTAGCATTTTGTAAATTTCTACCAGCTACCTTTATTGTAATAGGTTGTTGATGCAAGTAAGTTGGCTGCTCATTTATCAAGTAATTGCCGTAAGCAATGATGCTATAATCGCCCACCAATAAACTATCTGGCAGGGTAATGCTTCCAGAAGCAGTGAAATTACCGACTACAAACTTTTTATCGGCCACAATATGCTTGTCGGCCTGCCTCACAACAAAAAGCGATAAAATCTCAGGAACTGTTTTAGTAGAATCTAAAAAATAAGCCGTAAACCAGATAGTCTCGTTGGAGATGTAGGCATTTTTGTCGTAGTGAACATAAAGGCCGGTGTTTGATGCGTTCGTTAAACTTTTAGTGTTTGTGCCCGACTGCGCCTGAGCCACATTATACAGACACAAAACAGCAAAAAGGACAGCAATGTAAGAATACTTCATAAATGTAAATCGATTGGGCATCCCACAATTCAACCAGTTAAAAGTTAGAACGCTATTACATATATACAGAAAAATATTTACATAATAACCTTTGCATATGTTGGGAATATTTAGTATATTTAATATAGGTTGGTTAAGTATTCCTTAGAATACTTATTATTTGGAAGAGGTTTATTATTCCATAACCTTCAAATAAAATACCAATCTATTGAAAACATCAATAATTATTCGTATATTAAATAAAGTGATTTAATTTAAATATGCGTTATAATAGTAGAAAAAACATACTTATAGGCTCTATATTCTTGGTAACTATCTTTTTATTAGCAGGAAGTGTTGCTTTTAGCTGGTGGGAAACCGGATGGTCTGGTGCTGTTTTAGGCGCTATCATCATTTCTATTTTAACAACGGGCTTTATAACATGGATTTGGTTTGCTACCTATTATATTCTAGATAAAGAATTTATGCACTACAAATCGGGACCCATATTCGGTAAAATACCGATTCATAAAATCAGAAAGATTAAAAAAAATACGACCATGTACGCTGGTTTAAAGCCCGCTTTAGCAACCAAAGGATTAATTGTTTCATACGAAAAATATAATGACATATATATTTCTCCAGAAAATGTTGATTCGTTTATAAACGAACTTATGTTACAAAATCCTGCTATTATCGTAGAATGATAGATCTATTTAACAACTCAGAGCCTAAAGATTTTAACATTTTACCCTATGGTGGATGTGCAATCTACTACGGAAAGATAATGAATAAAGCAGATGCGGATTTATATTATCAGAAACTGCTCGAAGAAATTAAATGGGAACAAGATCAAGCAATTATTTTTGGAAAACATTTTACAACAGAAAGAAAAGTAGCCTGGTATGGAGAAAAACCATTCAGTTATACGTATTCCAACGTCACTAAAACCGCCCTACCATTTAACGCGACATTAGATGAGCTAAACAGTATTGCAGCTAGGCACTCTGAAGCCACTTATAACTCTTGCTTATTAAATTTATACCATAACGGTACAGAAAGTATGGCCTGGCACAGCGATGGAGAAAAAGATCTGCAGAAAAACGGCGCTATCGGATCAATGAGTTTTGGAGCAGAACGAAAATTCAGCTTTAAACATAAAGTAACCAAGGAAGTTGTGAGTATTGTGCTAGAACATGGTAGTCTTCTTGTTATGAAAGACACTACTCAAACGAACTGGCTGCACAGACTTCCTCCAACAACAAAAATTGTCAACCCTCGAGTAAACCTAACCTTCCGGACAATAGTAGAAAGCAGCTTATAAAACTCAATGCTTTATGCTTGAGAAACTAATTTACTGCAGCTTCTATAAAGAAATTGCTGAAAAATATGCCTGCGAGCAAACCTTCCAGGCGAATCAGCATTTATTAACTTCACATACGTCGCTTTTGGAACATCAAAATACTCGTAACTATTTCCGTCCTGAAAATCAATTTTTAAGACCTGTTTGTCGTACTCAAAATCAGCAATAGCCGAAGTAGACGTTGTTAAAGTATAATCAGCAAATGTTTCATCACGTGTTTCTTTAGCAATACTCACCAAAAAATGATAAGCTTCAATTACCTGCTTGCTCATATCTTCTGCCTCCAATTTAGCCAATTCGTTATCTGCGAATTTATCTGGATGCCAGTTTTTCATTAAAGTTCTATAAGTAGATTTTAGTTCTAACAAGGTAGCTGCTTCATTTACTTGCAATAATTTTCTATAGTCAACAATTTTTTTCATGTAAAAAGGCGCTTTTGCAGCTTGTTATATACGAATAAATAATTCCGCAAAGGTACATGTAATTAATTGACTATTAATGCTTTTATTTTATTAAATCATAGAGTTATAAAAATTTCATTTTACTATATTCGACTTATATATTTTAGCAACTCATTATTATATGTTCCTAAACCATTTAAAGCCAATAAAAGGGAGTCAGTTAAAGATTAGTATCTACGCTGCCATTGTTGTATTTCTTGCGTATACCATGATTTTTGGCTTTCGTAAATCCTTTACAGTAGCTACTTTCGACGGATTATTGGTGGGCGGATACTCCTACAAAACCATTTTAGTAATTACCCAGGTATTGGGTTATATGCTTGCTAAATTTTACGGCATAAAATACATTTCTGAACTAAAGAGATCTGGCAGAGGCGCCATTATTTTAATGCTGGCAGGCGTAGCATGGCTAAGCTGGTTAGGTTTTGCTTTAATTCCGGCTCCTTATAACATTGTATTTCTATTTATTAATGGTTTTCCATTGGGCATGTTGTGGGGCGTTGTATTTTCATATATTGAAGGTCGCCGGGGTACAGATTTTATAGGCGCAGCACTTGCCGTAAGTTTTATTTTTGCTTCGGGCTTTGTACGGTCAGCCGGAGGTTGGTTAATGTTAGAATTTGGAATATCAGAATTTTGGATTCCTTTTTATACCGCTTTACTATTCGCTGTTCCCCTATTGATCTTTGTTGCCTTGATGGAAAAAATACCACAGCCAGACTTAAACGACGAAGCAGCACGCATGAAAAGAACCAGTATGAGTAAGGAAGACAGAAGCATTTTCTTAAAACAGTTTCTACCTGGGTTAGCCGCTTGCTTGTTGATTTACACTTTTGCCACCATATTCAGAGATATACGAGATAATTTTGGTGCCGAAATGTGGAAAGAGATGGGATTTTTTAATCAACCTGCACTTTTCACCAAAACAGAAACACCCATAACCATTATTATTCTTCTATTAATTGGTAGCATGGTTTTTATTCAAAATAGCTATCAAGCATTTATGTCTGCGCATCTTTTTATAGCACTAGGTTTTATCATTGCAGGAATATCGACCGTTTTGTTTATTAACCAGGCCATGCAACCCGTTTACTGGATGACTTTTGTAGGTTTGGGACTTTACATGGTCTACATCCCATTTAATTCTGTTTTTTTCGAGAGATTAATTGCAACGTTTCGGTTTACAGGTAATGTAGGTTTTCTAATTTATTTGGCCGACTCATTTGGATACATAGGCAGTATCGGTGTATTATTTAGTAAAGAAATATTCAAAATAGAATTAAGCTGGGTAAATTTCTTCACCAACAGTGTTTTATTACTCTCTATAGTAGGTGTATTACTCACTGCGTTTTCTGCATGGTACTTTACCAGAAAAAGACAAAAATTAGGTTTAAACTCTAAGGGGTCGGCGTTGTAGCTGCAGGACGTAAATGATGTCTCAGCAGAGAATAAACTTCCCGATCATTACCACTCACGGCTAGCTTAATTTTATGATCTTCATCTGTTAAAATGAAAGCCGGATAAGTTTGAATACCTACTTTAGCAATCAAATTTTTAGCGTTGCTAATCATATCTGTATGCTCTACAGGAGTATATCTTAAAACATTTAGTGCATCTTCTTTATTATTTGGCGTAACGCTAATAAGTACAGATTTTTTCTCTTTTATAAGGGCACGCAACTGCGGATTTAAACGACTCATATTCTCGGTACAAGAATTACACTCCCCTTCCCAGAAAATCAATAAAATAGATTTACCATTTAATTCGGGTTGCGAAAAAACCGGCTCTAAAACCTTAGTATTAAAACGAGACCCAGCTAATAAAGCTTGCTTTTTAATGCTGTATTTCTCAGTAACCTCTGCAACATCAATTTGAGGCAATTGTCGTTGACCTCTGTTCTCAATTTTAATAGGATTCACTCTATAACCGATGGTGTCTTGAGCGTAAGAAATGCTTAAAAAGCATGCAAAAATCAAAGTAAGTTGTAGTTTCATAGCATTGATTAGGTTAGTGTAACTATAAAGATACAAAAAAATATTTTCACTATCAATAGCAAATAACAAAAAATATTGCTTGTATTTACATTCTATTAAAATGTAAATCAATTTACAAGTATACTTTTAGTTATCTTTAGTAATAAAATATTTAACCTTCGTTGCATTTTCGGCATCAAACCAAATCGTATAATTATTACCTGCTAATAAAGAACTTCCATCAATAGCCGTAGCGTCTAGTGAGCCAATTACAACGGCATTCATATTCAATCCTGCATCTAATAACAAATAAGAACTAGGAACTTTAAATTCTAGATCACTTTGTAAAACGGCTCCGGCAGAACTATTAACGTTAATTCTATTACTGAGTGTAGCTCCTAAATTTAGAAATCTTACTTTAACTTTTCCCGCTTCGGGAATCACCCTATCATTTTCAAATCCATAAATAGCTGGATCACCAGCCGTAGTCTTACTTAAAAATACATTAAAAGATGTTTGAGCTAATATAGAAACATCAATCCCTATCGTTTCTACCATTGTTCCTGCATTAGCAAATGTGAGTCTTTTATAACCAGAGACAGCGGTAACAGTTGTAGATTCCTCTCCGTAAACTATCGGCGCAACACTTAACTTCATCAAATTCTGATAAAAATCTTGTGGTGCAGAACCATCTAAGGCATTAATTAGTTTTAATGTAATGGGACCTTCTAACTCAGGTTCTATTTCTTTTTTATTACAAGCACTTACAACAGTAAGTAAAGATAATATGGAGATGGTAAAATACTTTTTAAATAAATTTTTCATGACGATAAACATTAGGCACTATAATTAAATGCAAGATATTAATTCAAATTAGCTTCGTTTAAAATTTTCAAGACAATATTTATAAACTTATATAGCCTAAATAAGTTTTTATTTGTTTAAATTATTTTTCAAATAAATCTAATTATTAAAACCTCAGCGCTATTACTAAAAATCTTAAATCACTAATTTCAAAAGTTGATCTAAGATTTAGCTTCTCAAAAAAAAATCCTCCACAAACGCAGAGGATTTAATGCAATTATTGCAAAATATGATATAAACTATTTAGTTAATTTAACTTTTATAGCATTAAGACCTTTTTGTCCCTGCTCAGTTTCAAAACTTACTTTATCTCCTTCTTTAACAGGCTCGCTGATTGCATTAATATGCACAAAAATACTTTCTTGCGATTGTAGATCACGAATAAATCCGTAACCTTTAGAATCATTAAAATGTGTAATTACACCATTACGAACTGTATCTTCTTCTACATGCTCTTGACGTGCAATTGCAATTTGGATATCTTCCGAATTAATTTTTTTCTTTTTCCCAGGATCTGGAGGAGTTGAAGAAATATTTCCATTTTCATCAACGTAAGCCATCATATCATCTAAGCTTTTGCCTTTATTACTATTGGCTTTACGCTCCTCTGCTTTTTCACGCTTTTCCTGCTGCTTTTTAATCTTTTTCTTCTCGTTTTCTTTTTTGTTAAATGTTTCGGTTGATCTTCCCATGTAATGTTTTAATTGTACAAATCTTATGATTTGTGTAAATATCGGTATTTTTTTTCAAAAAATCTGATTTTCAACGCTCTATTATACGAGTTTACTCCAAGTGGCTTGATAATTGTTTTACCCAACATAATTAATCAGATTGTTAGGAACTGATATTAAATAAACACACTATGAGAAAATTAGTTTTATTAAGCACATTCATTCTTGGAGGATGGATGTATGCACAGGCTCAAGTAAATGTTAATATTAACATTGGCTCGCCACCAGCCTGGGGGCTGGCCGGAAATAATCATGCAAATTATTATTACCTGCCTGATATAGAAACCTATTATTACATCCCAAAAAGACAATTTATTTATAGAGAGGGTAATAAATGGGTTTACCGCAATTCTGTAGCACCCAAGTATCGTAACTACGATTTACATAGAGGATATAAGGTGGCCATTAAGAGAGAGCGCGCCTATAAACATTTTAATAATGATCGAAAAATATACGCGAAATATAAAAACTTTCGAGGCAACCAATATTCTTTTAAATCTACTAAAAAAGAAAAGTATTATTCACCAAAAAAGGACAAAAAGCATTATAAAAACACCCCTAAAAAAGGGAAAAGACATTACTAATGACTAAAAAATGGGGCTGTAAAGTATTTACTTCACATCAGTTTTTAATAGCGTAACCACCCCGTCCATAGTGGCTAAAAGAACCATTTTTTCGCCCAGAGGGTTAACGGTATTAATCATTGAATTATCTACTTTATGGGCCCATTTTGTTTTTTTAGAAACTGGGTCAAATGAAAATACAATTCCATTTTTAGTTCCAAAAACAAACTCTCCATCATTAGACATTAGCATAGACGGAACATGTTCATAACCATAATGCATATTTAATCGCCAACTTACCCCAATATCTTCTCTTCCGGTCTTAAAAGCAACTATTTCATGATTCATGGTTTTACCGTAAATTTCTGAACCATCTGTTGCTATACCTATAGATTCACGAACAGTAGTACCTGTATTACGCAATAATGTTTTACCGCTTACTGCATCTATAGCAGTTAAAACCCTATCGGGAGCAGCGATGTAAATTACACCATCATGAGCAACCGGGGTAACCATTGCAGGCGAAAACATTCTATTGGCATGGCCATTATCCCATTCCCATATTTGCTTGCCTGTTTGCAAATCTAAAGCATGTAGTTTTCTACCCCAAGATCCAAAAACCACCATACCATTGTAAATTAATGGCTTGCCCACTACAGCCCCAGGAACATTAGAAAAGGTCCATTTCACTTTTCCGGTTTCAGCATTAATAGCTCTAAATTTCCCATCACTGGCACCTATATAAACCATATTATCTTCTAAAATCGGGCTACCTAAAACCGCCTTTTTGGCTTTAACTTGCCATATTTTCTTTCCATTATCCAATTGCAAAGCATAAATCGATCCGTCGCCCGACCCTAAAATAACCCTGTCATTATAAATCACTGGCGATGAATAAATTGCTCCCTTCGTTTGAAACGTCCATTTTACTGTCCCATCCTTAAAATTCAATGCTTCTACAACCCCCAAACTGTTCCCTATTATTACTAAATTTTTATTTGTAGCAGGCGTTAAAATAACATTAGCAGCAGAGTGGTAAGTCCAGATACTTTTAACTTGAGGATATAAAGTATTTACATGATAGGACGGTCTCGAAATTAGTAATCCTTCTAAATCCGGCTTTTCTGAAGTATTAATAGTTCTCCATAAATTTAAGCCTTCTATTCCAGGTTTCTTTTCTGCAAAATCCACTTTACCATCACCAACGGTAACTATATTATAACCACCTACTTCATCTTTTGCTCTTAAATTAGACCTACCCATTGTGGCTGGTATCCCCTCAAAATCGAGCGCCCTATTTGCATGACCATGCCCACAAATGGCATAATGAACATTGTAGTTCTTCAAGCGATTTAACACCTCGTACCAATTATCAAGCTGGTTGTCAACCGGGTAATGATTCACGAATACCAACGGCATTGTAGTAGGTGTTTTCTTCAATAACTCATCCATCCACATAACAGCATCGCGTGGAATATGTCCATCAGACATACGTACATACGGACCAGAGGCTGTTCCTATAAAACGATAACCTTTATGATCAAAATAAAATTTATCATATCCAAAGGCTTTAATAAAATCAACCCCACCCGACTCCGACCAGCCTGTATCATGATTTCCTGGAACCACATAAAAAGGTTTTTTTAACCCTGATAAAATCTTTTTTGCGAGTTTAATTTCATCATAAGTACCCATTTCTGTAATATCACCGGTAACTATAATAAAATCAATATTGCTTAATTTATTAATATCTTCTACAGTTCTTCTAAGGTCTTCTTCACCCGTACTACCACCTATATGCGTATCAGATACAAAAGCATACTGAAATTGCTGTGCATTTAGGTGTAAACTAAATAAAAGTGCAAGAAGAATTAATTTAAATTTCATTAGTATTAGGATATTACTTGTTCGTTAAATAAGCTTAATAATGTTTCTGATGCTGTTTCACACAACCCCGGATGCACTCTAGACGTTTGTACAATGGTAGAACGTGCTGCAGTTAACCATCTAAAACGAGATGCCTGATCTAAAGAAGCAATAGGTCCACCCGATCTCGAGCCTGAGCTAATCGATACAAAAGCATGTAAATAATTTGATAATTCATCTAAATCGGCAGATGGAAAAAAAGAAAGAATGCGTTGTTTGTCTAAATAAATTTTAGCATCCAAAAACTTCTGCTTCTGACAAAACAGTATCACCCCTACGTTTAAAAACTCTTCTCGCTCTACTCGTGGCACATACCTTATTACGGCATACTCAAATAATGTTCTTTCTGACATAATTAATGTTTTCTGTAATGATATTTGAATGTGCTAAACGAATCTCAAAGAATTTTCTATAAGCATTTCTATGGGCTTCAAAGTTTTCAAATCCAAAAGATGTACTTAAAAAATCGTCGGGAATTAAATCTATGACCTTATTGATAACCGCTGGAGTCAAAATCTTGACAAATCTTTCATTTACTGCACTTACTTCAGATGCCTGCGGTAACAAAACATGATCTTTAATTAATCCAAACGGCTTTGCAGCCTGGACCTCATAATCCTGCCATGAGTGATGAAAATACAAAGCAGCCCCGTGGTCTATCAACCATAATTCCTTATTCCACATGAGCATATTCGTATTTTTACATGTACGATCCATATTCATAAGAATAGCATCTAGCCACACTATTTCTGAGGCAAGTGTGGAAGGTAAAGTAACAACCGCTGGATCATAAGTAATAGAACCGGCTAAATAATGCAAACCCAAGTTTTTACCTACACTAAATTTAAGCAAATCTTGAATTTCTTCGTCTGGTTCTGTACGTCCAAAACCCTCATCTAAATTAGCAAAAACTATTTCAGGAACTTTAAAACCTAAAATTCTGGCTATTTCACCCCCTATTAACTCAGCAATTAAAGCATTGGTACCTTGACCCGCACCTCTAAATTTAATTACATATTTAAACTCGTCATTAGCCTCCACAATTGCAGGCATAGATCCTCCTTCTCGCAAAGGTGTAATATAGCGTGTAATCTGAACGGTTCTTATCTTATTCAATGAATGTTATATTGGTTGAAAAACAAATATAATAAGTTTAAAATAGTTGACTCAGATAAACCTAAAAATCATGCTATATTATTCATAAAAAGATATACTGATTTTTAGTATATTTAAGATAGATATCCAATTAATTTTCGGCAAACTTATTGCTATTGTTTAATAACAACTTAAATAATTTAACAAAGCATGGAACAAAACAGTAAAATTAGCTTTTCTTTTATTTTTATAGCTATCGCATTAATTATCAGCGCATTTATAGTAGCAAACGCATACAAATACAAGTACAATGATAAAAGAAGAGTTTTGGTAACCGGAAAAGCCGAAAAAGATTTTGTAAGTGACTTAATAGTTTGGGAAGGCAATTACGCACGTGTTGCTATGGATTTAAAGCAAGCGTATTCTCAATTAAAGTCTGATGAAGTTGCTATTAAATCTTATTTAAAAAACAAAGGATTAGCCGATACAGAAATCATATTCTCTTCGGTTAACATTAATAAGATTTTCAATCCTAAATATGATAATTATGGTCGCATGACATCTAATGATTTTGGTGGATATAATTTATATCAAAATGTAAAAGTAGAATCTAAAAACATAGATCTTGTAGAAAAAATAAGCAGAGAAATTACGGAATTAATTCAGAGCGGAATAGAATTCAACTCGTCGGCCCCTGCTTACTATTACACTAAAATGTCTGAATTAAAAATAGATTTACTTGCTAAAGCATCTAAAGATGCAAAAGACCGATCTGAAAGCATTGCCGAAAATGCAGGTAGTAGTTTAGGAAATTTGAAATATGCAAACATGGGGGTATTTCAAATAACTGGTCAAAACAGCAATGAAGATTTTAGTTATGGAGGTGCCTTTAATACATCTTCTAAAAATAAAACCGCCAGTATCACTATACGCACAGAATATGCTGTTAAATAAGCTAAACATATTTTATATACCATGCATTAAATAGCGTACCTTTGCAGAAATAGATAAAAATGGCTGTTTTAAATAAAAAAGAAGAAAAAATACAGGCGGTATTGGGCAGATTGCCTATAACATATACCAAGGAGGCATTTGTACAAATGTTTATTCAATTATTCTCTAAAGATTGGGGCAAATTGAAGAAGGCGTACATAAAACAATCTCAGGATAAGGAACCAGATACGATCGTAAATATGCCTAAACCAGAGCTTTACTTGCAACAAATTTTAGAAATATATCTCAAAAACAATCCGCCTGTAAGCTCGGCCCCAATTACTGCCGCACCTAACTCTTCTGAAAAAACTAAAACTGCAAAAAAGAAGCCCTTAGAAGAAGGCAAACCAGTAAAGCCAGTAGCTATTAAAAAAGTGAAAATAGAAACAGAAGGACTTAAAAAAAATATTAAAAAGCCTAAAAAAGCGGATTAAACTATTTTTGTTTTTTGATTCGGTACTATGGATATGATTAAATTCGTGAAATCTGCAACAATCTGTTGTTTCTTGCTCACATTAATTGGTGAGGCTCATGCTCAAAAATTAAAACACGACCAAAAACTACAGAAACAGCTAGAAATAGCAACAACCGATTTTAAAGGTAACATAGGCGTTTATGTGCAAAATTTAAAAACCGGAAAATATGCTGCAATAAATGCTGACACCATATTTCCTACAGCGAGTATTGTTAAAGTTCCTATTCTGGTAGGGTTATTTAACAAAATAGAAAACAATGAGTTACAATATCATCAACCACTCATTTACAAGGAAGCTATAAAATACGGTGGATCCGGACTAATGCAGTTCTTTAAAGATAGTACATCTACAGAGATTAGCATTCTTGCTGCCTTAATGATGTCTTATAGCGACAATACTACTTCACTTTGGAATCAGCAGTTAGCAGGCGGCGGAATAGAAATTAATAAGCTAATGTCTGACTATGGCCTTACGCACACCCGAGTTAACTCCAGGACAAAAGACCGGGAAAAAGATTGGGAAAAATATGGCTGGGGACAAACCACTCCACGCGAGATGTCTGAGCTCTTGATAAAGATCAGAAAAGGATTAATTATTTCTAAAAGTGCGAGCGAACGTATGTACAGACTCATGACTAAAAATTATTACGACGAAGATGCGCTATCTCAAATTCCACCTTATGTGCAGGCAGCTGCTAAAGGTGGTGCCGTAAATGCTTCCCGGTCTGAAGTAGTACTTGTAAATGCCCCTAACGGCGAATATGTATTTTATATTGGCACAAATAACAATATAGATCAGCAATGGACTGCAGAAAATGAGGCGTTAATTATGATCAGAAAAATATCGAAGTTATTATGGAATTATTTCGAACCGAAAGAGATTCATTAACTCTGTTAAAATGATGTAAAACCATACACTTTAACAATAATGGTGCTTACAAAAAAATAGAGACAGGTTTTAAAACCTGTCTCTATTAAATTATATAATTACTTTTCGAAATACAGTTCTTTAATATAAGAGGCTGTATAAAACGGAATAAATGCTTTCCATGATTCTTTCTTAGATAGTAACTCTTTGTCAACAAGACGTTTCCCGTCCACAAATCCACGATATATAAGGTAAGAAAACAAAAGAGCTACAAAAAGTTCACTTTCTCCATTTATTGCTGTAAAATACATCAATGGAAATGGCATTAAAATAGCAAGATAGTAGATAGCAAGATTTTTCATAAATCAAATTTAAAATATTAAAAACAATTTTTCGCAACACAGCCTGCAGCCAGCGCAGCAGTAGTCCACGGAAGGACGGCTGATTGAATCCAGGCCCAAACGGAAATCCAACCATGGCCAGTATAAGCATCTCCCAAACAAGCTATAACCGCATCAGCACAGTCTCCTTCAGGAGGAGCCACATTTAAAGATTGTTCAACTGAATTTTGATCAGCAATAATACGCTTATTGTTAAAATCCAATTTTACAGCGTATATTTTTTTAAACTGACTATTTAAATACAATATTTCTGTCATCCCTTCTGCTAATTTAGTGATTTTTACGATATACTGTTGTGATAATTGACCATTATCTTTTACAACTGCAAATGTCGAATAGTTAACAGTTGCGGCTGGGTCATACCCTACCTGATTTGCAACAATTGATTTAGCAGCTCCTTCCTCCATACTCGTTATAATGCTGTTAACGTAATCGAACGATACGGGGCTAGTGTCATATACATTAACAGTAGACTTAAGATTCATAAATTTACCAATCATAGCTTGAGAAGCTTTATTCGTAATCATTGGTGAGGCTGTAACTCGTGACAAATTTTGCTTTTCACAAGAAATGATTGTAGCTCCCGCAAAGACGCACATCATGATTAGTCTTTTAATTTTTCGATTCATAATTTTATTAGTTTATGGTTTATTTGAACTAAAATATTTAATCATTTTATCAAACAATTATGGGAATCCAGAATAAACTAATTATGTATAAACAACGTCATTTAACATCTGATGAACCTATAACAACGTTATTTGAATTTTAAATTAATCATCTTATTTTTAGATGTTTATCATTTTTTTTTCGTATATTAAAAAAATGTATCGAATTCAATACCCTTTACATTTGTACTTTACCAGTTAAATTCTAAACTTAGAGGCAAAATTTAAAGTGTTGAAAAAACCAATCATTCTATTTTCATTATTTCTATACCTGTGTGCTACTACATGCATGGGTGAGTTATTGAAAATGCCCGTATTGTTTGCACACTTTACCGAGCATCAAGCTCAGAATAAAGATATTTCATTTTACACCTTTATTTATCAGCACTATCAGGACGATGATGGCGATGACGGCGATGATGAAAGAGATGCTCAGCTACCTTTTAAATCAATCGAAACATTTAGCTCTTATACCAATCACGTAGGCTTATCTACCAATCAAATAAAAATTAAATTTATCCCTTTTACAGATAAAGCTGATTTACAATTTGCTAATTACAATCAATTAGAGATACCTTCCCCTTATTTATCTAATATTTGGCAGCCGCCAAAATATAGTTAATCGCTATTTATTTATTATTTAATCCATAGCCAAAGGCTTTGCGATTATAAATTCATGTTGCGTTTGCGCGATTTCGCTTACGCATTCGAATAATATTTACACGATTAATTGATTATGCTGAATAAAATTATTGGATTTTCCATTAAAAATAAGCTCGTAATTGGAATTTTCACGATTATTCTAATTATATATGGAGCTTTTGAACTAAAAAAACTACCCATAGATGCGGTGCCTGATATTACAAATAATCAGGTTCAAGTTATTACCATTGCGCCATCTTATGGTGCAACTGATATAGAAAGATTAGTAACCTTTCCTGTAGAACAAGCCAACAGTAATATATCAGGACTAAAAGAAATAAGAAGTTATAGCCGATTTGGCTTATCGCTTGTAACCATTGTTTTTAATGACGATGTAGACATATACTGGGCCCGACAGCAAGTTGCAGAGCGATTGCAACTTGTTCAGGCAGAAATTCCATCCGGAATTGGAACACCTTCTATGGGACCTATTTCAACCGGTTTAGGGGAAATTTATCAATATGTTGTGCGTCCAAAAAAGGGATACGAACATAAATACTCTATAACCGAATTACGTACCATTCAGGACTGGATAATTAGAAGACAATTATTAGGTGTAAAAGGCGTAGCCGAAGTAAGTAGTTTTGGAGGTAAACTAAAGCAATATGAAGTCGCCATTAATTCTAATAAATTACAATCTTATGGAGTAACTATTCAAGATGTATTTAATGCATTAGAAACCAACAACCAGAATACCGGAGGGGCTTACATTGAAAAAAATGCAGGAGTATTATACATTAGAAGTGAAGGATTATTAACCAATGCAGAAGATATTGGAGAAATAAGGATAAAAAACACAAAAAGTAGCACTCCATTATTAATTCGCCATGTTGCGGATGTAAAAATTGGACATGCTACCCGTTATGGAGCACTTACTTACAACGATCAAGGTGAAGTATCTGGAGCAATTGTGATGATGCTTAAAGGTGGAAACAGTAACGTAGTTGTAAAAGACATTAAAGAAAGAATTGAAACCATACAAAAGGCACTTCCGGAAGGGGTAATTATAGAACCTTTCTTAGACAGAACAAAAATGGTTGATAATGCAATTAGCACCGTAAAAACCAACTTATTAGAAGGTGCACTAATTGTCGTTTTTGTATTGGTGCTATTTTTAGGAAACTTAAGAGCAGGATTTTTAGTAGCTTCTGTTATTCCGCTCTCTATGCTTTTCGCAGTCATTTTAATGAACATATTCGGAGTGAGTGGAAACCTAATGAGTTTGGGCGCACTCGATTTCGGACTAATTGTAGATGGGGCTGTTATTATTGTTGAAGCCGTCATGCATCAACTTATGACAAGTGGAAAATACCCCGGCTTAAATAAATTAAGTAAACATCAAATGGATGATGAAGTTAAAAGTGCTTCTTCTAAAATGATGAATAGTGCCGTATTTGGACAAATTATTATCTTAATTGTATACCTGCCAATCCTTACGCTAGAGGGCATTGAAGGAAAAATGTTTAAGCCTATGGCACAAACAGTGGCATTTGCTTTATTGGGTGCTTTTATACTATCGTTGACCTATATTCCAATGATGAGTACTATCTTCTTAAGCAGAAACACCCAACACAAACAGAATTTTTCTGATCGATTGATGTTAAAAATCGGCCATGCCTATAGAAACGCTTTAGTTAAGACATTAAACATTCCTAAGTTAGTTATTGGAGCTACCATCGGGCTATTTATTGTTTCATTATTCATTTTGTCGAGAATGGGCGGCGAGTTTATTCCTTCTATTGAAGAAGGCGATTATGCAGTTGAAACAAGGGTATTAGCTGGAAGTAACTTGAATACAACTATAGAGAATACTCAAAAAGTTGTACACATTTTGAAATCCAGATTTCCAGAGATAGAGAAAGTGATTACAAAAATAGGTAGTAGCGAAATTCCTGTAGAACCTCTACCTATGGATATGGGAGATATGATTATTACCCTTAAAAACAAAAAGGAATGGACCTCCGCCAAGACCTTCGATGAGCTATCTGCTAAAATGACGGAAGCTGCAAAAGAAGTTCCAGGTGTAACTACCAGTTTCCAATTTCCGGTTCAAATGCGTTTTAATGAATTAATGACCGGTGCGCGACAAGATGTGGTTTGCAAAATATTTGGAGAAGATTTAGACACATTATCTCATTATGCGAAACTTTTGGGTAATATAGTTAGCACAGTAGATGGAGCAGCCGAATTATACGTAGAAACTATTAGCGGTATTCCTCAAATTGTGATCGAATACAACAGGCCTGCCATTGCGCAATTTGGATTAAGTATTCAAGACGTTAACAACGTTGTAAATGCAGCATTTGCTGGAAAAAGTAGCGGATTGGTATTTGAAGGCGAAAAACGCTTCGATTTAGTTGTTCGTTTAGACACCGAAAATCGAAAAGATCTTAAAGATGTACAAAATCTTTTAATCCCAACCCCAAATGGAGCACATGTGCCTCTTTATCAGATAGCTAATGTTGACCTAAAAGACAGCCCTAATCAAATACAAAGAGAAGACGCTAAACGAAGAATTTTAGTTGGCTTTAATGTTAAAGATAGAGATGTAGCCACTATTGTAGATGAATTAAGGACAAAAGTCGATGCAAATCTAAAATTACCTGTAGGCTACACAGTGAGTTATGGAGGTGCTTTTGAAAACTTAAATGCAGCTAAAGATCGTTTAATGATAGCTGTACCAGTATCATTAAGCTTAATTTTTTTATTACTTTATTTTGCATTCAGATCTATCAGGCAGGGCTTATTAATTTACACGGCAATTCCGCTATCCGCAATTGGAGGAATTCTCTTCTTAGCTATGCGTGATATGCCTTTCAGTATCAGTGCAGGAGTTGGGTTTATTGCATTATTTGGTATTGCCGTACTTAATGGAATAGTACTGGTTGCAGAATTTAATCGACTAAAAAATACCGGCGAACCCGACATTAGAGAAATTGTACTAAAAGGTACAGGTACTCGCTTAAGGCCTGTATTAATGACGGCCTTTGTAGCTTCACTGGGTTTCTTACCAATGGCCTTGAGTACAGGCGCTGGTGGAGAAGTTCAACGCCCGTTAGCAACCGTAGTTATTGGCGGTTTATTAGTAGCTACCTTTCTTACGCTATTTGTATTACCTGTTTTATATATACAATTTGAAAAAGGTTTTATGCCCAAAAAGAAAATTATAACAGCAATTTGCATTCTACTTATAGGTACTGCACATTCAGCAAATGCACAAATACCTATTTCTTTAAATGCGGCTTTAGATAGTGCCTTAAATAACAATTTATCTTTAAAGCAGTCTAAACTTCAGGAAGCTTATCAAAAACAATTAATAACCACATCCGCTACTATACCACAGACCCAACTATCTGCAGAATATGGAAAATTTAATAGTCCTTTAATAGACACCCGATTGGGCATTTCTCAGGAATTAAACTTCCCTACTGTTTACAAACGTCAAAAAAGTGTTTATGAAGCTGAATGGAAACAGCAGGTATTGGAAACTAACGTTCACGAAGCCGCTTTAACCAAACAAGTTTCAGAGATCTTTTATCTGTTAAGATACATTGTACACAAAGAAGCACTTCTTATAAAGACCCAACAAAACTTTAACGAATTTTTAAGAGTTAGCGAATTACGTTTTAAAGCGGGAGAAAGTACAGTTTTAGAAAAAACCAGTGCATCTACCCAACTTGGCAATTTACAATTACAACTAAATGCTCTAAATCAGGATAAAAAGACCCTAATCTTACAGTTTAATTTATTATTAAACACAGCCCAATTGTATATTCCGGAAGATGGCATATTAAAAAAAGACGCACAAGATAATTTGTTAAAAGGTATAGCCGAGAATCATCCGTTGTTACTAGTTCAGGCTCAGGAAAGAGCAATTGGCAAAGCAAATACCGAGCTAGAAAAATCGAAATTAATGCCCGATTTAATAATGGGCTATAACAACTTAAGCTTACGCGATGGACAGCAGCTCACCGGAAATAATAGATTTCATTCTGTACAATTAGGAATTGGTATCCCAATTTTTAATAAAGCCCAACGATCTAAAATTACCGCATCTAAAGTAAATGAGCAAATCAGCGATCTACGACTCGAGCAAGAACAACAAAAACTGGAAATAAATTATAGAGAAACACTTGCTAAATACGAACAAAGCATGGCTGATGTTCAATATTTCGAATTAAACGGACTTAAAGACGCAGAAATCATTCACAATACACTAAGTAAACAACTCAGTCAGGGAGCAATTAATTACCTAGAATGGTCATTGCTAAACCAACAGGCATTAATGATAGAAAGTGCTTATTTAGATACGTTAAAACAATTAAATCAATACAACATAGACATAGATTACCTACAGTATAAAAAGAAATAATATGAACTCAAATTTTAAAAAACATATAGTATTTGGTTTTATTGCAGCCTTTTTAATGGCTTGTAGCAGTAAAGAAACTGAAATTGCAGAAAATACCACTGGTAATGATGAAAATGAAGTTACATTAACCGAAATACAAGCCAAAAATGCTGGTATAACGCTGGGTGAATTAGAAACTAAAGAAATATCGACCGTCCTTAGATTAAATGGAAGAATAGATGTTCCTCCTCAAAATATAGTTTCTATTAGTGTCCCGTTAGGCGGATATCTTAAGTCGTTTAATCTTATACCGGGCACTAAAGTAACTAAAGGTCAGGTATTAGCTACTGTAGAAGACCAACAGTACATTCAGTTACAACAAGACTACTTGGTAAATAAAGCAAAACTAAGTTATGCAGCAAAAGAGCAAGAGCGTCAGCAAGAGCTTAATTCGGGAAAAGCGGGCAGTGAAAAAGCATTGCAAATGGCAGTTTCAGAGCACAGTAGCTTAAGAATTACCGTAAGTTCATTAGCAGAAAAATTACGTCTTATTGGTATAGATCCTAATCGATTAAATGAACAAAATATATCAAGACAAATAGCAATGCGCTCACCTATTAATGGTTATATAAGTAAAATTAACGGAAATATTGGAACTTATGTAAACCCTTCAGATGTATTATTTGAACTGGTAAATCCAGATAAAATTCATTTAAGTTTAACAGTATTTGAAAAAGACTTAGATAAAATTGCTATCGGGCAAACTGCTATTGCTTATTCTAACAATGATCCGAGTAAAAAGCACCCAACTAAAATAGAGTTAATTACCCGCGATTTAAATGACGATAGAAGTGTAGAAATACATAGTCATTTTGAGAAACACGATAAAACGTTAATTCCGGGAATGTATATGAATGCCGATTTAATTTTGAATGGTAATTCTGCCAAAACTTTACCCGAAAACAGTATCGTGAGCTTCGAAGGAAAACCTTATGTATTCATTCAAAAAGCTAAAAACACATTTATTATGACCCCAGTACAGATCGGTGAAAGTGACAATGGCTTTATACCGATACTCACAGACTTAGGCACACAAAAAATAGTTATAAATGGCGCCTACTCCATTTTAATGCAGTTAAAGAATATTGTTGAAGAAGAATAATTAAAAAAAGGTCCTGAAAGTATCAGGACCTTTTTTATGAAGAAGTAATTGTTTCTTTTTTATCACCTAAGCGCATTAAGCTAGGCACTAAAAATGCTATAGCGCCAATTGCTGTAACAATACATCCTGATACAAAAAAAGTTATATCAATGCCTATATAATCGGCTAACATGCCCGTAGACAACAGCCCTAATAAAGACGGTAGGATAGCAATGCTAAAATACATAGAAAACACTCTACCTAATAAAGACGGATCAACCTCTTCCTGAAGAATTGTAGTAAATGAGGCACTATAAACAGCCATCGATAATCCACCAAAAGTTGTAAGTATACAAAAACCAATAAAATAATTACTTGGCAATAAACCCGAGATTGCAAAAGTTAAGCCCAGCAATATGAACATCGCATTTATAATTATAATCTTCTTTAAAGTAGGTTTAAAAATACCCAAAACCCCTCCTCCTATTAACATACCTACACCCCACACTACTTCAATTACACTCATCTCAAACTTACCTCCACCAAAATGCTGTAAAGTAAACAGTGGAAATAAAATGGCGACAGGCATAATACAAAACGTGGCGATTATAGAAAAGAGAAACATATAAGCCAAACCCCTATTGTCTAAAACTGCTCTAACCCCCATCTTTATTTCATTTATAACTTGTAAAACCCCACTCGCCGCTGCCTCAACAACCTTAGGATTGGGTATATGTACAAATAACAAAGTAACAACTGCAAATAAAGCACCAATCACATCTAACCAAAGCACATTGGCAATGCTAAACAATCCAATAGCCAATGCACCCAATGCCGGTCCGCCTATACTTGCTACTGACTGAATCATTTGATTAATTCCTGCAATACGCAACAATTGATCGGGAGGTGCTATCAAAGGTATAGCCGCCTGCATAGCGGGCATATGAAAAGCAGAACCTACAGACCTCAATCCCAATAACATATATATAGGAAACAACGAAATCTCGCTTATACTAAAAAACAAAATAAGCGCCAACGTACAACCAGCTACAAACAAATCGGCAATAATAATAGTCTTCTTCCTATCCCATCGATCAATATAAACTCCGGCAAACGGACCTAATAAAGCTTGAGGTAATAAAGCAGCAATACTAGCAGCGGCTAATACAGAAGCCGAACCAGTTTCAATACTCAGCCATATAATTACTGCAAAATTAACAGCAGAACTGGTTATTAGCGATATAAACTGACCTACCCAGATAAGAACAAACTTCTTTTTCCAATTATCTTGCACTTTTTTATTAATCTATTTTACGTGGTAAATATAAGATGCTTTCTTTATCCGGATAAAATTAAATACTCTTAACTTTCACACATCTGCTTTAACTTCTCTAAAGCTTGCGGATAGTGTGTATTAAAATAATCAACCATTTTATCATTCGAATCTATTTCTACAGAAACAGTTGTAATATTTTCGTTTTCTCTGTAATAATAATTCTCATAAGCATTTGCCCATTCTTCTACTAAAGGTCCTTCTGTAATTTCCTGACCTTTATCTACAATACCGATATAATAAATAGAAACATGCTCTAAGGGTACATTCTCTTTTATAACACCAATCATTCCACCTTTATTACCATCGTTATCTACACCTACAAAATGTATGGTTTCTCCTTTTTCCCAGCTGCCTTCAAAATCAGAAGTAGGATTGAAAACAGCTGTCCATTGTTTAAAAGTATCTTTTCCTAGCATAATATCGTACACCTTTATTACACTTGCATTTATATCTATGCTAAAGTTTAAACGTTTCATAATATTCTAATTTTAAATTGGAAAATTAATCATCCAGCAAACACCATATTTATCTGTAAAAGAACCAAAATAATCGCCCCAAAACATCTCTTCCATAGGCATTTCTATAACTCCTCCGACCGATAAACCATTAAACAATCTATCTGCATCTTCTCTACTATCAGGTGTAATACTTATATAATTATTGTTCCCAAATTTTACTTTCTGCCCTTGCGAAGTCACACAATCTGACGCCATTAAGATTTGTCCATCACCAATTGGTAAACCTACATGCATAACATAATCCTTCTCTCCTTCTAGCAGTTGCATATCAGGCATGGTATCTTTCATATAATGAATAGATAATTCGCCACCAAAAACAGATTGATAAAAACGGAATGCAGCTTCTGCAGTACCGTCAAAATTTAAATACGGGTTTAGTTTCATAAATCAAAAATAACTGAATCCTCATTTTCACCACTTGTCATAAGGCAAGAAAGTATATATTATTTAGCTTTAACCAGCTCTTTTCTTATGCGACTCAAAGATGTATCAGTAATTCCCAAATAGCTCGCTATATACTTTAATGGAGCATATTTAACAACTTCTGGTTGTGTATTTTGTAATATTTTATACCGCTCTACCGCAGAATCAGTAATCATTGAAACAGATCTTTGCTTTAATCTAAATAAACTTTCCGACATCCAGGCTCTGCCCCATTCATTTAAACCTTTAATAGAGTGATAAAGTTCTTGAAACCTTTCTAAATCTATTTTATAACACTCAATATTTGTTAGTGCTTGAAAATTCTCCACCCCGGGAACGCGCATAAACAACGAAACCACATCAATAGCTATTTCATTTTCACCAATAAACCCGGTAGTTATATCGTTACCGTTAAAGTCGTACACATACGATCTCACCAAGCCCTCTTTAACACAAAAATAAGCATCAGATACCTGTTCTTTTTGTAACAAAAAATCACCTTTATTGAACGAAATCAATTCATGTGCCTCAAAAATTTTCTTCAGATCTTGATTTGTAAGCAATTGATTTTTATATATACCCTCCAATGTAAGCATACTTCGTCATAAATTTAATAAACTTAAACATACGCATATTCTATTAATTCAATAAGTTTCAAATAATAAACCATTACTATCCACTATCTTCTTAAAAAGAATGTAATATATTTGTAATTATATTTTATAAAATTATATTGTGCAAAATATAATTTTATATATTTGAATAGAAATTATATTTAACAAATGAAAGACTCTTTAAATCTTGATAACCAGGTATGCTTCCCTATCTATTCACTCGCCAAAGAAATGGTAAATCACTACCGTCCTTTTCTAGATGAACTAGATATTACGTATCCACAATATTTGGTGTTAATGGTTTTATGGAATGAGAAAGAACAAACTGTTGGACAATTAGGAGAAAGATTATTTTTAGATAGCGGAACTTTAACGCCTTTACTAAAAAGAATGGAGCAAAAAGGGATGCTAAACCGCGCACGTAGTACTAAAGATGAACGTATTGTAAAGCTATCGCTTACACAAAAAGGAATTTTATTAAAAGAAAAAGCCAAAGACATTCCGCATCTTTTAATGAAATCTATGAATGTATCTGAAGAAGAGCTTTTAGAATTAAAAAAAATAATAACTAAAATTTTAAACAAATAAATATGAAAACTTTGTATACCATTGGCGCTACAGCTACAGGGGGTAGAAATGGCCACGTTATTAGCGAAAACGAAATTTTAAATCTTGAAGTTCGTATGCCTAAAGCATTAGGCGGTGCAAATGATGATTTCGCAAATCCAGAAATGTTATTTGCGGCAGGTTATTCTGCCTGCTTTGATAGTGCATTAAACTTAGTGATTAAGAAAGAAAAAGTTCAGACAGGAGAAACCACTGTAACTGCCAATGTAAGTATTGGTTCTTTAGACAATGGCGGATTTGGATTAAGTGCAAAGTTACACGCTAATATACCAGGCGTATCCTTAGAAGAGGCACGAGCTCTAATAGAAAAAGCGCATCAGGTATGTCCCTACTCAAATGCCACCAGAGGTAATATGAACGTGGAATTAACAGCTTCTAACAATTAAATATATGTACGAGATTGCAATAATACTTACAGCAATAGTTGCTGTAGAGCATATTTACATTTTATGGATGGAAATGTTTGCCTGGGAAACGGTTGGCAAAAAAACGTTTGGAAAATCTTTACCACACGAGCTTTTTAAACCCACCAAAGGCTTAGCTGCCAATCAAGGACTGTACAATGGGTTTCTTGCGGCGGGGTTAATTTGGTCTTTTTTAATAGATAATGCAGAGTGGAGTTTTAACGTACGTTTATTCTTTTTAGGCTGTGTTGCTGTTGCAGGAATATTCGGCGCATTAACGGCATCCAAAAAAATATTCGTTGTACAGGCACTTCCGGCATTGCTAGCCATTCTATTTGTACTACTTTCTAAATAAAACAAAATGTCATTAATAGAAGATCTAAACTGGAGACATGCGGTTAAAGCCTATGATCCAGAAAAAAAAGTAAGCGAAGAAAATATTCACAAAATAATAGAAGCGGCCAGATTAGCGCCTAGTTCTTCTGGATTACAACCATTCCAGGTTATTGTAGTAAGAGATCAAAATATTAAAGAGAAACTTGCTTCAACTGCACTAAATCCAGATTGCATGAAGAATTGCTCTCACGTCTTAATCTTTGCTGCCTGGGATCGTTATACAGCAGAAAGAATAGACAAGGTTTATGATTTTACCACAGATGAAAGAGGATTACCCAAAGGGCGATTTAAAAATTATACGGATAAACTAAAAAGTATATACCTCGATCAACCTGCAGATTTAAACTTTGCACATACAGCACGTCAAACATATATAGCCCTTGGAATGGCATTGGCACAAGCTGCAGAATTAAGAATAGACACTACACCAGTAGAAGGATTTAGTAACCAAGCGGTTGATGAAATTTTGAAGCTAAACAAACAAGGCTTAAAAAGTGTGTCTCTAATGTATATAGGTTACGCAGATACTCAAAATGACTGGGTTGCACCTATGAAAAAAGTGAGGATTCCCAAAAAAGATTTTATTTTGGAATATTAGAGCATTTACTACTAGACAGGTAATTTTTGAAATTTAGTCGACTTACAGCTGATCTGGCGCCTACAACTTTTATCATAGTTAAGATACGTATAAATAATTTAAAGTAACAGCCTGTTTATTTTTCAAGTACGTAGACGACACCAGTGACAAACAACAAAATAAACCGCTTTTAGCGGTTTATTTGTATCTAAATATAATTTAACGCACTCTATTAATTACCCAAACGATTTAATTCTGCCCGAACAAATTCATAAAGCCTCGTATCTGTGGGTCTGGGCGCATCTTCATGAACAACTTTACCATTCTCATCTATTATCATATACCTAGGAATAGAACTTAAATCGACCGCTACACTTAAGTCTGCTTTAAACCCGCCCTCCGACCATAAATTCAAATATTTTTCTTTCTTAACATGATTTAACCATGCGTCTTTTTCCGTATCAATAGATACCCGTACCACTTGAAAATTACCATTTTTTGAAAAAAACTTTTCCAGCTCACCTAAAGCGGGTTTATCTGCCATACATGGAGCACACCATAGCGCCCAGAAATCTATTAATGTTATTTTTCCTAAAAAGCTTGAGGTAGATACTTTTTCTCCCTTAATATTGTTTAAATCTATATCTGGCAACAAATAATGAGACTTATAATTCTTTTTATACTTCATCCCAACATTGTTTAGTACTATTTCTGAAGTAACTTTTTCTCTCAATATACCCAATAAAGAATCGATCTTTTTTCCTTCAGCACTTCGTATAGCTGAAGAAATATAATCGGCCATCAAATAATTTTTAAGTTGTTTATTATCAATCATTAACTCTATGTAATTTAAATAAGCTCTTTCGTCATAAATTGTAGTCTTCAGATTTTGATGATAGCTGTTGTAAAGCATCATCTTTAAAAATTTCTGCGGGATAACTTCATACATTAATTCGCTATCTAAATTGTATTGGTAAACTTCATTTGCCTTCACAAAGGCCGCTTTCTGATCATTAGGGACCAATAGCATTGCATTCGATTTCATTGAGTTTAAAATACCCGCCAGAAAAAACTCCAATATAGATTTCTCTTTTTCCGTTACGTTGCCGTTTGCAATAAGTATCTGGTTATTGGTCTTAAAATTCTTGATATGTCCGAACATAATCTCTGCGTTGTCCGATTTCTCTGCATACATCCAGTTATTATTTAGCTGATGCAAGAGCAAATAAAAATCTATACTCGAATTCACCTTAAAATTTAAAGGATATGCCGCTACATCTATTTCTATATCATAATCTTTATCGGATTCTAAAAAAATAAAAATCTCTTTCTTTCCGATCACTAAAGAATAAAAACCATTCCATGGAATTTGAATACCCAAAGTTTCTGCCTTCCCGTCTATCAAAGTAAATTGTGATAAAGTATCAATATTAAATGTATTGTAGTTTAAATATTGAATTACCGCTTTGTTTCCCGTAAAATTCGATGTTTTTAAAGAAATGGTTGAAGCTTTAATAGTAAAGCAACCCAACAACATTAAGCAGCTTAATAAAATAGATTTCATAAATTTTAGAATTTGATAATCTAAATCTAGAATAAAGGCAAATACCCATACAAAGTGTGGGATGAATCATATGAAATAAGTGACGAATAATAGATAATGTACCTCTACTATTAAAAATAAGGGGAAATAAATACTATATATAAAACTGATTTAAAGCTCCTAATTTTTTTGATTTTACGGGAACCCGCAATTAACGAAGTAGGATTAGCTATAATTTGCACAATAAACAAACTAAACATGAGTAATAAAATTACCGCTACCGACCTTTTTCTAGCAATTCTTGCAGTTTTACTTATCAGTGTCAGTTTTTATCAAACTTGGCTCGGATTACAACAAATTTTTGGAGGAAGTTCCTTTGTAATTGCATTGGTGCTCTCATTAATTTTACTATTTCTCTTATGGCAAATTAGGTTAGCCAAAATAAGAAGAAACACTGCAGCTTCTTTAAGCTGGATTTATTTCTTTTTTGCCGCTTTTTGTTTTGTTGCAAATTTCAACGCCTTATACACCAGGTTTATGAGGACTGACATTTATACAACAGAACTCAGAGATATTAACGAGAAATTTAATAACCTGGAAACTGATGTAGAGTCCAAATTAAACTATTCGGTAGCAGATGCTAAAACAAGACAAGCAATAAGAAGTGAAATAAACCTATTAAAAATACAGATTACTGATCCAAAGAATATTGGCATAGGAATAGAAGCACGACAAATAATTAGTAGAATAGAAAAATTAATTGGTAAAAAAATCACTCCCCTTACCCCTATAAATCAATCACCTTCAGGTTACGATGATTTAGCAAATAGAATGGAAGAACAAATCATTCAAATGGTTTACAACTTATCGACAGAAGAGAAAAATCTCATGACCGATATCAATAACGCAGTATTAAAATGGAATAAAGAAATACAAAGTCTACTATTACTTCCTCAAAAAGAAATTGACGATATGGCTCAAGGTCAAATTGATAAGTCTTTAACTGAGTACAATAAATTAGGTAATCGTTCACATCAAATTTTAGGAGATGAAAAATTCAAATTTGAACCTAGCCATTCTAAGACTCAGGAAGTGGGAAAAATAGGTTATGCTTTTCACCATGCTATTAAAAACTTTGGAATGTTCCAGTTTGTGGTACTAGCAGGTTGTGTTTTATTGGATTTCGGAATATTATTAATTATCCTATTAATGCCTTCCGACTCAAGAAACGGGAATAATTATAACGAAAGTGTATTCACAAACAAACGCAGTGGCAAAACATTAATTCCTAATAACTAATTCTAAATATGAGTAACTATACTGAAAACCTAAAACCATTGTCATTCGACAATGAGGAAGAGTTAAAACCACTCTCATTTGAGACTCCAATACAAACGAACATTGATAATTTTGTTCCAATTGCAAAAGCAACTGGCGACGATATAAAAAATAAAGACAGTAATTTTGTTTTCTTTTTTGGAACTGCTGAATCTGGCAAATCCGTAATCTTGTCTTCCATGTTATATTATCTAAGTTCACAGACAGGTGTTTTGCGTCCCAAATTGGGAACACCCAACACTAAAGAAGCACAGGTTTTACTTTCAGATTTTTTCGAAAATATTAGACAAGGAATTTTACCGAATAGAACTACTAGAGACCAGGTTACTAGGCTAGACTTAGTATTTGAGCCAAATAACAAATCTAAAAAAGTCCCACCTATCAACCTTACTTTTTTAGAAACGTCAGGAGAAAACCATAACGAAATCAGACGTGGAGGTAACTACCACAGCAGTATAGAAAAATTTCTCAATGCTAATATTCCTTTAACTTTTATAATCGTTACAAGTTATGAATCTGCTCACAAAGACGATACATTAATTAACGAATTTTTGGACGAGTTGGAAAGAAAAGGGAAAAATTTGAAATCTGTAAATGCTGTTATATTGGTTTCAAAATGGGATAAATCAGGAAGAATGGATGTAGATAATGAAGAAGAGTTAAATAGTTTCTTCTATGAGAGGCTAAGTCGAACAAGCCAAAGAATTGACACTTACGGTTTAAGTAAATCTTACTACACTATAGGAAACATCCAAAATAATAGCGGAGAAGAAAGAATCGGATTGCTAAGCCTAGCAACTGCAGAGGTATTATCTAAATGGTTATACAAAAGTATTGTAGGATATGAGTTAGATTACGAGGGTACATTTTGGGAACGTATAAAATTCAGTTTTAATAATTAATGAGTCACAATTATTTTATTTCAGCTTTTGGAACCTTTGGAAATCCAAATGGATTTAGGCAGTCATATTTGTTTACAGACAACTCCATAGCAAACGTTATTAAAGGATTAAAAACATTTGATCTAAACACTAATGCTATAAAGCTTTTTCCAAAAAGTAAAATGTACGCTATTAGAAAAGAACTTGCAAGAAATTACACTACAATTGGATATAGCATTTACACCTATGCTAAAGAGCCAAATTCTGACAGAAGTGGCACATTCATTGGCTCTAGCATTTTGTTCATCAACAAAGTTACTGAAGAGAGTATTACTATAAATTGTCTTAATGAGTTCCACAACAATTTAAAAAACAAATATGTTCAGAACGATACCATTATTGTAAATCATTCCGACAAATTTTCTGTAAGCAAACCTGAAAATTTCGACAAAATTGATTTTCATTTTAAAAAAGTAGACCATCTAAATTTCAACTCAAACACAGGTAAAATCCTGGTTGTCTATTGCGAAACTAACCCAGATAAATTAAAAGTTCTCTTTAAAAATGCCCTTGATCTATTAGACGTTTATGACATCATTTATTTCACTGAAAGTAAAGAAATTGCTGAATTTGTACATCAGAAAAACATTTTCCAGCTAGTTCGAAAAGATGGTTTCGAAAATGAAATTGAAAAAATACAAGAAAAAAGAAGGTTAAAAATTCAAGAATTATTAAATGATCTCTCAACAGAAAAGCAAAAGTTAGAAGAAGATGAAAAAAAGCATTTCGAAAAAATTAAAAGCCAGATCGAACAAAATGTAAGGCAGCATCAAGAAAACAAACGTATAATTGAGGAGTCTAAAAATGAGCTAAGTAACATCAGTAAAAAATACCAAGCCTATTCTAGAAAAATTGACGAATCAATTAACCATTTAAAAAATGGTGAAAAATTAGAAATTGTTAAACAATCGTGCAACGAAAATAGAAAAGTATTTAATGAAAGTATTAATAAATTAGAAGTATCAAAAATAATAAATTCTTTTTCAAAACCTTCTGTGAGAGCGAGTTCAAACCTCCTTACATCCCAACCCAAAAGCTATAATGACGACTTCCATGATCACCATCATATAAAAAGAAAACCGGAAATAAATATTTATAAAGTAATTAGTTTTATTCTATTTATACTACTGGGTTTTACACTAACCTACTTCTTAATTTACAAAAATCAAAAAAAGGAAATAATATATAATCCAGAACCTAAACTAGAACAACCTATACCCGATCAAATACCTCTCGAAACGGTAGTCATAGATCTCAATCCAAAACCCAATACAGAATTAAATGAAAACGATTTTAGAATAGTTGCTAAAAACATATTATTAAATACTAGTATAGATTCAATCGTCGAAATAATTTTTAAAATTAATCCAACCGACATTAAAAAATATTATAACGAACAAAAAGAAATTTATTCTAAACACCTTCATGAAATAAACAAGGATTGTTTTGAGTATAAAGACGGTATTTTATATTTTGTAAAAGATACCTTAAGACATATTCCATCTTACAAGACCCAGGAAAACATTATAGTAAATTAATTTAATATTCGTTTAGTTGTAGTTATTCAGAAAGTAATGACTATAAAAACAAATACCTCCCACTCCATTATACAAAATCAAATATTTTTAAAAACAGGTAATTATATTAATCATCTAAATATATTTATCAAAAATACTTGCATTATTAAAACATCTTTATAACTTTGCTATACAAAGTACTTTTAAATGAAAGAAACAGACATCTATTCGGAATTGAACTCCATAAGGTCAATTATGGAAAGATCCACTAAATTCATCTCATTAAGTGGATTGTCGGGCGTACTTGCAGGTATATATGCTTTAATTGGTGCGTATATAGGTTATACTATTATCTACAAAAATGGAAATGAATTAGGAGAAAATCAGCTAGATATAAGCGCCGATGCCGGATTTCAAATAGTATTAACAGCGATAATCGTTTTAATAATTTCTATCATAACAGGCTTCGCTTTATCTATTAATCAGAGTAAGAAATTAGGGCAATCTTTTTGGAATGCTGGAAGTAGACGCCTCTTTGGAAACCTGGCTATACCTTTATTTGTAGGCGGATTTTTTCTTTTAATTTTGATAAACAATGGTAATTATGAATATATTGCTCCTGCCTGTTTAATTTTTTATGGCTTAGCATTGGTTTCTGGCAGTCAATTCACTTATTCTGATGTAAAATACCTGGGTTTTATCGAAATTGTACTCGGATTAATTTGTGCTTTAATTCCGGGATATGGTTTAATTTTTTGGGCTATCGGGTTTGGAATATTACACATCCTTTATGGCACCATTATGCATCTAAAATACAAACAGTGAAACTAAACCTTGAAAAATTCGATAAAGCTTTTGAAAATCGTATACGCTTACAAATAATGAGTGTATTGGTTGCCAATGAGCAGTACGATTTTAATTCACTAAAAGATTTGCTACAGGCAACAGATGGTAACCTCGCCTCCCATCTAAAAGCATTAGAAAAAGAAGGCTATATTTTAGTAAATAAAACTTTTATAGGCCGAAAACCCAATACCCAATATGCTGCTACACCTATCGGGAAAAATGCCTTTTCTAAACATCTCGAAGCACTAGAATTTTTAATAAAACAGCAACAAAATATATAATCTTTTTTTATTCATTCACTTTGAAAATCAAAGTACTTTTAAAAAATAAATATGGAAACCTCACCAACCCAACCCAATTCTTTCCCAGCCCCTAAACCAAGTTTCTTCGATTCTATTATCTTCAAAATAGGATTAATTGGCTTCCTCACCATTTTATTAGTAATTCCGTCTGCATTAATTCAGGATTTAATAGTAGAACGACAAAACCGACAAACGGAAGTAATAACCGAAATAGCTGATAAATGGTCGGGGCAACAACAAATTAGTGGTCCTGTAATGATTTTACCGTATAAAAAACTCACGAAAACCATCGAAAAGGGTGTAGAAACAGTGAATCAAACTCCTACTAATATTTACATTCTGCCCGAGAATCTAAAAATAACCAGCACTGTTGCTCCAGAATTATTACACAGAGGTATATTTGACGCGGTAGTTTACAACTCCAAAATAGCAGTAGAAGGAAATTTTAGCCCTTTAGAACTAAAAAAATCAGGCATCAATCCCAATTTAATAGATTGGGACAATGTAAAATTAGCTATTGGCATATCAGACTTAAAAGGCTTAAAAAACAATCCTACCATAGCTATAAACAATAAGCAATTTGCTGTAGAACCAGACTTTTCTACCATCCGGCTTTTTAAAAATAACCTGGTAATTACTCCTAACTTAAGCGCTGCAAAACAAACAGACATCCCTTTTAAATTTAATTTAGATTTGAGAGGAAGTTCTGAGCTCACTTTCCTGCACTTAGGAAAATCTACCGAGGTTAAAATTGAAGGAAACTGGAACAATCCAAGCTTTACTGGCCGCTATTTGCCAGACTCAAGAGAAGTAACTTCTGAAAAATTTAGTGCGCACTGGAAAATTCCATTTTTCAACAGACCATTTCCTCAGCAATGGATAGAAGAAAATGCGACATTAAGCGCTCCTCTAAGTTCCGTAATTGAGCCTATGCCTAGACAAAAGTATTCTGATAGCGGATCTGTAGACACAGAAACTTCATTTGGTGTTAAATTTATACCTACAGTAGATCAATATCAGCAAACTTTACGTACTGCTAAATATTCTTTTTTAATTATATTATTAAGTTTCATTTCCTTATTCTTCACTGAAATTTTGCTAAAGAAAAAAGTACACATTATTCAATACATTTTAATTGGCGGAGCTATGACCGTTTATTACACCCTATTACTTGCCTTTAGTGAACAAATGGGTTTCGATTTAGCATATTTAATAGCTTCTGTATCTACCATCTCCTTAATCGCATCTTTCCTGTATCTACTGTTTAAGTCGGTAAAACCTGCGCTTATTTTTGCCACCATATTATCTATTTTCTACGTATTTATTTACGCAATCATCCAACTTCAAGATATGGCTGTGTTGGTAGGCAGTATAGGTCTATTTATAACAGTTGCTGTGCTGATGTTCTTCTCTGCTAAACAAGACTGGTTTAAAGGCTAAAAGCAAAAAATTAAGATAAAAACAATAGAATCTGAATATTAATTAGATTCTATTGTTTTATGTCTAACTTATTATTCAGGAAATGATCCAGTTACGTAATACCATCTATCATTTTCTAATTCAAAATCAGAAATTTCATGGTGTATATGCAGTTTATTTTTATGTCTAAAATAGGCCTTAAACTCTACTGTATTTTTAAGAGTAGTTATAATTTCTAACCGTTCCCAACTATTTGCTGTAGCCCAATTTTCTATATCAACTCTGGCATGTAAATAACGCATCCGCGGATGCGTTGTACTCAATAAATAATCTATTTCCTGCATGACATAAGCACTGTATCTCGACCGCATTAGTTGCTCAGGATTATCTGCCATAATTTCGCCTTTGTGTAAAGGCATACAACAAAGTTGATAAGAGTTTATATGACCACATGGGCAGCTTTTCATTAATTTTACCCTATAATAATTGCCATAAAAAGAGAAACATAAACACACTCTGTAACACTGTTATTATTTTTATCAGTGCCGAAAATTTATAGTTATAAACCCCAAAAATAACAATAGACATCAGTGTATAGATCACTAAATATAAAAGGTTATTTACCGGGGGTATTAAAGGGAAATAAGAAGAAAAAATCTCTATCTGTTGCTGATCAGATGTGTTCGAATTAAACACAACAATAAATAGCAAATAATAATAAATATTTATGAACACTGAAATATAAGCAAGTGCCTTAAATATCTTTTCCAGCATTAAACGCATCACCTTAAATAAAATCTAACAAATAAAGTTACGCAATTATATTTTATCCAAAGCCTGCGCTATATCCGAAATGGTATCTTCGTAGTGCTCTACCCCTATAGAAAGTCTTACCAGTTTATCGGTAATATGCATGGTATTCTTAATATCCTGTGGCACATCGGCATGGGTCATGGTATACGGATGCTCTGCCAAACTCTCTGTACCGCCTAAGCTTACTGCTAATTTAATCAACTTTAAATTATCTAAAAACGTAAATGCTTCCCGCTCCCCTCCTTTTACATCAAAAGCAATCATAGCACCTGCACTGGTATATTGCTTTTCATAAATAGCTTTTTCAATAGCATTCCCCTCTTCAGCAATATTTCCTAAAAAATATACCTTCTCTACTTTAGCATGATTTTTCAAAAAAGCAGCAACTTTTACCGCATTACGTGCTTGCTGCTCCATACGTACTTTTAATGTTTCTAGACTCCGTAACAATAGCCAAGCCGTAAAAGGCGCCGCCATATTGCCCATAAAAGTCCTTAAACCTTTAACACGGCCAATTAATGCTTTAGAACCTAAACAAGCACCAGCAATCACATCAGAATGACCTCCTATATATTTTGTTGCAGAATACAATACCAGATCAGCACCATGCTTTAAAGGATGTTGCCAAAGTGGCCCCATATACGTATTGTCTACAGATAATATAACCTCTTGATTATCTGAAGAAAACAAATTTTTAATTTCTGCACACATTTCAATGTCAATTAAGGCATTTGTTGGGTTGGCAGGTGTTTCTATATGAATTAACGAAAGTTTTTGAGCTCTACCCGAAGCTTTTATTTTCTCTATAATTACTTCTTTAGAATCATCGGGCGAAAATCCTATAGCTTCAATATCTAATTTCTTTAAAAAATGATTGATAAAATGATCAGTACCCCCGTAAACTGGTCTGCTATATAATAATAAATCGCCGGGCTTCATAAACTCCAGCATTACGGTAGAGATAGCCGACATGCCACTTTCAAACACAGCAGCATCTTCTGCTTTATCCCATAAACATAAACGAGCTTCTAATATCTCTAAATTAGGGTTATTTAAACGACTGTATATTAAACCCATTTCTTCTTCTTGCTCTTGCGCACTTAAGCCATATGCAATTTCGAAATATCTCTTCCCTTCGGCAGCCGTGCTAAACACAAAAGTAGATGTTTGAAAAATAGGTGTTTTTAAAGCACCTTCCGATAATTTTGGCTGATAACCATGGGTCATCATTAAGCTCTCAGGATTAATAGAATTGTTCATATGTTTTCTGTTTATTCAGTTTAAATGTAGATTAAAACACTATTATTTTAACAATAAAAGATTATTATTCTATTATTTTTGCTAATTTTAGATATTACATCTAATAAGAAATTAATAAGCGCATGGAAAGAGAAAATTCTACTATTCAAATAACTTTAGACCCCATCGATTTTGAAATATTGCGTTTATTAAAACATGATGCTAAACTGGGATCTAAAGAAATAGCCGCAAGCGTTGGCTTGTCGGTTACCCCTACCTACGAGCGCATTAAAAGGCTAGAGAAAAAGGGCTTTATAAAAGCTTACATTACCTTAATAGATAAACGCAAATTGGGTATAAACCTATCCGTTTTATGCAACGTACAACTAAAATCGCATGCCACAGAATATTTGAATGAGTTCGAAGAAGCAGTGGTAACCTTACCCGAGGTTATCAGTATTTATCATATTGCCGGCAACTACGATTATTTGTTAATGATAGATATTAAAGATATGGATACATATGCAGAATTTATGAAAACAAAATTATCGGCCATTCCGCATATATCTACCGTTCAAAGTTCATTTATTATGCGTCAAATTAAAAAAGAGTTTGAGTAAATAAGCTTTCTCCCCTCAACAAATAGTTATATACGTTCTTGCAATCTTGTATATTGCGGAAATAAGTTTGACCATAATTTAAAGATTATAGCATACAACAATTCAAACTTTCCACTTTTAGCTTTTCTCCTTTCCGCTCTTTTTAACTATTTTTGAATATATGCTAAACGCTATTATTGTTGACGACGAAGAGTTTGCCCGCTCCTCTTTATATTTTTTAATCCAAGAAAATTGTCCGGATATTCAGATAACTGGTATTGCAAAATCTGCGTCCGAAGCTCGTGTAATTCTCAACAGCAGCACACCCGATGTTATTTTCTTAGACATCGCCATGCCTGGCGAGAATGGTTTTTCATTATTAGATCATCCTGCCACAAGAAAATCAGCGATTATTTTTACAACTGCGTACGATCAGTATGCATTAAAAGCCATTAAAGCCAATGCTTTAGATTACCTTTTAAAACCTATTGATATTGAGGAGCTAATAGTTGCCGTTAATAAAGCCATAGAAGCAAAAAAGAAAAATCAACCAAACCCCGTTATAGAAAATCATTTAAACGATAAAGGTGAAGTTAAAAAACTTACAATTCCGTCCGGAAACGGGTATCGGATCATAGAAACCGAAAACATTATTTGTATAGAAGCAGACAGCAATTACTCCATCATAACACTTAAAAGCAACGAAAAAATAACCGTTTCTAAAGTCCTAAAAGATTACGAAGAATTATTACCTACCGATACTTTCTTTCGAATCCATAAATCGACTATTATAAATCTTAATTTTTTAAGAGAATACAACTCCAGAAATGGACTAAAAGTTATATTAACCAACGGATTAGAGTTTCAGGTATCTAGAAGAAGGTTAACTGAGTTCTATGAAAAAGTAAAATTATATACAAACGTTAAAGGTGAATAACATTTTAAAAATAGGGTTTTTATTAATTACTGCGATCGTTTTTGTACCTACCACACTAACAGCACAGGAACCTTATTTATATCATTATACCAGTAAAAATGGTTTACCAAGCAATAATTGTTACTATTTATTACAAGACAGCGATAATTTTATCTGGATTGCCACAGATGCAGGAGTTGCAAGATATGATGGCGATCAATTCGAAACATTCACCATTGATGATGGTCTTCCAGACAATCAAATTCTTCAAATAAAAGAAGATAAAAAAGGTCGGATTTGGTTTTTGTCTCTGAATGGAAAAATGTCTTACTTTTTTAAAGGAAGAATATACAACTCAAAAAATGACTCCCTTCTAAAGAAATTAAGTGTTAACAGCGTTGTAACATCTTTTTTGGAAGACAGCAAGGGTAGAATATGGCTGGGAACCAACAAAAACTATTTAGCCATGTGGGACGGAAATAAACTACATAGTTTTGTATCAAAAGACATTACTGCGCAGTTCTTAAACGCCTATGTTCACGAAGATAAATCTGGCACAATAAGAGTTTATAGCACACATGCGGTACACGTTATGGTGGGCAATAATTTCAGGATAGAAGACAAACAAGAAATCCCATTGTCTTATAAAACATTTAACGCTCAGCCAGAAGGACGCATACTATATCTTAAAAAAGATGGGTTATACCAAAAAAGTGGAGCATTAACTTTAATTAAGCAACCCATAAACCCTGCCTATCTCGAAAAAGAAATTGGTTACTTTTACGCTGATGAAAAGGAAATTTGGCTAAGTACTTCGCAGGGAGTTGTGGTTATAGAGCCCAACAGCAACGTTACCTCCTATTTATACGGGACGGCGGTAAATCAGGTAATGAAAGATAAATCGGGCAATTTTTGGTTTACAACCGGGAGCGGAATATACATGCTCCCTGTTCCACTAGAAAGAATGTACATCATTAGCACAGCCAATGGATTGAGCAACAACACTGTCATGAGCATTCGCAAAGATGCAAATGATAAATATTGGCTTGGGCTCGATAAAGGAATTTTAGACATATTAAATCCCGACAAATCGTTTTCCAAGTCACTAAGCTTTAATAACGGATTAGAACTTAATAAAAAGATTAAACAATTAAAATTCAATAAAAATAAAGATCAATTATACTTTGCTTTCGACAACGCTTTAGGAAGATTAGAAAACTTAAATCAGTTAAATCCAAAGGTTACCTTTTTAAAAGAAAAAAATAACGCTCAACTATCTATTAAAAATTTTGACATAGATCATGAAGAAAATCTGGTGCTTGCGCTCGCTTCAGGAGTACTTTTATTAAAACCCAACATATTTGAATTCACAACAAATAAATACAACCAACAAGTAAGATTTATACAAAATAGAGCCTACAGGGTTTATTTTGATAATAACCAAAAATTATGGTACTCCAATATCGACGGATTAAACGGATTTTGGAATAATACAACTCACGCATTTCATCATCAAGACTCTTTGTTAGCCGAACGTATAAATGACATCCGTCAATTAGACGATGAAACCATGGCACTTGCAACTGACGGATACGGTATCCTTATTTTTAAAGATGGTAAAATAAAAAAAACACTAACCATTAACAACGGACTAAGCAGCAATATTGCCTACAAACTCTTCTATCACAACAAAATGCTTTGGGCAATAACCAATGCCGGGATTAACAGAATAAACTTTGAAAATGACTCGTATGATGTTAAAGCATTTGACTACGCATCAGATTTATTGTTAAATGGGGTGAATGATTTATATATAGATGATAAAAATGCTTATTTCGCCACAAATAGTGGGATGGTTTATTTTGCCAATACAACAGAAAGTAAGGCTCTAAGTTCTGCTAAAGTTCACATAACCAAAGTTCTTGTAGATAATAAACCACAATACAACCTCCAGGATTTGACCATTCTACCGCACAATTATAAAACCTTAAGCATTCAATACAGTGTAGTAGATTTCAGTAATAGAAACATTCAATACAGATATCGCTTAAAAGAAAAAAATTCATGGATTGAAGCAACAAATAATAGATTAGAATTTTCAGCACTGGAACCTGGAGAATATAATCTGGAAATTGCTGCCCGCTATCATGGCCAAGAATGGGGCACTCCTACTTCATTAAAATTCAAACTAGAACGTAAATTCTATCAAAGCAATTGGTTTTGGGCATCTATTGCACTTCTTACTACAGCTATAGTACTGAGAATCATTGTGAGCATGAATCGCAGGCAAAGAAACAAAGAAAAGACAGATTTAACCATGCGCAATCGGATCTTAACACTAGAACAACAAGCCTTACAAGCATTAATGAACCCACACTTCATTTTTAATGTGATGAATGCCATACAACATTACATTAACACTCAAGAAAAGGTTGCTGCCAATAAAATGCTTACCGGATTTGCTCGGTTAATAAGAAAAAATTTAGATATCTGTACAAAAAGTTATATCACTATTGAAGAAGAATTAGAATACCTAAATTTATATTTAAGTCTAGAAAAAAATAGATTTGGAGAAAAATTCAATTATACCATTCACGTAGACTCAGAAATAGATACATCAGAAATATTAATTCCGTCTATGTTGCTGCAACCATTTATTGAAAATGCAATTTGGCATGGTTTAATGCCCAGACCTGATATGGGGAAAGTAGAAATAGACATGCAGGTTCAAAAAGATGTTCTAATCATAGAAATAAGTGATAATGGAATTGGCATTGCAGCTTCTAAAGCACTTAAAAATGAAGCACATATTAGCAAAGGAATGGATCTTACCAAAGAACGTATTCGTTTATTAAATATCATTGAACAAAATACTATACAATTAAAAGTAAAAGAACGTATACTAGGTGGTACAGTTGTCGAGATTTCTATCCCAATGAACAGTTTATAACCGTTTACTCAAATATTAATACCGCTCACTAATAAGTTATAAGTAATCGTTTAAATAGCATTAATCTTGTAATAAGATATTAAAACAAACTAAAGGTTTGTAAAAAAAACGTTCTTATAGAATTGATTATAGATATTTCTTAACCTAACCTAAAACAAATATCTCAATTCAGGTTTCATTTGTGTGTTAAAAAAGCGGTCCTGTTAATAACTAGACCGCTTTTTTTATGTTATCAACTTATTTTTTAGATGTGTTAATATTTTTTTAAAATTATTTTAATTTTAAAAAGTTTTTGTCCTAATTTTGATTCTGAAAAGGTTGTTAAAACCTATTTGACAATAATTAAGATCATCCTTAATTGTGCTTTTATTTTTTGAATTATGAAAACGCCTAAGAGAAATTTAAACCAAGATGCCGGTGAGCCAATTAAAAGGAAACCGGACGTAGAACAAGACGATGACGATTTTGATGAGGATACCCTTATCGACAATGAAAATGATGTAGATGATGAGGACGACTTCGACGTTCCAATCGATGATCTTGGAAATTTTGACGACTTCGATGACGAGGATGACCTCGATGACGATTACTAATCCATAAAAAAGATAGTTAAAAGCATCCGCAAAAAACCGGATGCTTTTTATTTACCACCTTATTCTCCAGTATGCACATAATACCAGTAGCAGATTCTAAAACTAAAAAGGATTTTCTTGAATTAACTGAAAAAATCTATAAAAATGATCCTAATTGGATTAGGCCTTTGGATCAAGATATTAATCAGGTATTTGATTCATCAAAAAATCCATATTTCGCTCATGGAATCTGTACACGCTGGATTTTAGTGGACGAAAAGAATCAAGCTATTGGTAGAATAGCTGCATTTGTTAACAATAAAAAAGCATATACAAATCCATTGGCTACTGGTGGATGTGGGTATTTCGAATGCATAAATAATCAGGAAGCAGCCAACCTATTATTTGACACGGCTCAAAACTGGCTTAAAGAGCAAGGAATGCAATCTATGCAGGGTCCGATCAACTTTGGAGAAAATGATTCTTTCTGGGGATTATTGGTAGAGGGCTTTACTCCTGCTTCTTTCGGAATGAATTATAACCCGCCCTATTATCGGGCTCTATTTGAAAATTACGGCTTTACAACCGCATATGAGCAAATAACCAATCACTTAGATCTTATTACCCCATTTCCAGAGCGATTCACCAAAATAGCTAACTGGGTAGCCAATAAACCAGGCTATACTTTTGAACACTTTTCTAAAGACCGGGCAGAAAAATATGCGGAAGATTTAATGGAAATCTATAATGATGGATGGAAAGATTTTACAAATTTTGCACCTATAAAAAAAGAAGTTCTTCTAGAAAGCTTTCATAAAATGGAACCTATAATGGATGAAAAGTTAATATGGTTTGCCTATTATGAAGGAGAGCCAGCTTCATTTATTGTAATAATTCCTGATGCCAACCAATTTATAAACGGATTAAATGGTAAACTAGGGCTTCTAGAAAAACTAAAATTTGCGTACAAAAGATGGAAAGGCGCCAATAGAATGCGCGCAGTAGTAATGGGTACAAAATCTAAATTCCAAAAAAACGGATTAGAATCCTGCCTATTTATAAAATTAAAAGAATACGTTATACCCAAAAATCAATATAAAGAACTGGAATTAAGCTGGGTAGGTGATTTTAACGATAAGATGTTAAGTATTCACGAAGCAACAGGTGCCACTTTTGGGAAGCGACACCTGACTTTGCAAAAAGACTTCTAATTTTGTCTTATTTCTTCGTATAAATCGATAACTTTTTTCTGCAACTTAATTATCTCCATTTCATTTTCAGCAATTTTTTGCTTTAATTCTGCAATCTCAATTGAGTTTGCATTGCGATTGCTTTCGCCATCTGCAGAAATAATATCCAGCGTTGAGACTTCAAAAAGTCTAGCAATCTGGTCAAGTCTAGAAATATTGATATCGGTGATACCAGTTTCAATTTTAGAAAATGCAGGAATAGAAATGCTAAGACGCTTAGCAACTTCTCCTTGACTCCAACCATTTTTCTGTCTCAATGATTTTATGTTTTTACCAATAATACTCATTTTAATTAGGGATTAATTTAAAATATAATTTATTATATCGTCAACTCACGTGCCAGTTTTTGCAAGTCCATTCCAGAGTAATTTCCTGAACTCATCAAAAGTAAGTTAGAACACGTAAAATTAATGCTTTTTATGTGATTTTCAAGATTTATAATATTATTAAAAAACAATAGATTATTATTCTTAAATTTTTCTCTAACCTCCTTTTGGTTAAATGGAGTAAGATTTTTATTTAAAAATGTATTATTATCAATAAAAACTATTGCTTCGTCAGCAAGATCCATTGAATTTGCATAAGTGTCCAAAAAATCAATATTCAAGCTACTAAAAGTATGCAATTCTATACACGCAAACAACTTTCTATCTGGAAATTGATGTTTAACAGCCGCTATAGTAGCAGTTAATTTGGACGGAGAATGTGCAAAATCTTTATAAACATTCGTAAATTCATAACTAGCAAGCAACTCTAACCTTTTAGAAGCACCCTCAAATGTAGAAATAGCTTTCGTAAAAGTTTTGTTATCAACGCCCAATTCATTACAAATTAATCTTGCAGCGTTTAAGTTTAATAAATTATGGTCACCAAAAATCTTAATAGGCAAATGATCAGGCTCCAAATAAGTTATGCCATCGTGCACACTATTTAAAGGTAAGCCATACGGAATTTTTTGAATTTCTTTTTTGCTTTCGTTTACTACTTTTACCAAGTCTTCGTCCGCTTCACAATAAATCAATTTCCCATTATTTTCTATAGTATCGATAAATTTCTCGAACTGCAATTTATAGTCATTAAATGTCTTAAAAACATTGATATGATCCCAGGCTATACCACTTATAACCGCTAAATCTGCTTTGTATAAATGAAATTTCGGTCTTCTGTCAATTGGAGAGGCCAAATACTCATCGCCTTCTATTATAATAAGAGGTGCGTCCGTAATTTGAACCATTGTCTCAAATCCCGCTAGTTGTGCCCCAACAAGGTAATCAAATGATTTTCCACAATACTTCAAGACATGTAGAATCATAGAAGTAATCGTTGTTTTACCATGACTCCCTCCTATAACTACACGTAGCTTATCCTTACTTTGCTCATAAATATATTCAGGATATGAATATATTCTCAACCCCAACTCCTGCGCTTTCAATAATTCGGGATTATTCAATTTCGCGTGCATACCTAAAATAACAGCATCAAGATCTTTTGTTATTCGGCTGGGCTCCCATCCTAACAAATCAGGAAATAAATGATATTTTGCCAATCGAGAAGCTGACGGCTCGTAAATAAAATCATCAGAACCACTTATCTGATAACCTTTTTTTTGCAAAGCAATCGCTAGATTGTGCATAGCACTACCACCAATCGCAATGAAATGAATACGCATATAAATAAGAATTTACGTTCATAAATATAATCAATAAATACTTATAAAACAATACTTAACCAAAAATTAATTACTTTGCTATTTTAACGCTTCAAACATTCTAAAGCAGTCCATTCGCCATTACATTTATGACTAACGTAATTTACGCCATAAGGCACACAGGCTTTCAAAATCATTTCCATATCCGGATGTTCATAAAATCCGCTAAAGAAAATAGATCCTCCTGGTTTTAAAACTGAGGCATATACCGGAATTTGATCTAATAAAATATTTCTATTAATATTTGCAAAAATAACATCAAACTTAGTTTCCGGAATAACTTCCTTCCCTCCACAAATAGCTTGTATGTTATTAACCGAATTTAAAGATGCATTTTCTATTGTACTTTCATACGATAACGGATCATAATCTATAGCAACCAAATCTTTAGCTCCTTTTTTAGCAGCTAAAATAGCCAATATACCCGTGCCACACCCCATATCCAAAATATACTTACCTTCAACAGGTGTCTCTAAAATATATTCCATCATCATGGTTGTTGTCTGGTGATGTCCCGTACCAAAAGCCATTTTAGGATCTATTACGATTTCGTATTTATATTCAGGTTTCGGCTCATGAAAGGTGGCACGTACATAACATTCATCCTTCACAACCATAGGCGAAAAATTCTTTTCCCAAGCCGTATTCCAATTTTCAGAAGGCACATCCGACACTTCGTAAGAATATTCTATTTCTTCTTCTTCTTTGAAACCTGTCAATGAAGTGGTTAACTCTTCTAAGGAGAATACTGATGTTTGAATAAAGGCATCAAAACCGTTCTCCACGTCATTAAAAGACTCGAATCCGAGCGAACCTAATAAATCTATTAATAAATCTATTTGATAATCTTCAGCCTTTAAAACTTTAAAAGCAACTTTTGTGTAATCCATTATCCGTTTAAAGCTTTAACAATATCTGTAAAATCCCTTGATTTTAGAGATGCTCCCCCTATTAATCCGCCATCTATGTCTGCCTGCGCAAATAATAAAGCAGCATTTGCAGGATTACAACTACCACCATACAATATGGTTGTATCATCGGCTACATTAAAGTTATATTGATTTTCAATTTCTGTGCGAATATATCTATGTATATCTTGAGCTTGTTCCGGGCTGGCTGTTAAACCTGTTCCAATAGCCCATACTGGCTCGTATGCTATAACAACTCTCGAAAACTCTTCTGCGGTTAATTCAAATATAGCCTGAGTTAACTGTTCTTTTAAAACGGTATAATAGCTCCCATTATTTCGCTCATCTAAAGTTTCCCCGATACAAAATATAGGCGTTAAATTGTTAGCCAGTGCTAAACGCGTTTTGGCTAACAAAGAAGCATTAGACTCCGCATAATATTGTCTTCTTTCTGAATGACCAATAATTACATGTGAAGCGCCGGTAGATTTTATCATTCCTGCAGAAATTTCTCCAGTGTAAGCCCCTGAAATCTGATCGTGGCAATTCTGCGCACCTATATTAACAATACCTTCACCCAATTTTACAAAATTGTTTAAATGTATGTAAGGCGGACAAATAATTACCTCCTGTAAACCATGGCGCTCATCTTGAACCATGTGTACTATCTCAGAAAAAACGGACATTCCTTGCTCCATGTCCATGTTCATTTTCCAGTTTCCTGCCACTATGCGTTTTCTCATATCAAAATTGTCTATGTTCTTGTGTTTGTTCAAATACAACCTCTAAAATAGCCTTTTCTTGATCATTAAATGGCATATTTCTTCGTTCAAATACTTTTTCTGACGTTTCATACATCTTTTTAAGTGTATAAACTTCATAACCATGTGCACCGCCCCACGAAAAATCGGGTATAAAATTTCTAGGAAATCCGGCGCCAAATATGTTGGCACTAACTCCTGCTACCGTACCCGTATTAAACATGGTATTGATTGCACACTTGGCATGATCGGCCATAATTAAACCACAAAACTGCATACCTGTACGCCTAAATTTAAGCTGATTATAATCCCACAAACGCACTTCTGCATAGTTATTCTTAAGATTAGAATTGTTACTGTCTGCTCCAATATTGCACCATTGTCCCAATACAGCATTTCCTAGATATCCATCATGACCCTTAGAAGAATAGCCCCAAATTACGGCGTTGTTAATCTCTCCTCCAACCCTGCTATGCGGCCCAATGGTTGTTGCTCCATATATTTTTGCCCCCATTTTAACATCCGAACTTTCACACAACGCAAAGCTTCCTCTAATATGACAACCTTCCCATACCTGTGCATTTTTACCTAAATAAATAGGCCCTTGGCGGGTATTAAAAGTAGAGCACTCTGCCTGAACCCCCTCTTCTGCAAAGAAATCATCACCTAAAATCACATTTGTAGAGCTAATAGCTGCACTTTTACGACCTTTGGTAATGAAATTAAAATCTTTACGAAGTTCTACATCATTTAACTTAAAAATATCTTCCGGATATTGAATCTGTAAAAATGTCTCCTTATAATTTACTATCGTAAAATTCGACAGATCATTTAACGTTTCGGCATCAACAATTGTGGTATGCCATGCTATATACACTTCATTTTGTACTAAAACTTCGTTTAATTTCAAACTAGAAACTGCTTGCAACAACTGTTCGTCTGGACAAATGCTTCCATTTATTACAAAATCGGCATGAGGTAACAATGGATACTTATTACTTAAATAAGACTGGGTAATATATCCTACCGATGCATTTAAATGCTTTTCCCATTTCTGAGCGATCGTTAAAATACCAATACGTAAATCAGCAACCGGACGTGTAAAAGTTAAAGGTTTTAGCGAGGCCCATGCTGCTGTATCTAGGAGATTTAGCTTCATAAAAACAAAAATAAAAAAAAGCCCCGTATTATGTACGGGGCTTAATAACTTGTTGAAAGGAAAATTATTTCTTTGCGTAACGAGTTTTGAATTTATCGATACGACCAGCAGTATCTACCAACTTCATTTTACCTGTGTAAAACGGATGTGAAGTATGAGAAATCTCTAACTTGTACAATGGATATTCGTTACCATCTTCCCATTTAATTGTTTCTTTTGTCTCAACACATGATTTAGTTAAAAAAGCATACTCATTTGACATGTCTTTAAAAACTACCATTCTGTAATTTGATGGATGCAGATCTTTTTTCATTCTATATTTTATTTATGGTCTTGAAACGAAGGGAATGCAAACTTGGTCATCACCTCAACGTGCCAAAAATTATTTACTGTTACTTTAATCAGATTTTTAAGGATGCAAATATCAGAATTTTATTTTTCAAATACAAACGTACTTATGAATAATTTTACAGAAAGACCTATCTTTTCTTCAAAATTCACAAATAAATCAAATATTACAATCTAATCTCCTGGCAAAGCTCCATTAAAACCCCATTGGTTTCTTTGGGATGCACAAAGCATATCAACTTATTATCTGCCCCCTTTTTAGGTTGCTCATTTAACAATGTATAACCTTCAGATTTTAGTCGTTCCATTTCTAGTTCAATATTTTCTACATCAAAAGCAATGTGGTGAATTCCCTCTCCTTTTTTTTCAATGTATTTAGCAATGGTGCTTTCTGAACTAGTTGCTTGCAATAATTCTATTTTATTAATCCCTGTTAAAAAAAAAGCCGTTTCTACAAATTCTGAAGCTACAGTTTCTCTTTTATAGCATTCTACGCCCAATAATAAAGTATAATTTTTAATAGATAATTCTAAATCTTTTACGGCAATGCCGATATGTTCAATTTTACGCATAAAGTTTGGTTGTAAAAATGTAAAAATGCAAGTTTTGAGCGGTTTTTCATAACGAATACGTGTTTTGATAGAAATCTTTTTTAGTATCTTTGTAGAATAAAAGTACAATATTGAACTCTATGGAACTCCCAATATATTTAGACAACAATGCCACCACTCCTTTAGATCCACGTGTTTTAGAGGCGATGCTACCTTATTTAACCAATAAATTTGGTAATGCTGCAAGTAGAAACCACGCTTTTGGGTGGGTAGCAGAAGAAGGTGTAGATTATGCACGTGAACAGGTAGCTCAACTAATAGGCTGTACAGAAAAAGAAATCATCTTCACTTCTGGGGCAACCGAAGCAGACAACCTTGGTATTAAAGGTGTTTTTGAAATGTATAGTGAAAAAGGCAATCACATAATCACCGCTACTACTGAACACAAAGCAGTTTTAGATACTTGTAAACATTTAGAAAAATCTGGCGCTCGAGTAACTTATTTAAAAGTTAAAGAAGATGGATTAATTGACCTTGCTGAATTAGAAGCAGCAATGACTCCAGAAACCATTTTAGTAACCATTATGTATGGCAACAACGAAATTGGTGTTATTCAGCCTATTAAACAAATAGCGGAAATTGCACACAAGCATGGCGCTTTATTTATGACAGATGCAACTCAAGCTGTTGGTAAAATACCTGTAAATGTTATCGAAGATGGTATAGACTTAATGGCTTTCTCTGCACATAAAATGTATGGACCAAAAGGCGTAGGTGTATTATACGTACGCAGAAAAAACCCTAGAGTTAAAGTTACTGCTCAAATAGACGGCGGTGGTCATGAAAGAGGAATGCGTTCCGGTACTTTAAATGTTCCCGGTATTGTAGGTTTAGGTAAAGCTTGTGAATTGTGTCGCTTAGAAATGGAATCAGAAGCGAATCGTTTATCTGCATTGCGCGACAAATTAGAGCGCGAGTTAACTACTTTAGAAGAGAGCTACGTAAATGGAAATACGCAACATAGATTGCCACATGTTGCAAATATTTCATTTAAATATGTTGAGGGTGAAGGTTTAATGATGGCCATGAAAGATTTAGCCGTTTCTTCCGGATCTGCTTGTACTTCTGCTTCTTTGGAACCGTCATACGTTTTAAAAAGCTTAGGTCTATCTGACGATTTGGCACACTCATCTATCCGATTTGGTTTAGGAAGATTTACAACTGAAGAAGAAGTAGATTATGCTATCGAGAACACTAAAAAGGCTGTTAACCACTTAAGAGACCTTTCTCCGCTTTGGGAAATGTTTAAAGAAGGAATTGACCTTGATAAAATTGAATGGGCAGAACATTAATCGTATCTAACCATACGTATTAATGGCATTGTACTTGCTACTATTATAGTATTAATATAAAGACAAATTCCGAAGTTCGGAAAGAAAACATAAAACCTCTCTAGTGGGATTTAAAGCTAGAAAAATTAAAAATTATGGCTTACTCAGAAAAAGTTATTGATCATTATACCAATCCTAGAAATGTAGGTACTTTAAATAAAGACAGCAAATCTGTTGGTACTGGTTTAGTAGGTGCTCCAGAATGTGGCGACGTAATGCGCCTTCAAATTGAAGTAGACGATCAACATAGAATTACAGATGCTAAATTCAAAACTTTTGGATGTGGTTCTGCAATCGCTTCTTCGTCTTTAGCAACCGAATGGTTAAAAGGAAAAAGCATTGATGAAGCTTTAGCAATAGACAATATGGATATTGTTGAAGAATTGGCATTACCTCCAGTGAAAATTCACTGCTCTGTTTTAGCAGAAGATGCTATAAAATCTGCCATCAACGATTACCGTGTAAAAAATGGAATGGAGGCATTAGAATTGCCTAAATCTCATCACTAAAATATTTTAACCCTAAATATTTCACCAATATTTAGGGTTATTAAAAAATTCTAATATTCATATGATTACTATAACAGATAAAGCAAAAGGCAAAATTGACGAACTCATTTCTAATTCTCAATTAGATGGGACCTACTTTTTGCGCGTTTCCGTAAAAGGAGGTGGTTGCTCTGGGTTATCATACAACCTCGATTTTGACAATGAATCTCAAAAAGGAGATCAATTTTTTGAAGACAAAGGCATAAAAGTAGCCCTTGATATGAAATCATTCTTATATCTGGCAGGAACAGAGTTAGACTTTACTGATGGATTAAACGGTAAAGGATTTAATTTCAACAACCCCAACGCAAGTCGCTCGTGCGGTTGTGGCGAGAGTTTTTCTGTTTAATCTACAATTTATTATCTTTGTATATGGGGCACCTTTGTGCCCTTCGCTATTTGTAAGCTGATATATATAAGATATGACTCAAAAAATTAAGCCCATCTTTAATAACAACACTACCATTCCGAGCTTTTTACGCAATGTAGTAGCTAATATTCATCCCGAAACAAATACCTTTTTAATTCATAAAGAAGGCTCTGAATGGGTTAATATCACTTATAAGCAAACTTTAGACCGGGCCGACGCCGTATCTTCATACTTCCTCGATAAAGGAATTGAAAAAGGAGACAGAATGGGGCTTATGATTGAAAATGGCCCGGATTATGTTTACTATGACCAAGGAATTCAACAGATCGGTGCTATCAATGTTTCTATCTATCCCACCCTATCTGAACATGAAGTCGAATATATTATCCAAGACTCGGGTATAAAAGCCATCTTAATTGGGAATAATTTTCTTTTTAGAAAGGTAATTAAAGTAGCTGGCAATTGTCCAGATCTATTATACATTATTCCCGCTTTTGAAGGACATGAAAAAATAAATGTCCCCGAAAATGTAAAAGCTTCTGTAATACCTTTTAAATCTATTCTACAATTAGAGGGTACCGTAAATACCGAAGTTAAAAACAAAATTAGTGAACGTAGAGCTTCGATAACGCAAAGTGATTTATCGTCTCTAATATATACTTCCGGAACAACCGGAACACCTAAAGGCGTAATGCTTTCTCATGGTAATTTTGTAAACAATGTTAGAGTTTGTCTTGATCAAATCACTGTAATAAATCAGGACGAGACTTTCCTTTCATTTTTACCTTTATCACATGTTTTTGAGCGTACAGCCACTTATCACGTTTGCATTGCACAAGGTTGTAAAATTGCTTATGCCCAAAGTTTAGAGCTCTTAGCCAAAAACATGGGAGAAATTAAGCCAACGGTTATGAGTTGTGTACCGCGCTTATTAGAGCGCATACATGATAAAGCCATTAAAAGCGGTACAGACGCAGGCGGATTAAAAGCTAAAATTTTTCTCTGGGCTTTAGAAACAGGTGAACAATATAGAAGTATAAAAGAAGCAGGAAAAACACCCGGTTTATTAATATCATTAAAACAAAACATAGCTGAAAAGCTCGTTTTCAGCAAAATAAAAGAGAAAACAGGCGGACGATTAAAGTTCATGATTTCTGGCGGCGCTGCTTTACCCAAAAATGTTGGTGAGTTTTTCGGAAATCTCGGCATAAAAATTTTAGAAGGATTTGGATTGACAGAAACCTCGCCAGTAATGTCGGTTACCGAATACAACAGACAAGTTTACGGTACAGTAGGAAGAGTACTCCCTGAATTAGAGATTGGCATTCAAAATATTGACACAAAGGAAATATTAACCATTCAGACGCACGAAAGTTTCCATCCTGATTTAGAAACTCCCGAAGGCGAAATTATTGTACGCGGACACTGTGTAATGCAAGGCTATTGGAATAAACCAGAAGAAACAGCAGAAGCAATTGATACCGACAAATGGTTCCATACCGGAGATATTGGTCGTTTTTACAAAGGCAACTTACAAATTACCGATCGACTAAAAAACATGATCGTAAATGCTTACGGAAAAAATGTTTATCCTACTCCTGTTGAAAATACTTATTTAAAAAGTTTAAAAATTGAACAAATTTTCATCATTGGTGATAAACGTGAATATATCACGGCTATTATTGTTCCCAGCAGAGAAACTATGCAGGAAGTCTTTAAATTATCAAACGAATATTTCGATGATGAAAACCCATTTATCGACGATCCTAAAATAATAAATTGGATAAATGAAGATGTAAAAAAACTTTCAGGAGAACTTGCTAAATTTGAAAAGATAAAACATTTCAAATTAAAACGAAATCCTTTTACAATTGAAGAAGGTGAAGTAACCCCTTCAATGAAATTAAAAAGAAAAGTTATCGAAAAAAAATATGCCGATAGTATTGATACAATGTACCTATCAGCCGTAGAATCAGAATAAAAGGATAAATAACATCCTCACCTTATATAATATATACATAAATGACCACTCCACTTTCGGAACAAGAAAAATTAAGAAGAGAAGCATTGCAGCAATTGCGTGCAATGGGAATAGATCCGTACCCGGCAGAAGAATTTCCTGTTAATGCAACAGCAGAAGATATTACTGCCAATTTTAACGAACAAACGAAGGAACAATATAAACAGGTGGTTATTGCGGGTCGCATTATGAGCCGCAGAATTATGGGCAGTGCTAGTTTTGCCGAAATTCAGGATGCAACTGGTCGTATTCAAATTTATTTAAAAAGAGATGAATTGTGCCCGAGTGAAGACAAAAATCTATACAATGTAGTTTTCAAAAAACTGATGGATTTAGGTGATTTCATTGGCGTAACAGGCTATGCATTCACCACACAAACCGGTGAAATTTCTATCCATGCTGATTCTTTAAAGCTTTTATCAAAATCTTTAAAACCACTTCCAATAGTAAAAAGAGATGAGGATGGTAATACATACGATGGATTTACTGATCCAGAAATGCGCTACCGTCAACGCTATGTAGATTTAACGGTTAATCCGCATTTTAAAGAAATTTTCTTAAAAAGAAGTAAGGTTATTCATACCATGCGCAACTATTTCGAAGCACAGGGCTGGATGGAAGTAGAAACCCCTATTCTTCAGGCGGTACATGGTGGGGCTGCTGCCCGTCCGTTCGAAACGCATCACAATACTTTAGATATGCCGCTTTTCTTAAGAATTGCAAATGAATTATATCTGAAGCGACTAATTGTTGCCGGATTTAATGGTGTTTATGAATTCGGAAAAATGTTCAGAAATGAAGGCATGGATAGAACTCATAACCCTGAATTCACTTCCATGGAGATATATGTAGCTTATAAAGACTATATATGGATGATGGGAATGGTTGAAGACTGTTTAGAAAAAGTTGCAGTGGCAACAAATGGCTCTCCTATTGTAAAAGTAGGAAATCATGAGATTAATTTCACCGGTCCATACGAAAAATTAACTATGTATGAATCTATTCAAAAATATACCGGAATAGATGTCTCAGAAATGGACGAAACTACCCTAGCCGCTACTTGTAAACAACAAGGTATAGAAGTAGATGATTCTATGGGTAGAGGAAAATTAATTGACGAATTATTCAGCGAAAAAGTTGAAGCGCATTTAATTCAGCCTACATATATTACAGATTATCCATTAGAAATGACACCTTTGGCAAAGAAGCATAGATCTAAAGAAGGTTTAGTGGAACGTTTTGAACTATTTGTGATGGGTAAAGAAATTGGGAACGCTTATTCTGAATTAAATGATCCAATTGATCAGAAAGAACGTTTCGAAGATCAGCTAAAATTAGCTGCCAGAGGCGATGATGAAGCAATGGCGATGGACGAAGATTTTGTTCGTTCATTAGAGTATGGTATGCCACCTACTTCAGGACTGGGTATTGGAATAGATAGATTAGTGATGCTTATGACCAATCAAAGTAGCATCCAAGAAGTCTTATTTTTCCCTCAAATGCGCCCGGAGAAAAAAGCAAAAGTAACAACTGATGCTGATTTTATAGAAGCAGGTATTCCTGCAACTTGGGTTGAGGTAATTCGTAAAATGAATTTTAATACTTTAGAAGAATTTAATACTGCAAATCCCAATAAAGTATTTAACGACTTAGGTGGAATGCGTAAAAAACTAAAATTAGAGATTACTATGCCAACAAGAGCAGAATTTGATCTTTGGGGAAAAGGCCAATAAGTAGTAAGTCGGCAGACAATTCCTTATAAATACTTAAAGTCCTTCATGTTGCCATGAAGGACTTTTTTATTTGTATTAAATTTTAAATCTACTATAAAAACAAAAATATTTCCTTAACTACGTTTTCCAGTTATATAAGCATACATAGCCATGGCGTGGCCATGCCCTAAATCGTATTCCGTTTTAAGCCAGTTTACAATATCTGTTGCTTTAATTCCGATTTTTAATTTACCGTTTTCTGCAAAACCTCTTTCTGCTGCTAGTGTCTCAAATTTTTGAGGAGACACGCCTGTTTTCTCTTCTATATTTATTAAATAAGCTTGAAATGACATGGTATTTGTTCTTTAATTTTAAGTCTTTATTCTTTAATCTCAAAAGCACTACAAATGCATCTTAACAAAGTCAAAAGTTTAATTATTTGATAAAAATAAAATCATATAAACCGGCCAACCCTATTCAGGGAAGTGTAAAATAATTCTTCCCCTCTGACTTTTAGCTTTCATCTACCCATGTATAGCTTCCGATTTACCGTAACTCTGTATCAGTTTTCCTTCAAAATCCAACCATTCTTTCCATCGTTTATCTACGTCTACATCGATAGTATATTTGCGCGCAAAATTTAAAAAAGTGGTGTAGTGATTAGCCTCAGAAACCATTAATTCGTAGTAAAATTGAGCCAACTCTTTATCTTCTAAATTCTGAGATAGCACTCTAAAACGCTCACAACTTCTGGCCTCTATCATTGCAGCAAACAATAAACGATCTATAAATGCAGAATTTCTACTACCGTCTTTCTTATTAAATTTAACCAATTGGCCTACATAATCGTCCTTACGCTCTCTACCTAAAGTATAACCACGTTTTTTAATAATTTCTACCACCATTTCAAAATGTTGCATCTCTTCTATGGCAATAGCTGTAAGCGTTTCTACTAAATCTAAATGCTCAGAATTTTGTGTAATTAAAGTAATCGCATTGGTAGCAGCTTTTTGCTCGCACCAAGCATGATCAGTTAGTATTTCTTCTAAATTACTTTCAGCTATATTGGCCCAGCGAGGGTCGGTCAGTAGTTTTAATCCAAGCATTTTCGATCGATAATATTCTTTCAATACAAAATTAGGTATTATATTTTAACCTGTCCTATTCATTAAAAGCTTTTAAAAATTTACTTCTGTAAAACTGACTAACATTTTTAAATTTATCGGGCACGACAAAGTTAAATGGTAGCCTTAGCGTTAAAGTAGCTCTTCGGGATGTAGCTTCTTTTACCGACAGTATCAATAATCGATGCACTACACAAAAACGGTTAACACGCAAATAATCTACTGAAGAGAGCTTCTTTATTGCTTCTTCCATTGTTTCTGCAACTAATGTTTTGTTGCATTTCATATCTAACATAAATAAATTACCATTCATTATATAAACACATGCAATGGCAGTAGCTTTAATATCCAAGGCTTCTAAATCCATGTCTTTCAAATTAACCGGGGCATTTTTGAATGTATATGCTCTATGATAATTTTTATACTGATTTAACTCTACATTCATCAATGATTTAACTCTCAATTTATATCCTACATAATAATAAACGTTTATTAACACAATGTAGCTGCATATAAAATAGAAATCGTACTGCATATAATTACTTTCAGCTATATCTTCATCCATTACAACAAAGAGCCGATCGGCGAGCAAGTAAGCAATTAATACGGTGAGCAATACGCCCACAAGAATTTGAAATAATAACCTTTTATAAAGAGATGTATCCCAGCTAAAATGCCTATCTAGCAGAATGGTTATAAGATGAATAATTTCAAACAAAATATATCCTATGATAGCACTGGCTAACAGTGAAATAAAATAACCAGGTTCTACTAGTACGCTAAAAAAACCAACCCCATGGCTTACAATAAGGTGAGCTGCAAATAAAGAAAACAACAACCGTATTCTTAAATCTTTATAGGGACCATTTAAGTAATTCCATCTAGACATAAACATAAGTTTTTAAATAAATGTAAAGTAGGACGACAATTGAAGTTATATAAATCATTATAAAATATCAACTAATTATATAAACTTTATCGCAAAGTATTAACTAATTATATAATAATGTGCTTTTAACCACCCATACATATTGTATGGGTAATTAAGAATTCTTGATTAAGAATATTAATTGAGCCATACAATACGTATTGCCCAACTACATTAGACATCTATTTTACACTTCATTAGACACTTAATCTTTCTCTTTTGATCAATTATTAATCTAATCTATAATTATGAAAAAATTCCCATTTACCCCCGAGGGGGTTAGCAAACTTTGCCAAAAATTGTTTGAATTAGACAATGCAGCACTTGCACTACAAGCTGCTGCAATTGAAACTGATTTTAAAAATTGGGCATTGCATCATTTTGATTTTTCACCAGATCAAAAAGTATATTTAAACAATCTGCATTTTCAAGTAACACGTTTTCTCGCTTTTCAATGCAGCTTTGCAATTGGACATAGGCTTCCTGTTATTTTGATAAAACCAGATGAACCAGGTGTTAGAGCAAGTAAGTTATTTAAACCAAAACCTACGCTTGCGTTAGTCGTATTTCCCGATGGTAATTATACGCCAGCAGGAGAAATAATTTTAGAAATCAGTTATTAAATCATCTCCTTAAATACCAGAAAATCTAATTGCCTAATAAATTACCTTTTGCTGATAGCAAAAGGTAATTTAAAAAAGAACTATATGGATAAAAATTATAATATTTTTAAACAACGTCTTTATAATGCAGGAGCTATACGACCTTTAGCTTGGGAAGCCATCGTACAATGCATGCAACAAATTACACTACATACAGATGAGCGGTTAATAAGAAAAGAAGGCACGCTTGCTTATGTTGCTGATGGTATTTTAAAAGAGTATGATCCAATCAACCGTAAGACACCTTCCATTATTAATTTTATTACACCCTCCAACTTTATAATTACTCGTAAACACAATGCTTCTCATTATCTGAAAGCATGTACAACCACCCTAATCTACTATTGGGATTACCCAAATCTACTACAACTATATAGCCAATTTAATGAATTGCAGCCAATATATAATACTTTGTGTGCAGAATACGATGCAACGATAGATTTACGACAGTTTATATTGGAGCAGCATCATGCAAACGAGCGCATCTTATTATTTATATCAGCATATAAAACCTCCTTAAACTTCATCAAAAAGAAAGATATGGCTAATTACCTTATGCTGTATTACGACAACTTTATTCGCAGTTACCGGAAATTAATAAATGCTTACTAACTGTTCGCAAAAAGTATTTTTCAGGGTTTAAAACACCTATAATAGTATTATAATTTCTTGAAATTTTGAAGTAGTTATTTAAAACTCTTTATGATTACTCTAAAAAACATCTTTCCAAAAAAGCAAAACTTAGTTTATGAAATTTGTATTGCATTACTCATACTATTATGGAGTTATACTGCCTTTAGTAAAATTATAGAAGTTAATGATTTCAGGAATGCCTTAAATAATAAAATTTTTAGCACAGCTTTTAGCGCTTTCTTAATTTGGTTTATTCCTACCATCGAGATAACTGCTGCATTTTTATTGATTTTTATGAAGACCCGATTTATAGGTCTATTAATTTCCACTTCTTTAATGTTTGTCTTTACAGTTTATATAGCCTTGGTTTTATTTGGCTATTTCGAAAAAACACCCTGTAGCTGTGGTGGTGTTATACAAATCTTAAACTGGAAATCACATTTGTGGTTTAATCTGCTTTTTTTGGTGATTGCTACATGGGCATGCATTATACATCGAAAAATTAGAACCTAAAAAGCATGTGTTAAATTAGAAATTTAGCAGATACTGGTGTTATTGCCTACCTAAGTGGCAACAAATAAAAATAATTTATTAAATAAACTTTTTCGGCTGTTTTTTCAAGGTAAATAAGCAGTACAGTATTATGGAAAATTTAAGAAAATTACTACCTGTGTTAGCTTTATTAATTGGTTTTGGTTTAGTGATGGCTACCAGCTCTTTTACGAATTCTAAATTAAATGAAAGCGAATTCTTCTTTAAGTTTGAAGGACCTTCTGGAGAAGAAGGAAACTTGAGTAATTGGAGATATGTAACAGGAATGGACATTCCCACTTGCGATAACGAAATCGGCGGATGCAAAATTAAAGTAAGTTTAGCGGGAGTAGATGAAGATCTAGTCCATACATATGTGCTTAAAAACAATGTACCGGTAGATCATACCAACACACCAATTGAAGGAGGTGTAATAATAGAAACTTACAATAGAGAATAAAATGTATAAAGAAGCTGTATCACAATTTGTGATACAGCTTCTTTGTTAATTAAGGGTTATTAAAAAAATGATAAAAACAACTTTTAGCGCATTAAATTATTATTCATCAATTTCTTTAATTAACATAGTCTCTTTATAACCAACCAGGATTTTGCTGCATACCAGTTAATTCAATAATATCATTAGGAATAGGTAACGCATATTTATCATCATTTGGTAATAAAACATACTCATTTCCGTTCACAAATCTCGTAACACGAATATTAAAGCCCTCTTTATTCAGCCTTTTAATATCCATCCACCTTAACCCTCTCATCACTAATTCTTTTCTTCGCTCTTGAAGTATCCAATTCAGAACTATTTCTTGATTCGTACCGGAGAAATTCGTATAACTTTGATTTTTATCCCATCTTGTTCTTATCAAATTATTAAGCAACTCTTGTGCTGACTGTATTTGACCAGTTCTGGCTAAACACTCTGATTTCATTAGAATAACTTCGGCTGTTGTTATTCCATTAAACAATGGAGAACCACCAGAATAACTTCCTTTAAATAGATAGTAATTACCTGTTTTTTTGTAAAAAGCATCTTTTCTTAAATCATACTTATTATAAGTATCAATTAAATTAGTATCAATTAATGCAAAATTCGGAAAATTGATATAAGAATATGTAGAAGTCTCCGAATGAAAAATAACTTCTTTATTTAACATTTGAAAAGGCCAGGTAGCGTTTTGATTGATATTATTATAATCTAATAGCAGGTCATTAATTTTAAGACTCTCATTAGAATGATGAAGAGCGCTTTCATACTTTCTCATAGACAAATAAGCTCTAGCTAATACTGCATGAGCAGCTCCTTTAGAGGGTCTAAACAAATTTGCTGAAAAAACGGGCAAAAGCGGAATTGCGGCCTCTAAATCACTAATAATTTGTTGATAGCTTTCTTCAACACTAGATCTTGTAGAGAGCGTGTTAAAGTCCGTTCCTTTTCTCAAAACTATACCTAAATCGGTACTAGATGTTTGTGCATCATAAGATTTACTATAGGTCCAAGCTAATTTTAATAGTGTATAGGCTCTAAAAAAATATGCGGATCCAATTACATTATCTAAATCTTTTGAATTAGCAGAAGTACGTACAATTTGCTGGGAATTCTCTAAACAAACATTTGCAAGATATATTGTATTAGAGGGATACTTCCACCCATTATCATTAGTTGTGTAAAAAGGGAGCCAAAGGTAACTATTCCTCCCCTTTTCACTTACAGCATTAAAATTGCTCGTATTTAAAAAGTAATCATCACTTGAAGCCTCATCAAAAGTCTGAACTCTTAAATTCATAGTGGTAAGATTATCTAATAATGCTTGTAAATCAGCTACAGTTGAAGGTGTTGTTAATTTTTTATCTGGCTTTTCATCTAAAAACTTCTCGCAAGATACTGTACTTGTCATAACAATACTCAATATCATATATATGAATAAATTATTTCTCATAAATTTTATTTTAAAAATTAGATACTAATCCTAGAGTATAAGATCTAGAAGGTGGAATAACATTGGCATAATCTGGGTCTAAATTCAACTTATTTCTTGTCCATATTAAATATGGATTAGTTATGTTAAAATGAAAAGATAAGTTTTTAAACCCAGACTTATATTTGCTGTTAGTAGCATAAGAATAGCTCAAATTTAGATACTGCAATCTAATATGATCACCTCTCTCAACTGTAGCTTCAGATAAATTGTAGAAAGTATCTCTATTTGTATTAACGGGATAAATTAGCGAAGGTACATTTGTATTTAATTCATCTCCTGATTTTTGCCAGCGATTTTTAAATTCTCCGTGACCATTTCCATACTGAAACAACTGACTATAAGATAGTGAAGGTCTTCTAAAGTAGTAACCCAGTTTATATGAGAACCCAAAAGTTAAAGCGAAATCTTTATATCCAATATTATTAGATAATGAGCCAAAGTATAGGGGCTGACTTGAACCGTGAAATGTAAAACTTTCCCCGTTTAAGCCATTTCTATTGTGATCTGCTATAATAGCTGAATAATCAGTACTTACATTTCCATTTAACAACCCTTGCGGATTTCCATGGTTATCTAGTCCTCTCCATTTATAACTTGCTAAACTATATATAGGCTTTCCTATTAAAGGTGTCATAGCTTGACCATATCCTACTATTCCGGCAGAATAACCTTCTGGACTATAATAATCGACAGTTATATCTTTATTATAATTAAATATAACATTCGTATTCCAAGTAACGTTACCTTTCAAGTTTTTAGAATTTAATGTAAGTTCCCAACCCCTACCTTTCATTTGAGCGGCATTTTTAACAATAGTGGTATTTAGTCCCCAAGTGGTGTAATCCATTAAAACTGGAGCATACAAATCTTTTCCTCGCTTTAGATAAAGCTCTAAACTTACTCGCACAATGTCATTCTTTAGTGCATAATCCAATGCAAAATTTAATTGTCTGATTTTTTCCCACCTTAACTCTGGATTGTTTATTTGAGTTACATTTGCAACAGGCAATCCTGTAATCGAATTATTTCCCTGATAATTCAATATCGTTAAAGCAGACCTAGATAAGTCTACATTTCCTTGAAAGCCCATCGTTGCCCTAAGTTTTAATTTTGGCAAAAATTCAAGTTTATACCACTCTTCTCCCGCTATATCCCAACTAGAACCCATAGACCACAGTGGTTTCCATTTATCATTCGTATTTAATCCAAAAATGTTAGAAGCATCTTTACGAGCACTCGCAGATAAAATATATTTATTCTTATATGTATAACTTCCATTCCCAAAAAAGGAAATGAATTTATTTAGTGTACCGCCAAAATCATTAAAGTTTGGAATAGTTAGGCTTGCTCCGGTTATTACATTAGGATATCTATTGACAAAATCAACAACACTACTCTGCAAAGGATCTTCTCGATAACCATATGTTAAATGGCTAGAGTTATTCATCGCAGTTGATCTTACCTCTCCTCCAAAAATTGCAGAAAATTCACCATCATTTATCTTCTTAGAAATATTCAAACTTCCTCTAAAATTATGTGCAACTAAGTTTGAATTGGAAGCACTTAATATTCCTCCTTTAGGAACTATATAAGTTAAATTATTAGTTATAGGATTAAACTGTGTAAACGTATTTACCCTTACTCTTGCTTGGTAACTACCTTCCGTTTCTAAATTATTATTTTGTATAATTTGTAATTCATTTTGATACTTCAAATTCAGGCTTATCCAAGAATTTATAACTTGATTAATTCCAATATTTGTTAAAAAGCTACTTCGTTTAGATACATATTTTTGATACTTATGTTCATCAAGTGGAATATATCCCCAATCAAGCAAATTTCCGTTTGCTAACTTACTAACATAATCTTTGTTGTAAATGAAAGGTATCTCCTTCGCTTTTCCTTGATCATCCACAAAATCTAAATAAGGAACATGACGTGATCCAACAGTTAAAGCTTCCAAATTTGCACGCCCGTTTCTTCCAGTATTAGCAGTATAGCCTAATCCAAAATCTAAAGAAGTTCCTTTAGAAAACCTGTAGGTATTAGAAGTTCTCAAATTTAATCTTTCATTTTCTGCGATTAATTCAGAACGGCTTCTAGTATAGCCTGAAGAAAATAAATAAGTATATTTTTCATTACCACCATTCAAATTAAAATATGTCTGATTTTCCCATGGTTGGGATAAAAAATACTTCCTATAATCAAATCTTTTATCAATATTCTTCAATTCATTTATTCTTAAAGCTGAATCAGCAGCAGATATTACTTTATTTCTTCGCTGTAAGAATACGTCAACCGCCGGAGTAAGCGCACTAAAAGGTTGAGAAGTAATGATCGAATTATAAAATCCTTTAGAAAACAACATTTCTTCTATATCTATATAATCTGAAGAAGAAATTTGTGAAATTTTAAAATGATCTGATTTTTCAGAAAAAACAAGTGTATTTCTTATCGATATGTTATTTTTAGCACTTATTTTACCTTTTTTAGTGGTAATAACAACCACCCCATTCCCTGCTCTTGCGCCCCAAATTGATGTTGCCGCCGCATCTTTAAGTATAGTAATACTTTCTACATCATTCGGATCTATATTATTAATGTTTCCCTCATACGGAAAATCATCTACTACTATCAATGGATCTACAGAGCCATTGATACTACTTAATCCTCTCACATTAAATTTTAACCTCCGCTGCGCTGAGCTGGAAAATTTAACATCAAACATGACGCCACTGGCTACCCCGTCTAAACGCCCTAAAATATTCGAACCATTAGTAGTATTCAATAGATCATTCGTAATCAATGAAAATGCTCCCGTGGCCCTCTCTTTAGAAATATGCTGATAGCCCGTATTAATAGTTACTTCGTCCAGATTATTAATACTTTCTTCTAAATAAATAACAAATTTATTTTCTAAAGGAACACTAAATTTCATCTCTTTATTCAAATAACCCAAAGATTTAATAACAATAGAATATTTTCCAAACGGTAAACTTGTCGTAAAAGATCCGGAACTATCAGTTGTCAAAATTCTAGACGGCTCAATAATAGTTACTGTGGCACCTACAACTTTAGTACTATCCTTTAAAGAAAGGACTGTTCCTATTATCTGCTGTTGAGCATATACTTTAGGAGCGATTATTAGCAATAATATGCAAATGTATTTTTTTATCATACCTACTAGCTTTTAATTATTGACTCTATTAATTCACTACTTAAAAACTTGCTACTGGTTATTCCCCTAACAATTCCTCTTTTATCTATCCATATATAGTGACCTACATATTTATGAGGAAATAAACGCTTTAATTCTGTATCCAATACTATATTTGTTAAGTGCGCTCCCAATACTTCGTTACTATTTTTTTCAAAAAAATTAATTAACTTAGAAAGCGTATCCATCTTCACAAAGCTGTTCACCAACAAAATTTGGATCTTATCTTCATTTTTTCTTTGGATATCAGATATTTTAGGCATTTCTTTAATACATCCTCCACAGTTGGTTGCCCAAAAGTCTAGTACTATCCATTTACCTTTATATTCTGATAAATTTTTTGAATAAACTTTACCCCCATTTAAAAATTGGTGCTGATAAGTCCAAAATTCTGCGGGTAGTCTGTCTCCTACTTTCAGCTCATTTGATGAAGGTGAAACTACTGTTTCCTCTATTGGCGTAAAACTCACATTTTCCTGCCCCTTAGCCCAAAAACTTAGGCATAGCAATCCCATTACGATGGGTATCGTTATTTTTTTCATATTCATTTTTAGTTTGGTTGTTTATTGTTTTATTAGCACATTTCCCTAAATAGATATTTATTTTACCCGAGTGGTTAAATCGAAAAACATCTACTTAGAATAAAATAAGCGGAAGTACCCATTACAATTACTAACCTAAATTATAAATCTGGTTACCTTCCGCTCTAATAGTAGACTAAACGGGATTTTTTGGCTTTATCGCGTATAATCTGTTAAACGGATAAGTAGAGAAGGGATGATTAACAGGGATTGGAAAAATTAGACTTTTCCATAATGTACGAAGTACAACGAAAGGTCTTTGACAATAAATACTATTTATTTTTTCCATACTCGTATTATTTATACGAGTCTCGAGAGATAGAATATCAACAGTATAATTAAAAGTGAGGTTCTATCTGCCTTCTCCCCCAGGGTCTGACTCCGTAGAACAGGGCGTACGATAGAACACACACCTTTAATTACCACTAATATAGTGATATTTTAGATATGGGCTTAAACCTATCGTCTCGCGTTCGGTTAGTGTCAGACTTTGGGGAACGAGACTCTTAGTTTTTCCGTAAGCTAGACCAACTAGCTTATCCTATAATTTGTTTCTAATCAAATATAATAACTATAAATTAATATTCCAAATATGAAATAAAATATTTTTAAAAAAATTATCTGATTACCAAAAAAACGACATATGATACCAGAACTAAAAAACAAAAACTTCTATTTCTCGTTAAAATAGCCATCTTATTTTATTATAAAAATCGATCTACCCCTCGCCATATCGATATTGGTCTTATCTGATACTAGTATGATATAGTAAATTACCAAGTATAATGGTGTTTTTAACTATAACCAGTTTCCCTTTAAACAATTAAAATTAAATTAGAAAGCCATAATATATAAAATTAAGGGGTGGTCATATAATAAACTGTTAGATAATAGCAGTTATTATTAATATTTAGAGCAACAAAATATATCTATATGTTTAAATGCGTCTTAATTGATGATGAAAACTCTGCTACAGAACACTTATCTCAATTACTCTCTAAAAACCAGCATCTTACAGTTCTAAAAGTATATAATGATGCTACTTTGGCTTATAATGAACTGATATTATTAGACCAGCCCATTGATTTTCTGTTTGTAGACATCGTTATGCCTAAAATTAATGGACTTGAATTATCTAAACTTTTAAACACCAAATACCGAAATCTCATTTTTGTAACTGCGTACAGCAACTACGCTTTTGAAGCATTTGAAGTGAGTGCCGACGGATATTTAATGAAACCTTTTGGGCCGAATCAATTAGATATGGTTTTAAAAAAAATCCTAAATCGTTACATAAAGTAATAGCGCATTATTTATCAAATTTAGATGGATTAAAAGGGAGCATTAGTTCGCTAAAAAATACCTCATTTTCTGCTCCATATTTTAAAGTAAAATTATCACTATAATGAAGACTTAATCGCTGTTCTATATTTTTAAGTCCAGTTTTAGTGCTGTCTGGGGTATAGATGTGATTAACGAGATTTGCAGTTCTAAATACTAATTTTTCGCTATCAGTAATAATTTCTATAGATGCTACGGCATTTTCATCTACCAGATTACCATGTTTAAAAATGTTTTCTGTTAGGGTATATAATACAGAAGGAAGTATTAATTGATCACCATGATTAGTTTCAAGATCATAACGGATATAAATTCTGTTATCAAACCGTAATTTATTTAAGTTTATTAAGTTTTCTATCTGATCTAACTCTTTCTGCAAGGGTATCGTTTCATTATTAGATTGCTCCAAAACAAAACGCATAATATCCGCCAACATGACTATTGCCTCATTTGCTTCTTCGGGCTTCTTTTTTGCAGCAAACTTCACAAAATTCAATGTATTAAACAACAAATGAGGATTGATTTGTGACTTTAGAAAATTCACTTCTGCGGTTACTAAATTAGCCTTTATTCTTTCGTTTTCTATCGCATCATCCATTACCTTCTGCTTGTGAACCAAATATTGGCGAAGGTAGTAGTAGCCCAAGGCATATATAACAAAATTAATCCATCTCCAAAATCCAATTGCAAAAAATCTAAAATTTACCTGAGTAGGCATTTCTCTCAAATGTAATAGGTCTAGCGTATAACTAAACAACCATACAAAACCTAAATACACCACACATTCTAAAACTAAAAAAATGGGCAATAAAATAAATTTTCCAAAGTAAGTCTTTAAAGTACGAGGGTAAATAAAATTTGCTGTAAAGTAAAATGAAAGAATATTTAAGGGAAAAAACAGCAAATAATACAATGGGTGAGAAAATGTTCCTGTTACTACAGCAGATAGTAATATTTCATAAGAACAAAATATACTCCAAGCTATAACATGAACTTTCCTAGAATTTTTGGCTACAAGCATACAAGTTATATAATATTTAAGGCACTAGCTATAATAAAAAAAGATAAAAAAACAGGTTTATAGATCATTGACATTCAATTAAATAAATCAATTTATGAATGTCTTAACAAATCAAATCAAACTAAAAAAAACAGTTGTTTTTAAATTTTCTAACAAAAAAAAATTAAACCAATTTAGCACAGATCCAACTACATCTTCTGCAACAACAATCACCACTACAGGTACATTTTTTAGTTAAATGTTAGAATTTAAGATGCGTTTCCTTAAAAATTTGTGAAACGCATCTCTATATTTCTCTCCAATTGGGAAAAAACTCTTATCGGTTAAACGAACAACATTGCCTTCTACCCTATCTAAATAATTTACCGATATTATGGCAGATTTAGACACCCTAAAAAAAACTTCTTTTTTACTCAATAATTTCTCCATTCCAGATAAGCCTATATAGGTAATTTCCTTTCCTTTAAGTGTATGTACGATCACATAATTAAGCATAGCTTCTATGTAAACAATGTCTGAATATTTTATTTTGATAAATGTGTTTTTTTGCGTACCTTTTAAGAATAACACCTCGTTATCACTCTGTTTTACACCTTCTTGATGTGCTTTTTTTTCAAGCAAGACATTAATACGTTCAGCAAATATTTTATAACTCACCGGCTTTACCAAATAACCATCGGCATGAACAGCAAATGCATCTAATGCATACTCTTTATGCGCCGTTATAAATATCAAAAAATCGCAGTGAGAATTTAACAACATTGCTGCATCAATACCATTGATACCCGGCATATTAATGTCGGAAAAAATGACATCCACCCGCCCATATTCTTTTAAAAAACCAAGCGCAGATTTAACATCATAAAATTTTTCAAGCACTTTAATTCCCGACGTGAGACCTATAATTTCTGATAATTCTTCTACCGCATGTGGTTCGTCGTCAATTAAAATGCAATTCAGTTCCATTTCTTAAAAATAGATTAATTTTTCGTACTTTTCAATAAAGCAAAAAGGAAAAAAGCAGAAAAAAGTAAACTAATTTTCTATCTCCTTAACTAGATTATACTTATGTTATAATTTCCAGTTCACCTAAAATAGATTAAAATAAAAAACTTCTAAAACAGCTGGATTTTATTTTGGCAATTTATCTACTCTGATAATAGTTGGATCTGAAGACAGCGCTTCTAAAAAAGAAATAATAGCTGTTTTTTCTGCATTACTTAATCGTAAACCGCGTAATAAAGGGTCATTTTTAGGAAACAAAGGATCTTTTTCATCCTCTTTAGTAGGTCTGGTAAATGGCATCCCCATATTATATAAATCCATAATTTCTTCCATGTCTGAAAGCAATCCGTTATGAAACCACGGTCCGGTGCGCATCACATTTCTTAACCCAGGTGTTTTAAATTTACCTACGTCTTCGGGCTTTTTTGTAAAATTATACAAACCTAAATCTTCATACTTACTTTTATAATAAGTAAGCCCTAAATTATGAAATTCATTATCCGTAAATAATGCTCCATGGTGGCAATTCATACAACGCGCTTTGGTTCTGAATAAGTGCAAACCTTTAAGTTGTTGATCTGTTAACGCTTCTTTATCGCTCTCAAGATATCTATCGAAAGCAGTTTTTCCGCTCGCTATAGTCTGCTGAAAAGTAGCCAGACTTTCTAAAATCCTGTCTTCGGTTACTTGATCTGTCCCAAAAGCGGCTTTAAAATAAGATTTATATCCTTTAATTTTACTCAGCTTTTTAGGCAAAACCTTCATATCTTGATTCATCTCGTTATGAGCAGTAATAGGTCCGGCAACCTGATCTTTAAAATTATCGACGCGGCCATCCCAGAATAAACGTTTAAAGAACCAGACGTTTTCTAAAGAAGGTGAATTGCGCGTACTTTTAAGATTATCGTGTCCCTCCGAAAATTGCTTACCATCTGTCCAATTTAAATCAGGTGCATGACAACTCGAGCACGATATCAGGTTAGAGCTCGATAAGCGCGGATCGAAAAACAAGATTTTACCTAATTCAACTACGCTTTTTACAGAATCATTTTTTATATCAATTGGAGATGAAGGTAAAACGTCTAATTCATTAAAATTAATACCTTTATCTACATTAGCTTTAGGCCATTCTGAAGGATGTTTCGCATAAACTTTACGGATACTATCCATAGATAAATCGTCTTCGAAATTAAACTCTACAGATTGAAAAGAAATTAATACAATCCCAGTCAATACTATAAAACTCATAACCACTAACTTCTTCATATTAAAAATAAAAGTTAAATCCGACGTTAAATTTCATCCATTGATTTTCCGGCACAAAAGTAGAAACAAATTCTATTTCTGGATTAGATTATTTATATTGATACATCATCTTAATAATTATTATACTAAACTCTAGTTGGCCAAATATTAAAAATTCGTAATCTAATAAATTTAGAAACCATTAAAATAATACAAAATTATACTACCCTGAAAATTCAAAAAAGAATTACAGTATTACCTAATTATTAAGAACCTAATTTGTAATTTCGCAGTAAAATAAAAGTAGGATATCGTCTTTTAAAGAGTTTGCATGAATACAGAAAAATCAAGTGGGTATAGCTTGGGCATGATTGGTCTAGGTACAATGGGTAGAAACTTATTGCTTAATCTGGCCAACAATGGGTTTAAAGTTACTGGTTACGACAAAAATCCAGAAATGATTAGACTGCTAAAAGAAGAAGGTGCCAAACATCAATTAGAAGCTTACGCTGATATTAATGCATTTATTTCAAGTATAGAAACCCCAAGAACAATCATTCTACTGGTTCCTGCTGGCTCTGTTGTAGACAGTGTAATACAGGAACTCCGCCCTATTCTTAGTCCCGGAGACTTGATTATTGACAGTGGAAATTCACATTTTACAGATACAGCACGTAGATCTTTAGAACTTGCCGATGCAAATCTTCATTTCTTTGGAATGGGAATTTCTGGCGGTGAGGAAGGTGCGCGCAAAGGTCCAAGTATGATGCCAGGTGGCGATAAAGAAGCTTATAAGGTGGTAGAGAAAATGTTTGATGCCATTGCTGCAAAGGTAGACGATGTTCCTTGTGTTTCTTACATTGGCCCAGGCGCTTCCGGCCATTATGTAAAAATGGTTCACAACGGTATAGAATATGCTATTATGCAACTTTTAGCTGAATCATATGATATACTAAAAACAGGATTAAAGCTTTCTAACGAAGAAATTTTTAAGACTTTTGAAAAGTGGAACGCAGGAAGATTGGGTTCTTTCTTAATGGAAATTACCAGAGATATTTTTTCATTCAAGGATGTTAAAACGGGTAATTTTTTAGTCGACATGATTAAAGACGAAGCTCGATCTAAAGGCACCGGTAAATGGACTTCGCAAGAAGCTATGGATTTAGAAGTTCCTATTCCCACAATAGATGCTTCGGTATCTACCAGAAACTTATCTAAAATGAAGGCTTTACGTGTAAAATTAGGAGCCTCCGGTAAATTACCCGCAAATAACCCTACTCTTATTTCAACTGATGCTATGGAGCAAGCATTTTTCTTTTCAATGGTCTCTGCGTACGCCCAGGGAATGCATATGCTACAGCAAGCATCTTTATTTTACAAATACGATTTAAACTTAAGTAATATCGCGAAAATTTGGAGAGGTGGTTGTATTATCCGATCTAAATTTTTGAACAATATATACAATGCCTACCAGCAAAATCCTTTATTAGTACACTTATTTGAAGATAAGACCATTCACGATCAGTTACAAGAAGCTTCTAATGACACAAGATCAGTAGCTAACTTTGCAACTCAACTCGGAATATCTATCCCATGCTTATCAGCTTCTATTAGTTATTACGACACATTGTATACCGGAAGAATGCCTTCTAATTTAACACAAGCTCAAAGAGACTTTTTTGGAGCGCATACTTTTGAGCGAATAGATGAAGAAGGAATTTTTCATGCAGACTGGAACAGAATTTAAAAATATACCCTTAGCTTTGTCATGCTAATGAAAGAACACATAAATCCTACCATAATAGTCATTTTTGGAGGTACGGGCGACTTAAATTCAAGGAAATTGGGTCCTGCATTGTATAATTTATATTTAGAAGGCTATATGCCAGAAAAATTTGAATTAATAGGTACTGCAAGGAGTAAATTAACAGATGCAAATTATTGTGATTTTCTGGAAGATGGTATTAAAAACTTCTCCAGAAAAGGAAAAGCCTTAAAAAAAGACTGGCAGAAATTTGTTAAACATGTTTCTTATACCCCTGCCGACATTAAAGATCCAGAATCTTTAATTGCTTTAAAAAACAAAATTGAAAAAAGACAAGCTGAATTTGGTCCCGAAACTCAGGTTATTTACTATCTGGCTGTTGCGCCCACTTTTTTCTCTGCAATTGCGGACAGTCTTCATAAATACGGCTTAGCGGGTGATAAAGATCATACAAGAATAGTAATAGAAAAACCTTTCGGGCACGATTTAGAATCGGCTCAACAGCTTAATAAAATGCTTAAACAGCATTTTAAAGAACGTCAGATTTATCGTATTGATCATTACTTAGGTAAAGAAGCCGTTCAAAATATTATGGCTTTTAGGTTTGCAAATTCACTATTTGAACCATTATGGAATAGGAATTATATTGAACACGTACAGATTTCTGTTTCAGAAGCTATAGGTGTTGAAGATAGAGGAAGTTATTATGATGGCGCGGGCGCATTACGCGACATGATTCAAAATCATTTATTACAACTTCTATGTATTATTGCCATGGAGCCTCCTACAAGTTTCGATGCAAACGAGATTCGTAACAGAAAAGTAGACGCCCTAAAGTCTATTCGAAAATTTAATTCAGACTCTATAAGAAAAAATACGGTTAGAGGGCAATATTCAGATGGTTGGGTAAATGGCGTTGAAGTACCAGGATACCGTACCGAAAAAGATGTTGAACAAGACTCCAATACCGAAACTTATGCTGCATTTAAATTTAACATAGACAATTGGCGCTGGCAAGGTGTTCCATTCTATTTAAGAACCGGAAAAAGAATGCAGGAAAGTTCGTCTATTATTTCTATCCAGTTTAAAGATGTTCCTCATCAAATTTTCCAAAACGAATCAGTAGAAAGTTGGCATCAAAACAGACTCATCATCAGCATACAACCTGAAATGAGTATTCGATTACAGGTACAAGCAAAACGACCAGGACTAGACATGGTTTTAAACCCGGTTGATATGATCTTTGATTATAAGGGGACCAACAATACAAACACTCCTGAAGCTTACGAAACGCTGTTGTTAGATGTTATGACAGGCGATCAGACTTTATTTATGCGTGTAGATCAGGTAGAATATGCTTGGGAACTACTAATGCCAATATTAAATAACTGGGGCAGTAAAAAGTCTATAAATTTCCCTAATTATAAGAGCGGAAGCTGGGGACCTGAAGAAGCAGAAGCTTTAATTGCAAAAAGTGGTTTTTTCTGGTATTCGTTGCCCATAAAAAATAAAGACTGACAATAATGGAAATACATAAATTTAATACAGCTAAAGATGCTATAAAATCTCTGGCTCAACATATTATTGACCTCGCTTTAAAAGCAATAGATGAAAAAGGTGAATTCAATTTTGTTTTAACCGGTGGGTCTTCGCCTAAAGCATTGTATCAATTATTGGTAGAGGAATACTCTACGGCTATAGATTGGACAAAAGTATTCTTTTTTATGGGCGATGAACGTCATGTTCCAATAGATCATACTGACTACAACGGCGGAATGGCTAGAGCATCTATTTTAACTCCTTTAAATATTTCTGAAAAGAATATCTTTTTTGTTAACACTGCTTTAAATCCAGAAGATGCTGCTGCCGATTACCATAAACGTATAAAAAAGCACTTTAATAACGAAACGATCCGGTTCGATTTCACCCTATTAGGTATGGGTGCCGATGCGCATACCGCGTCCATTTTCCCCGGAACTAATATATGTGATAGTACAACCGCTAACATAGAAGCGGTATATGTTGCTAAATTAGATAGCTGGAGAATCAGTTTTACTGCAGATTTGATAAACAATTCAAAAGAAATTGCATTTCTTGCATTTGGAGAAGAAAAATTACCCGCCTTTACTGCAGTTCAAGAAAATAGAAATGACAAAAGATTTCCTGCAAGTTTAATAAGTGGAAACGTACACTGGTATGTACAATTTTAAATCTTAAGTTACTTATAGATAAACACCTTAAGTAACTTAAGATCTAATTATTAAGAATTACATTCTTTCAGGAACCTGTATTCCTAATAATGACATTCCTTTGTTAAGTACACCAGCTGTTAAGGCTGCTATATTTAGTCTATGTTGCTTAACGACCAAATCTTCCTCTTTAACAATAGGCGGAACTTCATGATAAAACTTATTAAATAACTTAGCCAATTCATATAGATAATTTGCCATTAACGCCGGGCTATAAGCCTTTGCAGCAGAAGCCACTTCTACTGGAAACTTCGTTAATAGTAGTATTAAATCTAAGGTAGTTCTGTCTAATACACGCGCTTCACTTGCTATATTCGACTTATAATCAGCCTTACTTAGTAACGACTTAATTCTTGCATGGGTATATTGTATAAAAGGTCCTGTATTACCCTGAAAATCTATACTTTCTGCTGGATCGAATAACAATCTCTTTTTAGGCTCTACTTTTAACAAGAAATATTTTAACGCTCCCAATCCAATCTGTTTATACAATAATTCTTTATCAGCTGCAGAAAAATCATTTGTCTTACCTAAAGACTCTGTTTTCTCCCTAGCTGTGTCAACCATCTCTGCTATTAAATCATCTGCATCTACAACTGTTCCTTCCCTGCTCTTCATTTTTCCACTTGGTAAGTCAACCATACCGTACGATAAATGATGTAATCCTTTGGCCCACGACATGCCCAGCTTCTCCAATATCAGAAAGAGCACTTTAAAGTGATAATCCTGCTCATTTCCCACTACGTAAATAGACTGGTCCATACCAAAATCTGCGAACTTCATTTCTGCTGTTCCTAAATCTTGCGTTATATATACGGAAGTTCCATCACCTCGAAGTACTAATTTTTGATCTAATCCATCTTCAGTTAAATCAATCCACACAGAACCATCTTCCTTTTTAAAAAAAACTCCCTTCGATAATCCGGATTCAATCGTATCCTTACCTAATAAATAAGTATTACTTTCATAATAATATTTATCAAAATCTACACCTAAGTTTTTATAAGTAACGCCAAAACCTGCATATACCCAATCGTTCATCATCTTCCAGAGATTTATAACATCGGTATCGCCAGCCTCCCATTTTTGAAGCATCTCCTGAGCTTCTAATATCAAGGGTGCTTGTTTTTTTGCTTCTTCTTCGGTTTTTCCGGATAATTTAAGTTGGTCTATCTCTTTCTTATACTCCTTATCAAAAACAACGTAGTACTTTCCTACTAGATGATCGCCTTTTAAGCCAGAACTTTCTGGAGTTTCATTATTCCCCCATTTCTGCCAAGCCAGCATCGACTTGCAAATATGAATTCCTCTGTCGTTCACCAAATTGACCTTCACCACCTCAAATCCGGCAGCTTTTAGTATTTCGGCAACAGAATAACCCAATAAGTTATTTCTAACATGTCCTAAATGTAAAGGTTTATTGGTATTAGGCGACGAGTATTCGACCATAACCTTTTTTCCATTAGATTTTAAAGAACCATAACTTGTATCCAATAAAGCCGAGTTAAATTCATTGAGCCAGTAACTATGTGCTATAGATAAATTCAGAAAACCCTTAACAACATTAAAAGAGGTTATATTATCTATTTTTTTCTGTAAATAAGCCCCAATATCTGCTGCAGTTTCTTCTCCGCCTTTTTTAGAAAATCTCAATAATGGAAAAACGACTAATGTAATCTCCCCTTCAAACTCTGCTCTGGTTGCCTGCAAATTAACCTGATTTTCAGGCAATTCACTTTGGTATAATTCAACAACTGCTTGTTGTGTATATTTTAATATTTGTTGTTCTATAGTATTCATTACGATTCGTTTTGAAAAGCATTCGATGCCTTAATTAATATTTCGAATGCATGTTCTGCTGTCTGATTTTCTTTATCTAAAGTTGGATTAACCTCAACAATCTCGAAACAGCATATTTTTTTATAAGTTATTAATCTAGAGATCAGTCCGCCGGCTTCTTTTTCTGTTATTCCTTGTGGTACCGGCGTTCCTGTACCTCGCGAAATAGTTGGGTCTATAGAATCTACATCAAATGAAATGTAAATCAAGTCACAATCATCCAAATATTTCATTGTCTCTATAACAACCCGTTCTACACCCCGTTTCCGTACTTCGGCAGTTGTAACATGTTTAACTTTATTCTTTTTTAACAAATATTCTTCGGGCTTTTCCATATCTCTGGCCGATATAATCACCAAATCCCGGTAGTTTATTTTGGGTGCAATATTACCTGTGTTTTTAAGCTGATACCAGTAATTAATTGTCTCCTGATCCGGATTATTAATCCGCATATCTAGGTTATCCTCATCTAAAACCATAGCTAAGGGCATGCCATGCATATTGCCAGATGGAGTAGTATAAGGAGAATGCATGTCTGAATGTGCATCAATCCAGATAACACCTAATCTCGATTTAGGATAAGCCATTTTAATTCCAGAAATAGTTCCTGCAGCAGTGCTATGATCGCCAGCAAGTACAATAGGAAACTGATCTTCTAACAATGTTTGACTCACTTCTTTCTCCACTCTCTCTACCATTGTTAATATTCCGGAAATACGTTTAGCAAACGGACTGCCCGAAGCTTCCAAAAGTAAATGATTCTCATGAGGAACTTCAACTGTTTGATGACGTTTAAAAAAACGGCTGTTAAAATCTAATCCAGCAATTTTAATAGCGTCAACCCCCATACTAGAGCCACGGGTTCCAGCGCCAATCTCCGATTTTACTTCAATAACTTTTATAGCTTTGGTCATAATTATTAGGTATACTTTGTTAAGAATTCACAGTTAAAATACTAAAAAATAAAGATTTGAGAAATAACTCAATATAGAGTTCATCTAATTTAAGATCCTTTTCGATATAGTATAAGAAAGTAAAGAATTCTATTTCTTCCAAATCTAATAAAAACCGCTGTAACTTAGAATTTTTGTAGTCGTAAACTATGCAAAATTTAGCATTTAAATCTAAAATGTATGTTGCTTATGAACTATAAATCAACATCAATTCATTAACTTATCATTCGTATATATTACTTTTGTTTTTAATGCTCCATACAAAACAACGTATACTAATAATTGGACTTGTTTGGCCAGAACCTACTTCATCTGCTGCTGGCACAAGAATTATTCAGATAATTAAATACTTTAAAAGTACCGGTGCAGAAGTCTATTTTGCTTCTGCTGCCAACAAAAGTGCCTATAGTTTCGCACTCAAGAATTTAGAGGTCACAGAAATCTCTATTAAACTAAATTCGTCTGATTTTAATAAAGTATTAATTGACATTAATCCAAATATTGTATTGTATGACAGATACATATCTGAAGAACAGTATGGATGGCGTGTTTATGAAAATTGCAGACATGCATTAACTATATTAGACACGGAAGATTTACATTTTTTAAGATATGCACGGCAGCAATCTATAAAATCTGGAAAAGACATCAACTTAATAAACGATATTACTAAACGAGAAATTGCATCTATTTTAAGGTGTGATATTTCTCTTATAATCTCAGAATATGAGATCCAATTATTGAAGGATAATTTCAAAATACCTGAAGATTTATTATTCTACTTACCTTTTACTGAAGATGTTCCTAGTATAGAAAAAACCCAACATATTTCTGGCTTTGAAGAAAGAAAGAATGTTGCTTTTATTGGCAACTTTTTACACGAACCCAACTGGCATACCACACTGGTATTAAAAAATGAAATATGGCCGATTTTAAGAAAATTAATCCCTGAAGCAGAATTACATATATACGGTTCCTATATGAGTGAAAAGGTCTTAAATCTTAATAAATCTACTGATAAGTTTATTGTAAAAGGAAGAGCAAAAAATTCTATCGAAACCTTATCCGAATACCGACTTTTATTAGCACCAATTAAATTTGGGGCTGGCACAAAGGGCAAATTAATAGATTCTATGCATAGCGGCACCCCTAACATTACAACCCCAATTGGAGCAGAAGGGATGTTTAAAGATATTTGGAATGGAGCTATTGCAATGAATAATGATGATTTTATCACGCAGAGTAAAAGATTTTATACCGACCCAACTATTTGGAGCAAAGCTCAAGAAAATGGATTTCAAATATTAAATAGAAACTTCAACTACGAAACCCATATACCTAAATTACATAAGTTCATTAAGAATAAGATAGAAAACTTAGAACATATTCGAAACAATAACTTTATGGGTCTAATTTTACATCATCATACGACTAACAGTTCTAAATATATGTCGTTGTGGATAGAAGAAAAAAATAAAAAGATTAATTAAACTCTTCTTCAAAAGCATTCCCTTAAAGAATAATCTTATTTAACATAGTCAGCAATTATATCACCGTTTTAACATTGTAATCCAAATAATTGCAGATAAATCATCTATAAAACTGAGTTTAAAAAAACACAGTCGTCATCCTTAATATCATTTTCATTTTTCAAAAAATCACCTCAATGGCATAGTCTTTGGAATCTCAGTAGAGTAACTAAAAACATTAACTTTTAAAACTTTACTTATGAAAAACGCAACTAAATTTTTAATGATCTTATCTCTTTTGTGCATAACTACATTATTTGCTTGTAAAAAAGACGATAACTCTGGTCAACTACGAGTTGTTTACAAAGCTTCTGGATCTACTGGAACTTCTCTTTCTGTAGCGGTAGTTGGCACAGATGGAAAAGGAGGAGTAGAAACCTTTACTAGCTTGAGCGGGGAATCTTGGACCAGTAGAGAATATATTTTTGAAACGCGTAATGGAACGGCTAACGTTGCTGTGAATGGCGTTGGCGTTAATGCAAGTTCTACCTTAAAGGTTGAAATTTGGGTAAATGGAGAAAAGAAATCAGAAGGAAATTCTACCGGCACGGTTTTAAGCGCGAGTTCTTCTTTTAGTTTTTAAAAAAACAATTTAGCACTTATAAATATAAGTGCTAAACTTTTTACATAAAATCATTACTATAATTTAATTTGATAGATAAAAATTGTTTGCTAATACCTATTTTTAACTATTAAATTATCATGTTGAAAAAAATATTTACGCTTTTGCTTATCTCTGTAGCATTCTATGCTTGTAAGGAGAATAAAAAAATTGTTAAAGAGGAGGTCATAAGTCCATATACAGACCTCGCAAACAAGCAATTTCAAGAAGGGAGATTAGACTCTGCATTTATAAATTATTCTAAAGCAAAAGAGGTATATATTGATAATAAAGATACAACCAACCTTGCAAAAACATATTTAGATTTAGGCCTTATAGCAGCCATGCGTGGCGATAATTATGGGAGTCAAGAAATTCTATTTGAAAATTTCTCTTTATTAGATACAACCAATGCCCTTCATTTCCCAATTTTAGCATCTACCAATAATACTTTAGGCGTAGTTTCTACTAATTTGAAAAACTATAAAGGAGCGTCCAAATATTATGAGGCTTCGCTAAGATTTCAGACAGATTCCAATAATAAGCTTACTACTTATAATAATATTGCTCTTTCTTATAGATATTTAAAAGAATATAAAAAGTCAATCGAAATATTTGAATCTATTGTTAACAAGCCCACTCATCCTTTAAACAATGCTCGGATTTTAGCCAATTTAGCATTCACCAAATGGTTTGCAGATTCTACCTATAACCCGGTTCCGGAATTAACGAAAGCGCTTAACATAAGAATTCAAGAAAAAGACTATCTAGGACAAAACTCTAGTTATAATCAACTATCAGAGTATTATAGAGATAAAAACCATGCAAAATCTTTATATTATGCAAACGAGATGTTGAGAATGGCTGAACAGCTAAAACATCCCGACAATAAACTGGATGCTTTAAACATTTTAATAAATTTAAGTTCGCCTAGCCAATCTAAAGTCTATTTTGACGAGTATTTAAAACTCAACGACAGTTTATCAACCGCAAGAAATGCAGATAGAAATCAGTTTGCTACGATTAGATACGAAACGGAGAAGATTAAGACTGAGAAATTATTATTAGAAAAGGATGTTGATTTAAAGAAAGATCAATTGTTAAAACAACGGATTATTACTGGCTCAATTGCTTTCATTTTAATTGTTGCAATAATCATCTCAATTCTTTGGTACAGAAAGCGAAAACAAAAGCTAGAATTAGAAGCTGAAAATTCCATTAGAGAAAATCAGCTTAAAACTTCTAAAAAGGTACACGATGTGGTTGCTAACGGGTTGTATAGAGTAATAAATGAAATAGAAAATCATACAGAAATAGATAGAGAAGGTATTTTAGATCGATTAGAAGTTATGTATGATAAGTCACGTGATATCTCTTATGAAGATATTAGTGATGTTAATACAAACTTCCATCAAAAAATATCTGACCTAGTAAATTCTTTTTCTGATTCGTCCCGAATTATTATGTTAGTAGGTAATTCTGAGAATTTATGGAAAAACTTAAATGCTAATGTTAAATACGAACTTGAAAATATTATCCAGGAATTACTGGTTAATATGAAAAAACATAGTGGTGCCACCAAAGTCACTCTAAAATTTGCACAAAAAGATTCAAATATTGAAGTTACTTATACCGATAACGGGAAGGGTATTGCTGACGGAACTGTATTTAAAAATGGTTTATCTAGTACGGAAAACCGTATAAAAAATATAAACGGAGTAATTACTTTTGATTCGCAATTAGAAAAAGGATTGAACATATTTTTTTCTTTTCCAATACATTAATACCTGATTTTAATGATTAATAGAGTCTTAATTGCTGAAGATCATGAAACCGCCAATATCTCCATTCAAAAAACAATGGAAGATTTTGGAATTTCCTTTATCAGATATGTCTATTACTGCGACGATGCTCTTTTAAGAATAAAAAAAGCAATAGCAGAAAATGCTCCGTTTGATCTAATGATTACTGATTTATCTTTTGAATCAGATCATCGTGAACAATTATTACCAAGTGGATTTGAACTAATTAAAGCCGTAAAATTAACTCAACCATCTATTAAAATATTGGTTTTTTCATCCGAAAACAAACCGGCAATTATCAAATCACTATATGATAATTATCAAATAGATGGATATATTAAAAAGGCTCGTAATGATGCTAAAGAGTTAAAAATAGCTTTCGAAACAATTTTAAAAGGAAATAAATATTATAATATAGATCAAAAATTAAATAACAATTCTTCATATACATTCGAATTTTCAGAATGGGATATTTTTGTATTAAATTTATTATCAGACGGAAAAATGCAAAAAGAGATTCCTGAAATGTTAGAAAAGAATAATTTAAAGCCATCTGGTCTGAGTTCTATTGAAAAACGAATCAATAAAATGAAAGAAACCTTTAAAATTACCACAACAGAACAGCTAGTTGCTTTTGCTAAAGACTTTGGAATTCTCTAAACCAAGCTCTTTTCTATTTAAAACACCCCTACTTAAAAGCCTTATTTTTAATACAGCCACCTCTCTCAAAATATTATCCAATATTAAAAGTGAACTCCTGCTAGTTTATCATAAAGTGGCTTCTTCGTATCCATTTTTTTAAAATTAATTGACATATATCAATAAAAAAAAGGCATTTTACGGTTAACCGTAAAATTGGTATACTATTCGCATTTAACTTTGAAATAACTAAACAACTAAAAAGATGAGATACTTTGTAAACATTATACCACAATCTAATGGGGATCATGTTATTCATACAGAGCAATGTAGCCTTTTGCCCAATATGCGTTACAGAACCATTGTAGGTGATTTTAATAACAGTATAGAGGCGCTGGAAGTTGCTAAACAAAATTATGCTCAATGCAATGGATGTAGGGATTGTTCAGAAGCAGTTTTTTCATAATAATATTTAGCAATCATTATTGTAGTGGGCAGAATGCCTACTGCCCACCAACAATAAATAAATAGACCCTTGAATGTCTTATACTGAAGATCTACTCTTGTTGAGGGATGATTAAAAGAGTTTTATTTTATAAAGTCAATAGAATTTCAACTTATTATCAAATATAAGCATTACACATAAATATTCCAAATAAGGAATATTTATGTGTGAATGACTCCTTTAAATAATCTTATATATTCTAAGTAATCCTCTGAAATATACTATCAATAATAATATAATTACACCATAACAAGTGTACAATATATTTTGAGTATTATTAGAAACTGAGATAGCCACTAAGGCCCAAACTCCAACCAAACCATATAATAACAATTGATGCTTTATCATCATAAAAGCATTTATTATACCCGCAATAATTATTAATACAATTGTTAAAGTAGTATCAGAGGCAGCTGCTCCATATAAATCATTTTTTGTTAGCCAAGCAGCTATATTTGCAATAATCGCAACCGAAATCCATCCAGCATACAATTGAAAAGGCCAATGTATTAGAATTTTTCTTTTAGAGAATTCAAAATCGAATTGTTTTAAGATGTTAATTATTTTCAATAATGAAAACAGCAAAATCATCATAACAACTACTGACCCACTTATATAATCATATAACCACACAACAACCCATAATGAATTAGCTATGCATGAAACAACAAACCACCATCCTATTTTGGTTAATACAGGTTCATCTGCTTTTTTATTAAATAAACCACGTCCAGTATAAAAAACAAACCCTAATAAGCTGATATAGATAAGTCCCCAAATAGAAAAAGCATATCCGGCAGGTGTAAAATAATTGAAATACTTATCAGAAATAATCTTCATTGTATTCCCATTTAACAGACCTGTATTAGATACATAATTTATAACTATAGTAAATAATAATAGTATGCCATTTGCTATTATCAACGTTCTTTTCATATTTTAAAATTAAAAATGTATTTCATGCTTATAAATAAGTATCAACTACGCTACAACAACTTAATAAACCAGGTTAACTATTTCTTGTTTTTATCAAAAATAAAATGTATATTATAAATATCTATTTTATTTAAATTATATATAAAACAAAATTCTTAATCTCCTCTCATATTATCTCCATCTTTAAAATGTAGCCTTCTAAATACCAAACCCGACAATACGGTTAAAGTGCCTACAACTAAAAATGTATATCGAAAAGCATTGTGAATTTCATTATGTATCAGCTTTACATCTCCCTGAAATATTTTAAGAACAATTAATCCGAAAGCTACTCCAAAGCCTATAGCTAGCTGTTGATTTACAGAAGCCAGTGAATTACCACTGCTCGTATGATAGTGTCGCAAATCTGCTATAGAAATAGAATTCATAGCAGTAAACTGTATAGAATTAAAAAATCCTAAAACTGCTATAATTGGCATATACCAATAGATAGAATTTTGAATTCCAGGTATTGCCATACAACAAATTAAAGCTCCTATTATAAATGTATTGCCCATTAAAGTTCTTCTATAGCCTACCCTATTTAAAATCCCCAATACCGCAGACTTACCAAACATAGCCGTTAAAGCCATGGGTGCAACTATCCAACCCGACGTTACGGCCGATTTACCATATGCAATTTGAATCATCATAGGTAATAGCAAGGGAATAGAGCTAATACCTAAACGGGTTGCCAAGTTACCAACTATTCCTACCCTAAAAGTACGTACCTGAAAAAGATTAAGCGGAAAGATAGGATTACGATCTCTGGAAGCATGCCTATAATAGTAAAACAACATAAAAAACCCCAATAAAAATATCATTAATACAGGAGTTACATGAGCCGTATTTCCAAACATCTCTAATGCAATAGACAAGGATATAGAAGCAATCGCAAATATTAAAAATCCTTTTAAATCAAAATCAATAATCTCCGACTTAAAGTTCGGCATATATTTAATACTCAAAATAATACCTATTAAACCAATAGGCACATTCATCAAAAAGATCCAATGCCAACTCAGGTAATCAACCATATAACCTCCCACCAATGGTCCAAGCACAGGCCCTATTAAAGCCGGAACAATAGCAAAATTCATTGCTTTTAATAAATCCTTCTTTGGAAAAGTTTTAATTAAAGCCAGCTTTCCAACTGGGGTCATCAAACTACCTCCTATCCCTTGAATTACTCTCGAAACAACCAGATGATTTAAGTTTTGAGACAGAGAACATAATGCAGACCCTATAATAAACAAAACCAATGCAGCAATAAAAACTTTTCTGGTCCCGAACTTATCCGACAAAAAGCCACTAACAGGCATAAACAAAGCCAAGGTTAGCACATAACTAATAATGGCATTTTGCATATTTAAAGGCGACTCATTAAGCTCTTTCGCAATAGCGGGCAAAGATGTATTTAAAATTGTAGAGTCTAACATCTGCATAAAAATTGCAGTAGCTAAAATCACAGGAAGCAATTTCTTAGTCAATTCTAAGTTATCTGTAGACGCTTCTAAATTCATTATAAAATAAGATTCTTTGCTAAATTTAGTAAGATAAAGCTAATAACTGCTTTCAATGCAGCAACTATTAAATACAATCTTAAAGTTTAAACAACAATGAAGTGCTTTTATTGTTAGTATAAATAGCAATTAGAACTTAAAATAATTGAGATAAGCAGACAAAAAATTAACAAAATTTCATTTAAAGTATCTTATATTTGCGCTTTGTTTTAAAGAAAATAAGACCGTGGCAACAACTACATAAATTGGATGATTTAATGTTAGCCTTATGGTCTTAAATTAATTTAGCTTCTTATAACTTTTAAAAGTTCTCATATTTAATTAAAAAATGCAGAGTTACTCCGAATTTTTAGATCTATCTGTAGGTTTTCCGCAGGAAGGTTTTACTGTTATAGACGATGAACTATATTTCCAGGATCTTAATCTAATGGAAATGATAGAAACGTACGGAACTCCATTACGATTTACTTATTTACCTCAAATCAGTAAGAAAATTCAACAGGCAAAAATTTTATTTCAACAGGCGATTATAAAGAATAATTATCGCGGTGATTATAAATATTGCTATTGCACAAAAAGTTCTCATTTCCGTCATATCGTTGAAGAAGCCTTAAAGAATGATATTCACCTAGAAACATCATCGGCATTTGATATGCCCATGATTGATGCTTTAGAGAAAAAAGGAAAAGTTAAAAAAGATATTACTGTAATTTGCAACGGGTTTAAAACATATCAGTACAAGCAATACATTATAGATATGCTGCACGATGGTTTTAAAAACATCATTCCTGTATTAGATAACAAAGAAGAGTTTAATCTTTATGATGATGAGGTAGAAATGGATACTCCATGCAATTTAGGAATTAGAATTGCAGCAGAAGAACAGCCAGACTCTCAATTTTATACCAGTAGATTAGGTGTACGTTTAGAAGATATTATTGAATTCTATAATAATAAAATAGTTTCCAATCCAAATTTTAAAGTAAAGCTACTCCATTTCTTTATCAATTCTGGAATCACAGATTCTCCTTATTACTGGAATGAATTAGAAAAATACGTAACCTTATATTGTAAATTTAAAAAAATTAATCCCGATTTAGACACTTTAGATATAGGTGGTGGAATGCCTTTTAAAGATAGTCTGGTGTTCGATTTCGACTACGAATACATGGTTAATGAAATCGTTAAAAGGATTAAAGAAATCTGTGCGGAGCACGATGTGGTAGAACCAGATATTATTACTGAATTCGGAAAATATACAGTTGCAGAAGCTTCTGGTATTTTATACAAAGTATTGGGTCGCAAGCAGCAAAATGACCGCGAAAAATGGTTGATGTTAGATGGTTCGTTCATAACCAACTTACCTGATGTTTGGGCGTTAAATCAGAAATACATTTTATTACCAATTAATAACTGGGATGCCGAATACGAGCGCGTAAACTTAGGTGGTATTACTTGCGATGGGCAAGATTATTATAACCAAGAAGCACACATGAACTCAGTTTTCATGCCTAAAACAAGAAAAGTACAATACTTAGGATTCTTTAATACAGGTGCTTATCAGGAAGTCTTAAGTGGATATGGTGGTATTCATCATTGTTTATTACCTAGCCCTAAACATGTAATCATTAGAAGAAATAGAGACGAAAGTTTCAATTTTGAGGTTTTTGGTGAAGAACAAAACAGCAAACAGGTATTAAAAATATTGGGTTATACTTCGTAAGACACTTCATTTTTTTATTGTTTTAGATAACTATAAGAATTACTAAAAAATCTGTGTGAGTCTTGAGGGAAATAAGTACTGAGCATTACTACGTGTCAGCGAACATTCTCTCATAAGATAGATTTTCTTACTAAGACGACCTGCCTATCTATCGTTACTCGGAAGTTCATTCCGCAATTGCGGTATAAAGAGCAAGAGTTCGAAGTCAGGAAGTCAGAGCTATTAAGCATGGTAAGTTCTGTCCTTGTTTTATTCCATAAAATTGCTTCGTTTCTCGCAATAACAAAATGAAGGGTAGATTTCTCCACTCAATAAGTTCTGGATGAATACGGTCGTTCTGGAGGCTTAATGCAGTGGCCGAAGAATCTAAAAGAATAGAAGAAACATCTAGGAATTGATTTTTAATATACACCAACTTGTTTTTTACACCAAAAATTAAGTTTCTTTAAAGCTTATCCTTATCTTAGTAAATGCTTCAGAACATCGATATAGAACAGGTATTGTTATTAGACATTGAAACCGTACCTCAATATGCTAGTTATGATGAAGTTCCTGAACATTTTAAAAATTTATGGCAAGCCAAAATTGAATATACCCGTAAAGAAACACCTGTTGATGAATTTTATGAAAAAGCAGGAATATGGGCCGAATTCGGGAAAATTATTTGCATTAGCATAGGTCGAATTAAGTTTATAGAGGGCACGCCTACAGTTCGATTAAAGTCTTTTTCTGGAAAAAATGAAATCGAGATTCTTAAAAATTTCTCAGATTTATTATATAAAATCCCCAACAAAGTTTTGCTCTGTGCACACAACGGAAAAGAATTTGATTTCCCCTATTTATGCAGAAGATTAATCATTAACAACTTACAAATACCACCTATTTTAAACACATCTGGCAAAAAACCTTGGGAAGTGCCACACCTAGATACACTAGAGATGTGGAAATTTGGAGATTATAAACATTATACTTCTTTAAACTTATTAGCATCTGTTTTAAACATAAATACGCCTAAAGATGATTTAGATGGCAGTATGGTTAGAGATGTATATTATCAGGAAGATAATCTTCCTAGAATTGTACATTATTGTCAAAAAGATGTCGTAACAATAGCACAAATACTTCTAAAACTAAAAGGTTTACCTAATTTAACCGAAGAAAATATAAATATCGTTAGCTAATGCTTAAAGTTTCAAATCTTAAAATTGCTTTTCAAAATGCAGATGATAAATCGTGGTTTACCGCTGTAAATGATATTAACTTTGAGATTGAGCAAGGAAAAGTGTTAGGTATTGTCGGTGAATCTGGATCCGGAAAATCCGTAACGTCATTTTCCATCATGCGCTTGCATAACGAACAACAAACAAAAATTGACGGAACAATAGATTTTAACGGTGTTAACTTACTAAAATTAAATCCGGAGGCAATCAGATCAATTAGAGGAAATAAAATTTCGATGATTTTTCAGGAACCCATGACTTCCTTAAATCCGGTTTATACCTGTGGCAACCAAGTTGCTGAAGCGATCATTTTACATCAAAAAGTAGATAAAGCAACTGCTAAAGAACGTGCAATACGACTTTTCGAAGAAGTACAACTACCGAGACCGGCACATATTTTTGAGAGTTACCCCCACCAACTATCTGGCGGACAAAAACAACGTGTCATGATTGCCATGGCGTTAAGCTGTAATCCGGAACTTTTAATTGCAGACGAGCCTACCACCGCACTAGATGTTACGGTTCAAAAAACAATTTTAGAACTGTTAAATAAGATAAAAATTGAACGGAATATGTCTATGATTTTTATCTCTCACGATTTAGGTGTTATAAATGAAATAGCCGACTATGTAGCTGTCATGTATAAGGGAAATATTGTAGAACATGGTTCATCAAACGTAGTTTTTCATAATCCGGTTCATCCTTATACACAAGGCTTGTTATCGTGCAGGCCACAACCTAGTAAATCAGTAAAAAAATTACCTATAATAGCTGATTTTTTAGCCGGGAATACCCATATAAACGAGCGTGAAAACCGTATCACCCAATCGGAAATTGATGCTAGAAGAAATAATATTTATACAAATCCTCCTTTAATATCCATTAAAGAATTAAACACTTGGTTTCCCATTAACAAAAGTCTATTTGGTAAATCCAAAGAATTTGTAAAAGCGGTTAACAACATCACATTTAATGTTTATGAAGGCGAAACTTTGGGTCTCGTTGGTGAATCTGGATGTGGTAAAACAACTCTGGGTAGATCCATATTACGACTAATAGAACCAACTTCAGGCAGTATTATTTACCAAGAATTAGAACTACTAGATCTGAAACAATCGGCACTCAGAAAAATGCGTAAAGATTTGCAGATTATATTTCAGGATCCCTATTCTTCATTAAATCCCAAAATAACTGTTGGCCAGTCTATCTTAGAACCTCTTCAAGTGCACAAAATCTTAGAAAATGATGTTCAAAGAAAAGATTATGTAATCAACTTACTCGAAAAAGTAGGTTTAAGTGGAGATCATTTTAATAGGTATCCACACGAATTTAGTGGTGGTCAACGGCAACGTATCGTAATTGCTCGTGCACTGGCTCTAAAACCCAAATTTATTATTTGTGATGAATCCGTTTCTGCATTAGATGTGTCAGTTCAAGCACAAGTGCTCAACTTACTTAAAGACTTGCAAGCCGAATTCGGGCTTACTTATATCTTTATATCACACGACTTAGCAGTAGTACAACATATTTCTGATAGAATAATAGTAATGAATAAAGGGCAAATAGAAGAGATGGGATACGCTGAGGAAATATACAGTAACCCTCAATCTGCCTACACGCAACGCTTAATAGCCGCTATACCTACCATAAAATAGAAAAATGGAATTTCTATTACAAACTTAAAAGTCTTATATTGGTTATATAGTAAGTAAACTAAAAGACAAAAAAACAAAGGTATAAATACATTCAAAACCTTTGTAATTCAAAAAAAATTATGGCAAAAAATAAATCAGCCGGACTCAAATCTGTACTAGGAAAACTTATAACAGGAGTTTTTGAAAAAAGCAAAAAAGAATCGCTTAATTATAAGCAGGTAGCTGCGAAACTTAATCTAACCGATCAACTCTCTAAAGATATTATACAAGAAATTATTCGTGATCAGGTATTGGGTGGATTATTGGTGCAAACTGAAAAAGGTAAATACAGAATTAAAGATTTAAAAGTATTACTTACGGGTACTATAGACATGACAGCAGACGGCTCTGGATATTTAGTTCCAGATGATGAATTTGAAAAAGATGTTTATTTAGCTCCCAGAAAGTTAAGAAACGCATTGCATGGCGATAAAGTTAGTGTACATGTTTATGCTAATAAAAGTGGAAAGAAAAAAGAGGGTGAAGTAGTAGAAATTATAAAGCGAGCCAAAACAGAATTTATTGGTTTAATAAAGGTTTCTGAAAAATTCGCTTTTGTGATACCCGACGACAGAAAAATGTTGCATGATATTTTTGTACCATTGCCTGACATCAACCATGCTAAAAACAATGAAAAAGTAGTAGCAACTATTACTGACTGGCCAGAGGGTGCAAAAAACCCGATCGGTAAAATAACAGGCGTTTTAGGCACACAGGGTGAAAATAATACTGAGATGAATGCCATATTAGCACAATATGGTTTTCCTTTACAATTTCCTGAAGCTGTAGAAACAGAAGCTAATAACATTCCTGAAGTAGTGAGTGAAGCTGAAATAAAAGGCAGAAGAGATTTTAGAGATACTTTAACTTTTACAATAGATCCGGCCGATGCGAAAGATTTTGACGATGCCATTTCTTTTAAGACTCTGGAAGACGGAACTTACGAAATCGGTGTACATATTGCCGATGTATCTCATTATGTACGTCCAGGATCTGCTTTAGACAAAGAGGCTTACGAAAGAGCTACTTCTGTTTATTTAGTAGACAGAGTGATCCCTATGCTGCCAGAGCGCTTAAGTAATGGTGTTTGTTCATTACGTCCTAATGAAGACAAACTTTGCTTTTCTGCTGTTTTCAAGATGAATGATAAGGCGGAGGTTCTTGATAAATGGTTTGGAAAAACTGCCATCCACTCTAACACCAGGTTCTCTTATGAAGATGCCCAACAAGTTCTAGAAACCAAGCAGGGTAAACATGTAGATGAGTTATTAAAGTTAAATGAACTGGCCTACATATTGCGCGACAATAAATTTAAAAATGGTGCAATTAGTTTTGAGAGTACAGAGGTTAAATTTAAGCTCGACGAGCAAGGAAAGCCAATTGGCGTATATGTAAAGGAACGTAAAGATGCGCATAAACTTATTGAAGACTTTATGTTGCTTGCTAATAGACAGGTGGCAGAATATGTAGCTAAAAAAGTAAAAGGGAAAAACAAATTAACATTTGTTTATCGAAATCATGACACCCCTAATTTAGAGAATCTAAATAACTTTGCTACGTTTGCTGCACGTTTTGGATATAAAATAAACACCAAAACTGATAGAGATATTGCGAAATCTCTTAATTATTTAATGGAAGATGTAGAAGGTAAGAAAGAGCAAAACATGCTTACTTCACTGGCCATTCGCTCTATGGCGAAAGCCATTTACACAACTAAAAAAACAGGACATTACGGACTGGCTTTTGATTACTACACACATTTTACGTCGCCTATTAGAAGATATCCGGATGTAATGGTACACAGATTATTAGAAATCTATTTAAACAATGGTAAATCTGCAGATGCAGAAGAATATGAAGCCGCCAGTGTACATGCTTCAGCTATGGAAAAAAGAGCTGCAGATGCTGAAAGAGCCTCTATAAAGTATAAACAAGCAGAATATTTAGTAGATAATATTGGTGAAACCTATAAAGGTATAATCTCGGGGGTTACAGAATGGGGTATGTATGTAGAAATTATAGAAAACAAGTGTGAAGGAATGGTTAGATTAAGAGATTTAACCGATGATTTTTATGTCTTAGATGAAAAAAACTACTGTATTATTGGTCAACGCAGAAAAAAAGTATATCAACTTGGCGACGAAGTAATGGTTAGTGTAAAAAAAGTAGACTTAGCGAAAAGACAAATTGATTTAAAATTGCAAACCGATGTGTAAAATCAAATAATAACCCCTATTTTTACACAAAAATGGATTTTTAAAGCAATTAATAATACCTTTACAGGGTAAGAAATAATGCATACTACACCAGAATTACAAGATATAATAGAAAAGGCTATAAAGGAATTAAGATACCCTCCGTGCCCTGAGAAGCTTTACGCACCAATAAGTTACATTATGGAGTTAGGTGGTAAGCGGATTAGACCTGTACTGGTATTAATGGCCTCCGAGTTATTTACTGAAGATCTTAGAGAACCATTGCACGCAGCAATGGCCATAGAAACATTCCATAATTTCACGCTAATACATGATGATATTATGGATAAAGCCCCTTTAAGAAGAGGTAAAATTACGGTTCATGAAAAATGGGGCGTAAACAATGCCATCTTAAGCGGAGATGTAATGATGGTAGAAGCTAACAAACAATTATCTAAACTGCACATATCCGTTTTAAAGAAAGCCTTAGATACATTTAATGCCACTGCACAGGGTGTTTGTCAAGGTCAGCAATTAGACATGGAGTTTGAAGAGCGCGACGACGTAAGTTTAGAAGAATACATTGAAATGATTCGCTTGAAAACAGCCGTCTTAGTAGGCGGAGCTATGAAATTAGGAGCGGAAGTTGCAGGTGCTTCAGAAGAAGATGCCGAAAACCTATATAGTTACGGTGAAAATTTAGGAATTGCTTTTCAGCTTCAAGACGACATTTTAGATGTGTATGCAAATCCTGAAAAATTTGGGAAGCAAGTTGGTGGTGATATTATGTCTAACAAAAAGACCTGGCTAATGCTACAAGCTTTAATGGAAGCAGAAGAACATGAAATAGACACCATGTTACAAGTTACCGAAGGAAGTGAAGCTCTTAGTAAAGTAAGATCTGTTACAGCTATTTACAACAAATACAACATCAGAGCATTGGCTGAGTTGCAAGTAGAAATCTATATTGCTCGAGCAGAAGTATCTTTAAATAAAATAAAAGTTTCTGAAGAACGTAAAGTCAATTTGAAAGAGCTTACTCAGACTTTATTACAAAGAGAAAACTAAATTCAGTTATACGCTGTAGTTATTCCTCCACACAAAATCTTAAAAAAGAATAGACCTCACCTATAGTATCTATAAAAACGGATTCATTTTATTAAAAATGAATCAAAAAAAAACCTCGAAAAAAATTTCGAGGTTTTTTTATATTGTATTGTTAGCCTTATTCTGCTGATTCTTTATCTGCTTTAGGCGCTTTTGCTTTTGCAGGTGCTTTTGCTGCTTTAGGTTCAGCTGCTGCTTTCTTTGCAGGTGCTTTTTTAGCAGGCGTTTCTTTAACTTCTGCCTCTACTTTAGGTGCTACAACTTTCTTAGCTGGAGTTGCAGGTGCTTCTGTTAATGGAAGAACTGAAACATATGATTTATTATCTCTTTTTTTCTTGAAGATAACAGTACCATCAACCAATGCAAATAAAGTATGATCTTTACCTAAACCTACATTTGAATCTGGATGGTGTTTAGTACCACGCTGGCGTACAATGATGTTTCCAGCAATAGCTGCTTGTCCACCAAATATTTTAATACCTAGGCGTTTGCTATGACTTTCGCGTCCGTTTTTCGAACTACCGGCTCCTTTTTTATGTGCCATTTTTTATATTTTAATTAATCCTTTTAATCGGATTAGAGTTAACAATTATTATAAACTGATTCCAGAAATTTGAATCTTAGTGAATGATTGACGGTGACCATTTTTCTTTTTGTAACCTTTTCTACGTTTCTTTTTGAAAACGATCACTTTATCACCTTTTAAATGAGACACGATCGTAGCTGAAACTTTG
>CAZOVM010000001.1:0-15206 GCA_964583395.1 uncultured Pedobacter sp. | reverse complement strand
CTGTTGCACCTAAAGAAATTTTACCACCATTATCAACCAACAACACATTGTCAAATTCAATACTAGCGCCTTCATCTCCCTGTAATCTGTGTACAAAAAGATGCTGGTCTTTTGCAACCTTGAATTGCTGTCCAGCTATATTTACTATTGCGTACATTGTTTTATTATTATTTTTTGTAATTGTTATTTTTTACGAGGTGCAAATATATGCCTTTATTTTGAAAATTAAAAATACTTTTCAATTCTACCCCTAATATTCTTATTTTCTTAATGCTCAGCCTTACCATATCGTGCATCAGCATCAGATATTGTATTAAAAAACAGCTTTTGCATTTGAGTTGCAACATCTTTTAATTTATCACTTCCCACATAATCAGTCACCAATATCACCGTCTTAGATTTGCGTTGATAGTTCATTGTCATAACATACCTCAATGCATTATTTGAGTTTAAGTCGGTACCAGGAGTTGCAATTACTTCGGGTAAATTCCAAAATCCTAATTCGTTGGCTTTGCTATGCAGGAATATAATCTCATTCTGTTTTAACTGAACGGTAGTTTTTATCAAAGAATCTTGTGCATTTTCATATTGATAAGCACCAGTTTTTGAGTCGTAATGATTTATTTGGTTATTTCCCGGGCCCCAACTATATTGTAGAGAAACAAACTCCTTAGAATTGAAAGGAGCGTTCTTAATCATAGGTATATAATAAATTACGCAATAAATTACGAAAGGAACAATGATTACAAAGGCTAAGAAAATCTTTTTGGTTTTATCAGACACAATTCAAACTTTTAAAATACAAACATTAAGATAACTCAGGTGTTGGTGCATCCGGATCGTACTCACCCTCCCATTTAGCAATCACTACGGTAGCTAAACAGTTGCCAATTACATTTACCGATGTTCTGGCCATATCCATTAACTCATCTACGCCCAGAATTGCAGCTATAATAAAAGTAGGCAATCCAAACTGATCGGCAGTAGCAATCAATATAATTAAAGATGCTCTTGGAATTGCTGCAACCCCCTTACTACTAATCATTAAAGTAAAAACAATTAACAATTGTTCACTAAAACTCAGGTGCATACCTGCGGCCTGCGCTACAAATATAGACGCCAGTGATAGATATAAAGTTGTTCCGTCTAAGTTAAAACTATACCCGGTAGGAATAACAAATGAAACAATTTTACGAGGAACGCCAAATTTCTCCATCGCACTCATTGCTTTAGGCAATGCCGCATCAGAACTTGTGGTTGCAAAAGCAATAGAAACTGGCTCTTTAATAGCATTGATAAACTTCCTAATTGGAACCTTAATATATAAGGCTATAGGAAGCAACACAATTAACATGAAAAATATTAAAGCAACATACAAAGTTGCAACCAACATAAATAGGTTTTTAAGAATCTCTACACCCATATGCCCTACTGTATAAGCCATGGCTGCTCCTACACCTATTGGAGCAAAATACATGATGAGATTGGTGAACTTAAACATGGTCTCTGCCAAGCTATCACAAAAATCGACCATGGGTTTTCGTTTCTTTTCATCAATCATAGCTAACCCGATACCAAATAACACCGAGAATATCACAATTTGAAGAACTTGAGCATCGTAAATAGCTTTTGCTATGTTTTCAGGAAAGATGTTTCTGAAAAAGCTTAATGTTTTGTATATCCAATGTACATTTTCAGGAAGTTGTTCTAACATTAAAGCATCACCCGGATCTACAGCAGGTTTTGGCAATTCAGTATGTGGAATATGAGAAATATCTACTCCTACTCCTGCCTGCGATATATTAATTGCCGCTAAACCTATAAATAAAGCAATAGTAGTAGCACAATAGAAATAAACCATCGATTTCCAACCCATTCTACCTACTTGCTTTAAATCGCTATGCCCTGCAATACCCACCACTAAAGTGGAGAATAAAATAGGACCAACAATAGTTTTAACAAGCTTAATAAAACCTTTACTCAATGGTTGTAATGCTACCGCAACATTGGGATAATCTACACCTACAAAAATACCAATAGTCATACATACCAAAATCCAGGTAGTTAGATTTTTCTTAACCAATGCATAGTAAAATAAGACAGCAGATAAAATCCATCTTACACTCATCATTACATTATCTGGAATGGCAACAATATTAAAATCTTTTAGGACTGCCAGAACAATAGCAACAGTAAGCATTACCAATGTTAACAAGCCAATTCGCTTTTTTATCATGTGTGTTTAATTTAGTTCTGGCAACAAAAGTAATTATTTGACTCAAGGGTACAAACATTTATTAATTTTGCTTTTAAATTTAACGTAACAATTTAACCTAATTTAAGTCTAACAGATATCGGCATAAATATAAATGGAGCAAAAAGATCTTTTATTTAAACAAATTTTTGATACCAACTCAAAGAAGATATTCCATTTATGTTATGGTTATACTGGAGATGCCGACATAGCCAACGACCTACTCCAAGAAACTTTTATGAAGGTTTGGCAAAACCTAGATAAATTCAGAAACAAATCACTCATCTCTACCTGGATTTATAGAATTGCCGTAAACACTTGTCTTACCTATCTCCGAACAGAAAAAAGGCAAGCTAAAGACGAACTTACTGACAATATAATAGAAAATAGTACCGAAGAGTTTTCAGAAAAAAATGAGCAGATAGCATTGCTTTATAAAAGTATTTCAAAACTTGAAGAAAATGATAGATTTATCATTACCATGGTACTAGATGAATTACCTTACCCAGAAATAGCCGAAATTTCGGGCATTAGTGAAGGTAATTTACGGGTGAAAATTCATAGAATAAAGCAGAAACTAACAGAACTTTATAATCAGCATGCAAAATTTTGACGTCATAGAGAAAATATGGAGTGCTCATTCTGTTGAAGTAAAAATTTCATCAGACGAAATGCTGGCGCAAGTAAAAAAGGATGTAAATACATTAAAAAATAAATCCTTTCTTAACATAGCTATTATGTTAGGCTGTGTAGTTATTTTATCCATTTTATGGTATTACCTACGATTTTCATCGCTCAGCACAAATATTGGGCTAGGCATCACTATTTTAAGCATTTTAGCCTATTCTGGTCTCTTAGTTAAAGATCATAACTTAATTAATAAAACTGATTTCACCCTTCATCCTGCTCAGTACCTATCTCAATTAAAGCAATACCAATTAAACAGATACAGATTGTACAATTCTATATACTGGGTGTATGTGATTGCATTAACTGCAGGTATTTCTTTATATTTTCTTGAAATACTGCAGTATTTTACCGTAGAATGGAGATGGTTTGCCGTTACAATTACATTTGGCTGGATTTTGTTCTGCTCTACCTTTGTTAGAAAGATAGTAATGCGCCGAGAAAAAGAACGCATTGCCCTATTAATCGAAAAACTAGAGAGACTAGGTCAGCAATTTAAAGCTTAATATTCTCGTTAATTAATTCAAATTACTATTTTGAATTATGCTTAAAGCAATCACTTATTTATACCTATTTAGTTTCTTTTTATTTGTTCAGGATCGCAACACAGTTCCTTTAAAATTGAACTGGGGTCAACATTTTAGGGGAAAAGCGGATGAAGAATCAAAGTATTTAGCTTTAACTTCTTTAGTCTTCAGATATGCTTATCAATCTGCTGCTAGCCAGAATCAAATTAACCTTAAATTTACCTTCCTTGCTGATGTTAACGTAGAAAAGAGCTGGCATAAAAAAGATAAAATCCCTAATAAAGCAGATCAAGACCGCTTATTACAGCATGAGCAAGGACATGTTGACTTAAACTTTCTAATGATGAAAGAAGCCGAAAAAAGGCTAAAATCTAACAAGTACAGCGTAAAAAATTATAAAACAGAGATCAAAGCAATTGCAGACAAAGTAATTGAAGAATACGACGCACTACAAAAAAAGTATGACCACGAAACTGAGCACGGTGTAAATAGAAAATCTCAAGAATCTTGGGAAGATTTTATTCAAATGACTATCGAATCTTATAGCAAAAGTCGTAATTAAGGGCTCGTAACCTCTTTAGAAGAGAAACTGTTATTTTGAAGCATATACTGAACAACCTTCTCGCTAGCTTTATCACCTTCAGCTTCTCCTTTTATAGGAATGGTTCTGAAAAGCTCCCCTCCTTTAATACTAAATTGATCATTACCTAAATACTGGGCCTTTGTCTTGCCACTTAAAGTTGGAAAACTAATTTTTCTAAATTCATTGTCATCAAATTCATAAACCATTAAGTCAGACTGGTTTTGATTCTTCACAAATTGCAAATAAAGCTCCGGATTTCCGTCTTTGTCTAGGTCTAAATTCCAAAATCCCACTAACTTCCCCGATCGTTCCCCGTTTATAGCTTTAAATTTATTATGGAGCGAATCAGACATCAAAACAGAAAATCCGCCTACGGAATCAGAGCTATTACCCCAAGAAATGGCTTCAAAGTTTAACCCTGGTCTAATTTCTACATTTTTGTAAAAGTGAAATGGATTGTCTGACTTTATTTCTTGAGTTTTAGCAACCCCTTCAACTGGGAGTTTCTCTTCGCTACATGCCGTAAAAAAAAGTGCAGAAGACAATAAAATACCTGCAATCAAATATCTTTTCATTTGTGTTTTAATAGTTTAAGAAAACCAAATTACAAAAAGAGAATGAAAAAATACAGAAAGATAAAATGTATAAAAATTATTTTTTGGGTAATTTTCTGAAATCCCATGGGGCTATAGCAGTACTATCTATCCATAACCCTTTTTTGTTAGCTCTAGCTGTTGCTTCCAATGCTTCCAGATCTTTAGATTTAGAATATTGTTTATAATGCCATGCTAATCCATTTCTTAATAACGATTTATTTAAAGAAACTCCTTGTTCATTAAAAACCTCTCCTAATATCCGTCCGTATCCATCCTTTCCGTTATTTTTAATACGAACAAATTTACCGAAACTAAAATCAGAGGTAAATTGTTTTGCTTTCTCTCCAAAAGCTTGTTTCTTTTCAGGACAATCTATTCCATCTAACCGGATGGTAATCGTAAACTTATCTACAGTTATGATATCAATTGTATCTCCATCACGCACCGCTATAACTTTTGCACGAGGTAACTGATAAAAATTAGGAACAGTTTGAAATGAAGTATTAACAATAAAAAAAAGTATTACTGCAAAATTTGCAATAATACTTTTTTGTGTTTTATTTATTTTCATTACGCCTCTATAGTATGCTCTTTAGCAGCAAGATATCTTTCTGCATCTAAAGCTGCCATACAACCAGAACCTGCAGCAGTTACTGCCTGTCGATAATAAGTATCCTGAACGTCGCCACAAGCAAATACACCTTCTATGTTGGTTAAAGTAGACCCGGGTTTGGTGATTAAATAACCTGTATCATCCATGTCTAACTGACCTTTAAAAATATCTGTATTTGGATTATGACCAATCGCTACAAAAAATCCAGTAACAGGTAATTCAGAAGTTTGGCCTGTTATATTGTTTTTAACCTTCACGGCTGTTACATTTTTTCCATCACCCAAAATCTCCTCTGTTTCTGTATTATATAACACCTCTAAATTAGGTGTATTTAGAACCCTGTTTACCATCGCTTTAGAAGCTCTAAACTCATCTCTTCTAACCAGCATATACACTTTATTACAAAGTTTAGCTAAATAGGTAGCTTCTTCTGCTGCCGTATCCCCAGCACCCACTATTGCAACATCTTGCCCTTTAAAGAAAAAACCGTCACATACTGCACAAGCCGAAACACCAAAGCCATTGTATTTTTGCTCGCTGTCTAAGCCCAACCATTTCGCTGTAGCTCCCGTTGCTACAATTACAGTATCTGCTGTAATTGTTTTTATCTCATCAACCACTACTTTATGTGGCAAGGAAGAAAAATCTACAGAACTAACGTATCCAAATCGTATTTCAGTACCAAAACGTTCTGCTTGTTTTCTAAAATCTTCCATCATCTCTGGTCCCATAATTCCTTGCGGATAACCAGGAAAATTATCTACATCTGTCGTTTTAGTTAATTGCCCACCTGCTTCCATTCCAGTATACATTACAGGCTTCATATCAGCTCTTGCTGCATAAATAGCAGCTGTATAACCTGCTGGTCCCGAACCAATAATTAAACATTGAACATGTTCTTGCACTTCGTTATTTTGCATGTATTTTGTTATTGTAATAGTAAAAATATGTATTTACAAATTTACAAAACTCTAAAGAATTTAGGAGCCTTTATTCGCTTTTAATAAACGTATAAAATTACCACCTAATATTTTTTTTATATCCTTTTCTGAATAGCCTCGTTTTAATAAAGCCTCTGTCACTTTAGGGTAATCAGCCACACTCTCTAATCCTTTCGGAAACGATTCTGCCCCATCATAATCTGCACCCAAACCTACATGATCAACTCCAATTAATTTTACAATATGATCAATATGATTTACTAAAACATCTATACTCGGACCAATATTATTCCATTCTCCTCTATAAATTTTCTGCACGCTGTCTATAGCCACCGACCTATCTAACGCTACGCTTAGAGATTTTATCTCGTCTTCATGTTTCGCTAAAAAGGCTTTTTGTCTATCATTATATCCAGCATCTAAAAATCCACTGTAAAAATTCACAAAGACAACACCTCCATTTTTACCTACAGCTCTAATCTGTGCGTCTGTCAAATTTCGAGGAACTGGGTTAATAGCATGAACTGAGCTATGCGATACGATTACAGGTTTTCTGCTCAAATTAATCGCATCAAAGAAGGTTTTTTCACCTACGTGCGATAAATCGACCATAACCCCTAGCTTATTTAACCTTTCAATTACCTGCTTTCCAAAATCATTTATTCCGGCTTGATCTGGCGTTATCTTTTTACCAGATTCATGTGCGGCCGAACTCGCCCAGCTTGTACTATTGTTCCAAGTAAGGGTTAAATAAACCATCCCTCTGGCTGCCAGAGCATCTATATTCTCCAGATTATCTTCTATCATATGACCGCCTTCTACCCCAATTAAGGCCGCCAGTTGATTGTTAGCTACAGCTTTTTTCAACGATTTAACATCCCTTACCAATGCAATTTCCTGAGGATATCTATTAATTAATGCATACAAAGAATCTATTTGTTCATTTGCAATAGCCAATCCACCCGTTTCATCACTCCATACAGCAAATACATGAACATCTAAACCTCCTTGTTTAGCTCTAACTAAATCGAATTGACCCGATAGTTGTAAAGCACCTATATCTAGTCCAGATTTAATTTGATTGTGTAAAATATCGCCATGAGTATCTACAACAATAGCCTTTTTATGCAATCTATCCACACTTTGTCCAAGCACAACGAAATTATTTAAAGCTATAAAAACAAATATTATGGAAAGGACTCTCTGCATCAATAAAATCTTAAGTTTGAATTATACCTGGATTAAAACGTTTTGTAATGGGCGACTGCTGAGCAGCTTCAATTCCCATAGATATAACATTTCTCGTTTCCTGCGGATCAATTATTCCATCTACCCACAAACGTGAAGCTGCATAATACGGAGATGTTTGAGCATCGTATTCTTGGGTAATTTTATCTAACAAATTAGCTTTAACAGTATCATCAATTACCTCACCTTTAGACTTTAATGAAGACTCCTGTATCTGTAATAATACTTTAGCAGCCTGCGCTCCACCCATAACTGCAATTCTTGCCGACGGCCAAGCGTATATTAACCGCGGATCATAAGCTTTACCACACATAGCATAATTGCCAGCGCCATAAGAGTTTCCAACAACTATTGTAAACTTAGGTACTACAGAATTAGCAACAGCACTTACCATTTTAGCACCATCTTTTATAATGCCACCATGTTCAGACCTGCTACCTACCATAAACCCTGTAACATCTTGTAAAAACACCAATGGTATTTTCTTTTGGTTACAGTTCATAATAAAACGCGCAGCTTTATCGGCACTATCTGAATAAATAACACCTCCAAACTGCATTTCACCTTTTTTTGATTTCACCACTTTTCGTTGATTAGCAACAATGCCTACTGCCCATCCATCTATTCTGGCTAATCCACATAAGATACTTTGTCCGTATTCTTTTTTATATTCTTCAAACTCAGATCCATCTACCAAACGATCAATAATATCGTGCATATCATAAGGCTTTTCTCTGTTATCTGGCAAAATACCATACAACTCAGACGGATCTTTAGCCGGAGCCACTGAAGCTATTCTATTAAACCCAGCATTTTCAGGCTCTCCTAGCTTGCTAATTATATTCTTTATACTATCTAAGCAAGCCTGATCATTTGGATGCTTGTAATCTGTTACTCCGGAAATACCCGAATGAGTTTCTGCGCCACCCAGCGTTTCATTATCTACATCTTCACCAATTGCCGACCGCACCAAATAAGACCCTGCTAAAAAAACCGACCCCGTACCTTCAACAATCATGGCTTCATCGCTCATAATGGGCAAATAAGCTCCACCCGCCACACATGCACCCATAATAGCAGAAATCTGAACAATTCCGTCGGCCGACATTTGTGCATTATTTCTAAAAATCCGACCAAAATGTTCTTTATCAGGGAAAATTTCATCCTGCATGGGCAGATAAACGCCCGCACTATCTACTAAATAAATAATAGGCAATCTGTTTTCCATTGCAATTTCCTGAGCCCGAAGGTTCTTTTTAGCTGTCATAGGAAACCAAGCTCCTGCTTTAACTGTTGCATCATTTGCTACAATCATACATTGCTTTCCAGAGATATAACCTATTCCACAAATTACTCCGGCTGACGGGCAACCACCCTGCTCTACATACATTCCATCTGCTGCAAAAGCACCTATTTCTAAAAATTTACTTCCTTCATCCAGTAAATATTGCACACGTTCACGTGCAAGCATCTTCCCTTTTTCTTTATGCTTCGCTGCACTTTTTTCGCCTCCACCCTGTTGTACGCGTTTTAGTTTTACTTTCAAATCTGAAAGCAATTGCTTGTTGATATCTTCGTTCCTGTTAAAGTCAATGTTCATGCGTGCAAGTTAGGTTTTTTAGCCGAATTTTTCGAGAAACCGGCGATCGTACAAGACCAAATCGGTTTTTAGGATAGAAACAACATTTACATAAAAAAAACATCTAATAGAATACTATTTGTGCTAAGCAAACGTTAAATATTATTACCCTTTTTTATGAAGTATTTAATAACAACACTCTGTATAATTTTCGCGTCTTATACTACTTATGCACAAAAAGTAGCTACCTATGCTACAGGTACACCAAATGAAGCCGACTATGAAAGTTTCGCTTTTTGGACCAAGGAAAATGGCAGCAGAGATTTCATAACTTATAATTATGGAAAAGACAGAACTGAAGCTAAAGTTAGTTATGGAGGGGCTAGTAATTTCAAAGGCATACCGAGCTTTAAAATACAATTCAACAACAAATTGGTATTACATGTTATGATTAATGGAGATCAACTCCAAATAGCAGACCTAAGTGGCAAGTATCTAAAAACTTTTAAATGGGAATATGAAGGTCCAATTAACGGAATTGGAACCTTCTGTAATGTATGTGCAGCAGATGCCGCAGAGGCTTTGTTGATTACTAAAAAATTTATTCAGTAAACTAAATTTTCGATTAACTGGTTAACTATTATTAAAATGGTATAAAAACACTGTTTCGCCCGTAAACGCAGGCTTATTTTCTCCTTTTATTTCCATAGTTAAAGCTATAGTTACCTTACTTACACCCCGTAAATTAAGGATATTACTCAACTTTACATTTAATCTAATTTCACTATCTACTAAAACAGGTTGCGCAAAGCGTAAATTTTCAATCCCGTAATTAATCTCCATTTTCAAATTCCGAACATCTGTTATCTGTTTCCATAACGAAGGGATTAAAGACAACGAAAGATAACCGTGCGCAATTGTTTTTTTAAACGGACTTTCTATTGCTGCTCTTTCAGTATCACAATGTATCCATTGATGATCTAAGGTCGCGTCTGCAAATTGATTGATTTGTTCTTGTGTAACTTTATGCCACTCTGAAGTTCCGATTTCTTCGCCAAGAAATCGTGCGAATGAATCGTGTGAATCTATAATAACCATATTATTCTAAGTAAGATTTCTATCTTTAAACCATAAATCGTCCGGAACTTCCGAAAAATTATTCATTTTATCAATTAAGGCTATCGGATCAGATTCATTGATTAATAAAGTTTTATTTTTACTTTTCAGGAATCCATCTTTCACCATTCTGTCTAGTTGCGCAAATAGAGGGTCGTAAAACCCTTCGAAGTTTAAAACGCCAATTGGTTTACCATGCAATCCTAATTGCAACCAGGTTAGTACTTCAAAAAGTTCCTCCAAAGTACCAAATCCACCGGGTAATATCAAAAAACCATCCGATAAATCGGCCATTTTTTGCTTACGTTGATGCATATTTTCGGTTATAATAAGCTCTGTCAGTCCCGTATGACCTACTTCTTTTTCTAATAAAAATTGCGGGATAACGCCTTTAATAATTCCGTTTCTCTGAATAACATTATCGGCAACCAACCCCATTAGCCCTACATTTCCACCTCCGTACACAACAGAAATATCTTTAGAAACAAGTTCTTGTATTAACTGCTCTACCAATGATTTAAGTGCAGGTTCCCCATTAAAGCTGGCACCACAATAAATACAAACAGAGCGTAACATCAATTTATCTTGTATAATTAGGTGCTTCTTTGGTAATGGTAATATCGTGTGGATGACTTTCACGCATACCCGCAGCAGTAATTTTCACAAATTGCGCTTTTTGCAATTTCTCAATTTTATCTGCTCCACAATATCCCATACTTGCTCGTAAACCACCTACATATTGATACATCACTTCAGCTAATGTACCTTTAAAAGGTACTCTACCTACAATTCCTTCAGGAACCAACTTCTTAATATCATCTTCCACGTCTTGGAAATAACGATCTTTAGAGCCTTGTTCCATAGCTTCAATAGAGCCCATACCTCTGTATGACTTAAATTTACGGCCTTCGTATATAATTGTTTCTCCTGGCGATTCTTCCACACCCGCAAACAGAGATCCGGCCATTACGGAACTTGCTCCTGCTGCGATTGCTTTAGAAATATCGCCTGTATGTTTAATACCTCCATCGGCAATAACCGGAACACCAGTACCTTCTAAAGCCAAAGCACATTCGTAAACCGCATATAACTGTGGAACACCTACACCTGCAATAATACGTGTAGTACAAATAGAACCTGGTCCGATACCTACTTTTACCGCATCAGCACCTGCATCAGCCAATGCTTTTGCAGCAGCTCCTGTTGCTATATTCCCAGCGATAACCTGTAAATCCGGATAAATAGATTTTACTTCTTTTAATTTGTCAATAACACCTTTAGAATGCCCGTGTGCGGTATCAATAGCAATTACATCAACACCTGCTTTAACCAATGCTTCTACTCTTTCTAGGGTATCGGCTGTAACGCCCACTGCTGCACCTACTCGTAATCTACCATGCTCGTCTTTACATGCTGCAGGGTAATTTTTTACTTTCTGAATATCTTTAAATGTAATTAATCCTCTTAATAAACCTTGATTATTGACTACTGGCAGCTTTTCAATTTTATGATCTTGCAAAATCTCTTCTGCCTGAGCCAAAGTTGTACCTTCTGGAGCTGTGATTAAATTATCACTGGTCATGATCTCAGAAATAGGTTTACTCATATTCTTCTGGAAACGAAGATCACGATTGGTTATAATTCCTACTAATTTACCTTCATTATCTACTACCGGAATACCTCCAATTTTGTATTCTTTCATAATTTGGAATGCATCTGCAACTACAGCAGCTTTATTTAAAGTTACGGGGTCTATAATCATTCCACTTTCTGATCGCTTCACCTTACGTACTTCTTCAGCTTGTTTTTGAATGCTCATATTTTTATGAAGCATCCCTAAACCTCCGTTCTGAGCAATAGCAATTGCCAATTCAGCTTCAGTAACCGTATCCATAGCTGCCGAAACCAAAGGAACTTTTAAACGAATTTTCTTAGTTAACCAAGTTGAAGTATCTACATCACGAGGAAGAATTTCAGAATATGCAGGCACAAGAAGTACATCATCAAATGTTAAACCTTCTGCGATAAATTTTGGGGAATTTGGTTGCATGTGCAAATAAATTAATAAGGATTATTTGCAGGGCAAAATTACATAAAATTCATCAAATATTATAATCTGAATTTAAAAAAAACTACTACTTCTTGCCCACTACCACTTCAATGAAATTAGAAGGATCTAGATATTTATTAGCCAATGCCTTTAAAGCTGCTGAATCAATGGTTTTTACAACTTTAATGTAGTGATCGTAATAATCATAATCTAAGCCAGAAGCCAGCAGGTTTTTAAATTTCTGTGTATGTGAAAATATATTTTCTAAGCTTCCCAATAAAGAGCCCAACATAAAATTACGCACTAATTCTAATTCACTTAACGATATTTCCTCATTTCTTAATAGCTCAATTTCCTTGTATATTTCTTCCAAGGCCGACGCACAGACATCTACCCCCACCTCAGTTGTAATAAAGAATTGCCCCACCTCTTTTAAAGGAATTAAAGCCGAGCCTACACCATAGGTATAGCCCTTATCTTCTCTAATATTGGTCATTAATCTAGAACCGAAATAACCTCCCAATACACAATTTAACACACATAACCCTACATAATCTGGATGATTCCTATTAATAGAAATAGTTCCAACACGAATGGCTGATTGTAATGCATCCGGTTTTTCTATATAAACCTTTCTACCGGTCGTCGACTCAAAAATATATTCAAGTGCTTTTGATGATTCACCAGATATTGGAATTTCACCAAACAATTCATTTATTTTATTAAGTTGATATGCTTGCACATTCCCTGAAATTAAGATGGTCATATTTTCGGGAACAAAAGATTGAGTGTAATAGTCTACCAAATCTTGGCGTGTTAAAGCATCGTAATGCTCTAATTGAATATCTATACCGTAAGGAGTATTTCCAAATAATTCGTGCGCAAAAACTTTTTTTACCAGAAAATCGTTCTTCTGAATATTAACTTTAAATTTTTGTTGCTGATTTCTTCTGTAAATAACTAATTCCTCCTCAGGGAATGCACTTTCTAATACTACTTCTTTAAGAATAGGCAATACATCACTAAAATATTTTTCCAATACATAAAGGGTAACAATAATTCGGTCGGAAGTATATTCCGCATCCAAAAACGCACCGAAATAATCTACTATTTCCACCAACTCTTTAGCAGAATGTGTTTTTGTACCGTTCTTTAACAGTGCACTTACTGCCATACCATTAAGAGGCTTATTAGCGTCGAAAAATTTATTCTCAATTAAAATTTCAACGCGCAGCATTTCCTGCTCACCACCAAGTATTGAATAAGCAGGTATTCCATTATTTAGCTTTTTTAAAACTGGTTTAATAAAATTAATTTGACCTATACTATTGGCCTTTGGCGCTTCAGTTCTATTAATCATTCGTCAAATAATATAAAATAGAGCACTTTTCATGTGCAAAATTATCTTCTACTAATTTTTTTATCTGGGTGGTTGTTACCGCTGCATATTTATCAACTTCATGATTCAAACCATCTGCATCACCTAATAACTCATGGTAGGCTAAATCCATTGCTCTGTCTAGTAAACTTAATCTGTTAAACGCAGCTATAGAGGCTCCTTTGTTTTTAACCTTTATCAGCTCGTGTTCGGAAACGCCTTCTTTTAACAATAGTTCTATTTCTGCCCAAATAGCCTTCTCTGCCACTTCTACCGTTACTCCCGAAATTAATCTACCCTCTATAACAAACATGCCTGGATCTATACTGGAAGTTATATACGCGTTAATATCACTAAATAACTGTTGTTCTTTCACAAGATGTTGATGCAATCTGGACGACTGTCCTAACGATAACACGTCTGATAATAAATCGTACGCATGGAAATCAGGGTCTAACCGACCAGGCATTTTAAAAGCCATATAAATTGCGTTAAGCGGCACATCTGCTTTAACGGTTAGCGATTTAAATTCTTTTTGTTCGGGTTCTACCGGCAAATTTCTCTCTCCTCTTAATCCTGAAGGAATTGAGCCAAACCATTTATTAGCTAATTCTTCTACCTGATTAAAAGTAACATCGCCCCCAACTACTAAAATAGCATTTGCAGGATTATAGTGCTTTTTAAAAAACCCCTTTACATCCTCTATAGTTGCTTCTTCAATGTGCTTTAATTCTTTACCTATAGTTGCCCATTTATAAGGATGCGTGTTATAAACCAGTGGTCTTAATTTTAACCAAACATCGCCATACGGCTGATTTAAGTAACGTTGCTTAAATTCTTCTGAAACTACATTACGTTGAACATCTAAGCTCTTCTCTGAAAAAGCTAAGTCCAACATTCTGTCGCTCTCTAACCAAAAAGCAGTTTCTATATTTACCGCAGGCAGAGTGATATAATAGTTGGTAATATCATTTGAAGTAAAGGCGTTGTTTTCACCCCCTACTCTTTGTAAAGGCTCATCATAGCTTGGTATGTTTATAGATCCACCAAACATTAAATGCTCAAATAAATGTGCAAAACCAGTTTTTTGTTCGTCCTCATCGCGGGCACCTACATCATACAAAACATTTAAAACCGCCATAGGCGTTGTATGATCTTCATGAACAATAACTCTAAGTCCATTGCTCAAGGTAAAACGTTCGAATTTAACCATAGATTTAATGTACGAATATAGGAGGAATTAATTTATAATAATAAGCGTACCACCTCAAGGTTTATTTTATGACCGAAAAAGTATAATTAAGAATTATCGTCATTACGAGACAACGAAGCAATCTTAAAAAAATTAATTACTGCTCTTAAGATTGCTTTGTCGTCCCTCCGCGCAATGACGGTTTATGGGGTATAACAATACTCAATATTCAAATCACCACTGGATACTTAAAATAACACAGACGCTTTTCACATGAGCAATGATTTTAGGTCTTCCGGCTTCCGACTTCATTTCTGCGCCGCGGAATGGCACTTAAGAATTATCGTCATTGCGAGGCAACGAAGCAATCTTAAAAAAATTAATTACTGCTCTTAAGATTGCTTTGTCGTCCCTCCGCGCAATGACGGTTTATGGGGTATAA